>NZ_JALBYP010000027.1 GCF_022678485.1 Aliiroseovarius sediminis
TTTGACGGTGTGGACATGAGTTCCGATGCCGGGCTGATCTTGCTGCGCGAGATCGAGCGTCGGGACGATCTGGCGGGTTGTCTTGCGGCCTGCATCACCGATGTACGCGATCCGGCCAGGGTTCAGCACGATCTGGCGGAGATCATGCGCTTCCGGATCATGATGATTGCCGCAGGGTATGAAGATGGCAATGACGCGACCAGCCTGCGGCATGATCCGAGTTTCAAGCTGGCATTGGAGCGCGGTCCTGAGGCCGGGGCAGCGCTGTGTTCGCAGCCCACGATCTCGCGGATGGAAAACCTGGCCGATATGCGCGCGTTGATCCGGATGGGCCGGGAGATGGTCCGGGTCTACTGCCAGTCCTTTGCGCGCCCGCCCGGTCGGATCATCCTCGACATCGACGACACGTTTGACGCGGTGCATGGCCACCAGCAGTTGCGCCTGTTCAACTCCTATTATGATGAATACGGCTTTCAGCCCATCGTTGTTTTTGACGGCGCGGGTCGGCTCGTCGGGGCTTTGCTGCGCCCCGCCCGTCGACCCAAGGGCGCTGAGAGCGCGGCCCACATTCGCCGATTGATCCGGCAGATCCGCATCTATTGGCCCAGGACCGAGATCCTGCTGCGCGCCGACAGTCACTATTGCACCCCGGAGGTTCTGGATCTGTGTGACGGGCTCGGGTTGCTCTATGTCCTTGGCTTATCGAAAAATAGCCGCTTGGCGGAGCACATCCTGCCGCTTGAGGCCTCGACGGCCGTGCGCTACGCCCGCAAGCCCGGCCAAAAGCTGCGGCGCTTCAAGACATTCTCCTATGCGGCCCGGTCGTGGTCGAAAAAGCGCCGCGTCGTCGCCCGGGTCGAGGTCAGCCCAAATGGGCGCGACACCCGCTACATCGTCACCAATCTCGAAGGCGGGCGCGGCAAGCATCTCTACGAAAGGCTCTACTCCGCCCGGGGTCAGGCCGAGAACCACATCAAGGCCTGGAAAACCCATCTCGCATCAGACCGGACCTCGTGCCCGAAGGCGACCGCCAACCAGATGCGTCTGATGTTGCACGGAGCCGCCTACTGGATGTGGTGGAAATTGCGCGCCGCCTGTCCAAAGAAATCTCCATGGCGCCGCGCCCAGTTCGATACGTTGCGCCTGCATCTGGTCAAGCTCGCGGCAACCATCGTTGAGAAGAAGACCCGGATCATCGTCACGCTGCCGGCGTCCTGCCCACAGCAAGCGCTTCTCCGTCTGCTCTTCGATGCTCTCGCCCCGCCAAGGCCAGCTTGACGAACGCCCGCCCCGCAAACCCCGAAACTGAAACAAAGATCCCAAAAAAACAAACGCCCGGCCGTCAGCCCAGGGGCGACCACTCCGGTCGCGCATGAAGGTCATGCACACCACGAGACGCACGAACCCAAGCCGAAATCCGACCGTGGTGAATTATGGCGGCTAAGCGCAGCATCAGGTAGTTTGGGCTCTTTCCGGACATTCTCCCAACGTCCACGCACGCACATTCAAGTCAGTCCATAAGGTTGACGCCAAAGTCATCTGACGCGTGACCCACTGCCCTATTCCGCCGGGTCCAAATCCGCATCATCAGGCACTAACTCTGCCCAAAACTTGAAAATCGCCTCGGCATTCAAGGCCGACATCCAACCGTGGTTCTCAAAATCCTGCCGTTCGCTGTTGCCCGTCAACTGGCTCATGAACAACCGCCGGTCCGCATCGCGCTGGGTGGGGCTGCGGCTTTGCACAAGCTCCTGCACCCGCTTCAGCTTGGCCGCACGGGCCTTGATGGCCGGGTCCCCTGCCCTACTCGATTTGGGTGTTTCGGGCTGCGCGTAATCCTCGCTGATCGCGCGGCTCAGGTACTTCGCGGGGCTGCGCACCTCGGGTTGACCGGCGACATAGTCGATCTTGCCCGCCACGTAATCCTCGCCATGTTCCGAAATCCACTGCCGCGCCAGCCGGTCGCTGACCCCCAGTTCCATCAGCCGCGCATAGGTGCGCGTCGTCCGCGTGCCTTCGCCGTCGTCAATGTTCAGGATTGCAAGTTGCGGATTGCGCCGGATCAGGAAGCGAATATCCGACACGCTGCGCCCCATTTTCCGCGTCTCGGGCGTCACGATGATGTCGGACACCTTGTTGACCTCGGCCACCGCCGGTTTGATCACCTTCGCGTTCAGATGCTTATAGCTCTGGTAATAGTCCGACCCGTCCACCCCCATCAGGCGGCGGAAAATATCCAGGGACCACCAGCCGGTCGACCCCGTTTTCACGAAGCGAAAGCAGTTTTCATACAGCGCCAGCGCGTGCCCGCCGGTGAACTGCCGCTGGATGTTGAGGTTGATCAGGGCAAAAACTTTCGGGTCGTGCAGCTTTTCTGCCAGCGCCGGGGAATAGGCATATTCACACACGCCCCCCTTCAGCTTGGCATAGGACAACAGCGCCGAAACGCCCCATTCCTGCCGCCCCGCCTCGTCCAGCATATCCCATTCGGCCACGGTTTCCGCCAAGCCCCGCAGCGCGGATTTCAGCGTCTCGATATCGTTCGAGTTATAGCCGATCATCAGGCACAGTGCCTGCGCATCAATCCGGTGACTGGTCTGGCTGGTCAGCGTGTCATAGGCATTCAGCAGCAGCACATTCGACAACTTCCGCTGTAACAGAGACAGTTTTCCGGAAACGTGAATCGCCGCCACGTTCTTTTTCACGCTCTCGCGCTTCAACGCGCCCGTCAGCCGCGCTTTGCCTGAAGTGTCCATCTGCTCGTCCCGTTTTGGGTTTCTCCCCTTATGCCACAAACGGCACCTTCGCTCAACGCGAACATGGGTGCCTGATGTGCAAAACTGGCGTCCCGTAACTGGGTGCCTTTGGCGCGAAAGGAACCTGTTTGCGGGATGACGAATGCCGCGTCGCACGGGCGATCGGCTGAAAAACGATGCATTTACGCTTAAACAGACACATACCGACTCCGGGCGCCCATCTTCCCGCAAGCAGGAGTCCCCGCGCCTGCGAATCGGGGCCATTGATCCCGCAAACGGGCACCATCCCCCCCGGAAGCAGGCACCCAAACCAGTCTAGCGAACTGTTCGTAAAGGGTTTTTAAACGCCAAAGCTTCTAAAGCTCATAAAGAATCTACAAATATGTTGGCGTTTTTTCGTATTGGTTTCGCAGCGAAACCTCAAAGACGTTCCCATTACCACGGCGATGTGCGATGTTTGTCGCAACAACGTAAAAAACCGCGTATATAGCAGAGAGCAGATGGCACAACCAACGAAGACCCCTCCCCCGCCCTATTTCAACATTGATCCCGAAGCCGCCGCCGCGAAGTTGTCAGAGCCTATCAGCACAGCCCGATTCGCCAAAGCCGCCGCTTTCGCTTCCAAGGGTCGCGATGACCTGGCCAAGCGCGGCTATGCCCCCGACGGGCGCAAGCGACTGCGCCGGTTTTCAACGTGGGAGATCTGCAAATACCTGATCCCCGTCGCCCCCGCCCATTTTCGTCGCGTCTTGAAACAGAACCCTGATCTGCCGCAAGGCGAAGGCGACGGCGGTGCCAAGTGGTTCACGTTGGAAGACGTTTTGAAACTTCGCGATTTCTTCGCCGCCGAAGGTGTCTCGACCCGCGAATACCGGCCCTGGCGCCCCGACGGACTGGACGCCAAGGTGATCGCGGTCGCCAACTTCAAAGGCGGGGTCGGGAAGACCTCGACCGCCGCGCATCTGGCGATGTCAGCGGCCCTTGATGGCTACCGCGTGCTGGTGGTTGATCTGGACAGCCAAGGTTCCATGACGTCGATCATGGGCGGGCAGGTCGAAGACGAATGGCAGACCGCGTTCCCCCTGATGGCCAAGCACTATGCCCAGCATGTCGAATCTGAAAACAAGGTCCGCGCCGCCGCAGACCAGCCCCCCCTGCCCCTTGATGAGACCCTGACAGAGGCGCTGGGTTTCGCTGCGAAACAGGTGATTCAAGAAACACATTGGCCCAACATCGACCTGATCGGCGCGCAGCTGAACTTGTATTGGGCCGAATTTCAGGTGCCCGTCTGGCGGATGCAAATGCGGTCATGGCCGCTTTGGGACGCGCTGTCGGGCTTTCTGGAAAGCGAGGATCTGCTCAAGGAATACGACCTCGTTATCCTCGACACGCCCCCTGCCCTTGGCTACCTGACGATCAACGCGCTGTCGGCGGCTGACATCCTGTTGATCCCGTTGGGCGCGTCGTTCCTTGAATTCGACTCGACGGGTCGCTTCTTCGACATGCTCTATTCCACCTTCGCGTCGATCGAGGATGGCGAAAATTCGATGCGGCGGGCGCACGATTTGCCAGAGATTCGCTTTGAATGGGATGCTGTGCGCGCCCTGATCACCCGGTTTGATGCGGGCCAGCAGACCGATCTGGCGAACGTGATCCAGGCCTATTTCGGCGATTTCATGACCACCTACCGGCAGGAAGTCACGGCCATGGTGGGTCAGGCCGGCGAGCAGGTCAGCGGCATTTATGAAGCCGATTACCGTGAGTTCAACCGCGAGACCTATGTCCGTGGGCGCGAGACATTCGACCGCACATGGGCCGAGGTGAAAGAAATCATACTGGGGTGCTGGTGGCGCGACCTTCAAATGACCAAGGCAGGAGATGAGTGATGGCAAAACGTCGTAAACTGGAAGCCCCCAGCGCCGAAGACCTCAGCCGGATCGAGGAGGAGTTTCGCAGCGAAACCTCCCGCCGGTCCCCGATGGCGCCCATTGCACAGGTCGCTGCCGACGCGGCCCAGCAGTCCCAGGTTCTGGACGCGGACATCCGCAGTCTGACCGCCCGTGACAAGGCCGACGCCGAAGCCCACCGCGCGGCCCATGACAAGGGGCTGGTGATGGTTGAAGTGCCACTGGACCAGATCGACAGCGACGACATGGTGCGCGATCGGATCAACGTGGACGAGACCGAGATGGAGGAGCTGCGCGCCTCGATCCGCGAAAACGGGCTGCGCCTTCCGGTCGAGCTGTATGGGCTGACCAAACCCGCCGAGGGGCGCAAATACGGTATCATCTCGGGCTATCGGCGGGTGCTTGCGATGCGTGGGCTGCTGGCGGCGACGGGGGATGAACGCTTTGCGGTGATCAAGGCTCTGATCAAGCTGCCCGAAACTTTGCCAGCCGCCTTCGTGGCGATGGTCGAAGAAAACGAGGTGCGCGCCGATCTTAGCCACTTTGAACGGGGCCGAATCGCCGCGATTTCTGCGCAGAGCGGTATTTTCGACAGTGTCGAAGATGCGGTGGCGCAACTGTTCGGCAGCGCGTCAAAGGCCAAGCGGTCCAAGGTTCGATCGTTTGCCCTGATTTTCGAGGCTTTGGGCGATATGCTGGTGTTTCCCGAGGCGCTGACTGAACGCCAGGGTCTGCGTCTGGCTGGCGCGTTGCGGGCTGGTGCAGAATCCGAGATCCGCAATCTGCTGGCCGACGGGCAGGGCATTGATGCCGAGACCGAATGGGCGCTTCTGGAAAGTGTGATCGAACAGCACGAGGGCAAGCCCCGCGATGGCAGCCGGGGTGGGCGCCCCAAGGTCGCACCGCCTCGCAAAGCAGGCCCTGAGGTCGCGACCTCGACCGGGTTCGTGCTGCGGCGTGAACATGATGATCGTGGCTATCTGATCCGGTTCGAAGGCCGCAAGGTGGATGCCGAAATGGTCGATGCAATCCTTGTTGAGGTCGAGCGCTGGCTTGAAAAGCCCTAGGTTTCGCAGCGAAACCTAGGGCGGCGGGATTACAACCCCGCAGCTTTTGTCAGGTTAACGCGGAAGCGGTCCCGCCTGCGTTGGTATTGGCGGGTCATTTCGGCCGAGCTGTGCCCCAGGTGTTTCTGGACGTGGCGTTCGTCGACCTCGGCACTGCTGGCAAGGCCCGCGCGCAGAGAATGACCGGAGTAGAGCGCCAGACGTTCCTTTTCAGGCAGGTCCGCGCGCAGCCCGGCGTCCAGCACGCAGCGCTTGATCAACCGCGCCACGTGCTTGTCACTCAGCCGCGCATCCAGCGCGCGTTTCCCGTCGCGCGAGGTGCGGGTGAAGATGGGGCCGAAGTCGATCTTGGCGAAGTCCAGCCAATGTTCCAGCGCATGAACCGGGCAGGTCCGGTCCGACGATCCGCGGCCCACTTCGACCTCGCGCCAGCCGGTCTTGGCGTTCAGGGTCAGAACGGCGCCGTCATCAAAGATTTCGACCCAGCCGCCCGCGTCGGGCGTGTCGTCCTTGTGCACATCCAGGCTTACAATTTCACTGCGCCTGAGCGCGCCCGCGTAACCCAAAAGCAAGATCGCCCGGTCACGCAGCCCGCGCAGGTCGAAACCCAGCGTGGCGATCATCGCCAGAATATCGTCGGGCAGGATGGCGTCCTTCTGCACCGGGGGGCGGGCGTGTTTGCGCCTTATGCCGGCCAGCACGCTGGCGATGTGACGATCCGTGCGGTCCAGCGGCTGGCCGCGCTGCGCGCAGTTCCAGACAAGGCCGGACA
>NZ_JALBYP010000028.1 GCF_022678485.1 Aliiroseovarius sediminis
GATAGTGACAAAATCACGCGCATTGATTGTGCCCTGCCAGCTGAAATCGAAAGCGGCACCTGTTGTGACCTGCTCGGGCCCGGTCAGGGTGACCTGGGGCATTTCCTGTTCGGGTTCCGGTTCGGGTGTTGGCTCTGGTTCGACCACCATCGCGTCCTGAACCTGAGCCAAGGCATTAGAAAGCTCGTCCGCATTGCCCGCAGGAACAAACATCCCACCCGTATTGTCGGCAATGCACGACAGGCTCGCCTGTGCGGCGTCATCCAGATCGAAACCAACGACATGGGCCGTGAATTTCACGCCCTGCTTGGCAACTTGTGCCGATAGGGCACAAGGGTCGGCATTACAGGTCTCGACCCCATCGGAGATGAGCACAACGGTCGCGGGGTTGTCGCGGTAGGCAAGCAAATCAGCGGCATGTTGGATCGAGGCGGAAATCGGCGTCTTTCCGACGGGCATGATCGTGTTGACAGTGTCAATGAAACTGCTGCGATCCACGGGAGCGGGAGTGATCAAGGTCTCGATATCGGTGCAGTCTCCCTGACTGCGGTGACCATAGGCAACAAGGCCCAGATTGGTTTCGGCGTCCCAGTTCTGCACCAGATCGGCAAGCACGTCGCGCGCGATTTCCACCTTGGAGGTGCCGTCGATCTGACCCCACATGGATCCCGAACCATCATAAATAATCACCACGTCGTCCGCGGCTTGCGCCATCGTCGCGCAGGCGATGACGCCCGCAGCTACCGTTGCTGCCAATTTTGATGCTACCAGTTTCATGGTCCGTTCCTTCATCTTCCAAAGATCAAGAGCGCCTCGAAGTGAGTGCTCAGGGCAGTTCCCGTAATTCATCTAATTGTGGCGACCCGTCACAGGGGCTCCGATGGCCTCATAGGCCTCGTCAACGCCTTCGGACATTCCGCGGCGGCCCTTTTGCATACCCGTTGCATAATGCGCTCTCTGCGCAATGTCGGTGTTGGCATCCACGAGCATGGCTTGCACATCATTAATGCCAGCGTCGTCAATCGCGAAGAACTTGAAGCGCAGATGCTGTTCCGCAACAGGGTATGTCCGGCTTGGCGCGCAGATGTCCGAAGCTGTCGGATCGTCCACCTCAACACGCGGGGCCTCCGGCGTATGCGCTTTGACAGGGAGCAGGCGGCCATCCTTATCCAACAATACGTTGGTCTCGACGGTGGTTGTTGTATCTGGTGGATAGACGCGACAGGTTTTTACGCCAGTTAACTCGACAGGACAGCCCGGCTCACCCGGTAGGATTTCCGTTACGCCCTCATCGGATTGGCGGGTTTTGGCCACGGTTTTTGCCGCCGAAATGTAGCGGCCCGCTTCCGCCGGCGGAATGCCCAGCTTTGCCGCGACAATGTCGATTGCTTCTCCGCGCAGCGTTGGATCGACAGTCAGGCGATCCTCCATTGGCGTGGCACGTGGCGCGAGATCGTCGTAACAGCCCTTCATATCAGGCATTGAAACATCGCGCGGGTCCAACGCGATAGGCATGTTGAATGCAAAACCATGCGACTTTCCAGAAACACTGCCGACCATGATCTTGTGATCAACCACGCGCAGCGTCAGTTCCGCCTCATCGGTCCCAATATCCTGCGCGACATACAGTGATTCATCCATGATGGATTGCAGAAACAGCATCTGTTTCGAGCCCTGCGTCAGAACAAACTGACGCCCGCACTGGCTCACCTTTACTTCATGCAGCCCCTCACTTTTCGGCTTGCCCATAAACTGTCCCAACCATGCGCCACGGTTGGCATTGTAGAGCGCAGCGGCCTTTGCGCCATTTGGCGGAGCTTCTCCAGGCAGGGCTGTCAGCGTGTCCTGCCCGTTGAAAAGTTCATAAGTGCCTTCGCACACTACCGTTGCGCTGGCTGGCAGTGCTATCGTTGAGGCAACAGTGAAGGCAAGTGCCGCTAAACAATGCTCTTTCATCACAACTTTCCACCTTCATTCACAATGGTCAAAACGTCTCTCATACCTCTGACGCCCCTCCCGCACCTGTCTGGCTTTCTCCCAAAGCGCGCTCCTTCAGTTTGCGGAACTTGCCGGACATTTGCTCCAGCTTGGCGTCCCATTCGGGATTGGGTTGCTGCCCGTCGGTTACTTTGAAAAAGACCTGCATCATGCAGGCAATCGCGAAAGGCTCCAACAGCGCGGCCTTGACGCTCCACGCAAAGAGCAGCGCGAACAACACGCCGCCTGCGGCCCATGCGCCGGGCATCAGGTAGACAACCAAAGCGGCTGGCGCGAGCATGACCAAGAACACCACAAAGCTCAGAGCATAAACAATCAGCGCAAGCCACGCGGCGTTTTTCAGTATGGGTTTGTAGTTCTGCCCGTAGAGCACAAGCGCCTCTTTCGCCGACATCCACGTATTGTCCGACCCTGTGCGAATGACATGGGCAAGGATCACCTCGTCAATGAACCCCACGGCGACACGCAAGAAGGCCGACAGGATGCTGCTTAGCTGCTGCACGCCCGGAATAGGCAGGATCGTGAAAATGCCGCGCACGAGCCCTGTGATTGCGCGGATGACCCCAATGATCAAACGATCCAACAGGAAGAGGACACTGGCCTGCGGGAAGCGTTCCTTGACCACAGCTGTGGCATGGCTGATCTGGCTGCGTCCTTGCGGCATCGTCTTGCCGTCAATCAATTCGACCAATACGGCGATATGCCCCGCCTTGACGATGTAGAGAATATATTCACGCGCCCAATACATGATCGCGCCGAAAATGCCGAAACCCGCGAAGCCGCCCCACATCGTCGTGCTCGCGCGAAAGCCTTCGTCACCAAAGCCGCCGATGCCCCAACCGACACCCGCGCCAACGCCTGTGACTAGGATGTAGCCTAAGGTAATTCCAAAATAAACGACCATGCGGAGCACAATGAAGGGTAGTGTCCGGCCCATCATCCCCAGTGCGCCACCTATGCTGAAGTCCCACATTGCCAATTTTCCCTTTTCCGTCGTGTCGTCCCGATTTCCAGTTGATGCGGTGCTAGATCTCGCATTCGGCGTTGCCGTATTTCGCGGTGCAGGCGCGGGCGGCACAGGACGCAATCTGCGTGTCGCGCTCTGCCTTACGAATATCGACCCGCTCCAACTCTTTGTAAGGCACCGAAACCGTTTTCATGACTGGTTTACATACGGTCGTTGTGCCCGATGTTTCGCAGACTGTTTCACCTGTTGGACGCTCTTCACTACGGCATTTCGTAACAGGCTCGAGGCGATAGACGGGGGGCATTTCCAGCAACCACTCAGCCTCGCAATGAGTGCGTTCAGTGCGATACTCGGGCGTGCCGCAGGACTGTAAAATCAAGCAGGCAGAAAGGAGGGCTATAATAGGTGTTGGTCTGGACATGACGGCAAATACTCATTGGTTCTTGGCCGACTCTATCGGGTGACTTTTCCATTCGCCCCATCTGTTTAGAGGGGGAGTGAAGGAAAATATTTTGATATGGTTTGAAACTTATGTGTCGGCCTGCTCAACTGGCGCAACACTTTGAAGAAATTACAATGCGCATATTCATCGTCACCTGCCTGCACATTTTGGCGTTATCAGCACTGCCATTGGCTGGGGCTGCCGGAACTGAGAGCAAACCAGTACTGCAGGTGACTGGGGCGGTGACGGACGCGCCTATCTCTTTCACAATGGCACAAATTCAGGAAATGCCCGCAACAACTCTCACGACCTCAACGGTCGTGACGGACGGTGTGCATCAATTCACTGAGGTTCTTCTGCGCGACTTTCTAGTAGAGCTTGAGGCTGCTGGTGATACACTCGTCGCGACTGCGTTGAACGACTACATTGTTGACATTCCCCTGAGCGACCTTGAGCGGTTTGATGTGATCATGGCCTAGAGTATGGACGATAAGGCGCTGGAACGCTCCGACAAAGGGCCGCTGTGGATCGTCTATCCGCGCGATGCCCACAAGGAGCTACAAGACATCCGATATGACTACCGCTGGGTCTGGCAACTGTCGGAACTCGCAGTAAAATGAACCGCTTGGGAGGTTCTCGACTCTGGCTGAGCCTGCCTTTGATCGCCATTTTGATCTTTGCCGTTCTGCTTGGGTTTGCGCTGTTGCGCATGTTCAAAGTAGAGGCCGACATTCGCGTTGACGCAGAGCAGAACATGCTTTGGGTTATGCATCAAAGCGAAAGTGCAGCCCGCCGGTTAATAGAGACAACGATGCGCGCTGAACTGGGCGAAACTGATGCTGATGAGGTTGCCCTCAGGCTGGATTTGCTGCGAAGCCGCTTCGTGCTTTTGCAAGAGGGGCCGCAGCAACGATTCATGACTGAAATCGGGCTACAACAGCGCGTGACCGAGCTGCACAGTGCGTTGCAAGACGTGCAGCCGTTGCCAGAGGTATTCACCGCTCAAGATGCCCGAGAGCTGCGCCAAACGATAGCACCCTTTGCCACCTTCTTTCCGCGCGCCGCGAACCAGACAATGATCCAAGAATGGGATGAACTTGGCGGCCGCTTGGAAACCGCGCGGGTGCAATTACTCCAGATCATCGTCTCGATGATTGGCATCATGGTGACGGGCACACTCCTAATCATAGCCCTCTTTTTCGTTCTGCGCCTATCTCGACAACGCAATAGAATGCTGCGCAGCGAGCGAGATTTTTCGAGCCTGTTGATTTCCTCCAGTGGCGAAGGAATTCTTGCGATTGACAGCACAGAGAAATGCACGATCTGGAATGCGGCGATGGCGACCATGACGGGTCGCACAGCAAAACAGGCAATTGGCAAGGAACTCACCTACATTAGTGGTTTCTTCGGCGTAGCCCAAGTGCGCGAGGCGGTATCGGCGGCATTGAGCGGCAAGACCACAAACCTTGCTTTGCAGCCCTATTTTCGCGACCCGCACGACCCACCATTGCATGTTGACCTGCGGATCTCGCCCATGCGCAACGACAAAAAAATCGTCGGAGCCATCATCTTCATGCATGACGCCAGCGACCGCTACGCGGCACAGCAAAAAGAGACTGAAACGCGCGAACGTCTGGAACTTCTTGTTGCGGAACGGACCCAGGAACTGGACGACGCTCTCATGCGAGAAAGGTCGGCAGCGGACCTTTACCGCAACTTTGCAGGTATGATTTCACACCAGTTCCGCACGCCTTTGGCTGTGGCAGATTCCGCTTTGCAGCGATTGATCCGGCGGGGACAGCGTGCCACTACGGAAGAGACCAAGGAACGAGCGACGAGGGCACGTGACGCGATCGCGGGGCTGACGCGTCTGGTGGAAAGCACATTGGACAGCGCTCGACTTGAAGCCGTGCCGATCAGCGCACAGCGCGTGGAATGCAACTTGTTGGAGCTGTTGGATATGGTCATAGAACGGCATCAGGCCGCGGCGCCGAACACTCCCATCAAAGTGCAACAAGCGTTGGGATTTGACCCTGTCGCACATTTTGACCCCACCCATGCGGAGCAGGTGTTGGAAAACCTGCTATCCAACGCGGTAAAATACTCCCCACAGAAAGCCGCTGTGACGATCTCTTTGCATCACGACACCACTCAAGTTCATTGCGACATTACCATGCCACGGCTTGATGGTTATGGCTTGTTGTCCGCCATGCGCAGAGAAACGCCAAGCATCGCGACCACACCATTTGTGTTTCTAACCGCGGTGTCCGGGCCGCAGGAGGTGATCAAGGGCAAACTTCAGGGCGCGGATGACTACCTTGTCAAACCGGTAGACTATGATCTTTTGCTGGCTACAATTTCCGCGCGGCTGCGTCAGGTAGACCGCATCCGCGGACAGCAGGAAAGCGAAATTTCCAACCTTCGGATGGCTTTGGGTGATTTGTCCACTGGCGTAAGGCACCCTGTGTTGGACCTCATAGCGCTCGGGGTTGTGCTTCTGAACGGTGAGGGTCGTGTTGTTCATGCCAACCGTGCGGCGCAAGAGATGGCGCAGGACGCGTGGTTCTTGACTATACGAAACGACAGATTGCGTGCAGTAGACCCTGATAGCAATACAACGCTACACCGAACGATCAAGGAGTTGAAAGAGGTCGCGCCCGAGACAGAAAATATAACTGGCGTATTGCTACATCGGGCAGACCAGTCAATCTCGGTGCTAATCGCCGCGCTGGATATTGCTGAGAACCGAGATCCGAATGTCCCGCAATTCGCACTTTTTCTATCGCCTCCAGCACATGAAAAAAGGGTGTCCGAAAAGCTACTGATTGATCTGTTCGACCTTACACCTACAGAAGCCCGTGTCGCAGGGTTGCTCTCGCGCGGAGTTCTCCCATCAGAGGTCGCAGATGAACTTGGCGTGTCATCGACGACCATCGCCTTTCATATCCGCAACCTCTTGCAAAAAACTGGAACCAATCGCCAAGCCGACTTGATCGCACTCATACTTGCGGGCCCAATGGCGGTTGGAGCCATGTAATAGCCGAGAGCCATTTGCTTTGGCTGACTGGAGTTACAATTGCTCGCACGCATTTCATACTAAAAAGCTATTTTCCCGTTCAAACAAATGGGGCGGCGATGGTCGAAGCCGACGCGCCATTCCGCGCCGCTCCCGCCAGCGCGAGGCTGGCCAAAGCACAAGCAGCGAGGTTGACGCGCCGGCGCATCACGGGCCGACCCATGTCAGATCATAGGTGCCAACGGCAACGCAGCGCTCGGAACCGCCCAGCAGATTGGCAATATTGGCCGACATGATGATTTCATGGTCCATGACCTCCTTGATCCGTGTCTCCGACAGGACTTCGGCTACCAGACCCACCTTCTGTTTCATCGCGTTGCCCGACTTGTCGGCGATCACAGTGTCCCAGGTGTTCATGCCGCGCTGCGTCCAGTCCAGTTTGTCGGCGTGTTTCATCAGGGGTTCAGGGTGGAACGGCTTGGTGAATGTCAGGCGCTCGCGCTTTTCATCGCCGAACATGCTGGCCATGGCCTTTTCGATGCCGCTGACAATCTTGGGGGCGCAGCCGTCTGTTTCGTGGTTGACGAGGCTGATTGCCCAGGTGCCGTCCTTGGGCTGGATCGGGCCGCCGTCCACGGCGACGGCAATGCTGGCGCTGCCTTCGCGCACGCCTTCGCCGCCGATATGAACGGTCACGGTATAGGTGCCCTTGGCGGGGTAGACATGGCGCCCGATCTGGTCGCCTTGTCCGCCCGCGCCGCCGAAATCCCATTCATAGGTCATGTTCGGCACCGATTCGTTCTGATAACCGGCCAGAAATCCGAACTCCTGATCCACCTTTGTCCCATAAAGATGAGTCAGGCGGATATCGCCGCAGCCATCGCCCGGGGCCCCGAAATCAATGCCGAGGCTCTGCATCGCATCCCGGAATGCCGGCACCAGCGCATCGTAATCGGCCAGCGACAGCTTGCCGCCACTGCCCGTGGGATACCGTCCGACAGTCGAGCCGCCGGTGGATGATCTGCGTGCCATCACACGTTTTTCAGGACCGACATCAATATCGGACAGCCGCGCGTTGGCGAAATACTGATGGCGCGTCAGGCCATTAAGGGTTTCAGTGATGCGCTGGATCTCGAATGTCAGGATTTGCACCGGCTCGAACGTCTCGCGCGCCTGTTTGCGGCATTGCGCGGGATGGGTGAGGCGCCACGCCTCGCTTGGCATCATATGGCCGTCCGGCCCGATGAACACATGCACCGATCGCAAATCGCCAGTATAGTCATTGCCGAAAACGTAGTCTTCTGGCGACAGTCCCACCTCGGCGGGAATGGCAGGAAGGATTTCCATGACGGCCTCCTGCGCCAGCGCGGGATTGATGACGGACCCGTCGCCCTCCTGCGCCTTCGCCAACGTCGTCAGAGACGACAGCGCAAGCGCCATCGCAAGTGTCCGGGCCGGTTTGCGGCGTTGCTGTTTCATGGGATGCTCCTGTGATTCTGGCCGGTCGTGAGGGCTTTGCTCAGCTCGGGTTCCGTGTCGTTTCTGGTGGGAGCAAAGACGCCGCCAGTGTGCTCCGGCGGCGGTGGCGGCATGCCCCTGTTGACGCGTCTTTTGCGGGGTTGGTAGCACGGGCGCCGCACCCTTCGCCCCGTCCGTTTGGAGGGGCCGCGCAAATGAAAATGCACAGCTTGCAAAAGCGCCGTAAAATCCGCTAACAGCGGCCCTTCCGCATTGGACGGTCGCCGAAGACAATCGAAACAGATGGCCCGTAAATGGCTATTCTATTTAGGGCGAGCGCCGCACCGACCGACTCGCCAAAGGCGTCCTGAAGCACCATAGAACCTTGGCAATTGCGATTATCTGCGCCTCGGCAAAACGGCTCTTTCGCATCTGTTTGCTCCTTCGAAAGGTTGAGCAAACTCTACATTAAGGTGAGGGAAGTTTCGGGGGGCAGGTCAACCGGGTTACGATACAATTTATCGCGGCGTGTCACTCCAGTCGAGAAAAGCAGCCCACAGTTCTTAGCGCATTGTTGGCCTAGTGTAGTTGCAACGTAAATGTTTGGATTCTGCGCCAATCGAATCCTCTGGATGGATTGAAAATCCTCGTGTCGGTGGTTCGATTCCGCCCCCGGGCACCATTAAAAAACATATTTTCAGTGACTTGTTGGCGCTTCTGTGTAAATGGTTGCCTTCCCGGTTTTGCTGTTTGTCGCTCAATGAACACCGGTGACACAGAGCGTCTTACATAGGCTGCGTCATGGCCGACTCCGGATGCTTCAGAGTGACCGGGGCATCTTCATTGTCTTCCGAACTTGCCAGATCGAATTGCCTCGTCCGCTCCGCCCGCGGCCACTGGATGCTCGCGACATAAGGGTTCACCGCGGCACGACAAACCGCGTGCTGCAATTGTAATTAAACGGGTTTTCAACCGAACAAAACTCATAGCCTGACGTAGTTGAGCGTAGGTGGCCGCTTGGGATAGAAAGATAAGGGAGCCTTTTTTGTCCGGCACCGCCTTGGACTAAGTATTGGAGCCTGCGGGCGATGATCCCTGTGGATTACGGCTGATCCGTGTCATCAATACTTACGTATGGCGCTCATTGCGCCGCACCTACCGGCCGCGCGCAGGGCCTTGGGATCGGATGCAATGCTGCCGTTTGCATTTTGAGCCGAGATGGACCCAAATCAAGCTTGTCCGTGTTGGCGCGAGGTCGCCGACAACCTGCGAGAGCGGTTCGTCGCGATAGGTTTCCTGGCTTGGACGACCAGCCCGGTTTTACCCGTCCAAGTGGTGCGCCGGTTGTAATGACGAGATAGTAAGTCTTGTTTGAACACGTATGTCGTGCCAGCCTTGAAGTGATTTCAGGAAAGGTCTGCGCATGATACGCTCTTTGATTTTCTTTGGTTTTGCGGCTCTCGCCTTATGGTCGAACGGCGCAGCAGCGCAGAACTCTGTCTCGCCGACACGCACTGTGTACGAGGACGGCGTTGATTTGGTTGGAACTGATCTGGCGCAGATTTTTGATACGACTTTATCGGCATGTGAGGCTGCATGTTTGAACATTCCGCAATGCGAGGCGTTCACGTTCAATACAAAATCGAATGCCTGTTTTCCTAAAAAAGATGTGGCCAGTATTGTGTTATTCAAGGGGGCGGTGTCCGGGCGGGTCTATCCAACAAATCCTACTGTTTTGAGCGCCGCCCCTGTGCGACTGGCAGAGCTGGACTTTCTGCTGGAAGAGGATTTCGCCGCTGCCGTGCAGTTGACCCGTAAATCACATCAGCCGCTTGAGCGTGCCAACGCCACACAGCGGCCCGCATGGATCAGGGCTGTTGAAACTGATTTGGCCGCAGATTGGCTGGTATTTGGACAGCTTGCTGACATGCGCGACAGCCGCATTTCTCATATGGCTTTACCGGCACTTGTGAAGGCATATGTGCGCGCACTCGACCAACAGACCCGGCGGGATGCGGCGATTGAAATTGCGTTTGCTCTTGAAGATAATGGGCGCGGTCGCGCTATGATTGATGCGTTGCGATTGGCACAATCGGTACAGTTTGATCGCCAGACCCAAATGCAGTTGGACGAAGCGATCGGCAAGTACGGGTTTCGCGTGGTGGAAACCAAAGTGGAAAGTGACAGTGCGACGCCCCGTATTTGTGCCGTTTTCAGTGAGGAATTGATCAAGGCGGGCACCGATTACACTCCTTTTGTGCAACTGCCAGAGTCGCAGTTGGTGGTGACTGCCAGCGGTGACCAGCTTTGCGTGGACGGGGTTGAACATGGCAACAGCTATCGCATTGTGTTGCGGAAAGGCCTGCCCGCCGCCAGCGATGAAACGCTGACCCGCCCGGTGGATTTGACGCTTTATGTACGTGACCGCGCGCCCGCCGTTCGTTTCACCAGCCGGGCTTATGTGTTGCCCCGGTTGGGCGATATCGCGATCCCGCTTGAGACAGTGAACATGGCGCAAGTTGATCTGAAACTCAGCCGTATTGACGACCGAAACCTGATGCGCACCATACAGTCCGGTTTGATGGATCAGGCCGTGTCGCGATACAGTGCCGATTATGTATCACCTGAGATTGGCACAAGTGTGTGGTCTGGCACAGCCGAGGTTGGTCAAGATCTGAACCGGGACATGCTGACCCGCTTGCCATTGGGCGATGTGCTGCGTAACGAGCCTGCGGGGCTTTATGCGCTTACCGCCGCGAGCGCCGATGGCAGTCGCGAAATCCCATCCGCGACGCAGTGGTTTGTGTTGTCCGATATCGGGGTTGCGACTTATTTGGGCAATGACGGTTTGACCGTCGCCGCACGCGGTTTGGGCGATGCGATGGCGATGGTGGATGCAAGTGTGACTTTGGTGTCCCGCAGCAACACGGTCCTGGCCGAGGCTCAGACGGATGCTGATGGCGTGGCCCGATTTGCAAGCGGACTGACCCGTGGCACGGGCGGCAATGCACCTGCGATGGTCACTGTGGCAACAGGCGATGATATGACCTTCTTGTCATTGACTGACCCAGCCTTCGATCTGTCAGATCGCGGCGTTGAGGGGCGCGAAGCCAGCCCGCCGATTGATGTGTTTGTCGCCACTGATCGCGGCGCTTATCGCGCTGGTGACACGATTCATTTGACCGCTCTGATGCGCGATCAGACAGCGCTGGGCCTAACGAAAATTCCGCTGACAGCCGTGCTTACCCGACCCGATGGAGTCGAATACAGCCGTGAAACATCGACCGAAGACCGTGCCGGCGGGCATGTTTTTGAGATGCCGATTGCACAGACTGCGCCGCGCGGGACGTGGCGAATTACAGTGATGGCCGATGCAGATGCGCCGCCGCTGGCCCGAACAAAGGTGTTGGTCGAGGATTTTCTGCCGGAGCGGATAGATTTTGATCTGTCTTTGCCCGATAGCATCCGCCTTGGTGATGTGCCGATGTTGCGTGTGGATGCCCGTTATCTGTTTGGTGCGGTGGGTGCCGACCTGAATGTTGAAGGCGAGGCATTGTTGCGCGCAGCCGACGGTCTGGAGGCATTCCCGGGATATCGGTTTGGCCAGTATGATGCGCGTTTCGACGGACAGGTGACCTATCTGAACAGCGCGACCACGGATACAGATGGCTTTGCCACCGTGGCCGTCGATATACCGGACCAATCCGCTTCGCAGCCGCTGGAGTTGCGGGTGACGGCCCGCGTCAAAGAAGGTTCGGGCAGACCGGTCGAACGTCAGGTGACAGCGCCTGTTTTGCCGGATCGGCCAATGATCGGGATCAAGCCTCTGTTTGACGGTGTGATAGGTGAAAACACGCAAGCCCCGTTCGAACTGATCGCGCTGAATCCCGATCTGACAGCGGCGGATGTGCCGGTGCGATGGACCATCAACAAACTTCGCACCAGATACGAGTGGTATCGTTTGAATGATCGCTGGAAATGGGAGCCTACCACGACCCGCACGCGGATCGCGACAGGCGAGGCAACGCTTGGAACCGCGCCCGTTCGTGTCGCCACCCAAGTCGAATGGGGGCAGCACGAGATTGTTGTAGAAGCAATCGGCGACGATTATGCCGTCGCGTCGAACGATTTTTATGCCGGTTGGTATGCGCCAGCGTCGGCGGACGACACGCCTGATCTGCTGGAAGCTTCACTGGACGCCGAAAGCTATGCTGTGGGTGATACGGCGACCTTCCGCATTGTTCCCCGATATGCGGGGCAAGCCGTCGTCACTGTGATGGCGGATCGTTTGATCACGATGAAAACTGTGCCGGTTGTTGAGGGCGAAAACCTGATCAAGCTTCCTGTGACCGACGAATGGGGCGCGGGTGCCTATGTCAGTGCATCGGTCATTCGTCCTATGTCGGTTGCGGAAAAACGCAATCCGGCACGTATGCTTGGACTTGGATATGCTAAAGTTGATCCGGCAGACAAGGCTTTGACGGTATCTTTGACCGCGCCCGAGAAGATGCGCCCCCGTGGCCCTTTGGATGTCAGCATTCAGGTTGACGGGGTGCGGCCCGGTGAAACCGCATATGTGACGCTCGCTGCGGTCGATCTGGGCATTCTGAACCTGACTGGTTTTGAGGACCCCAACCCGCAAGGTCATTATTTTGGTCAACGCAAGCTGGGGGTCGAGATACGTGATGTGTATGGCCGTCTGATTGACGGGTTGAACGGCGCGATGGGCACTGTGCGTTCTGGTGGCGATGCGATGCCAACCGCCAATATGAAAAGCCCGCCACCAACCGAAGAGCTGGTCACCTATTTCACGGGGCCGGTGCAAGTTGATGCCAACGGGCAGGCGCAGGTGCAGTTTGACCTACCTGCCTTTAACGGCACCATTCGTCTGATGGCGGTCGCTTGGTCTGAAACAGGCGTTGGACAGGAAGGGCAAGACGTCATCGTGCGCGACCCTGTTGTTCTGACAGCCAGCGTGCCGCGCTTTCTGGCCCCGGGCGATCACAGTCGATTGTTGCTTGAGGTTGTCCACACTGATGGCCCAACCGGTGAAGTGGGTTTGAAGGTTGCCACCGATGGGCTTGGATTGGCGTCGCAAGCACCGTCATCGTTTACATTGGCTGAAGGTGGAAAACAGGTGTTTGAGATCCCGTTCGTGGCGCAGGATGTCGGACATCACAGCATTAATGTTACACTGATAACGCCGGATGGCCGCAGTTTGGCCAAAACGCTTAACATGCCAGTTGTCGTCAATGACCCTGAAATCAGCCGGATCAGCCGGTTTATGTTAGAGGCCGGTCGCACGTTCCGCTTCGATGACGATGTGTTTGCTGGTTTGGTTGCGGGTACGGGCAGGGCTACCCTATCTGTGGGGCCGTTGGCGCGGTTTGATGCGCCGGGGCTGCTGACTGTGCTGGACCGCTATCCATATGGATGCACCGAACAGATTGCGTCACGAGCATTACCGCTGCTGTATCTTGATGGCCTGGCCGAAGCGATGGGGTTGGCGACTCGTGACCAGATCGCCGAGCGCATCAGCCAAGCCATCGCAGCGGTGACGTCCAAGCAGACCGCAAACGGGGCTTTTGGCATGTGGCGGCCAAGCTCGGGTGATTTGTGGCTTGATGCCTATATCACCGACTTTCTGACCCGCGCGCGTTCATCAGGATATACGGTACCAGACGTGGCCTATGACAATGCGGTGACGAACCTGCGGAACGCCGTGAACTATTACCCGGACTTTGATAAAGACGGAGCCGATCTGGCCTATGCGCTGTTCGTGCTGGCCCGCGAGGGTAAGGCGGCAGTGGGTGATCTAAGGTATTATGCAGATCAAAAGGCCGGGTCGTTTTCGTCGCCTTTGGCCTTGGCGCAACTGGGTGCTGCACTTGCCCAATATGGTGACCAGCCGCGAGCGGATGCGATGTTCAGCCGGGCAGGGCGTATGCTCTCCGACCGGTCCGCGCGTGATGAACAGCCGATCTGGCGCCGTGATTATGGCACCTATCGTCGTGATACGGCGGCTGTTCTTGCCATGGCGGTCGAAGCAGGAAGCGAAGCGATTGATCGCGATCAGTTGGTGCGCCGGATCGGAACGGATGCCAGCCGCGCGTCGACCCAAGAGGCGGCATGGACTTTGCTTGCAGCCAACGCATTACTCGATGATATGCGCACAACCAGTCTGACGATTGACGGTTCGCAGCCCGAGGGGCCCGTTGTAGAACTGCGCGAGGCGCAGACAAACGCCGCCCCCGTCGCGATTACCAACACTGGAACGCAGCCAACGGAAATTACAGTCACCACCCTTGGCGTGCCTAGCGTGCCAGAACCAGCGGGAGGCAACGGATACGCGATCAAGCGTATTTATACCACTACGGAAGGTGAGCCTGTCAATCTGGGTGATGTGGCGGTGGGGACCAGGCTGGTGACAGTGCTGACCGTGCGTCCTTTTGGGCGACAAGAGGCGCGGTTGATGGTGAATGATCCATTGCCGGCGGGGTTCGAGATCGACAACCCCAACTTGTTGACCGGTGGGGATATCAGCGCGCTGGATTGGCTTGATCCGGTGCAGGCGCAAAATGCCGAATTCCTCTCGGATCGGTTTCTTGCTGCCGTGAACTGGCGGTCGGATAAACCGTTCCAGTTGGCTTACATCGTGCGTGCCGTGTCGCCCGGACAGTTCCATCATCCAGCTGCATCTGTTGAAGACATGTATCGACCGCAGATGCGCGCCCATACAGACACAGGGCAAGTTACGGTTCGCAAGTGACCCGCTTTGTGTTCGCCATAGGTCTGGTCCTTTGGACCCTTGTGATTGCCCAAGACCGATTAGCCGCCTGGGTCGATGCGACGGCTTTGCCGCTGTTATCGGCTGACCTCAGCACCGAGGTGCGCGACCGCAACGGCGACCTGTTACGGGCCTATACGAATAATGCGGGGCGCTGGCGTTTGCCTGTGCGGTTGGATGAGGTCGACCCCACATATCTGCAGATGTTGATCCGTTACGAGGACAAGCGTTTTGCCAATCATAGTGGAGTTGACCCGCTTGCCCTGTTGCGCGCTGCGGGACAAGCGCTCTGGAATGGGCGTGTTGTTTCTGGCGGTTCGACCCTCACGATGCAGGTTGCGCGATTGCTTGAAGATGGCGGGACGGGCCGTTGGGAAGGTAAGCTACGGCAGTTCAGGCTGGCCTTGGCGTTGGAACAGAAGTTGAGCAAGGAGGATATCCTGACGCTTTACCTGAACCATGCACCGTTCGGGGGGAATATCGAAGGCGTGCGTGCCGCGTCCTATGCTTATTTTGACCGTCCGCCGCGCCGATTGACCCCGGCGCAGGCCGCGCTGTTGGTGGTTCTGCCGCAATCGCCTGAGACGCGCAGGCCCGATCGTGCGCCAAGCGTTGCAAAGCGCGCCCGCGATGCAGCCTTGGGTCGGCTTGCCGACGTTGGCGTGATTGATGCCGCAACAAGGGCAAACGCAACGCGCCTTGCGGTGCGCCCCACGCGGCATGTTTTGCCGGCTTTTGCCCCCCATTTGGCCGATCGCGTGATTGCGCAAAACCCAAACCTGACACGCCACGATACAACGCTGGATCTAAACTTGCAGACAGCGTTAGAGCGTTTGGCGGTTGATGCCATATATGGCAGGTCGGATGATGTGCAAATCGCGATTATGGTGGCCGACCATCAAACGGGTCATATTTTAGCCAGTGTTGGGTCCGCAGCTTACAACGCTGACGCACAAGGCGGGTTCATTGATCTGACACAAGCGGTGCGGTCACCGGGGTCGACGTTGAAGCCGCTGATCTATGGGCTTGGCTTTGATCGGGGTTTGATCCATCCAGAAACGATGATTGCCGACCGACCTACGGATTTTGATGGCTATATGCCGCAGAATTTTGATGGTCTGTTCCGGGGCGAATTGCGGGTGCGGACGGCGCTGCAACATTCGTTGAATATTCCAGCCGTTGCCGTCACTCGGGCGCTTGGACCGCATCATTTACTGGCTGGGCTGCGACGTGCTGGTGCTGACCCTCGCGTGCCGGGTGGTGCGCCGGGGCTGGCGATCGCACTGGGCGGTGTCGGTCTTAGCTTGCAGGAATTGGTTCAACTTTATGCAGCAATCGGCAATGGGGGCGTGGCAGTTGATCTGCGCTCGTCGTCAGAGCCAAGCGCAGGCTTCGCTCCTCAATCTGTGATGGACCGGGCAGCGGCCTGGCAGATTGGCAGTATACTGGCCGAGGCACCCAGACCGCGCGGCGTACGAGGTGCGGGGATCGCGTTCAAAACCGGCACATCCTATGGCCATCGCGATTCCTGGGCGATCGGATTTGATGGGCAGCACGTGATTGGTGTCTGGATGGGGCGAGCAGACGGCACGCCCGTTCCAGGTGCATTTGGCGGTGATCTGGCGGCACCTGTCATGTTTGAAGCCTTTGCAAGGATCAGCCCTGAAGCGATCCCGATCGGGCCGCCGCCGCACGAAACGTTGTTGCTGCCGACAGCACAATTGCCCAGCCACCTGCGGCATTTTGGCAAGCAGAACGATGCGCGCGGCCTTGCGCCAAATATTGCCTTTCCTCCGAATGGCGCAGTGTTAGAGGGCACCTTGTCGACAGTGAAGGTGCGTGATGGTCGGCCCCCGTTTGTCTGGTTGGTCAATGGTCAGCCGATTGCGCGAACACATCGCAATCAGCTTGCTATCAACAACGCGGCGGGCATCGGATTTTCATCACTGACAGTGATTGATGCAGATGGCAGATCAGACCAGGCAGAGGTCGAAATCCGGTAACAAGCCGTGTCCATTTTTTCGGACCTTTGCCGCACTCGTGCGTTCCGCGCACATGAACGCAGACTAGGCAGTATGGGTGCGCCGGCTGTTGATTGCTGTGGATTTGGTCATAGCGCTGGCGGGGTGCGGGCTTGTCGTTTTGCTTTTCGGGTTATACCTGCTTTGCAGATTTCGCCGCCCAGATGCGGTAAAGTTCCGGCTCGGGCCTGTCCTCGGGCGGCAAGTGCTGGATCGAAGCCCATGTCTGCCCTTCAAGTGGCGGCGCCAGTTCCGCAGCGACCGTCGAGGCTTTCAGCCCAAAAGGCGCACCATCTTCGTTGGAATAGGCATAGGCGATCCGGGTCACACCGGCGATCCGCATAGCGGCAAGACACATGGGGCAGGGCTGGCCGCTGGCATAGACGGTCGCGCCATCAAGGCGGGTGCTTCCCACCGCTGCGCCTGCTTTGCGAAGCGCCAGAAGTTCGGCATGTGCGGTGGGGTCGTGGTCGGCCTCCATCCGGTTGACGGCGCGGGCCAGAACCTTCCCGTCCTTGACCAGCACAGCTCCGAAAGGTTGGCCCCCTTTGGCCACGTTGTCGCGTGCCAGTTCAATGGCTTCGTTCATGAACTTCTTGTCAGTCATCGTGCACCTGCCTTTTCCAGCAATCTTGCAATGTCGTCATATCCGCGCTGCCTTGCATGTTGCAGTGGCGTGACTCCGTCCTTGTCGGCAAGGTTCACGTCCCCCCCGGCATCAAGCAGCAGTTTCACCACCTCGACATGACGTGGGCCACCGTCACTAAGGATGATGGCCTCGAGTAAGGCCGTCCAGCCCAGTTTGTTGACATGATCTATGTCGACGCCTGCCTTGATTAAAGTTTGCACAGTGTCCACATGGCCCCGTTCCGCCGCCGGGATCAGTGCCGTGCCGCCATAGCGATTGGTGGCGGCAAGGTCAGCGCCATGGGCGAGGGTCATTTTTAGAATTTCCAGATACCCGCGCGCGCCGGCATAAAGATAGGGGCTGTCTTCAATCTCGTCCTTCGCGTTCACATCGGCGCCCGCGTCGATCAGAAGCCGTGCTGTCTTGACTTGGTTCGCATGGGTGGCTGCCAGAAGCGCCGTGCGCCCTTGTGCATCTCGCGCGTCGATTTTCGCGTCGCTTGCGATCGCATTTTCGACCTTGGTGTTGTCGCCGCTTTCCGCCGCATGGATCAGTGACGGCTCGGCCTGTGCAGCTGAAACCCCGCCGGGAACAAGGGGATTTGTCATGATCATGCATCCTGCGATTGAGAGAAGGAAAAAGGGGCTCGAAAACCGTCCGCGCATCGAAAACTCCTGACATGCCGGGGCTGATTGCGGACCGGCAACTGCGGTTGATACCGCAAGCGTGACGGAAGGGCGGCGCAAAATCAACCGGATCAGCCAACGGCCGTGGGTTTCAAACACCTTTCCTGCGCCATCCAAAAAAACGGTGCGGATCGAATGTAATGACTGTTGTTCTAGATCAAAGCTTCACCTGTTTCCATTTCCTATACAGCCCGTTGGATTTGGTCACGGCGTCCTGTCGTGGCAATATTTTAGAGAGGGAACGTCCATGGACCTCGCCAGACGCCTATTCATGACACAGGCCGCCCGCATCACGGCTGGGGCGGCTTTCGTGCCCCTGGCCAGCGTTGCGAACGCTGGCATCAATGACCAGCCCCCGCGCCGCGGTGGTGACGCCACGAAACGTTACGCCATGCTGATTGACCTGCGCCGCTGCATCGGCTGTCAGGCTTGCACAGTGTCGTGCCATATCGAAAACGAAGCCCCGCTGGGCAAGTTCCGCACGATCGTGTCGCAATACGAGGTCGAAAACGAAGACACCGGCGCCTTGGCGCAATTCATGCTGCCGCGGCTGTGCAACCACTGTGACAACCCACCTTGCGTGCCAGTTTGCCCCGTGCAGGCAACATTCCAGCGCGAGGATGGCATCGTCGTGGTCGATTCCGACCGCTGCGTGGGCTGTGCTTATTGTGTGCAAGCCTGCCCCTACGACGCCCGTTTTATCAACGAACGCACACAAACGGCGGATAAATGCACCTTCTGCGCCCACCGGCTTGAGGCCGGGTTACTGCCCGCCTGTGTCGAGTCTTGCGTGGGCGGCGCGCGGATTATCGGCGACATCAACGATCCGAATAGCCAGATCGCGAAAATGATCGACGAGTTTCATGACGAGCTGAAAGTCTTGCAGCCCGACAAGAATACCAGCCCGCATGTCTTCTATCTGGGCATGGACGAACGCTTCATCGACCGACCGCAAGCCGCGCCGGGCCTTTGGGATGTGCGCGACGACGCGGGAACAGAACTGGGGTATGAATATGCAGAGCATTGAGCTTATCGCACCACGTTATGATATCGCGTGGTATCCTTGGGCGGTCCAATATTTCTTTTTGGTTGCGCTGTCTTATACATCTGTCTGGTTGGCCATCCCCGGGGCTGTGTTTGGGCTTGAGCGGTGGAAACCCGTTGCCCGTCTTGCACTGCTGTCCGCCGTGACGACCGCCATCGTGGCACCTGTGTCGCTTCTGGCGGACCTGCACCAACCGCTACGCTTCTGGCATTTCTATGCCTATTTCACGCCGTGGTCATGGATGTCGATTGGGGCAATCTTCCTGCCCGTCTTTGTTTTGCTGACCGTTGCTCTGGCTTGGTTGGTTTGGCGCGAACCGATGAATGAACAGCGCGGCGCGCCGGGTCTTGTCGGTTGGGTCGCGCGGGTTGCCACTTTGGGCCATTGGGACAGCCCGCGCTGGCTGATTGTTGCAACCGGGCTGGGGGCATTGGCCGCATCACTGGTCGTGGCCGTCTATACGGGGAACGAGATTGCGGTGATTAAGGGCCGCCCCTTGTGGAACACGCAATTCCTGCCCGTTATGTTTGTTGCGACCGGATTGATCGGATCGGTGGGCCTGTTGCTGGTGCTGGATCGGTTTACCGGCACGCGGGCTGCCGAGCTGCGCACGGTTGAGGCAACCCCAGCCAACCCGCGCAACCGCGCCACCTCGCGCCAGCTTCTGGGTGTCCTTCTGGTCGCCTGTATTCTGGCCGGGCTGACAGCAGCCGGATGGTTTGCCGTTGGGCTGAGCCAAAGCGACGCATCGGTCGCAGCCGCGTTGCAGTCGGTGCAGGAAAATCCCGACTGGCGCGCGATGACCTTCCGTGCGGTCGCATCGGGTGTTGTGCTGTTCATCGGTGTTCTGGTCCTGCTTCTGCGTCCGCAAATTCGCGGGCTGGGCTGGGTCTTCGGGCTCTTGGCCTTGCATACCGCGTGGATGTTTCGCTGGGCGGTTCTGATGAACGTGCAGACGGTGCAGCGCCAGACCGCGGGGTTCAGCGAATACCAACTGGCCCTTGGGTCCGGCGGGCTTCTGGGGATCATTGGCAGCTTCGGTCTTTGGCTGGCCGTGCTGATGCTGATCGACATTTTCGTGCCGTGGCGCGCGGCCCTTGGTGGCGCGCCCGCACAACCTCTTTCCTCTGACATGAAGGGAGTGCCTTCTCATGGATAAGTCACGTCGCAGATTGCTTCAGGGCGGTGTTGCCGCCGCTGGGGCCGCAACCTTTGCCGCCGGATATTCCGAACCGCTTGCAAAGATGGCGCACGGACTGTCGGGCAGTTCGGGCGAAAAGCCCGCGCATCCCATCTTTGGCGATGCGCCCGCACCTGAATATAGGGTGGACATGGCCACGGGTGAGCTCGATTTGAACGAAGATCAGCGCATGGCCTTCACGGTTTGTTATGGTTGCACTACCAAATGCGGGGTGCGGGTGCGGATCGACAACAACACCGAAAATGTATTGAACGTCAGAGGCAACCCCTATCACCCGCTGTCGTCGGACGAACATCTTGACCATACTGCCCCGGTGCGTGAGGCACTGCGCTGTGTTTCGGCCTTGGGCGACAAGGGGCAGGAAAACCGCTCGACCGCCTGTGCGCGGGGCAATGCGATGATCGCCCAGATCGACAGCCCTCATCGGGTTCTGAACGTGATGAAGCGGGTTGGCCCGCGTGGGTCAGGCGAATGGGAAACGATCCCCTTTGAGCAAGCGATCGAGGAGATTTGCGAAGGCGGCGATCTGTTCAACGAAGGCCATGTCGATGGGCTGCGTGCGATCAACGATTATGACACGCCGCTTGACCCCGATGCGCCCGAACTGGGACCGAAGACCAACCAACTTCTGGTGATGGAATCCACCGATTATGGCCGTTCGGCCATTCTGAAACGCTTTGCTTTCAACGCGTTCGGCACCCGCAACTATGGCCACCACGGAAGCTATTGCGGCCTTGCCTTTCGCATGGGTGCGGGCGCGGTGATGAATGACCTGATGACAAATGCCCACACCAAGCCCGATTTCGCCAATGCCGAATTCGCGCTGTTCGTTGGCACGGCACCCAGCCAGGCGGGCAGCCCGTTCAAACGGCAGGGCCGGATGATTGCCGATGCCCGTACCAAGGGGCTGGAATATGTCGTGGTCGATCCGGCGCTGAACGCGTCGGTTGTGAATTCGGCGCAGGGGTCGAACTGGGTGCCGGTGCGTCCTGGCACTGACACGGCATTCGCCATGGCACTGATCCGTTGGCTGCTGGAAAATGATGGCTACGCCGCCGATTTCCTGTCTTTGCCATCACAGGCAGCGGCGGATGCGGCGGATGACGTTGGCCACACCAACGCCTCGCATCTGGTCATTACCGAAGAAGGCCACGCGGAGCAGGGGCGTTTCTTGCGCAAATCAGACCTTGGTCTTGCGGAAGCAGGGTCAGACGACGATGGCCCGATGGTCATGTCGGATGGCACGTTGAAGCCAGCGGACGATGCGGCGCATGGCGATCTGTTTGTGTCCCAAGCGGTGACCTTGCCGGATGGCGGGGACGTCGCTGTGGCCTCTAGCCTGTTTTTGTTGCGCGAAGCCGCACAGGAACACGACATTGCCGATTACGCGGCGGAATGCGGCATTCCTGAGGACCGCATCATTGACATCGCGCAGCGTTTCAAAGCCGCTGGGCGCCGTGCTGTCACCGACAGTCATGGCGGTATGATGTCGGCAACAGGCTTTCATGCCGCATTTGGATATCAAACGCTGAACCTGCTGGCCGGATCAATGAACCGCACAGGTGGGTCAGCCCATGGCGGCGGCAAGTTCAACGGGTTCGGTGCGGGGCCGCGCTATGATCTGGCGAAATTCGATGGTATGCGCAAACCCAAGGGTGTGTTCCTGTCACGCTCGCGCTTCCCTTACGAGAAATCGTCGGAATACAAGCGTCGCAAGGCGGCGGGCGAAAACCCCTATCCGGCAAAAGCGCCATGGCGAAAACTTGCCCCGCCGGTTCTGTCGGAACATCTGGCCTCGGCGTTGGATGGTTATCCCTATTCGATCAAGGCGTTGATCGGCGTGATGGCCAACCCGCTTTACGCTCAGCCCGGCATTCAATCGCTGATCGGTGACAAGATGGCTGATCCTAAAAGCCTTGGGCTTTATGTGGCGATCGACGGATTCATTACGGAAACCAACCGGCTGGCCGACTATATCTTCCCCGACTCGGTGATGTACGAGGTCTGGGGCTTTGTCGATGCATGGTCAGGTGTGTTGACCAAAACAACGACGGCCTGTTGGCCGGTGGTCGAACCCCGTCAGGCCAAGACCGCCGAAGGTGATCCAGTCAGCATGGAGACGTTCTTCATCGCCACAGCAAAACGCTTGGGACTTGCCGGCTTTGGCGCAGGTGCGATCAAGGCTGCGGACGGCACAGCGCATGATTTGAACCGGCCCGAGGATTTCTTCCTGCGAGCGGGTGCCAACATCGCCTTTACCGGCGACAAGCTGCCCGACGCCAGCGATGATGATGTCGCGCTTGGTGGTCTGGAACGCCTGATGCCCGATATCGAAGCTACCCTGCCCGAGGAAGAACGCGGGGCGGTGGCGCACCTATATTCCCGCGGTGGACGCTTCCAGAAATTCTCGCAAGCCTATGATGGCGAGAAGCTGGGCAACCGTTGGAACCGCACCTTGTGCCTCCATAACGAAAATGTCGGTATGGCGATCGACAGTGAAACCGGCAATCGCCATCGTGGTGTGCCCGAGCTTCGCCGCGCTGCCTTGTCCGACGGCACACCGATGCGTGAGGTGTTCAAGGAAGACGATTGGCCACTTCTGGCGTTTTCGTTCAAATCCAACCTGTTCAGCGCATATTCCGCCGGACTTGACCGGTTGCGTATGATCAAGCCCAACAACCCGGTGAT
Organism: Aliiroseovarius sediminis; assembly: GCF_022678485.1. GTDB lineage: Bacteria > Pseudomonadota > Alphaproteobacteria > Rhodobacterales > Rhodobacteraceae > Aliiroseovarius > Aliiroseovarius sediminis. The sequence goes on from NZ_JALBYP010000028.1 coordinate 22,938, forward strand.
GATCAACACGATTGACGCGCGCCAAGCTGGCGTCAGCCACGGCGACATGATCGAGATTGAAAGCCCCGGTGGCAGTGTGATCGGCGTTGCTTTGGTTAGTGACGGGGTGATGCGCGGTGCGCTGGGGATCGAGCATGGCTTCGGCCACCGCGAGCTTGGCGCGGGGTCGCACCGCATTGATGGTGAACCCTATGGCGGAAATCAGTGGGTTGGGGCAGGTGTCACCCTGAACCAACTGGGTATCGCAGACCCCACCCGCCGCGTTGCGGGCACCTGGCTGGAACCAATCAGCGGCGCTGCTGTGCGGCAAGGGATACCGGTTCGGATAAGCAAACCGTCGACCGCTGTCGCGTGAGTTTTCGCCTCGCGATCCGGTCAGGACCGGGGCGAACATAATAGGAAGCAACTGACGCAGGTTTTGGAAAAGACTGGTCTAAGATTTCACTGGAGCAGGATTGTTCTTGGTCCAGTGATCTTTTACGGACCCTCGACGGGTAAGCCGGGCAAGCGATCACGATCGGCAACTGTCGCGTTGTTTGCGGCTAAAAACTCTTCAAACGCCATTGATGATGGGGTCTTGGGTTCGCGCATGGCGTTCCACCAGCTGTTTTTGCGCTTTGCCAGACGGAATTTGGCGGGCTGGCTTTGTTGTGTCGGGCAGGATCGCACAGATTTCCGTGCGGTTTTCCGGACCAACCATTTTCAATGCCTCGGGGCCCGTTAGAAGGCTTTCCGAAGGGGCGCCTTCGGCAAAGATGATTTCGTGTTGTTGGAAAAGCAGATGAAAATATGTGACCGACTGCACCTTATCGTCGACAAAAACGTTGGGCAGATCCGCAAGCTTTATCGCTGATATTAGAACTTCTTTTTCCGAAAACATCTGCCGTGCCAAATCCGAACGGACAAGCATCCGGTGCTGTCGCGACACCAGCAAATCACGCAAGGGTAATCCGGCACCAAGCGCGCCCGCGGTGATCCGAACGGGGCGTAGTTTGGGATCGGCATCAAGTTGTTCGCTGTCTATATCGCGCGAGCCGATCCAAAGGATAGGCTGCACCCCTGTCGCTGTCGTGACCATATCGCCGGCCTTTAGACTTTCAATCTTGCGTGGTCCGTGGGGTGTGTCAATCAATGTACCGGCGGCGAAGCAAGGCACCCCGGTAATCGTTATCGTGACCGTGTCGGTAGTAGTCCGTCGACCTGAAGCAAGTCGGACCTCGAACGTATCGGTCAGGGTCTCCCCAACGTCCAGAGCTTGAACGGCTGGATTGGTGCTATCGAGAGAATAAGTCCACTCACCTGTTTCCTCGTTGATTGACGCTAAGCCATAAACTGCTTGATCCGACACAGTGAAACTGTCGGGTTGGTCGGCGGTATCCCCGACGTCATCCAGATCCCCGAATACGTCTGCATCACCCACGTCGATCTGTCCGGTCAGATCGCCTCCGATTATTGGATTGCCCATATCTAATGCTCCTGCGCGAGATGGTGCTTGAACTGGTTGCGACCATAGGATTTTACCGAGATCGGACCTGCCCAATCGGGGCGTGACCACTCGATCACGCGCACACCGGTCTTTGCCTTATTGTGCCAAAGCGTGCGCACCCGATCTGTTTTACGATTCTCGGCAAGCATTCTAACGACCTGTTTCAAATGGCCGAACGGGGCTGCAAGATCGACGACCCACATTGAACTTCCTGAATTCCATTGCGTCGGCTGCAACGGCTTGTGCTCTACCGCGAGTTGCCTTTCCTCGGCATCGCCCAAGCCCGCCCACGTCACAAATGCTCTTGGATAGCCGTTGGACCGAAAAATCCGATACTGTCCAAGGCGCAATGGCGGTTCCAGACTGTATAGCACCTGCGCGAACGGCAACGGTTTGTGATATTCTGACAAGGAAAGAAGGAAAGTCATGGCACCTAAATCGGCCAATTGTCGATCCGGAAAATCAAACCAACCTTCTGGCACAGGCGTATTGCCATCGTGTTGCGGGTCACGCAATGCCGCCAGATGCCGAAGGGAAACCCGGAGGAATTTTTCTTGCTCGGACGCTGTGTTCATGCCCCAACCTCGCTATCGGAACTTCCTACCGTTACCACAAATCCTCCGGATGAACAGTGGCGGGCCGTAAAAGCTGAGTTTTCGGTTAAATTTCAATTTGTTGTGATGTTATTACGTATGCAGTGATCATACACTGTCGTGAGGCGCGAGCGTGGCGTTGATAAGTGATCGTGTTTCACACTGATGAAATGCGCAAACACTCGCTATCGGGAATTGGGGAAAGTGGTGGGCGACCTTGGAATCGAACCAAGCGTGCGTCTCCGCGAGGGAGTTACAGTCCCCTGCCACACCTTGCGGCCTGTCGCCCACTTACCCGGCGTGTATAACGCCGAATGTGGGGCTGATTAGCCCGACCGAAGCCAAGGGTCAACACGAAAATTCGACCAAATGCCCTTGTCTCGCCCGTGCAATCGCCCCATTGTCCGAGCCTTGCGAAAAGAAGGGCATACGGCATGACGAAAAAGCCGAAATGGGTGGTTCAGAAAGAAAAGGCGCGGCGGGATACAGCAGCAGAAACAGTGTGGCTGTTTGGACTTCACGCGGTGCGCGATGCGTTGATGAACCCGAACCGCGAGCGGCTGCGTCTGGTGGTGACGAAAAACGCGGCGGACAAGCTGGGTGACGCCATTGATGCATCCGGTATGACGCCTGAAATGGCAGATGCGCGGAAGTTTCCGGCCCCACTGGACCCCAATTCTGTTCACCAGGGGGCTGCGCTTGAGGTCAAGCCACTGGCTTGGGGCAATTTTGCCGAACGTGTGATGGGAGGCGAAGGTGGGTTGCCGATTGTCGTGCTGTTGGACCGGGTGACAGACCCCCACAATGTGGGCGCAATCCTGCGATCAGCCGAAGTTTTTGGCGCGAGTGCCGTGATCGGCACGGCGCGCGGATCGGCACCGGAAACGGGCGCACTGGCCAAGACGGCGTCTGGCGCACTGGAGCGTCAGCCTTATCTGCGCATCCGAAACTTGGCCGACACGATGGTCGAGCTGCGCGAGATGGGATTTATCATCCTTGGACTGGACGGCGAAGCGGAGGAAACGCTTGATGCCACCCTGCAAGCCCGACCCGACCGGCCCGTGGCGCTTGTGCTGGGGGCCGAGGGGCCGGGCCTGCGCAAAAAGACCAAAGCGACCTGCGATCAACTGGTGAAAATCCCGTTCGCGCGGGATTTCGGGTCGCTGAACGTATCGAATGCAGCCGCAGTGGCGCTTTCTTGCACACGTGCCAGCCGGTGATCACTTCCACTTGATGGGGCCTGTGTTTTCCTGCCAATAGGGGCCAATTGAAATGTGGAGGGGTGCCACATGACCAAGGGTCGGTTCCTGAACAAATTTTCACGGCGGTTTGTCGTGTCTGGTCTGCTTGCTGCACCAGTTGCCGCAGGTCTGGGCGTGCCGCGCGCGCAGGCTGCCACGGCGGCTGTTTACATCAAGGACGGTGTCGCTTGGAACGGGTATGACCCCGTCGCCTATTTCACCGCTGGCGTACCGGTGCCGGGGCGTCAGGATCTGGAGTTTGATCATAACGGGGTCACGGTGCTGTTTTCCAACGAGGATAACCGCGATCTTTTTGCCGATGATCCGGCGCGTTATGCCCCGCAATATGGCGGCTATTGCGCCTATGCGCTGAGCCAAGGGCAGATTGTCCCTACTGTGCCCGCGGCGTGGACCATCCACGAGGGAAAGCTTTTTCTGAACGCCAGCTTGCAAAACCGTGATTTGTGGCTGGCAGATATTGCGGGCCATATTGCGCAGGCAGATACGTTCTGGCCGGATGTGCTAAGCGGCTAGGCGGGTGCGTGATGCCCCGCGTGATCACAACTGCTTGAGCATCCCTTACTTTGCCAGGATTAATCCCCACATAAGATAACGAGAGCGGGCTGTGGAACGCCCGACGTCTCATTTCACTGTCCCTCGTTCCACCAACTTGCGCCCGACCTTATGGTTTCGGGCGCATTTTTCTGCAAGGTGGTTGGAAACGTCAGTGTGCCGCGTTATCTGTGCTGCATGACACATGACGATACAGACACCCGCCTTAAATCCATTCTGTCTTCGACCCGCGTGATTGGCCTGGTGGGACTATCCCACAAACCCGAACGCGCCAGTCACGAGGTAGCAGGGTTTCTGAAACGCAAGGGATACCGCGTGATAGGTGTCAATCCGGGGCTGGCCGGGCAAGAGATGTTTGGTGAAACCGTTGTCGCTTCGGTTAGCGAGTTGCCGCCCCAGACTGACATGATTGACCTGTTTCGCCGGTCCGATGCCATTGCCCCCATTGTAGATGAGGCGTTGGACGCGTTGCCAAATTTGAAAACTGTGTGGATGCAGTTGGGCGTCGAAAACGCAGAAGCCAGGGCGAAGGCCGAGGCCAAAGGCATCACGGTCGTGGAAGACCGTTGCCCCAAGATCGAATTTCCGCGCCTGTTTGGGGATGCGGTTCTGAGTGACGTGACTGGTTAGGCTCACGTCGTGAGCCTTGGGGGGCGCTGCCCCTCGCGGCGAGGCCGCTCACCCCGGGATATTTTTGGCCAGAAGAAACAAGGGTCAGTCTGCGCGGCCGGCTTTTTCAGCGATGCCTGAGGTGCCATCGCGCCGTTCAAGTTCGGCTAGTACGTCGGCGAGGGGTATGTCGCGAGAGGCAAGCATGACCAGTAGGTGATAAAGCGCGTCAGCGGCCTCGGCAGTCAGGTTTTCGCGGTCGTTCTTGACGGCGGCGATAATGGCTTCGATGGCTTCCTCACCAAATTTCTCGGCACATTTTTCCGGCCCTTTGGACAGCAGTTTTGCGGTCCACGAGGTGTCGGGGTCGGCGCCCTTGCGTGCCTGGATCGTGGCGGCGAGGTGGGTGAGAATGGTCATGTCAACCTCATCGGGATGCCGGCGGCGGCCATGTGTGCCTTTGCCTCGCGGATTGTGTAATCGCCGAAATGGAAAATGGAAGCTGCCAGCACTGCGCTTGCCCCGCCTTCGGTCACGCCTTCGACCAGGTGATCGAGTGTGCCGACGCCTCCGCTTGCGATGACGGGCACGCGCACAGCGTCCGAAATAGCGCGGGTCAGGGGCAGGTTGAAACCTGCACGGGTGCCGTCCCGGTCCATTGAGGTCAGAAGGATCTCGCCCGCGCCCTTGGCTTCCATCAAGCGAGCGAATTGGACGGCATCAACGCCGGTGGGTTTGCGCCCGCCATGTGTAAAAATCTCCCAGGTGCCGGGTGCCACGGTCTTGGCGTCGATAGCGACCACGATGCACTGGCTGCCGAACCGGTCAGCCGCCCGCGCGATCACGTCCGGGTCGGCCACGGCGGCAGAGTTGAAGCTGACCTTGTCGGCACCTGCCAATAGCAGATCGCGCACGTCGTCCGGGCTGCGCACGCCGCCGCCGATCGTCAGCGGCATGAAGCATTGTTCCGCCGTGCGGGTTGCCAGATCATACATCGTTCCGCGGTTTTCATGCGTGGCCTTGATGTCGAGGAAGCAGAGTTCATCGGCCCCGGCGGCATCATAGGCGCGCGCCTGTTCCACAGGGTCGCCCGCGTCGATCAGATCGACGAAGTTGACACCTTTCACCGTGCGGCCCTCGGCCACGTCGAGGCAAGGTATGATGCGGGTCTTCAGCATATTTTGCGCGGTCCTTGGCTGATCACGGTTTGTTTTATTTGTTCAAGCCCCAACTGGCCAGAGCATTGTCGCATCGAACCTGATTTAAAGGAATTGCTCCATGATGAAACTCACCCTTGCAACACTTGTGTCGGCGCTTGCCCTGCCGGCGATGGCAGAGATTGTGAAAGTGCCCGCATCCGGCACCGTTCCTGACACAATGGACGCTTTAGAGGCCGCCGTCGGAAACGCAGGTGCAACCGTATTCGCGCGGGTTGATCATGCTGGCGGCGCTGCGTCGGTGGATATGGAGCTTGGGGCCTCGCAGCTTCTGGTTTTCGGAAACCCCAAACTTGGCACGCCGGCGATGCAAGACGACCCGCTGGCCGGGTTGATGCTGCCGCTCCGCGTGTTGGTTTATGAGGATAGCGATGGCGCGGTCTGGCTCGCCTATGAAGCGCCCGCTGACATGCTGGGGGAATTCAGCATCGCAGATGACGCGCCCTATGTCGGCATGATGACCGGCGCGCTGGACAAGCTGACCGCGGCTGCTGCGGGGGGTTAGAGCGCCGCCAAGGCGTCTTTCAAGTCAATCGCGCCGTCATAAAGCGCCCGACCCGAGATTGCACCGTTCAGGGATGCGCCACAATCGCGCAAGGCAATGAGGTCAGCCAGAGAGCTGACGCCACCGCTTGCGATCACCGGGATTGAAACCGCGCGGGCGAGGGCGGCAGTGGCCTCGATGTTCGGGCCCTGCATCGCGCCGTCGCGGTTGATGTCGGTATAGATGATGGCCGCGACGCCTGCATCTTCGAAGGATTTGGCAAGATCGGTGACCATCACGTCGGTTTCCTCGGCCCAACCTTTGGTGGCAACGCGACCGTTGCGCGCGTCGATCCCCACAGCAACCTTGCCGGGGAAGGCGCGCGCAGCTTCGCGCACGAGGTCCGGGTTTTCGACAGCGACTGTGCCAAGGATCACGCGGGCAAGTCCCTTTTCAATCCACCCTTCGATGGTCGCCATGTCGCGGATACCACCGCCCAGTTGGGCGGGGACGTCGATGGCGGCGAGGATGGCTTCGACCGCCGCGCCGTTCACTGGTTCACCTGCGAAAGCGCCGTTCAAGTCGACAAGGTGAATCCACTCGCAGCCTGCATCCTGAAAAGCCCGCGCCTGAGCCGCCGGGTCGTCGTTGAACACCGTGGCCGCCTCCATCTCGCCGCGGAGCAGGCGCACGCATTGGCCGTCTTTCAGGTCGATAGCGGGGTAAAGGATCATGGTGAGCTCCGATAGTTGGTGCGTTAGGTGCTTTTTGCACGGAAGTCCCGGCTTGCCAAGCCGCCCCTCCCGTCACGTCACACTTGCCATAAACGGTTTCTCGGGGTCAGGATAATCGCAAATTCAGGGAGGATTGAATGAAACGTATGGTTATGGCGCTTGCGCTGAGTGTTGGAATGGCGGCCCCTGCTTTGGCAGATGCAGTCGAAGGGGTCTGGAAAACGCAGGTGGATGACGGGGCATATGCCCACGTGACCGTTTCGCAATGTGGAACCGCGCTGTGCGGTGTGATTTCGCGGACGTTTAATGCCAGTGGCGAATACAAGTCTGAGAATATTGGCAAGAAGCTGGTCTGGGACATGCAACCCAACGGTGGCGGCAAGTATTCCGGTGGCAAGATCTGGCAGCCCTCGACCGGCAAGGTCTATCGCTCGAAGATGCAGATGTCCGGCGAGTCGTTGAAAGTGTCGGGATGTGTGGGGCCGATCTGCAAGAAGCAGAACTGGACCCGTGTGAAGTGAGCCGTTTGAACCGGGACAAGAAGGGCGCTGTCGCAGCGCCCTTTTTTATGGAGTCCAACTTAAAAAGTTCGCAATCATTCGTAGTCCGGCTGCCTGACTTTTTTCCGGGTGAAATTGCATGCCAATCAGGTTGTCCCGGCCAATGATGGCCGTGATTTCGCCCGCATAATCACAATGGGCCAGACGGTGTGCCGCATCGTCCACCACGAAATGGTACGAGTGCACGAAATAAGCGTGGTCCCCTGTCTGGACGCCCTCCAATACCGGGTGCACGTGGTCGATTACCAGATCATTCCAGCCCATATGTGGCACTTTCAGCGTTGGGTCTGCCGGAGTGATCTTGCGCACATGGCCCTTGATCCAGTCAAACCCATTCGTGTCCTGATATTCGTGACTGACCGTGGCCAGCATTTGCATGCCGACGCAAATTCCCATGAAGGGACGAGCTTGCCGTATCACGGCCTCTTCCAGCGCCTCATAGATGCCGCGATGGTCCGACAATTGCTGACGGCACGCCGGGAACGCGCCATCGCCGGGCAGCACGATGCGGTCGGCGCGTGCCACGTCTTCGGGCTTGGTGGTGATGATAACTTCACCTGCGTCTGTCTCGGCCGCCATGCGTTGAAACGCTTTTTCGGCCGAGTGCAGGTTGCCGCTGTCATAGTCGATGATCACGGTCAGCATGGGATGCTCCGGGGATATGGTGGCTTAAAGCGCGCCTTTGGTCGATGGGATAGCGTCCGCTTTGCGCGGGTCGGTTTCAACGGCCAAACGCAACGCACGGGCGACGGCCTTGAAGCCTGCCTCAGCGACATGGTGGGCGTTGAAGCCATGCAATTGATCAACATGCAGCGTGATGCCACCATGGGTCGCCAGCGCCTGAAAGAACTCGCGCACCAGCTCGGTGTCGAACGTGCCGATCTTTGAGGCAGCGAAGTCCATGTTCCACACCAGATAGGGGCGGCCGGACAAATCGAGCGCCGCGCGCACCTGCGCGTCATCCATCGGCAGGTGACATTCGCCGTAGCGACGGATGCCCTTTTTGTCGCCCAAAGCCTCGGACAGGGCTTGGCCCAGCGCGATGCCGGTGTCTTCGACTGTGTGGTGGTCGTCGATGTGCAGATCGCCCTTGGCGCGCACCGTGATGTCGATCAGTGAATGACGGGAAAGTTGGTCCAGCATGTGATCAAAGAACCCCACGCCAGTCTGGTTGTCGTAAGCGCCGGTTCCGTCAAGGTTTACCTCGACCGAAATCTCGGTTTCCGCAGTCTTGCGGGTAATTTTTGCGCACCGCATCGGATCGTCCTCTTTTTATCTGCGCCCCTTATAGGCGGGCAGTTCGGCGCGGGGAAGGCGACAAATATCGTCCCCGCCGGGGTGTGGCAATCACGCGGGCAGAGCGATAGCGGATGCAGCCCTTCGGTTTCCAATTCCGAACGGTTTTGATCAGGGGGCGGGCTCAGCATTGCGAATAAAGGGGCGCGGCTTTTGCCATGGGTCGTCTGTGTACCCAATTGGTGTTCACCAAATTGTTTCCGCAATGGAATTTCACAACATCCACGTTGCTTGGCCTGCAAAAAATCGTTTTTAAATAAAGCTTTACTGAAATTACCGAGGCAGCCCTTCATACCGGGTCACAATTCACATTTGAGTTGCGCGAGACTCAGTACTTGGGTGGCGCGCGTAAATCTGTCATTCTCTTTTTACGGGAAGCAACTATAGGGTGTAAGAAATGGTCCATCCAGTCGATGTCCATGTGGGAAAGAAAATAAGAGAGGTTCGTTTGTTACGCGGCCTCACTCAAGTCAAAGTGGCCGAGCAGTTGGGGCTGTCGTTTCAACAACTTCAGAAATATGAGACGGGATATAATCGCGTTTCCGCCAGCAAGATGTTCGAGATTGCACAGTTATTGAACGTTCAACCGGGCTATTTCTTCGAAGGGCTGGCGGATGCCGGCACGTCCGCGGATGAAGCGATGGATGAGCGCACAGCAAAAGCAGCGCAAGCATTGTCTTCAATCGAGGATGTGAAGGTGCGCAATCAAATCCAATCGATGATCCACGAACTGGCCAACCGCCAGTCGTTAAGCGCCTAAGTTAACACTACCTTTCTGAGGGGGAAGGGACGTGGTGGAAAGGGGACGTGCGATGCGCGTCCCTTTTTTCTTTGCTCGGAACGCAACAAGACGCACCGATGTTGGGCGATCTGCGACTTTACATCTGTCTGAGAAATCCCATTGGAGCGGGCGAGGCGATTCGAACGCCCGACCCTAACCTTGGCAAGGTTATGCTCTACCCCTGAGCTACGCCCGCATCCTGATGGGTTTGTTCAGCCATTGGCCGAACCGGGGAACCGATTGGAGCGGGCGAGGCGATTCGAACGCCCGACCCTAACCTTGGCAAGGTTATGCTCTACCCCTGAGCTACGCCCGCTTCCTTCGGTGAGCCGTGAGATATGAAATCCCACGCATGGCTGCAAGGGGAAAATGGCGAAACGGGCTGATTTTTCCCCGAATTGCCACTATCCCAACCGATCTGTGGCCGAGACGGTAACAGAATACGTCAAAAGCCGACCTTTGGGCGGCGGACAGGTTTACTCCAACTCCACCAGCAAATCTTTGGCGTCGATCTGACTGCCCGGCTGCACATGCACGGCTTTGACCACGGCGTCGCGGTCGGCATGGATGCCCGTTTCCATCTTCATCGCTTCGATGGTCAACAGCAAATCCCCCTCGCGCACCTGCTGGCCTTCGATCGCGGCGATGGTTGCCACAACGCCCGGCATCGGCGCGCCCACGTGGTTCAGATTGCCGTCCTCGGCCTTGGGGCGTTTGACCGCGGTGGCCTTGAACAGCCGATTCGGCACCCGGATGACGCGCGGCTGGCCGTTCAGTTCGAAGAACACTCTGACGATCCCATCCTCGTTGGTTTCGCCGACCGTTTGCAGGCGGATCTCAAGCGTCTTGCCGGGGTCGATCTCGGTCGAGATTTCCTCGGCCGGCTCCATCCCATAGAAAAACGTGCGGGTGGGCAAGGTGCGCACGGGGCCGTATTGGCGGTGGCGCCCCATGTAATCCAGAAACACCTTGGGATACATCAGATATCCGTTCAGGTCTTCATCGTCGATGGTCAGGCCCGCAAGCTCTTTCGACAGGCTGGCGCGGGTGGCTTCCAGGTCGACCGGCTCCAGATGTTTGCCGGGGCGTTCGGTGTTGGGCTTTTCGTCTTTCAGAACCTTCTTCACGATGGCGTCCGGGAACCCGCCGGGGGGCTGCCCCAGATTGCCGCGCATCATGTCCACGACGCTGTCGGGAAAGGCGACCTCGGTCTTCGGGTCTTCGACTTCAGCGCGGGTCAGGCCCTGGCTGACCATCATCAACGCCATGTCGCCCACCACTTTCGAAGATGGCGTGACCTTCACGATATCCCCGAACATATGGTTCACGTCGGCATAGGTCTGTGCGACCTCGTGCCAGCGGTCTTCCAACCCAAGCGAGCGCGCTTGCGCCTTGAGGTTGGTGAACTGCCCGCCGGGCATCTCGTGCAGATATACCTCTGACGCAGGGGCGGCCAGACCGCTTTCGAACGCGGCATATTGGGCGCGAACGCCTTCCCAATAATACGAGATGTCGCGAATCGCCGAAATGTCCAAGCCGGTGTCACGATCGGTGTTATGCAAGGCCTCGACGATGGACCCCAGACAGGCTTGCGATGTGCCGCCGCTGAACGCGTCCATGGCCGCGTCCACGGCATCGACCCCGGCATCGGCTGCCGCCAGGATCGTCGCACCCGCAATGCCCGATGTGTCATGGGTGTGGAAGTGTATAGGAAGGCCGACTTCGTCCTTCAACGCCTTGATCAAGACGCGCGCGCCGGCGGGTTTCAGAAGTCCCGCCATATCTTTCAGGCCAAGAACATGGGCGCCAGCGGCTTCAAGCTCTTTCGCCATGCCGACATAGTAGTGCAGGTCATACTTGGCACGGTCCGGGTCCAGAATGTCGCCGGTGTAGCAGATTGTGCCCTCGCAGACCTTACCGGTTTCGATCACGGCATCCATCGCGACGCGCATGTTTTCGACCCAATTGAGTGAGTCGAACACACGGAACACGTCCACACCCGTCAACGCGGCCTGCTTGACAAACGCCTGCACGACATTGTCGGGATAATTCGTATATCCAACCCCGTTCGAGGCGCGCAGAAGCATCTGCGTCATCAGGTTCGGCATCGCCGCGCGCAGATCGCGCAACCGTTGCCATGGACATTCCTGCAAGAACCGATAGGCCACGTCAAAGGTCGCCCCGCCCCAACATTCGATGCTGAACAACTGGGGCAAGTTCGCGGCATAGGCTGGCGCGGCTTCGATCATGTCGATCGAGCGCATCCGCGTGGCCAATAGTGACTGGTGCCCGTCGCGCATCGTCGTATCGGTGATCAGCAGCTTCTTCTGCGCCTTCATCCAGTCGGCGACCGCTTGTGGACCTTCGGCCTCAAGCAGGTTGCGGGTGCCCGCCGCTGGTTCTGTGCGTGGGGCCGGGGCCTTTGGCGGCTTCAGGTCGCTGGATGGCGCGGCACGCCCCTGTGTCTCGGGGTGTCCGTTCACCGTGATGTCCGCGATATAGGTCAGAACCTTCGTGCCCCGGTCGCGACGTTTCGTGAACTGGAACAACTCCGGCGTCTCGTCAATGAACGTGGTCGTATATTGGTTGTTCAAGAAAGTGGGGTGTTTCAGCAGGTTTTCGACAAAAGCGATGTTGGTCGAAACGCCGCGCACTCGGAATTCGCGCAAGGCGCGGTCCATCCGGGCGATGGCTTTCTCGGGCGTTTGCGCCCATGCGGTGACCTTGGTCAGAAGACTGTCATAATAGCGCGTGATCACCCCACCCGCATAAGCCGTGCCGCCGTCCAGCCGGATGCCCATGCCGGTGGCCGAACGATAGGCGGTGATGCGGCCGTAATCGGGGATGAAGTTGTTTTGCGGGTCTTCGGTGGTCACGCGGGTTTGCAGGGCGTGGCCGTTCAAACGAATGTCATACTGGCTGGCCTTGCCAGTTGCCTCGGCCAGCGATTTGCCCTCGGCGATCAGAATTTGGGCCTGCACGATGTCGATGCCGGTCACTTCTTCGGTCACGGTGTGTTCGACCTGCACGCGGGGGTTCACCTCGATGAAATAGAACTTGCCGGTTTCCATATCCATCAGGAATTCGACCGTGCCGGCGCATTCGTAATTCACATGGGCACAGATTTTCCGACCCAGCTCGCAGATCTCTTCGCGTTGCGCCTCGGACAGATAGGGGGCGGGCGCGCGCTCCACGACTTTCTGGTTGCGGCGCTGGACCGAGCAGTCACGTTCATACAGGTGGTAGATATTGCCGTGGCTGTCGCCCAGGATTTGCACCTCGACATGGCGGGCGCGGGTGATCATCTTTTCCAGATAGCCCTCGCCATTGCCGAAAGCGGCTTCGGCCTCGCGGCGGCCTTCCAATACCTTTTCTTCCAGCTCGTCCGGGCCGTGGATCGGACGCATCCCGCGCCCGCCGCCGCCCCAGCTGGCTTTCAGCATCAGAGGATAGCCGACGCTTTCCGCTTCCTTGCGGATCGCATCCATATCGTCGCCCAGCACCTCAGTGGCGGGGATCACGGGCACGCCGGCCTCGATCGCTACTTTTCGGGCCGAGGCCTTATCACCCAGCGCGCGCATGGTGGCGGCCTTAGGGCCGATGAAGGTGATCCCGTTGGCGTCGCAGGCATCCACGAAGTCGGGGTTTTCGGATAGAAGCCCATAGCCGGGATGGATCGCATCGGCGCCGCATTCCTTGGCAACACGGATGATCTCGTCAATGGACAGATAAGCTGCGACCGGCCCCAGGCCTTCGCCGATGCGGTAAGCCTCGTCTGATTTGAAACGATGCAAGCCCAGCTTGTCTTCTTCGGCGTAGACCGCGACTGTCTTCTTGCCCATCTCGTTGGCGGCGCGCATCACGCGGATGGCAATCTCGCCCCGGTTGGCAATCAGAATTTTCTGAAAGTCTTTCATCTCACTCTCCCGCTTTTTTGGCCGGCCGGGCCGCATTTGGTGAAAGTGGTAGGGTGTGCTGCATTGCAGCGCAATAGAATTTGTAAGGATTGGGTAAGGATTGAGATCAATCCGCTAGGGTAACATCTTCGGATATGCGCAGACAAAACGGGGCGATTCATTATCCTATCCCGCATGTGAACGTCATTATGGTTCACCTATGGCTCACCGAGCTTTGGACAACAGACCACCGGGTTGGCGCATGATTCGCCCCTCAAGTTCCAAATTGACCAGTTCGGGCAGGATGTCGCCCGAGCCTGCGCCGGTCAGATCACCCAAATCGCGGATCAATTGATCCTCGGCCAGGGGGCTTGGACCCAATCGGGCAAGGATCTGACTGTGCAGTTTCGATGTCTCGGTCAGAGTTCGGGTGTCGCGAGGGTTGGATACCTTTGCATCGGGAGCGGGGGCGGGGACAGTTTTCTGCGGCGCGCTGACTGCTGGGCCGATTGCTTCGATGACATCTTGTGCCCCGCGGACCAAGGCAGCGCCATCGCGGATCAGGAAATTGCAGCCCGATGCGCGCGCGTCAAAGGGGTGGCCGGGTACTGCTAGCACATCGCGACCTTGATCCAGTGCGTTGCGTGCGGTGATCAGCGACCCTGACTTGGCGGCAGCTTCGACCACGACGACAGCGCGCGCCAGACCCGAGATCAAACGGTTGCGGCGTGGAAAGTGGCGAGCTTGCGGGGTCAGTCCGGGGGGCTGTTCGGACAGCCGCAGACCTTGCCGCGCGATCTGTTCCCCCAGAACGGTGTTGTCCTTGGGATAAATCACATCGACGCCGCCAGCCATGACGGCAACGGTCTTTCCGGCTTCAAGTGCAACCTCATGGGCAACCGTGTCCACACCCCGCGCCAAGCCGGAGACGATGGTGAACCCAGCCTCGCCCAACTCGCGAGACAGCTTGCGCGCCATCCGCAACCCGATCGAAGATGCATTCCGTGCCCCAATCAGCGCCACCATCGGGCGGTGCAACAACGAGACATCGCCCATTGCCCAGAAAAACGGCGGCGGGTCGGGGATTTCGGAAAGAAGTTCAGGATAGTCGGGGGTCCCCCACGCCACCATCTTGGCCCCGGCGAAACGCGCGCGGCGTTGTTCGTCGCGGGCCACGTCTTCGGCGCAGGTGGTGTAATCCTTGACGCCAGCCGCGGCGGCCACATCCGGTAGCGCGCGAAGGGCTTCTTGCGCCGATCCGTGCTCGGCCAGCAAACGAAAGAACGTCGCAACGCCCACCCGGCGCGAACGCAAGAGACGGATCCACGCCAGTTCATCTTCCTCAGACTGAGGGGAGGGGGTGGGGTGTATCAGGGAAGGTGACATTTCCAGGGGCATGATTGATTCCGTCTCTTGCAGGTCAAACATGTGATGCAAATGGTTAACGGGTGGTGAACACGCGTCAACCAGTCCACGAAAAAATCAAAACCCGCTCCAGTCACCGCCAAATGAGTCGAACTTGTGGAAAATAAATCAATAACTTACGCTCCTACCGCGATGCGCGCGGTCAGGTGGGGCGTGACAGGGCGCGTGCGCTGCTGCAAAGATCAAGCGGCCGATCCCCCGACCGTAAGCCCGCCGATCAACAGCGACGGCTGGCCCACGCCCACAGGCACCGATTGCCCCGCCTTGCCGCAGGTGCCAATGCCGGGGTCCATCGCCATGTCGTTGCCGATGGCGCGGATCTGCTTCATCGCGGCGGGGCCGTCACCGATCAGGGTCGCGCCCTTGACCGGCGCGCCCACCTTGCCGTCCTCAACGCGGTAAGCCTCGGTGCAGCTGAACACGAACTTGCCGTTGGTGATGTCGACTTGCCCGCCGCCGAAACCAACCGCGTAGATACCGTCTTTCAGCTCTCCCAGCACTTCTTCCGGTGTGGCTGTGCCGCTTTCCATGATCGTGTTGGTCATACGCGGCATCGGCGCATGGGCATAGCTTTGCCGCCGACCATTGCCGGTCGGTGCGACACCCATCAGGCGGGCATTCTGACGGTCCTGCATATAGCCGACCAGCACACCATCCTCGATCAACACCGCGCGTCCCGTGGGGGTGCCTTCGTCATCGACGGTCAGCGACCCGCGCCGGTCGGGGATTGTGCCGTCATCGACAACCGTGACACCCTTCGCGGCAACTTGCGTGCCAACAAGACCCGAGAAAGCAGACGTGCCCTTGCGGTTGAAATCGCCTTCAAGCCCGTGGCCCACGGCCTCGTGCAGCAAGATGCCGGGCCAGCCATTGCCAAGCACCACATCCATCATGCCTGCAGGTGCCGGGACCGCCTCAAGATTGACCAGAGCGATGCGCAACGCTTCGCTGGCTGAGGCCTGCCATGTCTCGGGGGCCATCAATCCGGTCAGCCCCACGCGCCCGCCACCGCCGGACGAGCCGCTTTCGCGCCGCCCATCCTGTTCCACGATGACCGAGACGTTCAGCCGTGCCATCGGGCGGGTGTCGGACACCAATGCTCCATCCGGGCGCAGGATGTGGACCTCTTGCAAACTGGCGGCGATGGTGGCGGACACCTGCACCACGCGCGGATCAAGGTCGCGGGTGAAGGCGTCGATGTCGCGCAGAACTTCGACCTTCAGGCCAAAACCGGCGTCTGCCATCGGGTCTGCGTCGGTATACAGCCGTTGGTTGGTGCGGGCGGGCGCGTCGGCCCATGTGCCGCCCCCATCCCCCACGGCCAGCCGGGCCGTGGCAGCAGCGCGCTGCAACGCAGCCTCGCTGATTTCCGAGGAATGGGCATAACCTGCGGTCTCGCCTTTTATGGCGCGCAGCCCGAAGCCTTCGGACGCATCATAGCTGGCGGTTCTGAGTCTTCCATCATCAAACACCAGCGCCTCGGACCGCATGCGCTCCAGAAATAGTTCCCCGTCATCGGCACCGTCGATGACGCGGGCCAGAACCTTGCGGGCGCGGTCGGCATCCAGATGGGTTTCAAACGGGCGAAACGGTGCGGTGTCGGTCATTGGAGCCTCGAATTTTGCGTTTAGTGCGGGTTTTGTTGCTTAACCTGAGAAGGTTTTGCCTTGTTCCCAGCTTTGTAATATGGTTTCTCATCAAAGAGAAACAAGGATTCCCGCGCCAAAGCACGGGACAGGGATGAGCAAGCGATCGCGGCGACGGACCACGGGTCTGCCCGCGCGTCGCGTCGCACAGGGAAGAGAAAGACGAATATGATGCGTGTCAGCAGCCTTTTTGCCACTGCAACCGCCATTCTGACCGCAGGTCAGGCAATGGCGCAGGACAAACTGAAAATTATTGGCGCGCCGGTCGATGGCTCGATGGGGTTCCAACCCTCGGCGACCAGTGTCGCGCAATCGACGCATTGGCTGGATGGCATGATCAACGTCATCATCTTCGGGATCACGATTTTTGTGACCTTGCTGTTGATCATCGTGATCGTGCGTTTCAATCGTCGCTCGAACCCCGAGCCTGCGACCTTCACCCACAACTCCACGATCGAGATCATCTGGACGTTGGTTCCCGTCGTCATTCTGGTCTTTATCGGCGCGTTCTCGCTGCCGGTTTTGTTTCAGCAACAGGTCATCCCCAAAGGGGACGTTGTGATCAAAGCGACCGGATATCAGTGGTATTGGGGCTATCAATATCCTGAGCATGAATTTGGTTTCGACAGTTTCCTGCTGGCCAAGGATGAGCTGGAGGAAGCCGGGTATAGCCAAAGCGAATACCTGTTGGCGACCGACACGGCGATGGTGGTGCCCACCGGCAAGAAAGTCGTGGTTCAGGTGACGGGGTCGGATGTGATCCACTCGTGGACTGTGCCCGCCTTCGGTGTGAAGCAGGACGCCGTGCCAGGTCGTCTGGCCGAGCTTTGGTTTGAAGTCGATGAAGGCATGGAAGGTGTCTATTTCGGCCAGTGCTCCGAGCTTTGCGGCAAGGATCACGCGTACATGCCGATCACAGTCAAAGCCGTCACTCAAGCCGAATACGACGCATGGTTGAAGGGCGCGGTCGAGGAATACGCGGGCAACCCGCAATCGCTGCCGACCGTGCAGGTCGCCAACGCCGAGTGAACAGACCGGGCGGCTGGGTGGATTGCCCGCGCCCCCGATCCGCCCACCGCCCCTTAGGGCCGTTTTTGCAAGCCAGAAATCCTAGCCAGACACGTAGAAAAACATGAGCGACGCCAGTATCCAAACCACCACCGACACCCGCGACGCCGGATTTGGCGACTATTTTGCGCTGCTCAAACCGCGTGTGATGTCGTTGGTTGTGTTCACGGCCTTGGTCGGGTTGCTGGTTGCGCCTGTAGGTGTGAACCCCGTGGTCGGACTGGCCGCGATCCTGTTCATTGCCGTGGGCGGAGGAGCGTCAGGGGCGCTGAATATGTGGTGGGACGCCGACATCGATCGCAAGATGCGCCGCACGCAGTCGCGCCCTATTCCCGCCGGCAAAGTGACCGAAGGCGACGCCTTTGCCCTTGGTATGACCCTGTCGGTCATGGCGGTCGTGATGCTGGGCCTTGCGGCGAATATAGTTGCGGCGGCGCTGTTGGCCTTCACAATCTTCTTTTACGCGGTGGTCTATACGATCTGGCTGAAGCGCTGGACCCCGCACAATATTGTTATCGGCGGCGCGGCCGGGGCGTTTCCGCCCATGATCGGGTGGGCCGTGGCAACTGGCGGCGTTTCGATCGAAAGTATTTTGATGTTCGCGCTAACGTTTGCCTGGACCCCGCCGCATTTTTGGGCATTGGCACTGTTTACCAAGGGCGATTACGCTAATGCTGGCGTGCCAATGCTGACCGTGACCCATGGGCGCAAGACGACGCGCGCACACATATTGGGCTATTCCTTGGTGTTGGCAGTTGTGGCGATTGCGCTTGGCGTCACTTCGATCGGCGGGCCGGTTTATATGGCGGTTGCGGTCGTGCTGAACGGGATGTTCATCAAGGGCGCATGGGATGTGTTCCGCCGCGATGATGCCGCTTCGGACGCCGACAAGCACAAAGCCGAGCGTGGGTTGTTCAAACTATCGCTGATCTATCTTTTCCTTCATTACGGCGCGCTTTTGGTCGAAGCATCGCTGAAACCGTTTGGTCTGGGGGGTTGGGGCTGATGGCGATCAAGGTCGATCATGAATTGCATAAACGTCGGCTCAGCCGGAATGTCGGCGTCGGCATCGCGCTGATCTGCTTTGTCGGACTCGTCTATGGGCTGACGGTGGCCAAGGTCAGTGATATCTATACGCCCGAACCAGCAGCATCGGAGGCGAACCAATGAATCTGACGCGTCCACAGAAAACAGCCGCCCAGATGGTCGGCGTAGTGGTCCTGATGGGATCACTGTCGTGGGCGGCGGTGCCGTTTTATGACTGGTTCTGCCGGGTCACGGGGTTTGGTGGCGAAACCTCGGTCGCGGCGCGCGGATCGGACACGGTGCTGGACCAGACCGTTTTCGTGCGCTTCGACGCGTCGAAAGAACGCGGAATGGAGTGGGAATTCAAACCCGCGCAGCACGAAATGGAAGTGAAGTTGGGTGAAACAGGTCTGGCTTTTTATGAAGCCTATAACCCCACTGACCGCGTCATTGCAGGCACGGCCAGCTATAATGTCGCGCCGTTTTCGGCCGGTGGGTATTTCACGAAGATCGACTGCTTTTGCTTTGAACAGCAGGTGCTTCAACCGGGTGAGCGCGTGTCCATGCCTGTCACTTTCTATGTTGATCCGGAAATCCTTGATGACCGCGAGGCGAAATACCTCAAGGCCATCACGCTGTCTTACACATTCCACGAAACAGACCTGCCGGACGAGGTTACGCAGATCGCGCCAACCCCGGCTGCGGTGAAAAACTGACGGTCAGAAGAAGAACAGGGACGATACGCAAATGGCACAAGCAAAGAACCACGACTATCATATTCTGCCCCCCTCGATTAATCCGCTTCTTGGGGCTGTGGCAGGCTTTATCATGTTGTTTGGGGCAGTTCAGTGGATGGCCAACGGTCTGCCCTGGATCTTTTTCCTGGGTGTCGCAGGTGTTTTCTACGTGATGTATGCGTGGTGGTCCGATGTGGTCCATGAAGGCGAAACTGGCGATCACACCTCAGTCGTGAAAATCGGCCTGCGTTATGGCATCATCTTGTTCATTATGTCCGAGGTGATGTTCTTCGTCGCTTGGTTCTGGAGCTTCTTCAAACACGCGCTTTATCCCATGACGGAAGGGTCGCCCGCCATCGACGGCGTCTGGCCACCCGCGGGGATCGAAACTTTTGACCCGTGGCATCTGCCCCTCATCAATACGTTGATCCTGCTTTTGTCGGGTGCGGCTGTCACGTGGGCTCACCACGCGATCGCGCACGAAAACAATCGTAAGGATTTGGTCACCGGGCTGGCGCTGGCTGTGCTGCTAGGTGCGATTTTCACGGTGTTTCAAGCCTATGAATATAGCCACGCCTCGTTCGATTTCGCAGGCAATATTTATGGCGTGAACTTCTTCATGGCGACAGGGTTTCACGGCTTTCACGTGATCGTCGGGACCATATTCCTGTTCGTCTGCCTGATACGCGCAATGCAGGGCCACTTTACCCCCGAAAGCCATGTCGGGTTCGAGGCAGCGGCTTGGTATTGGCACTTCGTTGATGTTGTGTGGCTGTTCTTGTTCGCTGCGATCTACGTTTGGGGCAGTTGAACCTGACCGGAAAATGGTTCTAATCAGGGGCGCGGGGGAAACCTTTGCGTCCCTTTCTTGTCTATCGCCCCGCCGGAACACCAGCATGCCCCTTCGCTTGATCCTGACTGCCACCTTCAGCGTTGCCGTTCTTGCGGTGTTCATCGGTCTGGGTGTATGGCAACTGGACCGCTTGCAGTGGAAACAGGACGTGCTGGCCAAGATTGACCGCCGTATCGCCGCCCCGCCCGTTGTATTGCCCGACCAGCCTGACCCGCAGCGCGATCAATACCTGCCCGTCAAGCTCGCGGGCAGGATAGGGGCAGAGAAGCTCAGGGTCCTGGTCAGCAGCCGGGACGCGGGCGCGGGATATCGCCTGATCTCGCCCCTTGTGATGGTGGACGGCGCGGTGCTTGTTGATCGCGGTTTCATCCCGGTCGCTGCCCCGCTGCCCGCTGCGCCGCCGGTCGATGTGACGGTGTTGGGCAACCTGCACTGGCCTGATGATCGCAACAGCGCGACCCCGGACAATCAACCGGCAGATAATATGTGGTTTGCCCGCGACATCGATCAGATGGCAGATGCATTGGGGACGCGCCCTGTTCTGATCACTGCCCGCCAGATCACGCCGTCTGACC
This sequence comes from Aliiroseovarius sediminis, assembly GCF_022678485.1. Lineage (GTDB taxonomy): Bacteria > Pseudomonadota > Alphaproteobacteria > Rhodobacterales > Rhodobacteraceae > Aliiroseovarius > Aliiroseovarius sediminis. The sequence continues at coordinate 43,738 of NZ_JALBYP010000028.1, forward strand.
CCACGATCACCCCTATGCCGGTGACCAGCGCTGGCATCCCCAATGACCATCTTGAATACGCGATGACGTGGTTTTTGCTGGCCGCCACATGGGTGGTGATGACAGTCTTTGCGCTTTGGCGTATGAAGCGGCGAACACGTGACACTCGCACCCCAAGGAACGACTGAAATGCGCTATATCTCTACCCGTGGTGACGCCCCGGTGCTGAGCTTTGAAGATGCTATGCTGACGGGGCTGGCCCGCGACGGCGGCCTTTACGTGCCGGAAACCGTGCCAACCATGAGCGCTGGCGACATCGCGGCCCTGGCCGCGCTGCCCTATGAGGAAGTCGCCTTCCGCGTGATGCGCCCCTTCGTGGGCGACACGTTTACGGACGAGGAATTCGCCGAGATCATTGCCAAGGCCTATGCGGGGTTCAATCACGACGCGCGCGCTCCACTGGTGCAACTGGGGCCGAACCACTTTCTGCTGGAACTGTTCCACGGCCCCACGCTGGCGTTCAAAGACTTCGCGATGCAGCTGATCGGTCAGCTTTTCCAAGTGGCACTGAGTCGTCGGGGCGAGAAAGTGACAATCGTGGGCGCGACCTCGGGCGATACCGGGTCGGCGGCCATTGAAGCGTTCAAAGGGCTGGATGCGGTCGATGTGTTCATCCTGTTCCCACATGGCCGGGTGTCCGATGTGCAGCGCCGCCAGATGACCACGCCGACCGAGGCAAATGTGCACGCGCTGGCGATGGACGGAGATTTCGACGATTGCCAAGCTCGCCTGAAAGACATGTTCAACGATTTCGAATTTCGCGACGCGGTTAAACTGGCAGGCGTGAACTCAATCAACTGGGCGCGGGTGCTGGCGCAGGTCGTGTATTATTTCACGTCGGCGGTTGCCCTGGGCGCGCCGCACCGCAAGGTCAGCTTCACCGTGCCCACCGGCAATTTCGGTGACATATTCGCGGGCTACATCGCCAAGAAGATGGGGCTGCCGATTGACCAACTGGTGATCGCGACGAACCAAAACGACATTTTGCATCGCACGATGGAAACGGGTGCCTACACCAAGGCTGGGGTCACGCCCTCGATCAGCCCGTCGATGGACATTCAGGTCTCGTCGAATTTCGAGCGTGTGCTGTTTGACGCCTATGGGCGCGACGGCAAGGTGGTCGCGGATCAGATGGCCGACCTTTCAAACGGTGGGTTCAAGATCAGCCAAGGCGCGATGGAGTTCCTGCGCGAAACCTTCCAAAGCGGCCGTGCGTCCGAGAATGACACCATGGCGCAGATCAAATCCTCGTTCGCCCGTACCGGCGAAGTGCTGTGCCCCCATTCCGCAGTCGGCGTGAAGGTCGCGAATGAGCATCTGGGCGACAGTCCGATGATCACGCTGGCCACGGCCCACCCCGCGAAATTCCCCGCAGCGGTGAAAGATGCCTGCGGGCAGGACGCCCCTTTGCCTGCGCATATGTCTGGGCTGTTTGACCGCGACGAGCGCATGACGCGGGTGGCCAATGATCTGGGCGCGCTGGAAGCGTTGATCCGCGAACGGACAGGACGGTAAGACTATATGAACGTGAAACTGGACAGACTGCCAAATGGCGTGCGCGTGGTGACCGAAGCGATGCCGGGGTTGGAAAGCGCCTCGATCGGGGTGTGGGTCACGGCGGGTGGGCGGCACGAAACCCCCGCCCAGAACGGTATCGCACATTTTCTTGAGCATATGGCGTTCAAAGGTACCAAGAAACGCTCCGCGCTTGAGATTGCCGAAGCCATCGAGGATGTGGGCGGCTATATCAACGCCTATACCTCGCGCGAGGTGACAGCTTATTACGTGCGCGTTCTGAAGGACGATGTGGCGCTGGCGCTTGATGTCATCTCGGACATTGTGTTGAACCCGGTCTTTGACGAGAACGAGATCGAGGTTGAGCGCGGCGTGATCCTTCAGGAAATAGGGCAGGCACTGGATACGCCCGACGACGTGGTGTTTGACTGGCTGCAAGAAGTTGCCTTCCCCGATCAACCCATGGGGCGCACCATTCTTGGCCCGGCTGAACGGGTGCAGTCTTTTGGCCGCGCCGACCTGTCATCTTTCGTCGATCAGCATTACGGCCCCGACCAGTTGATTCTATCTGCCGCAGGGGCGGTGGATCACGACCAAATCCTGCGTCTGGCCGAGGCTGCGTTTGGGCATCTGACCCCTGCTAAACCGCGCGTGATCGACGGCGCACGCTGGGCCAGTGGCGCGCGGATCGAACAGCGTCCCGGGCTTGAACAGGTGCATTTCACCCTTGGCCTTCCCGCCCCCAGCTATCGCGACGATGCGTTCTATGCGGCCCAGCTTTACAGCTCGGCTTTGGGTGGGGGTATGTCGTCGCGCCTATTTCAGGAAGTGCGCGAAAAGCGCGGGCTGTGCTATTCGATCTTCTCGCAGCTTGGCGCCTATGACGACACGGGGATGATGACGATCTATGCGGGCACCTCGGGCGAGGATATAGCTGACCTATCTACGCTATGCATCGATGAGATGAAGCGCGCTGCCAGCGACATGTCAGATCGTGAATTGGAACGGGCACGCGTTCAAATGAAGGCGGGTCTTCTGATGGGGCTGGAAAGCCCATCGTCGCGGGCCGAACGCATGGCCCGACTGGTTGCGATCTGGAATCGCGTGCCGCCCGTCTCTGAGACCGTCGAAAAGATCGACGCCGTGACGCTGGACGAATTGCGTGATTTTGGCACCGGGCTGATTGCCGGGGATATTGCAATGGCGGTCTATGGCCCGGCGGAGAAAGCGCTGAGCCTTGAGGCGTTGAACGACAGGCGGGCTGCATGATAATAGGCCGGTCCAAGAAAGTCAGGATCGAGACAGAGCGGCTGACCCTGCGTCCGCCCGTCCATAGCGACTATCGCGCCTGGACCGCGTTGCGCATCGCCGGGCGGGAGTTTCTGACGCCATGGGAACCCACTTGGGCCGAAGACCACCTAAGCCGCAAAAGCTTCACCAACCGCGTCTATTGGGCCAACCGGTCGATTCAGGGGGGCACAGCGCTGCCCCTGTTCATGTTTCGACGCGGTGACAACGTGTTGATCGGGGCGGTGACGTTGGATCACATCCGCCGTGGCCCTGCGCAAGCGGGCACCACAGGGTATTGGGTCGGGGAATGCTTCGCGCGTCAAGGCTACATGCGCGAAGGGCTCGAGGCGATGGTGCATTATGCCTTCAACGAACTGGATCTGTCGCGGCTGGAAGCTGGATGTTTGCCCGAAAACGTCGCCTCGCGCGGGGTGTTGGAAAAGGTCGGTTATAAGTATGAGGGCGTTGCGCAAAGCTATCTGCAGATCAACGGGCGCTGGCGCAATCATGTGCTATATGCCAACCTTCGATCGGACCGGCGCGGGCGCACGCAAGCCGGATAAGGTTCGCAAGCGAGGCGGCGATGGGCGATCTGAAATCAGTGGATGACGGGTTTGAGAAAAGGCTGCGCACCGCGTTGCCGGATCAGGTATTTCGCCCTCTGACCCCAGCCTATCAGGAAGAACCGCGCGGGTTGTTTTATGGGGTGGGAGGGCTGGTTCTTGCGCCGTCCACGACCGATCAAGTGTCGAAAATCATTCAAGAATGTGCAACTTCCCGCGTGCCGGTGGTGCCCTATGGTGGCGGCACCGGGTTGGTGGGTGGGCAGGTCATGCCCGGCGCGGCCCCCGTTATCCTGAGCCTTGAGCGGATGACCCAAATTCGCGCCATCCATCCCTCCGAGAATGTTCTGGTGGCTGAGGCCGGCGCGGTGCTGGCCGATATTCAGGCCGCGGCGGACGGAGCGGACCGGCTGTTCCCTCTGTCGCTTGCTTCTGAAGGCTCGTGCCGGATCGGCGGGTGCCTGTCTGCCAACGCGGGTGGGGTCAATGTGCTGCGATATGGGGTCGCGCGTGACCTTTGCCTTGGGATTGAGGCCGTGTTACCCGATGGGTCCATCCATCACGGGTTGAAACGGCTGCGCAAGGACAACACGGGTTTCGACCTGCGCGGGCTTCTGTGCGGGGCCGAGGGGACGCTGGGCGTCATCACCGCCGCGAGCCTGCGGCTTTTCCCTAAACCAGCCCAACACGGCACCGCGCTTTTGACCGTGCGCGATCCATCGGCGGCTCTGGACCTTCTGGCGATGGCTCAATCGCGGCTTGGGCAGGGGATCAGTGCGTTCGAACTGATAAAGGGCACAGGCTTCGACTTTCTGGCGACAGCAGAACTGGGCGGGCCGCAACCGTTCGCGTCGCACCCTGACTGGTCGGTTCTGATCGGCCTTGGCCTTGGCCCGACCCAAGACCCCGAGGAAGAACTGGCCCTTTTGTTTGCCGAGGCCGAGCGGGCTGGGCTGAGTGACGATGGTGTGATTGCACAAAGCGGAGTCCAACGCGCTGCCCTGTGGAAACTGCGCGAGGAAATACCGCTGGCAAACCGCGCCATCGGCGCGATCAGCTCGCATGATATCTCGCTGCCCCTGTCTGCCATTTCCGACTTTTTGCGAGAGGCTGATTCTGCTCTTGCGCGCCTTGGTCCCTTTCGGGTCAACGCTTTCGGGCATCTGGGCGACGGCAATCTGCATTACAACGTGTTTCCGCCCGAAGGTCAGGTGGCATCCGATTTTGCCGACATGCGGCAGCGGGTCCGCGATGTTGTCTATGGTTTGGTGCAGCAGTTCGAAGGATCGTTTAGTGCCGAGCATGGCATTGGCCGGCTGAAACCGCACGAGCTGCAACGCTATGGCGATCCCGCGCGGCTGGTGGCGATGCGCAGGATCAAGGATGCGCTGGACCCGGTTGGGATCATGAACCCCGGTGTGATTTTTTCGACCAAAAAGTGATTAGGAACAAGCGAGCTTCGGAAAAGAAAACTCTTCGCCATAATGGGGCGGGGCGCTGTCCGAAAAAGTCATTCCAGCAATAAGCGTCTGATCGTGTCAGGTAAGAACAGGTTTAGCGCGCGGCGGTTTCGATAGGTTCACAACCCTTCGAATTCGCAAAGGACGTGAACATCCATTCCCATGTCTTCAAGCAGTTTGCGGCCGCCCAGTTCAGGCAGGTCGACGATGAAGGCGCAGCCAACGATTTCGCCGCCCAAACGCTCGATCAGCTTTATACCTGCCTCGGCGGTGCCGCCGGTGGCCAGCAGGTCATCGACCAAAAGAATTTTCTCGCCGGGATGGATCGCGTCGTCGTGGATTTCCACGACCGCCTCTCCATATTCCAGCGTATAGGCTTGCGATAGGGTCGCACCGGGCAATTTTCCCTTTTTGCGGATCGGCACGAAGCCAAGGGTCAGTTGGTGCGCAATCGCACCGCCCAGAATGAAGCCCCTTGCCTCCAATCCGACGACCTTGTCGATCTGCATCCCGGCATAGGGGTGCAGCATCTGATCGACCGCCATGCGAAACCCGCGCGGGTCGGCGAAGATCGTGGTGACATCACGAAACAGTATGCCTTCGTGCGGGAAGTCAACGATGGTGCGGATGTAATCCTTGACAGTCTTGCGCTTGTTCATGGAACACCTTTCGCAGAAATACTCGGCTTTGGTTTGGCGCAAACCGATCCCTTGTGCAAGCGGCGCATGGTCACAGAACGCGCGCAGCAATGACGTCCAGCTTGGTCAGAAGCGCCGGGTCGCGCTGGTCGGGCGCGGTCATGATCGCCATGTCCAGCGCCCGATCGCAGCCGTGGGGACAGGGGGCGCGCGTGCGGCCCAGAAGCCCCGGCAGACCCGCCACCATTCGTTTGGCCTTGTCACCGTTGCCGGTGAGGGTTGCGATGACCTGCGCCACGTCCACCTCGTTATGGTCGGGGTGCCAGCAATCGTAATCCGTGACCATCGCGACCGAGGCATAGCAAAGTTCCGCTTCGCGGGCGAGCTTGGCTTCAGGCATATTCGTCATGCCGATCACATGCGCGCCCCATTGATCACGATACATCCGGCTTTCGGCAAGGGTCGAAAACTGCGGGCCTTCCATTGCCAGGTAGGTGCCGCCATCATGCACGGTAACACCCGCCGCACGCGCCGATTTTGCGCAGGCTTCTGACAGGCGCGGGCAGGTCGGATGGGCAAAGCCCACATGCGCCACACAGCCCGACCCAAAGAAGCTTTTCGGTCTGGCAACCGTACGGTCAATGAATTGATCCACAATGACAAAATCGCCCGGCGCCATCTTTTCCTGGAACGACCCGCAGGCCGACACGCTGATCACATCCGTGACACCCAGCCGTTTCAGCACGTCGATATTGGCGCGATACGGTATATCGCTGGGGGCATGCACATGCCCGCGCCCATGGCGAGGCAGAAACGCCATTTTCACGCCGCTTACCTTGCCGATCAGCACATGATCCGAAGGTGCCCCCCAAGGGCTTTCCACGTCGACCCAGGTTGCATCGCTTAGCCCGTCGATGTCGTAAATGCCTGATCCACCAATGATTCCGATGACCGTGTCCATGGACGCCTCCGTTAGTTGTTTATGCGCATCTTACGTTGCGTTTTAATTGTGCGCCATGTGCAACACGCAAAGCGATTGCCCGCTAGAATCATTGGGCAAACCGATCAAAACCATGTAAGACGCGCCCTTGCGAACAGAAAACCCCACAAGAGGTAACCCTTTGGCCCGAGCCCTACTGGCAAGTTTTGCCAAACGTATTGAACGCCCCGATCTGCGCCTGTCGCAAGCTGAGGCACTGACCCCCAACCGCATCAAGATCGAGCTGTTGTCCGGTCTGACCGTTGCTCTTGCGCTGGTGCCCGAAGCCGTCGCGTTTGCGTTCGTGGCTGGCGTTCACCCGCTGGTAGGCCTTTATGCCGCCTTCATTGTTGGGCTGATTACTGCGTTGATCGGGGGGCGTCCGGGTATGATTTCGGGCGCAACAGGCGCGTTGGCTGTGGTCATGGTGGCGCTGGTCGCTCAACACGGAGTCGAATACCTGTTTGCAACTGTCATTCTGATGGGGCTGTTACAGGTGTTTGCCGGTGTCATGCACTGGGGGAAATTTATTCGGCTGGTACCACACCCAGTGATGCTGGGCTTTGTGAACGGGTTGGCGATCGTGATTTTTCTGGCGCAACTGACGCAGTTCAAGAACCCCGACAATACTCAGGAATGGCTGACCGGTTTGCCGCTGTTCAGCATGTTGGGTCTGGTTGGCTTGACCATGCTTATCATTTGGGGACTTCCAAAGCTGACCCGAGCGATCCCGGCCCCCCTCGCGGGCATCGGGGTTGTTGCCGGGATCGTCATTGCGTTCGGGATCAATGTGCCGACGGTGGGCGATCTGGCGTCGATCAAAGGCGGCCTGCCCAGCTTTCATAATCCATTCGGTCAGGGCGAAGGAATTTACCCCCCGGCCATGTTGGCCCCGTTCAATCTTGAGACCCTTTGGATCATCCTGCCTTATGCGATCATTCTGGCGGCGATCGGCCTGATTGAAAGCCTTCTGACCTTGAACCTCGTGGGCGAGATGACAGGCCATCGCAGCGGGGCCTCGCAAGAGTGTATTGCGCAGGGCACCGCAAATGTCGTCACCGGCTTTTTCGGCGGCATGGGGGGCTGCGCGATGATCGGTCAGTCGATGATCAACGTTAAATCCGGTGGGCGCACGCGGGTTGCGGGGATCGCGGCTGCGCTGTTTTTGCTTTTGTTCATCGTGGTCGCATCCTCGTGGATCGAGATGATTCCGCTCGCGGCCCTTGTCGGCGTGATGTTCATGGTGGTGATTGGCACATTTGCGTGGAACTCGCTGACCATCCTGCGCCGCGTGCCAAAGACCGATGCATTCGTCATCCTGCTGGTGACTGCGGTGACGGTCTATGAAGACCTTGCCGTGGCAGTGGTCGTGGGTGTGATCGTCTCGGCGCTGGCTTATGCTTGGAACGCGGCGGCGCGTATCCAGGCCGCGACGCGTGAAGAAGATGGGACCAAGTTTTATGACGTCGAAGGGCCCCTGTTCTTTGGTTCGACAGATGGTTTTGTCGAACTGTTCGACGTGGAAAACGACCCCGACTTGGTGGTGATCGAGTTCACTCGCTCGCGTGTTGTCGATCAATCCGCGCTGCAAGCGATCGAGGCAGTCGCCGCCAAATATGAGGCCGTTGGCAAGAAGGTCCAACTGCGCCACCTGAGCCGCGATTGCCACCGCTTGCTGACCAAAGCCGGCCACCTGATGGTCGACAGCGATGATGACCCCGACTACGAGGTCGCGGCAGACTATTCCGTGCGCACGGGCATTTTGGGCAGCCATTAAGGGCTAGGGGCCAGCGCCTCTAGCGCATCAAGATCGCCCGCCTCCAGCGCGTCGCGCGTGCGGGCGATCTGATCAATCGGCCAATCCCACCACGCCAGATCGTTTATCCGGGCGATATCTAGGGGCGGCAAGCGCATCCTTATGACTTGCGCCGGGTTGCCCGCGACAATGGCATAATCCGGCACGTCGTCGCGCACCACGGCCCCTGCGCCGACAATGACACCATTACCGATGGTGACGGCAGGACAGATCACCGCGCCATACCCCAACCAAACATGATGGCCGATTTTTGTGTCGCGGCTGTCAGGCTGGCTGATAACTTCATGATCCAGAGTAAAAATGCCGAAAGGAAAGCTGGTCAAACCGGCATAGGCATGATTGGCAGCCGCGGTTATGAACCGCACCCCGTGGGCGATCTGGCAAAATTTGCCTATGGTCAGCCGCCCTTCGGACATCGGGAAGTGATAGGGTGCCAGCCGCGCGGCCCAGCCGTCAAGCTGCGGCGGGTCGAAATCCGAGGCATAGGTGAAATCGCCCACCTCGATATTGGGCTGGTCGATTACATTGGACAGAAAAACCGTACCTTCATGGGTGGTGCCGTCGGGCAAGGTCACGGGATGGATGCGGGTTGTGTCGGGCAGGAAGAACGGCATGATACCTCCGGTTTGAAGAAAAACGTGGAAATCAAACCGTTTTGTTCATGTCACCCTCCGAAGTCTGGTCATGACTATACTAGATCCTGGCGTTTGGGTCTAATCGCTGGGTCGGTTCAAGCTGAACTTGTCCCGAACCACGGTGTAGTCACGATATCCAAGTCGCGCCAGCGGACGCGCCCGGGTGATGTCGAAAGCACCATCAACAAGACAATCGTCGCGCATGTGGATGCCCGTTACTTCGCCAAAGCAGACCAGGTTCTCGTCCCCCGGCAGACGGGTGATCTGGGTCAGTTGGCATTCTAGCGCGGCAGGGGCAGCGGGCAGGCGCGCGGCGGCAATCGTTGTGCATTCGACCCGCTCAAGCCCGGCCTTGTCGATTTCGTCGATTTCGCGCGGGAAACTGGCCGAACTTGTATTCATCGCATCCGTCAGTTCCGCCCCGACCATATGAATGCAGAACACACCTGTGGCATCAATATTGGCCATCGTGTCCTTACCCAGATCGCGGTCGCCCTTGGCCGAGGTCGATGCAAACATGACTTGGGGTGGGTCGTAAGCGACCGCATTGAAAAAGGAATAGGGTGCCAGATTGTCGGTGCCATCGGTGTCGCGACTGGCGATCCATGCAATGGGGCGGGGCACAATCAGTGCTGCAAAGGGGTTATGAGGTAGCCCATGCCCCGATTTCGGTTCGTAGAACACCCGCTTCTCCCTTCCTTTTCCGCGCTTCGCCGTGATAGCAGCAAACGACTGCAAAAGGCGAGGGGTCGCAAGTGTATCACCTGACCGAAGAAACCAAAGACGACTGGTGGGAGGTCGAGGCTTTGTACGACCTGTGTTTTACACCAGGGCGCGAGGCGCTGTCATCTTACCGCCTGCGCGATGGTATCCCCCCGGTTCCCCATATGTCCTTGGTTGCACGTGACGACGGGGGCATTCTGTCGGGCGCTATCCGTTATTGGCCGGTGATGGTTGTCGACGATGACGCACGCTACGATGCGCTCTTGCTTGGTCCGGTTGCGGTTCATCCCACCCGTCAAGGCGAGGGGTTAGGCGGTTTCTTGATCCGCGAAAGCCTGTCGGTGGCCCGTGAGGGGGGCGTGGCGCGGGTGATGTTAGTGGGTGATGCTCCCTACTACGCGCGCTTCGGCTTTTCCCGGCTGGATAGCGTCGAAATGCCACCGCCGACAAATCCTGACCGCGTGCTGGCGTATCGGCTGCAAGACGGTGCCTGGAGCGGGGTTCAGGGCCGGGTTACACCCGTTACAACGTCGTGCCAGACCCGCGCTTGTACGCCGTGAACACGCCGACGGTCGCGGTGCGCCGGGGCTGATGCGCCATCCGGTCCAGACGTGTGTCCCAGTTTGAGCGCCGTGACGAACCCCAACCGCCAAGCTGGCACCAGACATTGCGACGGACCGCTGTGACAAGACCCGCACCTAACAAAGCCAGCGCGCCGGCAGAGGCGTATGAAAGCATCGCCCAAAACACCCCGCTGTCCAGACTGATGGCAAAGGCCGCGGCAAGGGTTCCGGTGAAAATCCCAGTGATGATGATACTGATCGGCATAAGTGACCTCCTTATTTCGTTCTATCTTTGTTCCAAATTCATGAAAAAAGTGATAATCACTTAAAATTCTTTTGAATTTGTACCAGAACAGGGGGTATCGCCGGGTCAGGAAGCCTTCTTGCGGGTCAGATATTCCAGCACAGCAGGACGTACGGATTGCGCACCCGACAAGCGCGCTTCGCCTATCACGTCGCTCAGTTCCATGATGTTTGTTCGCCTTATCAGGTGTTTGACGGGGCCAATTGAGGCAGGTCGCATCGACAGATGGCGCATTCCCAGCGCGGCAAAACACACCGCCTCGATGGGGCGGCCTGCGTCTTCCCCACAAAAACTCAGTGGCGTGCGAGCGGCGTTGCAACGGGTCACAATTTCCTCGATCAGGTTCAGATATGATACGTTAAGCGTGTCATACCGCCGCCGTACACGTTCATTTTCACGATCAGCTGCATAGAAAAACTGCTTCAGATCGTTGCCACCGATCGAGATAAAGTCTGCCATTTCGAAGAACTGCTGTGGCGCGAACACCATCGAGGGGGTTTCCAGCATCGCGCCAATCTCGATGTTTTCTGGCAGAATGTGGCCAAGCGCGCGTTCGCGTTTCAACTCGGCCAAGACCATTTCACGTGCGTCGCGAAACTCGTCCGTTTGCGCGATGAAGGGAAACATCACACTCAGGTTGCGACCTGCGGCCGCGCGGATCAGTGCTTGCAATTGCATGCGCATGATGCCGGGTTTGTCCAGCCCGACCCGGATCGCCCGCCAGCCAAGGGCGGGGTTTGGTTCGTCCAGCGGGTTCATGTAAGGCAGCACCTTGTCCGATCCGATATCAAGTGTGCGGAACACCACACGCTTGCCTTTGGCCGCATCCAGCACACGGGCATAAGTGGCCGCCAGTTCACCCCGTCGTGGCACGCGTTCGGCGGTCAGGAACTGAAGCTCGGTCCGAAACAGCCCCACGCCCGCCGCGCCTGAGTTTTCAAGCGATGGCAGATCGGCCATCAGACCCGCATTCATGTGCAGCTTGACCTCGGTCCCGCACAACCCTTCAGCAGGCTTGTCGCGCAGGCTGCGGTAACGTTCCTGCTGGGCGGCTTCCATCGCCATTTTGTCGCGAAATGCGTTGACGATACGTTCTTCGGGGCGCAGGTGGATGACGCCGTGTTCCCCGTCCACAAGGATATGGTCGCCGTTCAAAGCCTCGGTCGAAATATTGCCAGCTTGCACGATCAGCGGGATCGCAAGGGCGCGGGCGACGATGGCGGCATGGCTGGCGATCGAGCCTTCCTCAAGCACGATACCGCGCAAGCCCCGCCCGTATTCCAAAAGCTCGCCTGGGCCGATATTGGTGGCGATAAGAATAGGGTTTTCGGGCATTTCCCCATCACTTTTGCGACCCTGACCAGTCAGAATGCGTAGAAGGCGATTGGACAGATCGTCCAAATCATGCAGCCGTTCGCGCAGATAGGGATCGGGGACTTGGCTTAACCGCGCGCGGGCGGCGGATTGTTCTTTTTCAACGGCGGCTTCGGCGGACAGACCGCGCTGAATGTTGCCCTCCATCCGGCGCATCCAACCTTTGGAATTGGCAAACATGCGATAGGCCTCAAGCACCTGCATTTGGTCCTTGTCCTTGGGCAGAGTGTTGGCCAAAAGCTCATCCACCGAGACACGCAACTTTTCAACGCCGTCATGCAGGCGTTGCAATTCAACTTCGGGATCGTCGGCGACCGGGTTGGTCACGATCACGCGGGGGTCGTGCAGCCAGACATGCCCCTCGGCTGCCCCTTCCTGCCCGACGCCGCCATTGAAGGTAAAGGGACGCTGATGCAAAGCACCCATCGCTTCGCTTTCACCCAAAAACGCGCCAAGCTCGGTCATTTCGGCCAGTACCATGGCGACAACTTCAAGCCCGTAAAGCTCGTCGGCAGAATATACACGTTCATCGCGGGATTGGACGACCAGAACACCCAGATTTTCGCCCAACCGTTGAATGGGTACCCCCAGGAAGCTGGAATAAATCTCTTCCCCCGTTTCGGGCATGTATCGGAACCCGCGTTCCAACGGGGCGTTTGTGGTATTGATCGGGCGGCCTCGGCGCGCAACACGCCCAACCAGCCCTTGACCTATGCGCAGGCGGGTTTGGTGAACGGCGGCCGGATTCAGCCCTTCGGTTGCGCAAAGTTCCAGCGTTTCGGCGTCGCGAAACAGATAGATCGAGCAGACCTCAGCTCCAAGACTTTCGGCAATCAACGTGGTGATTCTGTCCAGACGTTCCTGCCCCTGAGAAGCAGAGGCGAGCGTTTCGCGCAACTTGACCAGCAGTTTGCGACTGTCACTTTGTTGGCTTTCTGCCATTCTTACCGTTCCCTGTTCCTGTAGGCGTTGTCAGGATGCCCGCGATTGGGCAATCCGTGGAACCACTTGGACGAGATACACCGTAAAGGGCGCGTTTCGGATTTTCCAGAAACTCCTTGCCACTTCTCGGGCGAAAAATTGTTGCCCGGCGGCATTCTGCGCAAATCCCTGTGTTCGGTGGCCTGTGGTTGTGACCGGGGTCAAAAAGACAGCAGCCCACGGATACGGCGGACGGACCTATTTGATTTGGGGCGGGCTATGTTGCCGCCAGAGCCTAGTGCCGGGCGGCCGGGTCGCTTACGCTTTTTCCAGCTCGAAGGCGTCGTGCAGGGCTTGCACAGCAAGTTCCATGTATTTGCGGTCGATCAGCACTGAAATCTTGATCTCGGATGTGGTGATGACCTTGATGTTGATGCCTTCGCCAGACAAAACCTGAAACATCTTGGCGGCAATGCCGGTATGGCTGCGCATCCCGATTCCAACAACTGAGATTTTGGCCACATCCTTGTCCGCGACAATATCGTGAAAATTGATGTGCCCGGCTTCTTTTGCGCTTGCCATTGCCTTTTCGGCCCGCGCCACCTGTTCGACGGGACAGGAAAAAGTCATGTCCGTGCGCCCCTCTTCCGAGATGTTCTGGACGATCATATCCACATTCACCCCCGCATCCGCCAAGGGCGTAAAGATGGCCGAAGCAATGCCGGGGCGATCGGCCACCGAAATCAACGTCATCTTGGCCTCGTCGCGTTGATAGGCGACACCTGCAACCACTTTACTTTCCATGATATCCTCCTCGTCGCAGACCAGTGTGCCAGCGTTTGGGTCGTATTCCTCGAAGCTTGACAGAACGCGCAGCTTTACCTTGTTGCGCATCGCCAGTTCCACCGATCGGGTCTGCAAGACTTTTGCGCCCAGGGACGCAAGCTCCAACATCTCTTCGAATGCGATCTTGTCCAGCTTGCGCGCCTTGTTCGAAATACGCGGGTCAGTCGTATAGACCCCATCCACATCCGTGTAGATGTCGCAACGCTCTGCGCCGAACGCGGCGGCAAACGCCACAGCGGTCGTGTCTGACCCGCCGCGCCCCAGCGTGGTGATGCGGCCTTCCGGGCTGAGACCCTGAAAGCCTGCAATGACGGCCACGTTCATACCTTCGCCAAACTTGGCGTTGATATTGTCGGTCTGAATATCCTCGATCCGCGCGGCGGAATGGGCGCTGGTCGTGTTGACCGGCACCTGCCAGCCTTGCCAACTGCGCGCCGGCACGTCCATTTCCTGCAGGCGCAGCGCCATCAGCCCGGCGGTCACGTTCTCGCCCGAGCTGACGACCGCATCGTATTCCCGGGCGTCGAACATTGGCGAGGTTTCTTCAACCCATCCGACCAATTCATTCGTGCGCCCTGACATGGCCGACACGATCACGATCACATTATAGCCATTGGCCACCTCGCGCGCGACCCGTTTCGAGGCCCGGTGAATCCGGTCCAGTGTGGCGACCGAGGTGCCGCCGAATTTCATCACCAGAATTGGCATCTTGGCCCCAAATCTCGTCTGTTGAGCAGTGTTCGCGCGTGTTTAGGGCGTGGGCGGCAAAAGCGCAAGTCTGTGGATGGACAAGGAAATTGGCGGGGGCTTTAGTTTGACTTGCGTGTCGGTGTGAAGGGCAGGGGCATCAACGGTACGCCGTCTTCCAGCAATTCCTTCGCGTCGGCCAGTTTCGCTTCGCCATAGATGGATCGTTGGGGAACGTCGCCAAGATGCATGGCACGCGCTTCCCGCGCGAAACTGTCGCCGACGTAATCGCTCTCGGCTTCGATCTTGGTGCGGAGTCTGGAAATTTCTGCTTCAAGTTCAGGATTTTGCGCGGCAAGCCGGGTGGCGACCGGCTGTGACGGGGGGTGGTCTGAGGTCTCCGGTTTCTCTGCGGCCTTGCGTGCGGGGCGCACTTTTGGGGCCATTAGGCTTTTTTCAACCTCGGTCGATCCACAGTCCGGGCAAGATACATGCCGCGCCGCGCGCAACCCATCATAGGCTGCCGCGTTTTGGAACCAGCTTTCAAACGTGTGGTTCTGGTCGCATTTCAAGGCGTATCGGATCATGTCTTTTCCCTAAACACATTGCCTTTAAGATATGGCGATGCCGAATGAAGGGTGCAACCTTTGGCCGTGATTTCGTGCTGCGTCGGGTTAAGCGTCACGTCAGTGCCGACCGGTCGAACCCTTTGATAATACGCCGCAACTCAGGCTCCCACACCAACTGTGCAGCTTTCTTCTGCGACACCCATTTGCGCCGTCTTTGACCCTTTTCGGGAAACGATTTGAGCTGTTTTTTCACCTTCAGGGGGAAAACTGCCACGACACAGGGCAGGCGCTGGCCGTCGTGGTTCTTGGTGTAGGAATAGAAGCCAAGCACATCATGGCTGATCGTGCCTTCCACACCAGCTTCTTCAAACGCCTCCGTGGCGGCTGACCCGGCAGGTGTTTCACCGTCCATCGGCCAGCCTTTCGGAATGATCCAGCGACCGGTGCCGCGAGAGGTGATCAGCAGAATTTCGACCTTGCCGTTCTTGATGCGAAAGGGCAACGCGCCGAACTGCGTTCGAACGGACCGCTTGTCGCCCAGCGACAGCCGCATTGGCGCGGGCTTACCCTTGGATATCGTCAACGTCTTGCTGCCCTTGATGCCCATCTGTCCGGTTGTGCCATCCGGTTTTCATTGCCTTTTGGTGAAGATAGCCCGTTTCGCCGGGAAATAAAACAAAAAGCAAGATGTAGTGTGGATCGCAGGCGGCTAAGCCATATGAGGGAAGCAGCCGCCCGATGTGAACTGTGTTCGCACGCGCCGAAAGCGATCAATCGCGCGTGCCCGCAAAGCGGTCCTGCCAGCTTTCCCGGTCTTCGTCCGAGATTTTGGCAAAGACGTTTTCCGGCACGGTGAAGGCGTGACCGGGTTTCAGCACGTCAAGTGCAGCGGGCACATCGTTCGGCCAGCCGTGATCTTCCGCGCCCATCGCCTTGAGCATTGTGTCGGACGCATCGGGAATGAAGGGCGCCGACAGCACCGCGTAGAACCGGATCAGGTTCAGGGCCAGACGGATTTGGGCGGCGGCCTGATCCGGGTCGGTCTTGAACGTCGTCCACGGGGCCGCAGTTTGCAGATACTCGTTGCCCGCAACCCAAATGCCCCGAAGTTCTTGTGCGGCTTTGCGGATGTCCATCGCCTCCATGTAACCTTCATAGGCGCGGGTTTTGGCGGTCAGATCGACGATCAGGGCGTTTTCCAGGTCGCCATAGGTGCCACCGTCCGGCACGGCTTCCGAGAATTTCGAGCGGCAAAACTTGGTCACGCGGCTGACGAAGTTGCCCAGCACGTCGGCAAGGTCTTTGTTGATGCTGACTTGGAAGTTTTCCCACGTAAACTCGCTGTCCGAGTTTTCCGGCGCGTGGCTCAAGAGCCACCAGCGCCAATAATCGGCGGGCAGGATCGACAGGGCTTGGTCCATGAAGACACCGCGCCCTTTTGAGGTCGAGAACTGGCCGCCATCATAGTTCAGATAGTTGAACGACTTGATGTAATCGACCAGCTTCCAAGGCTCGCCCGATCCCATGATTGTCGCGGGGAACGACAGCGTATGAAACGGCACGTTGTCCTTGCCCATAAACTGCACATAGCGCACGTCATCTGCACCTTTATCGGTGCGCCACCAGCGTTGCCAGAAGTCGTCATCTTCGCCCAGCTTGTCGGCCAGTTCGGCGGTGGCGGCGATGTATTCGATGGGCGCGTCGAACCAGACATAGAAGACCTTGCCCTCCATGCCCGGCCAATCTTCGTCGCCCTTCTTCACGGGCACGCCCCAGTCGAGATCGCGCGTGATGCCCCGGTCTTGTAGCCCGTCACCGTCATGCAGCCATTTTTTGGCGATCGAGGTGGTCAGCACCGGCCAATCTGTCTTGGTGTCGATCCACGCATCCAGCTTGTCTTTCAGCTTGGACTGGCGCAGATACAGGTGCTTGGTCTCGCGCACCTCAAGGTCAGTTGACCCGGAAATGGCCGAGCGTGGGTCGATCAAATCGGTGGGATCAAGCTGCTTGGTGCAGTTCTCACATTGATCGCCGCGCGCGCCATCATAGCCGCAATTGGGGCAAGTACCCTCGATATAGCGATCCGGCAGAAAGCGGCCATCGGCGTTTGAATAAACCTGCTTTTCTGATACTTCCTCGATCAAACCGTTCTCGGCCAGCCTACCCGCGAAATGCTGTGTCAACTTGTGGTTTCGCGCGGACGACGAGCGGCCAAAATTGTCAAATGACAGCCGGAAACCGTCTGCGATTTCCCTTTGCACTGCGTGCATTTCGGCGCAAAATTCGGCCACGGGTTTGCCCGCCTTGGCGGCAGCCAATTCGGCGGGCGTGCCGTGTTCGTCGGTGGCGCAGATGAACATGACCTCGCGGCCCCGGCCGCGGTTATAGCGCGCATAAAGGTCAGCAGGCAGTTGCGAGCCAACCAGATTGCCGAGGTGTTTGATCCCGTTGATATAGGGAATTGCCGAGGTGATAAGGACGCGGTTCATGTAGGCTCCGGTTCTGCGGTATTCTTGTGAGTTTGAGCGCCGTATACGCCATGCGAAACTGCAATGCCAGAGGGGCAGGCCAGATGCGGTTCGGGCGGTGGTCGCCTAGTTGCGATCACGCAATTTTCCAAACAACCGGCCCATCGAAAACGACGTGCGCGGTGTATAGGTGTAGGGCGTGCGAACCTCGCGGGTCGGGCGCTGGTGGCTGCGCGCCAGCCCGAAGATGATCAGGCCAAGATGTCCGGCCGCAATGAAGGCGAACAGGGCAGGGGGGCCAAACTGTTCGATCAATCCGGACGCTACCAAAGGCGAGGCGATGGCGCCGACGGCATAGAAGAACATCAACGCCGCCGACAATTCGACCCGTTCCGCGCGGGTGGCGAAATCGTTGGCATGGGCGGCCGAGACAGAAAAGATCGGGAAGGTTGTAAATCCAAACAGTCCGGCCGTCACGAAGGCAGCGCTTTGCCCCATGCCAGACGCCATGACGGTGACGCCGCAGCTCAGGATGGCCGCTGCTGACAGGCCGATCAACACACCCCTGCGGTCATATCGGTCGGCCAGCCAGCCCACGGGCAACTGTGCCAACGCGCCGCCCAGCACGAAACTGGCCAGGAACCAAGCCAGTTGACCCGTGGCCAGACCGACCTCTTGGCCGTAAACCGGACCAATCATCCGAAACGCGGCCGAGGTGATGCCCGCCACGATCACCCCCGCCACCGCTAGGGGCGAACGTGTCCAGGCCAGCGCGGGGCGCAGGCGCGGCGCGCTGGGCGTTTCGGGTTGGGATGCGCGGGTCAGTGCCAACGGCAGGATGGCCGCACAACAGGTCAGGGCAAGCATATTGTAGGACACGTAATGCGCAGGCTCCAACACGCCGATCAATAGCTGCGCAGCCAGCGACCCGCCCAGATCGACAACGCGATAGCCGCCCATGGCGCGGCCTCGGGTTTCGTTGGTGATGCTGGCGTTCATCCATGCCTCGATCACCGTATATGCACCGGCGACGCTAAGGCCCGTGGCAATGCGCATGACCGCCCATGGCACCGGCGCGATCCACAGCATATGCGCCAACAGGCCAATCGCACCCATCGCCGTGAAGCCTGCAAAGGCACGCGCATGACCGACGGTGCCCATCAGGCGCGGTGCCCACCAGCACCCGATGAAAAAGCCAACGAAATGTGCAGATCCAAGCAGCCCGATCTCGGCCTTGGTGAAGCCAAGCTCCAACCCCGACACCGCGTCCAGCGGTCCAACCCCGCCCGAGCTAAGTTGCAGCAGGATCACAGAGAGCAACAGCGGCGCGAAAGAGATTAGAAAACGCATCAAAGCCTCGGAGGTTTAGACCAGCATCGGGGTTTTGCCCGGTAAGACTTGGCTGAAAACGACGCGGGGAATGGTGTCGTGTCGCATCTGCGACAAATCCGGCGTGGGGCTTGCGGGTCTTATAGGGGGCTGATATGCCCCCTGAAAGCCTGATGGAATTCATCAGATATCACCACCGTCCGCGAGACAAACAAGGAACCGGCCCGCGATCATGGATGGCGCCTCAATGAACAAAGCCCGGCTGGAAATCCGCGACCTTCACCGCAGTTTTGGCGGTCGACCAGTGGTCAGTGGCGTGTCGCTTGCATTGCAAGCAGGGCAGGTGACGGGGCTGTTGGGGCCGTCGGGCTGCGGCAAGTCCACGACGCTTCGCATTATCGCGGGCGTGGACCGGCAAACCTCGGGCGAGGTGTGGATCGACGGGCAGCAAGTCGCTGGCCCCAACGTGTTCCAACCGCCTGAAAAGCGCCATATCGGGCTGATGTTTCAGGATTTCGCACTGTTTCCGCATCTGTCGGTCGCTGACAACGTGGCATTTGGCCTGAAAGGCACGCGCACAGAAAAGCGGCTTCGGGTGCGCGAATTGCTGGAAAAGGTGGGGCTGGCACGGTTCATCGACAGTTATCCGCACGAGCTGTCGGGCGGCGAACAACAGCGCGTGGCGTTGGCCCGCGCACTTGCGCCGCGCCCGTCGATCATGCTGATGGACGAGCCATTCTCGGGCCTTGATAATCGTCTGCGCGACGGGATCCGCGACGAAACCCTTGGTATTTTGAAGGACGAAGGCGCCGCCGTCTTGCTGGTCACACACGAACCGGAAGAGGCGATGCGCATGGCCGACGAAATTGCCCTGATGCGCGACGGGCGGATCGTGCAGCGCGGTGCACCCTATAACCTCTATAACGCGCCGGTTGATCTGAAGGCGGCCGCTTTTTTTTCGGACGTGAATGTGATCACCGGGGTGGTGCAGGGCGCTTTGACCGAAACGGCGTTCGGGCAGTTTCTGGCGCCAGGTGTGCCAGATGGCGCGAAGGTGGACATTGTGATCCGACCGCAACATCTTAGGATCGACTTCGACCGCAGTGGCCGGGGGCCGAGCCCCACGCCAGACCACGGTGTTTGGGCGCGCGCGCGGGTTGATCGGGCGCGCTTCATCGGCAAGGAAAGCCTTGTCGATTTCCGGATGGAGGGGAATGGCTCGATCCTGACCGCCTCGGTTTCGTCCGTATTCCTGCCGGCGAAAGACACTCCGCTTTGGATTGCGATCCGGCGCGACCGGTGTTTCGTGTTTCGCCACGGTGACGTACCGGGTGTGGATGAGGGGCCGTCCTGATGAAGGTCCCGCGTGCGCGAACCGCTGGTGAAGGGTCGTGTTCGAACTCAAAGGATCATCCGCGTGACAGTCGAAACGGCAGATTTTCACCCGAATCGCAGGGGCATCCCGGCTGATCGGTCGGTGCGCGGGCATTTTGCGTATCATTTTCCCGACAGATTTGCGCTTTGGGGCTTTGAACTTGCCGCGCGAAGCAATAAATGTCGTGGGCGTTACAGATCACGGGGGGTTCAGTGCCCCTCTGTCGAGGGAGAATACAATGCTCAACAATATCGGCCTTCCGGGCCTTCTGCTGATCGCGATCGTCGTTCTTGTGCTGTTTGGCCGGGGCAAGATTTCGTCGCTGATGGGCGAAGTCGGCAAAGGCATCACCGCGTTCAAAAAAGGCGTTGATGACGGCAAAAAAGAGATCGAAGATGAAGCCGCAGACGTCGCAAAGGACGTCACCCCAGAGAAAGACAAGGAAAACGCGTAAGCCGCGACCGTTAGGGGGCGCAGCCCATGTTTGATATCGGGTTTTCCGAGCTTCTGTTGATCGGGGTCGTTGCCTTGATCGTGGTTGGTCCAAAAGACCTGCCTGGCATGTTTCGCACGCTGGGCCGGTTCACTGCGCGTGCGCGCCAGATGGGGCGTGAGTTCAGTCAGGCGATGAATGATGCGGCGGATGAATCCGGCGCCAAGGACATCGCCGATACGTTCAAATCCGCAACCTCATCAAAAGCGATGGGATTGGACGCGTTGAACAAAGCCGCCGACGGGTTTGAAAAATGGGACCCCGCCAAGTCATTACGCGACAAGACCGATGACGATCCCACCCTGAAGTCGCGCAAGTCTGATCCCGAGACCGCGAAGAAAGACGCGGACGCGGCGCGCCAGGCGGATATGTTGAAGGTAAAAACCCCGCCGTCGAAGCGACCGACCGAACGGACCATTGGGCAACCGGACGATGCCGCCGCCCCGGCAAACCAACCGGCAACCAAACCTGAGGTATCGAAACCCGCTGGGACTCGCAAAGCTGCCCCCAAGAAACCCGCCGCGAAAAAGGCGGACCCCAACAAGCCGACGGCCGCATCCAAGGCGAAGGCCAAGGCCAAACCTACGGACACGTCTGACGGATGAGCGACACTGAACAGATTGAGGACAGCTCGGCCCCGCTGATCGAGCATCTTACTGAATTGCGCACGCGTCTGATCCATTCTGCGCTGGCCTTTGTCGTCGCGATGGTGATCTGCTTCACCGTTTGGAACCCGATCTTCAACTTTTTGACCGAACCGCTCTGCACGACCATGGCTGAACGCGGCCAAGACCAATGCGGGCTGATCTTGATCAAGCTGCAGGAAGGTTTCTTTGTCGCAATCTCTATCTCGTTGTTTGGGGGGCTTGTGCTGGCCTTCCCTTACATCAGTTATCAGCTGTGGCGGTTCGTGGCGCCGGGACTGTACAAGTCCGAGAAAAGCGCCTTCTTGCCCTTCATGATCGCATCGCCCGCGATGTTTTTTCTGGGCGCGTCTTTTGCTTTTTATGTCGTTATGCCGCTGGCGTTCGACTTTTTCCTGGGCTTCCAGCAAGCGGGAACAGTGGGTGAAACGGATGTTGCGGCCTCGATTGATTTTCAGGGGTCGGTTCAGGAATATCTGCGTCTGACAATCAAATTCATCGTGGCCTTCGGACTGTGTTTTCAGCTTCCCGTTCTTCTGACCCTAATGGGCAAGGCGGGATTGGTCAGCGCGCAGGGACTTTCTGACATGCGTAAATATGCGGTCGTGGCGATCCTGGTTCTGGCCGCGCTGGTCACGCCGCCGGACGTCATCACGCAGGCGATCCTGTTCGTGGTTGTTTACGGGCTTTATGAGATCTCGATTCAGTTGGTGAAACGGGTCGAGAAGAAGCGCGAAGCCGAACTCCGCGAGCAAGGCTTGTGGTTCGAGGATGACGAGGACGAGGCGGACGAAGACGAGTTGATGGCCGAATTTGACGTGGACGAAGACGATCCGGGCGAGGCGGAGAAGGGATCATGAACGACATCGACGCGTTGAGCCGTATCGCGGACGCGCTGGACCGCATGTCGCCGCCGCCACTGTCCGCCCCCGACTTTTCGACCGCAGATGCCTTCGTCTGGCACACGGCGCCTGACCGATTGGAGCCTGTGACCAGGGTCAATCGCGTCGCCATCGAGCTTCTGATCGGCGTCAATCGTTCGCGCGACACGTTGCTTGAAAATACGCTGCAATTTGCCCGCGGCCTGCCCGCCAACAACGCGCTTCTGTGGGGCGCGCGCGGGATGGGGAAATCGTCGCTGGTCAAAGCGGTTCATGCCGAGGTTCTGAAACGGGGCGAGGCGCTGA
The DNA here is from genome assembly GCF_022678485.1 of Aliiroseovarius sediminis. Taxonomy (GTDB): domain Bacteria; phylum Pseudomonadota; class Alphaproteobacteria; order Rhodobacterales; family Rhodobacteraceae; genus Aliiroseovarius; species Aliiroseovarius sediminis. Next base: position 66,156 of record NZ_JALBYP010000028.1, read on the forward strand.
AGATCGTCGAGGTGCAGCGCGAAGATCTGCCCTCGATCAGTCGTTTGCTAGGTCTGTTGCGCGATGCCCCGCACCGGTTCCTGCTGTTCTGCGATGATCTGAGCTTCAGCCATGACGACCAGCATTACAAAAGCCTGAAGGCGGTTCTGGATGGCGGGATCGAGGGGCGGCCGGATAATGTGGTGTTTTATGCCACGTCGAACCGCCGCCACCTGATGCCCCGCGACATGATCGAGAACGAACGATCATCCGCGATCAACCCCTCCGAGGCGGTGGAAGAGAAAGTGTCGCTGTCCGACCGGTTTGGGTTGTGGTTGGGCTTCCATCCCTGCGATCAGGATGAATACCTCGCCATGATTCGGGGATATTGCGATGCCTATGGTGTCACGATTGATGATGACACGTTGCGCGCCGAAGCTATTGAATGGCAAGCGACACGCGGGGCGCGGTCGGGTCGAGTAGCGTGGCAGTATTTCGTTGATCTGGCCGGGCGCAAAGGCGTGGCACTGGGGTAAGGGGCAGGGGCTTTGCCCCTCTGCGCGTGCGCGCATTCACCCCAGGATATTTTCAGCCAGAAGAAACATGAATTCAGACGAGGTTGCCGTCTGCTGTGATCCGTGTTTTGCCGCGCAGGTAGGGATGCAGGGCATCCGGCAGGTTCACCGATCCATCTTGCTGTTGGCCGTTTTCCAGCACTGCGATGAGCGCGCGGCCGACGGCGAGGCCTGAGCCGTTCAATGTATGCACAAATTGTGGCTTTCCGCCATCTGCGGGTTTGTATCGGGCATTCATACGACGGGCTTGGAAGTCACCTGCAAGCGAAACTGAGCTGATTTCGCGGTACTGGTTCTGGCCCGGCAGCCAGACCTCGATATCGTGGGTGCGTTTCATGCCGAAGCCCAGATCGCCGGTGCACAGCACGACGGTGCGATAGGGAAGACCGAGGCGTTCCAGGATGTCCTCGGCGCAGCGTGTCATCCGCTGGTGTTCTGCCTGCGAGGTGTCGGGGCGGGTGATCGACACCATTTCGACCTTCTCAAACTGGTGCTGACGCAGCATGCCTGTGGTGTCGCGCCCCGCGGAACCGGCTTCAGACCGGAAGCACTGGGTATGGGCGACATAGCGGCGGGGCAGGTAGCTGTCTTCGACCGTGACGCCGTTCACGATGTTGGTCAGGGTGACTTCGGCGGTGGGCACCAGCCACCAGCCGTTGGTGGTCTGATAGCTGTCGTCGCCGAATTTCGGCAGTTGGCCCGTGCCATACATCATCTCTTCCTTGACCAGCACGGGCGTCCATGTCTCGGTCAGGTTGTTTTCTTCTGTGTGCACGTCCAGCATGAACTGGGCCAATGCGCGGTGCAGGCGGGCCACTGCGCCCGACAACACCATGAAACGCGATCCCGACAATTTGGCGGCGGTCTCGAAGTCCATGCCGGATTTGACCGCGGGCAATTCGTAATGCTCCAGCGGTTCGAAGTCGAAGGTGGCGGGCGTGCCCCAGCGGTTGATTTCGACGTTGTCGTTTTCGTCATTGCCATCGGGGACATCATCACCGGGAATGCTGGGCAGACCCATCAGCAGGTCGGTCAACTTCGTGTCCAGCGCCTTGGCTTCGTCATTCAGCTTGGCGATTTCGGATTTTTTGTCGGCCACCAGCGCGCGCAGGCGTTCAAACTCCGCTTCATCGCCCGATGCTTTCGCCGCGCCAACCAATTTCGCCGCCTTGTTGGCGTCCGCCTGCGCGGTTTCAGCTGCTAGAATCGAGGCGCGCCTGGCTTCGTCCAATGCAAGGATTTCGCCCGACATCGGCGACAGGCCACGGCGGGCCATGCCCGCGTCGAAAGCTTCGGGATCGTCGCGGATCAGACGGATATCATGCATGGATCGCTCCTTTATTTTGCTTAACCGGCATATGCCAGAAGGGTGCGCGCGGGGGAAGGGGGAATGATCGCTTTCGCTTGCTGGACAACCCCCCGACCCGCATATAGTGTGCGCCAACGATTTTGGGGCCGAGGCCCGCTTGAAAAGGGATATCTACATGTTTGCCACTCCTGCTTTTGCACAGGCCGCGGGCGCGCCCACCGGGGGGCTTTTAAATTCAATGCTGGTGCCGATGCTGTTGGTGTTTGCGATCATGTACTTTTTCATGATCCGTCCGCAGCAGAAGAAGGTGAAAGAACATCAGGCAATGCTGGGCGCGTTGCGAAAAGGGGATCAGGTGATCACGCAGGGCGGTCTGATCGGCAAGGTCCTGAAGATCAAGGACGACAATGAGGTTGAGGTCGAAATTTCAACTGGCGTCAAAGTGCGTGTCGTTCGGTCAACTATCGTCAAAGTGATGGGCAAGACCGAACCGGTCGAAAGCTGATCCGAGGCGGTTAGGGCCGCCGAACAGACAATATATCAAACCTTATAAGGCAGGGGCTTATGCTTCAAATCGCGACTTGGAAACGTCTTGTGATCTGGGGGCTGACGGCCCTTGGCTTGTATTTTGCAGCGCCCAACGGCTTTTACAGCCGCGTTGAGCAGCATAACGATGCGGTCTCAATGATCGAAACGACGGGTGCCACTGCCGAGCTTGAGGCGGACCGATCGGCCTGGCCGGACTGGGCGCCCAATTCGCTGGTCAATCTGGGGCTGGACTTGCGCGGCGGCGCACATCTTTTGGCCGAAGTTCAGGTTGCCGATGTCTATGCCGCACGGATGGACAGTTTGTGGCCCGAGGTCCGCGATATCCTGCGCGATGAACGTGCGACCGTCGGCACGATCCGCCGTCAGGACGGGCCGGAGGACGAACTTCGCGTCAAGGTCTCGCAACCCGAGGGGCTGCCCAAAGCGATTGAAGCGGTCAAGAAACTGGCCCAGCCCGTGGTCAGCCTGTCGGGCGTCGGCTCGACCGATATCGAGGTCAAGGCCGGGCGCGAAGGCGAGTTGGTCGTCGCCCTGTCGCAGGCCGAGCAAGTCGCCACTGACAACCGCACCATTCAACAGACCCTTGAGATCATCCGCCGCCGAGTCGACGAGGTTGGCACCCGCGAACCCACTATTCAGCGGCAAGGCGACAACCGCATCTTGATTCAGGTGCCGGGGATTGGAAGTGCCTCGGAACTTAAGGAAATCATTGGTAAAACTGCCAAGCTGACATTCCATCCGGTCGTCAGCCGTACGACCGATGCGAACACGGCACCCGGGCCGCGCAACGTGATTTATCCATCACTGGATGAAACCGGCGTGTTCTATGTGCTGGAAAAAACTCCCGTCGTGTCGGGCGAGCAGTTGAATGACGCTCAGCCCGCTTTTGACCAGAACGGTCAGCCTGCGGTGAATTTCCGGTTCAACGTGTCGGGGGCACGTACGTTCTGCGACTATACCGGTGCCAATGTCGGCGCGCCGTTTGCGATTGTGTTGGACGAGGAGGTGATTTCTGCCCCCCGGATCAACGAACAGATTTGTGGCGGGTCGGGCATCATCACCGGCAACTTTTCGATCGAGGAATCGACCAATTTGGCGGTGCTTCTGCGGGCCGGTGCACTTCCGGCGGAACTGACCTATGTGGAAGAACGCACTATCGGCCCGCAACTTGGCCAGGACAGCATCGACGCGGGTAAGATCGCGTCGGTGGTGGCGTTTGTAGGCGTGCTGGTCTTTATGGTCGTTTCATATGGCTGGTTCGGGGTTATTGCCAACGTAGCCTTAATATTAAACGTCGGTATGATCTTCGGTCTTCTGTCGATGATCGGGGCCACGCTGACCCTGCCGGGGATTGCCGGCATCGTCTTGACCATCGGGATGGCCGTAGACGCGAACGTGCTGGTGTTTGAACGTATCCGGGAAGAGCTGAAATCCGGGCGCGGTCCGGCGCGTGCGATTGAACTTGGCTATGAAAAGGCGCTGTCGGCCATTTTGGATGCCAACATCACGACCTTCATCACGGCCGTTATCCTGTTCATCATGGGCTCTGGTCCGGTGCGCGGGTTCTCGGTTACGTTGGCGTTGGGGATCATCACGTCGGTCTTTACCGCGATCTTCCTGACCCGCCTGATGCTGGTCATGTGGTTTGAACGTAAACGCCCCCGCAAGCTTGAAATCAAGGGCCTGCAATTGGCGCCAAAGAATCGCGTCTTTGATTTCTTTCGCCGCTCGATTGTGGCGCTGGGGGCGTCGGGTGCGATGATGGTGGCCTCGGTCATTCTGTTTCTGGTCATTGGCCTGAATTTCGGCATCGACTTCCGGGGCGGCACGACGATCCGTACGGAAAGCACGCAGGCGGTGGATGTGGGCGAATACCGCGACGCATTGGCGCCGCTGGGTCTTGGCGATATCTCGATTGCTCAAGTGTTTGACGTGAACTTCCGCGAGGATCAGCACGTGGCACAAGTCCGCATTGAGGCACAGGAGGGTGAAGAGGCCATTACGCCTGAGACCATTGAGATGATCGAACAGGCATTGATGCAAGTCGATCCGGCGATAACGTTCCCCAGCGTTGAAAGTGTTGGGCCGAAAGTTTCGGGCGAGCTGATCACAACCGCTGTGCTATCCGTTGTCGCAGCGATTGCGGCGGTGCTGGTTTATATTTGGCTCAGGTTTGAATGGCAGTTCAGTCTTGGGGCGGTGGCCGCGCTGGTGCATGACGTGGTGCTGACCATCGGGATATTTAGCCTGCTGGGCATCAAGTTCGACTTGGCGATCATAGCAGCCCTTCTGACCATCGTCGGCTATTCGCTGAATGACACTGTGGTTGTCTTTGACCGCGTGCGTGAAAACCTGCGCCGCTATAAGAAGATGGAGTTGAAGGAGGTTCTGAACCTGTCGATCAACGAAACGCTCTCGCGCACCTTGATGACCTCGATCACCACGCTTGTCGCGCTGATCGCGCTTTACGTGCTGGGCGGTGACGTGATCCGCGGCTTTGTTTTCGCGATGATCTGGGGCGTGATCGTCGGGACCTATTCCTCGATTTTCATTGCATCGACAATCCTGCTGAAACTGGGCGTGAAGCGCGACTGGTCGAAGCCTGACGCCAACGCAGGCAACCAATTCGCCGAGGTCAACGCCTGACACCAAGCAAATCCACGAGGTTCGATATGCAGTTCCACGAGGTTAAATACGACAGCGCCCAGCCGGTCGACAGCTATGGCCCGGGGTTCTTCCGGGTCGCGGGTCGGGTCATCAAGGGCGCCATGATCGTGACTGAGGATACGGCAATCAGTTGGGACGACCCCGATGACATTGCGCCACTTTTGGCGCTTGTCGGCAAGATTGACGTGTTGTTTTACGGCACCGGGGCCGACCCCGCCCATCCGCCCGCAGCACTTCGAGAGGCGATGGAAGACGCCGGAATCGGGGTCGAGGCAATGGCCTCTGCGCCAGCCTGCCGCACCTATAATGTGCTATTGTCCGAGGGGCGGCGCATTGCGCTGGCCGCCCTTCCGGTCTAAGGCTTCTGACATGGAAATGAAGGTCGACAACCTATCCGTCGCACGCGGCGGTGTTCCGGTGCTCGAAGGGGTGAACTTCACGCTGGGGGCCGGGCAGGTCATGATCCTGCGCGGGCCGAACGGATCGGGAAAAACGACGCTGTTGCGCACACTTGCCGGGCTGCAACCGCCCTTGGCCGGGCGCGTGTCGGCAGATCCTGAACAGATCACTTATGGCGCCCATGCGGACGGTTTGAAGGCCACCTTGACGGTCGCGGAAAACCTGCGCTTCTGGGCCTCGGTTCATGGGATCGACAGCATTTCCGCCGCTGTGGCTGACTTCAATCTTCAGGGGCTGACCCACCGGCCCGCAGGCAACCTGTCGGCGGGACAAAAGCGGCGGCTGGGGCTGGCGCGACTTCTGGTCACAGGCCGCCCGATCTGGCTGTTGGACGAACCGACCGTGTCACTTGACGTGGCATCCGTCGGGCTATTTGCCGACGCGGTCCGCGCGCATGTCGCAGGCGGCGGGGCGGCCCTGATCGCCACCCATATCGACCTGGGGCTTCAAGCTGACACGTTCGACATCGGCCCGTTTCGCGCCGACGGTGTGCGTGGACGCAGCGGCCAGAATCGCGATGGCTATGCCGATTTCGACGAGGCATTTACATGATTGCCCTTCTGGTGCGCGACATGCGGCTTGCGATGCGTGCGGGCGGCGGCTTTGGCCTTGGGCTTGCGTTTTTCCTGATCGTCTCGACCCTTGTCCCGTTCGGCGTAGGACCCGAGGCCGCTATCCTGTCGCGCATCGCCCCCGGCATTCTGTGGGTCGGCGCGCTGCTGGCTTGCCTTCTGTCACTGGACCGTATTTTTCAGTTGGATTTCGAGGATGGATCCCTGGACCTGTTGGCCACCGCGCCGATCCCGATGGAAGGCACCGTCGCGATCAAGGCGCTGGCCCATTGGCTGGTCACGGGACTGCCCCTAACCTTGGCCGCGCCCGCCTTTGGGGCGTTGATGAACCTGCAATCGCCGGGACATTACTGGATTTTCGTAACCCTTCTGATCGGCACGCCTGCGCTGTCGATGATCGGCGCATTTGGGGCGGCACTGACGGTCGGGCTGAAACGTGGTGGACTGCTGTTGTCGCTGCTTGTCCTGCCACTCTACATCCCGACACTGATCTTCGGAGCCGAGGCCGCAACCCGCGGCACCGCTGGCCTGTCGGCGCTCACGCCCCTTCTGATCATGGCGGGGATCACCGCGGGCTCGGTCGCATTATTACCCTTCGCGGCGGCGTCGGCTTTGCGTATTAACCTGAGATAGGTCAAGTCGCGATCAGGAAACAGGCGCTATGGTCGCGAAAAACAACCTTCACCCAAACGCCACCGAATAGAGGAAGCAAATGTCACTTTGGGAATTCGCAAACCCGGTCAGGTTCATGGCGCTCAGCGGCAAGGTTCTGCCCTGGGTCATCGGTCTGACCGCGTTGACGTTGATACCGGGCCTGATCTGGGGTTTCTTCTTTACACCAGAAGCCGTAAATTTCGGCAATTCAGTCAAGATCATCTATGTTCATGTCCCGTCCGCGATGATGGCCATCAACATCTGGGTCATGATGCTTGTCACATCGCTGATCTGGATCGTGCGCCGTCACCATGTCTCGGTGCGCGCCGCCAAAGCGGCGGCTTTGATTGGTGTCACCATGACTGTGATCGCGCTGATCACCGGCGCCATCTGGGGCGAACCGATGTGGGGCACCTATTGGGCGTGGGACCCGCGGCTGACCAGTTTCCTGATCCTGTTCCTGTTCTATCTGGGCTACATGGCGCTGTGGGCCGCGATCGAGAACCCGGATACCGCTGCCGATCTGACATCGGTCCTGTGTATTGTGGGGTCGGTCTTTGCCTTGCTTAGTCGCTATGCGGTAAACTTCTGGAACCAAGGCCTGCACCAGGGCGCATCCCTGTCTATGGATAAGGAAGAACACGTGGCGGATGTCTATTACCTGCCGTTACTGCTGTGCCTCGCGGGCTTTGTCCTGCTGTTCATCGCGCTTGTTCTGATCCGCACCCGCACTGAACTGCGCTTGGTCCGCCTGCACCGTTTGGAAATCCGTGAAAGGATGAAAGATGCTTGAGCTTGGCAAATACGCAGACGCGATCCTGTCATCTTGGGGCGCTACTCTCGCACTTTTGATCGCCTTAATCCTTGTCACTTGGCGCCGTTCGGTCCAAGTGAAGAAAGCACTTCATACGGCTGAGAAAAGGGCGTCGGGCAATGGCTGAAGAAAAGAAAAAAGGGATTTCGTGGCTGATGCTGTTGCCACCGGTGCTGTTCATCGGTCTGGCGGTGATGTTTCTGTGGGGCATGAACCAGAGCGATCGCAATACCCTGCCGTCAACCCGTGAAGGAAATATGGCACCCGCGCTGCAACTTACCGCTTTTGAGGGGGGCGAGGGGTTCACCCAAGAAGACCTGACCTCGGGCGGTGTGAAGCTGGTGAACTTCTGGGCCAGCTGGTGCGGCCCGTGCCGTGCTGAACACCCGCAGCTAGAAACGTTGGCGGACGAAGGTGTGGTGATCAACGGCATCAACTACAAGGATGACCCGGCCAACGCGCGCCGCTTCCTTGCCCAACTGGGCGACCCTTATGCCAAGTTGATGGCAGATGCGGACGGGCGCACGGGGTTGGAATGGGGATTGTATGGCGTGCCTGAAACTTTCATCATTGCCGCAGATGGCACCGTGGTGAAACGCTTTGCCGGCCCCATCACCGAAAGTATTCTGGAAAGCGTAATTCGCCCCGCGATCGAAGAAGCTGCCAGCCGCTAGCCCGAGATCGCAAGCAGCAGGATGAACACGCTGAATGCGATGGCTTCAAGGATCGGCTGTGGGATATGGCGCAGATATTTATACATCGAATTTCTTTTGCTGTATGCGTTCGCAAGTATCGTTCGGTACTGCCCGAATAACTCTTCCTGAAAAAACCAAAATAATATGTATGACACAGTGAAGCAGATCGCTTCCGTATTGGCCAGTGGCCTGGCAAAGATGCCGTGGATGTGGGCGCCCATGGGCGGAAACTTGCCCGAATTGAAGCGTGCCCGCCATGGGATATGGCTTGTCCGATGTGGAGTCAGCCAAGGCGTTCAGAATTCACCGTGCCAAACAAAAGAACGCGCCCCGCGAAGGGGGCGCGTTCAATTCGTTACCTTCCGAAAACCTTACGACTTGGCAAGGTTGCGCAACACGTAGTGAAGGACGCCGCCGTTCTTGACGTAGTCGATTTCGACCTCGGTATCGATCCGGCATTTCAGCTCGATGGTCTTGGTGCTGCCATCGGCATATGTGATGTCACACGGTACGTTTGACAGGGGTTTCAGCTCGCCCTCAAGCCCTGTGATCGATACGATCTCATCCCCGGTCAGGCTCAAGGATTTGCGCGTGTCACCGCCGGTGAATTCGAACGGGATCACGCCCATGCCAACCAAGTTGGAGCGGTGGATACGTTCAAACGATTCGGCGATTACGGCTTTCACGCCCAGCAGGCTTGTACCCTTGGCTGCCCAGTCACGTGACGATCCGGCACCATACTGTTCGCCACCAAAGACGACCAGTGGCGTGCCTGCGTCCTGATAGGCCATCGAGGCGTCAAAGATCGACGTTTGTTTGCCATCCGGCCCCTTAGTATAGCCGCCTTCGACTCCGTCCAGCATCTCGTTCTTGATGCGGATGTTGGCGAAGGTTCCGCGCATCATGATCTCGTGGTTGCCGCGACGCGACCCATACGAGTTGAATTCGCGCGGGGCGACCTGACGTTCCGTCAGATACTGACCGGCAGGCGACGATACCGGGAACGACCCAGCAGGCGAGATGTGGTCGGTGGTGATCATGTCACCCAGCACCGCCAGCACCTTCGCACCTTCGATGTCCGAGATCACGCCGGCATCCTTCGACATGCCCTGGAAATAGGGCGGGTTCTGGATATAGGTCGACGTGGCCGGCCAATCATAGGTTTCGTCGCCCGTGGTTTCGACCGCTTGCCATTTGTCGTCGCCCTTGAAGACGTCGGCATATTTCGACTGGAACGCCTCGCGGGTGACGGTTTTTTCGACCAAATCCGCAATTTCTTGCGTGCTTGGCCACAGGTCTTTCAGATAGACGTCGTTGCCGTCCTTGTCCTGCGCGATCGGATCATTGGCGATGTCGATATTCATGTCACCTGCCAGCGCATATGCGACGACCAAGGGGGGTGATGCCAGATAGTTGGCGCGCACATCGGGCGAGATCCGCCCCTCGAAGTTGCGGTTGCCCGACAGGACTGAGGTCGCAATCAGGTCGCAATCGTTGATCGCCTTGCTGATTTCAGGCTCCAACGGACCAGAGTTACCGATGCAAGTGGTGCAGCCATAGCCGACAAGGTTGAAACCGATTGCGTCCAGATCTTCTTGCAGACCGGCGGCTTCAAGGTAAGCGGACACAACCTGCGACCCTGGCGCCAACGATGTTTTCACCCATGGTTTGCGGTTCAGGCCAAGTGCACGGGCTTTGCGTGCAACCAGACCAGCGCCGATCATTACATATGGGTTCGACGTATTGGTACACGACGTAATCGACGCGATGACGATGGAACCGTCATGCAACTGATAATTCTGATTTTCATCGGTTTGGCAGACAAAGCCACGACGGTGATGGCCGGCATCGCCGGGGATCGCGCGCGGCGCGGGCTGACCACCTTCGGCTTCCCAGCGACCCTTCTGCTTTTTATTTGCAGGGATGCCTGCGCGTTCGCCCTCAATGTATTCGGCAAAGGTCTTTGCGGCCTCGTCGAGCGGGATATGATCCTGCGGGCGTTTGGGTCCCGAGATCGCTGGAACGACGGTGCCCATGTCAAGGGACAGCGTGTCGGTATAAACCGGATTGTAGTTGGCGTCGCGCCAGAAACCGTTTTCCTTGGCATAGGCTTCAACCAGCGCAATGCGATCATCGTCGCGCCCAGTGGTGCGCAGATAGCGCAGTGTTTCATCGTCAATGGGGAAGAAACCACATGTTGCGCCATATTCAGGTGCCATGTTGGCAATCGTCGCCCGATCAGCCAGCGGCAGTTTGTCCAGACCTTCGCCATAGAATTCGACAAATTTGCCCACAACACCTTTTGCGCGCAGCATCTCGACGACCCGCAGCACAAGGTCGGTGCCAGTCGTGCCTTCGACCATCTCCCCGGTCAGCTCAAACCCGATAACCTCGGGGATCAGCATGGAAATGGGTTGGCCAAGCATCGCGGCTTCGGCCTCGATCCCGCCAACGCCCCAGCCAAGAACGGCCAAGCCGTTGACCATGGTGGTGTGGCTGTCGGTGCCGACAAGCGTGTCGGGGTATGCGACCTGTTCGCCATTCTGGTCTTCATCGCTCCAGACGGTTTGCGCCAGATATTCCAGATTCACCTGGTGGCAGATGCCGGTGCCGGGCGGTACCACACGGAAGTTGTTAAAGGCCGACTGACCCCATTTCAGAAACTGATAGCGTTCCATGTTACGTTCATATTCGCGATCCACGTTCATCTGGAACGCGCGTGGGTTGCCGAATTCGTCGATCATGACCGAGTGGTCGATGACCAGATCGACAGGGTTCAGCGGGTTGATCTTTTGCGCATCACCGCCCAGTTCCTTGATGCCATCACGCATCGCGGCAAGGTCAACGACGGCGGGAACGCCGGTGAAATCCTGCATCAATACGCGGGCCGGACGATAGGCGATTTCGCGGGGGTTCTTGCCGCCTTTATCGGCCCATTCAGAAAAGGCCTTTATGTCATCAATACTGACGGTGCGACCGCCGTCTTCGAACCGCAGCATGTTTTCCAGAACGACTTTCAGCGCGACCGGCAGTCGGGAAAAATCGCCAAGGCCTGCGGCTTCGGCAGCGGGAATAGAGTAGTAGGCAATCGAGGTGCCTCCGGCCTTTAGCGTCTTGCGCGCCTTGGCGGTATCTTGTCCAACGATGATGGTCATAAAATGGCTCCCTTATGGTGAGGATACAGGGTTGGGCTGCTTGCATTTGCCCCCAAAAGCGGGCGCGGTGCAAGGGGATTCCAAGTCGTTGTATACGATGGCACACCAGAAATCGACCCCAATCCCGACATATACGGGAATACTGTAACATACCCCTCGCAAAACGTTGATTGGCGGCGCTAGGGTGGGCGCGCTATCTAGGGTGTGATCCCGACGGAAAAGAGACCCGATGCGAGCTGTTCTGACCCTGTTCCTAGTCTGCGCAATATGGCTTGGCACCTTCCCCGCCACCGCACAAGACCGACCGCTAACGGTGGTCGAATTGTTCACCTCGCAAGGGTGTTCGTCCTGCCCGCCTGCCGATGCTCTGTTGGGAAAGCTGTCTGAATACGACGATATTCTGCCATTGGCCCTGCACGTGGATTATTGGGATTATATCGGCTGGAAAGACACGTTTGCCCAACCTGCCCATACCAAGCGGCAAAAGGCCTATGCTTACAGCTTCGGCACACGCTCGATCTACACGCCGCAAATGGTGATTGGCGGGGTTGACCAGGCGGTTGGTAGCCATGTGGTCAAGGTGATGGATGTCATTCACCGCCATCAGGAAAAAACGCCGGGCGTGGTGCTGCGCACTGACCAGACCGAAAGTGGCACCCCCTTATTGCGTGTCGCGGGGATGACGCGCCGGGATCTGCCGGGCAAGATCCTTGTGCAGCTTGTGCGGTTCATGCCGATTGCACAGGTCGATATCGGCAGGGGTGAGAATGCGGGCTTGTCGATCACATCAACCAACGTTGTCACCGAGATCGTCGCCTTCGGCATTTGGGACGGGGCCGAAGCGGTCGAGTATGAACTGCCCGACCCCATCGCGCCCAAGGGGCAGGCGGCGGCTGTCATCGTGCAGGCCGCCAAATCCGGTGGATACCCCGGCGAGATTCTGGCTGCGATCAGGCTGGAATGACCCACGCCGTCCTGTTATGAAATCCTCGAACGTGATCAGCGCGCGTCGGGTAGCTGCCAGCGGTTATGTATCCACAAGAACTGATCCATGTTCGCACGCACGCGGGCCTCAAGCCGATCGTTGAATTCCTGCATCATCGTTTCCGCATCGCTGTGGGCGATCGGTTCTTCGATCATGATGTCGAAATCCAAACCGTTCTGCTGCCGGATGGCAAAGGCCGGTATGAACAGCGCGTCGTATTTCAATGCCATTTCGGCAACCGCGAGCGTCGTCATGGCGGGGCGCCCGAAAAAGCTGAGCTTCGCCCCCTGATCTTCGCGCTGATCTGGAAGAATAGCCAGAAGCCCGCCTTTGCGCAGGTGTTTGACCATCTGGGCCATACCACGGCGGGATTGTTCAAAGGCTTTGCCTTCAAACCCTTCCATTCGGGCTTTGTAACTTTCGTTGAAATAGGCGTTGGACATCGGGCGATACAGCGCGCCCGTATTGTACCCAGCTTGTAATGCAACAGCGCGGGCAGCGTCGTAATTTCCGAAATGCCCCGAGATCACGATCGTTGGTCGGCCGTCTGCCTTTGCCTGTTCCAATGCGGCCAAGCCTGGACCAGACAATTTTGTGTTTTCCAACCGCTTAAAAAAAGCATCACCTGACCACATCTCGGCCAGAAAGCGCCCGGCATTGGTCAGAACCGCTGACACCAGTTTTTCGACATCGGCGGTGGGCATCTCAGGACAGGCTAGTGCCAGATTGTTGCGGATGCGCTTGTCATACCCCGCGATCGGACCAACCACATGCGCCGCGAGCCAGCCGACGGCAGGTAAGCGCCAGTGATAGGGCAACAGGCGAGGCAGGTTCAGGACGGCAGACAGCGCCACGTGGGTCAGATATGGCCCTACACCTCGTTTCTCTTGCACCATCTTGCCTGTCTCCAAAAGCGCGGTGATCGGGCATTGCGCGCGGGGCCTTCCATATCGGCACAGACATAACCGCAGCTGTGGATGCCCGCAAGACTGCGGGGCAGGACTATTGCTCCTCTTCCTCGATCAGGGTCAGTTCGCCCGTTACCTCAAGCGCGCGGACCTGGTTCACGATGTCGGTCATGGCGGCTTCGCCATCCTTCGCCTTTACCCTTCCGCGTTCGCTCATTTCTTCACGGATCTGTTCGGCCAGACGCTTGGACATTGCTCCAAGTATGAACTCGACCACATCTTCCAGTTGGTCGGTCGCGGCGGTCAGTGCGGTGACCAGCACCGCTTGATCGATATCCTTGGTGATCTTGGGGATGTCCGTAGGCTGCACCCGAGCGGGCAGATCGGCAAACGTGAAGATCGCTTTGCGCACGGCCGTGGCAAAGGCAGTGTCATCTTGATGAAGACCATCCAGTACATCGTCGCGCGTGGTCGCAGGCGAGGCATTCAGGATCGCCCCCACACGTTGTACGGGGTCCTCGTCAAACGCCTTCGGCGGCCGGGTGCCCAGTTGATCGGCCAATGATCTGCCAATCTTTTCAACAATTTCAGGAGATATTCCATCGGTTTGCGACACCGCATAGGCCAATTTTCGCGCCCGCGGACCCGGCAACTGCCCCAATAGATCGGCGGCGACCGTGACCTTCAGTTTGGACAATAGAACCGCCGCAACCTCGGTACTTTCTTCTTCCAATGTGGACAGTAGAAGCGGTGCATCAAGAGCGGCGATCTTGGCCCATGGATCACCGCACAGGTTGACCCCTGCGAGTTTGCGCACCCGCGCTGCCGTTGCCGGACTGATCGAGCCGTCCAGAATTGACAGGGTGTCTTCAATGCCGCCGGGAAAAGCCAGCCCGATATCTTCGATTTCATGTACAAATTCGTCGATCACGGATTTCAGTGTCGCGCGGTCAATGTAGCGCAAATCAGACATTTGGCGGATTAGTTCCGTCTGCAATCCCTCGGGCAGATCCTGAAGTGACAGCACTGCTCCTTCGGCCAAAAGCAGTCGCACGATGATCGCGGCTTTCTGTTTGCGCGACAGACCTGCAGACAAGCGACGCGACCGATCTGGCGGCGCGCGCCTAACGCTTGGGGTATGCCCTTCAGCGGCCATGCCCACATCTGTCGGCATGACGCTGGTATTTGCTATATCCGATGCGGTCAACGCGCAGCCTCTTCCATCTGGTTTTGTCCAGATTGCCACGGTTGAGTTAAGGCGAGCTTACCGCCCGATCGATTTTAGCTGGAAACGATGTCAACGCAGGCTTGCGCTCCGGCGTCCCAGACTTGACCAGCCTCGCAGCTTGCTGCGGTATGTTTGCCACGGTCGCAGCCCATGGCGACCGACAGCGTCGGTGTAACGGCCAGCACTAGCGCGCATATAAGGGTCTTGAATTGCATTCGGGGCCTCCTTTCCGAGCCCGAACTATAGCACAGGTCGCGCGTAGCCCCAAATTGAGGCCAGCGCGCGGGGATCAGTCGTTGCCAAAGACCCGTTTGAAGATGGTGTCCACATGCTTCGTGTGATAGCCAAGATCAAATTTTTCTTCGATCCCGTCTGCGCTCAGGGCTTTCACCACATCTTCATCAGCCAGAAGCTCCGCTTTGAAATCGCAGCCCGTTTCCCAGACCTTCAGCGCGTTGCGTTGCACCATACGATAAGCGTCTTCGCGGCTGACGCCGGCTTGGGTCAGCGCCAGCAGCACGCGCTGCGACATGACCAGACCGGGGAACTTGTTCATGTTGGCCATCATGTTTTCAGGATAAACCAACAGCTTGTCGACCACCCCGGTCAGACGCGCCAGTGCAAAATCAAGCGTGATCGTGGCGTCGGGGCCGATGTTGCGTTCGACCGAGCTGTGCGAAATGTCACGTTCGTGCCAAAGCGTCACGTTTTCCATTGCGGGCACCACGGTCATGCGCACCAGACGCGCCAAACCAGTAAGGTTCTCGGTCAGGACAGGGTTTTTCTTATGCGGCATGGCAGACGAGCCTTTTTGCCCCATCGAGAAGAATTCGGCGGCCTCCAGCACCTCGGTGCGCTGCATATGGCGGATTTCGGTGGCGATATTTTCGATCGAGCTTGCCACAACACCTAGCGCAGCAAAGAAGGCCGCATGACGGTCGCGCGGAATGACTTGTGTGCTGATTGGTTCCGGTTCCAGCCCCATTTGCTTGCACACATGTTCTTCGACTGCTGGGTCGATATTGGCAAACGTCCCGACCGCTCCTGAAATTGCACCTGTTGCGATTTCGTACCGCGCTTTTTCCAGACGGTTCAGGTTGCGATCCATCTCGGCATAGAAACGGGCAAACGTCAGGCCCATCGTCGTGGGTTCGGCGTGAATGCCATGGCTGCGGCCAATGCGGATTGTGTTCTTATGCTCATACGCGCGCTTTTTCAGCGCAGTGAGCAGGGCTTTCATGTCTTCGATCAGAATGTCGGACGCGCGGACGAGTTGCACATTGAAACAGGTGTCCAGAACATCGGACGAGGTCATGCCTTGATGCACGAAACGGGCTTCCTCGCTGCCGACGTGTTCTGCCAAGTGCGTCAGAAAGGCGATGACGTCATGTTTGGTTTCGGCTTCGATCTCATCGATGCGAGCGACGTCGAATTCGACATCTTTGGCTTTCCAGACCGCTTCGGCGTTTTCACGCGGGATCACACCCAGATTGGCCATTGCGTCGCAAGCGTGCGCCTCGATCTGATACCAGATTTTGAACTTGGTTTCGGGGGACCAGATGGCGACCATGTCGGGGCGGGAATAGCGAGGGATCATCGGCGGACCTTTTATCAATGAGAACAGTCGCCGCTTTCATAGACTGCCGCGATGCAGCGAACAAGAGAAAGGGGAAGTGGGGAAAGGGGCAAAGGGTAAAGGGGCGTTGCCCCTCTGCGCTACGCGCATTCACCCCAGGATATTTTAGGCCAGAAGAAAACGGGCTCAATCGTGACGTTGAGCGCCGTTTTCAGGTTGGCGCGATAATGGCCAAAGCGGATGTTGAGAACGCTGTGATGCAGTTCGCGCGTGTGGCCGTCCGGGTCGAGGAAATAAAGGGAAACGCCTTCGGAGGTGTTTCTCGTCAAAAAGGGGACGGATTGGCTGATCCGGGCGGCGAGCCTTTTCGAAATGGTCAGGCAGCAGGATAGGGTGATGTGGACATGGCCCGTGCAGGGCGTTACCTGTTCGGCGGATAGATTAACGCAAAGCCAAAGATCTCCAAGTTCAAGCTATGCCCCGTTCTGCCAACTTGCGCGCAAGTGTCCACCCAGTGCTTCGATACAGAAATGAATGGAAGTTGGAAGGTCTGACACTGCAGGATGATGGGGTTCACCCCGGTGATCGTTATCAGAACCCGCCGCCAGAGCCTTGTTGCCATTTCTGGACGAGATTTCCGAAGCGCGTGAATTGCGCCTCGAAGGACAGTTCGACCGTGCCGATTGGGCCGTGGCGTTGTTTGCCGATGATGACTTCGGCCTTGCCGTGCAGGTTGGACATTTCGTCCTGCCAAGCGGCCATGCGGTCAAGTTCGTGATCGCCGGGTTTTTCGCGTTCTTTGTAATACTCCTCGCGGAAGACGAACATGACCACGTCGGCGTCTTGCTCGATCGAGCCGCTTTCGCGCAGGTCGGACAATTGCGGGCGTTTGTCGTCGCGGCTTTCCACCTGACGGCTGAGCTGCGACAGGGCAATGACCGGGATGTTCAGTTCCTTGGCGATGGCTTTCATGCCCATCGAAATTTCCGCAATCTCGTTCACCCGGTTCTCGGCGGTGCCGCGGCACAGTTGCAGGTAGTCGATGATCAGCAGGTCGAGCCCATGGGTACGTTTCAACCGCCGTGCGCGGGCGGCCAATTGGCTGATCGGCAGCGCGGGCGTGTCGTCGATGAACAGCGGGCAACTTTCCAGTTCCTTGGCGGCATCGACAAAGCGGCGGAATTCGCCTTCGTCCATGTCGCCTTGACGGATCTTGTGGGATGAGATCTCGGACGCTTCGGCCAGGATACGGCCGGCCAGTTGTTCGGCCGACATCTCGAGCGAGAAGAAGCCGACCACTCCGCCGTCGATCGCGCCTTCGCTGCCATCGGGGCGGGTGCCTTTCTTGAAAGCCTTGGCCACATTGAACGCGATGTTGGTCGCAAGCGACGTCTTCCCCATCGAAGGACGCCCGGCCAAGATCAGAAGGTCCGACGGATGCAGCCCGCCCAGTTTGTCGTCAAGATCGGCCAGTCCCGTTGACACGCCCGCCAGCCCGCCTTCGCGTTGATAAGCGGCGTTGGCGACTTGAACTGCATCGGTTACGGCCTTGAGAAAGCTTTGAAATCCGCTGTCTGTCTGACCGGCTTCACCAAGTTTATAAAGCGCTTGTTCGGCCTCGACGATCTGTTCTTTCGGCTCGGACGAGATGTCGACCTTCTGCGCCTTGGTCGAGATGTCTTGACCCAACTGAATCAACTGACGACGGATGGCGAGGTCATAGATCATCTGCGCATAGTCGCGCGCCGCGAAGCTTGAAATTGCAGCGCCCGCAAGGCGCGCCAGATAGGCGGGGCCGCCAAGTTCTTTCAGGCCCTCGTCATCTTCCATGAACGCTTTCAGCGTCACAGGACTGGCCAGCGCATTCTTCGAGATGCGGCTGGCGGCGATTTCCCAGATGCGGGCGTGGACGGGCTCGTAAAAATGACCCGCATTGATGATCGAGGCAACGCGGTCATAGACGTCGTTATTGGTCAGGATCGCGCCCAGAAGCTGTTGTTCGGCTTCGATGTGATGGGGCAGCGCGTCTTGCACGGCATCCCCATCCGCGGGTTTTCCCGATGTGCCACCTTGCTGAAAGCCGCTAATCTCGTTCATCTGCTCGCCACCGCTTTGTTGGGTCCCTTTTTTGTAAACATGGTTCTACGCCGCCCGGTTGGATCACGCAAAATGTATGTTCCTGTGGGAATCCTGTGGATAACGCGACTCTACCATATATGGCGGAGTGGTGCAGCGAAACTTCCAGATGTTGCGTTTTGTCAGTCTTTCATCCGCGCATCTTGCCAGGCGCGGGGGGCGTTCAGGAAACGTTCGACCTCGTCCAAAGTGTCGGACGAAAACACGCCCTGGGCCTTCGCTTCGGCCAGAACGTCCCACCATGTGCACAGGTGGATCAGTTGAACGCCATGATCGCCAAGGGTTTTTTCCGTCTCGGGGAAAATGTCGTAATAGAAGATCACGGCGGTAGCGCCACAGGACGCGCCGGTTTCCCGAATCGCATCTACAAAGCTGAGCTTCGATCCGCCGTCAGTGGTCAGATCTTCGACCAACAGCACGCGCTGTCCTTCGGTCATCGCGCCTTCGATGCGGGCATTCTTGCCGTAACCCTTCGGCTTCTTGCGCACATAGGTCATGGGCAGGGCCAGACGTTCGGCCACCATCGCGGCAAAGGGGATACCGGCGGTTTCGCCTCCGGCGATGTTGTCGAAGGCTTCGAACCCCGCTTCGCGCATGATCTCGACCGCCATGAAATCCATCAGGGTCGACCGGATGCGTGGGAAGCTGATCAGTTTGCGGCAGTCGATATAAGACGGGCTAGGCAGGCCCGAGGCCAATGTATAGGGCTCGTCCGTATTAAAGTTCACAGCGCCGATTTCCAGCAGCATCCGTGCGGTCAGACGCGCGATCTCGGCTTTGGTGGGAAAGGTCGAAGGGATCATATGGCGGTGTCCTTGATGTCGTTAAGCCTGAACCTGCCAGTGCAGCGCGAAACCGGGGTCGAACACGGTGACGGGGCCATCGTCTGTGTCGATCTTGGCGGGATAGGTCACGGGGTCGCCTTTGGTCAGGATGATCGTATCTTCGTTCTCTGGCAGACCATAGAAGGCGGGACCGTTGAGGGAAGTGAAAGCTTCCAGCTTGTCCAGCGCGCCGTCTTGTTCGAAAACTTCAGCAAGGCAGGACAGGGTGTTGGTCGCCGAAAAACATCCCGCGCAGCCGCAGGCATTTTCCTTCAGCGGGTCGATATGCGGTGCGCTGTCGGTTCCAAGAAAAAACGTTGCATCGCCAGAGGTTGCGGCATCGCGCAAGGCAAGGCGGTGAACCTCGCGTTTGGCCACGGGCAGGCAGTAATAGTGTGGCTTGATGCCGCCCACCAGCATGTGGTTGCGGTTGATGATCAGGTGATGCGTGGTGATCGTGGCGCCCAGCGTGTCCCCTCCGGCGCGGGCGTATTCGACGCCGTCCTTGGTGGTGATATGTTCCATCACCACTTTCAGGGCCGGGTTTGCGCGGCGGATCGGGTCAAGTACGCGGTCGATGAACACCGCCTCGCGGTCGAAAATGTCGATGTCTGCGTCGGTGACCTCGCCATGCACGCACAGGGGTAAGCCAATCTCAGCCATCTTCTCAAGCACCGGGCGGACCTTGTCGAAATCCTTGACGCCCGAGGCTGAGTTGGTCGTGGCGCCCGCCGGATATAGCTTCACTGCTTTGACCAGACCGCTTTCGGCGGCGGCGGCAAGGTCGGCGGGATCTGTATCTTCGGTCAGATACAGCGTCATCAACGGCTCGAAACGCATGTCTGCGGGCAGGGCGGCCATGATGCGGCCGCGATAGGCGGTCGCGTCGGCGCGTGTCACCACCGGCGGCACGAGGTTCGGCATGATGATGGCGCGGGCGAAATGGCGCGCGGTTTCGGGCAGGACGGCTTGTAGCATCGCGCCATCGCGCAAGTGCAAATGCCAGTCATCGGGGCGGCGAAGGGTCAGTGTCTGTGTCATCGGCACAGGGCATAGCGCAGCCCTGCCGCCGGTGCTAGATGATTCGACACCCATTCCCCTGGATCTTCGGCTAGCCCGACCCGACCGCGTCGACGAGGGGTGGGGTATGGCTTTCAGCGACCCGTCTTGGACAGCACCCGTCTGGCCCGTCGAAGCGCCCGTTTGAAACGTGGTGCGCGGCGGGTTGCGATGACCCAAGTGGCGAGACATTGTACCAGATGGGGCTGTCCACGTGCCTCGGCGGTGGACAGAAGTGCGCGCAGATAGGGCATATGTTGCCGACGCAGCCTGAGCGCGCGATAGCAGTCCAGTTCGGTCAGCCCGTCGCTTCCTGCCTGATCCACCAGCGTTTGCGTCACACACATGTTGACCATCGCACGGCCTAGTTTTGCGCCGAAATGCCGGCTGATGATGCGGTGAATGTGGTCGCCCTGAAACAGCGCAGCGTGGGCTACATCTTGCGGGATTGTTGGATCAAGCAGGATAAAAACATCCTGTGCGGGCTCGACCATATCCGGCGCATAGGCATAGCGGCTGGTGAAGTCACGGTGCATTGCCGCAGGAAAACGATCCTCGAAAGGCGTTCGCGCCGGATCAAGGGTTGCCTGCGGCTGCACGGCGATCACAGTAACGTCGGGTGCGACGACGGAAAAGGCCGCCGCCGCGTAGCCACACATGCCCGCACCGTAAAACACAACCTTTTCAAATTCCTCAAAAAACCCATCTTCTACCAGCCGGTCGAAATAGCTGTATACCGCCGGGTCGCGAAACCATGTCGGCCCGTCGGCCAGCAGGCACAGGTTGGACCAACCATTTTCTTGCACCAGCTTCCAGCCCAAAGGTTCGTGTAAAGGTGATGAGTGGCGGAGGTCGTCCATTGTCTCGAATGTGACAACAAGGGTGCGCCCTGCGTCGGTCAGCGTTGCGTAATGATCGGGGCCGAGCGGTTCGAAATACCCGCGCGCCTCGCCTGCGTCTTCCAGGTGACGCAACCAGCTAGGCGGCGATATGTCCGAATGTTTAGGGGGTGTGTCGTTTTCGGGCAGGTCGTCCTGCATTACCCAAACCTCGGCTTTCTTTTTCGTGCAGGGCTCTTTCACTCGGCCATAAAACATGCGGAGTTTGGTGGGCTTTGCGGCAAAAACGGACAGAGTTCAACCCTTTCCGAAATACCATTTCCCGCTAGCCTCTAATCGGCACGATTTCGCGTAGCTTGCGCGTATTTGTATATTTTATGTGCCTGCGTAGTGAAGAGCGGGCGGGCAGGCGGTGTCATCATCAAGCGACCGAACAGCGCGCGGTTCCCTTCGTCCTGCATAAGGTCGTGAAACCTTGCGCGGCGCCAAGTGACGGCTTTGTTATGCAGCGCGGCAAGAGTAGGGTCGGCCATCAACTGCGCCAGGATCTGCGCGCGTGGGTCGCGGGTTTGCCGGATGGTCAAATCCTCGACCTCGGACCAGTTGCGGTCGCACCAGTAACCCATGTCGATGGGCCGACCCGATCGGTTGACCCGCCCTCGGTCACATTTCAACACGAAGCTTTCCATTGCGCCCAAAGGGTAATGGTTCAATTGCACCAGCCCGTAATTCGGGCGATCAAACGGCGAGAAGATGCGCCCGCGCTGAAAGCTTTTGTCCAGCGCGCGGCCATGCCCGTCGAACCAACGCGTCGCCTCGACCGTCCCGTCGACCGGCGCACGGGGGCGGTGGACGCCGAGCTTTTCATAGGCTCCCGCATTGCGATACAGCGTCTTGAACATGAAGGCCCGCCAGGGCCAGGTCATGACCTCGGGCGCGGCGCGGGTGAACTGATCGGTGATCGGGCGGTCAAGATAGTCGACCACGCCGTTATTGCCAAACAGCCGCCAGGTCATCGTAATGGCGTCGGCATCGGGCAGCGCGGTCAGAAGCGCATCGAGCGTATGATCCCCCGTATGGATGTTAACGAATTCGTCCACGTCCAGCGTCATCAACCAATCTGCGTTTTGCACGACAGGGTGTTTGTCCGCGATCTTGAAGCCGGTCCACTGAACGCCACCCTGCCCATAAGGGCCATCATTGCGCAGGTGGGTGACGACGCCCATCCGCTGCAATCGGTCCAGCATCAGGTCCGTGCCATCGGTGCAATCGTTAGAGAAGACCAGAAAATCGGTGAACCCGACCGCCTTGTGATGGGCGATCCACTCCAACACGAAGGCCGCTTCGTTTTTGACGCATGTGACGGCAGTGACGCGCATGGCTCAGGCCGTGGTCCCGTGGTCTGGCATGTTGCGCAGACGTGGTTTATCGTTCTTGGACATGGGGTTAGCCTGCGCCCTTCGCCGCTTTGTCATATGCATCCGACTGTGACAGACACGGCAAAACCCGTCAACGCCGCCTTGGGTGTCGTGGCCATACGGAGCGTGCGCGCGACATGATATCTTACGCGACGGAATGCTATAAATACTTGCGGTGCAGGCTGTGCAGATGGCATTTAGCGCCCAACCGCGTGATGGAATCACGTGCCATCCTATTTTGTGCAGTAAGCGGTATACTCCATGATTGGGTCGTCTGACTTGTCGGGCGGCCCTTTTTTGTGTCTGGCCATTGGCGGTGCGCCGACATTGGCTTATTCATCCGTCCCAAACAGAGAGAGCGAAACACATGGCAAGTTCAACCTTCGGTCCCGAGACGGCGCTGGCGTGGCACAGCGCTGGCAGGCGCGTGGCGTTGGCCACGGTCGTTCAGACTTGGGGTAGTGCGCCCAATCCAATGGGCAGTCAGATGGTGATTGCGGGTGATGGCGGGATTGCAGGTTCGGTGTCGGGCGGATGTGTCGAAGGTGCCGTGGTGTCCGAGGCGATGGACGTTCTGGACACGGCCACGCCACGGCTTTTGCGCTTTGGTGTGACGGATGGCGACGCGTTCGCTGCCGGATTGGCCTGTGGCGGCACGATCCGGGTTCTGGTCGAACCTGTGATGGAGGCGCATGAAAGCAATTTGGGTCTGTCTGCCGCGATGTTGTCGGAGCTTGTTGCGCACCGCGCCGCACGTGTGCCGGTCGCCTATCAGGTGCATCTTGGCAACTGGACAAGGCGGTTGTTGACACAAGACAGCCATCCTGAAGCTATCGCGGACGCAGCAACCGGCCTTGCAGAAGATTGGTTCATAGCACTGCATCTGCCCGCCCCGCGTCTTTTTCTTGTGGGCGCAGTTCACATTGCGCAAGTGCTGGCCCCGATGGCGCAGGCCGCGGGGTTTGATCCTGTCGTCATCGACCCACGACCCAGCTTTGCGACGCCGGACAGGTTCCCGATGTGCAAGGTGATCTGTGATGATTCCGATGATGCTTTGGATGCGCTGGGCGTTGATGCGCGCACGGCCATCGTCACGCTTGGGCACAATCCCCGGATCGACGACCCGGCCATCGAACGGGGACTTGCTGCTGGGGCCATATACATCGGTTGCCTCGGCTCGCGCCGAACTCATGCCGCGCGGCTGGAGAGGTTGCGCGCGGCGGGTGTGCCGGACACTGAACTGGCGCGACTTCACGGCCCTGTGGGATTGGATATCGGTGCCGAGGGTCCGGCCGAGATTGCGGTCTCGATTCTGTCGGAACTGATCGCGGTGCGTCGGGGAAAGACGTTGCGTGACAGTCGCCGCTAGAACACGTCCCGCGGGGGCTTGACCTGCAAGACTATGAGGCGCGCGGTCAGGATGAAAGCAAACCCGACCCCTGCCGCCAATGCGTCGCCCAGATAGGTTAGCAGTGCCAGATACACGCCACCCCCGATCAGAGATAGCGTGGCATAAAGATCCTCTTTCAACAGGCTGGGGGTCATGTTGCACAGAAGGTCGCGGATCATGCCACCCGCCGTCCCCGTCACACAACCAATCACGATTGCCATCACGGGTGCAATGCCTGCATCCAGTGCAACCTGCACGCCGGTCAACGTAAACAACGCAAGTCCGATCGCGTCAAACCGCATCAGGGTCTGCAACCTGCGACCGTTGCCCGACGACATGCGTGTGGCAAAGGCAAAGCTGACCAACGCCACCGGCACCGCGACGGCCAGATAGCGGGTGTCAATGATCCAGAAAACTGGCGTCAGGCCCAAGAACAGGTCGCGGAGCGTCCCTCCGCCCATTGAGGTTGCAATGGCCAGCACCGTGGCGCCGAACGGGTCCATATGCACCCGGTGGGCTTGAATACCCGCCGACGCGGCCATCACGCCGGTTGCCAACAGCGATAGGGGCAGGAACAGAAAGGACAGCGTTTCCATGAATGCAGCTCTTGAGTGGGACGTACCAAGGGGTAAGCCCGGCGTGTGTGCGACACATGACCGGCAAGCGCAAGTCCACGGCGGTCGCAATATCGGCGCACTTATTGACGATTTCCATTGTCTTAGCGCCTGTCTATATATCGCCCTAACAAGGCGTGAAGGAGACAGCGCATGACAAACCCTGCTAAATTCTGGGACCGGATTGCCGAGAAATATGCGAAATCCTCGATCCGAAACCCGGATGGATATCATCAAACGATGGCGCGCACGCGGTCCTACCTTGGTCCGCAAGACCGCGTGCTGGAGGTCGGCGCGGGCACCGCCACGACCGCGTTGGAATTGGCGCCCTCGGTCGGTCATGTGACGATCACCGATGTCGCGCCGCAAATGATCCGGATCGGACAGGAGCGGGCAAAGACGCAAGGCATCAAGAATGTCGAGTTTCACGTGGATGACGCAAAAGTCGGGGCGCTGACCGGGCCCTTCGATGCTGTTCTGGCCCATAACCTTCTGCATCTGGTCGGTGATCTGCCTGCGACGCTGGATCGCCTGCATGAGATATTGAAACCCGGCGGCATCTTCATCTCGAAAACCCTGTGCAAGCCGGTCGGGCGCGGACCGTGGGTTTACTACGTGGCGCGCGCGGTTCTGCCGCTTCTGCAACTGATCGGCAAGGCGCCGTCCGTGTCCTTCATGACGACCCGGCAGTTAGAGCAGATGATCACCGAGCACGGGTTCGACATTATCGAAAGTGGCCATTTCCCCGATCGCGAGCTGCGCCGCTATATCGTAGCACGGCGCGGGCAGGGCACGTAACCTTCCGACCCGAAAAAGCAAAACGCCCCGCTAATGCGAGGCGTTCCGGGTGTTTCATTCGTCATATACTTACTTGGTAACGGGGCCAATCATCATAACCATCTGACGGCCTTCCATCTTCGGCATGTTTTCGACTTTGCCAATCTCTTTCGTGTCAGCGGCAACACGTTGCAGCAGTTCGCGACCAAGGTTTTGGTGCGCCATTTCGCGGCCACGGAACCGCAGCGTCACCTTGACCTTGTCGCCCGCCTCAAGAAACTTGACCACGTTGCGCATTTTTACGTCGTAATCATGCGTGTCGGTGTTGGGGCGAAACTTGACCTCTTTTACGTCGATGGTCTTTTGCTTCTTGCGCGCTTCGCTTTCGCGTTTCTGCTGTTCATATTTGAATTTGCCGAAATCCATGATCTTGCACACGGGCGGCGAAGCATTGGGCGAAATCTCGACCAGATCAAGGCCAGCTTCTTGTGCCATAACCACGGCTTGCGCTGGTGTAACAACGCCGACATTTTCACCATCGGCGCCAATCAGGCGGATTTCGGGGGCTTTGATACGTTCATTGACGCGCGGGCCGGTGTCACGGGTTGGCGGCGCGTTGTGAGGTCTGCGGGCTATTGTGTCATTCCTTCTGACGTTTCGATAATATTTCGGGCAGAGCGTAAGGCCCAACCCCGGCTGATTCAACCCGATAAAGCGTTTTTTGCCCGGCGATTGCGTTGTAACCGGCACGTGCGGCGCGCCCGACAGGTAGGTCCAGCCGCGATTGCGCGCATGTTCGCCGATGGCCGGGGTTTTTTCGAAGGGTTTTCAAGCGGATTGGCGGCTTGACGCGCATCGCGGGGGTGTCCCCTTGTGCTGTGCGGGCACAACCCTCACATCATTTCTGGATGCCGCGCAGGTCTGCGTGGCGCATGTATGGACAAGTTGAGGATGTCGACATGAAGAATAGCACTATTGCACTGGTGATCCTGCTCGTCGCGGTTGTGGGGGGGTATTTCTGGTATAACAGCACCCAGCCAGCGGTCGCCCCGCAAGGCGATGCGATCACAGAACAGACAAACGCGGCCGAGGACTCCGCCGCCGAACAAGCTGCCGAGGTCGAGGCAGAAGCCGAAGCGGCTGCTGACGCCGCAGCCGAACAGGCGGCCGAAGCCGAAGCCGCCGCGAAAGAGGCGGCAGATAAAGCTGCGGCCGAAGCCGAAGCGGCTGCACAGGCTGCCGAGGATGCAGCGCAAGACACCGTGGACGCGGTCGGTGAAGGTCTTGATCAAGCCGGTGAAGCCGTATCAGACGCCATCGATGGGGCGGCGGACTCGATCAAGGATGTGGTGAACGGAGCCAACGGCGCGGTCGTACCGGACGCGGGCGCTGACGCGAATGCCGATGCAACCACCGAAGCAGCGCCAGACGCTGACGCGGCCGCCGTTGCCGATACGCAAGCCGAGGCCGAAGCCCTGACCAAAGAAGGCTTCGACGCCAGCAAGGTTATCGACATGATTGAAAGCTCGTCCTTGGGCGAGGCCGAGAAGACGGGCCTGAAAGCTGCGGTGGAAGCAGCGGCCCAGAACCCTGCACTGATCGAAGCTGCGATCAATCAGGTCAAGGCTGCGCTGGGCCAATAAGCCACCGGTCATATCAAAAAGACAAACGCCGCGCGGGAAACCGTGCGGCGTTGGTGTTTATCCACTTACGCAACGCGCTATGAAAAAAGGAGGCTGGCCGCCTCCTTTTCAAGATCCACTTGTTCCGGTCGATGACCCTCTGAGGTCACTCCAGAAACGCCTTTTCAACCACATATTGAGCGGGTTTCGAGTTCGCACCTTCCTCAAGCCCTGCTTCTTCCAGCAACTCCTTGAGCTCCAGGTTGAAGGGCAGGTTGCCGCAAATCATCGCGCGGTCGTTTTCGGGGCAGAGCGGTTCGATGCCCAGTTCTTCGAACACCTCGCCCGAGCGGATCAGGTCGGTGATTCGGCCCATTTTGGGGCTCTCTTCGCGCGTCGTGGTCGGGTAGTATTTGATCTTCTTCCAGAAACCGTCGCCTATCACCTCGTTCAGAAGCTCATCATCTTTCAACGCCTCGATCAGATTGCGACCATAGGTCAGTTCGCCCACTTCGCGGCAGGTATGGGTGATGATCACCTCGTCGTAATCCTCATAGGTTTGCGGCTCGCGCAGCAGGGATGCGAAGGGCGCAAACCCGGTGCCGGTCGCGAAGAACCAGATGCGTTTGCCGGGGATCAGCGCGTCATGCACCAGCGTACCCACGGGCTTGGGACGCAGGATGATCTGGTCGCCTTCTTCGATGTGCTGAAGTTTCGAGGTCAGTGGGCCGTCCGGCACCTTGATCGAGTAGAACTCCAATTCCTCGTCCCAGCTGGGCGAAGCGATCGAATAGGCGCGCAGAAGCGGTTTTTGCTTTCCGGTTTTAGGGTCCGGATCGCCCATCAACCCGATCATTACAAACTCGCCAGACCGGAAACGCAGGGTTTGCGGCCGCGTACAGCGAAACCGGAACAGTCGGTCGGTGTAATGCTCGACTTCGGTTACGGTCTGCGCATCGGGCAGGGTGGGCACGGGTTTCACTTTTGTTTCTGCATCCATTTTCGGCGTCACTTCATTCATGTGCTTCAACGGGGCAAACGGCCCCGCCCTTTTTCTGTCTGCGTATATAAAGAGGTTGAGGGGAAGGGTCTAGCCAGTCAGTCGCGACCGATAGTCGTAGGCCCGCCAATCTGCACGTGCCAGCCAGTCTTCTTCGGGTTGGCGTTGGGACAAATCTTCGCTGATCTCGACCTCGTCAAAGCCTGACCGGCGCGCCATGGTGTATTGGTCCGAGATCACATGGCCGTGCGCGCGCAGACGTCCCGAGTATCCCAGCAGGCGCAATTGGCGACCCAGCGTGAAGCCACGCCCATCCGCAAAAGATGGAAAGTCGATGCGGATCATGTCAACGCCGACCATCAGTTGCGCTAGCGTAGCGGGGTCAATGTCAGACGCAAGATGCAGCCCGCGCGTGTCATTGGCGGCGCGGTCCTCGGGCGCGGCGAAGCCGTGTTCCCAATCATCATGGGCAAAGCCCGCGTCGGTTACGATTACAGTCATGCGCTTGCTCCTACTCGCACCATTTTCCCGTCGACAAAGTGAATGCCGCATTCCGTTTTCTCTGCCCCGCGCCAGCGCCCGGCGCGCGGGTCTTCGCCCGGCTTCACCGGGGACGTGCACGGCGCACAGCCGATCGAGGGGAACCCACGCCCAACCAACGGATGACGCGGCAGGCGGTTGTTGATCATATAATCGCGTACGTCTTGGGACGCCCAATGGGCCAGCGGATTGACCTTCAGGCGGTCATCTTCGGCCTCAAAGAATTGCAGGTCGACGCGTTTGCCGCCCTGAAAGCGTTTGCGACCGGTGATCCAGCCGTCAAAACCCGTCAGGGCGTTGTCCAGCGGCTCGACCTTGCGCAGCTCGCAACAGGCATCGGTATCGGCCAGATGCAGGATGTTGTCGGGATCGCGTTTGAACAGCTCGTTTGCATCCGGATGCACGACGCGCACGTCAGTCAGGCCAAGCTTTTCTGAAACCTCGACCTGATACTCCAGCGTTTCCTGAAACAGCATTTGCGTATCCAGAAAGATCACCGGAACGGTGCGGTCGATGCGCGACACCATATGCAGCAGCACGACGCTTTCCGCACCGAAGCTCGATACCATGGCGAGCGCGCCGATAGTGCTGTCGGTTAAGGCGCGTTCAATGACGGAAGTGGCCGAATGGTGCTTGTAGCGCGCATTCAGTCCGTCGACCCGCTGGGCGGGGGCGGGAAGGGGGGCTTCAAGCGGCATTGGTCTTGGCCTCCCCTAACTGATCTTCAATGGGATAGAGCGCGGCCTTGAACGGCGCTTCGCCCAGACGGCGGAAGGCGTCGATGAAGGTCTCACCGTCGTCGTCGCGCAGGTCCAGATAGGCCAGCACAAGGCGCTCGATGGCGGGCACAATCTGGTCATAGGCAAATCCCGGCCCGGCGCGTTTGCCGATTACGGTGTCGGGGCCGGCGTCACCACCAAGAGTGATCTGGTAGTTTTCGACGCCAGCACGGTCGAGCCCAAGAATGCCGATATGCCCCAGATGGTGATGCCCGCAGGCGTTGATGCAGCCTGAGATCTTGATTTGCAGGTGGCCGATATCGTGTTCGATCTTCAATTCGTCGAAACGTTCGGCGATCTCTTGCGCTACGGGGATCGAGCGGGCGGTCGCCAGCGCGCAGTAATCCATGCCGGGGCAGGCGATGATGTCCGAGATCAAACCGGCGTTCGCGGTTGCCATGCCGTGTTCACGCAGGGCGGCGAAAACGGCGGGCAGGTCGGCGCGATGCACATGCGGCAGGATCACGTTCTGTTCGTGGCTGATGCGAATATCACCATGTCCAAAGTGCTCGGCCAGATCGGCAATCACGCGCATTTGGTCGGCCGAGGCATCGCCTGGCGTCGCCCCATGCGCCTTCATCGAGATCGTGACGATCCCGTAGCCGTCGGCGCGGTGGTCGTCGACATTGGTATCGCTCCACGACCGGAACAAGGGATCGGCATCGCGGGCGGCGTGGTAGGTGTCGAGCGGTGCCGTCTTGAACGCGGGCGCTTGGAAATTCGCAGCAATATCGTTGAAATGCTCCTGATCGGCGCCCGAGAAGAGGGGACGCAACTGCGCAAACCGCGTTTCGACCAGCTCGTTGATCTTGTCGATCCCGTTTTCCATCGTGGTGATCTTGATGCGCGCTTTGAATTTGTTGTCGCGACGGCCCAGCGAGTTGTAGACGCTGACGATTGCCTCGACATAGGGCAGCAGGTCGGCGCGGGGCAGGAAGTCTTTCAACACCTGACCGACGACCGGTGTGCGGCCAAGGCCGCCACCGACGATGATCTGATAGCCAACCTCGCCCGCGTCATTTTTCACGATGCGGATGCCGATGTCATGCGCCTTGGTCACGGCGCGGTCGGCTTTTGATCCCGTCACCGCCAGCTTGAACTTGCGTGGCAGGAACTGGAATTCCGGGTGGTCGGTCGACCACTGGCGCAGAAGCTCGGCGGTCGGGCGGGGGTCTTCGATTTCGTCCGCTGCGGCCCCTGCGAAATGGTCTGCCGTTACGTTGCGGATCGTGTTGCCCGAGGTCTGGATGGCGTGCATCCCAACGTCAGCCAGCGCGTCCAGCATGTCGGGAATATCGGCCAGGCGGGGCCAGTTGTATTGGATGTTCTGACGCGTCGTCCAATGGCCATAACCCTTGTCCCACCGTTCGGAGATCATCGCAAGCTGACGCATCTGGTTGGGGTTCAGCGAGCCATATGGGATCGCGACCCGCAGCATATAGGCGTGCAGTTGCAGATAAACGCCGTTCATCAGGCGCAGCGGTTTGAATTCATCCTCGGTCAGCGCGCCCGAGATGCGGCGCGCGACTTGCGCGCGAAATTGGCTGACACGGTTGCGCACGAAGCTTTCGTCGAAATTGTTGTAATCATACATGGGCGGCGGCCTCCAGCTGCGCATGAGCAATCTGCTTGCCGTGGAAGCGGTTCGATGGCCCTTTGGCGCGGAACGCTTCGCGGAAATGGGTGGGGACGGGACCATTTGGGCCAGCCTTGGCGTCGGCCAGATAAGCACCAACGGCGATTTCAGGCTGGATCTCGGCCAGTGCAAGCTGCGTGGCAGCCTCGGCCTCATCGTCGATCAACCATGCCATACACATGTCACGCACCCAGGCACCATTTTGGGCCAGATAAATCACATCACCTTCGACAAGGTCGTTTGCGGTTACCACTTTGGGGGTGAAGGGGCGGGGCATGGCCGGTCCTTTCTTGTTGCGTTCTGGCTGTTTATAGGACAATTTTCTATCCAACAGCGATATGCCGCGCCAGATAAGGAATATTGTTTTGGTTTTTCTGGGTTGCGAAACGTATGGACCAAAAGAAGGGGAAAAGCGAAATGTCTGTTCGGCTGGACGAGATTGACCGGAAAATCCTGCGCGAGCTTCAACGCGATGCGGGGCAATCGTTGGACGTGATCGCCAAGAAAGTCGGGTCATCCAAGACCCCTGTCTGGAACCGGATTCGCAAGTTGCGCGAAGGTGGCGTGATCGGCAAGAACACGATGGTGATGGATGCCGAAAGCCTTGGGTTCGAGGCGTGTTTCTTTGTCCTGATTCGCACCTCGGAACACGACGCCGATTGGCAAAAGAACTTTTTGAACGCCCTCATGGCTCGACCGGAAGTGATGGAGGCGCACCGGCTGGCAGGCGAGATTGACTATATCCTGAAAGTCCGCGTCGAGAACGCCCGCGCCTATGACGAGTTTTATCAGGCGCTGATCTCCGAGGTGAAGATATTCAACGTCACGGCGCTATTGTCGATGGAAGAAATCAAGTTTTCAACCGAGCTTCCGATCTGATCACGCGCTGACCATAAGCGTTTCCAAACCGTGGAAGTGGTAGACATTTCCGAATTTCGGCGGGGCGGTTAGACGCAGGTTCGGGCAACGCTCAAACAGGATGGGTAGCGCGCGGGTCAGTTCAAGACGCGCAAGTGGCGCGCCGATGCAGAAATGTGCGCCTGCGCCAAACGACGTGTTGGGTTTGCTCGGTCGCTTGGGATCGAAGATGTCGGGATCGTCCCAAATATCCGGGTCGCGATTGGCCCCGCCAAGAAGCAACCCGATCTTGTCGCCACGCTTCAATTTTTGCCCGTAAAGCACTGTGTCTTCGTAAACATATCGTGTGAACATATGCAGTGGCGGGTCGAAGCGCAGGGTTTCCTCTATGGTGGCATCGCGCGCTTCTGGGGCTAGGGCTGATGCGGGTGTCTGCTGCTCTAACAGTGTTTTCACTGCAATCGCCATAGCGTGCACTGTTGCCTCGTGCCCTGCATTCAGCAACAGAATACAGGTCGATATCAGCTCGTCGCTGGACAGTTTCTCACCCTCTGCTTCTGCTGCGATCAGTTCGGTGATCAGGTCGTCGCGCGGGTCATTGCGACGCTGATCCACATAGTCGCGCATGAAGGCCACGAAGGCTTCCGTTGCAGCAATTGCCTCATCCTCGACCGCGCGGGTGCGCCGGGCCTGATACATCGAGACCATGGCGTTAGACCATCTGAGCAGATCATCCGCCATATCTTCGGGCACGCCCAGCAGGCGGCAGATGATGATGACTGGAATGCGCGTCGCAAAGGCGGGCAGCAGGTCGAATTCGCCGCCTGGAAAGCCGTCGATCAATTGGTGAGACAACGTGTCAATCTCTGGCCCCAGCCCGGCGATGCGACGGCTGGTAAAAGCACGCAGCACCAGTTTGCGCAGGCGCGTGTGGCGGGGCGCTTCCAGTTCCAGCATGGAATGTGCCTCGACGGCATAAAAGGGGGCGAGGTGGTCGGCAAACTTAAGTTGTTCAACGGGCTCGCGGCCGAACCTGCGGTCACGCAAAAGTGCGTTCACGGCCCGAAAGCTGACGGCCATTGGCAGGTCGTAATCGTCCCACCAGAAGATATCGCCCCCCGTGCGGGCGTGATCATAGAACGCATAGGGATTCTGGATGAAGTCGGGGTCTGTAGGGGACTGGGTCAGGTGCAACATCCGCGCATGGTCGTCAAAGCCGCTGGCCTTTGCAAGCGCAGCTTTCTATTCTTCGGCCATGTTTCGATACCTGCGCACGAAATGGGTCTTTCCCTTTCTTCTTGCCACCGTTGCGATCAGCGCGGGCGTTTGGGCGATGGCTTGGCGCGCCGCTCTGTCGCCATTGTCCGAACAGGCCGCGTCCGAGCTGGCGCTGGCGTCCGACCAGTTGACGCGGCATCTGTTTCGGTATCGCGAGCTGGCGGTGGTGCTGGCCGAACATCCCGTTCTGCGCGACCGTCTGGGTGGCAAGGCCGATGGTAGCGGGAATGCGGACAGGCTGCTGCAAGCCATGGCCGACATGACGGGGGCGCATCATCTGTCATTGGTGGCTCCGGATGGCAAGGTACTGGCGGCTTCCGGCGAGGCCAAGGCGCAGCTTGACCCGCGCGCACCACTGATTCACCGCGCATTGACCGGCGCGTTGGGGGCCGAGGCGCGGTTTCAGCCGGTGCCAAGGCGCCCGACGCAGCGCATCTTCTCATTCGCGGCGCCCATGCACGGCGCCGCAGACCGGACGTTGGGCGCAGTGGTCGCGCGTACCGATTTGCTGGATTTCGAGGAGAACTGGCCCTCGACCGCTGCAGCGCTGTTTTTCACCTTGAACGGCAAACGTATCTTTGCGGCCAATCGGTCCGAACTGGTGAACGCCGACCGCCCACGCGAAGGCTTCTTAAAAAGCTCGGCCAGCCATTGGACCGGGCACGAGGTCTGGACGATGGACGCAGGCCCCTATCTGCCCGACCGCGCGCTTCATCTGACTCGCGACTTGCCGGTGATCGGTTTGACCGGAGAGATATTGCTGGACACGGCCCCCGCCGAACGCACGGCCGCGCTGTTGGCCGGGATTGCCGCGGCGATCTGCCTTGGCATCGGGGCGCTGTTGTTGGCGGTTGGCGAACGGCGCCGCGCCTTGAACAAGCAGTTGCGCCTGAAGGCGGCGGCAAATGCCCGGCTGGAATCGCGAGTGGCGGAACGCACCAAGGCGCTGTCCACCGCCAACGCCGACCTTCTGCGTGAAAACCGCGAACGGCGCGAGGCCGAAGCGGCGTTGAAACAGGCGCAGGCCGATCTGGTGCAGGCGGGCAAGCTGGCGGCATTGGGCGAAATGTCGGCAGGCATCAGTCACGAACTGAACCAACCCCTGATGGCAATCCGGTCCTTTGCCGACAATGGCACTGTGTTTCTGCAGCGTGGGCAGGCCGATAAGGCCGGTCAGAACCTTGGCCGCATTTCGCAACAGGCGGGCCGGATGGACCGCATCATCAAGAACTTACGCGCCTTTGCGCGGCAGGAAAGTGAACCGATCACCGATGTTGACTTGGTGCAGGTGGTCGATCAGGCGCTTGAGATGCTGGCCCCCCGCATCAAGGCCGACCGGGTCAATGTGGAATGGGCGCAACCGCATGTGGCAGCTTGGGTGCGAGGCGGCGAGGTGCGATTGCAGCAGGTGGTGATGAACCTCATGTCCAACGGGATGGACGCGATGGCGGATCGGGTTCACAGAAAGATCGAGATTTCGTTAGTGCCGTCAACGGATCGCGTGATCCTGTCGGTGCGCGACACCGGACCGGGCATCGACCAGCCCGACCGTTTATTCGACCCGTTCTACACGACAAAACAGGTCAGCGCGACCGAAGGGATGGGGCTTGGCCTGTCGATTTCCTATGGCTTGGTGCAAAGCTTCGGTGGCGCAATCCGGGGTCGTAACCACCCGGACGGCGGCGCGGTGTTCACCGTGGAACTTGACCGCGCCCACCGACAGGAGGTTGCATGACAAATTCGGTCCTTCTGGTCGATGATGACCCAATCGTGCGCGAAGCACTTAGCCAGACGCTTGAACTGGACGGCCTGACCGCCATCCCGACCGGCAGCTATATCGAAGCTAAAGACCACATCACACGAGGCTTTGACGGGGTCATCTTGTCTGACATTCGTATGCCGGGGAAAGATGGTTTTGCGCTGCTGTCATGGACGCAGGCGGTGGATCCGGAACTGCCAGTGATCCTGCTGACCGGCGAAGGCGATATTCCGACGGCTGTGCGGGGGATCAACGAAGGTGCGTTCGACTTTCTTGAAAAGCCATGCGAGCCGGCCGCGCTTTTGGCCGTGGTGGGGCGGGCCTTGCGCACCCGTGCGCTGGTGCTTGAGAACCGGGCACTGAAGGCGCGCGCGGAAACCGGCGATGCGGCGGCGCGTCTGCTTTTTGGTGACAGCGCCTTGGCCGAGGATTTGCGCAATCGCGTCCGCGCCGCGGCCCGTGCACAAGCCGAGGTGTTGATCTGTGGTGAGCCGGGATCTGGGACTTCAAAGGTCGCGGAGGTGGTGCATCTGTTATCTGGCGATGCGACGCGCCCCTTCGTCAAGCTGCCTGCCGCCGGGCTGACCGCCGACGCTCTGACGGCAGCTTTTGCGCGGGCCGAGGGCGGCACACTGTTTCTGGACGAGGTCGCCGCGCTGGAAGGCCGCACGCAATATCTGCTGTTGGAGCTTCTGGACCGCGCACCCAAAACACGCGTGGTTGCTGGCACCTATCGCGACCTTGACGAAGACGTTGCGGTGGGCCGCTTCAACCCGGATCTGTTTTATAAACTGGACGTCTTGCGTATCCGTATTCCTGCCATTCGCGAGCGGAAGGAGGATATACCGGCCCTCTTTCGGCATTATGTCTCGATCGCCAGCGAACAGGCGGCGCTTAGCCCGCCTGAGATCGGACAGGACGTGATCGCGCAGCTGATGGCGCAGGACTGGCCGGGTAACGCGCGGGCGCTGATGAATGCGGCCATGCGCTTTTCTATGGGGCTGGGTCTGGGGGATGTGGACGGGGCTATGTCAGGCGCACGCCCCGGCCTGAGCGAGCAGCTGGCGCAGGTCGAACGCTCGCTTCTGATCGACGCGCTCAGGCGGCACCGGGGCGGGGCGACGGCGGCGGCGCGCGAGCTGCAACTGCCGCGCAAGACCTTCTATGACAAGATGGCGCGGCATGGGATTCGGCCAGAAACTTACCGCGACTGAGGGGCCCAAGGGTGTGCGGATTTTCGCACAACGCTGGAATATACTGTGTGATATTTCGCCCATTGATCTTTCGGGTTGTTGATGCGCAGCTTCACGTTCTTCTCTCAATCTATTGTAAATAAATATAAAAGAATAAAAGTCACGCCTCCGTGATCGTTTTTCTTGGAGGCATCGGCTAATTCGTGCCCAATACCGCAAGGCACCCGCCCGGGTCGCCCAAGCTTATCTGTCTGGGAGGACACTCTATGAAATTCCTGACCATGGCCGCATCTGCTATCGCGCTGGCGGCATCTGTAACCACTGCGACTGCCGCCTGTGATGAAGGCGAACTTGTCATCAAGTTCAGCCACGTGACCAACGCGGACAAGCACCCAAAAGGCATCGCTGCCTCGCTTCTGGCTGAACGCGTCAACGACGAGATGAACGGCACGGCCTGTATGGAGGTTTATCCGAACTCGACCCTTTACAATGACGACCAGGTGCTCGAAGCGATGCTGCAAGGCGATGTGCAACTGGCTGCGCCCAGCTTGTCGAAATTCGAAGCGTTCACCAAGGTTTTCCGCATCTTCGATCTGCCCTTCATGTTCAAGAACATGGAAGCGGTCGATGCGTTCCAGCAATCTGAAATCGGTGAGGCGATGAAAGCGACGATGGAACGCCGCGGGCTGAAAGGGTTGGAATTCTGGCACAATGGTCTGAAGCAGTTTTCGGCCAACAAACCGCTGCTTTTGCCGTCCGATGCGGCTGGTCTGAAATTCCGCGTGCAGCCCTCGGACGTGCTGGTGGCGCAGATGAAAGCGCTGGGCGCAAGCCCGCAGCCCATGGCCTTTTCCGAGGTTTACGGCGCGCTGCAAACCGGCGTTGTGGACGGGCAGGAGAACACTTGGTCAAACATCTATGGCAAGAAGTTCTTTGAAGTGCAGGATGGCACCACCGAAACCAACCACGGTCTGCTCGACTACATGGTTGTGACAAACGTGGACTGGTGGGAAGGGTTGGACGGTGCGGTGCGCGACCAGCTTGCAACGATCCTGCGTGAAGTGACGGAAACCCGCAACGCCGCCGTGGGAGAGGTGGACGGTGAAGCCCGTCAGGCCGTTCTGGACGCAGGCGGCGAAATCCGCGAGCTGACTGACGAGCAGCGTCAGGCATGGGTGGATGCAATGAAGCCGGTCTGGGAAGAG
Organism: Aliiroseovarius sediminis; assembly: GCF_022678485.1. Classification (GTDB taxonomy): domain Bacteria; phylum Pseudomonadota; class Alphaproteobacteria; order Rhodobacterales; family Rhodobacteraceae; genus Aliiroseovarius; species Aliiroseovarius sediminis. The sequence goes on from NZ_JALBYP010000028.1 coordinate 103,208, forward strand.
TTCGAAGGTGACGTGGGCGCCGAGAACATCGCGGCTGCGCAAGATATCAACGCGCAGCACTAAGCAGATCGTTTCGGGGCCTGGCCTGCGCGTTGGGCCCCGGACCTATCCCATTGATGCGACGGGCCCTGGACAAGGCCGAACCCGCGCCCGGCCTCATGCGGAGGGGACAGTCATGAGCACACACAACCAAACGACCAAAGGCTTCGAAGAGACGGCAATCGCCATCATTCTTGGCCTCATGACGATGATCACCTTCGTGAACGTGGTCATGCGATATGTTTTCAATTCATCGCTGATCTGGGGGTTGGAAGTCACACTGATCCTGTTTGCCTGGCTTGTGCTTTTTGGCGTGAGTTACGGCGTTAAGGTTACGGCCCATCTGGGTGTTGATGCCTTGACCAACATTCTGCCCACCCCCGCACGCAGGTTTCTGGCGCTGGTCGCAGCGGTGGTGTGCATCGCCTATGCTTTCCTTTTACTAAAAGGGGCATGGGATTACTGGGCGCCCTACGCTGCGCTTGATCGCACATCGGGGCGTTGGTTTCCGACGGGCTTCGAGAAAACGCGGTCACAGGCGTGGTACATCACCGATCAGGTGCCGATGCTTGATTTCCTGCGCTTCTTGGAAGGCTGGATCAACGAAGGCGAGGCTTACGATAAATTCCCCCGCGTGATCCCCTATGCCATCCTGCCTGTGGGCATGGCCCTGCTTCTGTTTCGCTTTATTCAGGCAACCTTCCGTATCTGGCGTGGGCAGCAAGACAGCCTGATCGTCAGCCACGAGGTAGAAGACGAGATTGACCACCTGCAAGACACCCGGTCGGAGACTTAACCCATGGACGTCGTATTCCTTTTCGCCATGGTCATCGGGCTTCTGATGATCGGTGTGCCGATCGCAGTTGCCCTTGGCATGAGCTCGATCATCTTCCTGCTGGTCTTTTCAGACACCTCGCTCGCCTCGGTCGCGCAGAGTTTTTATCAGGCCGAGGCCGGGCATTATACGCTGCTTGCGATCCCGTTCTTCATCCTTGCCTCAAGCTTCATGTCGACGGGCGGCGTGGCGCAGCGGATCATCCGCTTCTCGATTGCCTGTGTGGGGCACTTTCGCGGTGGCTTGGCGATTGCGGGTGTGTTTGCCTGTATGCTGTTCGCCGCCCTGTCCGGGTCAAGCCCTGCAACGGTGGTCGCCATCGGAACAATCGTCATCGCGGCGATGCGTCAGGTCGGTTACACCAAGGATTTCGCGGCGGGCGTCATCTGTAATGCTGGCACGTTGGGTATCCTGATCCCGCCCTCAATCGTGATGGTGGTCTATGCCTCGGCGGTGGAAGTTTCGGTCGGCCGCATGTTCTTGGCTGGTGTCATCCCCGGCATCATGGCCGGTGTCATGCTGATGATCGCGATCTATGTGATTGCCACGATCAAGGACATGCCAAAGGGTGATTTCGCGGGCTGGAAAGAGATCATCGCCAGCTTCTCGGACGCGCTTTGGGGGCTTTTGCTGATCGTGATCATCATGGTTGGTATCTACGGCATTCCCGGTGTCACCGGCGCGCTGTTCACCCCGACCGAGGCCGCTGCGGTTGCCTCTGTCTATGCGTTTCTTGTCGCCACGTTCATCTATCGCGACATGGGGCCGCTGGCGGACAAGGGCGAGGGAAAGAAAAACCTGCTGCAAAAGCCACACGCGCTGATCACGGCGTTTTTCCATGCTGACACCCGCAAGACCCTGTTTGATGCGGGAAAGCTGACCATCACACTGATGTTCATCATCGCCAACGCCCTGATCCTGAAACACGTGCTGACGGATGAGCAAATCCCGCAACAGATCGCAGGTGCGATGCTGTCGGCGGGCTTTGGCAAGATCATGTTCCTGATCATCGTGAACATCATCCTGTTGATCGGCGGGCAGTTCATGGAGCCATCGGGCCTGATCGTGATCGTTGCGCCCTTGGTGTTCCCGATTGCGATCGAACTGGGCGTCGATCCCATCCACCTTGGTATCATCATGGTGGTGAACATGGAGATTGGGATGATCACGCCGCCGGTCGGATTGAACCTGTTCGTGACCTCGGGTGTGGCCGGGATGCCGATGATGCGGGTTGTGCGCGCAGCGGCTCCGTTCCTTGCCGTGCTGTTCGTGTTCCTGATCATGGTGACTTATATCCCCTTCCTGTCCACATGGTTGCCGACCATGTTGATGGGGCCAGAGATCATCACGAAGTAAAGGGCGGGCTGCATCTGCGGCCCACCCTTCAAAATATAACGCCGGGCGTAAATCGCCCGGCGTTTACCGTTTCACTCGTTACGCCTTCGGTCTAGCGGCCAAAGGTTGCGAAACATTGAACTCAGCTTTTCAGTTTGCAGGTGTTGATTCCCAACAGCGTATACAGGCCGCAATATCCCAAAGCGCCCGTGACCAGCGGAATAATCCCGATCAGAGCCCAGATCGGGCCGCCCGCAAAGAAATACCAGCCCAGAAGGGCAAGGCCGACGACGACGCGAATGATGCGATCAATATTACCCGTGTTTTGCTTGAACATGGTGTTCTCCTTTTCTGCTTGTCCCACATGTAACATGGGGTGCGGACAAAGGCGTGTGACGAGGTCACACAGAAAAAGGGTCAAAATGCCGCGCCGCGCACGACCTGGTTCAATGCTTTGCGGTCAAGGATCGTCACCACGCCGCGTTCTTGGGCGATGCAGCCCGATCGCGCCAGCTTTTCAAGCCTCCGCGACACGACCTCGCGCGCGGTGCCGATGGCGGTGGCCATTTCAGCCTGCGTCATGTGCAGGCACCCGTCGGAGTCGGAACGGTCAAGGATCAGTGCGGCCAGACGTGACTCGACCGACATGAAGGATACGTTTTCAATCAACTGCATCATGGCTTGCATACGTTCGGCAAAGGCCGAGAACACTAGCCGCCGAAACGCTGGGGAGCTGTCGATCAGCGCGAAAAACACATCGCGCGGGATCAGAACCAGCCGCGCGGCGGTTTCTGCGGTTGCCTCGGCGGTGTAATCATCGCCACCCAGCAGGCCCAGTGTCGACTGGATGCAACTTTGCCCCGGCTCAACGCGATACAGCAGGATATCGCGCCCAGTTGGGCCAACAAGGTTTACATCCACCTGGCCCGACAGCATGACGACATAGCCTTTGACCGCTTCGCCAGGGCAGAAGAGCACAGCACCTTTAGGCACCTCGACCGGGGTCAAGGTGCCAAGCAACGCGCGGGCAGGCGCATCCAGCCCGGCGATTTCGGCGGTGTTATTGGTCCAGCTCATACCGGCAGGTTAGAGTGTTTTGGCCCTAGCGGCGACTGCGTTTTTCAAACCGTGGCAACATGGCCGAAAAATCCATGCCTTCGCCGCCTTCTTCGTCCACGAATTGGGTGTAAAGCGCGGTCGCGGCTTTGCCCAGCGGCGTGTCTGCATCGGCGGCCTCGGCGGCCTGTTGGCTCAGGCGCAGGTCTTTCAGCATCAATTCGGCCGCGAAACCGGGCTTGTACTCGTTATCAGCGGGCGATTGCGGCCCAACTCCGGGAGCGGGGCAATAGGCGTTCATCGACCAGCTGTAACCGGACGAGGTGGACACGACGTCAAACATCTTTTGTCGATCCAGCCCCAGCTTGTCGGCAAGCGCGAAGGCTTCGCAGGTGCCGATCATGGTGATACCAAGGATCATGTTGTTGCAGATCTTTGCGGCTTGACCTGCACCGCTTTCACCGCAATGCACGGCCTTCTGGCCCATGATGTCGAACAGGGGGGCGGCCTTGGCGAATGCGTCGGCAGATCCACCTGCCATGAAAGTCAGCGTGCCGCCTGACGCGCCACCAACACCGCCCGACACCGGCGCATCGACAGGCAAAAGCCCCGCATCTACGGCCTGTTGGGCCACGTCGCGGGCGCTTTCCACATCCACGGTCGAGCAGTCGACGAAAGCGGTGCCCTTGTTCATCGCAGGCACGATCTCGTTTGCGACGGCGCGCAGGATCTGGCCATTGGGCAGCATGGTGATCACCACGTCTTGCCCCTTGGCGGCTTCAGCGCCCGATGCGGCCATGCTGACGCCCGCGATTTCGACTGGCGCCATGTCGAAGCCTGTGACCTCGTGACCCGCTTTGGCAAGGTTCGCGGCCATCGGGCCACCCATGTTGCCCAGTCCGATAAATCCGATTTTCATGGCTCGTCTCCTAAAAATGTCAATTCGTTGTCGCCCAGCGGGGCGAGCATGGCCTTGACCGCGTCTGCGGGCAGTGCGTCCAGATCATGTTTCCAGTGGGGGGTGCGATCCTTGTCGATGACCGCGGCCCGTATGCCCTCCAGCAAGTCCGAGTGTTCGAGCGCACGGTAAACAAAGCGGTATTCCAATTCCAGCGACGCACGCACGTCATAGGTGGTGGATAGCTGGCGGACGATGTCGATTGTGCAGGCCATAGACAGGGGGGAGTTGCGGCCCAGGACTTCAAGCGCGTTGGTGGTGAATACGCTGTCTTCGTTGCGCAACGAATGCAGTATTTCGCCAAGGCTACCACCACCAAAATGGGCGTCGATCATGGGTTGCATCGCAGAGAGGTTGCCCGGAATGGCCGGGATTGCGGCCTCATTGATTGAGTTGGGATCGCCACTGCGCGTCAAGTCCGCCTTCAATGCTGGCCATTTGGCTTGCGGGATCACATAATCCGCAAAGCCTGCGTGGATCGCATCGCCAGGCGCCATGCGCGCGCCTGTCATGCCGATATAGGTGCCCAGTTGCCCCGGCGCGTGCGCCAGGATCAGCGAGCCGCCCACATCCGGCACCAGCCCGATACCGCATTCAGGCATTGCCATGCGCGACGACCGCGCCATGATCCGGTGGGATGCATGACAGCCCACGCCGACACCGCCGCCCATCGTGAAGCCCTGCATGAAGCTGACGATGGGCTTTGGATATTCGAACAGCCGCGCGTTCATTCGATATTCGTCGCGCCAGAAATTCCGGGCGCGGGTTGGGTCGCCGGACTTTCCGATTTCGTAAATCTCGCGGATGTCGCCACCGGCGCAGAAGGCGCGGTCGCCCTCGGCGTCGATCAGGATCAATGCAACCTCGTCGTCGTCCACCCAGTCGATCAGAGCAGCGTCGATGGCCAGACACATATCATAGGTCAGCGCGTTCAGCGCGTCAGGGCGGGTCAGGGTAATCCGCCCGGCTTTGCCCTCTTTCCGGATCGATATGTCAGACATTAGCCGCGGTCTCGTTCTGCCAAAAGTTGACGGGCGACGATCAGGCGCATGATCTCGTTCGTGCCTTCAAGGATTTGGTGCACACGCAGGTCCCGCACGATCTTTTCGATGCCGTAATCCGCCAGATAGCCATAGCCGCCATGCAGTTGCAGGCAGCCATTTGCGACCTCGAACGAAACATCCGTCACCATCAGCTTGGCCATTGCGCAGAACTTGGGTGCATCGGGCGCGCCTTGGTCCAGCTTCCAAGCTGCTTGACGCAGGAATGTGCGTGCGGATTGCAGCTTGGTCTCATACTCTGCCAGTTTGAACTGAAGCGCCTGAAATTGGTCGATGGTTTTGCCAAACGCCTTGCGTTCGCCCATATATTGCAGGGTCAAATCCAGCGCCTTCTGCGCGCCACCAAGCGCACCCGCCGAGATATTCAGCCGCCCGCCGTCAAGCCCGGCCATCGCATAGACGAAGCCTTTGCCTTCTTCACCCATCAGGTTTTCCAGCGGAATTTTGCAATCGTCGAACTGCACCTGCGACGTGGGCTGCGCGCGCCAACCCATCTTGCGCTCGTTCGCGCCAAAGCTCAGCCCCGGCGTGCCGGCTTCGACTACCACGGTGGAAATGCCCTTGGGGCCGTCTTCGCCCGTGCGGCACATGGTAACGTAAACGTCCGAGTAATTGCCGCCCGAAATGAACGCCTTGTTGCCGTTCAGAACATAGCCGTCGTTGTGCTTGTCAGCGCGGGTCTTGAGCGCCGCCGCGTCCGAGCCTGACCCCGGTTCGGTCAGGCAGTAAGAGAACACCTTTTCCATGGAGCACAGGGCGGGCAGCCATTTTTGCTTGTCTTCTTCCTTGCCGAACTTGTCGATCATGCCGCCGCACATATTGTGGATCGAGAGAAACGACCCGACGGCTGGGTCGGCCATCGCCAGTGCCTCAAACACCAACGTTGCATCCAGCCGGGTCAGGCCCGATCCGCCATATTTTTCCGAGACATAGATGCCGCCCAGACCCAGTTCGCCCACTTTCGGCCACAAGTCTTTCGGGATTGTGCCCTCAGCCTCCCATTTCTCGGCGTTGGGGGCGATGTGCTCCTCGCCAAAGCCCTTAGCCATATCGAAGATGAGGGTCTGTTCCTCGGAAAGCGCGAAATCCATGTATCTCTCCCGTCCACGTGATTGTGGATACGTTATGGCGCGATTCTTACAGAAGTTTTTCAACGGGGTAGAGCATTCCGTCGCGTCGTAATCTGCCGTTACGTCAATTGCGACTGGTTTGGGTCAGAGATCGGCGTGGAATTCGTCGATCAAATGCCGCACAACGTCCTGAAGTGCCTGATCTTTCGGTTTTTCGGCTTGGATGCTGTCGTGATACACGGCCCGCTGCCGATCAGCGGAAGTGCCGGTTTCAAGGATGCTGCGCGCGGCTTCGACCTCGATCGTGCAGCCAAGGGCGTCGGCGTCTTGTTCAATCAACAGGAATATATCCGACAGAAGTTGTGGAAAATCGACAATTTCGCCGATGCCGAAGTCGATTAGCCCGTTATTGACGCCATAGCGCTGCGCGCGCCAACGGTTTTCGGCCACAAGAAAGTTATCATATAGCCGCCAGCGTTGGTTGCGGGCCTTCAGACGCCACAACATCCGGGCCAAGCATTGCGTCAGTGCGGTCAGGCTGAGCGTATGTTCCAAACGGGGTTGAACGTCGCAAATGCGCGATTCAATCGTGGGAAATCTTGATGAGGGGCGCAGGTCCCACCAAATTTTTGAACTGTCCTCGATCACGCCGATATCAACCAGCGCCTGGACGGACTTTTCGAATTCGGACCAGCCGGACAGATGCGGGGGCAGACCGGTGCGGGGCAGGTTGTCGAAAACGGTCAACCGATAGGATGCAAGGCCGGTGTCATCACCTTGCCAGAATGGCGAACTGCCAGACAGAGCCAGAAGATGAGGCAGAAAATAGCTGAGCTGGCTGACAAGATCGATCCGTGTGTCCGGGTCGGGGATGCCCACATGGACATGCATCCCGCAGATCAACATTCGCCGCACTACTCCCGCCAGATCGCGCCTGAGGTCGTTATAGCGATCCTTGTCCACGTGATGCTGTTCTTTCCAGTTCGCAAACGGGTGACAGGACGCGGCGATGGGGGCCAGCCCATAGGTCTTGGCGTGTTTTGCGACGGTCGCGCGCAGATATTTCAAATCCTCGCGTGCCTCAGAGACATTGGCGCAGACGCGGGTCCCGATCTCGATCTGACATTGCAGGAACTCCGGGCTAACCTGACCCTCAAGCTCGGCTGTGCAATCGTCCATCAGCCCGGCGGGGGCCTGCGCAAGGGCACAGGTTTCACAGTCAACCAGCAGATACTCCTCTTCGACACCAATCGAAAAAGGCGGTTCCTTGGGGGCCATCCGGGTGTCCTTTCGCCTGTGTCTTTGGCGATCAGTTTTGCACCAAAAGGCGAATGCGACAAGCATGGCGCCGGTTTTGGTTCGATGAGAGGCTGACAAATCGAAACCAGTATTGTTGCTTGACCTTGGGTCAAGGTGTAGATTTGTTGGTATGGGAGCATCCGCGCCGGGATTAAATAAACATGAGTACTGCGACCTACTATGAAGATCACGAGCTGCTGTTTGTTCGCTGTAGCGAGCATATTGATGTCGCGAGCTGGGCCGAATGGATCATTTCTATTGGTGCGCGCCACGAACGGTTGGTGCTGGTCGATTTGCGGGCCATGCACACAATCGACCGCCCGGCTGATGGCGCACATGAATATGTGAACCTGCATAGTAAGCTGAACCCAGACTATGCCCCGGCCCGCAAGATGGCTTTGTTGGCACCCGGCCCACTCACTTTCGTTCAAGCGCGAGTGTTCGAGCAGATCGCGCAGGACAGCATTACGACCGAGATCGAGGTGTTCCGCGAAGCCGCCGAGGCATTGGCATTTCTTGGCGTCTGCGCCGATGACGTGGACACGTTCATCGCGTCGTTGGGCGAGGGGCGGCGGCTGGGATAGGCCGAAGATTGAACCCCCACAAAAGAAAATGCCCCGGTCAAGAAACCGGGGCATTTGTTGTTCATTAGATGTGGCCGATCAGTCGATGGCGCGGAAGTGGAACTCGCCCCCTTCGCGGATGCCCGACGGCCAGCGCGAGGTCACGGTCTTGGTGCGCGTATAGAATTTGAACGCGTCCGGGCCATGCTGGTTCAAATCGCCAAAGCCGGATTTCTTCCAGCCGCCGAAGGTGTGATAGGCCAGCGGCACCGGAATCGGGACGTTGATGCCCACCATGCCGATGTTGATCCGGTTGGCAAAGTCGCGCGCGGTGTCGCCATCGCGGGTAAAGATCGCGGTGCCGTTGCCGTATTCGTGATCCATCGCGTGGCCGATCGCCTCTTCGTAATTCTGGGCGCGCACCATGGACAGGACGGGTCCGAAAATTTCGGTCTTGTAGATGTCCATATCGGTGGTCACGTTGTCAAACAGGTGCGGCCCGACAAAAAAGCCATCTTCATAACCCTGCAGGCTGAAATCGCGGTTGTCGACGACAAGATCTGCGCCCTGTTCAACGCCCGAGTTGATCAGGCGCAGGATGTTTTCCTTGGCGGCAGCGGTCACGACCGGGCCGTAATCCACATCATCGCCTGCGGTATAGGGCGCGACTTTCAGCTTCTCGATCCGCGGCACAAGGGCGTCGCGCAGGCGGTCTGCGGTCTCGTCCCCCACTGGCACCGCGACCGAGATCGCCATGCAGCGTTCGCCGGCGGCACCGAAGCCTGCCCCCACCAGCGCGTCCGCGGCTTTTTCCATATCCGCGTCGGGCATGATGATCATGTGGTTCTTTGCGCCACCGAAACACTGCGCGCGCTTGCCGTTCGCTGTGGCGCGCGAATAAATGTAATGCGCAATCGGCGTCGACCCGACGAATGCCACGGCTTGGATTGTTTCGTTGTCCAAGATTGCGTCTACGGCTTCTTTGTCTCCGTTCACGACCTGAAGGATACCGTCCGGCAGGCCGGCTTCCTTGCACAGTTCAGCCAGCATGAGCGGGACCGAGGGATCGCGTTCGGACGGTTTCAGGATCATCGCGTTGCCTGAGGCCAGCGCAGGCCCCATGCCCCAAAGCGGGATCATGGCCGGGAAGTTGAACGGCGTGATCGAGGCGACGACACCCAACGGCTGGCGCATGGAATACATGTCGATGCCGGGGCCAGCTGAATCGGTGAATTCACCCTTCAGCATCTGGGCTGCGCCGATGCAGTATTCGATCACTTCAAGTCCACGCTGCACGTCGCCTTTGGCGTCGGGGATGGTCTTGCCGTGTTCTGCCGACAATGCCTCGGCCAATTTGTCCATGTCGCGGTTGATCAGGCCGACAAGCGCCATCATCACACGACCGCGTTTTTGCGGGTTGGTTGCGCCCCAGGCTTTCTGCGCCTCGGCGGCTTTGGCTACCGCGTCGTCCATCTCGGCTTGCGAGGCCAGTGCGACCTTTGCCTGCACTTCCCCGGTGGCGGGGTTGAAGACGTCTGCAGTGCGACCCGAGGTTCCGTCAACGATCTGGCCGTTGATCCAATGTCCAAGTGTTTTCATGATAGATCTCCCATCTGTTCGCGACGAGGATAGCCTTGCATTTATGCCAGTAAAAGGGGCAGTTTGCCAAAAAGGGTTTGCAAATTTGCAAAGGGTGGTGAGGGCTGTGAGGCTGGATGCCTCCGGCGGGGATATTTCTGGCCAGAAGAAACGCGATCAGGGCAGTGCTTGAAAGGTGGATCGACGATGGATTGGGATGATTTACGGATTTTTCTGGCGGTGGCGCGGGCGGAAAGCCTGTCGCGGGCGGGCAGGGTGTTGCGGCGGGATGCGGCGACCGTGGGCCGTCGGGTGGCCAAGCTTGAGGGAGATCTGGGCCAGCCCTTGTTCACCAAGTCGCCGCAAGGCTATGCGCTGACTGAAGTGGGGTCGCGGCTTCTGGCCCATGTTGAGCGGGCCGAGCAGGCGGTCCTGTCCGGGGTTGATGAATTGTCGGGCCAATCGGGGCGGTTGTCGGGGCAGGTTCGTATCGGGGCGACGGATGGCTGTGCAAGCTATATTCTGCCTCAAGTTTGTGCCGCCATTCAAAAGCAACACCCCGATCTTGAACTGCAAATTGTTGCCCTGCCGCGTGTGATCAACCTGTCCAAGCGCGAGGCGGACATGGCGATTACCGTGTCGCCGCCGCAGACCGGGCGGATAACGGTTCAGAAGGTGACGGATTATCATCTGCATCTGGCGGCAGCGAAAGAATATCTTGCCGATGCGCCACCGCTGAACACGCTTGAAGATCTGGGGGTGCATCCCATAGTGGGCTATATTCAGGACATGATTTTCTATCCCGAGCTGGATTTCCTGACCGGTATGGGGATCGAGCGGGTTGCGCTAGCGTCGAACCTTGTGTCGGTGCAGTTAGGTATGGTGCGCGAACGGGGCGGGGTCGGGATCACCCATGATTTCATATTGCCGTTTGCGCCTAACCTGCAACGTGTTCTGATCGACGAACTGTCGATTACCCGCGCGTTCTATCTGATCCGACATGAAGGCGATGTGCGGGTCGAGCGGTTTGCCCGTGTCGCCGAAGCACTGGCGCGTGGCATCCGCGGCGAGGTGGCCCGGCTGGAGGCGCTTGCGTAAACCGCGTTTTCCGTTGCTGCACTTGCAAACAGGCCTTGACATATTGTTGCGCTTGGGGTGACGCTAAAGACAGAAAAATGCACGCATTTCATCAGGCAGGAGGGCCGTATGCTTATTCACCAGATCCTTAAAGACAAACCACTGGCGGGTGTTGCGACGGTCAAGCCGGGCACCAAAGTGTCCGATGCCGCGAACCTTCTTTCTGAAAAGAAGATCGGTGCCGTGGTCGTGTCGGCGGACGGTGTGCGTCCGGATGGCATTCTGTCGGAGCGTGATATTGTGTCCGCGCTGGGTCAGATTGGGACGGGGTGTCTGGATCAGTCCGTGGATGATTTGATGACGGCTGAGCTTGTGACCTGCCTGCCGGGTGATCGGGCCATTCAGGTTCTACAAACCATGACAGAGCGTCGGTTCCGTCACATGCCGGTGATGGAAGGCGACAAAATGATCGGTTTGGTGTCGATCGGGGATGTGGTGAAGGCGCGGCTGGACGAGTTGTCTCAGCAAGCGGATGCTTTGAAGAACATGATCATGGGCTATTGATCGCAGCCCCACTGCAATAGGTTACAAGACGCCGCATTGCAGAAAAAACTTGCAATGGAGGATGCAATATTGTTGCGTGCCATCCATTGCAAGGAGATTAGATCATGCGCATCGGACTTTACCCTGGCACTTTCGATCCGATCACGCTGGGTCACACTGACATCATTCGGCGCGGCTGTGCGCTGGTGGATCGGCTGGTGATCGGCGTAGCCGTGAACACGGGAAAGGGGCCGATGTTTTCGCTTGAGGAGCGGGTCGCGATGGTCGAAGCGGAATGTGCGGTCCTGTCGCGCGAAACAGACACCGAGATCGTCGCCCATCCTTTCGAGAACCTGCTGATCGACTGCGCCCATGATGTGGGTGCACAGATTATAATTCGCGGTCTTCGGGCCGTCACCGATTTCGAGTACGAATACCAGATGGTCGGCATGAACCGAGCGATGGACGACAGTGTCGAAACCGTCTTTTTGATGGCTGAAGCCAAGTATCAGGCAATTGCGTCAAAGCTGGTGAAAGAGATTGCCAAGTTGGGGGGCGATATCTCGAAATTCGTAACCCCCAGCGTGCAGACGCGCTTGCTGGAGAAGATCGGCTAGGGTGCGATTCCGCGCGATATCGGCCCACGATCAATGGAAGCCCGGGGGCAGATGCGACGTTTTTCAGGGCTGAATGCTCAGCTTCAACCCATCATGGGCCGGGGTGATGTGATCTGGCGTTTCGGCGTCAAGGGTGGCGTAATCAAGGTCGATATGCATGTTCGTCAACACGCCTTTTTTGGCGCCAACACGCGCGATCCACTCCAGTGATTCATCCAGATGAAAATGCGTCGGATGGGGCGCGCGCCGCAGCGCGTCCAGCACGAAGGTATCCAGGCCTTCAAGAGCGGGCAGGGCTGGATCTGGGATTTCGTTGACATCGGGCAGATAGGCGAGATCGCCAATCCGGAAGCCAAGTGCGTCCATCAGGCCGTGATGCACCAGAAACGGGGTCAGGCGGATATCACCACCCGCGCCACTGATTACCACGTCGCCGTCGATCATGTGCAGATCAAGAATGGGTGGATAATTCGATCCTTTCGGTTGCACGAAAGCGTAATTGAAGCGGGACAGAAGCGCCTCTTGCGTGGGACCATCGGCCCAGACGGGCAGGCGTTCTTTCAGGTTGAATACCACCATGCGCAGATCGTCGATGCCGTGCACATGATCGGCATGGCTGTGGGTGTAAACAACAGCGTCCAGCGTGCCGACTCCTTCGCGAAGCAGCTGATAACGCATGTCCGGCGAAGTGTCGATCAGCACGCGGGTCACTCCACCATCGTTGCCCTCGCGGGTCACAAGCGCCGAGCAGCGGCTGCGGCGGTTTCTTGGGTTGTCCGGGTCGCAATCGCCCCAATGGCCGCCCAGTCGCGGTACCCCGCCGGACGATCCACAGCCGAGTATGGTGAAATCGATACGTGCCATTACGTGGTTGCCTTGCCGTGGGCGGCTTTGGTGAACAGAAGGTCGAAGTTGGCCTGCGTTTGGGCGGCAAAGTCTGCGTAAGGCAGCCCATAGATCTCGGCCCCTACCTGCGCGGTATGTGCAGTGTAAGCTGGTTCGTTGCGCCGTCCGCGATGGGGGGGTGGGGCAAGATAAGGCGCGTCGGTTTCGACCAGAATACGGTCCACGGGAGCGGCGGCGAAGATATCGCGCAGATCCTGACTGCGCGGGAAGGTCGCGATGCCGGACATGGACAGATAGAAGCCAAGGTCCAAAGCCGCACGGGCAAGTTCAGCGCCGGAACTGAAGCAATGCATGACGCAGGAGTAAGCGCCTTTGGCGTGTTCTTCGGTTAGAATGCGGGCCATATCTTCGTCCGCAGCGCGCGAATGGATGATCAGGGGCAGTCCGGTCTGGCGTGCGGCCGCGATATGAATGCGCAGGCTTTCGATCTGCGCGTCGCGGCTGTCAGCGGTATAGTGGTAATCCAGCCCGCTTTCGCCAATACCGACGAATTTCGGATGGTCAGCCAGTGCGACCAGTTGTTCGACCGTGACCATCGGTTCCGCGGCCACGCTCATCGGGTGGGTGGCGGCGGCGAAGAACACGGGATCATGGGCTTCGGCGATGGTGCGGACCTGATCCAGATTGGCCATCTTGGTGCAGATCGTCACCATGCGCGTCACGCCAGCCGCAGCGGCACGGGCGATGATCTGATCCAATTCGCCTTCGAAATCGGGAAAATCCAGATGACAGTGGCTGTCCGTAATTTCCGGGGTGCTCATGGGGGACGTCCTTGCCTCAGGCGGCTTGGCGTGCCGCCGTCTCGTTGATCTTGAAAACCATATCAAGGATGAGCGCGGCAGGGTCAAGGTTGACCGCCCGTCCGTGACCGGCACGGGCCGATAATTCCTGTTGCAAACCGGCCCATGCGCGGGCGGCATTGGGGCCGGGCGACAGGCGAGCAAGGCAAGCGGCCTCGCCCGCTGCGGCTTCGGCGTGCGGGGGAAGGCCTGCGCCGTGGCGCGCCAGTCGGGCCAGGAACAGATCCAGCAGGCGCAGGATCAGGTCGAACCGGTCCGCATTGGCTTTGCCCACCGCACTGTTCGCCAGCTTCAGCGCGCGCGACCTGTCATAGTCGCGCGGGGCCGAGAATATCTGGACCAGCTCGGCATATGTCTGAAGTCCACCAAGATGTTGAAGCCTCAGCGCATCGCCCGCAGACCCCGCCGCCAGTTCACCCAGCCGCAGCGTATCATCCGCCGAGGGGGTTTCATCAAGCCCCGCCATCACCAGTGCCAGATCCGTGGGCGCCAGCGGAGCCAGACGCAATTCGCGACAGCGCGATCGGATCGTCGGCAACAGGCGCGAGGGCTGGTGGCTGATCAAAAGAAGCACGGCGCCTTCGGGCGGTTCCTCAAGCAGTTTCAGAAGAGCGTTTGCGGCGGATGTGTTCATCTCGTCCGCTACATCGACGATCACAACCCGACGCCCGCCGCCTGCCGAGGACAGCGCGAAGAAGTGCTTCAGCTTGCGCACTTCGTCCACGGTGATGTCGCCTTTCAGCCGCTTGTTCTTGTCATCCCATGGGCGGCGCAGCAGAAAAAGGCCGGGTTCGGACAAGGCCTGAATGCGGCGCGCAACCGGATCATCGGCAGGCACGTCAAGGCTGGATGGGGCAGGTGGTGCAAACATGCCGCCATCATCCGGGGGGGTGGCCAGCAGGAAGCGTGCAATGCGCCAGGCCAGCGTCGCCTTTCCAACACCGCGGGGTCCGGTGATCAGCCAGCCGTGATGCAAGCGGTCCGAGTTGAAGGCGGTTAGAAACGCGGCTTCGGCAGCGTCCTGTCCGATCAGCTGGGCGGCCTCGCGCGGGTGGGGGGCGCCGTCGATCCGGTCGGATTGGGGGATATCGTCTGGATTGGCGCTCATGCGTCGGTCGGGGCCTTGGGCAGGGCCGCGCGGGCGGCGTCCAGCACATCCGCGGCCACCGTGTCGATGTCGCGGCTGCCGTCGATCACCCGAAACCGGTCGGGGGCTTGTCGGGCAAGGTCCAGAAACCCAGCGCGCATCTTGCGTTGCAGATCGGCGCCGAAATCTTCGAACCGTTCCTCGGTGCCGCCGCGACCTTTGGCGCGCGCAAGACCGGTGTCAGGGTCCATGTCGATCAGAAAGGTCAGGTCGGGTTCCCGAGCAATCATCAACTCGTGCAACTTGTCCACCATGGCGCGCAGATCGCCCGACCGGGTGCCCTGATATATGCGTGTGCTGTCGGCGAAACGGTCCGTTATGACGATCTTGCCCGCCTGTAAGGCGGGGTCGATCAGCCGTTCCAGATGGTCACGCCGCGCCGCAGTGAAGAGCAACAGTTCGGTCTGAGCGGACCAGCGATCAGGGTCGCCTTCCAGCACCAGCCGCCGGATTTCCTCGGCCCCCGGACTGCCGCCCGGTTCACGGGTCAGGATAACGTCACGGCCCTTGTCTTCAAGCGCGCGCGCCAAAAGCTTGGCCTGGGTGGATTTGCCCGAGCCGTCGATACCTTCGAAACTGATGAAAAACCCGCTCATGCGCCGGTATCAATTGCTGGCCGGGGCGGGGTCGGCGGGTGCGGTTTCAGGTTCAGTATCCTCGGATGGCGAGGGGATGGGTTGAATAGCGGCTGGCGGCGCGTCATTGCCCATGGCCAAGGCCAGCACACGCTCGGCCGCGACCATCAACCGCTTTCCGAACCCTGCATTGCCCACGCCTTCTTCAGCATAAAGGGGCACGACCGTGTCGTTCAGCCCATCGCGGCTGACGATCATCTGCGCGAGTTCCTGACCTTGCGCGATGGGGGCCGGAATCGGACCGTCCCACTTGATTTCAGCCGAAATGCCGTCGCGTTGCACAGCCGGGATCAGCAGGTTGACATCTTCCGCCGGGACCAGCCCGACCGTATCCTGCGCACCCAGCCAGACATCAGCGACCGCCAAGCGTTCACCGCCCTTCGCGGTGGTTTTCATAGCAAACTGGCGGAACGCCCAGTTGACGATTGCCTCGGCTTCTTCCGCGCGCTCTTTTTCCGAGTTCATGCCCGAGATCACAAACACGATCCGACGGTCGCCCTGACGGGCTGAGCCAACAAGGCCATAGCCTGCTTCCTGCGTGTGGCCTGTCTTTAGGCCATCTGCCCCGATTCCAAGATCCAAAAGCGGGTTTCGGTTGAACCGGTTGTCGGGCGCACGGCCTTTGTAATGGTATTCCGACTGTCCGAAATAGTGATAGTAATCCGGGAAATCGACGATGATGTGACGGGCCAGAATCGCGAGGTCTTTCATCGACATGCGCTGCATCGGGTGCGGCCAACCAGACGAGTTACCGAAGCTGGAGTTTTCCATCCCCAGATCGCGCGCGCGTTCGGTCATCATGCGGGCAAAGGCGGCTTCGGTGCCTGCCAGCCCCTCGGCGACGACCACGCAGGCGTCATTGCCTGATTGAACGATGATGCCTTGGATCAGATCTTCGACGGTTGGCCGATCAGTGCGTTCCAGAAACATGGTCGATCCGCCGGTCGCGGCGGCTTTTTCCGACACGCCGAACGGGGTGCTCATCGTCACGCGCCCATCGGCCAATGCTTCGTAAAGCAGGGTGATGGTCATCAGCTTGGACATCGACGCCGGGGGCAGAGGTATCTCGGCGTTTTTTTCCATCAGGACAGTGCCAGTGTTGATATCCAGCACATAGGCCGAACTGGCGCGCGTTTCAAAGGCGCGGGCGGGAAGGCTGGCGGCGATCAGTATGGCGATCAGGGTGGGGATGAACACGGTCAGACGAAAACGCATCGCGAACTCGGTCCTCTTGTTGGCCCGTCGAGGGCGTCAGTTGGGGTTATCGGCATCAATTGGTCACGGCATAGGCATCTGTAAACCCAAGCCCGACCACTTTTTCGCGCAATGCTGATTGTTCAGCCTTCGTATTTGCAGGGCCGACCAGCACCCGCCAAAAAGTTTTTTCGTTCGATGATCCCGGCTTGAGGATAGCTGCCATGCCAGCCTTTTGCATCTCGTCGACTGTGCGTTGCGCGTTGCCTTCGACCGAAAAGATGCCGATTTGAATATAGGGCTTGGACAGCGCAGTTTGTTTTGGGGCGGGTGCAGGTTGCGCGGCAGGCGTCTTGCGCGGCTTGGCGGACTGTGTGGCTTCGGCCTTGTCCAGAGCGGTTTTGGCGGCAGCGATTGGATCGTCCAGCGTACTTTGTTCAATTGCGCCGGTGGTCTCGTCGGTATCGTCAGGTGCGTCATCTGGGGTTTCGATAATTTCCTCTTTGCGCAGGGCAGTCACGCTCAGTTCGACCGGCGCACCTGCCAGCATCCCAAGGGTCGAGGCAGCGTCTGATGACACCTGAAACCGAGGGCCCGGCACGGCCCGTTCGCGCCGGAATAGAGCGCCCACAACGGATTTGTTATTGGACTGATTTCGGATAATCACCCGTTCGGGGTCCGTCGCATCCGGGTGCGCGACCCAGACACCGCCCAAGCTGGGGCGACCGTCCCAAAGGCCCTTTTCGGCGACCTGAAATATCTCGGGCGCTTCCACATCGCGTTCGCCTGCCTGCCCGGCCTTTGATGCGCGCGTTGACGATGCAGCTTCCTTATTGCCGTTTTTCATGAATGCGGGAAGGTTGGTGTCGTCGCAGCCCGTCAATATCAACGCGCTGCCCAACGCCATGGCCACTTTCAGAGTGGTCTTGCTTGCCATGTCTTGCCCCTAGTTGTCCTGCGGGCCTGATGCCCGCGTCCGCTCTGCCGTCGGGTATCTCTCCCGCTTATCGGCGCAGTCTAACGACACATCGCGCATGTGAAAAGGCTCTCGCGTAAGGTGATCTTTCAGTTGGCAAAAACCAGCCCGCGAAAACATGCTTTCAGAATCGCAACATCACGTTTATCTCTCGCCTCGTCGGAGGAGTGGCAGAGTGGTTGAATGCACCGGTCTTGAAAACCGACGTAGGTGAAAGTCTACCGTGGGTTCGAATCCCACCTCCTCCGCCAACAGCTTTTTTTAAGGATTGGATAAGAAAAGAAGTTTCACGGGTCGAAAACTTCACACCCCCAGTTTACCCCCTTGGTATGGGCTTGTGACATTGTATGCCTTGTATTGCTTATGAGTTACGGAGCAATTCGTATGCGCTGCTTCAACTCTTGAAGTTCCGCGAGAGAAGCTGATTTTTGCCGCTCTGTTTATGGCCATTGATGATGGCTGTGAGAGCACCGGACAGATAGTTAATCGCCGAATTTGAAGCGGTATTGCCCCTCTCGGGGTATTGCTACGCGATGTCCTGCCAAATAATGAATGATCTGCGCTTCGTTGTGTCTAGATCGCCTTATTTTCTGTCCATTTTTTGGTTCGAACCCAAATCTGTCATAAAGGAAAACCCGGTGGCAGGTCATCGCCTTCGCACCGCTCAGGTCGCGCGCGCACGCTGCTCTTGTGTGAAATTGTTCGGCAAATCGTCAAAGCTTGCGTAGTTTTTGTCGTAGAGGCTGGCGTAAAGGCCGTTTCGATCCATCAAGGCATAATGATCGCCTTCTTCCACAACCCGTCCCTGTTGCAGCACGACGATGCGGTCGGCATTGCGGATGGTGGCCAGCCGGTGTGCGATTACCAACCCGGTGCGCCCTTTGAGGAGGGTCTGCAACGCCTTCTGAATCTGCAACTCAGTATAGCTGTCGATATTGGCTGTCGCTTCGTCCAGCACCAGGATGCGCGCATCCGCCACCAGTGCGCGCGCAAAGCTGATCAACTGGCGCTGACCGAGGCTGAGGTTGCCGCCGCGTTCGTCCAGCATCGCGTCGTAGCCGCCGGCCAGTTCCATGACGAAATCATGCGCACCAACCGCCTTGGTCGCCTCGATCACCTCATCGTCGCTGGCCCAATGCGACGCATAGCGAATGTTGTCCATTACGGTGCCGGTGAACAGGAACGGCTCTTGCAGGACCATTGCGATATGACGCCCAAGGCTCTCTTGCGTCACGTCGCGCACGTCATGTCCGCCAACCATTACGGCGCCCTTTTGCACGTCATAGAAGCGGTGGATCAGCGCCATGCAGCTTGACTTGCCCGAGCCGGTGGGCCCGACCAGCGCGACGGTCTCGCCCGATTTGGCTGACAGGTTCACATCATGCAAGACAGGGTGGTTCGGGTCGTAGCCGAACGTTACGTCGCGAAATTCGACCGAGGCATCATCATCCGGCCCCAGTGCCACGGCATCCGGCGCATCCTCTACCGACACTTCGACGTCCAGCACTTCGGTCAGGCGGTGCCCCGAGGCCATGGCGCGCTGCATCACTGAATACTGCATTGTCAGCGAACGGATCGGGTCAAAGAAACGCTGAATATAGAACAGGAACGCGACCATCACGCCGATCTCGATCCGGTCTGACGCAACCATTGCACCGCCCACCACCACGACCGCGGCCATGGCGATGCCGGTCAATGTGTCGACGACCGGCACCATAACCTGCGCCATCCGCGACGACCGCAGGTGTTTGCGATAGTTGTCGCGGGCGAGATCAGCGTAAAGGTCGTAGTTCAGTCCCCCGCGATCCATCCCCTGCACGGCGCGCACGCCATGGATCGCCTCGGCCAAGGCCCCGTTGGTGATTGAATTTGCTTCATGCGCGGCCATGAAGGCCGCACGCGCACGCGTCAGCCACACCACCCGCACAATGAAAAGGACGGGCAGCATGGCGAGCACCAGCAGCCCCAACTGCCAGTCAAGCCAGAGCATCACGAACACGATCCCGAACAGCAACAGGATGTCGCCCACCGATAAAATCGAGCTTTCGAGAAATTCCTGCATCGAGTTGACGTCGCCTTGAAGCCTGCTCATCAGGCGACCCACTTCGGTCTTGTCCATGAACGACAGCGACACCCTTTGCAGGTGGGCAAACATCTGGCGGCGAATGTCGAAAAGCACGTTCTCGGCCACGCGACCGGTTACGCCCTCTTGCAGGCGCGATGCGACGTAGTTGACCCCAATCACCGCCGCAAAGATCGCAACGATCAGTGCCAGCGTGCCGGGAGCGGCATCCGGAGCCATCCCATCGTCGATAGCGTAGCGGATCACCAGCGGGATCGCCAGTTGCATCGCGGTAAAGACCATGACCGCGGTGACCGAGATGGCAACCTGCCGCCTGTAGGGGCGCACGAACGCCCAGATCCGCCGCACCACGCGGCCATCGAAGGCACGGCCAAAGATTTCCTCTTCGATCCGGTGAGATCCAACCACGGCGCGCGGTGCGCGTGGGCGGCCGTCGTCATGCCGTTCCTGCGGTTCGGGGTTGGCGTTGATATGACTCATTGCGCGGCCTCTGGAATCTTTGTGTCGGGGTTGGTTTGCAGGTCATGCAAAGCGCTATAACGGCCGTTCAGGGCCAGCAATTCGTCGTGGGTGCCTTGTTCAACAATGCGCCCCTTGTCCAGAAAAAGGATACGGTCAGCATGTTTCAGGCTGCCCAGACGGTGCGCCACGATCAGTGTCACCCGGTCTTCGGCATAGTCGCGCAGGGCGTGGCGGATGCGCCCTTCGGTGCCCGCGTCGATGGCAGCGGTGGAATCATCAAAGATCAGCACAGCCGGCTTTAACATCAGGGTGCGGGCTATCGACAGTCGTTGGCGCTGTCCGCCGGACAGCGAAACACCCCGTTCCCCCACGATGGTGTCATACTGCTCAGGCAGGCTGTCCACGTAATCGTGAAGCTGCGCCGAGGCGCTGGCCTCGCGGATCTGCGCATCCGCAGCGTAAGGGTCGCCGTAAGCAAGGTTGTTTTCGATGGTGGTGGTGAACAGGAAGGCATCTTGCTGCACTACAGCCACCGCGCGACGCACCGAAGACAGCGTGGCGTCACGGATATCCTGCCCGTCGATGGTAATCGCGCCCTCGTCCACGTCATAATATCGCGGAATAAGGTGCATCAACGTGCTCTTGCCCGACCCGGGCGGGCCGACGATGCCGATGGTTTCACCGCGCCGCGCCTCAAAGCTGATGTTCGAAACTGCCTGTCCCTCTCCGGTATAGGTAAAGCCGACATTGTCCAGCCGCAGCGTGCCCTCTGTCACCTTCAGATCGCTTGCATCCGGGGCGTCGTCCACCTCCAGAGGCATGTCGAGCAGAGCAAAAAGGCGCGCGCCACAGGTTGAGGCACGGGCAAACGCATTGACCATCAGCCCCAACTGACGCACTGGCATTTGCAAGAGCGTCATGAACGTCAGAAACGTGGTAAGCGCGCCAATGCTGATTTCCCCGGCCGCCACCTGCCGGCCACCCACCAGCAGGACCAGCCCCATCGCGGCAAAAAATGCAAGTGTCATTATAGCCGAGCTGTTCACCCGCGTGTCGATCCGGCTATAGCTGAGCTTAAGCGCATCGTTGGATGCCCGGTCGAACTTGGCCAATTCATGATCGGCGGCTGCAAAGGCACGCACAACGCGGATCCCGGCGAGGTTTTCCTCCATCACCTGACTCAGCACGCCCAGCCGCTCCTGTAACAAAAGCCACGTGCGCCTCAGCGTCAGCTGAGTGACGGAACTGCGCCAAGCGGCGAATGGCACGAACGACAGCGCCAGAAGCCCCAGCAGAAGGTCGGTCGAAAGCAGCAGCCATGCACCGATACCGATCAGCAAAACCAGAAGCACCGTTCGCACCAGCGCGGTCGAAAAATACATCCGCACCCCTTCGAGGTCCAGCATCCCGACGGTGATCAGATCACCCGAATGCGCCCGGTCATGGAACGAGAAGGGCAGACGTTGAATCTTGTCATAGATGGCACGCCGCAGATCATAGGCCAGCGCATGACCTACCGATTCAGCCGTGTAGTTCTGTATCAGGGTGAACAGCCCGCGTGCCACACTGACCGCCAGAAGGATCAGAGCCGTTGTCCACAGCATATCGGCCCCGCCCGTGCCATCGGCCACGGCCTGTGTTTGATCCACCGCGCGACCCAACAGCACCGGGATGCTCAACTGTGTCAACACGGCGGCGACGGTTGCGATCAATGCCACGGCCACGCGCGCCGGATACTGTAAAGTCATGCGCGTGATCCGCAAAACCGCCTCGCGCCCCTTGTCGCGGTCAATCGCGGCGGTGCGGCGCAGCACGCGGTCCCGCCCGTGCGGGGTCGGCGATGTCGCGGTGTCGGACGTATCGGTGTCGGACGTATCGGTGTCGGACGTATCGGTGTCGGACGTATCGGTCATGGCAGTGCTTCTGCCGCGAAAACTCTCGGCAGCCTCTTGGAGTGGCCGGGCGCGCGGAAGCCCGGAAAGTCATATGAATCACGCGCAGTCACGCAGGCTGTGCTTACTATCGGAAAAGGACAATGCCGGCAAAGACCGGACCGCAGCGAAGCGGTGACCAGCGCCAAGTATGAAGCTCTGCGCAGAGAGGTCAATGGGCCGAGCGCAGTTTCTGTTTGCATCTCCTGGCCGCCACCGCCTTGATTGTCGAACACCATCTGCGCGGTTGTGGCTCATGCCTCGGGTGGTGTCTTCTTCAGCCCCACAGGTCCACAAGGTGGCGGATGTCGGTTCCTGCCTTTTATGGCTATCGGCGGCGGTCAATACATGCGCGGCCCGGGTATGAAAATCATGTCGGACACCGTCCTTGCATAATCCGGCCTGTTGGTAGCTCCGAAACGGACATGTGGCTGGGTCCAGTTTTTTGGCGACCGGGTTGCGCGCCGCATTGAAACAATCGCGTATGATCGAAGCGGCGCAGGCGGAAAAGGATGCATCACCACAGGTGGACGCAAAAGACACGTCCAAGGGTGCCTTGTGCGCGGCAGTTCTGAATGAGACGGTTTCAATGTTATAGTTATTTTTCTGAGTTGCCTGCCCAACATGCAACCGTTCATGAGATGTATAGGGACGCGCGGGGCATGTGACCTGCCTCTCTGATGTTGCGGCACCACCTGTCATTCCGGCGGGCGATCACGTTTATGGGGGCCGTGCATCGCGCGGTCAGGCGATCAGAAGGTGGACGCTGGGGATCTGCACGATCTCGTTCATGTCTTCGTCATAAGCTTCGGTCAGGTCGTCAATCAGATCCTCGGTCCAGCCAGGAAGATCAATTTCTTGCTCGATCTCGTCGGGTAGGGCGTACTTTTCCAGAAAGGTCGCGATCACCCGGCGGCGTTGTGCGTGGCTGGGGATCTCGGTTTGGGTCAGATAATCATGCATCCGTTCGAACCCGTCCGGGTTCATGATGGGGCGCAGAATATCCAACGTGCCGCGCAGGGGCAGATCTTCGTCCACACCGCTGATGATCTGCATGATTTCCGGCCAAAGAAGCGGCGTGTCTTCGTTGCACCACACGGTGATTGGCGTGGTCGGGTTGGCGTCTCGAATAGCGTGAAGCGCATCGGACCAGAACAAGCCACGCGGATCAAGCTGGGCCAAAAGGGGGTCGCGTGCGGGCGCGGGCAGGTCGTTCAGGATTGCCGGCACAAAGGTGGCCGGGTTGCGAATGCCGATGAAAAAGCTGACCTCGTGATTGGCGAATAAGTTGCGCATCCAAGCGGAATTGCGCTGGGCCAAATGGTAAAGTTGATTATGTTCGATGGACCGGTGCGGCGCACCCAAAAAATTCTTGTGCCCCAAAACCAACCGCCGGATGTCGGATTGGTCGATGAACGCGTCCAGAAGCATGTCTTGTGTATCGTTATCTGCACGCGCGCCCTGCAACTTCACCAGCGCATCCGCCAGAAGTCCGCGATACCGTCCCGGGCCCGGCACCGCCACGCCGCGTTTGGCCAGTGCCCCGCTATTTTTCAGCAGCGACTTGACCAATTGGTCGTCATCCGTGCAATGCGCACCAAGATGGATAGAGATTTGCATTCAGATCTGGCCCTTACTTCCCTCGACCCGATAAAACATATGGTGGATTTCTGGACAGTTAAACCTGTTTCAGGCTAAACGGGCGTATGATGACCGACCAAAAGACTCAGATTGCGGCCGTGCGCCGTTCTATTCGACTGCCGGACCTGTGGTCAGTGGGGGCAATGGCGATCGCTCTGCTGGTTTTATTGCCGATCCTGTCGATTGTCTGGCTTGCCATGACGCCTGCGGAAAACGCTTGGCCACACCTGCTGAACACAGCGCTTCCGCGCTATGTCACCAATACGCTGGTGCTTTGTGCGTCGGTGGGGGCGCTGTCTGCGGCGGTTGGCACCGGGTCGGCGTGGTTGATCACGATGTATCGTTTTCCCGGCGCCCGCTGGCTGGAATGGCTCTTGCTGACGCCACTGGCAATCCCCGCCTATGTCGGCGCTTATGCTTTGGTCGATTTTCTGGAATATGCGGGACCGGTGCAAACCGGCCTGCGCGCACTGTTCGGGTGGGAAAACGCCGCCGATTACTGGTTTCCGCAGATCCGGTCGCGCTGGGCGGCGGTGGTGGTGCTGGCAGCCGCGCTGAATCCTTATGTCTTCCTGCTGGCACGCGCCGCGTTCCGCGAACAATCGGGCGACGCGTATGAGGTTGCCCGCGCGCTGGGCGCAGGCCCCTTCGCGCGATTTTGGAAGGTCGGTATGCCGCTGGCCCGCCCCGCCATCGCAGCCGGAGTCGCAATTGTGATGATGGAGACGGTGTCGGATTTCGGCGTGGTCGATTATTTCGCGGTGCAAACCCTGACCACCGGGATTTTCACCGTCTGGCTGGAAAGTCACAACGCGGGAGGGGCAGCGCAAATTGCTCTGGTCATCCTGGTTTTCGTGTTCGTCCTTGCTGCGCTTGAGAAAATCAGCCGTTCACGCAGTCGATTTTATCGCATGTCACGCCAAAGCCGCCCGGTTGAAGCCCGTGCGCTGGCCTTCTGGCCTGGCATTGCCGCACTGATCGCTTGCGCAATTCCGTTTGTGCTGGGCTTTGTTTTACCGGTTTCGGTCTTGATGTCTCATGCCATCGCCAAACCGGAATACTGGTTGTCAAACGGGCTTCTATCCGCGCTATGGCATACGTTGACCGTGGGCGGTATCGCGGCCGTTGTGACCGTGACGGCGGCGCTGTTTCTTGTTTATGGCGTGCGCCTATCGGGTTACGCACTGCCACGCAAGCTGATGCCCCTGACCACTGTGGGCTATGCCGCGCCCGGCGCCGTGCTTGGTATTGGCATCCTGATTCCGATGGCGGCTACGGACAATGCGCTGGCCGACGGGGTGCTGGCGGTGACGGGCTGGGACCCTGGCCTGTTGATGACAGGCACGGCCTTTGCAGTGATTTATGCCTATTGCGTGCGCTTTTTCGCCATTGCCCAAGGGGCGGCGGACGCCGCGATTGAACGGGTGTCGCCCAACCTGCCGATGGCGGCGCGATCACTGGGACGATCCGCGCGCGGCGCGCTGTCGGCAGTCTATGTCCCCTTGATCCGTAATTCCGTCGGGACAGCTTTGTTATTGGTCTTTGTCGACAGCGTAAAAGAGCTGCCGGCAACTCTGCTGCTGCGGCCCTTCAACTATGGCACACTGGCCACCCGCGTGTATGAGCAAGCGTCGCTCGAACAACTGGGCCAAGCCGCACCCCCAGCCCTGATGGTGATTGCCGTAGGCCTTTGCGCGGTCGCCCTGATGGCCCGCGCAAGCCGCCCCTGAACCTTTTGCTTGAACCCGGCGACAGAACCCCGTAAACGCCCATCAAGGCCCCTATAGCTCAGCTGGTAGAGCAACTGATTTGTAATCAGTAGGTCCGCGGTTCGAGTCCGTGTGGGGGCACCATTTCATCAATAATATCAATGATTTACGCGATTCTGCGATGCAGCGAAAATGAGCTGGAAAAATCCGGAAGCATATCGGAAGCAGGTTTTGGGCTGTGGCAAGCGCGATACGGTCAAGAAATAGATTCGGCTACACGGAAAAAACAGGTGGCGCAATGCTGGTTGAGCGATGTCCGAGGTAGGTATTTCTAGCAAGGAATAAGCCATAGCCTCAAATACAGCCGATAATATCTGAAGTCTGAACCCAGCCGAATGATCAAGGTAAATTATGGTATCGTGTAGCTGTAGCTCTCGGGTTCTCACGCTCCTAAACGGTATCGGCGTAGGTTGGCTTCCTTATCGGCTGTGCTCTTTTCTTGGATAATGCGACTTGCCATTTCGCGGACATGCGGGCGAAAAGCTGCCCCGCCACTTTATCCTCGTAGGCGCTAATTTCAACTCCGGAGGTGGTAGGAGATACGAAGCCATAGCGGAGCGTGCGCCTTATCAGTCCGGCAGATCGCATCCTTCCCGGGCATAGACGGTATAAGTCCCCACGTTACCCTTGAGCGAATAGTTACGCCAAGCATCAGCGAACTCTTTGTCTTCGCTGAAATAGGCGAGGTAGTCGAAGGACGCACCATTAAAATACTTTTTCTGCGGACTTTCGTCGACGATCACCACCTGCGGTGCGGTCCGGAAAAAATCGATGAGCACCCGTTTACGCGCTTCCTTGAGGGTTGCGCGGTAGATTGCCTGCTCTGCCGGATCTTCGGTGAGGCTCAGCCGGTAACTTGCCCCGGGAAAAAGCCAAAGCGTGGGCGCGCGGTTGGCCGGGGTGGCTTTGGCGTGGTTTGCTAACGGAAAGCCCGTGGATACGGTTGAGCTGAAGATCTGAAAACTCCGCTCGCCCGGTGGGCAGGTGAAATAGGGCTCGACGGCCTCGGCGAAGGGGCTTTGATAAGGCCCGTTGCGCAATGCCGGAACCAGAAGAAGCATTACAGACATGGCGGCGATGGCGGTTGGCCACCACTGCTCCCGCGTCTGTGAAAGCGTGACCGCCGTCCAGATCACGGCCATTACCACGTAAAGATTGGCGGGGATATGCTGATAGCTCCAGCCTTTCGATTGGATAAGGAAGACTGCGATGGCCGCCGCGCCGGTCAGCACCGCCACTGCGTTCGTCCGAGGCCGCGCCCTATTCATTAAAAGAAGCGCCAGCGCAATGAGGAGCACTAGGATCAGAAAGCCTGCACGGAATAGGGCGAAAAGAAATGGCACGTCGAAGGCGCCGTAGACCTGCACCGTAAGCGGCACGACGCTGTCGAAATAAGCCGGATGCAGGATCACAGCTGCCGCTACATAAAGCACCAGCATGGCCGCCATGACTAGATATTCAACCTTGTACGCTGGTCGCAGACTTCGCTCCGCGATCACTTGGTAGGCGAGGATCGCGAGGGGCAGAAGCAGGAAATAATGCTTGAGCGCGATGCCGAAGGTTGCCCACATCGCGACCGCAGCGCGTACAGGCCGGGCTGCCGGTTCGGAAAGCAGGTTCATCACGAGGAATGGCAAGAACAGGATTGTGAACAGATGGTCGCGCTGCCCGAAATCCCCGATTGGCAGGAGCAGAAGCCCAACCGCCGCCATCGCAAGCACAATACGTCGTGCTGCCGGGGAAAGCCACGTTTCGTGGGCCAGAAGTCTTTGCGACAGGACCAACGAGCAAGCAGTGAGTACCAGCACTAAGCCCTTGAAGGTTGCCATCGGAGCAAGCCCCGTCACCCGCGCGACCCATACCGGGATCGCGGTGAGATAGAAGGCCAGCGGCGGGTTCAATTCTAGGATATCGGCATAGATCTGCACCCCGTCGAGCCACCAGCCCGTCGAAATCAGGTACCAACTGATATCGTGGCTCAGATGCGTCCCCCATAAAAGGTAAACAGCGGTGGCCATGATGATGGCGGGGGCGGTGAGATCTCGGATCATGTGCGGAAGACAAAGAATTTCATCATGAGGAAAGAACAGACCGGCACCAGCACGAGCACGGTCACGAAGGATGTCATCGGTGCAAGACCGGCCAACAAGATCGGGATAAGCGCGGCGAGCGACAAGCCCATCCCCGTGGCGGCGACGAAGCGGGTCATCTCGTCGGGCGCGTGGGCAGGTTGTCTGAAGGTCAGGAACTTGTGGCCGACATAGGCGAAGGTGGCGGCGATTATATAGGCCAGCACCGAGGCGGCAAGCGCGACAAAGCCGAAGATCTCGCTGAATACCGCTGCGAGCACGAAGTAGAGTGCGGAATTTACCACACCCATGCCCGTGAACCGCACCAGTTGGCCGATCACACGTTTTTCAATCATTGGACCCTTCCGATGGCGGCGTATTGCGCGCCGAGTGGCAACCAATGCAGCCGCCGCTCTAACGCCCGGAACTTCGGACGGTTGCTCGGGAAGAAAACAAAGTTTCGTGTCGCCACCTCAGCCAGCCCTGCGCGGCGCATGTACCCGCGCATCTTGCGGGTGCTCAGCAGCACCGCATCTTCGTCGAACGGACAGCGCGCGACCGAAAGCCGGGTACCCGGGTTCACCGGGTTGTGTTCGATCAGGCAAACCATGCCGCCGGGCAATACCACTCGAGTGAGCTCGGCCATGAAACGCGTCCATTGGGCCACCGGTACGTGATGCATCACGCAGATCGACAGGACCATGTCGAAACTGTTGTCTGCAAAGGGTAGCCGTTCGCCGTCATAGGTATCGTAAAGGTTGCGAGGGTTCTCCAGTTTCGCGCGCTCGATGCTTTCGCCTGACACGTCCACGCCGTGGATCGACGAAAACAGGCCTGAAAGAAGCGGGTGCAATGCTCCGATCCCGCAGCCCACGTCCAGAAGTATTGGCTTGGGGTGGTGTGCGAGCCGTAGAGCCAGAAGGTCACGGATCATCAGCGCTTTAGATTTCTGGAAGAAGTCGTGTGACAGGCCCGAGAAACTGATCGATTGCTCAACCGTGTCCACGTAATTGTCGCGATATGCGTCGAATTCTGGTTGCATCGTTTTAACCACGGGACACCAATTTCGGTTGCGGCATTCGCGCCGCCTCTGTAATGCCGATGCTTTCGGAAATGAAATAGAGCGGGCGCTCTTTGCTCTCATTGTGGATGCGCCCAACATAAAGACCGATCACGCCACTGATGAGCAGGTTCACCCCCGACAGGAAGGACAACACCACGATTGTCGAGGCCCAGCCCGCTACCAGCCCACCGGTGAAAAGCGCGATGGCGAAGATGTAGATGCCATAGGTTATTGCCCCCAATGACACGAGCGCGCCCAGCCAGAGCGCGAGCCGGAGAGGGACATCTGAAAATCCGATTACTCCGTCCATCGCGAGGCGCATCATCTTCTTCAGCGGGTACTTGGTTTCGCCGGCAAACCGCTGCGGGCGGTCGAACTGCACGATGGTCTGACGGAAGCCGACCCATGCGAACATGCCGCGCAGGTAACGGTCGCGCTCGGGCATCGAGCGGATGGCCTCGACCACCTTGGCGTCCACCAGACGGAAATCCCCCACGTTGCGCGGGATCTCGACCGACGAGAGACGTGACAGCAGCCGGTAGTAAAGGTTTGCGGACATCTTCTTGAACCGCGTCTCGCCTTCGCGGGCGCGCCGCTGTGCGTGGACGATCTCGTAGCCTTCCTTCCATTTCGCGACAAGGTCGTGGACCACTTCGGGTGGGTCCTGAAGGTCGGCGTCCATGATGATGACCGCCTTGCCCCGCGCGGTGTTCAGCCCCGCAGTCACCGCAATCTGATGGCCAAAGTTGCGCGACAGGCGGATGAGCTTCATGCGCGGATCGCGCCGGGCCGCTGCCGCGATGATTGCGGCCCCGGAATCGCGGCTGCCGTCATCAACGAAGATCACTTCGCAAGGCCCGTCCAGTGCCCCCATTAGGTCCGTCATGCGCACTAGAAGCGCGTCGAGCACATCCTCTTCGTTCATGAAAGGAATTACGAAACTGTATGTGACCAGCGTTTCCATAAAATTTGCCGCCCTATAGATCGTCTAAAGAGAAAAGAGTTTTACTTTAGTTCTCTTTGATCACACGCGAACGGGGCAAAAATATGACTATTTCGGAAGAGAAGCTGATTGCTGAAAAAGAACTCAATTGTTTTCGGTTGTTCGCAGCCCTCGGTCCGATGATCCAAGCACTCGGCCACCACAAAATTGACCGCCTTTCGTCTCTCAATCTGGGAATAATCAGGGGTGAAGGTTTCGTGGTAGCGTGACCTACGTATACTGTTAAAGACACTCATTAGTAGTGCAGTATCAAAAGCTTCTGGCTCGCAGCCGACTTACGGCGAGACAGAGGAAAGCGCAATCAGAACATTATTATATTGTCGACTTCAAGCTATCTTGCCAGCTTGGTTCGCGACTGCGGAGATAGGCCGCTTTCGAGCGGATCCTCAGCGAAATTGACACCGGCACCTATCGCGCCACACGCTGACCGTCACATTAGGCAAGCGCCCTATGTAACGTAACATAAGGCGCTTGCTGTGTTCTGACCGTTCCTATGTAAGGTAACGTTACGTAGGCGGTTGGTGGGCCGTGACCTGCTCCCCTGAAAAGTCCTCGCTTTGAGGTTAGCCTGTTCTCCAACTGAGGAGACAGACGATGAAGAGAAGCCGTTTCAGCGAAGAGCAGATCATTGGCATATTGAAGGAGCACCAAGCTGGTCTTGGTGCGAAGGAGCTGTGCCGCAAGCACGGGATCAGCGACGCCACGTTTTACAAGTGGCGCTCGAAGTATGGCGGCATGGAAGTGTCTGACGCCCGGCGGCTGAAGATGCTGGAGGCCGAGAACGCCAAGCTCAAGAAGATGCTTGCCGAGCAGATGCTCGACGTGGCGACGTTGAAGGAGATGCTGGGAAAAAACTTCTGAGGCCCGGTTCGAGGCGACGTGCCGTGGACTGGGCCATGAAGGAGAAGAGCTATACCCAACGGCGGGCCTGCGCCCTGGCTGGGATTGATCCGCGTGTATATCGGCGGCAACCGAAGCTGTCGGAGGACAAGGCGCTGCGGGCGCGGCTGCGGGAACTGTCGGCTGAGCGTCGTCGGTTCGGCTATCGGCGCCTGCACATCCTGCTGAAACGAGAGGGCTGGGAGCTGAACTGGAAGAAGCTCTATCGGATCTACCGCGAAGAAGGGTTAACAGTGCGTAAACGGGGCGGACGCAAGCGGGCGATTGGGACCAGAGCACCTATGGCAATCCCGCAGTGGCTGAACCAGCGGTGGTCGCTCGACTTCGTCTCCGACACGCTCTCCGAGGGGCGCAGGTTCCGTATCCTGAACGTGATCGACGACTTCAGTCGGGAATGCCTGGCCTCGGTGGTCGACACGTCGCTGTCGGGCATCCGTGTCGCCAGGGAGCTGGATCGGATTGCCGAGATGCGGGGCTATCCTTGCATGGTGGTATCCGACAACG
>NZ_JALBYP010000029.1 GCF_022678485.1 Aliiroseovarius sediminis
TGGATGATCTCGGGCAGTCGGTTTTGACCGTCGAGCTTTCGCCATTTCTTCTGCGCTGACATCATCAGCTTGAAGGCCATGCATTGCCCGGCAGGCGATTGCCTAGCAATCTGCCGAGAGGGGCCAGCCCGGTCTTCCGACTGAGACATCCCTTGGTGCGTTTTGTTCCATGTCGGACGGTGGCGAATGTGCTTTCGATCGGGTTTGACGTGCGGACGTGCTTCCAATGTTCCGCCGGATAGTCGTAGAAGGTCAGCAGCGCGTCGCGGTCCTTGACCAGCTTGGCGACCGCCTTGTCCCATTTCACACCGTATGTTTCGACGAAGAAATCAAAGGCGACGTTGGCTTCGGCTTTGGTCTCGGCCTGCCAGTCTCTCGGGACATTGCTGCGCAATACACTGTCGGCCAATGGATGTCATGGAGGTGGCCTTTGCCTGTATGGATTTTGGCATCGCGTTCAGCACATTCATCGTCTTGTGCACCCAGCATCTTTGCTCACGCGTCGCTGCAAAGACCTCGCGCAGCGCGGTCCAAAACCCCAGGGCTCCGTCACCCCCTCTCGGCAGATTTGCCTTGCAAATCGCCTGCCGGGCGACGGATGGCCAGTTTGGGGTCTTGTTTCAGGCCGCGCCGCTTGAGATCAAGCAGCAGCTCGCCCCAGCTTTGGGTGCTTTCGCGGAAGCTGTCCACTGCCCGGCAGTGTATTGCGCAGCAATGTCACGAGAGGGGGTCATGGCCAGAAGTTCCTTGCGGCTATATTCATCCGCCCCGACGATCACCAGAACGCATTGCTTTTCCTCAGCCATGCGCGGTTTGAAGTAGACCCCGTCGGCCCAGATGTAGAGAAACCGCCGCGAACCGAGGTCGCGTTTCTGCCAAGCCTCGTAGTCCTTCCACCAATCGGCTTTCAGGCGCGTGACGATCTTGGCGGACAGGCCCCTGGCGTTCGGACCCGGCAGCGCCTCCAGCGCCTCGGTGAAATCGCCCGTGGACACACCCTTGAGATACAGCTAGGGCAGCAGTTCCTCGACCGATTTCGTCTTACGCAGATACCGCGGCAGGATGCTGGGCGTGAAGCTGATCCTGTCTTCGCCTGCGCCGCGATCCCGCACGCGAGGCACCTTCACCGGCACTGGACCAATGCCGGTCATCACCTCGCGTTCGGATAAGTGACCATGGCGCACCAGGCGGGCACGCCCATCCTCCAGCCGTTCCCCGGAAAAGGTGTTCAACAGCGCCGCCAACTCGGCGTGGATCGCCTGTTCGATCAGCTTGCGCGCTCCCTCGCGCAGGACGTCGGTGAAGGGATCGGAGGTAAAACCCGATGGATCAGGCAATTGGGTGATGGTAGTCTCTGACATGTGGCATATCCCTTCCTCAGCAGAGAATTGACGGCGACTCGACACCGCCATGATATGCCGCCCCTCAGGACATCACCAACTTTCGCGCGTTTCTCTCTTTCTGAGCTTGTGATCGGGTGCGGTCATGTTTCAGGTCTCTCAGTTGCGGCTGTGACATGCCGCGGGCTGGCAACTGGGGGCTGACACATGCCAATAACCCAGCCGAACAGAACTGTTCGGCTAGGTCAAAGCTCTCTGGGTAGTGCCCGATAGATCAGAATTTCGCGATGACGTTCAGGAATACGCCGTTGCCAACATAGTCAAGGTCGGTGGGGTTGTCGGACACCTGACCCCATTCATACCCTACACCGATCTTGGCGTTATTGCCCAAGTGACGATAAACGCCCAGCAGGGCCCCAGTTTCGCGGATATCGGATTCCTCTGTATACATCATGCGGGCTTCGGCAAGAATGTCCCATTTGTGAACGACATGCCAATCGGCCCGAATGATACCCAGATGCGCGGTTGATTCCCATGTGTCGCTAGTCAGGCGATCGGTGATTTCGGAACGTCGGTAACCGTATTTGGCCCCCAAAGTCAGCTTTGGCGACAAATCATAGTTTCCGTCGATCGAAAACACGTGGCTGCGCTGTTTCGGCCCATCGGTCGAGCCATTGGCTGTCACCTGATCTTCGCCGGGGAAGTCGTGCAGGAACGTATAGCGCAGCAGCAGGTTCAGACGGTCATTATCAACCGGGCGATAGGCGTAGCCGATGCTGGCCTCGGCGTATTCACCGTCGCGCACACTGCTTTGATCGCTATCGGAAAACAGCGCATCGACATTGGCCAAGAACCGCCATTCCGGGTTCAGGCGATATTCATAGCCTGCCGAAAATGCCCATGTGTCGCGGTCTTGCGCGATGGTCGCGCCGTTTTCGGTGCGGTATTCCAGACGCGTGCGGAAGCTCACCTGGTCGTCATCAGAATAGGCCACCCCAAAAGAATAGGCATCACGGTCAAAATTCCCGTTATTGATGTCGCGGACCTCGCCCATCTCAGTCGAGGCGGCGAAGGTCCAGCGGGCATCAGGTGTGTATTTGACGCCATAAGACCGCGTGATGGACCGGCGGTCGCCAAACAGATCCCAGTTGTTCTCGGCGAAGGTCGACACTTTTTCTGACATTCGGAAATTCGCACCAAGTGTCAGCTTCCCGTCATCGTTTCCGACCAGATCATAGCCTGCGCCGGTGCGGGTCGGGTCAAGGGTGTAGCCCAGATAGACTTCGTTATCCGCTGTGGGTGAATAGTTCAGCCGCAGGCGTCCACCTGTGCCAAGGTCGCCACCGGACAATTCGGCCTCGACTTTCATTTTTTCGCTGATCCGCGCGTCGACACCAACACCAACGCGATTGTTACGCGACAGCCCGCCCGAGCGGTCAAGCGTCGCTTGTCCATACGTATACAGCAACAAATCATCGCTGGGGCGATAATTCAGACGGACGGCCAGATCGGTGCGCCGCCCTGTTTCGGATGCGTCGCCAATAATTCGCTTGTCCAGGTGGCCGATTGCCCCGTCCACAGACCAGACCTTGTTGATGTCATAGCTCAACCGAAACTCGCCTTCGGTCTTGGAATCGCCACCATCGCGATCAAACTGTTCGTAATCCGCTGCGAATGTCAGCCGGTCCGAGATTTCGACCTCGGCGTTCAGGCCAAACAGATCCTGATCTTCCGTAATGTCCTGGTTGAGGGTGCTAAACCCGGCCTCTTTCCGTTCGTAATACAGGTTGAGAAAACCGGGGCGCGTGGCCCCCAGATCTTGCAGGTCCAAATTGGCGTCGAACCGGTAAGCCCCGGCGCGCGGGGCGTCTACGACCCCGTCCTTGGTGATCGTCAGGCCACCATCAGTTGACACAGCCCGCCCAAAGCCCGGCCCCTTTGTCTGCGCATATTCCAGCTCGACATGACTTTTTTCACCAAGCTCATATCGCAGGTCGATACCGGCAGTTGTCTGGTCGGCGGTGCCCGTTTCGTCGCGGGTAAAGGTGGCGCCAAGACGCAGGTCGTCTGTCAGCCATCCTTCGGCGCGCGCGCCCAAAGACGTGCCATCAAGGCTGCCCATCGTGGGAGTGTATTCGTATTGCGCGACCAGGTTGACGTCGTATTTGCCAGTTCCGGTTGAAATCAGTCCGGTGCCCGCCGCCGATGAATTCAACGGCGACGCCAGAATGACGATACCCTGCAAATAGTCGATTTCATAATCGACACCTTCAACCAGACGAGTTGTCCGCACCACGCGCCCCGTGTCCGGATCAATCAGTTGCACGCTCAGGGTTTCGGACCCGCCGTTAATGTCTTGTCGCGACAGGAAATAGACCGATCCACCACTGCCGCGCAGAATGTCGCGCTGCGGCAGCGTATCGGGTTGGGCAGCGTATAGCTTCACCTGCGCACGAGCGTCGCCTTTGTCGGTTACCGACGGCGTGACATAGCGCAGTTCGGCACCATAAAGTTCACGGGTGCTGTCAAGAAACTCGCCCCCTTGAAGATCGGCCTTGAAATCACCCCATGTCAGGCTGGACGCCCCACGTTCAATCCGCGCATAGATGCGGCCCGACGTGGGCGTGTCGTCATAAGCGGTGCTGTCATCACCATAGGTCGGATACACATCTTCCGGGTCAAGGCGGCGCAGAACCTGCCGGGGGTCCTTGTCGTCAAGACGCTTGAAAATATCCTCAAGATCGCCCTCGCCGGTATCGACCGAGGTCGTGAAGGTGTATCCGCCCTGCGTCGTGCCCTTCAGATACATGGCCAAGCGGCCTTCAGCATAGGTTTCATCATAATCTGGATCGGCAGACACCAGATCATCGCGGAAACGCTTGCCAAAGGTCAGATCGGCAATGCCAACGCCAAACCATTCCGAACGCGGCACCTCGACATCACGCCGGATGGTCCGCGTGCGGCCGTTCTCGGTCATCTTGACCGTAACGACGTGATCACCTGCGGGCAGGATGCGAGTACTGACAAAGCGACCGGATGCGTCCACCGGAATGTCTTCGCCCATGATGTTGACGCGGGCACCGGGCATCAGCCCTTTGCCTGATGTTGTCACCAACCCACCTTGCACAGGAATGTGCCGAATACGGGTGCGATCTTCGCCCTCGCCCGCCGCGATCACCTGGCCGCCGCTGGTTTCATGTGTCGGAAAGGCGCGCGTTGTGCGGTCAAGGTCCAGCCAGACCGTTTCATCGAACCGCCCCGCGCGGTCATAGACGCGCAAGGCATAGGCATAGTCGCCCGATCCACCTTGTGGCATGGTCCAAGAAGCGGTGCCATTTGGCCGGATCGGCAAGACGGTGATCGGCTGCCGGCCACGTGCGCTGCGGTCAATCACACGGATTTCAGCGCGCGCGATGGCAGCCGGATAGTTGGTCGAAGCGCGGAAATTGATCGTCTCGCCCGCCCGGTACGCGGCACGCAGATCAGAGGTCGAAACATTCAAAAGTTGGCGACGGTCAAGCCCATCGTATCGAACCTGAACGTCGGCCGCCGCGGCGTTGATATCGTCGGGCCTGCGTGGATCTTTTGGTGCAGGCGCCCCGGCGACAGTATCACCATCGACCGAGATCGAGAAACCAGACGACGCAAAATCGCCACCAGGTGCAGTGCGGATCATTTCCGTGTTCTTACCCGTTGGCATACGTACGATGACATCGGAATTGGCGCGGGCGCAATCTTCGGGCTGCGGGATCATCGCGTCATCGCACTCTGGCGCTTCGGCCCACGCCGGGTTTGCCGCTATCAGGGCAACTGATACCGCCGTCAGCGCGGTCGTCCGCAACAAGCGGCAATGTTTTCCGAACATGGCTTGAGAAGCTTCAAAGCTCATTTGTCACACCCTTTTCTAGTTACTTGCCCGAACGGATGATGGTTTGCTCGATTGTCAGTTTGACCCGCCCCACATCTTTCCAGATCGCGCGCACATGGCGTTCCAATATCCGCATTCTTTCGCGTGCTTCGCGAACGTCAGACGCGGTGGCGTCCTTGGCCAGATGATAGGCAAAGCGCAGGTTCACAGGCTCGCCCGCGATTGTCGGCAATAGCTTTTCAATGCCATCGACCAACGGGCGCGTCAGGGCCAACCGCCCCGCGGCATCCGTGCGGAAAGCGCGGGCATTCACGTCAACCCGAACCACCTGCGTGATCGACGCGCCGAAGTTCATTTCGGACATCTTGCCAGGCGTCAGGCGCTTCACGCGCGGGTTCTCGGTCGTCAGACGGTAACCCGATGGCAGCGAACGTGTGTCAAGCTTCAGAATGAAGTTCGAACCCCGATCCGCCGGCAGCATGGCGCACGGCACATGGAACCGCCCATGATCATCGGTCGTGATGATCGTGCCATCGACACCAACCACACGCACAGACGGAATGCCGATTTCGCCCTGGTTTTGATACCCGTCGCGGTTTTGGTCATCGAAGACCGTGCCAATAACGTCGCCGCAATCAAACACCGGTTCGGGCATGATCTGCACCGTGGCCGTCGCAACCGGCGCCAACAATCCATTGGTGGCCGGATCGCGCAGGCTGGCGGTGTTCACATGCGCACCCGGATCGGCACCCGTTGTGACCCGCGCTGCCAGCGTCAGCGTAACAGTGGTCAGTGGCGGTACCGGTACGTCGGGCCAGGTGATGACACGCCCGGCAACCTCAACCTGTATCGGATTGCCATCCAGTGTCGCGCTGTCAGGCTGATACAGAAAGCCCGATGGCAGCACATCAACGATGTCCAGAACGCCTGCCACAACCGGGTTTTCGTTGCGCACTGTGATCGTATACGGCACGACGCTGCCCCGCTCGACCACGCGCCGCGCGGCAGTTTTTTCGATCGTCAGGCCGGTTGCGGCCAGCGACGGGTCCACCGGCAACCTAGTCGGACCATCAAAGCCACTTCCGTCATGAGAATCGTCGCTGACAGGATCGGACGGATCAGGAATGCCCGGAGGATCAATCGGATCACCTTCAGCGGTGGCACTGTTGGACAGACCACCCCCGCTGACCGCTTCGATCGTCAGAACGAAAGATGCCGTATAGGTCGCAGTTTCGTCGATCTCCAACTCGCCTTCGGTGGAACCGTCAGTGGCCGATACGAAAGTCGGACCTGTATCCAGCGTCAAAGGCCTTCCGTCGATTGTCGTGAAAGTATCAGTCAACGTCAGGTTCTCGACTGGCACGTTCCCGGTGTTTTCAACCGTGATCGTATATGTGACGGTATCGCCAACCCCGGTTATCCCGTCGCCGTTGTCAGTCACGTCCTGCGTCTTGACCACGTCGATCGAGGGGCGCGGAAGTTGTGTTACCGTCTCGGTCGTTTCGTCACAGATCGCCGGGAAGTCGATGCTGCAAATGCGATACGTAACCTCGTAATCTCCGGCTGGCTGGTCGGGTGCCAGTGTGATCAGGCCCGTCGTCGGATCAAGCGTGACACCTGGATCTTCCGAGATGACCGTGATCGCCACGTTTGCCAAGGTTGCTGGGTCGCCGCGGAACGTGTCCGAAGCAAGGATGCTGGTCGTCGTGCCGCCATTCGTGGTGAAAGGCGGGAACGGCTCTGGCAATGCCTCGACACTGGCGACAATTGCGGTGTCGGTGCTGTCGTCTGTTACCGTTTGCGGTGTGCCCGACGGGTCAGAGTATTCGCCCGTAACGGTCGCCGTGTTCACCACTTGACCCGCCGCGATGTCTGCCGCGGTCAGCGCATAGGTCGCCTCAATGGATGTGCTGTCGACCGCGCCCGGTGCCAGACTTGGGATCGTGCCGGTAACGGTCACCCCCGCGAGCGCATCGTCAATTGTGATATTGGTCAATGTCACGTTGCCGGTATTGGTCACGGTAAACGTGAAATCTAGTGGATCGCCAACCGTCGCCATGGTGGTTTCGTAAATCGCATCCTGCGCTTCCTTCACCAGTTCAATCGCTGGGTCTTGCGCAACCGGAACAATGGTCGGCTCATCGGTGGTGTTATCCGCGCCCGACTGATCGGATACATCCCCGCCCGTAGGCGGCGTTCCAGTCGCCAGCGCTTCGTTCAACACTTGGCCATCGTCCAGATCTTGCTGGGTCAGGGTATACGTCGCGGCAAAAGTCGTGTCGTCCACCTGACCGGGGGTCAATGTGATGGGCCCGCCCGGCAGCGTTCCTCCAAACATCGGATCATCAACGGTCACATTGGTCAGCGACACGTTGCCGGTGTTGGTGACCGCGAAGCTGTAAATGATCTGTTGACCCACGATGGCAGGGTCGGTCAGCGCCGACGCATCAGCGGTCTTGATCAACCGGATTTCGGGATCTCGCGTCAGCGGCGTTGTGGTGCTTCCGCTATCCGTATTCGGGTTTCCGGACGGATCAGTGCCAGTCGCAGTCGCGGTGTTCACGACTTCGCCCGCGTCCAGCTTGTCCAGTTCCAAGTTGTATTGGACCTGCACCGTGTCACTGTCGCCCGGTTCAAGACTGGTCACAACGCCGGACAACACACCGCCCAAAAGCGGATCGCTAATTTCAACATTGGTCAGCGTCACGTTACCGGTGTTCTCTACCACTAGGGTATAGGTAATCAGATCGCCGACTTGCGGTGGCGTGGACAGGGCCGAGGCATCTGCCGTTTTGGTCAGACTGATCGCAGGACTTTGGTTGAAGTTAACAACCGTTTCGCCATCACTCGTGAAGTCGGTTCCGGACAGGTCTGTCACATCAGCACCGACAGGCGGCGTCCCGGTCGTGGTCGCCTGGTTGCGCACTTCGCCCAAATCGACATCGGCAAGGGTCACGGTGTAAGGCGCTGCAAAGCTGGTCGTGTCAACCTCTCCTGGTGCAAGCGTGACCGGAGCGGTCGGCGCCACGGGGCCACCCAACAGCGGGTCGTCGATCTGCACATTGGTCAACGTCACGTTGCCGGTGTTCTGCACCTCGAACCGATAGGTGATCACCTCACCTGCCTGCGGCGGTGTGGACAAGCCCGACAAGTCGGCGCGCTTGATCAACGCAATCGACGGGTCTTGCGTTAAGTTCGTCGACTCACTGCTGGGCGCGTTGACACGGCCACCCGCTGGCGGCAGGCCAGACGCAGTGGCCGTATTGTCCACCTGCCCGGCATCTAGATCAGCCACAGTCAAGGGATAGGTCGCGCTGAAGCTGGTCGTGTCCACATCACCCGGCGCAAGCGTGACCGGAGCAGTGGGCACAACGGCCCCGCCTAGCATCGGGTCGTTGATCTGAACGTCGGTCAACGTCACGTTGCCTGTATTCTCGACCCGGAACGTATAAGTTACATCATCGCCCGGCTGCGCAGGGTTCGTGACCGTGCCTGTCTTGACCAACGA
The DNA here is from genome assembly GCF_022678485.1 of Aliiroseovarius sediminis. Taxonomy (GTDB): domain Bacteria; phylum Pseudomonadota; class Alphaproteobacteria; order Rhodobacterales; family Rhodobacteraceae; genus Aliiroseovarius; species Aliiroseovarius sediminis. Next base: position 8,717 of record NZ_JALBYP010000029.1, read on the forward strand.
AATCGCCGGGTTTTGAGCCACCGGAGAGCTGGTGGACCCAGTAGCCGTGACAGTCGTTCCCGAAGGTCCATCGCCGCTGGCGGTCGCCGTGTTGTCAACCGACCCCGCGTCAAGGTCGGATTGTTGCACCTGATAAACGACACTGACGGTGTCCGTGTCGCCGGGCGCAAGCGAGGTCACCACACCAGACACAACCCCACCCAAAATCGGGTCGTCGATCTGCACATTGGACAAGGTCACGTTGCCTGTGTTTTCGACCGTTAGGGTAAAGGTAACCTCGTCCCCGATCACTGTCGGGCTGCTCAGTTGCGACGCATCTGCAGTCTTAGTAAACGCAATCAATGGGTTGCGCGGAATCGTGGTCACTGTGCTGCCAACATCCGAAGTATCGGCGCCATAAGGGTCGGTGCCGGTCGTGGTCGCAGTGTTCGCGACCTGACCTGCATCAATATCCGTTTGGGTCAGTGTATAGCTGCCCGTAAACTCGGTGTCGTTCACCTCGCCCGGTTGCAACGTAATTGGGCCACCCGTCAAGTTTGCCCCAAGCAGCGGGTCGCTGATCACCACACCGGTCAGTGCTACATTGCCCGTATTGCGCACTTCGAACGTATACGTGACATCCTGCCCCGGCTCGACTACCGAAGGTGGCGTGCCTGACTTGATCAACTCGATCAACGGCGAGAATGCCGGCGCAACTGGGGTCGGGTCGTTCTCGCCTGGCTCGTTGGCGACACCGTTGCCGTTGGGGTCCGGGTTGGGGCCATTGTGGGACGGATCACTCAGTTGCGGATTGGTGGCCGATGTCTGGCCTGTCAGGGTTCCCTCGCCCGTGACAGTTGCTTGGTTGTCGAAGGTCTGATCCGATGTGTTCGGCCGCACTTGAAGTGATATGTCAAGGGTACAGGATGCACCCGCATTCACACCGAAGCCACTGGCAACAGTCTGATCGCCAGCGCCGTTGAAGCCACCGTTAACACCGCCACAGCTTCCCGAAGGCGCCGACAGAGTTCTGTATTCCCCCGCCGCCAACGCACCCGCCGCAGCCGTGTACGTACCGAAACTGCCAAGCGGATCGGTGATCGCGATGTTCTCAAGCCGCTCAAGGCTCAGGTTTTCGACATTCAGCTGGAAGGTGACATCGAACGAGCCATCTGCATTGATCGTAGGACCAGCCGTCACCTGCTTGGCAATCCCGATCCGCGCTTGTGGAACCAGCCCGAACAAATAGCCGCTTTCGTCGGTATTTGACCCGACTGCGACATTGGCGATTTCCGTGGCCGATTGAACCGTGCCACCTGCCGTCGCACTGGCAACGCTGGCAACGCCATCATTCAAGTGTGGTTCGGGCACAGTTCCGCGGGTGATCGTATAATCGCCTTCAGGCACGAACGGAAAGATGAAATCGCCATTGGCATCTGTCGTGACCGTAGACGTGAACGGATCACCATCGCTTGAGGTGCCCGTAAGCGTCACCTGAGCCCCGGCAATCCCCGTATCATCCGTATCCATCACCCCGTTGTTATTGAAGTCACGAATGACGTTGCCCGACACCGACGACGAGTTAACGGTAACGGTTGCCGTGTCACTGTTATTGCTGGGATTAATGTCAAGCGAACTTGTCTCGACCCAGGTCTGGTTCGTGAAATCCTGTGGATACGCGGTAACGCGTGTCAGTTTGACCGGCACGTTGATCTGAACAACCCCGCCCGAGCTGAGCGTGCCAAGATCACACGAGAATGTGCCGGCCCCCGCAGCCCCCACACAGGTTGAAGCAGACGCAGAACCCGAAACGACCGTGACCGTTGGCGTCGCTGTCAGAACCATATCTCCCGGCAAGGTGTCAGAGACGACAACATCATCCGCTTCTGCCAGAAGCGGACCGGTGTCGTCGCGGTTGACCACATCAATCGTGAAATTGAAGGTATCACGGAGGTTGACCGGCGCGGTCGGTGCCGTCTTCGTGATTTCCAGATCAGCGCGGGTGCGGATGGTTGTCGGTTCATCAGCATTATTGTTGGCAGTATCGGTGTCGAAACCGGCAAGAACCTCGTCCGAGGTCACGCTGGCATTGTTCAGCACCGTCCCCTTGGCCGTGCCCCGCGCCGTCAGCGTGATGCTTCGGGCTTCCCCTGCAGGAACAAACGGGAACGAACACACAAGCTGCCCCCCGACATCCCCAACAGATGGAACGGTCGAACAGGTGCCATCAGCCGGAACCGTATGGGATTGATAGCTTATGCCGGTGGCCGGCATATCATCCGTCACAACCACGTTTTCAGCAGCCGACGGCCCGCGGTTGTCAACGGTAATTGTGTAATCCGTATCCTGACCCACGGCAATCAAGCCATTGCTGACGTTCTTGTTGATCACAAGGTCAAGCTCAGGGTCGCTTACGTCGACGATCGAGGTGGCATCGTTATTGCCCGTATCGGTTTCGGTCGTGCTGGTCGAAACGGTTGCGGTGTTGGTCAGTTGGGTGCTGCGCGTAATGGTATTGGGGCGCACGACCACTGTCAGCGTCTGCTGTGCCTCTGGGCCGATTGAACCCAAATCACAAACAAGCTGATCGTTGCCCGGTCCCGTGACAGAACCCGCAGCCGGAACGGCCGAACAAGAGCCTGCAGATGGTGAAGCGGAAATGAACGTCACATCATGCGGCAAGGTGTCTGTAATCGTTACCGCATCGGCGCGGCTAAACCCGCGCGCCTGGTTGGTCGCGGTCAACACATAGGTCAGATCCTGTCCCGCCGCGACCGGATCGGGCGACCCGACTTTGGTCAGGCTAACATCAGTGCGCGCCTCGACATCGAAAGTGGCGTTATCAGCGTTGTTGCCGAAGTTCGGATCCGGCGTCGTTGTGGACGTCGCGTTGGCAGAGTTGGTCCGGCCAGCCTCGGCGTTGCCGCCGGGGCGAACGCTTACAGTGATCACGGGGCAGTCAACACCAGACGTGCAAACCGGCAGTTCATCAATGGTGCATGCCAGAACACGGCTGAAACCACCGCCTGGGTTGTTTTGACAAGTCACGCCGGTTGCGGCGTTGGCGTTGATCGTCTCTCCTACATATCCCGCGTCCGTGGCACCGGCTGTATTGTTGATCAGCTTGGTCAACACGTCGTCAACCGCGATATCGCGTGATGTCTCAGGTCCCGCGTTGACAATTTCCAACGTAAACGTTTGGACCTCGCCCGCAGCAACGGTCGCAAGCGCCCGCCCTTTAATCAACGAGATGTCCGCCGAAACGGTGGGCTCGCCTGCCGTCACGGTCGATGTTGTGGTGTCATTGCCGGTGTTCAGATCCGGGATATTTGCATCAGGCGAACTGACCGTCATCGAGTTGGTGATCGTCCCCGACGCTGTCGCCTCGGTCTGAAGGGTTACGCGGGGTGTAGAGGCCCCGGGCTCCAAGGGCGATCCTTGGGTATATGTCCGTTCGCACACAACTTGCGCCGGCCCAATCACAGTTGGCGGCGTACAAGTCCATCCCCGAAGCGTGGCACCGGTGTAAGTCAACCCAGCGGGCAGATCATCGGTCATCACCACTGTGCCGTAAAACGGGGCATTCCCGACGTTCTGCGTTCGAATGTCGAAATCATAGGTGTTTCCGACAACAACCAGCGGCGGTGTAGGGCCCGATTTGCTGGCCGACAAGTCCACAACCGGATCGGAAACCGTGGCGCCGCCGTCTGTGTCGCTGTTATTTCCCGGGTTGGGATCGGCCGGGCCATCTGCGGTGATATTGGCAGTGTTCGTTGGGTTGCCCGCACTGATCGCGGTCGCGGTGATCGTGACATCACCCAAGGGAACATTCGCGCCCGCGCCGCTGCCAGATGTCAATTCACAGCTGACATCTGGCGCTTGGATATCACAGACCCAGCCGCTGCCCGGAGCGGGATCGACCGAGTCGATCTGGTACTGCGGCGGGATAGTGTCGGTAATCGTCAAGCCCGTCGGATTGCTGCCGGTATAGCTGGGCGACAACGTGAACGTGACCTGATCGCCCACCAAAAGCGAGCCACCTGGCGCACGCGACTTCGCCATCTGCACGTCACTGCCCGCAGTAATGGCGGTGTCGGTGGTCGTCGTATTGTTGGCGGTGTTAGGGTCGCGCGGCGACCCGCCGCTTATGCTGCCAACCGCGGTTACGGTTGATCCGGCGGCTGCCGAGATCTGCCCCGTGAAATCCAAGCTGGCCGTGCCACCAACCGGCACCGTCCCCGGAATGGTGCAAATATACGTGCCGCCGGACAGCGAACAACCGGCCGGCGGCGTCACGTTCGTCAAGCCGGTCGGGATCGGGAACTCCAGCACAGCACTGTTCAGATCATTCGGCCCGAAGTTTTCGGCCGTGAAGGTATAGGTGACGGTATCACCAGATGCCGCAGTACCACCCAGAGGTCCATCCACTGTCAGCCCGACATCGGCCCCCGCCGCGATGGTTGTGTTCTCAGTCCGTGCGTTGTTTGCCGTATCAAAGTCCGTCTCAACGCCATTCGTCTCGGGCACGCTCGCGCTAAATGTTATTGTGCCAGCCTGATCAACCTGGACATCCGCTGCAAGAGACACGGTTTCATTCGCCGCCACTGGGGGCACCGTGCAGGTCACGGTTGTCGGTCCCGTCGCTGGCAACGGTGCGCAAGGCCCGATCGTGCCGGAAACGCCCGTCAAGCTGGTGTTGGCTGGAATATCCAGATCAAGCGTCGTCGCGGACGCACCATCCAGCCCGCCATTCTGCACCGTCACGCTGTATGTTACAGTACCACCAGCCGGCACAGGACCATCAGGCGTCGGGTCGAATCCATTGTCATTAAGAGACAAGGCCCAGTCGACATTCTGTGCCGAAGCAACCCCCGGCAAGGCCACCAAAATGAATGTTAGGGCGACCAGAGCCGCCTGAAAAACTGCACTAAACCGTCGCTTCGGGCACCACCTAGTCCTTTTGTCTGAACTTGCGAAGAAGGACCGAATAATCGTCTGACAAACAAGCAACGGACAAGACATGGATCAGGAAACTCTTTCTTCGTAAAAGTCCAACCTTCCCTCACACCAAATGGTCAAGGCATAGGCGGTCAATCGTGGTTAATTGAGACGGCAAAGCCGAATGATACAAAGCCCTCATACAGCGCCGCAGCGCAGCGCTCAAGGCAAGGCGTCTCTTATTGTTCGGCAGCCCATCTCATTTAAACTTTTAGAGGATTATTGTCACATTTAAGTATCAGCTAACTAACCACAGAGAAAAGGCAGCTTGAATGAATGCAACCATCACATAAATAATTTTTATCACAGATAAAAATTTACCCATGTCTGATGGAAGATCAAAAAATGCCATCAAGTGAAATGTTGACATTAACGACAGAAGAAATTTCCATAAGAGACCGAAACGAATTCTGGGCAACGCTTGCCGCTCCGTTTTACCGGCTCACTCCACCAACCAAAGATGACGTCGTTCAGGCGCATCTTGAATCGCGGATGTTTGGGTCTTTCATGGTCGGCAGACGAAGATTCAGTGCCCGCAAATGCGTGCGTGATCGCGCAATGATCGCGCGCAACGGGCTTGATGGCTACCAGCTGGATTTTTTCGTCAAGGGGGCCCTGATCGGTGATTGCGATGGAACCGAAATAAAACTGAACCCTGGCGATATCGGTGTTTGGGATTACGCCCAACCGCACAAGGACATCCAAAGTGCGGGTGCCAGCGTTATGATCTACATGCCGCGCGACCAGATTGATAAAGCCACGGGTGGTCGAAGCGCGCACGGTACGGTTTTGCGCGCAGGACAATCGAGCACACGAATTATCACGAACCTTGCTTTCGGCTTTGCGGATGTAATGGCCGACATACCCGTCAAGGACGCAATGATGATGGACCATGCGACAATTGACCTGTTTGCCGCCGCTGTTGCGGGACGCCTGCCCCAAGCAGGCACCAGCGACGCGACAATGCATCAAACCGTGCGACGTCAGATTGTCGAGTTCATCGACAACCACCTGGGCGATACCGAATTGGGGCCGGACATGCTGGTCGATCACTTCCGCATGTCTCGCGCGCAGCTTTACCGTATGTTTCCCAACCGAAACGGTATCGCACAAATCATTCGCGAACGGCGGCTGGCCGCAGCGTACCGAAACCTGCACCAAAGCAGATCAGACTCGATCACAACCATTGCGCACAAATACGGATTTTCAAGCAGCAACCAGTTCCTGCGTGCGTTTCGCAGGCTGTATGGCATAACACCGACAGAAGCGCGCCGGATGCCAATGTCACCGTTGGTTGCCGATCCAGACGTTGCCGGGTTGTCATCTCATCTTGCGACAGCAAG
>NZ_JALBYP010000030.1 GCF_022678485.1 Aliiroseovarius sediminis
TGGATGATCTCGGGCAGTCGGTTTTGACCGTCGAGCTTTCGCCATTTCTTCTGCGCTGACATCATCAGCTTGAAGGCCATGCATTGCCCGGCAGGCGATTGCCTAGCAATCTGCCGAGAGGGGCCAGCCCGGTCTTCCGACTGAGACATCCCTTGGTGCGTTTTGTTCCATGTCGGACGGTGGCGAATGTGCTTTCGATCGGGTTTGACGTGCGGACGTGCTTCCAATGTTCCGCCGGATAGTCGTAGAAGGTCAGCAGCGCGTCGCGGTCCTTGACCAGCTTGGCGACCGCCTTGTCCCATTTCACACCGTATGTTTCGACGAAGAAATCAAAGGCGACGTTGGCTTCGGCTTTGGTCTCGGCCTGCCAGTCTCTCGGGACATTGCTGCGCAATACACTGTCGGCCAATGGATGTCATGGAGGTGGCCTTTGCCTGTATGGATTTTGGCATCGCGTTCAGCACATTCATCGTCTTGTGCACCCAGCATCTTTGCTCACGCGTCGCTGCAAAGACCTCGCGCAGCGCGGTCCAAAACCCCAGGGCTCCGTCACCCCCTCTCGGCAGATTTGCCTTGCAAATCGCCTGCCGGGCGACGGATGGCCAGTTTGGGGTCTTGTTTCAGGCCGCGCCGCTTGAGATCAAGCAGCAGCTCGCCCCAGCTTTGGGTGCTTTCGCGGAAGCTGTCCACTGCCCGGCAGTGTATTGCGCAGCAATGTCACGAGAGGGGGTCATGGCCAGAAGTTCCTTGCGGCTATATTCATCCGCCCCGACGATCACCAGAACGCATTGCTTTTCCTCAGCCATGCGCGGTTTGAAGTAGACCCCGTCGGCCCAGATGTAGAGAAACCGCCGCGAACCGAGGTCGCGTTTCTGCCAAGCCTCGTAGTCCTTCCACCAATCGGCTTTCAGGCGCGTGACGATCTTGGCGGACAGGCCCCTGGCGTTCGGACCCGGCAGCGCCTCCAGCGCCTCGGTGAAATCGCCCGTGGACACACCCTTGAGATACAGCTAGGGCAGCAGTTCCTCGACCGATTTCGTCTTACGCAGATACCGCGGCAGGATGCTGGGCGTGAAGCTGATCCTGTCTTCGCCTGCGCCGCGATCCCGCACGCGAGGCACCTTCACCGGCACTGGACCAATGCCGGTCATCACCTCGCGTTCGGATAAGTGACCATGGCGCACCAGGCGGGCACGCCCATCCTCCAGCCGTTCCCCGGAAAAGGTGTTCAACAGCGCCGCCAACTCGGCGTGGATCGCCTGTTCGATCAGCTTGCGCGCTCCCTCGCGCAGGACGTCGGTGAAGGGATCGGAGGTAAAACCCGATGGATCAGGCAATTGGGTGATGGTAGTCTCTGACATGTGGCATATCCCTTCCTCAGCAGAGAATTGACGGCGACTCGACACCGCCATGATATGCCGCCCCTCAGGACATCACCAACTTTCGCGCGTTTCTCCGAAGGGCAGAGTAAGCGCAGTCTGACGCATTTCACAAGCAGATATCCTCATCGGCAGCATGGACTGAAGCCGGGAGAACCGCCCCCAATATTACGCCGTAAGTCTCTGCAATTAATGGCAAATCAACTCTAGGCATGCATAGATTCATGCAAACGCCTATGGCACGAATATCACCAGCGAAGACTGTATGGCGAGCGTTATCTACTTGAAGAAGAGGAAGAGCAATGAAACCGACAATGATGGGTGCAATGCTTCTGATGATGTCGAGCATGTCGGCTGTGGCGGAGGACATTGTGATAACTGATGAAATGTGGGCCGAACAACGTGCAAGGGCCGTTGAAGTATGTGACGACATTGGCAGAGTGGCCGCTGAAATCATGAAGGCTAGGCAGAGCGGAAAGGTGTCGATGCGTGAACTTTCAGATGAAATCAACTTTCCTGAAACTCATGAGTTGATTCAGGAATCTGTAATCGAGGGGTGGAAATTTCCACAGCTCATGACTCAGGATTACAAGGACTATGCGATTCAGGAACACAGAGATGTGTTTACCAGAAAGTGCCTTGAACTGCTTCAACTATGACCCTCGCCGCCATTCAAAAGAAAGAGACCATGAAGATCGGCCGCAGAAATGTGGCCGGTGTATCTGGCAACTATGCAAATCGGGGGAACTTGGCTCGCGCGTGTCCTACTGCTGCAAGGAAGAGCTAACACTCCCCCTCTAAAGACCGCCAAGACAAACTGCCTGACGCCTCAGTCAGTGGCATTTTCAATGCTTGAGTATCCATCAAACGTATTTCCGATACCGCTAAAGATCGATTCTGAACTGATATCGAGACCATCCAAGTGACCTGCTCCCCTGAAAAGTCCTCGCTTTGAGGTTAGCCTGTTCTCCAACTGAGGAGACAGACGATGAAGAGAAGCCGTTTCAGCGAAGAGCAGATCATTGGCATATTGAAGGAGCACCAAGCTGGTCTTGGTGCGAAGGAGCTGTGCCGCAAGCACGGGATCAGCGACGCCACGTTTTACAAGTGGCGCTCGAAGTATGGCGGCATGGAAGTGTCTGACGCCCGGCGGCTGAAGATGCTGGAGGCCGAGAACGCCAAGCTCAAGAAGATGCTTGCCGAGCAGATGCTCGACGTGGCGACGTTGAAGGAGATGCTGGGAAAAAACTTCTGAGGCCCGGTTCGAGGCGACGTGCCGTGGACTGGGCCATGAAGGAGAAGAGCTATACCCAACGGCGGGCCTGCGCCCTGGCTGGGATTGATCCGCGTGTATATCGGCGGCAACCGAAGCTGTCGGAGGACAAGGCGCTGCGGGCGCGGCTGCGGGAACTGTCGGCTGAGCGTCGTCGGTTCGGCTATCGGCGCCTGCACATCCTGCTGAAACGAGAGGGCTGGGAGCTGAACTGGAAGAAGCTCTATCGGATCTACCGCGAAGAAGGGTTAACAGTGCGTAAACGGGGCGGACGCAAGCGGGCGATTGGGACCAGAGCACCTATGGCAATCCCGCAGTGGCTGAACCAGCGGTGGTCGCTCGACTTCGTCTCCGACACGCTCTCCGAGGGGCGCAGGTTCCGTATCCTGAACGTGATCGACGACTTCAGTCGGGAATGCCTGGCCTCGGTGGTCGACACGTCGCTGTCGGGCATCCGTGTCGCCAGGGAGCTGGATCGGATTGCCGAGATGCGGGGCTATCCTTGCATGGTGGTATCCGACAACG
>NZ_JALBYP010000031.1 GCF_022678485.1 Aliiroseovarius sediminis
GAGAAACGCGCGAAAGTTGGTGATGTCCTGAGGGGCGGCATATCATGGCGGTGTCGAGTCGCCGTCAATTCTCTGCTGAGGAAGGGATATGCCACATGTCAGAGACTACCATCACCCAATTGCCTGATCCATCGGGTTTTACCTCCGATCCCTTCACCGACGTCCTGCGCGAGGGAGCGCGCAAGCTGATCGAACAGGCGATCCACGCCGAGTTGGCGGCGCTGTTGAACACCTTTTCCGGGGAACGGCTGGAGGATGGGCGTGCCCGCCTGGTGCGCCATGGTCACTTATCCGAACGCGAGGTGATGACCGGCATTGGTCCAGTGCCGGTGAAGGTGCCTCGCGTGCGGGATCGCGGCGCAGGCGAAGACAGGATCAGCTTCACGCCCAGCATCCTGCCGCGGTATCTGCGTAAGACGAAATCGGTCGAGGAACTGCTGCCCTAGCTGTATCTCAAGGGTGTGTCCACGGGCGATTTCACCGAGGCGCTGGAGGCGCTGCCGGGTCCGAACGCCAGGGGCCTGTCCGCCAAGATCGTCACGCGCCTGAAAGCCGATTGGTGGAAGGACTACGAGGCTTGGCAGAAACGCGACCTCGGTTCGCGGCGGTTTCTCTACATCTGGGCCGACGGGGTCTACTTCAAACCGCGCATGGCTGAGGAAAAGCAATGCGTTCTGGTGATCGTCGGGGCGGATGAATATAGCCGCAAGGAACTTCTGGCCATGACCCCCTCTCGTGACATTGCTGCGCAATACACTGCCGGGCAGTGGACAGCTTCCGCGAAAGCACCCAAAGCTGGGGCGAGCTGCTGCTTGATCTCAAGCGGCGCGGCCTGAAACAAGACCCCAAACTGGCCATCCGTCGCCCGGCAGGCGATTTGCAAGGCAAATCTGCCGAGAGGGGGTGACGGAGCCCTGGGGTTTTGGACCGCGCTGCGCGAGGTCTTTGCAGCGACGCGTGAGCAAAGATGCTGGGTGCACAAGACGATGAATGTGCTGAACGCGATGCCAAAATCCATACAGGCAAAGGCCACCTCCATGACATCCATTGGCCGACAGTGTATTGCGCAGCAATGTCCCGAGAGACTGGCAGGCCGAGACCAAAGCCGAAGCCAACGTCGCCTTTGATTTCTTCGTCGAAACATACGGTGTGAAATGGGACAAGGCGGTCGCCAAGCTGGTCAAGGACCGCGACGCGCTGCTGACCTTCTACGACTATCCGGCGGAACATTGGAAGCACGTCCGCACGTCAAACCCGATCGAAAGCACATTCGCCACCGTCCGACATGGAACAAAACGCACCAAGGGATGTCTCAGTCGGAAGACCGGGCTGGCCCCTCTCGGCAGATTGCTAGGCAATCGCCTGCCGGGCAATGCATGGCCTTCAAGCTGATGATGTCAGCGCAGAAGAAATGGCGAAAGCTCGACGGTCAAAACCGACTGCCCGAGATCATCCAAGGGATCGAGTTCCGCGACGGGATCCGCCAACTTCAAGCTGCCGCCTGATCAAGCGCCACCAACTTCTGCGCATATCTCCGCCCCAACACCTACGGCATTTCCGGTCTGACCTCAACCCAATTGGCGGTGAGATCATGAGCTGGCGCATAGCGAATGAATGCGCTGAGCGCCGCTTTGGCAGCGCCGCGCGCAAGCAGATCATCATGTTCCTGGCCGATAAGGCGAGCGATGATGGCTCGGGCATCTGGTGTTCTAAGAGGACGATCCAGCGCCACACAGAGCTCAGCGAGAGCACGGTTAAGCGAACCATCATCGACTTCCTGCGTGAAGGGATCTTGATCGAGACTGGGCGGCGGCACTGTAAGAACGGCTACACCGTCATTTACCGAATTATGTTGGAGCGCGTTGCCGCGCTCCAACCCACGGCTGAGCCCGACATTGAGACGGGGGTCACTGTGAACCCCGTCCAGCCTGAACCCGGTACGGGGTCCACGGTGAACGGGGTGCGGGGTTCACGGTGGACCCCAAACCATCCTAAAACCATCCATAAACCACCTACGCGCAGGCGCGAGGTGGCGGAGGAGGTTGAAGATCTTGAAGCTGAGAAGATCTTGGCGGCATATCCCGAGGACAGGATCCGAGACCGGCGGACCAGTCTGCGCCTGATCGCAGCGGCCGTGAAGGCCGGGGTAGAGCCCGACGACTTGCTGCAGGCGGTCAAAGCCTATGCCAAAGAAAGCGAAGGCTACACGCGGAGCAAGGTCTGTTTCTCGGACAACTGGTTCAAGATGCGCCGATGGGAGAAGGGCCTTGCCCAGATACAGATGGACCGCGAGAAGGCACGAGAGGCCGAAGCCAAAGGCCGTGCGAGCCTTGCCCAATAACCCGGCGCAAAGACGACATCATCCAAGCTTGGCCGAGAACCAGTTTTGCCTTGCTGTCGCAAGATGAGATGACAACCCGGCAACGTCTGGATCGGCAACCAACGGTGACATTGGCATCCGGCGCGCTTCTGTCGGTGTTATGCCATACAGCCTGCGAAACGCACGCAGGAACTGGTTGCTGCTTGAAAATCCGTATTTGTGCGCAATGGTTGTGATCGAGTCTGATCTGCTTTGGTGCAGGTTTCGGTACGCTGCGGCCAGCCGCCGTTCGCGAATGATTTGTGCGATACCGTTTCGGTTGGGAAACATACGGTAAAGCTGCGCGCGAGACATGCGGAAGTGATCGACCAGCATGTCCGGCCCCAATTCGGTATCGCCCAGGTGGTTGTCGATGAACTCGACAATCTGACGTCGCACGGTTTGATGCATTGTCGCGTCGCTGGTGCCTGCTTGGGGCAGGCGTCCCGCAACAGCGGCGGCAAACAGGTCAATTGTCGCATGGTCCATCATCATTGCGTCCTTGACGGGTATGTCGGCCATTACATCCGCAAAGCCGAAAGCAAGGTTCGTGATAATTCGTGTGCTCGATTGTCCTGCGCGCAAAACCGTACCGTGCGCGCTTCGACCACCCGTGGCTTTATCAATCTGGTCGCGCGGCATGTAGATCATAACGCTGGCACCCGCACTTTGGATGTCCTTGTGCGGTTGGGCGTAATCCCAAACACCGATATCGCCAGGGTTCAGTTTTATTTCGGTTCCATCGCAATCACCGATCAGGGCCCCCTTGACGAAAAAATCCAGCTGGTAGCCATCAAGCCCGTTGCGCGCGA
>NZ_JALBYP010000032.1 GCF_022678485.1 Aliiroseovarius sediminis
TCGCGCGCAACGGGCTTGATGGCTACCAGCTGGATTTTTTCGTCAAGGGGGCCCTGATCGGTGATTGCGATGGAACCGAAATAAAACTGAACCCTGGCGATATCGGTGTTTGGGATTACGCCCAACCGCACAAGGACATCCAAAGTGCGGGTGCCAGCGTTATGATCTACATGCCGCGCGACCAGATTGATAAAGCCACGGGTGGTCGAAGCGCGCACGGTACGGTTTTGCGCGCAGGACAATCGAGCACACGAATTATCACGAACCTTGCTTTCGGCTTTGCGGATGTAATGGCCGACATACCCGTCAAGGACGCAATGATGATGGACCATGCGACAATTGACCTGTTTGCCGCCGCTGTTGCGGGACGCCTGCCCCAAGCAGGCACCAGCGACGCGACAATGCATCAAACCGTGCGACGTCAGATTGTCGAGTTCATCGACAACCACCTGGGCGATACCGAATTGGGGCCGGACATGCTGGTCGATCACTTCCGCATGTCTCGCGCGCAGCTTTACCGTATGTTTCCCAACCGAAACGGTATCGCACAAATCATTCGCGAACGGCGGCTGGCCGCAGCGTACCGAAACCTGCACCAAAGCAGATCAGACTCGATCACAACCATTGCGCACAAATACGGATTTTCAAGCAGCAACCAGTTCCTGCGTGCGTTTCGCAGGCTGTATGGCATAACACCGACAGAAGCGCGCCGGATGCCAATGTCACCGTTGGTTGCCGATCCAGACGTTGCCGGGTTGTCATCTCATCTTGCGACAGCAAGATAAAACTGGTTCTCGGCCAAGCTTGGGTGATGTCGTCTTTGCGCCGGGTTATTGGGCGCGAGTCTTCGCTCCCGTTTCCAAGGGTGCGCCGGTCGCAACCTAGCTCGCCTTGATTAAATGATTTGACCAAACACCTGAAAAAAGGGCTGGCAGCAGTCATTCGGGGGCCTGAACTGTTCATGAACCGGATAGAGCGTGCCGATGTAATCTGCAATGCAACCGGCAGCTTTGAAAAGGTTGAAACAATCTTCGGGTGGGAAGAGATCACGCACGCAACCGGGTCATCTTTGTTGTCACCGTTGTTTCATCCGTTGACAGGTAGTCCCTGCTTGCAGCGATGAAAGGGAATGAACAGCAACCAGTGCGGTTCAAGCCGCATCCACGGCATCCGCAGGGGCCGTGCGTATCACGTGGAGCGCACCGGTTTGCGCAACCTCTCGGTGGCGATCACCGATTAGTATGTGAAACCAAGGCGAGGGACCAGGCAGCTTTCGGCAAGGCAACAAAAGCAATCAAGCCAAGCGAACGGCAATAGTGTTAAGGATCACGACCTCTGGCAGGCTCTCATGGCAGCGCTTGACGCACTAAGCCTTAAATGGAATTGGGTCCGCAGCGACGACGGGGCTTGCACGATAAGGATACCGACCAATTGGTTTTCTCGAAGACAAACGCTTTGTAGTGCTGCGGGAAAAGATATCATTTGGTGCTGAGCAGGCGATGCTAACCAGCATTAAAGGCCAAAGGATGCGCGGAGGTGTAGGGTTCACCACCTAATACGGACACCACCGCCAATGAAATATAGTATATCTAACAGTTAACTAATAAGTTTTCCGCACGGCAGTTCCTTGATGGTTGCGGTCGTGCCCTCTCAGACCATCCTGATCACACCCTTGTCGATCGACAGCATGTAACCGCGTCGCGCGATGGTTTTGACCAGAAGTTCGCTGATCATCTGATTGCCCAGCGCATCGCGCAGGCGTTTGATGCGGGTGGCGCCGGCTGCTTCGTCACAGTCGACGGGGTCGCGGCCAGAAATAAGCCCCTCAAGCTGGGACCCGGACAAAACCTCTTCGTCCATCCGCGCTTCGGCCAAGGCAGACAGGGTTTCGATTGCCGCTTCGGTTAGGGTAAATTCCATGTTGTTCAGGTAAACCGTGCGTTCTTCGCGGCTGATCAGAAGCGAATTGACCTGAATGCCTGCGCGCTCGATCTCGCTCATCCGGCGGTTCAGGCCGATGATGGTCAACAGGAATACAAGCGCCGCGATCAGAAGCGCGGTGGCGAAGATCAGCAGCACGAAAATCACCATCCGATAGCTGGTCAGAGTGTCGGCAAAAGCGGTGCCGGACTGGGCGAGTATCTCAAGAAGCTTGATTTCAGCGCCCGAGGTCAGGCCATCATTTTCAACAAATATCCGCTCGACCCGCGTGTTGAACGCATTGGCGTCAGGCAGGGTCATAAACAAAACGACCGCTGCGATCAGCAAGATCGCAACAATTGCGGCGATCCCGGCAACGACCACGCGGTTCGACACGCGCCGCGTGTCAGAAGCGAAGAAAGAACTTTCCGGCACTTTCTTTCCTTTCGGTAAGACCTGTCTCGTCGAAAATGGACTGAATCTTCAAAAGGAGCCACCCCTGCTGTGCCAAACGCTGCTGAACTTGGCGGGTTGCCACCTGCCGATCGTTGCAGGCCGCGTCCGGCAGTTCAATCACGCCGTAATGCAGCCTAAGCGGATTGTCGCGCTTGGCTTTGTAATCAGCATAGCACCCGGCCTGAGCGGGCAGGGCAATTGCGGTGATGGCGAGGGCAAGAAGGATCTGTTTCATCATGCCCGGACCATGCGATCCCCACGCTGGTTAATCAATATCAAAGCCGTTGATAGGCGATAACAACAGGGCGTTATTGCCTGACTTTTACGCACCGCGCCAAAGTTGGTTCATCTTCCACGCGTCCCACCGGATGCCCAGCCGAAAGGATATCAGATGATACGCCGCCTTGTCGCCGCTCCCTTGAAACTCGCGCTCAGCGCCACGCTTGCGGTGGCCCTGTCGGTCGCCCCCGTGTCCGCGGAAAGTTCCCGAACCGACGATCAGAATTTCACTGCGATCATCGGCGCGCTGTTGGGGCTGGCCGCGCTTGGTGCAATTCTGTCCGACAACAATGTTGCCCCGGCTTACAAGGACACTCACAAGAAGCCGCCGAAGAAGGTGCATCGCGACCGTGTTCCGAAACATCTGATCTTGCCGAAAAAATGCGTGCGCAGCTATCGCACCCAACAAGGCGAGAAAACATTTTTCAGCAATCGATGCCTCAAGCGCAACTTCGATTATTATTCAAACCTTCCGCGTGCCTGTAAAACCAAGGTGGTCGCCCGCAACAAGAAAGGCACCTATGTCACGCGCAAGACGTATCGACCCCATTGCCTTAACAATCGCGGCTATCGGCTTGGGAAGTTTTATTAACCCAATATCGAACAGCGGCGTGGCGTCCCTAACCTTCACGCCGCGAAACTTGCGGGGGCTTCGGCCCCCGTCTTTTTTGCTTGCAGGCACGGGCACGATGGGCGACGCAAGGGAATGACTAAGCCCACCCCCGATTTCAGCTTCGAGACCGCCGCCCACGCGCGCGGCTTTCTGCGTGTCGCCGGGGTGGATGAAGTGGGGCGCGGCCCATTGGCGGGGCCGGTCACAGCGGCGGCAGTCGTGTTGGACCCGACAAACATTCCCGCTGGCCTGAATGATTCCAAGACGCTGACGGCCAAACGGCGTGATGCGCTTTACGACATCATCATCGCCAGTGCCGATATTTCCGTCGCACACGCCACGGTCGATGAAATTGACGAACTGAACATCCTGCGCGCCAGTCACTTGGCGATGGAGCGCGCGGTTTCCGGGCTGACGACCCCACCCGACCATGTGTTGATCGACGGCAATATGACCCCGCGCGGGCTGACGCTGTCCGCCGAGACAATCGTGAAAGGAGACGCGCGATCATTGTCGATTTCCGCCGCCTCTATCATCGCCAAAATCACCCGCGATCGGATCATGGTGGATTTGGCGCAACAGTTTCCCGGCTATGGGTGGGAGACGAACGCAGGATACCCGTCAAAAAGCCACAGGTTGGCGCTGCAAAATCTTGGTGTGACCCCACACCATAGACGTTCTTTCAAACCAGTACACAATATCTTGTATCAAGATAAATATATAAGTGACTGATTCAAAAAAGAAATTGACGGCGAATCGCCTTTGACTCATTCTGATCTCATCAAAACGAGCGCACCAATGCGCCACCGATAGGCGCAAAATGCGCTGGGTACATGAGGCAGAAATGAAAACGAAAACCACCACAAAAGCGGCTGTAGACCTGCCGCTGAACCAGATTATTGATGGCGACTGCATCGAGGTGATGAACAGTCTGCCGGAAAACTCGGTCGATCTTATTTTTGCCGACCCGCCCTATAACTTGCAGCTGAAAGGCGAGCTGCACCGCCCTGACAACTCCAAGGTCGATGCGGTGGACGACGACTGGGACCAGTTCGACAGCTTCAAGGCCTATGACCAGTTCACCCGCGCCTGGCTTAAGGCCGCCCGCCGCATCCTAAAACCAGATGGCGCGATTTGGGTCATCGGCTCGTATCACAACGTATTCCGTATGGGGGCCGAGCTTCAGAACCAAGGCTATTGGATCTTGAACGATGTGGTCTGGCGCAAGTCGAACCCAATGCCGAATTTCCGCGGTAAACGCTTCACCAACGCGCATGAAACGATGATCTGGGCCTCGAAATCCGAGGGCGCGAAATACACGTTCAATTACGAAGCGCTGAAGGCGTTGAACGAAGGTATTCAGATGCGGTCCGACTGGGTGTTGCCGATCTGTACGGGGCACGAGCGTCTGAAGGACGAAAACGGCGACAAAGCGCATCCGACGCAGAAGCCGGAAAGCCTGCTGCACCGTGTTTTGGTCGGATCGACCAACCCCGGCGACGTAATCCTTGACCCGTTCTTCGGCACCGGCACCACGGGGGCTGTGGCCAAGATGCTGGGTCGTGACTTCATCGGGATCGAGCGCGAAGAAGCCTATCGCAAGGTCGCCACGAAACGCATCGCGAAGGTGCGCAAGTTCGACAAGGAAGCCCTGATCACCACCCCGTCCAAACGCGCCGAGCCGCGCGTGCCCTTTGGCCAGTTGGTCGAACGCGGCATGTTGCGCCCGGGCGAGGTTCTGACAAGCCCGCGCGGCAAAACCGCCAAGGTTCGCGCCGATGGCACGCTGATCTCGGGCGAGGCGCGCGGGTCGATCCACCAGGTTGGCGCGGCGCTGGAAAGTGCACCCAGTTGCAATGGCTGGACCTATTGGTTCTTCAAACAAGACGGTAAGAAAGTTCCGATTGACCTGCTGCGCCAACAAATCCGCGCTGAAATGAACTGATCCAAAACATTCTGCAGGGCGCAGAGACATGCGCCCGCAACACGGTGTACCGCCGGTGCCTGTGGTCTGTTCCATGGCACTTTAACTGACCCCGCCCTGCAAAGGGTGGGGCCTTTTTTGGCGGGCGCATAACGGCGACTTGCATCCAGTGCCCCATATCAGGCAGGAATAGACCATGTTGCCGATCCTTTATTCCTTCCGCCGTTGCCCCTATGCCATTCGCGCCCGCCTTGCCATTGCCAGCAGCGGGGTGCAGGTTGAGTTGCGCGAGATCCTGTTGCGCGACAAGCCGCAAGCGTTTCTTGACGCCTCGCCCTCGGCAACCGTGCCGTGTCTGGTGACGCCTGACGAGGTGCTGGACGAAAGTTTCGACATCATGCGATGGGCCTTGGCGCAGAATGATCCCGAAGTGCTGCTCGACATGCCCGACGCTGGGCTCGATCTGATCGAGGTGTTTGACGGCCCGTTCAAACGCGCGCTTGATCTGACGAAATACGCCGTGCGCCATCCCGACAGCGACCCCGAGGTCACGCGCGCCGAGGCGATGGACATTCTGGCCGGGCTTGATCCGCAACTTGGCGACGGTTGGCTTCACGGCAACCAACCGACGCTGGCCGATTTCGCCACCCTACCCTTCGTGCGCCAGTTCGCGATGATCGACAAACCCCGCTTCGATGCAGAGGCCACACGGCGCGTTTCGGCTTGGTTAGAGGCTTTTTTGGCAAGTGACCGCCTTGCCCGCGTGATGCAGAAATACCCGCCATGGCAAACGGGCGACGCGCCCACTTGCTTCCCTTAACGCAGGCCCGGCGGTGGCAGGGTGCCGGCCTTATAGGCGCTCCAATCCGTGATCTCGGGGTAATGATGTTTGCGCCACGCCCGCACACGGGGGTTCATAACGCGCCGCCAGACAGGCGGGATCATCGCGGCCACTGTCATCACCGGATAACCAAAAGGCAGTTGCGGCGCCTCATCGTCCGGATAGGTCTGCAATAACGGAAACCGCCGCGCGGGTTTATAGTGATGGTCGGAATGGCGTTGTAGGTTGATCAACAGCCAGTTTGACGCGCGGTGATCGGCGTTCCAACTGTGGCGGGGCATCACGCGTTCGTATTTGCCGTCGCCCAGATGTTTACGCGTCAGGCCGTAATGTTCGACATAGTTTGTCAGCTCCAGTTGCCAGATCGCGACAAGCGCCTGGAACGCAAACAGCGCCACGCCCAGCCAACCGCCCAGCAAGACCGCAAGGATCAACGCCAACAGTTGCAACGCCCCGTATCGCCAGAACGGGCTTGACCCGTCGATGACCGACAGCCCCCGCCGCGCCAACATCGCCTTTTCCGCCCGCCATGCCGACACGGGCGCCTGACGCAGGACGCGGAAGAAATAGCGATGAAACCCTTCATTATACCGCGCGGTCACGGCATCGCGGGTGGTGCCGACATAGGGATGGTGAACCAGCAGATGTTCGGTGCGGAAATGGCTGTAAAGCACCGTGGCTAGCAGCAGATCAGCCAACCACCGCTCTAACCGGTTGGATTGGTGCATCAACTCGTGCGCATAGACAATGCCGACCGACCCCGACAGGACGCCCACACCGAAGAACACAAAGAACTTTTCAAGCAGCGAAAGATGGTCGGCACCGGTCACATACCAGATCATCCCGAAGATCATCACGAACTGGATGGGAAACCAGATCAGCGTGATCAGGCGATACCAGAAAAGATCGTTTTCCGGCGTGTTAGGGTCTGCATTCTCGGAATATCGCCCGATGGCCGCATCCAGCAGGGCGTAAAGCCACCATGTCCCCAAGGGGGGCAACAGCACATACCACCCCCCGTTCCACGCGGCGATGCAAACCAACAGGGGCAGCACCAACGACACGCCGAAGGGCGCTGCGTTTCGGAACCGCGATAGGGTCGATGCTGGAACCATGATCAAGCTTTCTTATGTCCCTCGGTGAAAGTATAGCTTGCGGCGCGCGCGGTCTCAATCCGGCAGGGTGGCTGTCGCGACGTCAAAGGCCTTGCGCATGACGGTGGGCAGGTCTGACGGCCGGATCGCCCGGAACGTGCCCTTGTTCGGCGCTGCGTCGACCGGAACCGATGCGACCCGCAGCGACAATCTAAGGTGAAAATGGGTAAAGGTGTGGCGCACCTCGACCTTGGGGTCGCGCCAATTGGCGGGGATCGGCGGGGCCTCGGTTGCGGTGTCGCCCCAGTCTGCGCCGGGCCAGCCGAACATGCCACCCAGCAACCCCTTTTCCGGGCGACGTTCGACCAGCCACAAGCCATCCGTGCGCCGCGCCAAATAGGCGACACCATATCGCGTGGGTTTCGGCGTCTTGGGCGCGCGGGCCGGCAGCGTCGCCTGCACCCCAGCCGCACGGGCCTGACAGTGTCTATTCCACGGACATATCCCGCAGGCAGGCGACTTGGGTGTGCAGATCGTGGCCCCCAGATCCATCACCGCCTGCGCATAATCGCCGGGTCGCGCATCTGGCGTCAGACTGGCGGCGCGCTGCTTCATCTCGGGCTTGGCATCGGGTAATGGTGTTTCGATCTGAAACACCCGCGACATCACGCGTTCGACGTTCCCATCAACGACAGTCTCGGGCAGATCATAGGCAATCGCCGCAATCGCGGCCGAGGTATAGGGGCCAATGCCCGGCAATTCCTCAAGCGCCGCGCGCGTCCGGGGGAACGCGCCCATCTGCGCCACCACCCGCGCGCATTTGAGCAAGTTGCGCGCGCGGGCATAGTATCCAAGCCCCGCCCATTCACCCATGACGCGGTCATCATCGGCGTCCGCCAATGCCTCGACCGTGGGCCAAAGGGTCATGAATCTGGTGAAATAGTCTCTAACTGCGGCGACAGTTGTCTGTTGCAGCATGATTTCAGACAGCCACACGGCATAGGGGTCGGGTACCACGCCCGCCGCGCGATCCGCAGGTCCGACGCGCCACGGCAGTTCGCGGGCATGGCGGTCATACCAGGCCAAAAGGTCGGCAGATTTCGGCGCGTCACACAAGTTTTACCTCCTGTCATGGCTTTGCACTGGCATAGCATGTTCAACCGCATAGAATAGGGGCAAAACCGGGATGTGCCAGACGTGAGTCAGCCTGCGAAAATCAAGCGCCGCCGTAAGGGCTTTGAAAGGACATCAAGCCTTCTGTCTACGCGCATCCGCAAGGCAAGCGAGTCGCGCGGCTTTGCCGTGACCCGCGTTCTGACCCACTGGGCCGAAATCGTGGGCGACGCCACCGCTGCCATCGCAAAGCCGATCGAGGTCTCGTATGGTCGCGGCGGGATGGGTGCGACCCTGACCGTTTTAACCACCGGCGCACAAGCCCCGATGCTTGAGATGCAGAAGGAACAACTGCGCGAAAAGGTGAACGCGATCTATGGATATAATGCCATTGCGCGGATAAGGATCACCCAAACCGCACCCACCGGCTTTGCCGAAGGCCAGGCACAGTTCACCCCTGCCCCGAAACGCAAAACCGCGCCCGACGATACAACCCGCGCCCGCGCAGCCCAGGTCACGGCAGACGTAACCGACGCAGGCCTGCGCGACGCGCTTGAAAAGCTGGCACAAAACGTGCTGATGAAACGAAACGACAAAGGCTGAAATCTATCATGACCCGTATTCTTCCCATTTTGCTTGCCGCCGTCCTGCTGATCGGCGGTGGCGCGTATTACATGAGCCAGAACAACGGCTCGGTTCCCGGTGTGTCCATTGCCGAGGCGCAAGACGCCGAAGCCGACGCCGATGTCGAGCTTGCCCCCGACATGGTGATGGGCGACGAAGACGCGCCGGTGACGGTCATCGAATACGCCTCGTTCACCTGTCCGCATTGCGGCAATTTCCATCAGACCGTCTTTCAGGAATTGAAGAAGAACTATATCGACACCGGCAAGGTGAAATTCATTCATCGCGAGGTGTATTTCGACCGGTTCGGTCTGTGGGCCGGGATGATCGCCCGCTGCGGCGGGGAAGATAAATATTTCGGCATGACCGGCATGATCTATGACGGGATGGAGGATTGGATCGGCGATGGTAATCCCGCCACGATCATCAGCAACCTGCGCAAGCTGGGCCGCACCGCTGGCATGACGGATGAACAGATGGACGCCTGTTTGCAGAACGAGGCTATGGCCGAAAGCATGGTCGCCGCCTATCAAAAGAACGCCGCTGAAGACGAGATCAACGCGACCCCGTCTTTCGTCATCGACGGCAAGACCTATTCCAACATGTCTTATGACGAATTTGCCAAGCTGATTGACGAAAAGCTGGGCGAATAAAGCTTCGGGTCAGGGCTTTGACAGGCTCTGACCCAGCCCAATCCGGGCCAATTCGGCGTCGATAGGGCCCCAGTCGGACAACTCCAGCCGAACCGGCACAGTCAACACCTGCCGCTTGAAAGCGTCGGGCAAGCGCACCGCGTCTTTTTCCGTGGTGACAAGCTGGGCACCCAAAGCGGTTGCCTCGATCTGCAACCGTTTCATCAGCGCGTCAGTCAAGGGTTGGTGATCTGCCAGCGCCTCGGCCCGTAGAAGGTTGGCGCCAAGACCTTTGACCGTCGCGAAAAACTTCTCGGGCAGGCCAATGCCCGCGAAGGCCAGCACGTCCATCCCCTGCCAATCCATGCCGGTTTGCAACGGCTCTAGCCAGCCGGTCGCATGGGGGCAGTCAATGGTTCCGCGCCATTCGTTTGCAAACCGGGCCTGCGCCGCATCGGGACCGATGGACAGCAGCAAATCCGCCCGCGCAAGCCCGGCCGTCACCGGCTCGCGCAGCGGTCCGGCGGGAATGCAGCGCGCATTGCCGAACCCTTTAACCGCATCTACGACGACGATCGACAGGGATTTCTGCACCGCCGGGTTCTGAAACCCGTCATCCATCAGTATGACCTCGGCGCCCGCGGCTTCGGCGGCGCGCACGCCTTCGGCGCGGTCGCGCGCGATCCAGACCTTGGTGAAAGCAGCCATCAACAATGGCTCATCCCCGACGGCGTTTGCGTCATGGGTGCGCTCGTCCACCAGAACGGGGCCGTCCAACGTGCCCTTGTGCCCCCGTGACACGATATGCACCTGATACCCCCAACCGGACAGGCGTTGCGCCAGCGCGATGGTCGTGGGCGTCTTGCCCGTGCCACCCGCGTTGATATTGCCCACGCAGATCACGGGCACCTGCGCCCGATACCCGTCGCCCTGTTCCAGACGCCGCGCGGTTGCGGCGCCATAGGTCCAGCCCAGCGGCGCCAGAATACGGGCCCGCCAATCGGGGCGGTCGGGCGGGGTGAACCAGAACCGAGGCGTTTTCATAACCCGCCCTACCCCAGCGCACCGGACAAGGCGTCAGACAGCTTATCACGCAACAAATCGCTGACCTCAGCCCCGCTGGTGGTGACATCCCACGCGGCCATCGCCATTTTTGCGGCTTCGTCCGGGGATAACAGATGTTCGACTGCTTGGCTCAGGTCATCGGCGTTATCAATCCTGGTGGCGGCGCCGGCACGCTCTAACCGACGATAGGCTTCATGTGCGCCGTTAACCTTCGGTCCGAACAATACGACCGAGCCCAGCGCAGCGGGCTCCAACGGATTCAGCTCAGTTCCAATGCCCATGCTGCCACCGGCATAGGTGATCGGCGCAAGATGCATCCAAAGACCGGATTCACCTTCTTGGTCAGCAATGAAAATCTGGATGTCAGGACCGGGGACATCGTCGCGCGATCGGC
Source organism: Aliiroseovarius sediminis (assembly GCF_022678485.1). Lineage (GTDB taxonomy): Bacteria > Pseudomonadota > Alphaproteobacteria > Rhodobacterales > Rhodobacteraceae > Aliiroseovarius > Aliiroseovarius sediminis. The sequence goes on from NZ_JALBYP010000032.1 coordinate 10,956, forward strand.
AGGCGACGACCCAACCCTCGGCCTCTAGCTCTGCGGCCAGCTCGACACCGCGATCCATCTCGCGCGGCTCGATGATCAACAACAACCGGTGCGATTTACGCACCAGTTGCTTGTGGGCGATCAGCAAGGCGTCTTCCTCGACCTTGCACACACCTGCGGCCAGCCAGACCGGTCGCGCCGCAAGGTTTTTTGCAAACTCGTCCCGCTCGACCATATTGCAGCTGGGCGGTCGAACCTGGATTTGCAGCGGCCCCGAAGCCACGACCCGGTTCGGGACGGCACCAAATCTGCAAAGCTCGCGCCGCGCAGCATCGCTTTCAGCCAGAACAGTATCGAACCCCGAAAGAATCGATTTGGTTGATCCCGGCAGCCACCGCCATTGGCGCTGCGCTTCTTTCGGCACGTGGGCGTTGACCCAGAAGGCCGGGATCTTTCGCGCAAACACAGCAGGCAGCAGGGTGACATCAAGCCTTCCATCCATCCAAAGCAGCGCATCCGGCCGCCAGTGATCCAGAAACGCCGCAACGGGCGCAGGCGCAGAGTAGGGCACGTATTGATGGATGAAGTCCGCATGTTCGGACGGTGGGCCGTCGTAGTCGGTGGTGGTGATCAGGATCGTCAGATCCTCGTGATCGACCTTAAGGTACCCGACAAGGCCCAGGACTTCTTCCAGTTCATCGAGGTTCTGCATATGTATCCACGCAACCTGACCTGGCGGTCGGTCGGCAAGGTCACGGCCCAGCCGCTCGCCGTTGCGGGTCGGGTGTTCTTTGCCGTCGGCAAGTCTGCGTCGCAAACGACGTTCCAGCCCCGCGGCGCCCTGCATGTTTTGCAGACCGCGGAACAAAGAGATTCCGATAGGCGGCATGTTCTACTGCACTTCCTCGTTTCGCGATACGTTAACCGTTCGCCTTATTATAGGCACAGATTATGCCACCTGCGATCATGTGGAAAGGGTCAGTCTTGCCAATCGCCTGCGGCAATCATCTTTGTTGCGGCGACGATACGATCAAAGCTGTCACGTGCCCGCGCCACACTGTGCCGGGCGCGCAGATATCCGTGGACCAAACCGGGTTCCTCGGTCCAGTGCGCACGACCTCCGGCGGCCAGAATTGCATCGCGATAGGCGCGCCCATCATCAGACAGCGGATCGCACTGCGCAGTGAAAATTGCGGTCGGGGGCAGGTTGGAAAAGTCACTGTCGGCCAGGGGGGCAGCGGTTGGGTCGTCCGTTGGTCCGGGGCCATCATGGCGGATGCGATCATAGAACTTTACATCCGCAAGCGTCAGCATGGGCGCGTGCGCGTGGATGCGGTATGACCCGCACGACATATCACCCCCCAGCCCGGGGTAAATCAACACCAGCCCCAGAAAATCAATTGAACGACGACTGGCATGGGCCACCGCTGCTGCAAGGTTTCCGCCCGCGCTATCCCCTACCAGGATATGCGATCCAGGCCATGTTAGAGCCACATAGCGCGCCGCAGCCATGGCATCTTGGAAAGCGGCTGGATGTACATGCTCGGGGGCAAGCCGATAATCGACGCTGACGACGCGGACGCCCGTCCGCGCGCACAGCTCAGCGCATATATCGTCGTGGCTGTCCAACCCACCCACGACAAAACCGCCCCCGTGATAATAGATCAAGGTCGCATCGCTTGGCCCGCTTTCGTAGATGCGGATAGGCACCGAATGGGCGTGATCATCGCGTGCCGACACACCGGGCGGATAGCCCGCAAAAAACGCGCGGCACATCCGGTCATAGCTTTCCCGTTGCGCAGAGATATCCGCACCGCCCGAGTCCGGCAGATCAAACTGCGCACTGTCCCGGATGAAGGCCCATGTCTCAGCATCTATCAGGTGGTCGTAATCCATGCGCGATACGCTAGGCATCGGCCACCCCATTGGCAAGACGCGGACGGACGGTGCATACTGGCCCCAAACCGATCGCCAACTGGACCTACCGATCAAGGCGGTGGGCTGGTTGGCTTTCAAAGCAGACGAAGCGAGGCCACCATCTGAATGAACAAACCGGAAGATATACAGATCGAAACCTCGCCCCAAATCTCGGATGAGGTGCGCCAGACAACCTGTTACATGTGCGCGTGCCGCTGCGGGATCAACGTGCACATGAAGGACGGGCAGGTTGCCTATATCGACGGCAACCGCGACCATCCTGTGAACAAGGGCGTGCTGTGTGGCAAAGGGTCCGCGGGGCTGATGCAGCACCTTGCGCCGTCGCGGTTGCACGCGCCCTTGAAGCGGGTCGGCCCGCGCGGGTCGGGCGAGTTTGAAACGATCAGCTGGAACGAGGCGCTGGATATCGCCGCCGGTTGGCTGGCCCCCCTGCGCGCGAACGACCCAAAGCGCATGGCGTTCTTCACCGGGCGCGATCAAAGTCAAAGCTTCACGTCCTGGTTCGCGCAGGCCTATGGCACCCCGAACTATGCCGCCCATGGCGGTTTTTGTTCGGTCAACATGGCGGCGGCGGGCATCTATACGATGGGTGGTTCGTTTTGGGAATTCGGACAGCCCGATTGGGACCGCACCAAGTTGTTCATGCTGTTTGGTGTGGCGGAGGACCACGACAGCAACCCGATCAAGCTGGGCCTTGGTAAGCTGAAAGAACGCGGCGTTCGTATCATTGGCGTGAACCCAATCCGGTCGGGTTACAATGCGATTGCAGATGATTGGGTGGGCATCACGCCGGGCACGGACGGGTTGTTCATTCTGGCGCTGGTCCACGAGCTTTTACGGGCGGGGAAAGTCGATCTGCCCTATCTGTCGCGCTATACCAATGCTGGCTTCATCTTTATTGAAGACCCTAAATCGCCTGAAAATGGGCTTTTCTTGCGCGGCCAAAACGGCAAGCCGCAGGTCATTTGCCGTGCGACCGGCAAGCTCGCGGATTACGACACGCCCGGCGTAATGCCCGATCTGGCGGCAAGCTATCGCCACGCCGGGATCTCACATCGTCCGGTGTTTCAGTTGCTGGCGGAACGCTATCTGTCTGACGATTACGCGCCTGATGCCGTGGCCGAGCAAACCGGAATCACCGCTGACCGCATAAAGTCCATCGCCGCCGAACTTGCGCGTGTCGCCTTTGACGAAGAAATCGTGCTCGAACAACCCTGGACCGACTGGAAGGGGCAAAAGCATGACAAGATGATCGGGCGGCCCGTCAGCTTTCACGCGATGCGCGGGATCTCGGCGCATTCGAACGGTTTCCAGACCTGCCGCGCGCTGCATGTGCTGCAAATCCTGCTTGGCTCGGTCGAGGTTCCGGGCGGGTTCCGGTTCAAGCCGCCCTATCCGAAGCCGCCCGAGGCGCACCCGAAACCGCATGCTGGCGTCACGCCCGGCCAGCCGCTTGATGGCCCGCATTTGGGCTATCCAATGGGGCCGGAGCATCTGCTGCTGGACGGTGATGGAAACGCCAAACGGATCGACAAAGCCTTTACGTGGGAGAACCCGATGTCGGCGCATGGGCTGATGCATATGGTGATCTCAAACGCCCATGCCGGTGATCCTTACAAGATCGACACTCTGTTCATGTATATGGCCAACATGGCGTGGAATTCGTCGATGAATTCGTCCGGGGTCATGGAGATGCTGACCGACACAGACGAGAACGGCGACTACGTGATCCCGCATATCATTTACTCCGATGCCTATAGCTCGGAAATGGTGGCCTATGCCGATCTAATTCTGCCTGACACGACCTATCTGGAGCGTCACGATTGCATCAGCCTGCTGGATCGTCCGATCTGCGAGGCGGATGGTGCGGCGGATGCGATCCGCTGGCCGGTGGTTGAACCCGACCGCGATGTGCGCGGGTTTCAGACCGTGCTGCTTCAGTTGGGGGCCAAGCTGGGCCTGCCGGGTTTCGTGACTGAAGATGGCGCGCCGAAGTTTACAGATTACGCCGATTACATGGTGAATCACGAACGGCGTCCGGGCGTTGGCCCACTGGCCGGATGGCGGGGGAAGGATGGTAAGGGTAGGGGACGAGGAGAGCCTAATCCAGCCCAAATCGACCGCTATATCGAAAATGGGGGTTTCTGGGTCGATCATATTCCCGACGAGGCGCGGTTTTATAAACCGTGGAACAAGGCCTATCAGGAATGGGCGGTGGACCGTGGGATTTTCGATGCCGAAGCGCCCTATGTGTTCAACCTCTATGTCGAACCGATGCGCAAGTTCCAGCTCGCTGCCGGGGGGTTTGGCGATATCCAACCCCCCGAACATCTACGCTCCCGTATTCAGAAAACCATGGACCCGCTTCCCATCTGGTATCCACCGTTTGAGGACAGCAACGTCGATACAGACGAGTTTCCAATCCACGCCCTGACCCAGCGCCCGATGCACATGTATCATTCCTGGGGATCGCAGAACGCGTGGCTTCGGCAGATCACCGACAAGAACTTCCTCTATCTGCCGACCGATCTTTGGCGTACACACGGGTTTGAAGATGGTGATTATGCCACCGTGACCTCGGCGCATGGGTCGATCACGGTGCCGGTTGCCCAGCACGCAAGCCTGAACCCGAAAACAGTTTGGACATGGAATGCCATCGGCAAACGCAAAGGGGCGTGGGCGCTGGATAACGATGCGCCGGAAGCGACCGAGGGTTTCCTTCTGAACCACCTGATTCACGAACTTCAGCCGCCGAAAGGGGACGGGCTTCGCTGGGCAAACTCCGACCCGGTAACGGGGCAGGCGGCGTGGTTTGATCTGCGCGTCAAGATCGCAAAAGCAGACCCTAAACCAGCGGAAAGCCAGCCTTCGTATCCACCAATTACCTCGCCCGTTGGCAAAGGGCCGAATGTCGTGGCAAGGAAAATCTGATGACAGCACTTCCTGATAAGACTGACAAGAAACTAGGACTGGTGATTGATCTGGACACCTGCGTTGGCTGCCAAGGATGCGTGACCGCCTGCAAGGGGTGGAACACGCAGAACTATGGCGCGCCGCTGTCAGATACCGACCCTTACGGCGCGGACCCCGGCGGCACGTTTCTGAACCGTGTGTTTTCCTATGAAGCACAAGCCGAAGGCCGCCCCGCGCAAACCGTCCACATCCCGCGATCCTGTCTGCATTGCGACGATGCGCCCTGCGTGACCGTCTGCCCGACCGGCGCGAGCTATAAGCGGTCCGAGGATGGGATCGTGCTGGTCAACGAAGATCGCTGCATCGGGTGCGGCTTGTGCGCCTGGGCTTGTCCCTATGGCGCGCGCGAGTTGGATCACGAGGCGGGGATCATGAAGAAATGCACCTTGTGCGTTGACCGGATCTATAACGAAAACCTGCCGGAAGAGGACCGCGTCCCAGCCTGCGTGCGCACCTGCCCCACCGGTGCGCGTCATTTCGGCGACCTTGGCGACCCGGACAGCGATGTGTCGAAATTGGTGGCAGATCGCGGCGGGTATGACCTGATGCCGGACCTTGGCACCAAGCCCGTGAACAAGTACCTTCCGCCACGCCCCAAGGACACGCTGAACACGCAACCGCTCAAGGCGGTCGCGGACAAGCCACAAGGGTTCCTTGGCTGGCTTGATAAAGCGCTTGAAAAGCTCTGACGGAGGATACGGATGCATCCCGCGCCCAGTGTTATTATTTTCACCATCCTGTCAGGGCTTGGGTTCGGCCTGTTTTTCTGGCTGGGTCTGGGCATGCCAGATGTCAGCGGGGGAACTGCATTCGCGTTCTTTTTTATCGCCTATACGCTGTCGTGTGTCGGGCTGATTGCGTCCACATTTCACCTGCCAAACAAGAAGAACGCGATCTATGCGTTTAGCCAGTGGCGCACCAGTTGGCTAAGCCGCGAGGGGATTGTCGCGGTCGTCACCTTGTTTACTTTCGCGCTGATCGCCATCCCGCGTATTTTTCTGGGGGCAGAAATGGTATTTACCGGCGTGTTAGGGTCTTTTTTTGCGTTCGTGACTGTGATCACCACCGGCATGATCTATACACAAATGAAGACCATTCCACGCTGGCGGCAGCCGATGACTCCGGTAATGTACATGCTGCACGCGCTGGGCGGTGGTGCGCTGTTGGCGGGCGAGTCGAAGATCGCCGGTTGGCTGCTTCTTGCGCTGTCCCTTGTTCTGCTGGTCATGTGGCGGGTCGGCGACCAACACGCGGCGGCGCGCGGCACAACGGCTGATGCCACAGGATTGGCCCATCTTGGCGAGGTGCGGATGTTGGAAAGCGGGCATACGGCGCGCAATTACGTGGTCGACGAAATGGTGTATCGCATCGGGCGCAAACACGCGGCGAAGTTGCGCGTCATTGCACTGGCCCTTGCAGGCGTGCTGCCGGCGGCGATCCTGCTGCTGACCCCGCCCGGCCATGTGACCGCGTTTCTGGCCCTGGCGTTGCATCTGCCCGGCATCGTGATCGGGCGCTGGCTGTTCTTCGCCGAGGCCGAGCATGTCGTGGGCCTGTATCACGGCAAATGACGCCTTTGCATTGAACCCCGCGCCCGTGCAGCCTATCAGAGACAGAACAAACGGACGAGGGGCACCGATGGCCAACCACCTATACAAGCGCGACCTTCCCGATGGGCTGGACTTGGGACCAGTTGTTGCCATCGACTGCGAAACCATGGGTCTGAACCCGCATCGCGACCGGCTGTGCGTCGTTCAGATGTCGTCGGGCGATGGCGACGCGCATCTGGTGCAGGTCGAAAAAGGCCAGACCAGCGCACCGAACCTTGAACGGATGTTGGCGGACCCGGATGTGCTGAAGCTGTTTCACTTTGGCCGGTTCGACATTGCCGCGCTGCTGAACGCGTTTGGCGTGGTGACGGCGCCTGTCTATTGCACCAAGATCGCGTCGAAACTGATCCGCACCTACACTGATCGTCACGGGTTAAAAAACCTGCTGGATCAGTTGTTGAAGGTCGATATCTCGAAGCAACAACAGATGAGCGATTGGGGCGCGGAAAAGCTGACGACCGCGCAGCTGGACTATGCCGCGTCGGACGTTCTGTATCTGCACCGCCTGCGGGAAGAGCTGAACCAGATGCTTGACCGTGAAAACCGGACCGAGATGGCGCAGGCCTGTTTCGATTTCCTGCCGATGCGCGCACAGCTGGATCTGGCGGGCTGGCCCGAGGTCGATATTTTCTCGCACTAACCGGACCAATCCGCGCCGCTTGCTTGGATTGGTCAGATTGGTGCTTAGATAACATTTCAGACAATTGATTTTCCGAGGGCACATGGTCCGACCCGACAACCGTTATTCGCGCTTTATCTCTTGGCTGAAGGTTCTTCTGCCGGTCGGTGCGCTTGCGTTGTTGTCCACGATGTTTCTGATCTCGAAATCCGTCGATCCGACCACGTCGCTGTCCTATGCGCGGGTCAATCTGGAAGAATTGACCGGCGAACAACGCATCGACAGCCCCCGGTTTTCCAGCGTGACCGCCGATGGTGCTGCGATCACATTCGAAGCCAACAGCGCCGTACCCGACCCCGATCAGGCCAACCTTTTTACCGCCAAGGTGCTGGCCGCCCGGATCGAAACGCCCGATGGGGGCGCGGTGGATATCAATGCCGCGACTGCGGTCATTAATGGCGCGTCAAACCGGGTTGATCTGGCAGGCGGCGTGACGTTGGTTACATCGACGGATTATCACATAACCACCGATCAGCTTTCGACTGCGATGGATTCGACGCACGCCGCCACGAACGGCCCGGTCACAGCGGACGGACCCATGGGCCACCTGACAGCCGGCCAAGCAGAAATTACCCGCGAGGGTGAAGATAATGACACCTATCTTCTTGTTTTCAAAGACGGTGTAAAACTGATATATCAGCCCCAGACAGAGGGGGAAGAACAGTGATGAACGGCGCGCGTATCGCAGCCTTGTTGTTGGCGCTTTGCTTGCCAGTCGCAGCACATGCCCAAGCTCAGGTCGCATTTGGCGGCTTGAAACATGACAACACGCTTCCGGTGGAAATCTCGGCTGACCAGTTGAACGTCGATCAAGCCGACGGGTCGGCGACCTTCGTCGGCAACGTGCAAATCGGGCAGGGCGAAATGCGCCTGTCCGCAGGCAAGGTTCGGGTCGAATACGCCACCGGCACTGATACGACGGGCGAGATTTCGCGGCTGCTGGCCTCGGACGGGGTCACGTTGGTCAACGGGGCGGAGGCCGCAGAATCGCGCGACGCGATTTATACCATCGACAGCGGCGTGATCGTGATGACCGGGGGCGTAATATTGACCCAAGGCCAGAACGCACTGTCATCGGAAAAGCTGACCGTGAACCTCAAATCCGGCACCGGCACGATGGATGGCCGCGTTAAGTCGATCATCCAGACGGGTGCGGAGTGATGGACGCGTCCCCTGATTTGACCGTTGAAAATGGCGATGCCGGGTTGCGCGTCATTGGGTTGCGCAAAAGCTATCGCAAGAAACCCGTGATCCGCGACGTGGACCTGGAGCTTCACCGCGGCGAAGTCGTCGCTCTTCTAGGACCAAACGGTAGCGGTAAAAGTACGACCTTTTATGCCATCGCCGGGCTGATCACGCCCGAAGCCGGGCAGGTCATGATCGACGGGCGTGATGTTACGTTGCTGCCGATGTATCGGCGCGCGAAATACGGCATCGGTTATCTACCACAAGAAATGTCGATTTTCCGCGGCATGTCGGTCGAAGATAACATCTTGGCGATCCTCGAAATCTCGACCCCCGACCGACACAAACGGCGCGAGCGGCTGGAAGAACTGCTCAGCGAGTTTTCCATAAGCCACCTGCGCCGCACCCCTGCAATGGCCTTGTCAGGGGGCGAACGGCGGCGCGTCGAAATCGCCCGGCTGTTGGCGTCAAACCCCAAATATCTGTTGCTGGACGAACCCTTTGCCGGTGTCGACCCCATAGCTGTCGGCGAGATCCGATCACTGGTTCACGAATTGAAAGACCGCGGTATCGGCGTGTTGATCACCGACCACAACGTGCGTGAAACGCTCGAGATTGTGGACCGCGCCTATATCCTGCATGACGGGCATATCCTGATGAGCGGCACTACGGACGAGGTGATTCGCGATGAAAACGTGCGCCGGGTCTATCTGGGGCAAAATTTCTCGTTCAAATAGGCGGTGGGGCTGTCAGATGCTTGACAAGCATCGCCAAGTCGTCGCCAAATAGGCCAATGCGTCAACATTTGATCTTTCTTCAGGGCCGTCCCGCCAAGGGCAAAATAAGATGGATTGCCCGGATATATCTTGGGCGGCGAAGGTTGTGTAAGTCTTTTATAACACTATATAATTACTATGATAATTCGGGCTTTTCCCGGTCTGGGGAAGTAAGGTGTGACCTGCAAATACCATAGGAGGTATGGATGCAATATCAAATCAGCGGCAAACAAATCGACATCGGCGAAGCGCTTCAGGTTCATGTGAAGGATGAACTGAACAACGTCATTCGCAAATATGCCGAGCGGCCAACAAATGCGCAGGTAATCTTTTCGAAAAGTGCGCATGAATTTGTTTGTGAAACGGTTGTGCATCTGTCCACTGGCCTGATCGCCCAAGCCAAGGGAACCGCTACGGAAATTTACGCGGCCTTTGATAATTGCGCCGACAAGATGGAGACGCAGTTGCGCCGCTACAAGCGTCGATTGAAAGACCACCACAAAGATCGTGTAGACCCGGTTGAAGTTTTCGGCGGGTCCTCGTATATCCTCGCGTCAGAAGACGAAGGTCCGGACGAAGCAGACGACGCAACCCTTCAACCCATGATCATCGCCGAGATGGAGACGCGAATTCCGTCGCTCTCGGTTGGTGAAGCGGTTATGCAGATGGAGCTTGCACACGCGCCCGTTCTGGTGTTTCGAAACGAGAAAACCGAGGGGATGAATGTGGTCTATCGCCGTGAAGACGGTAATGTGGGCTGGATCGACCCTAAAAACTCTATCTAAACCTCCCGCCCGCTGGTGGGTGGGGAAAGTTGTTGGCGATGGAACTTTCGAGCATCCTAGAGCCGTCGGCCGTAAAGGTCGTGTCGAACGTCACCTCCAAGAAACGCCTGTTTCAGGATCTTGGAGATCTGGCGATGGACTGCTATGGCATTAACGGAGGCGATGCCTTCGCCGCGCTGCAACATCGCGAAACCCTGGGGCCCACCGGTGTGGGCCGCGGGGTGGCTTTGCCACATGCCCGCCTGCATGGGTTGGACAAGGTGGTTGGCTGCTTTCTTCGTGTGGAAACCCCCTTTGATTTCAATGCCGTGGATAAGCAGCCGGTCGATTTGGTCTTTGCCCTGTTTGCGCCCGAAGATTCCGGTGTCTCACATCTGAAGGCGTTGGCGCTGGTGTCGCGCACAATGCGGGACACCGCCATTTGCGCCAAATTGAGAGCCAACACCGACACCACCACACTTCACGCATTGCTGACTGATAGCTTGTCGAACAAGGCGGCGTGACGACGCCTTACCGCTGTTTGGTCCAAGGCCGAAATCCGAACATCACATAGTCACGGTGATAGACTTTGCGCACTGCGGCCTCGATGTCGGCGGTATGGACCTGCCCCAGCGGGAACGGCGCGTCCGGTTGGCCGGCGGGCAGGTCCGCCCCACCCTTAATGCCGACATCTGACAAAAGTCGGTCAAATCCGTTGGCCAATTCGGGCTCGCGCAGGATGTGGTCGGGCAGGGCGAAGGCAGCAAATCCCTGCACTGTCGCAGATTGCGTGGCCCAACGCGGATCGACCTTGATTCCCGTCTGGCCGCTCAGGTTTTTGCCGACAAAGTCGATGAAGCCCAGAAACGCCCTTTGATGATCATCCAGCGTCCAAGACGCGCCGGGCCCCTCAGGCAGCGCCACGTTGAAGGTCTCTCGCAGCGCATGTTTCAAATCGGCGTCCGGGTCGCCATCGCGCGAGCCAAGAAGGTCGCAAAACACGGCGTGTAACCGCGCCACCGGATGGCGCAGTACGGTGAAGCTGCGATGGGCTTTGTGCTGCCGCTTCCACTGCCGCAGCGTCTTTTGTGAAAAATCACGTGTAAGCGGCCCCGCGGCATCCATCCAGCTTTCAACCTGCGCGGTGGGTCCGCCCGCGATGGGCAGAAACACAAGACCCAGCGCATCCGACGCCACATAGGATTTCAGCACAGGTGGGCGGCTTGGCTCGAAATTCGGCAGTTTATGCAGGTCGAACACGTCGATCCGGGCAACCGTGGCGGCCAGCAATTCGAACTGCTGAACTTTGTCTGACAGGGGTTCGGGGTTCTGCTTTTTGAAAGTTCTGGCAAATTCGGTGATCTGACCATCCTCGCCCAGATATTTCGCCAAACCGTTTACCACCTCGATCTTCTGCGCGTCCTCATAGTCGATATAGAACGCCGTCTGCCCCGCCCGCTGCAGCCGGTCTTTGATCTTCACCTGAAAGCTTTTCATCCGGTAAAACAGTTTTTCAAACTCGTCCGGGATAAAGCGCGCGGGCTGTTTGCGCGCGTCCGCCGCATTGCTCAGCTGCCATTGATCGGTCGCCATCGCGATCCGGCGCGACACATAGGCGTCAACCAGATTGCGGGTCAGCACGATCTTGGCGCAGCGCGGATCGTCGATCAGCACGTCGAACACACGCGGGTCGTGATCGTGAAAGAAACGAAATCCGGGCAAACCGTCAGTTTCTGCCTTCATACGCTCCAGCAGGTGCAGGGGGTCGGCATCGCGCATCGGCACGGTCACGCCGAACAGTTCTTCGGTTTTAGGCGTGACCATGAAATAGGGGTTGAACGCCTCGCCATAGCATTGGAGTCCGGGGAACTGGTCCAAGTTGCTTTCCAGAAAGTTGGACCCGGTGCGCATTTCAGCAAGGATGATGAAGCAATCGAAAGGTCGGGACATAGCTTCACCTTACCATATTGGGGTGTTGCCGGGTTTGGGCCGTGGCCACCAAATCCAGATCCGACGGGAAATCGCCCATAAGATAAGGGTGCATCCCCTGATTTCGGAGATTTTGCAGGAACTCTGGGAACCCGTCCAAGGGCCGCATTTTAGGAAGGTTAGTCAACGGAACCCCGGTGCGCGGGCCCGTGTCGTCCACAACGGTCTGCAACAGATCGGCCGGGTTCAGCACGAAATCGGCCAACGACCAGATGTGAGTGCGCGCGCGGGCATAGCTTGAGCGAAGGGCGTTCAGATGCGCGTTTTCGATCTGTTGCAAACGCGCAGCCTGACGCCTTAGGTCGGCGGGGGCACGGTTGGAATGAAACAGCTTCACTGCCCACGCGCCGGACACGACGTAAACCCGCGCGTTGGGGTCTTTGGCCATCACCCATGACACCTCCTGATTGTCGCGCGGCCCGAAATGAAAACACTGCCGTTCCCCGCGCGTGTTCCAGACAAGATTGGTTAGAAACGCCTTGGCGTTATAGTCGCGCAGCATCGCCGCATCACTGAGCGCACCGAAGAATACGTCTCCTCCGCCGGCAAACTGCGCACCACCTGGTGCAAACAGGTGTCCATGCACGCGCGCGCTGACCGTATCGGCCAGCCATTCGTCGAAATCCTCGAAGATGTCCGCGAACCCCTCAAGCACCGTATAGCGCGCGGCGGTCACGTCTTTTTCATGGCCCTCGCGTGGAAAGCGGCTGGACATATAAAGGCCCGGCCGGCCCTTCGTGCGCCGCTTAATTGCTTTGGTAAAAATACGGTCGATCTTGCCAGGGCTGGGGTCGATCAGCGTGGCAGAGGCCGCGGTCGCGCCGCCCTGATTCGACAGAAAACTGTCATAGAGCTTGTCCGCATAGGGCCACGCCTTGCGTGCCACAAAGCAGTCCGACCTGCGTAACAACTGCAAATGGTCGTCGTAAAAAACATGGGGCTTGCCCTGAAAATCGAACTTTGACAGGGTCAGCGACCGGCTTTCAATCTGCGACGAATGGCGACGCGCAAGTGTCTGATAATAACTTTCATCCGGTATCCACACCCGCCGGAAATAGGCATCATAAGTCGACCGGTTCGCATCGTTCAGAATGGCCGACAAGGTGTTGCGCGACAGGCACCACCACTGGCTGCCCAAATGCGGAACCAACCCCTCGGGGATTTTCCGCTTCGTCCCCATCCACCGCTGAAGTTTCACATAGCGATCAAACAGCCGCCTATGACGTTTCCATGAGAATGGAAAACGCAGGGTAAAACGTTCGATGTCCAGACCGCCGATGGTCCAGGGCACATCCTCGGTCGTGGCGCTTTCGATGAAGTCAGTCTGCGCGTGGCGGTTCAGGTAGGCCAGCATTTCAGGGATAGGCCGCAGGGGCAGGCAACTGCCCGATGCCAGCATGACGTGACGCACATAGGGAAACGCCTTCAACATCTGTTCCGATGCGGTCTGGCTGGCTGCAACCAAAGACCAAGTTCCCCATTCGCAACGCTGACGGTCGCAGAACCGCACATTATCAAGATCGCTGAGCGACGCGACGAAGCCTGCGAAATCATCGGGCGTCACGTTATCATCCACATGGATCACCACCGGGCATCCGTTCGTTGCCCAGTGACGGACCAGCTGCCGCGCGCGGTCCAACGCGTCGTGAACCAGCATGACGATTCCCAAGCTCATGCCCAGTTTCCCTTGGACATAAGGCCCAGCGCCTCTAGTTGTCGCCAGTTCAGATACTTCTCGCTCCAATCGCACCACAAGTCGGTGTCTTCCTTGGTGCCGCGATGATAGGCGCGGTATTCATAGCTGTTGGCGTAATGCTGGCCGCGCTCAAGTTCCTCGGCCGACTTTGCGCTGAACGTGTCCAGAAATTTTGCGTGCAGCAGGCAACCCGACGCCTTTTCGCCGCCCCACTGGTCATAAACAAGGTTCAACCCGCGCGGCAAAAGCGCGTGGGTTGAACTGACATAGGCATAGCGTTTGCTCCACTTGACCAACGGGATCTTGTTCAACGCCGGTGCTTTGATCGGCTTGTCGTGAAAGAACACGCGCGCGCGCGGGCCACCCTGTATCCATAGGTTGCCGTATTTCGGGTTCTTCGTGATCGAGTAGTTGCCGCTATCAAACCAGTTCGCGATCTCGAACGGATCTTGGCCTGCGGCGTAGGGTTGGGCGTCCAGCACGCCCTTGGGGTACATGTCCAAAAGCAGGGTGCCAAATGATCGGATCTGGCAGGTGTCCAGCCAATCCGTCAGCGCCCTAAGCGGGCGGGTATCATGGAAAGGATAGACCAGAAGTTCATCGGGATCGACGGTCAGCGCCCAATGCCCATCGGCGTATTTCCGTTGCAACCAGCCGATCCAATGCACCCCGAAATTCGCGCTTTTGTAACTGGCGGTGGTGGTCCACAGAGATACATCGGGCTGCTCGGCCAGATATTCGCGCCCGCCATCATCCGATCCGTTATCGACGATCAGAAAGTGGTTCACACCAAGCGTGCGGTAATAGTCCAAGAAATAGGGAAGACGGATATGTTCATTGCGGATGGTCGAAAAGGCCAGAATATCATCCGCCCGGATCGCTTCGGTTCGGTCCGTCACCGCGGCCAATTGGCGGCGTTTGCGCAGGGCCCGCAGGTGGCATTGCTGACGTTTCAGCCGCAGTCGATATGATGTCCAGACGCCCAACGCTTTCCTCGTGTCTGCCCGATGTCACGCTAGCATCGGTTTAGGTCCAGCCGCCATTGGAAAGTAACCCGAAATCCATCAACTGCCGCCAGTCCTGATAGGCAACCGCGCGGTCATGCCACAGGTCAGGCGTGGTCCCGAGCCAGTCATAATAGTCATCGAAATCCTCGGGCCGACCGAAATGTTCCCTGCGGCCCTTTTCCTCTTGCGCCCGGGCGGTAATGCCCGGCAGAAATTTGGTGTGCAACAAGACACCCGACAAGCGCGTATCGCCCGAGATACATTCCGGGCCGTTCCACTCCAAATTAAGGTGCGGCGGTAGTAGCGCATGAGTCGAGTTCATATAGGCAAAGCGCCGGTTCCAATGCACCAGCGGAAACTTGTTCAACGTGGGCGCACGAGCAGGGCGGTCAGCAAAGAACACCCTGTCGCGCGGCCCACCCTGGACCCAAAGATTCAGCGCCGGATGCTGCCGCTGAACGCGATAAGGGCCTGCATCAAACCACGGTAATACCTTGGTCGGGTTGTCTGCGGGCGCATAGCTGTGCTGGTCCAACGGCCCCTTTGGGAACAGGTCCAGCATTAACGCACCCAGTGCGGTCGCTCCGGTCTGTTCCAGCCTTTGAGTCAAGGCGGACAGGTCACGGGTGTCGTGATGAGGATAGACCAGCAGTTCATCTGCATCGACTGTCAGACACCACGCACCGTGACCATAGCGAAACAGAAGCCAAGTGATCCAATCCACACCAAAGCGCGACGCCTTGTAGCTGGCATTGGTGCGCCATAGCGATACGTCAGGTTGCCCTGACAAATAGGCGTCGGACCCGTCATCGCTGTTGTTCAGAACGAACAGAAAATGTCCCACCCCAAGCGCGCGGTAATGGGACAGGAAATACGGCAAACGTGCCTGTTCGTTCCGCACTGTGATAAAGGCGCGGACCTGTCCGGCTTCAATCCGGTCGGTGCGATTGACGACGGGCGTCAGGTCGCGGCGTGACCGGATCGACCGCCAGATCAGACGACGCCGCTTCCACCGCATCCGATACGCCGTCCAAAGGGCCTGACGCGAGTCGGGCACTGTCGGTCACTCGGCCGCGTTTTTTGGCGCTACGATGTCATGCAGATAAGACGCAAACTCGTCCCGCAATTCGTCCCGCGCCAAACCAAAGGCGACAGTCGCCTGCAAGAACCCGGCCTTCGAACCACAGTCAAAACGCTTTCCGCGAAAGCGGTAGCCGAAGACATCGCGGCCCTCTTGAATTTCGGCGGCAATCGCGTCGGTAAGTTGGATCTCACCACCCGCACCGGTTTTCATCTGGTTCAGGCTGCGCAGGACACTGGGCGTCAGGATATAGCGGCCAATCACCGCCAGATCTGATGGCGCTTCGTTCACTTTCGGCTTTTCCACCATGCCCTTGACCGACACCATCGCGCCCAGGTCGTCTTTGATGTCAAGCACGCCATACGCGCTGGCTTTTTCGGCGGGCACCTTCATCGCTGCGACCATGCAGCCGCCGGTTTCCGCGTGTGCTTCGACCATCTGCTGCAAGCAGGGTTTTTCTGCGGCGATCACGTCATCGGGCAAGATCACGGCAAAGGGTTCGTCTCCGATCAGCCGATGCGCGCACCACACGGCATGGCCCAGCCCCAGCGCCTTGTGCTGGCGCACATAGGCAATCGCACCGCTTTCCATATTGGTGTCTTGCAAGGCTTCAAGCTGATCTTCCTTGCCCTTCTTGCGCAGCTCTTGTTCCAAAACGGGGGCATTGTCGAAATAATCTTCCAAAGCCCCTTTTCCGCGCGAGGTCACAAAGATGAATTCCTTGATACCCGCCGCGCGCGCTTCGTCAATCGCATATTGGATCAGCGGGCGGTCGACCAACGTCATGATCTCTTTCGGGATCGACTTGGTTGCGGGCAGAAACCGTGTTCCTAGTCCGGCAACCGGGAAAATAGCCTTCGTGACCCTTTTTTGCGTCATGGGAATACCTCTGCTTTTAACCATTTACCCGGATAAGACTCCAACCAACCGGCCACCAATTACGTGAACTGCATCGATTCGCTGGTCGTTTTGATCACTTATGAATATAAAATCTGACAATCTCACGGCAATTGTCCACGACAATGGGTCAGTTGTACGGCTTTCTCAAGTCGATTCATCTTAACATTCAAAAAGTGCGGACTGTTACCCTTGGGCGCGCGTGTACGGGTATTGGTGGTTTGATTCATTCAATATCGAGGTCTTTCAAAATAGCTTCGATGCGGGCAACATCTTCGGGGTTATTTAATTCCCAAAACGCACGGCCCCGCGCATCGACTTCGACGCAATGCACCGGGTGATCGCGCTCGAGAAAGCGCAGCTGCTCCAGACCCTCCAACTCCTCCAACGGCCCCGGCGCCCAACGAGCATACGCCGCAAGCGCAGAGGGTCGATATGCATAGACGCCCACATGGTGAAAGATCGGCGTAAGATTGTCGTCCTGCCAGTCTTTGTCAGCAGTATAGGGGATCACCTCTTTCGAGAAATAAAGCGCTTTGCCGTCGGCCCCGAACACAGCGGTCGTTCCGCCAACCCGGCCCGCGCGGCGGTCTTCCTGAAAACCGGCCAGCGACCGGCCGTCACAACGCAGCACGGGTGTGGCCATTTCCGCAGTCGGGTGAGCCTTAAGCGCGGCGATCAGGTCTTCGACAAACCACGGTGGGGTCAGGGGGGCGTCGCCTTGCAGGTTAACGATGATGTCATGATCCCCGCCCAGCGCATCCAGAGCTTCGGCGCAGCGTTCGGTTCCGTTGCGACAGTCCGGCGAGGTCATGACCACATCGGCCCCGAACCCGGCCGCTTCGGCACGGATGCGGTCGTCATCGGTGGCAATGACGACGCGATCAACGCCACCGACGGCAAGCGCTGCGTCCCAACTGCGCCGGATCAGGGTCTTTTCCTGCCCCGTCGCGCCGCACAACGGCGCCAACGCTTTGCCCGGATACCTGACCGAGGCGAAACGCGCCGGAATGACGATCAGAACGCTCATTCGATCAGGCTTTCTTCAACTCCACGCCCGGCGCAATAGCGATAAAGAACGGGTTTGCATAATCGGGTTTGCCATAGGTCAGCGGCGTGTGGTCGTCAAAGCGCACCACGTCGCCGCCCGCGCCTTTCAGCACCGCATGACCTGCGGCGGTATCCCATTCCATCGTGCGGCCCACGCGGGGGTAGATGTCCGCCTCGCCGGTGGCAACAAGACAGAACTTCAGTGAACTGCCGGCCGAGGTCATGTCTTTCACCGCATATTTGTTGATGTAATCATCCGTCGCCTGATCGCGGTGGGATTTCGACGCCACCACCATCAGCGCGTCATTGTCGGGGGTCGAGACGGAAATCGGCGTCAGCTTGCCCAAGACATCACGGTCAAAGGGGCCTTGTTCCTCGACGCTGCTGCCATCGGCACGGGTGAAGAACATACGCCCCTTGGCAGGGGCATAGACAACCCCGCGAATGGGCGTGCCGTCCACGACATAGGCAATGTTGACGGTAAAATCGCCGCGCCGGTGAATGAACTCCTTAGTGCCGTCCAGCGGGTCAACGATCAAAAAGGTGTCGGCCTGTCGTGCATGACTGTCGGCCTGTTCTTCCGTCACCAGAAGCACGTCGGGAAACGCCGCGCGCAACCCGTCCGAGATCACCTTGTCCGCCGCTTCGTCCGCGGCGGTGACGGGGCTATCGTCGGATTTGGACCGCACATCGAAATCGTCCGATTTGTAGATGTCCATGATCACATCACCCGCATCCAGCGCAAGCGCCCGCATGACAGTTTCCAAACGGCTAAAATCCAACGTATCGCTCCTTGTCCGTGCGGTTGCGCGGTTCTGTTGATTAGGTCATTTCGTCCTCTTATGATGATTGGGTAACGGAACGGCAAGAATTCCCTGCAATTATTTACCCGCGCCGGTGAAAGGCAGACCCATGTTTGAAGTCAAAGTAAACCGGACGCGGCGGCAGGCGGCGATCTCGATGATCGCGGTGATTTATCACGCGACCGTCTTTGACCTGCGAAAAGCACATCCCAACGCGGTGATCGGGCTGTTCATCAATATTGTGCAATCGCTGCTGATGGTTGCCGTCTTTTATGTGATGATGAGCGTGCTTGGCCTGCGATCCGCCGCCATCCGCGGCGATTTTCTGCTGTATATCATGTCGGGCGTGTTTCTTTTCATGACCAACGTCAAAACGATGCGGGCCGTGGCGACCGCCAATGGACCGACCTCGACCATGATGCTGCACGGGCCGATGAATACGTTGGTTTCGATCGCCGCGACAGCATTAGGGTCGCTTTACTTACAGATTCTGTCGATCATCGTTGTGTTGACGATCTATGGTCTTGCCTTTCATCCGGTTGATGTTCACGACCCTGTCGGCAGTTTCATGATGGTGCTTTTGTCATGGTTCAACGGCGTGTCGGTGGGGATCGTATTCATGGCGATCAAGCCGTGGTTTCCGCGCTTCACCTCGGTCGCGACCACGCTTTACATGCGGGTAAATATGTTTGCATCCGGCAAGATGTTTTTGGCCAATACACTGCCGTTCTTCATGTTGGCGATGTTTGCGTGGAACCCGCTGTTTCACATCATCGACCAGGCACGGGGCTACGTGTTCATCAACTATTTCCCGCATCACTCGAATTGGGAGTATCCGTTGATCGTATCAATCGTGCTGGCCTTCCTTGGCATGTTGGGCGACAGCTACAGCCGTAAACACGTGTCCGCCAGTTGGGAAGCGCGGCGTTAATCCGCCTGTGTCACCACACGAAGCGTAAGGTTGATTCGCCCGTGATCGCGCAAAAGATCACTTGACCCAAACCGAAGACGGTCCACCCCGTGATACGCCAGCCGTGCCGGGCCATCCAACATCAGCACATCACCCGATTGCAGCCATGTTGATTGCGTCGGCCCCTTCCGCTCGGTCCCGCCAATCCGAAATAACGCGTCATCACCCAGACTGACCGAGACAACTGGATACGAGAAGTCGCCCTCGTCCCGGTCTTGGTGCATCCCCATGCGCGCACCCGCGCCATAATAGTTGATCAAGCAGCAATCGGGTGCCCGATCCGTGTCGGCAACGGCGCGCCAAATGTCCAGGACGGGGGCGGGTATGTCGGGCCATGGATCGCCGCCCGGATGGCGCGGCTCATAGCGGTATCCGCGCCGGTCCGACACCCAGCCCAGCCGCCCCGCCGATGTCATGCGCACCGACATCTGCTTACCAGACCGAGTGACAGGATGAAAAAACGGCGCATCGCGAACAACCTGCCGCACCCCATCCACCAATGCCAATTGAGCATCGCGATCCAACATTCCCTTGAAAAGTTGTGCGCCACCCAGATCCAACGGCGACAATTTAGACGGTGTCATGGTCGAAACTCTGAAAAAGACTCGGTTTTTTAGGCATTCGTTTCCTCTTGACGGCTTGCAGGCCCCATTTCCCCTTCTTATATACGCCGAGACGCTGGATTGGGGCACACCCAACCGGTCAGAAATCTGGGATCTGGGGCCGATGCTTTGCAAGGTCGGCTCCCACAACATCGCCTACGAGAGGATTTTGAGCATGGCTAAAGTCATCGGTATCGACCTCGGCACCACCAACTCATGTGTTGCCATCATGGACGGCTCGCAACCGCGAGTCGTTGAAAACGCAGAAGGCGCGCGCACGACGCCTTCGATTGTCGCCTTCAAGGACGACGAACGCCTTGTGGGCCAATCGGCCAAACGGCAGGCCGTCACCAACCCCGACAACACCGTCTTCGCCGTGAAGCGCCTTATCGGTCGCAACATGCAAGACCCGGCTGTTGAAAAAGACAAAAAGCTTGTCCCCTATTCCATTGTCGACGGCGGCAATGGTGATGCTTGGGTCGAAGCGGCCGGGCAGAAATATTCGCCCTCGCAAATCTCGGCCTTCATTCTGGGCAAGATGAAAGAGACGGCGGAAAGCTATCTTGGTGAAGAAGTGACGCAAGCCGTCATCACCGTTCCTGCCTATTTCAACGACGCACAGCGTCAGGCCACAAAAGACGCCGGCAAGATCGCTGGCCTTGAAGTGTTGCGGATCATCAACGAACCGACTGCAGCTGCTTTGGCTTACGGTCTGGACAAGAAAGAAACCCAAACCATCGCGGTCTATGACCTTGGTGGCGGGACGTTCGACGTGACCATTCTGGAAATCGACGACGGTCTGTTTGAAGTCAAATCAACCAACGGGGACACGTTCCTTGGTGGTGAAGACTTCGACATGCGCATCGTTCAGTATCTGGTCGATGAGTTCAAAAAGGAAAATCAGGTCGATCTGTCGAAAGACAAGATGGCCCTGCAACGCCTGAAAGAAGCCGCCGAGAAAGCCAAGATCGAGCTGTCCAGCTCGTCTCAGACGGAAATCAACCAGCCCTTCATCTCGATGGGGTCGGATGGTTCGCCGCTGCATATGGTCATGAAGCTGACCCGCGCCAAGCTGGAAAGCCTTGTGTCTGACTTTATAAAGCGCTCGTTGAAGCCGTGTCAGGCCGCACTGAAGGATGCTGGTCTGTCCAAGGATGACATTGACGAAGTCGTTCTGGTCGGCGGTATGACCCGTATGCCGAAGGTCTTTGAAGAAGTGTCCAAGTTCTTCGGGAAAGAGCCGCACAAAGGCGTGAACCCGGACGAAGTGGTTGCTATGGGTGCCGCCATTCAGGCCGGCGTTCTGCAAGGCGACGTCAAGGACGTCGTGCTTCTGGACGTAACGCCCTTGTCGTTGGGCATCGAAACGCTGGGGGGTGTGTTCACACGCCTGATCGACCGCAACACGACGATCCCGACCAAGAAGTCGCAGATCTTCTCGACCGCGGAAGACAACCAGAACGCCGTGACCCTGCGTGTGTTCCAAGGTGAGCGCGAGATGGCTGCGGACAACAAAGTTCTGGGTCAATTCAATCTGGAAGACATCCCGCCCGCACCGCGCGGACTTCCGCAGATTGAGGTGACGTTTGACATCGACGCCAACGGCATCGTTGAAGTGGGCGCCAAGGATAAAGGCACCGGCAAAGAGCAGAAAATCACCATTCAAGCCTCGGGCGGTCTGTCGGACGACGACATCGAGAAGATGGTGAAAGATGCCGAAGCCAACGCCGAAGCCGACAAGGAACGTAAGGAACTGGTCGAAGCCAAGAACCAAGCCGAAAGCCTGATCCATTCGACCGAAAAGTCGATGGAAGAGCATTCGGACAAGGTGGACCCGACCACGATCGAAGCGATCGAGCTTGCGATTTCTGCGCTGAAAGACGTGATGGAAGAAGACAACGCCGAGAAGATTAAATCCGGCATCCAGAACGTTACCGAATCGGCCATGAAGCTGGGCGAAGCGATCTATAAGTCGCAGCAGGAAGAAGCGGCTGGCGAAGAACCCGAGGAAGCCGAAGGCCCCTCGGCGGTAGATGACGACATTGTCGATGCCGACTTCGAAGACCTTGACGACGAAAACAAACGTTAAGTCTGAATAGGTAACGGGCGGGGCTGCATCAGGCGGCCCTGCCCCCCTCCCAAAGGGAGTTCTCCATGTCAAAGCGTGATTATTACGAAGTTCTCGGCGTGTCGAAAGGCGCGTCGGCAGACGAATTGAAAAAGGCCTATCGCAAAAAAGCGAAAGAGCTGCACCCCGACCGCAATTCAGATAACCCGAACGCCGAAGCCCAGTTCAAGGAAGCGAATGAGGCTTATGATGTGTTGAAGGACGCTGATAGAAAAGCGGCCTATGATCGGTTTGGCCATGCGGCGTTCGAAGGCGGCATGGGTGGTCGGCCCGGCGGCGGACATCCCGGCGGCGGTGGCGATTTCGCCAGCGCGTTCTCGGACGTGTTTGACGACCTGTTTGGCGATTTCATGGGCGGGGGCCGTGGCGGCGGTGCGCGTGCGCAACGCGGATCGGACCTGCGCTATAACCTGCGCGTCACGCTGGAAGAAGCCTTCGCGGGCCTGCAAAAAACCATCAATGTGCCGACCTCGGTCGCGTGCGATGAGTGCAGTGGCACCGGTGCCGAAGCAGGCGCCGAGCCCACTGTTTGCCCAACCTGTTCAGGCATGGGCAAAGTGCGGGCGCAGCAGGGCTTCTTTACGGTCGAACGCACTTGTCCGACATGTCAGGGCACCGGGCAGATGATCCAGAACCCGTGCAAAAGCTGTGGCGGCGCGGGGCGCAAGCATAAGGAACGGTCACTATCGGTGAACATTCCGGCAGGTGTCGAAACAGGCACGCGCATCCGCCTGTCTGGTGAAGGCGAAGCTGGTGTGCGTGGCGGTCCGACTGGGGATCTTTATATCTTCATCGACGTGACCGAGCATCCGATTTTCGACCGCGAAGGCACACATCTTCATTGCCGCGTGCCTGTGTCGGTTGCGGCCGCCGCACTGGGCGGGGACATCGAGGTGCCGACCATCGACGGTGGCCGGTCGCGCGTGAAAATTCCGGCGGGCAGCCAATCGGGGCGGCAGATGCGTCTGCGCTCAAAAGGGATGCCGGGCCTGCGTGGCGGCGGACGCGGCGATATGTATATCGAGCTTGCCGTGGAAACGCCGGTCAACCTGACCGCGAAACAGAAAGAGTTGCTGCGCGAGTTTGAAAAGCTATCGGAAGAAAACAATCCCGAAAGTTCATCCTTTTTTACAAAGGTAAAAAGCTTTTGGGACAGCATGAAAGGTTAACAACGTAGAGTTGTTAACCTTTCGTTCACCAGTTTCGGTGCAGTCTGCTGTCATGAACGATAGCAGACAATTCCAATTCCAAGAAATGCCCCAAGCGCTTTTCGACACTGACGAAGCGCCAGCGATTCCCGTATCGGTCAAGAACGGGAAATTGCCGTCCTATATCAAGGATCACCGCAAACGATTGCGCGAACGTTTCATGGATGGCGGCGCGCAAGCAATGCCGGATTACGAGATGCTGGAGCTTGTCCTGTTCCGCGCCATTCCGCGCCAGGACGTAAAGCCCTTGGCACGTATGTTGCTGGACACGTTCGGCGATTTCAACCGCGTCGTGACCGCACCGACCCAGCGGTTGCGCGATGTGCCGGGCGTGGGCGATGCTGTCATGACCGAGCTAAAGATCATCGAAGCCTCGGCGCATCGCTTGGCGCGCAGTCGGGTAATTCAACGGCATGTCATTTCGTCCTGGGATGCGGTGCTGGATTATTGCCACACCACCATGGCCCACCGCGACACGGAACAGTTTCGCGTGCTGTTTCTGGATCGCAAGAACGTGCTGATCGCGGACGAGGCACAGGGGCAGGGCACCGTCGACCACGTTCCGGTTTACCCGCGTGAGGTCGTCAAGCGGGCGCTGGAACTGAACGCGTCCGCGATCATCCTTGTACACAATCACCCATCAGGCGATCCCACGCCATCAGACAGTGATATTCGGATGACGCAACAGGTCAACGACGCCGCAACCGCACTGGGTCTGACGCTGCACGATCATCTGATCGTCGGAAAATCGAGCGAGCTGAGTTTTCGCGGATCGGGCTATCTGTAAGGGTCAATCAACCCAAATTTCGACCCGACGGTTCACACCCCGACCCCACGCGCTGTCGTCACAGGCCATAGGCAGTGCCTCGCCGAACGCATCAATCTGTAAATCCACGCGGGAGTCGTCAAACGCCTCAAGTTGCGACAAAACCAGTGTCCGTACGGCTTCGGCGCGTTTGCGCGCAAGGCCAAGGTTCTGCGCCGCCGCGCCCTGACCGTCCGAAAACCCGACAAACAGAACCTGACGTCCATCAAACCGACCGCTTTCCAAAGCCTTTGCCAATAACGCGATATTCGACCGTGACGGCGCATCCAACAGGGTTGATCCACCTTCGAAGCGGAAACTGATCGACAGGCGGTCCTTACCGTCAAAACGGTCCACCATACGCTTGAGTTCGGATAGCGCGACTTCGTCCCCGGCCGCGACGATGGCGTTGGCCATCCGGTTGCCCTGATCGCCCATTGGAATCCGGGTCAGGGCCTGGTCGACGAACCCCGCCCGGCGCGTCACAAATTGCGCGCTGTCGGTTCTGAGGTAAGACAGAAACTCGCGACCCAAAAGCGGCAGGCGACGTTCGGGCAGATACAGATACATCGGCATGGTCAACGGATAGTCTTCGGACTTGATTGACTGCGCCGAGGCACGAACCTTGAACCCGCAACGGCCGGTCAGCTGTACGATCTCTCCGTTCCCCGGCCGCATGAACGAGGTTATGGCGATCCCGAACGGGTCACGCGCCACCGCGTCAGTCAGCGACTTGTTCGACGGTTGAAACCGCACCCGGTCCGACAGGCTGACACCGCTGGCGGCGATCACGTCCTGCATGAAGGCCGGGCCGAACCCCTCCTGAATGTCCATCAGATAGGGCGTGATCGGCGCATCCTCGCCTCCCAGCTCCTGCCAGTTTCGAATTTTGCCAGAATAGATCGCAGCCAGTTGCGCAATGGACATTTGGGTGACCGGATTACCGGGTGCCACGATGGGCACAAGCGCGTCCAGCGCAATGACCCGGCTTTGCCGCGCAACACGCAGATCGCCCAGCCCCGCCTCGCGCGCCATGCTGCGTTCGCGGGTGGATGCGCGACGCATCGACAATACCATGTCGGCCTGCTGGCCCAACAGGTCGGCAAACCCCTCCGCGCTCGTGGTTAATTTAATCGTAATGCGCGCTTGTTCCTGCCCAGATGCGCCGTCGTAAAGCGTGTAAAGTGTACCAACGCCCAGCACATCCTCGCGTTTCAGGGCGTATCCCTGACGCAGCGCGAAGCCTTCGACCAGCGCAGGGAACAGCACCTCGCCCATGCTGTGTGCGCCCGAGATCGTCAGTTCGGCAACGAATGGCCCAAGACTGGGACAGCCCGGCCCCTCGCAGGTGACGCCCGAACTATCGACCGTCAGGATGCCGAACTCCGTGTCAACGCGGTAAAACTCACCGTCGAAGGTCAGAAGCGTGCCGGTCAGCTCGATCTCGCCATCGCGCGAGGTCAGCGTGACGTCTTGTGCGTGCGCCGCAAGGTTGGATGCCAGAAACAGGCAAAGGGCGGCGATACCCGCGCGCAGAAAGCTCATGTCAGACCCCGACCCGTGACTATCCGATGCGCAATCATCCCGATTGACGCACCGAATTTCAACCGTGGATGCGCGGGGCGCACTGAATCAGACCAGTCGCCCGTGGCAATGCTTGAACTTCTTGCCCGACCCGCAAGGGCACGGATCGTTGCGCGACGGATTGCCCCAACTGGCCGGGTTGGTTTCGTCGAACCCATCCTTGGCGTCCTGCGCGTCATCAGCGGCTTGTTCCAACGCCTGCTGTTGCTGCTTCATTTGCTGCATCATGGCCTGCTGTTCTTCCTCGGACATGGGCCGAATCTGAGCCAGCTTCTGTGTCACATCGGCACGCAGGCTGTCCAACATGCTTTCAAACAACTGGAACGCTTCGGTCTTGTATTCATTCAGCGGATCACGTTGGGCATAACCCCGGAACCCGACGACCGAGCGCAGATGATCAAGCGTCAGAAGATGCTCGCGCCATTTAGCGTCGATGGTCTGCAAGACAAGCTGCTTTTCGATCGAGCGCATGGTCTCGGGCCCGAAATCCGCAGCCTTCTTGGCCATGAATTCGTTCGAGGCATCATACAATCGCTCGCGGATACTGTCGTCATCCACGCCTTCTTCGGCGGCCCAGTCGACCACCGGCACCTCGAACCCGAGGTTTTCAACAACCGCAGCCCTAAGCCCTTCGGTGTCCCATTGATCCGCATAGGTTTTGGGCGGCATGTAGGTGTCGACCAGATCGTCGATCACTTGGTGGCGCATGTCGCCCACAATCTCAGACAAGTCTTCGGCTTCCATGATTTCCAGACGCTGACCAAAGATCGCTTTCCGCTGATCATTCATCACGTCATCGAATTTCAGAAGCTGCTTGCGGATGTCGAAGTTGCGGCCTTCAACCTTCGCTTGCGCGCGTTCCAGCGATTTATTGACCCAGGGGTGAATGATCGCCTCGCCTTCTTTCATGCCAAGGGTGGACAGCACCTTTTCCAGCCGTTCGGACCCGAAGATGCGCATCAAATCGTCTTCCAGCGACAGGAAGAACGATGACCGACCGGGGTCGCCCTGACGGCCAGAACGGCCGCGCAACTGGTTGTCAATCCGGCGGCTTTCATGACGTTCAGTGGCCAGAACGAACAGACCGCCCGCATCTTTGACCGCCTGTTCGTCCGCGTCATGTTCGGCTTCGATCCGTGCACGGATTTCGTCTGGGTTGCCATCAGGGTCGGCCGCGATGGCCTCCATCACCTTGAATTCGACGTTGCCGCCCAGTTTGATGTCGGTCCCGCGCCCGGCCATGTTGGTTGCGATGGTCACGGCCCCCAGCTTGCCCGCGTCCGCAACAATCTGCGCCTCGCGTTCATGCTGGCGGGCGTTCAGAACGTCATGCTTGATGCCAGCTTCTTTAAGAAGCCGCGACAGCTCCTCGGATTTCTCGATTGAGGTGGTGCCAACCAGCATCGGCTGGCCCTTTTCGTTGGCCTTGCTAATCTCCTCAACCACAGCGGCGTATTTTTCGCCCGTGGTGCGATAGACGGCATCGTGTTCGTCGACCCGCGCGATGGGACGGTTGGTGGGAATTTCGACCACGCCCAGCTTGTAAATTTCGTCGAATTCATCGGCTTCGGTCAGCGCCGTGCCGGTCATACCGGACAGCTTGTTGTAAAGCCGAAAATAGTTCTGGAACGTCACCGAAGCCAGCGTCACGTTTTCGGGCTGCGTCTTGCAACCTTCCTTGGCCTCGATGGCTTGGTGCAGGCCTTCGGACAGGCGGCGACCGGCCATCATGCGGCCGGTGAATTCGTCGATCAACACGACCTCGCCATCGCGCACGATGTAATCCTTGTCACGCTGGAACAGTTTGTGCGCGCGCAGCCCTTGGTTCACGTGGTGAACAAGCGTCGTGCTTTCGGGGTCATACAGGGACTGTTCCACCGGCAGAAGGCCCCGTTCGTGCAAGACCTGCTCAAGAAACTCGTTGCCTTCTTCGGTAAACGTGGCGCCACGGTTCTTTTCGTCGATCGTATAATGTTCTTCGGTCAATTCGGGAATCAGCGCGTCGATGGTGACGTAAAGTTCTGACCGATCTTCGGACGGGCCGGAGATGATCAGGGGCGTGCGCGCTTCGTCGATCAGGATCGAGTCAACCTCGTCCACGACGGCGAAATTATGCCCACGCTGATACATGTCCTTCAGGTCGGATTTCATGTTGTCACGCAGATAGTCGAACCCAAGCTCGTTGTTCGTCGCGTAGGTCACATCGCATGCATAGGCGGCACGTTTTTCGTCATCCGCCTGATGCGGATAGACCACGCCGGTGGTAAGGCCAAGCGCTCCGTAAACCGCGCTCATCCAATCGGCGTCACGCTTGGCAAGATAATCGTTCACGGTGACGATATGCACGCCATCGCCCGACAACGCATTCAGATAGGCGGGAAAGGTCGCGACAAGGGTTTTGCCCTCGCCCGTCTTCATTTCCGCAATATTTCCACGGTGCAGGAAGATGCCGCCGATCAGCTGAGTGTCGAATGCACGCAGCCCCAGCGCGCGTTTTGCGGCCTCGCGACAGTTGGCGAAGGCTTCGGGCAGGATCGCGTCCAACTTTTCCCCATCTGCGATGCGCTTCTTGAACTCTTCAGTCTTGGCGATGATGCCATCATCCGACAGGGCGGCATATTCATCCTCAAGCGCGTTGATTTTCTCGACAATTGGGCGGGTCGTTTTGATCATACGGTCATTGGGGGTGCCAAAGACCTTACGCGCGATTTTTCCAAGCATGTTTTTTTGCCTCAATGCGGTTCTGACGCTGGTGTGACCAGAGGGAACTTGCCCGTCCCCGTTCAGCCCCCTATCTAGGGGCCCAAGAACCAGCGCTCTCAAGCCTTCATGCGATGTAAGCGTCAGGTGGAAAACTGTCAATGTTGCCGGGGAATCCGGCCTGTTTTGAGGATATATATATGTTGAAACGCAACGTCATTGTTCTAAGCGCCGTGATGTCGGCCGGTCTGGCCCTTCCTTTGGCGGCACAGGACACGGACGCCCCCACCGAGGACACAACCGCCGCCCCCGAGGTCGAGATGATCGACGTCACTGGCGACACCGTTATCGCCACCGTCAATGGCGACGATATCACTATGGCGCATGTGGTTGCCGCCCGTATGACCCTGCCCGAACAGTTCCAGCAACTGCCCGATGACGTTCTGCTGCCCGGCATTGTCGAACAATTGGTCCAGCAGGCCGTTCTGGGGCAGGCGATGGGCGAACTTAGCCACCGCGCCGAAATCCGTCTGGAAAATCAACGCCGCGAGCTGGCCGCTAACGATAAGGTCGACGAGGTCGTTTCAAGCGCGGTGACCGACGAGGCGCTGCAAGCCGCCTATGACGCGCAATATGCAGACGCCGAGCCAACCAAGGAATTCAGTGCCGCACATATTCTGGTAGAAACCGAAGACAAGGCGAAGGAGCTGGTCGCCGAGATTGAAGGTGGCGGCGATTTTGCCGAACTGGCCCAAGAGCATTCGACCGGCCCGACTGGCCCGAACGGAGGCGATTTGGGCTGGTTTAGTGCCGGCATGATGGTCAAGCCATTCGAAGATGCGGTAATGGAAATGGAAGACGGCGCAGTTTCCGCACCCATTCAGACGCAGTTTGGCTGGCATGTCATCAAGCTGAACGAAACCCGCATGAAAGGCGCCCCGACGCTGGACGAAGTGCGCGACCAACTGGCCGTGAAGATCGAAAGCGACGCGGTCGAAGCTGCTTTGAAAACCCTTCTGGATGCCGCCAAGATTGAACGTATCGCGCTGGAAGGGATCGACCCCGCCGCACTGCGTGATATGTCACTTCTGGAAAACAACGACTAACACAAGAAAGGCTTGGGTATGGGAAAGACGGCGAAAATCAAGAAGCTGAAAAAGAGGCTGCGCAAACTGAAGGCCCGCTTGGTCGCCGCCGAAACCCATACCCACGCCGTCGCACCTCTTGCGCCCCCCTTTTTTCCTGACCTTCCAGTGATCGGTGGGGCGCGGTTTTCCGCCGCCAAGGCAGGGGTGAAATACGCAGATCGGCTGGATGTGATGCTGGCCGAGCTGCAACCGGGCACCACGATTGCGGGTGTATTCACGAAGTCATCCACACGATCAGCGCCGGTTCTGGATTGTCAGGCGAAACTGGGGTCCAATCCCGACGCAGGCGCCGCGATGTTGGTGAATGCAGGCAACTCGAACGCGTTTACCGGTGGGGCAGGCGAAAAGTCGGTGCAGGCCATCACACGCCAAGTAGCTGATGCGCTGTCCATCCCCGAAAACAGAGTCTATACTGCCTCAACCGGCGTAATCGGTGAACCCTTGCCGCATGATCGGATCACCGCATCCCTTGACGATCTGAAAGACGGTTTGTCGCCGGAGGGGCTGGAACAGGCCGCAGACGCCATCCGCACCACCGACACCTTTGCCAAGGGCGCGAAGGCCGAGGTGAAGATCGGCGACCGGATGGTGCAGATCGCGGGCATTGCCAAAGGCTCGGGCATGATCGCGCCGGATATGGCGACGATGCTGGTGTTCATTTTCACCGATGCGACGATCGCTCAGGATGATTTGCAAGCGATACTATCGGACCTGACCGGAACCAGTTTCAACAGCATCACAGTGGACAGTGATACATCGACGTCCGACTCGCTGCTGCTGGCGGCGACTGGGGCATCCGGAGTTGCGGTCGCGCGCGACAACGAACCCTTCCGCACGGCGTTGCATGGCGTGATGCTGGACCTGGCCCATCAAGTCGTGCGCGACGGCGAGGGGGCGACCAAGTTCGTCGAAATCCGCGTGACCGGCGCGCAATCCGATACGGACGCGCGCACCCACGCTATGGCAATCGCTAATTCCCCCTTGGTCAAAACCGCCATCGCCGGCGAAGACCCAAACTGGGGCCGCATCGTGATGGCGATCGGGAAATCAGGTGCCTACGCAGAGCGTGACAAGCTGTCGATCCGGTTTGGTGACATTCTGGTTGCCGAAAACGGATGGGTGTCGCCCGATTACCGCGAGGAGGACGGCGCGCAATATATGCTGCGCGACGAGCTGACGATCTCGGTCGATCTGGGAGTCGGCGACGGCGCGTCAACGGTCTGGACCTGCGATCTGACGCA
The DNA here is from genome assembly GCF_022678485.1 of Aliiroseovarius sediminis. Taxonomy (GTDB): domain Bacteria; phylum Pseudomonadota; class Alphaproteobacteria; order Rhodobacterales; family Rhodobacteraceae; genus Aliiroseovarius; species Aliiroseovarius sediminis. The sequence continues at coordinate 41,769 of NZ_JALBYP010000032.1, forward strand.
TGGCTATATCCAGATCAACGCCGATTATCGGTCGTAAATCGGGCGCCGAAAGGATCACGATGAAAGTTGTTCTTGTTGCCGCAGTGGCATTGATCGACCGCGATGGGCGGATATTGCTGGCCCAACGGCCCGAAGGGAAATCCATGGCGGGTCTGTGGGAGTTTCCCGGCGGCAAGGTTGAGCCGGACGAGACACCCGAGCACGCCCTGATTCGCGAGTTGAAAGAAGAGCTGGACATTGACACTTGGGCATCATGCTTGGCGCCGCTGACCTTTGCCAGCCACAGCTATGACGATTTTCACCTGCTCATGCCCGTCTTTGCCTGCCGAAAATGGGAAGGGCAGCCGAAACCGCTGGAAGGTCAAAAGCTTAGCTGGGCGCGGGTCGATCAGTTGCGCGATTACCCAATGCCGCCCGCCGACCTGCCCCTGATCGCTATGCTGCGCGATTGGTTGTAACCCGCCACGCGCAACCGAGCATAACACATAAAAAAGGGACGGTCAGACCGTCCCTTTTTGCGTTTTTCGGTGCCCGATCATCAATCCAGCGTGCGTTCGACTTCTTCACGCTCGAAGATCTCGATCACGTCGCCGGGGCGGATGTCTTCGTAGTTCTCGAAGGCCATGCCGCATTCCTGACCGGACTGAACCTCTTTCACTTCGTCCTTGAAGCGTTTGAGCGTTTTCAGCGTACCTTCGTGGATCACGACGTTGTCGCGCAGAAGGCGCACACCGGCCGAACGGCGGGCGACACCTTCGGTCACCAGGCAGCCAGCAACCTTGCCAACCCCCGAAACCTTGAAGACTTCGCGGATCTCGGCATATCCGATGAAATTCTCGCGCACTTCGGCGGACAGAAGACCCGAGGCGGCGGCTTTCACATCATCCACAAGGTCATAGATGATCGAGTAATACCGGATCTCGACCCCCTTCTGGTTGGCACTGCTGCGAGCTTGCGCATTGGCGCGGACGTTGAAGCCAATCACCGGAGCACCCGACGCTTCGGCCAAGCCGATATCGGATTCTGTGATCGCGCCAACACCATAGTGCAGAACGCGCACCCGGACTTCTTCGTTGCCGATCTTTTCCATCGCTTGAACGATGGCTTCGGCGGAGCCTTGCACGTCGGCCTTGACCAAAATGGGCAGTTCGGCAACGTCTTCGTCGGCCTTGGCCTTCGCCATCATCTGCTCAAGCGTGGTTGCAGCACCGGCAGCGGCGCGTTTGTCCTTGGCGGTCTGTTCGCGATATTCGGCAATCTCGCGCGCTTGCGCTTCGGTGGTGACGACGTTCAAAACATCGCCAGCTTCGGGCGTGCCGTTCAGGCCCAGCACCTCGACCGGAACCGAGGGGCCAGCTTCATCGACCCGGTCGCCACGGTCATTCACCAAGGCGCGGACCTTACCGTATTGTTCACCCACAACGAAGATATCGCCTTGTTTCAGGGTGCCATTCTGAACCAGAACCGTGGCAACAGGGCCGCGGCCCACGTCAAGTTGCGCTTCGATCACGGCGCCGGACGCAGAGCGGTTCGGGTTGGCTTTCAGCTCAAGAATTTCAGCCTGAAGCGCGATGGCCTCCAGCAGTTCGTCCAGACCGGTGCCGTTGATGGCCGAAACCTCGACATCCTGCACATCGCCCGACATCTTCTCGACGATCACTTCGTGTTGCAGAAGCTCGGTGCGGACCTGATCGGGGTTCGCGGCCGGTTTGTCGCATTTGTTGATCGCCACGATCATCGGCACTCCGGCAGCCTTGGCGTGGTTGATGGCTTCGATGGTCTGCGGCATGACCGCGTCATCAGCGGCAACAACCAGAACGACGATATCCGTCACCTGCGCACCACGGGCACGCATCGACGTAAACGCCGCGTGGCCGGGCGTATCCAGGAAGGACAACACAGCACCGTTTTCCGTCGTCACCTGATAGGCACCGATATGCTGCGTGATGCCGCCAGCTTCGCCGACTGTGACCTTTGCATTCCGGATCGCATCCAGAAGCGAGGTTTTGCCGTGGTCAACGTGGCCCATGATGGTGATGACCGGCGGGCGGTCGACAAGATCTTCTTCCTTGTCATCAACTTGGTCGATCACGTCTTCGACGTCCGCATCGGACACCCGGACAACCTTGTGGCCGAATTCCTCGATGATCAGTTCGGCGGTGTCGGCATCAATGGTTTCGTTCTGCGTCACCATCATGCCCATGTTCATCAGGGACTTGACGACATCCGCAACGCGCTCAGCCATACGGACGGCAAGCTCGGAAACCTGAATGGCTTCCGGCAATTGCACGTCGCGAATGATCTTTTCCCGATCAACCTGTTCGCCCATCGCCTTCTGACGCGCACGCTCTTGCTTACGGCGCATCGACGCGACCGAGCGGTGACGGTCGCCACCACCACGCAGCGCCTGATTCAGCGTCAGCTTGCCCGAGCGACGACCATCATCACGACCCGCACCCTTAGCGGGGCGCGCTTGACGATCTTCTTTCTTGCGCGGACCTGACGGTGCCTTGCCGGGGCCGCGCTGTTCGGCGGCCTGCGCGGCGGCCGGGTCGACAGCGGGGGTTGTCGGCTGTTTGGCGCGCGTCTTGGCCTCTTCGGCCTCACGCTTCTTGCGCTCTTCTTCGTCGGCCTTGGCTTTCAGCGCCTCTTCACGCTCGCGTTCTTCACGCTCTTTGGCTTCGGCTTCTTCGCGGCGACGCTGGCGGTCTTCCTCGCGGGCCTTTTCTTCGGCGACGCGGGCTTCGGCTTCTTCCGTTTCGCGGGCCTTGGCGGCCTGCAGCGCTTTCATGCGGCGCTCCAGCTCGGCATCGGAAATGCCAGCGGGGCGTTTCTTGGGGTCACCCGCCACGGACGAGGTCTTGCCACCACCCGACGACGCACCCGGTTTGGGCACGACAACGCGTTTGCGTTTCGTTTCGACCACGACATTCTTCGTCCGCCCATGGCTGAAGCTTTGCTTCACCTGACCGGGGCGAGCTCCGCCGCGCAGTCCCAGGGTCTTTTTACCGTCATTATCGCTCATCTGGTCTTCGTACCTTTCCGGTGACCCTTGCCACCGTCTTTCTCTTGCTCGCGCAGCGCATCTAGCTTCTTGGCTTCCTCTACAACACGGGATACCAAACCACCAGACGCAAGCGCGCCATGTATCACATTTTCACGGCCAAAGGCCATTCCCAGCTCATCTGCCGTCAGGCAGGTAAAGAACCGGTCTTTTCCCGGCGGCGGGCGAAGTTTCGACTTCCCCCGCTCGGACCCATCCGACGCCTGGATCAAGACGGCGGCCTGTTCTCTAACAAGCCAGTCTTTCACCTTCTCAAACCCGGCGACCGCACCCCCCGCTTTGCGTGCGAGGCTGATCAGATGAACCACGCGTGCCGCCAGCGCCTTTTCCAGCATCGCCAGCAAATCGTCGGGCACGACGACCTGCTGTTTGGCTGCGCGCGCGAACAGCCCCTTCTCGGCGGCCTTCGTCAACGCCGCGCGGTCGGCTGACACCCAGATCCCGCGCCCCGGCAGCTTGCCCAGAAGATCGGGCACCACCGTTCCATCAGGCCCCACGACAAAGCGGATCAGCCCTGCCTTGGGCTGGCTCTCTCCGGTCGCGATGCAGCGCCGTTCCGGCTCTTCCGGCCGCGATTTGTGGCCACCACGCGTCATGCGCCGCCCCCGAAGCCTGCGATCAGGCTCCGGCCTCCGCAGCGACGCCTTCTTCTTCGGCGCCTTCTTCGGTCTCGTCGGCCTCAAGCTCGGTTGGGTCAACCCAACCCAGCATGATACGCGCGGTCATGACCATGTCTTGCGCCTGTTCCAGCGTGACGCCGAATTTCTCAAGCGAGCCATCATCCTTGGACCGTTCGCCATCCACGGTTGTCCAGCCACCGGCCAGTTCCCAGTCAGCGCAGGTGGCGAAATCTTCCAGCGACTTCACGCCGTCTTCGGCCAATGCCTCGACCATCTGCGGGGTCAGACCTTCGAAGGCGATCAGGCTGTCTTCGACGCCCAGCGCGCGGGCATTTTCCAGCGCCTTGGCGTTCTGTGCTTCCAGATAATCGCGGGCACGGGCCTGAAGTTCTTCTGCCGTCGCATCATCGACACCGTCGATCACCAGCAGCTCATCAAGCTCCACATAAGCAACCTCTTCAAGGTTTGCAAAGCCTTCGGCGACCAAAAGTTGAGCAAAGAACTCGTCCAGGTCCAGCGTGTCCATGAACAGCTTGGTCCGTTCGGCGAACTCGGCCTGACGGCGTTCGCTTTCCTCGGCTTCGGTCATGATATCGATGTCCAGACCGGTCAGCTGCGAGGCAAGGCGCACGTTCTGACCGCGACGGCCAATGGCCAGCGACAGCTGCTCGTCCGGGACGACGACTTCGATCTTACCGGCTTCCTCGTCCAGAACCACCTTGGAGACTTCAGCGGGCTGAAGCGCGTTTACCAGGAAGGTCGGCTGGTCTTCGTTCCACGGGATGATGTCGATCTTTTCGCCTTGAAGCTCGTTCACCACGGCTTGCACGCGCGAGCCGCGCATACCGACACAGGCACCAACAGGGTCAATCGAACTGTCATAAGATATCACAGCAATCTTGGCGCGCGAACCGGGGTCGCGGGCCACGGCCTTGATCTCGATGATGCCGTCATAGATTTCCGGCACCTCCATTTTGAACAGCTCGGCCATGAATTCCGGTGCGGTGCGGCTCAGGAAAATCTGCGGGCCACGGGCTTCGCGGCGCACATCCTTGATGTAGCAGCGGATGCGATCATTCGGACGATAGGCTTCGCGGCCGATCTTTTCGTTCCGGCGCAGGATTGCTTCGCCCGAGCCGACATCGACAATAACGTTGCCATATTCTTCGCGCTTGACCTGACCGTTGATGATCGTGCCCGCGCGGTCCTTGAATTCTTCGAACTGACGGTCACGTTCAGCTTCGCGAACCTTTTGCAAGATTACCTGCTTGGCGGATTGGGCAGCGATCCGGCCCATTTCAACCGGCGGCACTTCTTCTACGAACGTGTCACCGATCTTGGGGTCGTCCATATATTGCTTGGCTTGATCGACGGTGAATTCGGCCTGATAATTCTCAAGCTCTTCATCTTCGACCACGGTGCGCACACGGGTGAATGTGGCGCGGCCCGTTTTGCGGTCAATCGCCACGCGAATATCCATTTCCGCGCCATAGCGTGACTTGGCAGCGCGCGCCAGGCTTTCTTCCATCGCTTCGATCACCAGCGCGGGGTCGATCATCTTTTCGCGGGCGACGGCTTCGGCGGTCTGAAGCAGCTCCAACTGGTTTGCAGAAGTAATTGCCATTGGTCTCAGTCCTCCTCAGAACCGGTGATTTTTTGAACTTCATCAAATTGGGCTTCGTCGATCTGCCCGTCATCTTTGCGCTGACGCAGAACGTCCCGAACAAGATCGTCCGTCAGAACCAGCTTAGCTTCCGACAGCCAGTCGAAATCGAGGCCGATGGTGACTGTTTCACCCTTATCCTCGATCTCGATCAGAATTTCATTTCCTTCGACGCCGGCCAGTTCGCCCTTGAAGCGTTTGCGCCCGTCGATCAATTCCGAGGTCTCAATCTTGGCGACATAGCCATTCCAGTCCTGAAAATCCTTGAGGCGGGTCAGGGGGCGGTCGATGCCGGGCGAGCCGACTTCCAGCGTATAGTTATCCTCGATCGGGTCTTCGACATCCAGCACCGCGCTGACAGCCGTCGATATCTCGCCGCATTCGTCAACCTCGATCCCACCATCGGGACGTTCGGCCATGATCTGCAACGTGGGCGTTTTGCCGCCCATCAGGCGCAGGCGTACAAGCTCAAACCCCATCCCTTCGATCACGGGCTGGACGATCTCGGCAAGACGTCGGTCTATGGCCGCTTTGGCAACAAGGTTGCTCACACGCACCTCCAAAACAAAAAAACGGGCCAGCGGGCCCGTCGAAATTTCCGGTGGGCTTCGGGGGTGGAGGCCGAAGCGCCGCTGTTGAAAAGGGATATAGGGCAGTTATCCACGGGATGCAAGCCGAGTCTCTTATACCGCCAAGGTTTGCCGTTGCCGCGCCAATATTTGCATTACACGCACCAGCTCGTCTGCAATGCCGCGTTCAGACAGGGCATGCCCCGCCATGTGGATCATCCGCAAGTCCGCGGACGGCCAGCGCTGATGCAACTGCCACGCCATCGCTGGCGGGCAAATCATATCGTGACGGCCCTGCACAATGACTCCAGGAATATGGGCAATTCGCGGCATATCACGCAAAATCTTGCCATCGGCGTCCAGAAAAGCACCATGTTTGAAATAGTGGTTTTCCAGCCGGGCAAACGCGCGGGCATACTCGGCCGGGCAGTCGATCATCGTGCCGGTGTTCTGGATCGAGGCAAGCGCGTTTTCCCATCCCGTCCACGCCTTGGCATAGCGCGCTTCTTCCCGCCGGTCGCCGGAAAACAGACGTCGATTATAGGCTGCGATCATATCATGGCGTTCATCTTCAGGGATCAGCCCCGCGAATCGCGACCATAGTTCGGGCCAGAACCGGGCCGCGCCACCGCCATAGAACCAATCCAACTCGGCTTGCGTGGCCAAAAACACGCCGCGCAAAACCAGCGATGCCACTCGCGCCGGGTGCGCTTGTGCATAGACCAAAGCCAGCGTTGCACCCCAAGAGCCACCGAACACGATCCAACGTTCAATGCCAAGAACTTGGCGAATATGCTCAATATCCTGCACCAGATGCCATGTGGTGTTGGCGTCGATGCTCGCATGAGGGCGTGATCGTCCACAGCCGCGTTGATCAAACAGGACAATGCGATAATCATCGGGATCAAAGAACCGGCGCATCGCAGGTGACGACCCGCCACCCGGCCCGCCATGAAACACGACAACGGGAATGCCGGCGGGATTGCCGCTTTGTTCCACATACAGCCTGTGCCCATCGCCCACATCCAGCATCCGCCGGTCAAATGGCTCGATCGGCGGATGAAGCCGGGGCGTGGCGTTGTTTTTTCCTGCGACCTTGTCCATATGTCATCTATATCTCGACCGGGCCACGCCCGCTATCAGAAAGAAAGAGGCTTGCGATGAGTGTTGACAGCCAAACCACCGTTGACCCCGCCGAAGTTGCAAAATTCGAGGCAATGGCCGCCGAATGGTGGGATCCGACCGGCAAGTTCAAACCGTTGCACATGATGAACCCGGTGCGGCTGGACTATGTCACGAACCAGATTGCCGCAGAATTCGGACGCGACCTTGTTGATAATACTCCGTTCAAGGGGTTGCGCCTGCTGGATATCGGCTGCGGTGGCGGCCTGCTGTCCGAACCCATGGCGCGCCTGGGCGCGGAAGTGGTCGGCGCCGACGCTGCACCTCGCAACATCCCCGTTGCACAGCTTCATGCCGAACAAATGGGGCTGGACATTGATTACCGCCACACCACCGCCGAGGCGCTGGCAGCCGCAGGTGAACAATTCGACGTGGTGCTGAACATGGAGGTGGTCGAGCATGTCGCCGACCCGCAGGCCTATCTGATCGCGTGTCAGAAGCTTCTGAAACCGGGCGGATTGATGGTGACATCTACCCTGAACCGAAACCCCAAAAGCTTTATGATGGCCATTGTCGGCGCCGAACATGTCATGCGCTGGCTGCCCAAAGGGACGCATGAATGGTCAAAATTCATCACACCCGACGAACTGTCCGACCTGATCACCAAAGCGGACCTGACCGAGGTTGATCGCAAGGGCATGGTGTTCAACCCGCTGGGGTGGAGTTGGTCAACCTCGGACCGCGACCTTTCGGTGAACTATGCCATGACCAGTGTGAAGCCGAAAGGCGACGGGCCAGCGGGTTAATCCGTTGGCGGCAGGCAGGCGGTGATCGTGATCCTCGTGCCTTCGGGCCGATTGATAGCGAATCAAGTGGTCGTTGTGAAATTACGGATGGGACAGACCGACCTGGAAGCAGCTTCCAGCACCCTCATTCCATTTCCCTAAGCATCTGACGCATTTCACGCAGTACGGGCAGAACCTGCCGCACCTTATCCGCCCCAATCTTCGTCACCATGTTACCGATAATCGGCGTAATCGCTTGCAGCGCCGCATCCCGCGCAGACCGCCCCGAAGGCGAGATGGTCACGAACTTGCGCCGCGCATCGTCCCAGTCAGGCCGAATATGGACGTGCCCCGCCCACTCCAACTTGCTTAACGTATTGGTCATGGCCCCGCGCGTGACGTGAAACGTCTTGGCCAGTTGTGCGGGGCTTTTCTCCTCGTTCAACCGTGCAAGATGGTTCAACACGGAAAAGTGACTCAGCTCCATCCCTTTCGGCAGCGCTTTCGAAAGGCGATTGCGCGCCAACTGGTCAGCCATGAACATTTCGCTAAACAAGGCGACCGACAGGGTTTCAACCGAGCTTTCTGACATTACGGACCTTCGAATTCACGATCATGCCCAAGCGACGGCACGCGTTTGCGTGACTGTTCCACGTCTGCAAGGTCAAGATCAACCATGGTGATGCCCGGCGCGTCGCCGCCATCGGCCAAGACCTTGCCCCAAGGCGACACGACCAGCGAATGTCCATGAGTCGCCCGTTTCGGCCCGTTCTGCCCGCATTGCGCGGGGGCCAGAATGAACACACCGTTTTCTATCGCGCGGGCACGCAGCAGGCTTTCCCAATGCGCCTTGCCGGTAACGGGCGAAAAGGCGGCGGGTACAGTGATGATCGTCGCGCCATCCTTGGCCAAGGCCCGATACAGATGCGGAAAGCGCATGTCATAACAGATCGTAAGGCCAATCTTGCCAAACGGCGTCTCGGCAACGACGGCCTTATCGCCCGGACGATAAGCGGCGCTTTCGCGATAGCTCTCGTTCTCGTCGATTTCCACGTCGAACATATGGATCTTGTCATAGCGCGCGGTGATTTCGCCCGTTGGCGTGATCAGGAAAGACCGATTGGCAAAGCGCCCATCCGCGTCACCGGATTTCAGCGCCAGCGATCCCAGCAGCAGCCATATGCCCAGCGCGGCGGCTTCGTCCTGCATGGAGCGCAGAAAGGGGTCATCTGCCTCGTCTTGCAAGATCCGTTCCTGATGGCGGCGACTGCTGGACAGCACATTGCTGACCTCGGGTGTCAGGACGAAGGTTGCACCGGCATCGGCAGCTTCGCGGATCATACCCCGCAACACCTTAAGATTGGCGTCCGCATCATCGCCCGCCGTGAATTGGATCAGCGCGGTTTTCATGCTCTAACCCGCCAACAAAGGGTCAAGTTTGCCCGCACGATCCAGCGCAGCTAAATCGTCGTATCCGCCAACATGGGTGCCTCCGATAAAGATTTGCGGAACAGTGTGGCGACCGCCCGCTCGCTGCATCATCTCTTGCCGTTTGTCCGGGTCCATCATCACGTCAATTTCGTCAAAACTGGCGTTCTTGGTCTTCAGCAAACGTTTGGCAGCATGGCAAAAGCCGCAAAGCTGCGTGGTATAGATAGTGATGGGTTTCATGTGGGCTCCGTAGCAAGGCAGGCCGGGGTGGCCGGAACGCCCAAAACCTATGCGTCCCGCGTCACACGGGCAAGGGCCAGCACGTTTACGTGATCCGCGCCGGCCGCCAGACAAGCCCGCGTCGCGGCGTCGAAACTGGCGCCCGAAGTCATCACGTCATCCAGTAGCAACACATTACGACCTGCCAGCGCGCCACTGCTTTTAGGATGCGGCCCGATCGCATCCTGCATATTGGCGAAGCGCGCGGCGATATCCATCCCGTCATGCGCCCGCGTGCGCTTGGGGCGGACAATCGCATCCGGCGCGTGATCCAGCTGCAGAAGATTCGCCATCGCCCGCGCCAACTCGACCGACTGGTTATAACGGCGGCGAAACAGTCGAGACCAATGGATCGGCATCGGAACGATTATGGTGTCCAGACGGATCAGCGGGGTGGCCGCGCGGGCCAGCCACGGGGCAGCGGCGCGGGCAAGTTCGGGCCGGTCGCCATGTTTCAACGTCAAAATCAGCCGCCGCGCGTTCCCTTTGTAAAGCATTGCTGCGCGCCCCTGCGACCATGGCCGGTCTGTGGCAAGACAAGCATCGCAATGCACCGTTTCATCATTATCGCCCGGCAAGGGGTCGCCGCAGAGGTCACACACCAGCCCTTCGATAAACGGGGTGTCGCGCCAGCAGTCGCCGCACAGCGCGAAATCAGTGTCTGTGTGCGCCTCGCAGCTGACGCATTGCGGGGGATAAAACACGCCAAGCGCCGATTGCATTTTCCGACCTTCCAACTATGGTCCGCGCCCATGACACAGACCGACCCAAATTCACCGCCCCGTCTGACCGATCGTGCGCAGCTTGCCCGCAATCGCAATCGCGCCACACCCGACGGGCTGTTCCTGCAGCGCCTTGCGGCGGACGAGGTGAAGGATCGCCTGACAGAGGTTAACAGAACGTTTACCAAAACCGCTATTGTGACGGGTTTTCCTGAAATCTGGGCGCGAGCCTTTCCTGACGCAAAAATCGTGACGGATGATGATACGCTGGATCTGACCCCCGGCGCACATGATCTGGTGATCCACGGGCTGTCCTTGCATTGGGCCAATGACCCGGTCGGTCAGTTGATCCAGGCCAAGCGGGCGCTGGTGCCGGATGGGTTGTTCATAGGCGTCATGTTCGGCGGGCAAACCCTGTCCGAGCTCCGCGCCATTTTGTCCGAGGTCGAGATCGAGGTAACAGGCGGCCTCTCTCCGCGCATCCTGCCAATGGGCGAGATTCGCGATCTTGGTGCGCTGCTGCAGCGTGCGGGCTTTGCCCTGCCGGTCGCCGACAGCGATCTGCGCGAGGTAAGATACCCCGACGCCACCGCCCTGATCCGTGATCTGCGCTTGATGGGCGAGCGAAATGCGCTGGATCAGAGACTGATTCAGCCCCTGTCGCGACACTTTTTGACCACCATAAACGAACGCTATGCCCAGCATTTCTCGGCAGAAGGTGGACGTGTATCCGCCAGCTTCGATCTGGTCTTTCTGACCGGCTGGGCGCCCGATGACAGCCAGCCCAAACCCCTGCGCCCCGGATCGGCTGCCGCGCGGCTGGCCGATGCGCTGGGCACGGACGAGACCAAATTGACCGATTGACACCCATCCCTTAGCCCGCGATTGATCCAAGACGCGAAACAGAACGTAGAGATAACCATGGAAAAACCCTCAGACCACCCAATCCTGCCCGCCCGCAAGGTCGGCGTTCTGTTTGCCAATCTGGGCACGCCTGACGGCTATGACTATTGGTCCATGCGCCGCTATCTGAACGAATTTCTGTCGGACAAGCGTGTGATCGACTATCCCGCGTGGAAATGGCAGCCAATCCTGCAAGGCATCATCCTAACGAAACGCCCGTTTTCCTCGGGCGAGGCCTATAAGTCGATCTGGAACGAGAAACAGGGCGAAAGCCCCTTGATGACGATCACCAAGCAGCAAATCACCAAGCTGAAGGCGGCGCTGGAAAAGAGATACGGCGCCGAGGTGATGACCGATTTCTGCATGCGCTACGGCAATCCGTCCACCAAATCGAAGGTGCGGGAAATGGTCGCGGCGGGCTGTGATCGCATCCTGTTCTTCCCACTTTATCCGCAATATGCGGGCGCGACGATGGGCACCGCGAACGACCAGTTCTTCCGCGCCCTGATGGACGAAGCATGGCAACCTGCCAGCCGCACGATCCCGCCCTATTTCGACGATCCCGCCTATATCGACGCGCTGGCCCAGTCGGTCGAACGCGGATATGCGGCGATGGAGAAGAAGCCCGATCTGCTGGTCGTGTCCTATCACGGGATGCCGGAACGCTATCTGATGGAAGGCGACCCGTATCACTGCCAATGTCAGAAAGGCACCCGCCTGTTGAAAGAACGGTTGGGCTGGGGCGACGACGACATCACCACGACCTTCCAATCCGTCTTTGGGCCCGAGGAATGGCTGAAGCCCTATACGGTGAAAGAAGTCGCGCGGCTGGCTGAAACCGGCAAGAAGAACATCGCGGTGATCGCGCCTGCCTTTTCCGCCGATTGCGTCGAAACGCTTGAGGAAATTCAGGAAGAGATTCAGGAAGCCTTTGTCGAGGCAGGGGGCGAAAGCTTCACCTATATTCCCTGTCTGAACGACGATGACGCCCATATTGCCGCTCTGGTAGGCGTAGCTGAACGCAATCTGGCGGGATGGCTGGAATAGTCTCTAATCCACCTGCCAACCGCGTTTTCGCAGGGTGCGCAAGATCTGATCCTCGCAATCATCGGCATCCGCCTGAATGGCGTTCTGCATCGTGAACCAGTAAAGATAGCGGTCAAACTCCGGCGTCATGTTCTGAACGGTATCGAACGCCTCTTGCACGCCCAGCGTATGAACATTGGCGGCGATGTGATGGAAATCAATCTGGCCAAACAGCGCCGCGGGCTTGCCGAAAAAAAACCCGAACAGCGCGGCGGACGAATTTTGCGTGACGACAACTCGACAAGTAGCAAGGGCTTCGTTCATCTGCCCGGTTGCCAAGGTGATATTGGGGTAACGGGCCGCAAGGTCGTTCAGCGCCTTGTGTTCGGCTTGGGTATAGACTTCTGCGGGATGCAGGGTGGCAAGAATGGGTGCCTTGGGGAAATAGGTCGCGACATGGGCGACCATCTCGACCGGGCTGGCGGATTGAAAGCTGCGGTGGTGCAACAGCCGCCCTTGCAGCGGCACATAAATCGGACCATCGCTCGTGATCTGTGACGCCGCGCCCTTGAACAACCACCTGCGCCAGTTGTCAGCCCAGTCGCGGGCAGCATCGGGGTCAACCTTGTTGGGGTCAAAATCCTTCTGCGCAACCTCGAACTCCCACCGCTTCGCTGATGCTTCGATCCGCCAGAACGGATAGAAATAACTGCGCCGCATGGTCAGCGCGTTATCGTGCAGCGGGTCATCCATCAGAAATATGGAATAGCCATTGCGGGCAGCGGATGCCAAACGCTCCAAGTTACTATTCTTGCGGTATTCTACCCGGAACCCGCGTTTTTCCAGCGCAGACACAATCTGGTTCACAAAGTTGAACTTGCCCAGCCGGGCGCGCTGCAACGGCTCGGGGTCAAGATAGATACGAAGGATTTTGGCGACCGACATGGCTGCACGCTAGCCCCCGATCTGACCAAGAACAAGGCGGGGTGCTTGTCTGACCTGCCGCCCGCGTCCATATAGGGTCAAACGAAACGGAGGCGACATGGCAGAAACGGATTTTCCCGGCTGGCACGGCACAACGATCATTGGCGTGCGCAAGGGCGATAAGGTGGTGATCGCAGGCGACGGACAGGTCAGCCTTGGTCAAACCGTGATCAAGGGCAGCGCGCGCAAGGTGCGCAAACTCTCGCCCGGCGGGTTCGACGTGGTAGCAGGTTTCGCAGGGTCCACGGCGGATGCCTTCACCTTGCTAGAGCGACTGGAAAAGAAGCTTGAGGCGATGCCGGGCCAGCTTGCCCGCGCGTCGGTCGAGCTGGCGAAAGACTGGCGCACGGACAAGTATCTTCAGAAACTGGAAGCCATGCTGATCGTCACTGACGGCAAGGAGCTTCTGGTCATCACCGGCGCGGGCGACGTGCTGGAACCTGAACATGACGTAGCCGCGATCGGGTCGGGCGGCAATTTCGCGCTGGCTGCTGCGCGGGGTCTGATCGACAGCGATCTGGACGCCGAAGGCGTGGCCCGCAAAGCGATGGCGATTGCCGCGGATATCTGTGTTTACACCAACGGCAACCTGACAGTTGAGGAAATCAGCAAATGACCGACCTGACCCCCCGCGAAATCGTCAGCGAGCTGGATCGCTATATCATCGGGCAGAAAGACGCCAAGCGCGCCGTCGCCGTGGCCCTGCGCAACCGTTGGCGGCGCAAGCAATTGGCTGATGATCTGCGCGACGAGGTTTACCCCAAGAACATTCTGATGATCGGCCCCACCGGCGTCGGCAAGACAGAAATCAGCCGCCGTCTGGCCAAGCTGGCCCGCGCGCCTTTCATCAAGGTTGAAGCGACGAAATTTACCGAGGTCGGCTATGTCGGGCGAGACGTGGAACAGATTCTGCGCGATTTGGTGGATGCCGCAATCATGCAAACCCGCGAGCATATGCGCGAGGACGTGAAATCCCGGGCCGAAGCCGCCGCCGAGGATCGCGTGATCGAGGCCATTGCCGGCACGGATGCCCGTGACGCGACCCGCGAGATGTTTCGCAAAAAGTTGCGGTCGGGCGAACTGGACGACCACGAGATTGAAATTGACGTTGCTGACAGCTCGAACCCAATGCAGATGTTGGACGTGCCGGGCCAGCCGGGGCAGGGCATGGGAATGCTGAACCTTGGCGATATGTTCGGCAAAGCGTTCGGGCAGCGCACCGTGAAGAAGAAAATGACCGTGCGCGACAGCTATGACGTCTTGGTCTCGGACGAAGCGGACAAGTTATTGGATGATGAAACCGTCACTCGCGCCGCGCTTGAGGCAGTCGAACAAAACGGCATCGTGTTTCTGGACGAGATTGACAAAGTCTGCGCCCGCGCCGATGCGCGCGGTGCCGATGTCAGTCGGGAAGGTGTGCAGCGTGACTTGCTGCCTCTGATCGAAGGCACCACCGTATCCACCAAGCACGGACCGGTGAAGACCGACCATATCCTGTTCATCGCATCGGGCGCGTTTCACGTGGCTAAGCCGTCTGATCTGCTGCCCGAATTGCAGGGTCGTCTGCCCATCCGGGTCGAACTGCGCGCGCTGACGGAAGAAGACTTCGTGCGCATCCTGACCGAAACCGACAACGCGCTGACGCGTCAATACACAGCGCTGATGGGCACCGAAGAAGTGACGGTCGAGTTCACGGAAAACGGCATTGCCGCGCTGGCCGCCATCGCCGCCGAGGTCAATCAAAGCGTCGAGAACATCGGCGCGCGGCGACTTTACACAGTGCTGGAGCGGGTGTTCGAAGAACTCAGCTTCACCGCGCCCGATCGCGGCGGCGAAACAATTGTCGTCGACAAGGCATTCGTCGATCAGAACCTGGGTGAATTGATGACGTCGACAGATATAAGCCGCTATATGCTGTAACGGCTAGGCAGGCGGGGTTTCATGGGCTATCCAGTGACCAAATCTAGGAGCCCCGCGTGCGTTTCATCCCTTATCTGGCCCTTATCCTGCTGCTTGCCTCTTGCGCGCCGCGCGGGAAAATTACCTTGTACGCGGGTGCTGGCGAAACGGGTGAACTGCAACGCATCTATGTCGGCACCACGCGCGAAATAGACGAGATGGGTTTTCCCAGCGGCGAACGTAGCCGCGACCTGATCTTCGGCCGATTTGATGTGTCGGTTCCGCCAGATCGTGAACCGGGCAGCATCGAATGGCCGCGGCGGCGCACCCCTGACCCGAAAAAACACTTCCTTCTCGACAATTACTCGCCGCTCAAGACGCAGACCGAGTTTCAGGCCGCCGTGCAACAAGAGCTTCGTACGCGTCAGTCAGAACAGCGCACGGCCATTGTTTTTGTTCATGGCTTCAACAACAACTTCGCCGAAGGGCTGTACCGATTTGCGCAGCTGACCGATGACCTGGCCCTGCCGTTCATTCCGATTCATTACTCGTGGCCCAGTGCGGGGCATCCGCTTGGCTACGGGTATGACCGGGACTCGATGCTGATTGCACGCGATGGGTTGGAGACGGTCATTCGCGCAGTCTCGCGATCAGGCGTAGACGAAATCTTGTTGGTCGGCCATTCCATGGGTGCCCTTTTGACGATGGAAACTCTTCGCCAGATGACCATTGCCGATGGTCAACGGGGTTTGCGCAAGATCGGCGGCGTCGTTCTTTTGTCGCCCGATATCGACATCGACGTTTTTCGTGCACAGGCTGACCGTATCGGAGACTTACCGCAGCCATTCTTCATTTTCACGTCGACACACGACGTGGCGCTGCGTCTATCGGCGGGTCTGACCGGACAGTCCGCGCGGTTGGGCAACACTGCGGATGTCGAGCAACTCGCCGAACTGAACGTGACGATGGTGGACATCTCGGCCTTCAGCGATGGAAAGAACGATCACATGACCGCGTTTGCCTCGGCGTCGTTCCTGCGCTTGCTTCGCAGCATGCCGGACCTTGGCATTGCCTATGGCACGGACCCTTCGACGCGGGTCGGGCTGTTGCCCGGCACGGTGCTGGTGGTGCAGAACGCGACCCGCCTGATCATCCCGAATGTCGCGCAATAGCGTCTATTTTCGCCGCCGAAGATAAACGTAATAGGCACCGTGACCGCCATGTTTCAGATGTGCTTGCTCCACCTGCATCACATATTGGCTAAGCGGCATCGAACGCAACCAATGCGGCACCTGATGGCGCAACACGCCGTGGCGCACCGGGATCGGGCCGCCATCGTCACGGTGTTTTCCTTTGCCGGTGATGACCAAAACCAGCCGCCGATCCTGCGCGGCGGCGTCCAGGATGAACCGGGTCAGCCGTGGATGGGCCTGCGCGATGGTCATACCGTGAAGATCAAGCCGCCCCTCTGGCGACATCCGGCCCTTTTTCATTTTGCCGAAGGTCTTGCGGTCCATCGACAGCGGCTGTCGGGCAACACTGTCTGATAGGTTAGGTGCAAAATCATGGGTGCGCGCCTTCTGCACGGTTTTCTCGCCCAATCGAAAGCTTTTGCGGGTTGGGGCCGACGGCGAAGGTGGCGTCGTCGGTTTGGCAGGTTTTGCAGGCAGGGCAGGCGCGCACGGTCGGGCCGGATGCAGCCGTTCGGTGCTGTCAGCAACCTTTTTCCATAGCGCTTTGTCCTCGGCGCTTAAATGTCTTGGCCGGCGCGCCATAGTCACTCCTCGGGCAGGATGGCGAAGGCGCGTTGGATAGGCAGCAGCACAACCATACGACCCGCATCACGGATTTTGCCCGCAAGCCGCCCGGCGCGTGCGCCCGTGCCCCAGAAAATATCTGCCCGTTGCGCGCCCTTCACGCGTGACCCGGTATCTTGCGCGATCATCAGGCGGTTAAACGGCTCGGCACCCTTTTTTTCAAGCCACACCGGCGCGCCTAGCGGTGTGTATTTCGGGTCAATCGCCACCGACCGATGCGCTGTAATGGACCTGTTCATCGCGCCCAGAGGTCCCTTGTCGGCCGAGACTTTGCCAATCTCGCGGAAAAACACATAAGAGGGATTCTTCAACAACAACTCGCGCCCTTCATCGGGGTTTCGCTTGACCCAGTTCTGGATCACCTTTTGCGAGACCTGATGTGGCTCGTACACACCCTGCCGCACCAGTTCGTTGCCCAACGACATAAAGCTGTGCCCGTTCGACCCGCCATAGCCCAAACGGATCGTACCGCCTTCGGCCAGCCGAATGCGGCCAGAGCCTTGAATTTGCAGGAATTGAAGCTCGACCGGGTCTTCGACCCAAGCGATTTCCAGACCACGACCGCTCAGCGCCTCTTCATCCTCGATATTGCGGCGGGATAGCCAGACATGGCCTGCTTTGACCTCAGGCGGGGTGCGATAGACGGGATAGCGATAGCGAAGGGATTCCGTGCGCGAGCCGCGGATTTCCGGCTCGTAATAGGCGGTGAACAGGGGGTCGTTTCCATCACGGATCAGGACGGGGCGGAAGAACAGCTCGAAGAAGGTCTTGCCGTCATCTTGTTCGGCGGCCAGCGCGCAGATCGGGCGCCATTGCGGGTCGTCCAGATCGCGGCAGGTGTCCAGAAAGACGCCCAGCGCCGCTTGGTGGTCATCCTGATCCCACCCTTCAAGTTCGTCGAAGGACAGAATCGAAACCTCTGCATCCTCCAGACCGGCTTGAACCGGGCTGCCCAAAAGGGCCAGCGCACATGCCAGCCCGCGCAGCATCATCCACCCGTGGCAACAAGCTGCCAGTTCGGGTTGTCAGACCCCATGATGCGGGCGAAGCTCCAGACGTCCTTCTGACGTTTCACTTCGTTGGGATTGCCTTCAATGATGTCGCCGGCCTTGTCGCGCACCACAGATGTCAATTCACCAACAAACCGCACCGTCACTTCGCCTTCGCGGGTCGCAGCATCAAATTGGGCATCCACCAGCTTCAGCTCTCGCAGGCCGACAAAATGTGCGTCGACCGAAAGGCCTTTTTTCTCACGCGATTCGATCACCGTCGCAAATGTTTCATAAACGTCGTCGGCCAGAAATGGCTTGATCTGGGCCAGATCGCCAGCTTCGAACCCCATCAGGATCATTTCATATGCGCCGCGCGCGCCGCCCAGGAATTCGCTGACATTGAAAGACGGCTCGGCCCCTTTCATGGCGGCCAGAGCTTGGGCTGCAGGGCTTCCCTCGGGCACATGGTCCGTGATATCGCTGTCGGGACCGCCCTGGATGACCTCGAACTGGTCGCGCGACAGGCGGCGATCGTCTTTCTTGGCGACCACAGGTTTTTCAAACCCCTCGCGCGTGCCAAGCACATCGCGCAGGCGCAAGATCAGAAACAGGGCAATTCCGGCAAGCACCAGAAGCTGGATCAGGGATGAGCTCATATATACCTCTTTTCAAGCGCGATATGGAAACGCGTCGACCGGAGTCATATGTAGGTGCTGAGCGGGGCCAAGTCCACCGTTCGAAACGAAAAGGAGACCTGCCCAATGTGGCTTTTTGCGCTGTTTATCGCGGTTCCGCTGATCGAGATCGCCCTGTTCATACAAGTCGGGGGTGCGATCGGCCTGTGGCCCACGCTTGCGATCGTCGTTTTGACCGCGATTGTGGGCACGCAACTGATGCGCGCGCAGGGCGCTTTGGCGATGTCACAACTGCGTGAAAGCTTCGGTCAGTTGAACGACCCGACCGAGCCGTTGGCGCATGGGGCAATGATCCTGTTTTCCGGCGCGCTGCTTTTGACGCCCGGATTTTTCACCGATTTCGTTGGCTTTGCGCTGCTGATCCCCGCCGTGCGCCGGGCGGTGTATCACTGGGTGCGTGCGCGGGTGCAGGTTCAGACCTTCACGATGGGGCCGCAAGATCCAAACGATCCGCGCAGGCCGCATCCGCATAACCCCAAGGATGACGTAATCGACGGCGACTTTGAGGATGTCACGCCCGAGAAGCGGCCCACGCATCCCGGCGTCGAAGGTCCGTCAGGCTGGACCAAACACTGAGCTTGCGTGTTTTTCCATATAGATTTTCAGCCACGGCGTGAAGATCTCGGGCATGTGGGCAATTCGGTCGTCCAACGCGGCGCGCGTCAGCCAGTCGACCGCCTGAACCTCGGTCGGGTTCAGGGTTATTTGCGGTAAGGTGTCGGCGTGAATGATGAAAAGGTCGACAACCTCGTGCTCTGTCAGCCCGCTGCCCACATCGGCGCGGTATTCCAATGTCTCAACCCATTTGGGGGTCAGACCGGTGATGCCCAATTCTTCGTCCAACCGGCGAATGGCGCAATCCATCGGCGGCTCGTCCCAGTGGGGATGGGTGCAGCAGGTGTTCGCCCATTTGCCCGGCGTGTGATATTTGCCCGCCGCGCGTTGCTGGATCAGCACCTTATCCGCGTGAAACAAAAACACCGACACAGCCTTGTGCCGTAACCCATCTATATGAGCCTGCAATTTCTCAACCGGGGTCAGGGTGCCGTCAATCCAGGCGGGGATCATGTCTGCCATAACCGTCAGATAACCTCTATGCCCACTCGATAAAACCCCTTGTTGAGGGCGCGAGGGCAAGGTGCTAAGCACTTCCCAACAGTTTTTCCCGAAGGAGACAAGAATGGCCGACGAAGCCAATACACAAGCCACCCCCGTTCAGCCCAAGATGCAGGTTCTGGGCCAGTTCATCCGCGACATGTCATTTGAAAACATCTTGGCGCAAAAAGGCGTTCAAGGCGAAGTCCAGCCGGACATCAATGTCGAAGTCGCGCTGGACGCCAAGAAACGCCCCACCGACAACCAGTTCGAGGTCATCACGAAATTCACAATCGGGTCCAAGAACAAGAACGGCGGAGAGCAACTGTTCCTGATGGAACTGGAATATGCCGGTATCTTTCAGGTCGAAAACGTGCCCGAAGATCAGATGCACCCGTTCCTGATGATCGAATGCCCCCGCATGTTGTTCCCCTTCGTGCGCCGCATCGTGGCCGACGTGACCCGCGACGGCGGTTTCCCGGCGCTTAATCTGGATACGGTCGACTTCCTTGCACTGTATCGTCACGAAATCGAACGCCGCATGGCCGCCGAACAGGGTGACGCGCCGGTTAACTGATCTAAGCCGAAAGACTTACTTAAGATCTTTCCAAAGCGCGCCGCAGCCCAGCTTTTCCACGAAAGCATCATGGGCTGCGGCTTCTTTTTCCGTGATCCGTCCAGACAGGGGATTGGGGCGCGGATAGGGGCGCCATGCGCCGCTGCTGCCCCCACTCGACGATGTATCGAGATCGGGCGCCAAAACCAGATCCGGCTGTCGCCCGCCGATCAGTTCCAGATAAACCTCGGCCAGAATTTCACTGTCCAGAAGCGCGCCGTGCAGGGTGCGTGAGGAATTGTCGATGCTGAACCGGCGGCACAGCGCATCCAAAGACGCGGGCGAACCGGGAAATTTGGTACGAGCGATTGCCAGAGTGTCGGTTGCCTGCTCCCACGGAATGTTGGGCAAGCCCATCCATTTCAGCTCGGCATTCAGGAATTTCATGTCGAAGCTGGCATTGTGAATGACCAGCCGGGCGTCACCGATGAAATCAAGGAAGGCTTGCCCGACCAGCTTGAACACCGGCTTGTCGCGCAGCGTCACCTCGCCGGGTTTCGGAGGGCGTGGGACAGTCAGAAGGTCGGGGCCGATGCCGTGCACGCCGAACGCCTCGTCCGGCATGTCGCGTTCGGGGTTGATATATTGGTGATAGGTCTTGCCCGTCGGCATATGGTTGTAAAGCTCAAGGCAGCCGATTTCGACGATGCGATCGCCGCTTTCGGGGTCGAAGCCCGTGGTTTCGGTGTCCAGCACGATCTCACGCATGGGACGAACGCTCCTTCACTTGGGCAAGCACCTGTTTCACGGCGGCTTGCGCGCCTTCGATGGTATCGGTGGGGATAACGACATCCGCACGGGTTCGTTTTTCTTCGTCCGGCATCTGTTTTGCAAGGATTGCATCGAACTGATCCGGGGTCATCGTGCCGCGCGCTAGGACCCGTTCGCGCTGCGCCTCAGACGAGGTGGAAACAACAGCGACCAAATCCATCTGCGCATCCGCGCCTGTTTCAAACAGCAGCGGAATGTCCAGAAGAACCACCGGTACGTCCGTGTCGCGCAAAAACCGCGCGCGGTCTTGGGCGACCAGCGGGTGAACGACGGCCTCGATCTGCTTCAGAGCCGTGTCGTCTTTTGCCAGCCAGTTCTTCAACACATTGCGGTCAACCGCACCGTCGACAATAGCATTGGGGCAGATCGCGCGAAGCGGCTCGACCGCCGCGCCGCCGGGCGCATAGATGCGGTGAACGGCGGCGTCCGCATCCCAGACCGGCACACCTTCGGCTGCGAACATTTGCGCGGTCGTGGTCTTCCCCATCCCGATCGAGCCGGTCAGCCCTATGACGAACGGTCGGCTCATGGCCCCAGCACCGCCTGGCGCAGCGCGTCATCGACAACCGGGCGCATACCAAACCAACGTTCAAACCCCGGCACCGCTTGATGCAACAGCATTCCAAGCCCATCCACGGTGATGCAGCCTGCGTTGTCTGCCTCGTCCAGAAAATGGGTGCGTAAGGGGGTATAGACCAGATCCGTCACCACCATACCCGGCTTGAAACCATCCAGCGGCACACGGAAATCGGGCTTTCCAACCATCCCAAGCGAGGTTGTGTTGACTGCCGTGACCGCGCCATCCAGCATGTTGGCGGCCTGCGTCCAATCAAACACCTTGATCCGAGGACCAAACTCGGCCCGCAACGCATCAGCCCGCGCGCGGGTGCGGTTGGACAGGCGGATTTCAGGCACGCCCACCTCGATCAGGGACGCGACGATGGCGCGCGCCGCACCCCCTGCACCGAAGACAGCGGTGGGGCCGGTGTCGGGCGCCCAATCGGGGGCGCCCTGACGCAGGTTTTCGACAAAACCATACCCATCCGTATTGTCAGCGTAGATCTTGCCATCGGGGCGAAAGATCAACGTATTCGCCGCACCAATAAGGGCGGCGCGATCGGTCACGGTGTCGGCGATCCTAAGCACCGATTCCTTATGCGGAATGGTAACGTTCACGCCAACGAACCCAGCCTTGGGCAGGGTGCGGATGACATGCTCTAGATCTCCGTTAACCACACGCATGGGAATGTAATGTCCGACGATCGCATTCGCCCGAAGCCAATGTCCGTGCAGCCGTGGGGATAACGAATGTTCAATCGGGTCACCAATCACGCCCGCCAAGGGGATACGTTGTTCGCTCATATATCAAGATCTCCTCGCATAATCAGGTATGACAGCAGCTCTGTCAGCGGCAAACCCAAAACATTGAAATAATCGCCATCAACTTTCGCAAACAACCGCACGCCTTCCTCCTCTAGCTTATAAGCGCCCACCGCATGCCGGATGCTGTCCCAGTTCCGGGTGACGTAATCTTCGATATAGGCGGGCGACAAATCACGCATCCGCAAACGAACCACGCCGATGTGGCGCCAAAGCGGTTTGGCGTCCTGATACAGAACGGCGGCAGATAGCAGGCGATGGGTCTGACCGGACAAGGCCGTTAGTTGGGCAATAGCCTCGTCCATATCGCGGGGCTTTGACAGAACCTCGCCCGCCAATTCGGCAACCTGATCGCAGCCAAGAACCAGACGGCCGGGGAACTTTTCGCTTATCTTGCGCGCTTTGAATTCGGCCAGCGCGTCTGCCAGATCACGCGGGCTGGCACCTTCAGCGGTCAGCGAGGCGTGGATCGTTTCTTCATCAATCCGGGCAGGATGAACGTCGATACCAACAGCCGCATTTCGCAAAAGCTCCGCGCGAATCTGCGATGCCGAAGCAAGAATCAAAGAGGCGGTCATCTGATAACCCTGTGGATAATCTCTGTTTGTTCTAGTGCCATCAAAAGTGGACAACGCAGCACGCAACAAGACGCGGGGAAAACTCACCCCTTTTCTAAGCCAGTTTCCAAAGTTCTTCCACTGTGGAAACCGTCTTCTGGCCGCGGTGTCGCAGACGCAACACGGCCTTGTTTATCCGATCACTTATCCCCAAGCCAAACAGAAATTTCTGTATGTTTTTCATATATATAACCGATTTTTTCCGCCCAGGAAACAATCTTTATCCACTTGTGGGTAACGGCTGGTATAACTGTTTAATCCCCATTATTCACAGCCCCTACTAAAACATCATCTTTCTTTCTTCTTCTTTATTATTTTAAGAAGGGATGGACGTGATTGACCGATAGGAGTGCGAAGAATGGGTGAGTTTCTGGCGGATATTTATTTCTGGACGAAATCCCTGCATATCGTGTCTGTGATTGCGTGGATGGCGGGGATTTTTTACCTTCCCCGTCTGTTTGTCTATCACGTCGAAGTGGTAGGATCTGGCAATGAAACGGACGATCTGTTTCAGACGATGGAACGTCGGTTGCTGAAGGCGATCATGAACCCAGCCATGATCAGCACATGGCTGTTTGGCCTGCTGCTTGTGATGACACCGGGGATTGTCGATTGGATGATGATCTGGCCGTGGACCAAGGCTGTGTCCATTATTGCAATGACGTGGTTTCATATGTGGCTGGCGGCCCGACGCAAGGAATTTGTTGCGGGAACCAACACGCTGGCGGGTCGGCGCTATCGCATCATGAACGAAGTGCCTACGCTTTTAATGCTGGTCATCGTCTTTTCCGTTGTTCTGAAATTCTAAGAAGATTGACTCGCGTCGCCAACAGGCGTATTTGACCTGAAACGCGGGCCATCCGGTCACGCTTGTTTCCCATTCTTCATATTGACCGCAGCGCCCGTGCGCATGCCGTCCTGAGGCCATCCCAGAGTATCCTTATGTCTGATAACCGTTTGAACCTTGCCGATCTGAAAGCCAAAAGCCCGAAAGAGCTTGTGAACATGGCTGAAGAACTAGAAATCGAAAACGCATCCACAATGCGCAAAGGCGAGATGATGTTCTCGATCCTGAAAGAGCTGGCCGAGGATGAATGGATCATCGGCGGTGATGGCGTGCTTGAGGTCGTGCAAGACGGCTTTGGCTTTCTACGCTCACCCGAGGCGAACTATTTGTCCGGGCCTGACGATATATACGTCTCGCCCGATGTGATCCGTCAATATTCATTGCGCACGGGTGATACGATTGAAGGCATCATCCAGGCACCGGGCGAGAACGAGAACTATTTTGCCATCACCAAGGTCGAAGAAATCAATTTTGGCGCTCCAGAAGCAGCGAAGCACAAGGTTGCCTTTGATAACCTGACGCCGCTTTACCCCGATGAACGCCTGAAGATGGAAATCGAAGACCCCACGATCAAAGACCGTTCGGCCCGGATCATCGATCTGGTGTCGCCCATCGGTAAGGGACAGCGGGCGCTGATCGTGGCTCCTCCGCGGACGGGTAAAACCGTTCTGTTGCAGAATATCGCCAATTCCATCGAGACCAATCACCCCGAATGCTATTTGATCGTCCTGTTGATCGACGAACGGCCTGAAGAGGTCACGGACATGCAACGTTCGGTAAAAGGCGAGGTTGTATCCTCGACTTTTGATGAACCGGCCACACGTCACGTTGCCGTGGCCGAAATGGTGATCGAGAAAGCCAAGCGGTTAGTGGAACACAAACGTGACGTGGTAATCTTGCTCGACTCGATCACCCGTTTGGGGCGCGCCTTTAACACGACCGTGCCATCGTCAGGTAAAGTTCTGACGGGTGGTGTGGACGCCAACGCCTTGCAACGGCCCAAACGGTTCTTTGGTGCCGCGCGGAATATCGAAGAAGGCGGATCGCTGACCATCATCTCGACCGCGCTGATCGACACCGGGTCGCGGATGGACGAAGTGATCTTTGAGGAATTCAAAGGCACGGGCAACAGCGAAATTGTGCTGGATCGCAAGGTCGCCGACAAGCGCGTGTTCCCGGCCATCGACATCCTGAAATCCGGCACACGGAAAGAAGAGCTGTTGGTCGATGCAAAAGACTTGCAGAAGACCTATGTCTTGCGACGGATTTTGAACCCGATGGGCACCACGGATGCCATTGAATTCTTGATCTCGAAGTTGAAGCAGACCAAGACGAATTCGGATTTCTTCGACTCGATGAATACGTAACTTATTGTTATAAAACAATGGGTTAGATATGGATACAATCTACTCTCTTGCCAGTGCCCGTGGAAAAGCGGGTGTCGCAGTGGTCCGGATCTCCGGGCCATATGCGTTTTCGGCTGCGCGCGGGTTGGCTGGGTCTTTGCCCGCTATTCGCAAGGCTGGATTGCGCCGGTTGATGGGGACTGATGGGCAGTTGTTAGACGAGGCTCTGGTCCTGTGTTTCGACGATGGTGCCAGTTTCACCGGTGAATCGGTTGTCGAACTACAGCTTCACGGCTCGACCGCCGTGGTGCGCGCAGTTTTGGACACCCTGTCCACCTATCCAGATTTGCGTCTGGCTGAACCGGGCGAGTTCACACGCCGCGCATTGGAAAATGACCGGCTCGATCTGGCACAAGTTGAAGGACTGGCCGATCTTCTGGACGCCGAGACCGAGGCGCAGCGGCGGCAGGCGGTGACGATTCTGTCCGGTGCGTTGGGCGACTTGGCAGAGAACTGGCGTCATGACCTGATTCGCGCGGCGGCGTTGCTGGAAGCCACGATTGATTTTGCCGACGAAGACGTGCCCGTCGATGTCTCACCTGAAGTCAACGGGTTGCTTGATGGCGTTCTGACGACACTGGCCGCAGAAACCGCCGGGACACGCATCGCTGAACGCATTCGCGATGGCTTCGAAGTTGCGATTGTCGGCGCGCCCAATGCCGGAAAATCTACGCTTCTGAATGCGCTGGCAGGACGTGACGCGGCGATCACATCCGAGATTGCGGGCACCACGCGGGATGTGATCGAGGTGCAGATGGAACTTGCGGGGCTTGCCGTCACGGTGCTGGATACGGCAGGCTTGCGCACGGCACAGGATAAGGTCGAGGCGATCGGTGTCGAGAGGGCGTTGGCCCGCGCGCGCGCCGCAGATCTTCGGGTTTTCTTGCAGAGCCAAGGCGATGAAGTGCTGCCTCTGAAGGCATCACCGGGTGATATTACGGTGCAGGCAAAGGCCGACTTAAGCAAGACGAAGGGTCTGGCGGTGTCGGGCCTGACCGGACAAGGTGTTGACCAACTGGTTGCGCGAATCGCCGACCAATTGGAAAATCGTGTTAAAGGTGTCGGGGTTGCCACGCGCGCGCGCCATCGGATTGCGATGCAGATCGCGCAGAGCGCTTTGGAAGACGCTCGAATCGAGGTACAACACGGGCCGGGGCGTGCCGAATTTGCCGCAGAAGAAATCAGAACCGCGATTCGGGCTCTTGATAGCTTGGTTGGTCGTGTTGATGTAGAGCATTTGCTGGATGAAATCTTCGCGAGCTTTTGCCTTGGAAAATAGCAGCCGGAAATAGCTGTGCGAAATGAAGTGGAGTGTTTCACGTGAAACATCGTGACTTTGATGTGATCGTCGTTGGCGGTGGCCACGCAGGTGCAGACGCTGCACATGCCTCAGCCCGGCTGAACGCTCGTACCGCCCTGATAACGCTTCGAAAAGAGGATCTGGGCGTCATGTCCTGCAACCCTGCAATCGGCGGGCTTGGAAAAGGGCATCTGGTACGCGAAATCGATGCAATGGACGGCTTGATGGGACGGGTGGCCGATCAGGCAGGCATCCAGTTTCGTTTGTTAAACCGACGCAAGGGTCCCGCTGTACAAGGGCCGCGTGCGCAGGCCGACCGTAAGCTGTACCGCGCCGCCATGCAGCAGGAAATTGCAAAAACGCAGAACCTGAGCGTCATTGAAGGCGAAGCGGTTGACTTATTGATGGATGGCGACCGCGTATCTGGCGTCAGACTGCACGATGGCAGCAGCTTGCGCGCCTCTTCAGTGATCTTGACGACCGGTACATTTCTGCGCGGTGTTATTCATGTCGGCGACAAACGGTCGTCGGGCGGAAGGATGGGGGATCGCCCGTCAATCAAGTTGGCCGAACGGATCGACAGCTTTGGCCTGCCGCTTGGGCGCCTCAAGACAGGAACGCCGCCACGCTTGGATGGTCGGACCATCGACTGGGATCATCTTGAGCAACAGCCGGGCGATGATGACCCGGTTCTGTTCTCTTTTCTCAATACCAAGCCCGTTGCCCGACAAATTTGCTGTGGGATCACCCACACAAATACGCAAACGCATGATATCATTCGAGAAAACATCGATCAGTCTGCGATGTATGGTGGGCAGATTGATGGCGTGGGGCCGCGCTACTGCCCATCGATTGAAGATAAGATCGTTCGTTTTGCGGATAAGGAATCGCATCAAATCTTCTTGGAGCCAGAGGGGTTGGATGATCACACGGTCTATCCCAATGGCATAAGCACATCGCTGCCCATCGAGGTGCAAGAGGCCTACGTCCGCTCGATCACCGGGTTGGCGCGCGCAGAAATTTTGCAGCCTGGTTATGCCATCGAGTATGACTATGTCGATCCGCGGTCCTTGACCGAAACGCTTCAATTGCGCGACGTACCAGGACTGTATCTTGCCGGGCAGATCAATGGCACAACGGGATATGAAGAGGCTGCCGCACAAGGTCTGATCGCCGGTCTGAACGCGGCACTGGCATCGCAAGACCGCGATCCAATCATTTTTTCACGCTCGAGTTCGTATATGGGCGTTATGGTCGATGATCTGATCACTCGCGGTGTGACGGAACCCTATCGGATGTTCACGTCCCGCGCGGAATATCGGCTGTCTTTGCGCGCCGATAACGCCGACCAACGCTTGACCCCGCTTGGAATTGCGTTGGGATGCGTCGGGCAAACTCGGCGAGCGTTTTTCGAACGAAAAGGGGCGGCGCTAGAAACAGCGAAGGTAGCTTTGACCGCAAGAACATTCACACCCCAAGACCTTGAGAAGCTGGGACTGACCGTCCGCAAAGATGGCACCAAGCGGACAGCGTTCGAACTTTTAGCCTTCCCCGGTATGGATTACGCGAAAATCGTCGAGCTTGACCCATCATTCGCGGATATTTCGACCGATATTCAGACCCAGATCAGCCGAGACGCCATGTATGCCAATTATATCGAACGACAGGCCCGCGATGTCGAGGCG
Organism: Aliiroseovarius sediminis; assembly: GCF_022678485.1. Lineage (GTDB taxonomy): Bacteria > Pseudomonadota > Alphaproteobacteria > Rhodobacterales > Rhodobacteraceae > Aliiroseovarius > Aliiroseovarius sediminis. Next base: position 70,057 of record NZ_JALBYP010000032.1, read on the forward strand.
TTGCAGCGTGACGAAGCACAACGCATTCCTGATGATTTTCGATATGAAGATTTGGTTGGATTGTCGAATGAGCTCGCAGATAAACTTAGCCGGGTGCGACCCCGAACGCTTGCCCAAGCGGGGCGCGTCGAGGGGATGACACCGGCCGCGTTGACCTTGATTCTCGCCCGGCTTCGCCGCGAGATGCGGAAACGATCGGCATGAAAGGCAGAGATCTGCTGGCGGACTACGATGTTTCACGTGAAACAATGGAGCGGCTAGAGCGCTACGCTCAGCTTCTAAAAAAGTGGAATCCAGCAATAAATCTGGTGGCACCATCGACCATTGACGCATTGTGGTCGCGTCACTTCCTTGATTCCATTCAGATTTTTAGCTTGGCACCCGAAAAGGTTACGAAGTGGTGTGACATGGGCACGGGCGGGGGCTTCCCCGGCTTGATTATCGCGATCCTTGCAAAGGAAAGCGACCCGGAGCGCCAGACCGTTTGTATCGAAAGCGATCTAAGGAAGGCCACTTTCCTACGCACCGTGGCGCGCGAGACTGGCGTAAACGCGATGATTCTGTCGAAACGGATTGAGGGTGCCGAGCCGCAGGAAGCCGATATCGTTTCTGCTCGTGCTCTTGCGCCATTGAAGGACTTGCTAGGCTATGCAGATCGCCATTTATCGCCGCAGGGGCATTGCATCTTCCTGAAGGGTGAGAATTACCGGAGTGAGGTGGAAGAAGCGCTTGAAACCTGGCAGTTTGCGCTTGATACATATCCCAGCAAGACAAACCCCGACGCCGTTGTTTTGAAGATCGGAGATCTAAGACGTGCCTGATATGTTCAGTGGCCCAAACCCTAAGATCATCGCGATCACCAATCAGAAGGGTGGGGTGGGTAAAACAACAACGACAATAAACTTGGGCGCAGCACTGGCCGAGATCGGATTCCGTGTGCTTTTGATTGACCTTGATCCTCAGGGAAACGCGTCAACAGGCCTAGGTGTTGAGGTCGCAGATAGGAAACTAACAACATATGACCTTCTTCTGGAAGAAGCGCCGCTGACAGATGTGTTGCAGGAAACCGAGGTCGACAACCTTTTCATTGCTCCGGCAACAACGGATTTGTCCTCTGCAGATATCGAGCTGGTATCGAACGAAAAGCGCAGTCACCTCCTTCATGATGCGGTGCGCGCGACCGGGTTGGGTCATCTGGGGTTGGATTATGTCTTGATCGACTGTCCGCCTTCGCTGAACCTGTTGACGGTAAATGCTTTGGTCGCAGCGGACAGCGTTTTGATCCCGTTACAGAGCGAGTTTTTCGCGCTAGAGGGGCTGTCGCAGTTGATGTTGACCATTCGCGAGGTGCGCCAGACTGCAAATCCGAATCTGCGGATCGAGGGGATCGTCCTGACCATGTTCGACACCCGGAACAACCTATCGCGGCAGGTCGAAGCCGACGCGCGCGACAATCTGGGTGATTTGGTGTTCAAAACCATGATTCCGCGTAACGTTCGGGTTAGTGAAGCGCCCTCGTTCGCGTTGCCGGTTTTGCATTATGATCCGACATCAAAAGGCAGTCAGGCCTATCGCAAGCTGGCAACCGAGCTGTCCAAACGCAAAGTAAGAGGCTGATATGAGCAAGAATCAAAAGCAACGCGGTCTGGGCCGCGGTCTGTCAGCGTTGATGGCCGATGTCACCACCGAAGAAAAAACAACCGTGGATGCGCCGCGCCGCGCTGACCTGATTATCCCGGTCGACAAGATTTCGCCCAATCCGGAACAGCCGCGACGTCAGTTTACCGAAGATCAGTTGAACGATCTGGCTGCATCAATCCGCGAGAAGGGCGTGATCCAGCCGTTGATCGTGCGCCCCAAACCCGGCGCGGAGGGGGAATACGAGATCGTCGCAGGTGAACGCCGCTGGCGCGCGTCGCAGATGGCGCAATTGCACGATCTTCCTGTCATCGTTCGGGACTACAGCGACACCGAGGCGCTTGAGGTTGCGATCATCGAAAACATCCAACGCGCCGACCTGAACGCGATAGAAGAGGCCGCCGGTTATCGCGACCTGATGAACCGGTTTGGACATACGCAAGAGAGGGTATCCGAAGCGTTGGGCAAAAGCCGCAGCCACATTGCAAACCTTCTGCGCCTATTGAACCTGCCCGACGAAGTGCAGGGCTTTGTCCGTGAGGGCAAGCTAAGCGCAGGTCATGCGCGCACGTTGGTCACGGCGGAAAACCCGGTCGCGCTGGCCCGGCAGATCATCGCCAAAGGCCTGTCCGTTCGCGCGGCCGAGGCGCTGGCGAAGTCACCCAAGTCAACCGCCCCGAAGCCCGCGCGCCCGAAAGCCGAAAAAGACGCCGACACCCGCGCGCTTGAGGGCGACCTGTCTGCCGCCTTGGGCATGAAGGTGCAGATCGACCACGGTGCGGATGGGGAAAGCGGGACTGTCACGGTGCGTTATAAATCGCTCGACGATCTTGATACATTGTGCGGAAAGCTATCGTCTTAATCAGGTGCCAATTCGCGCAGAATGGCGTTCAGAACAGGCCGTCCCTTGCCTGTTGTTGCAAGGCGGTCGTCGGTTATCTGGATCAAGCCAATATCTTTTAAGTCATTGATTGTATTGGTATTTAATGAGGTGCCGAGTCGTTTTTGAAGGTGTTTCAGATCAATACCTTCGACGGTGCGAAGCCCCATCAGCAAAAGCTCGGTCACCTGTTCATCAAGCCCGATGACCGACCGCGCACTCTCGCCTTTCGACTGGCTGGCGGCGCGCAGCCAGTTGGTCGGGGCAAGGGCGGTTTCGGTTGCAAATCGTTTGCCGCCAATGCTGATTCGCCCATGTGCGCCGGGGCCGATGCCGACCCAATCGCCTGACCGCCAATAGATCAGATTGTGCTGACTCTCCTGACCGGGCCGCGCGTGGTTTGACACCTCGTAAGCGGGCAGGCCGGCGGCGTCGCAGATCGACTGCGTCAGGAAATACATGTCGGTCGCCAAATCCTCGTCCGGCAGGCCGCGCAGCTTGCCCGCATCAAACCGTGCGCCAAAGGCAGTGCCCGGCTCGATGGTCAGTTGATAGAGCGACAGATGATCAGGGCCGTAGGTCAGCGCCTCGGCCAACTCTGCCTGCCACGCATCCAGCGTTTGATCCTGTCGCGCATAGATCAGGTCGAAGCTGACCCGATCAAACAGCGACCGCGCGACGGCCAAAGCCTGTTTCGCCTCATCCACGGAATGAAGCCGGCCCAACCGCCCAAGGTCTGCATTGTCCAACGCTTGAATTCCGATGGAGATCCGATTGACCCCGGCAGCCTTGTAGCCCGCGAAATTGCGCGCTTCGATCGAGCCGGGATTGGCCTCCAGCGTGATTTCAATGTCGTTCGCGAAGGTCCAATGCTGCGCTGCGCGTTCGATGATCGCGGCGACGGTGGCGGGTTCCATCAGGCTGGGTGTGCCGCCGCCGAAATAGATCGAGCCAAGCACGCGATCCGGGGTTTCAGCGCCGTATCTGTCAAGCTCGGCGACATAGGCGTTCAGCCACGCGTCATGATCAATCGACGCGACGACATGGCTGTTGAAATCACAATAGGGGCATTTGGATTGGCAAAACGGCCAGTGGACATAAAGCCCGAAGCCGCCGATTTGCCAGTTCTCAAGCAAAGGCGCCCCGCACAAGCTTGGCAAAGGCGTCGGCGCGGTGGCTGATTGCGTGTTTCTTGTCTGGGTCCATTTCCCCGAAAGTGATGTCATGGCCATCGGGCACGAAGATCGGATCATAGCCGAACCCCTGATCGCCACGCATGGGCCATGTCAGATGGCCTTTCACCGTGCCTTCGAAGACCTCGTCATGTCCGTCGGGCCAGGCTAGGCAAAGCGTGCAGCAGAACTGCGCTTTGCGGGGATGGGGGGCGTTCTTGTCCTCAAGCAGGTTCCACGTTTTTTCCATCGCCATCGGAAAATCACGGCCATTGGGCGTTTCGGCCCAATCTGCTGTGTAAACGCCGGGCGCGCCGTCAAGCGCGTCGACCATGATGCCGCTGTCATCGGACAGGGCGGGCAGGCCGGATGCCTTGGCGGCGAAATGCGCTTTGATGCGGGCGTTGCCGACAAAGGTATCCTCGGTCTCGTCCGGCTCATCCAGCCCAAGGGCGCCGGCAGAGGTCACGGACACGCCAAAAGGCTCTAACAAGGCCGAAATCTCGCGTAATTTGCCTTCGTTATGGGTCGCGATGACCAGTTTTGTGTCCGTGAACTTGCGCATTAGGCGGTGGCCCCGATCTGGGCGGTGACCAGCTCGGAAATGCCTTTGTCGGCCAGATCCATCAACTCGTTCATTTGGTCACGGGTAAAGGTCGAGCCTTCGGCGGACATCTGAACCTCAATCAGTTTTGGACCGCAAAGAACGAAATTACCGTCAACGCCAGCCTCTGAATCCTCGGGATAATCCAGATCAAGGATAGGCTGGCCCCCATAGATACCACAGGATACGGCGGCAACCGGGTCCATCAGCGGGTCAGTGGTGACGTCACCGGCCTTTAGCAGTTTGTTAACCGCCAGCCGCAGCGCAACCCAGCCGCCAGTGATCGCAGCGCAACGGGTCCCGCCGTCGGCCTGGATCACATCACAATCAACGGTGATCTGGCGTTCGCCCAACGCCACAAGGTCGATACCTGCGCGCAGGGACCGCCCAATAAGGCGTTGAATTTCGACCGTCCGTCCGCCTTGTTTTCCCGCGGTCGCCTCGCGACGCATCCGCGACCCGGTGGAGCGGGGCAGCATACCGTATTCCGCCGTCACCCAGCCCTTGCCGGAATTGCGCAGAAATGGTGGCACACGTGCTTCAAGGGACGCGGTGCACAGCACATGGGTGTCGCCCAGTTTGATCATGCACGAGCCTTCGGCATGTTTTGTGACTCCGGTCTCGATTGAAATCGGGCGCATTTGATCTAGATTCCGACCTGACGGACGCATGGGCTTCCCCTTTGTTTCATATTCAAAGTCGTGATACCCATGGCGCTGGCGAAAAAGCAAGGCGATTGCGTATGGAAGACGGCCCCGATCTGATGAATGACATGAACGCCCGCTCGCGCGAGGTATTTCGAAGCGTGGTCGAAGGCTATCTGAACACCGGTGCGCCTGTTGGGTCGCGCACCTTGACCCGCGCCCTGACCGAAAAGGTCAGCGCCGCGACCATTCGCAACGTAATGCAGGATCTAGAGTTCATGGGCCTGCTGGACAGCCCGCACGTTTCAGCCGGACGTATCCCGACCGAACTTGGTTTGCGGATGTTCGTGGATGGATTGTTGGAAGTGTCGGATCTGGATCAGGGCGACCGGCAGAAAATTGATGCGACCGTTGGGAAAACCGACAATAATATCAATACGATTATGGATCGGGTTGGGTCTGCCTTGTCTGGTATCACTGCTGGTGCCAGTCTTGTATTGACCCCGAAACACGAAGCCCCGATCAAACATATTGAATTCGTGTCATTGGGCGGCGATCGCGCTTTGGTCGTTTTGGTCTTTGCGGACGGACATGTGGAAAACCGCGTGTTCACGCCGCCGGTTGGACAAACCCCATCTTCGATGCGCGAAGCGGCGAATTTTCTGAACGCGCTGGCTGAGGGGCGCACAATCTCTGAGCTACAGACCATCGTAACGCATGAAATCAAGACGCGACGGCAGGAACTGGATGTTCTGGCGCAGGATCTTGTCGAAAGTGGAGCCGCGCTTTGGGAGAACGAAGGACAGCCCTATGAACGGCTGATCGTGCGCGGGCGGTCGAATCTGTTGGCCGAAGATGCCGAAGCCGCTGACATTGAAAAGATTAAAACGCTGTTTGACGACCTTGAACGCAAGCGCGACATCGCCGAATTCCTTGAATTGGCCGATCAGGGCGAAGGCGTTCGCATTTTTATTGGGTCCGAGAACAAACTTTTCTCACTTTCGGGTAGCTCTTTGGTGGTTTCACCATATATGAACTCTGATCGAAAGATCATTGGCGCGGTTGGGGTCATTGGCCCCACGCGTTTGAATTATGGAAGGATCGTCCCCATCGTGGACTATACCGCTCAATTGATCGGTAAGATGATCTCGGATCGAAGATAAAGGCGAACAGATGGCTGACGCTAAGAAAAATGCAGTAGAAGACCTGGAATCAGCGATCGACGAGCTGATGACCGAAGAAGTGGATGTTGACCTGACCGACGAACAGCCGCCGGTCGATGAACTGGCCGCCCTGCGGGCCGAGCGCGATGAATTCAAGGACCGTTTCATGCGGGCCTTGGCGGATGCCGAAAACACCCGCAAGCGGGGCGAACGGGATCGACGCGAAGCCGAGCAATATGGCGGATCGAAACTGGCCCGGGACATGCTGCCCGTTTACGACAACATGAAGCGCGCTTTGGAAGCGGCGGGCGACGCAGGCGATGGCGCAAAGGCGCTGGTCGAAGGTGTCGAGCTGACCATGCGATCATTGCTGAACATTTTTGAGAAGCACGGCATTCGTCTGCTGTCCCCCGAATTGGGCGAGAAATTCGACCCCGAGGTGCACGAGGCGATGTTCGAAGCCCCGCTGCCCGGCACGAAGGCAGGCGACATCATTCAGGTGATGAACGAAGGGTTCATGCTGCATGACCGCCTGCTGCGCCCGGCACAAGTGGGAGTCTCGTCCACCCCGAAGTAAGTGTAACTGGTCAGAACAGCGCCCCCGTTTTCTTCGGGGGCGTTTTCATTTCTGGCCCAACTTTTCCCTAAGCTCATACAGCAGGTTCAGCGCTTCGATCGGGCGCAGGCTGTCGGGCTGGATTTCGGCCAGGGTCTGTTCGATCTCGGACGGTCCAGTCGGTTTTGTCTGCGCGGGCGGCGGCGTCGCGGCAAACAAGGGCAGATCGTCGATGACCGCCTTCTGGCCGGTGCCTTCACGTTCGCCTTTCTCCAGCGCAGTCAGCACGACGTTCGCCCGCGCGATCACGCTGTCGGGCAGGCCCGCAAGCTTGGCGACTTGCACGCCGTAAGACCGGTCGGCCGCGCCTTTGCGCACCTCATGCAGGAACACCACATCGCCTTCCCATTCCTTGACCGCAATCGTGGCGTTTTCGACGCCGTCCAGCTTGGCGGCAAGCTGTGTCATCTCGTGATAATGCGTGGCGAACAGGGCGCGGCAGCGATTGACGTCGTGAAGGTGTTCCAACGTGGCCCAGGCGATGGACAGGCCGTCATAGGTCGCAGTGCCGCGTCCGATTTCATCCAGAATGACCAAGGCGCGGTCGTCAGCCTGGTTCAGGATTGCGGCGGTCTCGACCATTTCGACCATAAAGGTGGACCGCCCACGCGCCAGATCGTCCGAAGCCCCGACCCGGCTGAACAGTTGTGAAACAATCCCGATATGCGCAGATTTGGCGGGCACATAACTGCCACTTTGCGCCAGCAGCGCGATCAGCGCATTTTGCCGAAGGAAAGTCGACTTGCCTGCCATGTTGGGGCCGGTCAGCAGCCAGATGCTGGCCGCCGACGCGGCGTCCGACAGGTCGCAATCGTTGGCGACAAAGGGGTCGCCGGTTCGCTTCAGCGATGCCTCGACCACCGGGTGGCGCCCCGCCTGAACGTCGAACATGCGGCTGTCATCGACCTTGGGTGCGGACCAGCCTTCGGACCGGGCAAGATCGGCAAAGGCACTGGCGACATCCAGTTCAGCCAGGGCGCGGGCGGTGTTGGCGACCTGCGCGGCTTGATCCAAAATATGCGAAACCAAGGCGGAATAGAGCCGCTTTTCGATTTCCAACGCCCGGTTTCCCGCATTCAGGATTTTGGTCTCCATATCGCTCAGCGCAACGGTCGTGAAGCGCACGGCGTTGGCGGTGGTTTGGCGGTGGATGTAATGCTCGGACAGGGGCGCGCTCAGCATCTTTTCCGCGTGGGTGGCGGTGGTTTCGATGAAATAGCCAAGCACGTTATTGTGCTTTATCTTCAGGCTGCCGATGCCGGTATGGTCGGCATATTGCGCCTGCATCCCGGCAATCACGCCGCGCCCCTCGTCACGCAGCTTACGGGCCTCGTCCAATTCGGCGTCATAGCCCGGTGCGATAAATCCACCATCGCGCGCCAGCAGAGGCGGTTCGGCAACCAAGGCGTCTTCCAGCAGGTTCGACAGGTCGTCATGCCCGGTCAGCGCGACTGCCGCATCGGTGATGCGAGCGGGAGGGTCTTGGCCTGCCAGCATCTGCGCAATATCTGCCGCCGCCGCGATGCCGCTGCGAATGGCGGCCAGATCCCGCGGACCGCCGCGATCAAGTCCAAGCCGCGACAGTGCGCGATCCATGTCGGGCACTTTGCGCAGGGCGGCGCGCATATCCTCGGCCAGTCGGGGGGCGTCCTTGAAGAACGTGACGGTGGCAAGTCGGTCATGAATTTCGGCAAGGTCGCAGGATGGGCTGGACAGACGCCGTTCCAACAGCCGCCCGCCGCCTGCGGTCGTGGTGCGGTCAATCACCGACAAAAGCGATCCGTCGCGTCCGCCTGACAGGCTGTGCGTCAACTCCAGATTGCGCCTTGTTGCGGCGTCGATCTGCATCGTGCCATGTGCCATTTCCCGGACCGGAGGGCGCAGCAGCGGTAGTTTGCCCTTCTGTGTGATCTCAAGATATTCAACGATCGCGCCCATCGCACCAAGCTCGGCGCGCGTGAAGGTGCCGAACGCATCCAGTGATCCGACCTTGAACAAGTCCAGCAGCCGCTTTTCCGCGCCTGTGCTGTCAAAGGCGGCGCGCCCAAGCTCGGTGCCGGAAGCGCCGGATTCAGAGACTAATTCACCCAAATCCAAAAAAAGATCATCGCAGAATACCAGTTCACGCGGGGCCAGCCGGGCCATTTCGGGCGAAAGCCGCGTGCGGGTGCAGGGCATTACGCGAAAAGCACCGGTCGAGATATCGACCCACGCCAGCGCCGCGTCATCGCGCACCTCGTTGTAGGCGGCAAGGAAGTTGTGGCGGCGGGCGTCCAGCAGGCTTTCTTCGGTCAGCGTACCGGGCGTGACCAGCCGGACGACGTCGCGCTTCACCACCGATTTCGACCCACGCTTCTTGGCCTCGGCCGGGTCTTCCATCTGTTCGCAGACGGCGACACGAAACCCTTTGCGGATCAGGGTCAGCAGATAGCCTTCGGCAGAATGCACGGGCACGCCGCACATCGGAATGTCCTGATCAAGATGTTTTCCGCGTTTCGTCAGCGCAATGTCCAGCGCGGCGGCAGCGGCGACGGCGTCGTCAAAGAACAGCTCGTAAAAGTCGCCCATGCGATAGAACAAAAGCGCGTCGGGATAGTCTTTCTTGATCTCAAGAAACTGCGCCATCATCGGCGTGACTTTGGCTGTCTTGTCGCTCACCTTCGGTCCCCCGTGATCCGGTTTGCGACAGACTATGGCGTTCGCTGGCGGGGCGAAAGACCCATCAGGTGTTTTTGCGCCGCGAGATCCAGTTCCAGCTTGAGGCGCACATCTGATCCAGACCCAATTCCGCCTTGAAGCCCAGAATTTCCTTCGCCAGACGCGTGTCACCATAGACGCAGGCGACATCTCCGGCGCGGCGCGGCGCGATGCGGTAAGGCAGTGTGCGTCCGGCGGCACGTTCATAGGCGCGCAGCACCTCAAGCACAGAATAGCCGGTGCCCGTGCCAAGGTTCACCACATGCCCCTTGCCAGATTTCAACAGTGCATCCAGCGATTGCACATGCCCCCGCGCCAGGTCGATCACATGGATATAGTCGCGTACGCCGGTGCCGTCGGGCGTGTCGTAATCGTCGCCCCAGACCGAAAGCTGCTCCAATTCGTCGGTGGCAACTTTGGCGATATAGGGCATAAGGTTGTTCGGAATGTCGTTCGGGTCTTCGCCGATCAGTCCGGTGTCATGCGCACCCACGGGGTTGAAATACCGCAATACGCCGAAGGTCCAGCGGTTGTCCGATGCGGCAATCTGCTCCAGAGATTGTTCGCAGGCCAGCTTGGTGAACCCATAGGGGTTGTTAAAGCTGCGCGGCGCGGCCTCGCTGACCGGCAATTCGTCAGGCTGGCCATAGACGGTGGCCGAGGACGAAAAGACCAACGTGAACAGGTCGGCGCGCTGCATCGAGCGCAGCAGCGCATACAGCCCCGCGATGTTCGTGTTCAGATAATCCAGCGGTTTCTCGACGCTTTCGCCCACCGCTTTCAGCGCAGCGAAGTGAATGACGGCGGCGATGTCGTGGTCGGCAAAGATGCGGTCAAGCAGGGCTTCGTCCAGCACGTCGCCTTCGATGCAGGTGACGGGCGCGCCGGTGATGACCTCTAGCCGGTCGGTGACATTGCGCCGGGCGTTCGAGAAATTGTCCAGGATGATTGCGTCATAACCTGCGTCTTTCAGGGCGACATAGGTATGCGAGCCAATGAACCCCGCGCCGCCCGTTAGTAAGATCTTCTGTACCACATGAAACCTCTTGACCATTGGCCGAGGTATAGGCCGGATCGGGCCAAAAGGCACGAATGAATGATGACGGCGCGACGACGAAACCGAAATTGCTGTTATTGCGAAGGTCAGCGAGCAGAGCGCATTAAAATTACGTCTAAAAACGATATCAAGACATAAAATTACGTCAATAGTGGTTGAGGCCGCCGCCGACCCCCTGTAAGGCTTTGCCCCACAACGATCATTTACAAAAGGCCGCCGCAATGCCCAAAGCCAAGATCACGTCAGAAGAGGCGCTTGCCTTCCACCTGGACCCGATGCCCGGCAAGTTCGAGGTCACGCCTTCGGTCCCCATGACGACGCAGCGCGATTTGTCGCTGGCCTATAGCCCTGGCGTGGCGGTCCCGTGCGAGTCGATCGCGGCCGATCCGCAAACGGCGTATGACTATACGAACAAGGGCAATCTGGTCGCCGTTATCTCGAACGGGACGGCGGTTTTGGGGTTGGGCAATTTGGGTGCGCTCGCGTCAAAGCCGGTGATGGAAGGCAAGGCGGTGCTGTTCAAGCGGTTTGCGGACGTGAACTCGATCGACATTGAGCTTGATACCGAAGATCCCGACGCCTTCATCGACGCGGTCAAGCTGATGGGCCCGACCTTTGGTGGCATCAACCTTGAAGATATCAAGGCGCCCGAGTGCTTCATCATCGAACAGCGCCTGAAAGAAGAAATGGATATTCCCGTTTTCCATGACGATCAGCATGGAACAGCGGTGATCTGTGCGGCGGGCTTGATGAACGCGCTGCACCTGTCGGGTAAGAAGATCGAAGATTGCCGGATCGTCGCCAATGGCGCGGGGGCGGCGGGCATCGCATGCGTTGAATTGATCAAGGCGATGGGCGCCAAGCACGACAATTGTATCCTTTGCGATACGAAAGGCGTGATCTATCAGGGGCGCAAGGAAGGCATGAACCAGTGGAAATCTGCCCACGCCGCCAACACCGACCTGCGCACGCTGGAAGACGCGATGGAAGGTGCTGACGTGTTTTTGGGCGTGTCTGCCAAGGGCGCGGTGACGCAGGACATGGTCGCCTCGATGGCCGATAACCCGGTGATTTTCGCGATGGCAAACCCCGACCCGGAAATCACTCCGGAAGAAGCCCACGAGGTGCGCAACGACGCGATCGTCGCCACGGGGCGATCAGATTACCCCAACCAGGTAAATAACGTGCTGGGCTTTCCCTATCTTTTTCGCGGCGCGCTGGACATCAATGCCCGCGCCATCAATGACGAAATGAAGATCGCCTGCGCCCGTGCCCTGGCCGAATTGGCGCGCGAGGATGTGCCGGACGAGGTCGCGCTGGCATATGGTAAGAAACTGACCTTTGGGCGCGATTATATTATCCCGACCCCCTTTGATCCGCGTCTTATCCACGTCATTCCCCCCGCCGTTGCGCGGGCGGGCATGGATACGGGCGTCGCACGTCGCCCCATCATAGACATGGATGGGTATGAGCTTAGCTTGAAGGCGCGGATGGACCCGACTGCCTCGATCCTGCGCGGGATCACGGCGCGGGCGCGGAAAAATCAGGCGACGATGATCTTTGCAGAAGGTGACACGCCGCAGGTTCTTCGCGCCGCCGTGCAGTATCAGCGCAACGGATATGGCCGCGCTTTGGTCATTGGCCGAGAAGAGGACGTGAAATCCAAGTTGCAAGCCGAAGGGCTGGGTGACGCCGTGCGTGAACTGCGCGTCGTGAATGCCGCCAATACCGAGCATCTGCCTGCCTATAAGGATTTTTTGTACAACCGTCTTCAAAGGACCGGGTTTGATCACCACGATATCCGGCGGCTGGCGTCGCGCGACCGGCATGTGTTCGCGTCCCTGATGTTGGCGCACGGGCATGGCGATGGGCTGGTCACGGGGGCCACCCGCAAATCCGCCTATGTGCTGGACCGGATCAACCATGTGTTCGATGCGCGCGCCACCGATGGTGCGGTTGGTGTGACCGCGCTTTTGCACAGGGGGCGCATCGTTCTGATTGCCGATACGCTGGTTCATGAGTGGCCCGACGCCGAGGATTTGGCAAACATCGCCGAACGCACCGCAGGGGTGGCGCGTGGCTTGGGGCTTGAACCGCGGGTGGCATTCGTCAGCTTCTCGACCTTCGGGTATCCGGTGTCGGAACGTGCCGAAAAGATGCACGAAGCGCCCGCCATTCTGGAGGCCCGCGGCGCGGATTTCGAATTTGATGGCGAGATGACAGCTGATGTTGCCCTGAACGCAGACGTGCTGGCGCAATATCCGTTCTGTCGCCTGTCGGCCCCCGCGAATATTCTGGTGGTGCCGGCGCGGCATTCGGCGTCAATTTCGGTCAAGATGATGCAGGAACTGGCAGGCGCGACGGTGATTGGTCCGATCCTGTCGGGTATTGATCAACCAATCCAGATTTGCTCGACCAACTCGACGTCAAACGACATTCTGAACATGGCGGTCTTGGCCGCGGCCCGGTTGGGCGAACGCTAAGCGCATTTAACGACGCCTTATCAAAACGAAAACGCCCCGCCAGACAACTGACGGGGCGTGCGGTTAACCCTGCGGACAGATTAGCTGATGATGTCGTTCAGCGTCGTGCTGGGCCGCATCACATTGGCTTTCTTCTCTGCGCTCGGGTGGTAATAGCCGCCGATATCGGCCGTCGGGCCTTGAACAGCGGCAAGCTCGCCCAGAATGGCGTCTTCATTGTCAGCCAGTGCTTTTGCTACGGGGGCAAATTCTGCCGCGATCTCGGCGTCGTCGTTTTGGGCAGCCAGAGCTTCCGCCCAATAGCGCGCAAACCAATAGTGGCTGGCGCGGTTGTCCGGCTCCCCGACCTTGCGCGAGGGCGAACGGTTGTTGTCCAGAATACCCTGCGTCGCATCCTCAGCCGCACGACCCAGAACGCCCGCCTTGGTGTTGCCCTTCTGATCTGCCAAGAAGTTCAGGCTTTCGCCCAGCGCGCAGAATTCGCCCATCGAGTCCCAGCGCAGGTGGTTTTCCTGGACTAACTGCTGAACGTGTTTAGGGGCCGAGCCACCGGCACCGGTTTCAAACAGCCCGCCACCATTCATCAGCTTCACGATCGACAGCATCTTGGCCGAGGTGCCAAGCTCCAGAATCGGGAACAGGTCCGTCAGATAATCGCGCAGCACGTTGCCGGTGATGGCAATCGAATCCTTGCCCGCCGTGATGGTTTTCAACGATTGGCGGGTTGCTTCACGCGGGGCCATAATCTGGAACTTGTCGGCGACACCGGCTTCTTTCAACGCTGGCTTCACATATTTGATCAGCTCGGCGTCATGGGCGCGGTTTGCGTCCAGCCAGAAGATCGCTTCCGACCCGGTCAGGCGTTGACGGTCTATCGCAAGCTCGATCCAGTTTTCGATCGGTGCTTTCTTCACGGTGCAAGCGCGCCAGATATCCCCAGCTTCAACGTCGTGCGAATGAAGCGTGTCACCATTTGCCAGAACGACGCGAATGGTGCCATCGGCGGGCGCTTCGAACGTGGTGGGGTGCGAGCCGTATTCTTCGGCTTTCTGCGCCATTAGACCCACATTTGCGACAGCACCGGCAGTGGTCACGTCCAGCTTGCCGTTTTCCTTGAAGAAGTTGATCGTCTCGTCATAGACGGTCGCATAGCAGCGGTCGGGGATCACGCAATTGGTATCACCTTTATTGCCGTCGGCGTCCCAGCCCTTGCCGCCCGCGCGGATCACGGCGGGCATCGAGGCGTCGATGATCACATCTGACGGCACGTGCAGGTTGGTGATGCCTTTGTCACTGTCGACCATATACATAGCGGGGCGTTCGGCGCGAACGGCGTCAATGGCGGCCATGATCTCGGCGTCGCCTTTCACACGTTCCAGCAAGTCGCCCATGCCCGAGTTCGGGCTAACGCCCAGCGCCTCTAGTTTCTTGCCATATTTTTCGAACACTGGGGCCAGCCAGGCTTTCACGGCGTGACCGAAAATGATCGGGTCCGAGACTTTCATCATGGTCGCTTTCAGGTGAAGCGAGAACATGGTGCCGTCGGCCTTGGTATCCTGGATGGCATCCGCCAAGAAGGCGCCAAGGGCTTTGGCCGACATGAAGGTTGCGTCCGCAATGGTGCCTTCATCCAGCATCCAGCCGTCTTTCAGAACGGTAACGTCGCCGTCTTTGCCGACGAATTCGATCTTTGCGTCACCTGCCTGATCTGCGGTGATCGTGGCTGCCTTCTCGTTCGCATAGAAATCATTGTCGGGCATGGACGATACTTTGGTTTTGCTGTCAGCCGACCAATCCCCCATTGAATGCGGGTTATTTTGGGCGAAGTTCTTCACAGCTTTTGCCGCGCGACGGTCCGAGTTGCCTTCGCGCAGAACCGGGTTCACCGCCGAGCCCTTGATCGCATCATAGCGCGCGCGGATGGCTTTTTCGTCGTCTGTCTTGGGCTCTTCCGGATAGTCAGGAAGCTTGTAGCCTTGCGCCTGCAGCTCTTCTACCGCTGCCATGAGTTGCGGCACCGAGGCCGAGATGTTCGGCAATTTGATCACGTTGGCATCGGGTGTTTTCACCAGTTTGCCAAGTTCGGCCAGATCGTCCGTCTGGCGTTGTTCTTCGGTCAGCTTCTCGGGAAAAGCCGCCAAGATGCGCGCCGCAAGCGAGATATCCTTGGTGCCAACGGTCACGCCGGCGGCGGACGCAAAGCGTTTGATGATGGGCAGGAACGACGCGCTGGCCAGCTCGGGCGCTTCGTCTACAATGGTATACAGAATATCAGGTTGCGATGTATCGGTCATGTCAGGACACCTCTTTTTTCGTGGAGAGCTTCGCCGAGGGGTCAACGCCCCGAATGGCGAAAGGTGAGATTTCCCCACCCACATACACAAGATTGCCACGAAAAAAAAGGGACTTGCGCGCAGAAGGGGCGGTTTTCGGCTATGATAACGCAAGCAGCGGCATGATCTGTTTCTTCAACAGATAGTGGCTGGCAATCTCGCGCCCATCATGGACGATGGAAAATACGCCATAAGGGTTCGGAACCTGCTGACGCAGCTGCTTTGCGGATGTGACTTCGATGGCGCGAAAGGGAATGCCTGCGTCGTGCGCCGCATCTTTTGCGTTGCTGGTAGCGTCTTCCAGATACGGGCACTGCGCACTGTGAAACACGCTCAAGCCGGGGCCACAGGCGGTGGCTTTCTGGTCAAAACCGCCGACAATGCGCGGCAATGGAACGTCGCCAAATGCCTTTAGCATCAGATCAAAGTCAGGGTCTGACTGATCGACAGGATCATAGCCACGCGCCGCCAGGATTTTCTTGTCGATCAACCAATTGCCTTTGCGGGTCAGGGCGGTCACGCCGCGATAGCCGTTATCACGCGCCCAAGCCTCAACTTCGTCCAGCAGTTGTTTGGCGTGGCCTTTGCCCTGGCTTTTGCCGACAACCCAAAGGCAGTGAATGGCAACAAGATCATCGGCGTTTTCGATACCGCGCCAAGCGTACTTGGCTGGGATGAATTCGACAAACCCGCGCTCGCTGTCGCCCAGCAGGCGCAGCTGCATCCCTTCTGAAAACCGGTCAGCCAGCCACGCGCGCTTCCGCTTCCAAGCGCTGGTCTTGCGTGCGCTCATCTTGCAGAAGAAACCGTGCTTTTCGACGGTATCATTTGTGACGGTGATCAAGTCTGTCATGCGAGCCTCTTTCGTGCAGGCTCGCATGATTTATCTGAGTTGTCTTTGAGGCGCGTCAAACGGGCCTAAAGCCGATCCATAATCGCTTCGGCGATCGACATGGTGTTGCCGGTGCCACCCAAATCGGGCGTAACCCGGTCTTTCGCTTGAACAGTGTCTATCACGGCCTTTTTCAGACGGTCCGCGTCGCCGTTCAGGCCTACATGTTCCAGCATCAGACCGGCACCCATCAGGAAGGCGCAGGGGTTCGCTTTCTGCTGGCCGGCAATGTCGGGGGCCGATCCATGGACAGCCTCGAAAATTGCGGCGTCTTTGCCGATATTGGCGCCGGGGGCCAGCCCCAGACCGCCGACCAGCCCGGCGGCAAGGTCGGACAGGATGTCGCCGAACAGGTTGGTGGTGACGATCACGTCGAAGGCATCGGGATACATGACCATCTGCATGGCGCAGGCATCAACGATGCGGTCATCCCATTCCACGCGGCCCTCGTATTCTTTCGCCACGTCGCGCGCTTCTTCAAGAAACATGCCGGACAGCAGTTTCAGGATGTTGGCCTTGTGAACGATCGAGACTTTCTTGCGCCCGTTGGCGACAGCGTATTCGAATGCAGCGCGGGTGATCCGCCGCGCTTCATCTTTGGTGTTGTAACCGGTGGAGTAGACTTTGCCTTGCGGGTCGCCGTTATGTTCCATGTATCCTTCGTCGGCGATGTAGTACCCTTCAAGGTTCTCGCGAAAGATCACCATGTCGACATTGTCATACCGGCCATCGGTCTTGATGGTCTTGGTGGGACGCACGTTGGCAAAAAGCTCAAACTCCTGCCGAAGTTGCAGGTTGATCGACGTGAAGCCACCGCCAACCGGGGTGGTCAGGGGACCTTTCAGCGCCAGCTTGGTGCGGCGGATGCTATCGATTGTTTCTTGCGGAAGGGGTACGCCAGATGCGTCAATGCCTGCCATGCCCGCTTGCTGCACATCCCATTTGAAGGGCGCGCCCATGTGGTCAAGGATGGCGGTCACGGCTTCGGTGATTTCTGGGCCGATCCCATCGCCGGGGATCAAGGTGGCGTCGATCTGAGTGGTCATGGCGGATTGTCCCTTGTTGCGAGAAACCTGAATTCTGGCCCTCGTATAGTCGGTATACAATGGAATACAACCACAAAGTCACATCCATAAAGCGGAATGAAACGTCGGTCGCATCGTGCGGATATCAAGATTTCAGCTTGCGGTGGCCGTGTCAAAGACTAGGGTTTCGGCAATAAGGGGGGACCATGCCCATCTTCAATTTCGGCTCGATCAATATCGACAATTTCTACTACCTGCCGCACCTGCCGCAACCGGGCGAGACACTTAGCTCTGACCGCTACGTGCAGCAGATGGGCGGGAAGGGCGCCAACCAATCGGTTGCCGCAGCGCGGGCGGGCAGTGCTGTGATCCATATCGGTGCGGTCGGCGAAAATGGTGGATGGTGTCGTGATACGCTGGACGCAGCGGGCGTCGATACGCGGCATGTTCAGTCGCTGACCGCACCTACAGGACATGCGAACATTTATGTCGACCGGGCGGCTGAGAACCAGATCGTGCTGCTGCCCGGCGCCAATCGAGCGATGGAATGGGATGCGGTTCGCGCGGCGATCGAAGCGGCGACCGCAGGCGACATATTGCTGTTACAGAACGAAACCGACCATGTGCAGCGCGCCGCCGAAACAGGACGCGCCCAAGAGATGCGCGTGATCTATTCCGCCGCCCCGTTCGAGCCAAAGGCGGTTCAGGCGGTGCTGCCCTTCTGTGATCTTCTTGCGTTGAACCAGGTCGAAGCCGATCAGCTGTCGCAGGCGCTGGGCGTTGCAATCGAGGATATCAATGTGCCTGCCGTGCTGATCACGCGCGGGGCTGATGGGGCAGTATGGCGCGATCAGGTTAAGGGCACCGAGGTCAACGCCCCCGCCTTTCGCGTCGATCCTGTCGACACGACTGGCGCCGGGGATTGTTTCATCGGTAATTTTGCGGCGGCTCTAGATCAGGGGCACGGGGTCAAGACCGCGCTTCTGAAAGCCTCGGCCGCATCTGCCATTCAGGTCACGCGTGAAGGCACGTCCGAGGTTATGCCGCGCGCAGACGAGGTTGTGGATTTCTTGGCCGAAAGGCTCTAACCCAGCAGCCTTGCCAGTTTCAGCGCGGTCGGCACATCGCCCGAGATCTTGATTTTGCCCATCATCACGGCGGTCATCGGGTTCAGTTTCCCGGCAAGAAGCTGTTGCAGGTGCTCGGTCGACAGACGCAGCGCGCAATCGGTATCGCGATCTTGCGTGCTGGCGTGATTGTCGGCCAACACGATCACCCCGTCTGGCCCGCAATCGAATTTAAGCGACCCGTCGAAGCCGCGCCCATCAAGACCGGCCTGAATCCCCTCGGCGATTTTTTGAAGTGGCATCTTGTTTCCCCTTTTCGTCAGCGATAAGGGCGGCGAAGCGGGAAGACAAGATTGACCAAAGGGCGGCTGACGTCAGGTTCGGTCCAAAGCCACCACGGTGCGCGGGCACGGGGCGCCGTTATAAAAAGCGTCCAACACCTGTTCAAAGACGGATGGCGCATCCGGCACTGCGGCGAAAAGCGTCATGCTGGATTGCAATTTTTTCGCGTCTATCTTGCCCAATATCGCAACTGGGTCCGTCCCAGTATGTTCCAGCAGCAGGGACGAGGTGATAACCAGCCGACGTTTCAATTCGTCATGTGCCAGATAGGCGGTCGCTTCTTCCAGCCCCTCAAGCCCGTAAAGCTGGGACATGTCCGACTGGCCCAATTCGGCCAGCTGCGGAAATACGAACCACATCCAGTGACTGGTCTTTTCCCCGGCCTGCAACTCGCTCAGGACATCGCTCCAAACGGTGTCCTGAGCTTCGATGAACATCTCCAGTTCATCATCGTCGAAATCGTCGTCGTAAGTCACTTTTCAAAACGTTTGTTGCGCATAGCGATCAGTTTCAGGCGCAGGGCGCTGAGCTGAATGAACCCCGCCGCGTCGGTTTGGTCATATGCGCCCATATCCTCTTCGAACGTTACGTGTTCTTCCGAGTAAAGTGAATGGTCCGACCAGCGGCCCACCACACGGGCTAAACCTTTGTAAAGCTTCATGCGGACGGTGCCGGTCACATGGTCCTGGCTGGCGTCGATGGCGGCTTGCAGCATTTCGCGCTCGGGGCTGAACCAATAGCCGTTATAGATCAGCTCGGCGTATTTCGGCATCAACTCGTCTTTCAGGTGCATCGCGCCGCGGTCCATGGTGATCGATTCGATCCCGCGATGGGCGTCCAGAAGGATCGTACCGCCCGGTGTTTCATAGATGCCGCGCGACTTCATGCCCACATAGCGCCCTTCGACAAGGTCAATGCGCCCAATCCCGTGCTTGCCACCATAGTCATTCAGCGCGGTCAGAAGCGTTGCTGGCGACATCTCGACCCCGTTGATCGACACGGCATCGCCCTTTTCAAAGCCGATCTCGATATATTCGGGCGTGTCGGGCGCGTCTTCGGGATGCACGGTGCGCTGATACACGTAATCGGGCGCTTCCTCGGCGGGATCTTCCAGCGATTTCCCTTCGGACGAGGTGTGCAGAAGGTTTGCGTCGACCGAAAATGGCGCCTCGCCGCGTTTGTCTTTGGCGACCGGAATCTGGTGTTGCTCGGCGAACTCCAGCAGGCGCGTCCGTGACCCCAGATCCCATTCACGCCACGGCGCGATGACCTGAATATCGGGGTTCAGCGCGTAACATGCCAATTCAAACCGCACTTGGTCGTTGCCCTTGCCGGTGGCGCCGTGGCTGACCGCATCACCACCATGTTCTTCGGCAATCTCGACCAGCCGTTTCGAAATCAGGGGCCGCGCAATCGAGGTGCCAAGCAGATACAGACCCTCGTACACTGCATTGGCGCGGAACATCGGGAATACATAGTCGCGCACAAATTCTTCGCGCAGGTCTTCGATGTGGATGTTTTCTGGCTTGATGCCCAGCATCTCGGCTTTTTTGCGGGCCGGTTCCAGTTCTTCACCCTGACCCAGATCAGCGGTGAACGTGATCACCTCGCACCCGTATTCGGTTTGCAGCCATTTCAGAATGATCGAGGTATCAAGACCACCGGAATAGGCAAGAACAACTTTTTTGGGTGCTGACATCATATTCTCCTACATGTGTTCTGCGCGCAGTTACCTTTTTTTGTTGGCAAGAGCAAGGATCGTCGCCCCGCGATTGGTCGGGTCCAGCGATGCAGGGCTTGAACCGGTGGCCGTTTCAGGCAAAAGCTGGGTTATGACCAGCTTTACAGACAAAGCCCACAGCGCCGAGCATCTGATGCGAACGCTGTTTGCGGCCACGCCCTTGCAACGAAACGATCACCTGTCGGGTCTCTATGACGCCGATATCTGGCTGAAGCGCGAGGACCTCAGCCCGGTGCGCAGCTATAAAATCCGCGGCGCGCTGAATGCGATGGCGAAGGTGCGTGCGCGCAGTCCCGGGACAGGGGTGTTCGTTTGTGCGTCGGCCGGAAATCATGCGCAGGGTGTGGCTTTTGTCTGCCGGCATTTCGATGTTCAGGGCGTGATTTTCATGCCTGTTACCACGCCGCGTCAAAAAATCGCCAAGACGCGCATGTTCGGTGGCGATAATGTGGAAATCCGCATGGTTGGTGACTATTTCGACGACACACTGGCCGAGGCAAAGCGGTATTGTTCTGACGCCGGTGGGCACTTTCTGTCACCCTTCGACGATCTGGATGTAATCGAAGGTCAAGCCAGCGTCGCCGCCGAGATTGTCGAACAACTGCGCCGCGCGCCGGACATGATCGTGCTGCCTGTGGGGGGTGGGGGGTTATCGGCGGGAATCACGCAATATTTGCGCGACGTCGCACCCCAGACTGACATCAGGTATGTCGAACCAGCAGGCGGCGCCAGTTTGCGGGCCGCGCTGAACGCCGGGCAGCCGGTCAAGATTGATCATGTGGATAACTTTGTCGATGGCGCGGCGGTGGCACAGATCGGGCGGATGACATTTGATGTGCTGAAATCGGTGCCCTCCGACCACGTCCTGACCGCGCCCGAAGATCGCATCTGCGCCACGATCATCGAGATGCTGAATGTCGAAGGTGTGGTGCTGGAGCCCGCCGGCGCTTTGTCCGTCGATGCCCTGAAAGATCTGCGCGACGAGATAAAGGGAAAAACCGTGGTCTGCGTGACCTCGGGCGGGAATTTCGATTTCGAACGGCTGCCCGAAGTGAAGGAACGCAGCCAACGCTACGCGGGCGTGAAGAAATATTTTCTGCTGCGCTTGCCCCAGCGACCGGGTGCCTTACGTGATTTTCTTCAACTTCTTGGTCCTGACGACAATATTGCGCGGTTTGAATACATGAAGAAAAGCGCGCGCAATTTCGGGTCGGTTCTGATCGGTATCGAATCAAGCAGCCCACAGAATTTCGAGACACTGTTTTCCCGGTTGGATGACCGCGGCTTTGTTTATTCCGATATCACCAACGACGAAACTGTTGCGGAGTTCATTGTCTAATCCCCCAGCAAGAAAGCGGTTTTCGATTCGTCATAGGTCTTAAACACCGGGGCCAATGGAACCGCATCATAATTGCCCGCAGCCGCCTCACGCTCACCCTCGCCACAGAGCTTCGACAAGGCGTCGAAGCCCAGATTCAGGGACGAACTTTTCAAAAAGTGCATGTCCTGTTCAAATAATGCGGGTTTGGGCGCAGACTTGAGGCGGTAAATCACCTCCTCCACTTCTTCCAGGAACAACTCTGCCACCTCGGCAAAATCGTCATCGCCGATTTCGGCCTTTAAATCGTTTACGCGATCCCAATTGATCATCAAAACCTCCGACACTTACGCCTTCACAGTAGTGATCATTCGTTAACAACCAGTAAGTGGCTGCTTTTTGATAAAAATTTCGTATTAAAGGCCTGTTAAACGATGATGGCTAACCATCGTCAACAGAACCGAATCCAAGGTCGAGGACGCCGATTGAACGCCGCATCTGCATATATAGGTTGTGATGCACCCACCCAACCGGCAACGCCTTTGCCAGTGACCGACAATCCGGTGCGCCGTATCCTGGTCGTTGACGATAGTCGGGCGCAGCGCCGCATTTTGACATCGTCCCTGACCCGGCAGGGGTATGAAGTGATCGAAGCCGGCACCGGTGGTGAGGCGTTGGAAATCTGTCAGACCGAACGGTTTGACCTGATCCTGAGTGACTGGATGATGCCCGGCATGGACGGCTTGGCACTGTGCAAGGCCTTCCGTGAACTGTCACATGGTAGCTATGTTTATTTTATCCTGCTGACCGCGAAAACCGACAAGGGGGCGGTTGCGCAGGGGTTGGACGTGGGGGCGGATGACTTTCTTGCCAAGCCGGTCAACGCAGACGAGTTGCGCGCGCGAATCAATGCAGGCGGACGGGTTTTGTCGATGACACGTGAACTGCAGGACAAGAACCGGCTTGTCACCGCCACGCTGGCCGAGATCCGGGCGCTTTATGACTCTCTGGATCGTGACCTTGTCGAAGCGCGGAAGATGCAGCAATCGCTGGTGCGCGAGAAATACAGGGATTTCGGCAAGGCGGAAGTGTCGCTGATGCTGAAGCCCTGCGGCCATGTGGGGGGCGATCTGGTCGGGTTTTTCGATGCAGGTCGCGACATGCTGGCCTTTTATTCGATTGATGTGTCCGGGCATGGGATTGCCTCGGCGCTTCTGACAGCGCGGCTGGCATCCTATCTCTCTGATGGGTCGCCTACGCATAACATTGCGTTGGATGTGACGCCAAATGGTGATTACGTCTGTCGCCCGCCCGAGGATGTAGCGCGAGACTTGAACCAGCTTCTGTTGAACGATCTGCGGTCCGAACATTATTTCACCATGCTGTTCGGTTATCTGAACCTGCAAACCGGCGCCGTCCAGATGGCGCAATGCGGCCACCCGAACGGGGTGCTGCTTTCTGATAACCGTGTGCGGTTCGTTGGTGAAGGTGGCTTGCCCGTCGGCTTGATCGAGGACGCGCAGTTTGAACGGCAACACCTTATGCTGGCGCCGGGTGATCGGCTGCTCTTTTATTCCGACGGTTTCACGGAATGTGTGGATGACACAGGTACCATGCTGGACGAAGATGGGTTTGCCCGAATTCTTGAGGAAAATAGCAACGTGACCAACGAAGCACTGTTCGACGCGTTAGTGTGGGATCTTGATGCGTTCTCTAACGGCCGGGATTTGGGCGATGACCTGTCTTGCGTGATGGTCACCTACCGCCCAGAAAGGGCGTAACGCCGGACGAAATACCGGTCTCCGTCATTGTATAGAAGGCGCAGTGCCGCCTTTGGTCCGGTCCAAATCGCGCTATGGCCTGGCTCCTGTGGTGGTCCGATCTGACGTGTCGGCCGGGCGGCATAGATGTGGCAGATCTTTTCCGCCCAGATCTGATAATCGGGCATATATGTGAACCGTCGATAGGCACCCAAATGCCGGGGTTTGGTGATTTTCCAGCCTGTCTCTTCCAGCACCTCGCGGTGCAGCGCGACCGGGCCGCGCTCGTCTGGCTCAATGCCGCCACCCGGTAATTGAAATTCGTCAAACGGTTCGGCCTGATGGGTGATCAACATATCGCGCCCGGCGATCAGGATTGCATAGGCGCCGGGGCGCAGCACGTATTTGCGACCAAACTGCCGTTGCGAGCCAAATCTACGCATCTGCCCTTTTTCCTTCGGTTGCCGACACCATATAGACGCGGTATGCCAAGCTGAACGCCGATAGGAAACCCCATGACCCTTGGAACCCAAATTGCCTGGGATGATACCATCCTGCCTTTTCAATTGGACCGAAGTGACATTCGCGGCCGGGTGTTGCGGCTGGACGGAACCCTGGACACCATCCTGTCGCAGCACGACTATCCCCCCGCAATCGAGGCGTTGGTCGCAGAAGCCGCCATGTTGACTGCAATGATCGGCCAGACCATCAAGATGCAATGGAAGCTGTCGTTGCAAGTGCGCGGTGATGGGCCGGCGCGGCTGATCGCAACCGATTATTATGCCCCCGAGAAAGAGGGCGAACCCGCCACCATTCGCGCCTATGCCAGCTATGACGCCGACCGACTGGACGCGAATGGGCCGGGGTTTGCGCAGATCGGCAAGGGGTATTTCGCGGTCTTGATTCATCAGGGCAGCGAACAGAAGCCTTATACCGGAATGACGCCGCTTGCCGGCAATTCCCTGTCCGATTGCGCGCAGGCCTATTTTGCGCAGTCTGAACAGTTGCCCACCCGATTTCACCTGACATTCGGCAAATCGACCTGGACCGGCGGCGAAGAAAGCTGGCGCGCAGGTGGGGTGATGCTGCAACATTTGCCCAAGGCATCGCCGCATGTCACAGGCGAAGGCGGTTCTGGTGAAGGTGGCCTGCTGGCTGCGCAAGATCTGATGTCGGATGATGATGCCGAAAACTGGAACCGGGCGAATATCCTGCTCAGCTCGGTGGAGGAACTTGAGCTGGTTGGCCCCTCGGTTCAGCCGACGGATCTGTTGGTGCGGCTGTTTCACGAAGAGGAACCGCGCGTGTTTGAGCCGCAAGCCGTCAGCTTCGGGTGCCCGTGTTCAGAGGCCCGCGTGCGCGAAAGCCTGTCGATCTATTCAGCCCGCGATTTGCGTCATATGACCACCGACGATGGCCGGGTGACGGCAAGTTGCCAGTTCTGTGGCGCGCATTACGACCTTGACCCAGCCACATTGGGCAAGGACGCGATTGACCCGGATGATGCCGGTGACTGACATGATCGACATGATCCGGCGTGCCCTTGCCCAACCGGGCCGGGCCAGTTCGGATTTCGATCTGAACCCGGATATTCAACTGCCCGCAGGGCGCAAGCTGCGTCCTGCGGGTGTTCTGGTTCCGCTTCTGTGGCGCGAAGACGAACTTCAGTTGATCCTGACAAAGCGCTCTTCAGCTTTGAAGCATCACCCCGGCCAGATCGCGTTTCCCGGCGGCAAGGTTGATCCGGGCGACGCCGATGCCACTGCGGCTGCACTGCGCGAAGCACAGGAAGAGGTCGGTCTGCCTTCGGACTTGGTCGATATCATCGGTAAATTGCCGTCGCATGAGACCGTGACGGGTTTTTCCGTGACGCCCATCGTGGGGCATATAACGCGGCATTTCGACATTATCGCCGAGGTTGGCGAGGTGGAAGAGGTGTTTCTGGTTCCCCTGAAACACGTGACGAAACTTGCCCGATACAGCCAGCAAGGGCGGTATTGGCAGGGTCATATGCGGATGTATGAAACCGTGCCGTTCGGGCCTTATTATATCTGGGGCGCCACCGCGCGAATGTTGCGCGGGCTGGCTGAAAGGTTGCCGCAATGACTCGTGTGCGGGGCGATTGGATCAATGCGCCCGCCGCGCAGGCCGTGAGTCGCGCCATTGAGGCCGCGGGACATCAGGTGTTCTTCGTCGGCGGGTGTGTGCGCAACGATCTGTTGGGTGCGCCGATCTCGGACCTTGATTTATCCACCGACGCGCTGCCTGATCGGGTGATGCGAATTGCGGTCGACGCTGGGCTGCGTGCTGTGCCGACAGGCATTGATCACGGCACCGTCACTGTTGTTGCCGATGGCGAAGGGCTGGAGGTCACGACCTTCCGCAAGGACGTTGAAACAGACGGGCGGCGCGCCGTGGTCGCGTTTTCGGATCGGCTGGAAGACGACGCCCATCGGCGTGATTTCACGATGAATGCGCTTTATGCGACGCCCGACGGCGCCATTTGCGACCCGCTGGGCGGGCTGCATGACCTGCGGGCGCGGCGGGTTCGGTTCATCGACAACGCAGGCGCGCGTATTCGCGAAGACTATCTGCGCACGCTTCGGTTTTTTCGGTTTCATGCTTGGTATGGCGACCCCGCTGGCGGAATGGACGCGGACGCACTGGCAGGGATTGCCTCAAATTTGGCTGGGTTAGAGACGCTTTCCCGCGAACGTGTCGGTGCCGAGATGCTGAAGCTGCTAGCCGCACCTGATCCGGCCCGTGCGGTTGCGACGATGGCGCAGACCGGCGTGCTTGGAATTGTTCTGCCGGGGGCAGATGCCAGTGGCCTCCCGTCCCTGATCCATCTGGAGGGCGACTGTCCCCCAGACCCGATCCGCCGCCTTGCTGCTTTGGGGGGCCAGGACGTGCCCGACCGCCTGCGCCTGTCCAAACGTGACCGGAAGCAGTTGGCGGTCATTCGGGAGGGGATGGGCTCGGTCATGCCGGCGGGGGAACTGGCCTATCGCCACGGTGCCGATCTTGCCACAGACGTGGTGCTGCTTCGTTCCGCGCAGATGGGTGCGCCGTTGGATGCGTGTATTTGGGACGACATCGCGAAAGGTGCGCAGGCCACGTTTCCCGTGCAGCCCGCCGACCTGATGCCCGCGCTCAACGGCCCTGAACTGGGCGCACAGTTGCGCCGCATAGAAGCGCGCTGGATCGCGTCGGGGTTTGAATTGCAACGAAAGGATCTGCTGACGTGACCGGCACATATCTGATCGAGCGCTTGGGGCATCTGGGCGATGGCATTGCGCCGGGGCCAGTGTTCGCACCGCGCTGCCTGCCCGGCGAAACCATCACCGGCGAGGTCGTGGATGGGCGCATCGAAGCGCCGCGCATCATCACCCCCTCGCCTGATCGGGTGAAGGCGTCGTGCCCGCATTACAATGCCTGCGGCGGGTGTGCGTTGCTTCATGCCTCGGATGCGTTTGTGGCCGATTGGAAAACCGATGTCGTCCGCACGGCGCTTGCGGCGCATGGGTTGTCGCCTGACTTTCGGCCGATCCAGACCTCGCCCCCACGCTCGCGCCGCCGCGCGGTGCTTTCTGCTAAGCGCGCAAAGAAAGGGGCGATCATCGGGTTTCATGGGCGCAAGTCGGGTGCGATCACCGGGATCGAACATTGCCACCTGTTGCACCCGAACATTTTGCAGGCGCTTCCGGCGCTGGGCGAATTGGCGATGTTCGGTGCGTCGCGCAAGGGTGAATTGTCGATCAATGTCGTGCAATCTGCGGCTGGGCTGGATGTCGCTGTCACGGGCGGAAAGCCACTTGACCGCGAATTAGAGACTGATCTGGCGCAAGCCCTGCACAAATTCGGCTTTGCGCGACTTGCCTGGAATGGCGAGGTGATTGCGACCGAAACGCCACCTGCGCAGATGTTCGGAGCCGCCGCCGTGGTGCCACCCTCGGGCGCGTTTCTACAAGCCACCCGCGAAGGCGAAGCCGCGCTGCTTGATGCCGTACGCGAGGTTGTCGGGCCCGCGAAATCCGTTGTTGATCTGTTTGCGGGCTGTGGCACTTTCGCCCTGCCGCTTGCCCAATCGGCTGACGTTCTGGCGGTCGAAGGACACGCCGCCATGGCAGATGCGCTTGCGCTGGGTTGGCGTCAGACGCAGGGCTTGCGTCACGTGAAGACCGAGGTGCGCGATCTGTTTCGCAACCCGTTGATGGCCGACGATCTGACTGGTTTCGACGCCGCAGTGATTGATCCGCCCCGCGCGGGCGCCGAGGCACAGATCGAACAGCTTGCCGTGTCGGATATCGCGCGAATCGCGATGGTGTCTTGCAGTGCAGTCACGTTTGCGCGGGATGCCAAGACGCTGGTCGATGCGGGGTATACGCTGGATTGGGTGCAGGTCGTGGACCAGTTCCGGTGGTCGACCCATATCGAACAGGTGGCCAGCTTTACCCAAACCTGAACGGTTTCGCCAATAACGCGACTGCTAAGCAAATGGGTTTGAGTTGCGCGCATTCTGATCTACGATGCTAAAAAAACGAGCAGTGTGGACACCAGAAATGAGACTCTACTTAACGATCCTCGCGGTCCTGTCCTTGGTCTTTGTCGCGTCCTGTGCCCCCAAGCAATACAGCTATGATGGGCCAGAGGTGACACAGATCATCGTTAACAAGGGCGCGCGCAAGATGTATCTGATGCACGGAAACGAGATCCTTAAAAGCTATCGAATCGACCTTGGATTCGCGCCCAACGGCCGCAAGAAATATGAAGGCGACGGCAAAACGCCCGAGGGGCGGTATGTGATCGACCGCCGCAATCCGAAAAGCGCGTTCTATCTGTCAATTGGCGTGTCGTACCCCAACCGACAGAATGTCGAGACGGCTCGCGCCGCAGGGCGCAAACCCGGTGGTGACATCTTCATCCACGGCGGCAGGCGACCGCAGGATCCCAAGCGGCCTGATTGGACGGCTGGATGTATCTCGGTCAAGGATCGTGAGATGCGCGAGATTTTCACGATGGTCCGGCTGGGCACCGTGATCGACATCAACCCGTAAAAGTGCGTGGGGATAGGGGCTTAGCCTCCCATCTCCATCACCCACCAGATCTTGCCGTTGCGTTCTTGATGCCACGCAAAGCCCAAGTTTCGCGCGCGCGGATCAAGGATGATGCGCCGTGTGTCAGGCTTACCCATCCAGGCCGATAGGGTCTGAAGTTCGGTTTCAAAAGTTTCCGAGATATTTTCCCCCAGATACAGGCCTGAATACCCTGCTCGGCGTGCCCGGTCGATCGGTGATGAGCCGTCAGAGCCGAAATGCCACGGGCGGTTTTGCACCGACATGTCGCGTGCATGGGTCTGCGCGGCGGCGTTCAGTTGCGAATTCAGCTGCAATGGCGGCGCGCCTGCGGCCTGACGCAGTTCATTAATGCTGTCCAGCATCCGGTACTGAATCTTCGACGTCTGCGACGACGAGATTTTATAGATATTCACGCCACCACCGGTGCCGGTCATCCCCGGATCACAGGCTGCCAAGGCAACAGTCGCGGCGATCGCAATCAAAAATACACGCATTGTCTTTCTCTCGTTCAAGAACCTTTATAATCGGGCCTGCATATCGTGAGTGGCGCAAAGTAGCAAATGACGGTAGTGCGAGAATGGGCTGATCAATGCCGTTTGATTTGCGACTGGTGCTAAAGCGCCATATATATGTACACAACACGTGAATCTTTTGGAGATGAGCAATGCGGAAAAAAACTGAAGCCCTGCTGGGCAGGCGCGCATTCATTGGCGGAACGATAGCGGCAGCAAGTGGTCTGGCAACACCTGCGCTTGCGCAGTTTGAAGATACGACCGAAGGCGAA
Organism: Aliiroseovarius sediminis; assembly: GCF_022678485.1. Taxonomy (GTDB): domain Bacteria; phylum Pseudomonadota; class Alphaproteobacteria; order Rhodobacterales; family Rhodobacteraceae; genus Aliiroseovarius; species Aliiroseovarius sediminis. Next base: position 99,351 of record NZ_JALBYP010000032.1, read on the forward strand.
CGCGATCTGACCGAGGTGGTCAAGCGCAATATTTCAAGCTTCCGTTCGTTAGATTGGCGGCCCTATTTCAGCAACACGCGCAATGGGGCAATTCTGGTCGACACAAGCTCGCGCTGTTTGCATTACTGGTCCGAAGATCAATCACTTTATCGGCTGTATCCAAGCTCGGTTCCGCTGAGCGAAGATCTAACCCGGCTGGGCCGCACCAGCGTCGTTCGCAAGGTTGAAGGCCCGTCTTGGGCGCCAACACCGGCGATGCGCAAGCGCAACCCGGAATGGCCGCCCTTCGTCGGTCCGGGCCCGGATAATCCGATGGGCACTCATGCGCTGTATCTTAGCTGGAAATACTATCGTATCCACGGCACGCATGACACGCGCAAGATCGGGCGCCAGTCGTCTAACGGGTGTATCGGTCTGTATAATAGGCACATCGCCGAGCTGTTCAGCTATGCCAAGAATGGCACGCAGGTTCTGTTGATCTGATCGCAGACCACAGCGGCACAAAGGCAACAAAAAAAGCCCCGCCAGTTTCGGCGGGGCTTTTTTGTTCAACTTTGGCAGGATCAGACGGCTTCATCGATCCACGACTGGAGCGCGGCCTTGGGGGCGGCGCCAACCTTGTTGGACACAACCTGACCGTCTTTGAACATGAACAGTGCGGGGATGCCACGAACGCCCATCTGCGCGGGTGAATTCGGGTTTTCGTCCACATTGACCTTCACGATCTTGATCTTGCCTTCGTATTCGGCCGACAATTCTTCCAATGCCGGACCGATCTGCTTGCAAGGACCACACCATTCGGCCCAGAAATCGACGATCACGGGAAGGTCGGACTGACGCACTTCCTGTTCGAAGGTGGCATCGGTGACAGCTACGGTTGCCATGTTGTGTTCTCCTGAAAACTATATGTTGTGGTGAACCTAGGTAGGCAGGCGGGTTGCGTCAAGGCGACCGAAGGCCTCACCGACCAATGCACCGGGGAATTCCATCAATTCACGGGTTTGTGTCCAAAGGATCGCGGTGCGCACGGTTCGATCTGGATATATTTGCCCAAGCACCGCGCGATAGGCACCCAACTGCCGCAACAGGCCATCAGGTGTTTTGTCGGGACTGGCCGGGACGACGCGGTTCGTCTTGAAATCCACCGCTAGAATGTCGTCGTCGGTGACAATCAGCCGGTCGATGACGCCATGCAGCACCCGCCCGTCGAATTGGTCAAGCGTTGCCGTTACCGGCACTTCGGCCAGATCCGCATTGGCGAAAATCGAGGCCAGCGCAGGGGTGGTCAGCACCGCGCTTGCTTCGTTCAGAAGCTCGGTTTGTTCGGACTCACTGGTCCCATCTTCACCCGTTGACAGAAGGAACCGGGCCGTATCGGCCCAGCGGTCGGGCGGGATCAGCGGCAGATGCTCCAACAGCAAATGGATCTGCCGTCCCCGTTTCAGAGCGTCATCAAGGTCGCCGAATGCGGCCTCGCCGGGCAGAGCCTTGGCGCCGCCCAGATCGGATGGGGTGATCGCCTTGGCCGCAACCACTGGGGGGCCTGCGCGGGTCTGAAGCCAATCGGGTAAGGGTTGGGCCATATCAGAGTCTATTTCTGGTGCGTTCGTGGCAGGAGCAGGCCAGTCGCCGACTTGATACCGCTTGCCTGGTCCGGTAGGCATTTCGCAATCGACGCTTCCAACCTTGGCCATGGCCGCTTCGCAAATCCGATACCATACGTCTGATTCCGGCTTTCCGACATCCCCGGCAGCGGCCAGAATCAGCCATTGTTCGGCCCGCGTCATCGCGACATACAGCAGCCGGGTGCGTTCTTCGATCTCGGCCTGCCGTGTGGTGTCGGCGACCTCTTCTATCGCCTCGGTGCGGTCTTCTTTGTTGGGCGAAAAGAATGCTTGCCCCTCGGGCAGTTTTGCCACCGATGGCATCGAGGACGCCTTGCGCTGGGCCAGGTCGGGCAGAATCACGATCGGCGCCTCAAGCCCCTTCGAGCCATGCACGGTCATCACCCGCACCTGATTGCCCACCGAATCCATCCGCCGTTTGATCGTGACCTCGTCTGATTGCAGCCAGGTCAGAAAGCCGGTCAGGCTGGGTGTGCCGGTCACTTCGTACGCCATAGCCTGCGCCAACAACGCGTCGATACCGTCCTCGGCCTCGTGCCCCAGGCGGGCCAGCAGTTTCTTGCGCCCCCCGTGGCGGGTCAGCGCACGTTCCAGCAGTTCATAGGGGCGCAGGAAATCGGCGGAATCGCGCAGGTCTTGCAACATACGCAGCGTGTCGGGCGCGGTGTCGGCGTGTTCAGACAGCGCGCGCCACAGGAATTTGCCCTTGCTGCGTGGATGGGCCAGCCGGAACAAAGCATCCTCGGACCAACCAAAAAGCGGCGAGCGTAAGGCGGCGGCCAGCGACAGGTCGTCTTCGGGCGTGGCAAGAAAGGACAGAAGCGCGGTCAGATCCTTTACCGCAAGCTCGGCCCCGATTTTCAACTGATCCGCGCCAGCAATCGGGATTGCGCGGGCCTTGCAGGCGCGGATCACCTCGTGAAACAGTTCCTTGCGCGACCGGACAAGCACCAGAATATCGCCCGCCTGAACCGGGCGTTGGGTGCCATTTTCCGTTGGAATAGTCTCGGTTCTGATCATGCGATCAATGTCGTCTGCGATACGCTCGGCGAGCTGTACGCGGTGATCGCGGGGCGACGGCAGGTCGACGGGATCATTCCAGTCGCGGTCTTCGTCATGCGTCACCGGTTCAATCTCCGGCCACAGATCGACGCGCCCTGGTTTTTCGTCGAAATAGGCGTGATGAAGGAAATCGCCGCCCAACCCATCGCGCGCCTTAAGGGCTTGGTCGACGAACGCCAAAATCGCGCGCGACGACCGGAACGAGTATTCAAGCGGCATCTGCACCAGATTACGCCCCACTTGCGACAAGCGGTCGGCGAAGGTGTTGCGCATTCGATCGAACGCAGCAGGCTCGGCCCCCTGAAAGGAATAGATCGACTGTTTCGGATCACCAACCACGAAGATTGTGCGCTCGACCCCGTCGCGCGCGCCGAGCCCGCTGGTGAATTCCCGCGCCAGATTATCGACAATGCGCCATTGCGCGGGGCTGGTGTCCTGCGCTTCGTCGACAAGGATGTGGTCGATGCCACCGTCGAGCCGAAACAGCACCCACGCAGCGATGGAAGGGTCGGTCAGAATCGCGCCGGCCTTCAGGATCAGATCGTCGAAATCCAGCCAGCCGCGGTCAAGCTTTGCATCCTCATACAGCCGCACGAAGTGATACGCGAAGCGATGCAGGGCACGGGTGCGTTCGAAATTGGCAAGGGCGATACGGGTCTTGCGGGCGTCTTCGACCCGCTGCATGAAGGCATCAAGTTGGGGCATGATCGCAGCGCAGGCCCCTTCGCGTGTCGCCTTGGTGGGAAAAGACCCTATCTTTGCGGAAAACGGCGAAGACTGCAGGATCATGAACCGACAACAGCGCGACAGAAGGTCAAGCGAGGGGGTCGTGAAGTCGCCCCCCGCAAGGTGCCCTGCCGCTTTCTGTTCTGTGCTGCTGCCGGTTTTCAGAATCTCGGCCAGCTTGGCCAGCATGTCCAGATCGCCCGGATGGAACAGCGCGTCCAGAATGGTACGTTCGTCCATTGTGGGCAAGGTGCCGAACCAGCCTGCGATGTCCGCGTCCGAGGGTTGATCGACGAACAGCGTCCGGTTGCCCGTGACCTCGGCGGTCAGGCGGTCCAGATCCTCGCCGGTGAAATGCTGTGACAGCGCGATCACGTGATGCGCCAGCGGCCCTTCGCTCATCCGGTCAAGGATGTCGGCGCGCAGATCGGTCGCGGCGCGGTCGTCCATTTCCTTGAATTGGGGCGAGACGCCCGCCTCCATCGGGAAGCGGCGCAGAAGGGATGCGGCATAGGCGTGAATGGTCTGGATCTTCAGCCCACCCGGGGTTTCAATCGCGCGGGCGAACAGCTGCCGGGCCAGCGACAGGTCGCGCGGTCCCTCAAGCCCCAGCTTGTTCAGCGCGGCGATCAGGTCGTCATCGTCCTTCATCGCCCATTCACCAAGGCGTTGGAACAGGCGGTTCTGCATCTCGCTTGCCGCGGCTTTGGTATAGGTCAGGCACAGGATGTTCTGCGGCGATACCCCGTCCAGAAGCAGCCGCGCGACCCGGTCCGTCAGAACGCGTGTCTTGCCCGACCCAGCATTGGCCGACAACCACGTCGAGTTGCCGGGGTCCGCCGCGCGAATTTGGCTTTCGGATGCGTCGTCGCGTGTCATTGGCCCACCCTCACCGTTACAGGTTCTGCGCTGTCGTCCCATTCCCCGAAACGGGCCAGGTGGTCATAGTCTCCGTCAAACCGCTGCTTGTGCACGGCCCGCCGCGCTGTGAAGCCCTGATCGGGGGCGTGATAGGCGCGGATCAGGTCCAGCAACTCGGCCTGCACGGCGTCAACATCCGGAGCAGTTAGCGCGACTTGCATCGTCTTTTTCGGCGTCAGACCGATATAGGCGATGCTTGCCACCGGACTTGCAGATATGTCTCTAAACCCGCCCAACTTGGCGATAACCGCTTCAAGCAGAAGCTGTTTGTCATAGTGTTTCTGCATCTTGTCGCTGGGGGGTTCGCCGGACTTGTAGTCATAGATCGCAAGCAGCCCGTCATGTTGGCGGTCGATGCGGTCGGCCTTGGCGCGCAGGGTGAAGCCGGGGTCATCAAACGTGACCTCACCCCAGACCTCGTTGGCAAGATTGTCGGCGGTGGCGCGGCGGGTGCGTTCTTCGGCCACGAACCAATCGGCAACCCGGCCAATCCGGGCGTGCCAAAGGATGCGCGTGGCGGGCCACGGGACATTTTCTTCCAGCACCTCGGTTGCGATATCCATCAGGCGGGCGACTTCGAATGTCGGGTCTGCGGTCGGGTCTGCGTTGCTTACATAGCGTTCAAAGACCGCGTGCAGGACGGTGCCGCGAATACGCGCATCCGCTTGCAGGCGCACCGGGTCCAGCGGTCTGAGATGCAGCACTTTGTCAGCATAAACCGCATAAGGATCGCGGATCAGCTTGGTCACGCCGGTTACGGAAAGCGTGTTCGGGCGCGCCGACACAGGCGGCGCGGGGGACGGGCGCGGCTCGGGCTGGATCACCTTGGTTGGCGCATCCAGCCGGGTTGCCAAATCGGCCCAGACCGCCCCACGCGCACGCATATCATCCAGCGCCTGCTTGCCTTCTGCCGACATGCCGCCGAGCAGGTTACACAGCCGGTTCAGCCAACGTGACGGGATCGTTTCACTATCTTCATCGCGGGTGGCGCGGGACAGAAAGACCTGTTTCGTCGCGATGGCTTGTTGGAAATCATGTGCGGCCAGACCGATGCGGCGTTCGGGCAGCAACAGCCCGGCATCCAGCCGCATCTTGCGGTTCAGCCAAGGGTCGGCCCCCGGCAGTTCGGGCCATGTGCCGTCATTCAGACCGGCAAGGATGACCCGATCTGCGCCTTGCACCCGCGCCTCGAGCGTGCCCCAAAACATCACGCCGGGATGCGGCGTCACGGGATCGCGCACTACGCCGGAGTTGAGGACCGACAGCAGCAGGTCGCGATAGGCCGATGCGGTTAGGATACCCCCGTATCGGGCATTTTCCGCCAGATCAGTGACTGTTTCCAGCGCTTTGCGTCCTGCGGTTTTTTCCCACAACTCGCCTGTTCCCTCAGCCGTGGTGCCTTGTGCGATGCGTTGCGACAAGGCCAGATGCGCGTCCACCAATGCGGTCAAATCACGCTCGCCGGGCTGTGTCTGGTTCAGGAAGGTTTCGCCCACCCAAAGCGCCCAAGCGGCGCGGGCGGGTTCTTCTGCAAACCTGTCGGCCCATTCCGTAATCGCTTCGGCGCTGGGCGGCGCGTAACGGCCGCGCAACACCTGAAGTTCCAGATCACGCGTCCAGCGCAGGTGGTCGCCACGGCTGCCCGGGGTGCTGTGGGTCAGGGGGTGCTTCAGAAGCGCAAGCAAAACTTCGGCGCTGGTGTCGTCGCACAAAAGCTGGGCGGTCTGGCGCAGGAAACGACCCGGCGCGGACAAGGCCAGCGGGCGGCCGGCGCTGTCGTCAGGTTCAATCCGCCAGCGATCCAGCGCCGCCGTAACCTGCCGTGTCAGGTTCCGATCGGGCGTGATCAACGCGATTGGCACACCGTCTTCGACCGATCGTCGCAGAACGGCTGCGATGGCCAGAGCCTCGTCCCGTGGGGTGCGGGTTTCGATCAGGGTCAGGTCGTCAGTGGCGGTCGTGATCCCTTGAAATGCCTTGCCTTCGGTCTGCCATTGGTCGGTGACGGGGGCCGGGCGCAGGGCAAGCGACACAAGGCGGTTGCGGTCGGGCGCTGGCGGGGATGAGTTCGTCCACATCTGCACCTCGGTTGGCCCGACCCCCGCACGTTTCAGGAGCTTGGCAAAACGGTATTGGGGGTGATCCTCGGCGGTCATGGCATCGTTAAGCTCGCCCCACGTCCGCGCGGGCATATCCGTGTCGAAACCGGGCAAGATCACCGCGCCTTGCGGTAGCGTCGCGACCGCGTCCATCAACAGCGCGGTGGTGCCGCGCGACCCGGTGGAACCTGCGATCAGGATCGGATGATCAGGCGGCGTGTCGCGCCATTTGGCAATCGTCGCTTCAATCACCATGCGCTGACGGGTCTCGATATCGGGGCTTTCGCGGGCGTCGTCCTCGAAATACTGTTCGACGAGTGCGATGAACTTCAGGCTGCGCGCCCAGTGTTCGGACATGTCCCCGACATCAAGCGATTGCAGCGCCCGCGGGTGGACGCCTTCGCTGTGCATTTCGTCCATCAGATCGGCAAGGCTGTCAGCCAGATCGAACGCGGCGGCCTTGGGCGCAAGGTCTGGTTCGCGCGCGATCAGGGCGGCAATCAACTGGCGCAGCTCAAGACGGCGACGCAGCGGGGCGACCGGAGGTGGCACCTCGTGCAGCGCAGGGTCGCGAGCCAGATCGGTGATCAACCGGATGCGCGGCAGGAACCGGGTCTGACCGTCAAACAGGCTTTGCACCCGTGTGCGCATCCGGCTGGTGTTCACGAAAACGTCGACCCGGGCCAAGGCATCCGGGCTGGCGCCTGTGGTGCGGCTTAGCAGGCCATCAACCAGGGCTTGCGGGAAATCGACACCCAGCGGCGTGGCGAAAATACGGGGGGTGTCAGAGGGGTCAAACATCGGTTGCCCTCAGCATTGTTTCGGCCAGGGTAATCCCCTCGGGATGGCCCACATCGCACCAGCGCCCGCCATGTTCTATGCCAAACACGCGGCCATCGGCCAGCAGCCGATCCCACACGACATTCAGGGAAAAGACGTCCTGGGCGACACCTGCGACGGCGGCGGTCTTGATGATCTGGCAGCCAGTATAGGTCAGCCCCGCGCCCCGGCGAAGCGACCCGTCTGGCCCCATCAGGAAATCGCCCTGGCCTTTGTGCCCAACCGCGTTTTCCGGTGCGATCAGCATCAGCAGCGCGTCCATACGGTCAGGGTTCCATGCATTCAGCAGCACAGTCACCGGGTTCGGTCCGGTCCACACCGCGTCAGAGTTCAGCGTGACCAGATCATCGCCATCCAGCAGGGCTAGAGCCTGTTTCAGCCCGCCCCCGGTCTCAAGAAGCCGCGGCGTTTCATCTGAAAACGTGATATCCCGATCTGCAAGGTGATCGATCAACTGATCACCCAGATGGTGCAGGTTGACGATGGTTTGCTCAATTGTGCTGTCGTCGATCAACGCAAGTGCGTGGTCGATCAATGGCTTGCCCGCGACCGGGATCAGAGGTTTCGGCAAGGTCTGTGTCAGGGCGCCCATCCGGGTGCCGCGACCGGCCGCAAATATCATCGCTTCGTTGGGCATGGCGTCCTGAGCTGGTTTAGGAAATCGGGGGTAGGTTTGGGCAAAGCGGCGGTCAGCATGTCGCGCAGTTCCGCAAGCGACGGATGTGCAAGGTCGGTTTGCAGATGGCCCCAAACGCGCGGGATCAGGTCAATATATTGGGGCTTGTTCATATCACGTGACAGCCGGGCGAAGATGCCCAGAATGCGCAGATTGCGCTGGGCGGAAATCAGGGCGGCCTCGGCCCGGAAGGTGGCTTCGTCAAATCCCCTCATCTGGCAAAACAAACCAATCAAGTGGTCGGCAAGGTCCGGCGACACATCGCGTCGCGCGTCGCGGACCAGAGACATCAGGTCATAAGCGGGGTGAGTTTGCACCGCGTCCTGAAAATCCAGCAACCCGACACGGGCTTCACCCGTCCGGTCGGGCAACCAGATCAGGTTCTCGGCGTGATAATCGCGCAGGGCGACATGGCCGAAATCGTCAAGCTGGGACAGGTGATCATGTATCCAGCCGATCACGTCGTGGGCGCGGTCGTCCAGATCAGCCACCGGCGCGGCGCGGTAGTGTAGAAAGACCAGATCGGTCGCACGGGCCATCCGCGCCGCATCATAGCGCGGCAAATCGGGATTTGGGTGATCCTGCACAATTCCGATGACACGCATCGCAGCTTCGTAAAGAGGTGCTTCTGAGTCGGGGTTGTTTGTGATCACATTGGCAAACACCCGGTCCCCCAGATCCTCAAGCAGCAAGAAGCCGTGATCAAGATCTGTCGCAAAAATGGCCGGGGCCGACAGGCCCGCCGCGCGAAGATGCTTTGCCACGGCCACGAAAGGCGCACTGGACCCGGCGCGATCGGGAGGCGCATCCATCAAGATGGCTTTTTGGCCTGTTTCCGGGCGAAATAGTCTCTGATACGACCGGGCAGAGGCATCGCCTGCGATGGGTCTGCAAGTGGCGCTTGCCCAACCTGCGGCGATCAGGAACTGCGAACCTATGTCAGCGCGCGCCATCATGCTTGCATGGCCTTCATCACGCGATCTTGCCAGATATCGGCATCGCCGGTGATTGTGATCACACGCTCGTCCTCGGCACCCGTATCGTCGCTGGTCGCAAACGATAGCGTCAGCGCTGTTTCGGGGCGCAAGTCACCCAGGCGGTCGGGCCATTCGACAAGGCAAATGGCGTCGTCAAAGGCTTGCGTCAGGCCCAGCTCCTCAACCTCGTCGGGGTGGGTCAGGCGATAGAGGTCCGCGTGCCAGAGCTCGACCGGCCCGGCGTTGTAGGTCTGGACCAAGGTGAAGGTGGGTGACGGGACATCTTCAACCGCGCCATGTTGGGCCATTCGGTGCTGAATCAGCGACCGCGCAAAATGCGTCTTTCCCGCGCCGATCCCACCTTCCAGCAATAGCACATCGCCCTTCGTCAGCCGGGCAGACAGGTTAACGGCAAACCGGCTGGTCTGGTCTGGTGAGGAAGAGTGGAACTGATGACAAAACGCCTGCAACATGACAGGAGTTGTAGCTGCCTGTCAGGGTGACGCAAGCCCGTTGTTCACGCGTCCGCCGCCTGCAGCGAGGCCTGTGGGCCAAGCGATTGCTGTTCCTGCGTCGCTGGGCCGAATCGCACCATCGTCGCGCCACGCATCATGGGGGTGACGGTGCAGGTCAGCCTGCGTCCATCGGTCAGCGAAATAAGGCGGTCCCACGCTACCCGTTCGCCATTCTTCGCGACGAATTCCTTGAGGTGTTGCCAAACCGACGTATCGCCGCTGATCTGGCGCCAGGTCTTCACTGCGTCGCCCAGATGCACGTCACCCAGCGTGGTTGACGGATCGTTGCCCCAAAGTTGGCTGTAGGCCTTGTTTGACAGTGACAGCACCCCCCCCGCCGAGAAGATCGCGATGGCGTCGTCGATGCAATCCAGTGCGGCTTGACCCATCTCAAGCTCGGACCGGAAGCGGCGGGTCAACGAGATTTCCGAGCTGATATCTTCGAACAGAAACGCCACGGCGCCATCAGGATGCGGGCGCCCGGTTACGCGATAGGTCTGGCCGGTCGGCAATGCCCATGTTTCTTCATAGGTGCCATTGACCGCCGCGGCCTCTAAATCAGACATCTGTTGCCGCCATGAGACATAGTCTTTTGGCTCTGGCATCATCCGTTTTTCCCGCAGCCGGTCCAGAAAACTGGACAGAGTGGGCCTGCCGACAAGAAAGCCCACGGGCAGCGCCAACAGATCGGTCAGGGCGGGGTTGAACAGGGTCAATTGTCGCTTGCGGTCGAAGATTGCCAGCCCGATGGGCAAGTGTGCGAAGGTCTTGGTCAGGGTCGTGATGAATTCGGTGCGCGATGTTTCGGCCCTAACGATGTCGTCGGCGGGCACGGCTGAGATCAGTCGTTCCTTGCCAAGCGATGCCTCGTGCAGGTCAAACCAGTGGCGCGTTTCGTCACCGGGAAACTGAATGGCGACGCGGCCGGGCTGGGTCAGGTCTTTTGCCTCGACCAATTGGCCGCGGTGAAAGATTTTCCGCGGGGGCCATGTGGCGATGTCGTCGTCGGCGTCCATCTTGGCCGCCAGATCAAGATAGGCCTTGTTCGCCCATGTGATCGCCCCACCCTCATCTTCGCGCCATACCATAAGCGGCACATGTGCCGAGGTCGCGCGCAGGCTGTCCAGTTCCTGCTGCATCGCCTCAAGGCTCAGCCGGTCCATTGCGGTGGTGGTGAGGTGGCTTTCGTTGTCGATCAATTCGATCCGGGCCAGCCCGTCGCACCATCCGGCTTTCAACACATTGCCCCCATCAAGCGAGGTCAGGGTCAATGTCCCCAAATCCGCAAGGTCGCGCATCCGGTCTACCAAGTGCGGAAAACGTGTGCGCAACAGCTGCGCGAAGCGCTGCCAGTCGGAATACGTGTCGCTGTTCTGGCCCGCCAGCATCATTTGACGGGCTGCCGGTGTGGCGTCGCAGATCGTTTCGTCATCGAACAGGAAAATCATTGCCCCATCCGCCGTGCCCGCATCATCGCGCAAGCTTTTCCGGCGCCGGTTTTCGACCACAGACAGGGCCAGAAGTGCGGTCAGGGCCGTCAGGAATGCGACCAGAACGATGCCGACTGACAGGAATGTATTATACATCTGCGCCCCTTTTTCACTGTGGCGCGCCCGTCGCGCCGTTGCTGGCAGTGGGGCCTACCGTAAACAAGCGATGGTTAATGAAGGTTTAACCATCCTTCAGGGGGCACAGGCGCGCTATCCGAACAACAGGTTTTCACCCAACCCGCCCTTGGCGGGGGCTTGTTCGATGCCATCGTCGTCGCGCAGCCAGAGGACCTGAGCAATGGCGCCCGACTTTTCGCGCGGGTGCGGGCGCCCGGTGTAAGGTTCGGTGCCATTGGCGAAACTCAAAGTTGCGCCTGTGCGTTCCAGCAAGGTCTTTGCGATGAACAAGCCAAGGCCCATCCCTTTGTATTCGCGCCGCTGGCCCTTGTCCTGTTGGGATTTCCTGCCACGGATGAACGGGTCACCAATCCAGCCGATCAATTGTGGTGGATACCCGCGCCCGTCGTCTATGATGCGCAGCTTGATGTCGTCCGGGGTCCAGTCGATCTCGATCCAGACGGTCGTGGCGGCATAATCAACGGCGTTCTGGATCAGGTTGCGCAGGCCGTGAATAACCTCGGGCCGGCGGGCGACGATGGGTTCATCCGAGGGGTCGTTCAACTTCGACACGACAGCGATTTCAAGTGTCTTGCCGCGATTCGCGTGTGGCTCGGCGGCTTCTTCAACCAAGGTGACCAGTGGCACGCTTTTCATCAGCATGTCATCCTTGCCCGCGCGCCCCATCGATTGAAGAATGTCGCGGCAGCGGTCGGCCTGCTGACCAATCAGCGTGGCGTCATCGCGCAAATCGGCGTTGGCGTCCAGTTCGTCCACGAGCTCGGATGCGACCAGCTTGATCGTGGCAAGGGGCGTGCCAAGCTCGTGCGCGGCGGCGGCCACGACACCACCGAGATCGGTCAGCTTCTGTTCGCGCGACAGGGCCATTTGGGTGGCCAGAAGCGCCTCGGACATCGATTGCAACTCGGACGAGATTCGGCGCGTATAAAGCCCCAAGAAGCCGATCGAGGTGACGACCGCGACCCAGATGCCGAACACGAACACATCGGGCATGACTAACGTTTCACCGCCTTGCGTATGCAGGGGGATGTTGAAATCGGCAACGGCAGTGGTCGCGGCAATGGCAACGCTGCCGACAATCACGGTGGCGCGGGTCGACAGAGCGGTGGCGGCGACGGTTACCGGCGCCACGATCAGCACCATGAACGGGTTGTGAAGCCCCCCGGTCAGAAACACCATGAACGCCAGTTGCAACGTATCAAACAAGAGCATTGCGATGGCGTTTCGTTCGTTCAGACGCGCGTTTTTGGGGAAGACCGTGATCGACACGAGGTTGGCGATCACGGCAAGGCCGATCGCGACTGCCGCAAGCCCAATATTGATCTCAAGCGAAAAAAGCGTGATCGACACGATAATTGCAGCAATCTGACCGAAAACAGCTGCCCATCGCAACGCCACAAGCGTGCGCAGCCGCACCCAGCGGCCCCTTAGGATATCCGGTGCAGTGGGCGTGGGCTGATGCTCGATCAAGCCTTGGGCGCTGTCGCTCATGTGATCGATGGTCTGCTTGTTTCGGGTTGCGTCATTGTGAGCCCTTGTTAGTTCTGCGCAAAAGTCGGATCAATGCCGACACTACAGTCAGGAGAAAGCCGATGAGCCGTATATATGTCGTTGTTGGTGCCGTTGCCATCGCCGTATTGGCGGGTGTTACATGGTATGTCACCACCGGTGACGCGGACAAGTTTGCACAATGTCGCGCGGGTGCAGTCGGAACTGGGGCGGCGTCAATCGGTGGGCCATTCGAGTTGATGAATGAAACCGGCAAGGTTGTGACGGACACGGATGTTATTACAAAACCGACGCTGGTTTATTTCGGCTATACATTTTGCCCCGATGTCTGCCCGCTGGACAATGCGCGCAATGCCGAGGCCATGCGCATGTTGCAGGACCGCGGATACGATGTGCAGTCGGTCTTTATCTCAGTCGATCCCGAACGCGACACGCCAGAACAATTGGCTGATTTCACAAGCTATATGCACGAAGATATGATCGGCCTGACCGGCACGCCTCAGCAGGTGAAGGCCGCAAGTCAGGCTTACAAGACATATTACCGCAAGCATGAACCGGAAGAGGGGCAAGAGGATTATTACCTCGTCGATCACTCGACCTTCACCTACCTGATGTTCCCCGAATTGGGCTTTGCCGACTTTTTCAAACGTGATGAAACACCCGATGCCATGGCCGACCGTGTGGCATGTTTCATTGATGCGGCCGCAAATTAACCGCTACCGCCGCGTTGAAATTGACCTTACTGTGCTTAATGCATAGATAAAGTTGAATAAGACGCGAACTGGAGGGCGGCCCATGACGGCACAGGAACAAGAAGCAATTGGCGACGATCCGAGCCTGCTGTTGTTGGATGACGACGAGCCATTCCTGCGCCGCCTTGCCCGGGCGATGGAAAAACGCGGCTTCGCGCCGGAAACTGCCGGGTCCGTGGCCGCCGGGAACGCCATCGCAACCGCTCGTCCACCCGCCTATGCGGTGGTTGATTTGCGGCTTGAAGATGGCAACGGTCTGGATGTGGTCGAGACCATTCGCGAACGCCGCCCGGATGCCCGCATCGTCGTGCTGACCGGATACGGCGCGATTGCGACGGCTGTTTCCGCGGTGAAGCTGGGGGCAAATGATTATCTGTCAAAGCCCGCCGACGCCAACGATATCATGAACGCCTTGCTGGCGAAATCCGATGAACTTCCCCCGCCCCCCGACAACCCAATGAGCGCGGACCGCGTTCGGTGGGAACATATCCAGCGTGTTTACGAGCTGTGCGACCGCAACGTGTCCGAAACGGCGCGGCGGTTGAACATGCACCGGCGCACCTTGCAGCGCATTCTGGCGAAGCGCAGCCCGAAGTGATGCGCCTGCTGGCCCTACTTGCGGTGTTGGCCGGTCTGACGGCCTGCATGTCACCCGCGCCCACGCGCAGTTCTGTTGTCATTCGCCCCGATGCCGCCGGGCTTCAGGTTGACCCGGTGAACAAGCGGATCGACTTCGGACGTTCGCCCAAAGGCGTTGTGCCAGCGCTGGATCGCGAGGTGGGGCGCCACAAGGCGCTGCCGCTTGACGGTTGTCCGGCGGGCGTTGTGCAGCAGTTGCAATGGGACGATCTGGTGCTGACCTTCACGCGGGAACGATTTGTGGGGTGGAAAGATGGTGGAGCATCGTCGGGTACGACTTGCCCTGCTACTGGCTGACTACAAAGCATTTTCGATCAAGCGTGTCGGTCAGCTCGTGCGTCTTGAATCCCGTCGCCTCGTAATACGCAATTCCCAATGGATTATCCCGACCAATTGATGCTTCGATCTTCTTGATCCCTGCGTCACGCGCGGCAGCCACGCTGTCTGCGAACCGCAAGGGCCCGATCCCACGCCGTCCAGCATCCAGCGCCACATAAGTTCCGATTTCTCCCCAACCGTCCGGCGTGCCGTATGGGTTATTGATTTTGGGCAGGATTAGAGACTGAAACCTTACCATTCGCCCAACTTCATCTTCGGCGACCGAACAGCGGACATTGTCTGGATTCTGGATATAATTGGTCCGCATGTGTTCCGCGTCACGGGATCGTGTACTGCCTCAACCCGCCAAGATTGGGGTGATCAGAGCGCTCATCCCGTTGGCATCTGAAGTTTGTGTAGGACGGGTGACGATCATCAGATTTCCTTCAACAACGCTTTGTGGCGGGCGGTGAAGTCGCGCCGCACATCTGCGGGCGGGCGAAGCGTAATGGACATGCCCGCAATTTGGTTCGGGTCCGGCGTGCCGAAAAACTTGTTGGATTCTTCAACGGTGAAGCCAGCGATCTGAGTGGCCTCAAGCCACGCGGAAATCCGGTCTGCTTTCTTGATCGCCTTCTTGATCGTCTCCGGCAGCTTGGCAGGCAGCCCGAACTTGATGTGAATGGCTGCTGTCAACCGGTCATCAAGCTCGCTGTAAGCCGGGCCGACCGCTGACTTGACCGGAGAGATCATGTCGCCAATCACATATTCGGGCGCGTCGTGAAGAAGTGCTGCCATCCTCCATTTGACGGGCGCCTTGGGGTTCATGCGGGTAAACAATTCTTCGACCAGCAGTGAATGTTCAGCCACCGAATAGGGAAAATCTCCGAAGGTCTGCCCGTTCCAGCGCGCCACGAAGGCCAAGCCATGGGCGATATCCTCGATCTCGATGTCCATCGGGGTCGGGTCCAGCAGGTCCAGACGACGGCCGGAGAGCATCCGTTGCCATGCGCGGGGTTGTTTGGGCATTTGGTGGTCTCCTCGCGTGTTCAGGGGCGCACTCTGGTGTTTTTGACCCCCGTGTCAATCAGGCTTGATTGCCAGCCTGCGCATAGGATGCTACGGCACCTGCAAACGCATTGGGTTCCGTATCGGAGAGACACCGTGACCACTGACTATATCGTAAAAGACATCAACCTTGCTGAATTTGGACGCAAGGAACTGGACATTGCCGAAACTGAAATGCCGGGCCTGATGGCGCTGCGCGACGAATATGGCGATACGAAGCCCCTGAAAGGGTCGCGCATCGTCGGGTCGCTGCACATGACCATTCAAACCGCCGTGCTGATCGAAACGCTTGTGGCGTTGGGCGCTGATGTGCGCTGGGCGTCGTGCAATATCTTTTCGACCCAAGATCATGCGGCTGCTGCGATTGCCGCCGGTGGAACTCCTGTTTTTGCGATCAAAGGTCAGTCGCTGGAAGAGCATTGGGATTATCTGGACCGCTCGTTCATGTTCCCTGAGGGCCCCAACCTGATCTTGGATGATGGCGGGGATGCCACATTGTATATCCTGCTGGGTGCGCGTGTTGAGAACGGCGAAACAGACCTGATCGAAACGCCCACCTCGGAAGAGGAAGTGGCGGTTTTCGCGCAGATCAAGAAGCGTATGAAGGCCAGCCCGGGCTGGTTCACCAAGATGCGTGACCAGATCAAAGGCGTGTCCGAGGAAACGACCACTGGCGTTCACCGCCTGTATGATCTGGTGAAGCAAGGCCAGTTGCCGTTCCCCGCGATTAACGTGAATGACTCGGTCACCAAGTCTAAATTCGACAACAAGTATGGCTGTAAAGAATCGCTGGTCGACGGCATTCGCCGCGCGACCGACACCATGATGGCCGGCAAAGTCGCCGTTGTCTGTGGTTATGGCGATGTGGGCAAAGGCTCGGCCGCATCGCTCAGCGGGGCTGGCGCCCGTGTGAAAGTGACCGAAATCGACCCTATTTGTGCACTGCAAGCCGCGATGGACGGGTTCGAGGTGGTCACTCTGGAAGACGCCGTGGCGGATGCTGACATCTTCATCACCACCACGGGCAACAAAGACGTGATCCGCATCGAGCATATGCGTGCGATGAAGGACATGGCGATCGTTGGCAATATCGGCCACTTCGACAATGAAATTCAGGTCGCGAACCTGAAGAACCATAAATGGACCAACATCAAGGAACAGGTGGACATGATCGAGATGCCATCGGGCAACCGCATCATCCTGCTGTCTGAAGGTCGTCTGCTGAACCTTGGCAACGCCACCGGCCACCCGTCTTTCGTGATGTCGGCGTCCTTCACCAACCAAGTGTTGGCGCAGATTGAACTGTGGACCAAAGGTGACGAATACAACAATGATGTCTATATCCTGCCCAAGCATCTGGACGAAAAAGTCGCCCGCCTGCATCTGGACCGAATCGGCGTGAAGCTGTCGAAGCTGAGCAGCGAACAAGCGTCCTATATCGGCGTCACACCCGAAGGGCCGTTCAAGCCCGAGCATTATCGGTATTGATCCCGCGCCATGAGCGAAGAAAAACAGCGCCGCCCCGTTTTACGTTGGGCGGCGCTTTCCGTTTTGTCGGCGATATCCTCTGCTGCTCTGTTCGGTCTTTTGGGCTTGTGGTTGTTGTTGCGTCCCGACGGGCCATTGCCGGACCATTGGAACCCGACGAAACGACTGACGGTCGCCGCCCCTGTGACGATCGTCACCCGCTTTCAGATGATGCGCGCGCTGGGCGATGTCGCGGAATGCCGCGCAGTGCTGGACCAAGCGGGTGTCGCATTTGCACCGATGAATGACCTTGAAGTGGACGAGAATTGCGGCATTGCGGGACGAGGACAACTGTCCAAATTGGCCAATTCGCGGTTGAATAGGGTCGAAACCCGCTGTGCCACTGTGCTGAGGCTGGCAATGTGGGAACATCACGTCGTGCAACCCGCTGCGCAAGACCTGCTTGGAACATCGGTGTCCTCGATTACGCAAATCGGCAGCTATAACTGCCGCAAGATGCGCACCAGTCGCGGATCAGACGGGCGGTGGAGCAGTCATGCAAAAGCCAACGCCATCGACATCACGGGTATGCGGTTGGCCGATGGTCGCCGACTGTCACTGCTGAAAGATTGGGATGGCGACGACCCCGAGGCAGCATTTCTGCGCAAGATTTGGCGCGGGTCGTGCGATTGGTTCCGGCTGGTGCTTGGCCCTGATTACAACCAGCTTCACGCCGATCATTTTCACTTGGAAAACACCGGCTGGGGCTTTTGCCGGTAGGGTGGCCCCGCACCGTCGCGGGCACGGGGCCGGTTCGATTAGTCACCAAACCCGAAGGTTTCGGTGACATAGTCAATATCCTTGTCACCCCGTCCTGACAGGTTGATCAGAATCGACTTGCCGGGGTTCTTTGGCGCTTCACGCATCGCGAAGGCAACCGCATGGGCGCTTTCCAAGGCTGGAATAATCCCTTCGTGGCGGCTGAGCGCATAGAAGGCGTCCAGCGCCTCCTTGTCATTGGCGGCGGTGTAATTGGCACGGCCCGTGCGGTGCAAATGCGCGTGCTCCGGCCCGACGCCAGGGTAATCGAGGCCCGAGGCCACGGTGTGCACCGGTGCCGGTTCGCCATGCTCGTCCTTCAGAATCATGGTGCGGAACCCATGGATGTCGCCGTCTTCGCCATAGGTGATGGTCGCCGCGTGATCGCCCAGCTTGGACGACGTTCCCAGCGGCTCGACGCCATAAAGCGCGACGTCCTCGTCGTCGATGAAGCCCGAAAACAGGCCCATCGCGTTTGATCCGCCACCCACGCAGGCGGCCACCATGTCGGGCAGCTCGCCGGTCATCTCAAGGAATTGTTCGCGCGATTCAATTCCGACGATGTGCTGGAAATCGCGCACAATCAGCGGGAAAGGATGGGGGCCGACAACTGACCCAATGGCGAAAAGGGCTTGGTCGGCCTGCTCCATGTAGCTGCCGAAACAGCTGTCCACGGCCTCTTTCAGCGACCGTCCGCCGAAGCCGACGGGCACAACTTTAGCGCCCAACAGCTTCATGCGGGTGACATTGGGGGCCTCTTTCGCGATGTCGATTTCGCCCATGTGGATTTCGCATTCCAATCCGAAATAGGCCGCAGCGGTTGCCAGCGCGACCCCGTGTTGCCCTGCACCGGTTTCAGCCATCAGCTTTTTCTTGCCCATGAACTTGGCCAACAGACCTTCGCCCATGCAATGGTTCAGCTTGTGCGCGCCGGTGTGGTTCAGATCCTCGCGCTTGGCATAGATCTGCGCCCCATCCGACAGGTTGGACAGGTTCTTCAGATACGAAACCGGCGTGGGCCGCCCTTGGAAATGTTTGCGGATATGGCGCAGCTCGGCAATGAAGTCTGCTGATTTCGAGATGCGGTCATACGCCTCGCGGATTTCTTTGAAATGCGGCTCAAGCGGGGGTGGTAACATTGCGCCGCCATAGTCGCCAAACATGCCGTCACGGGTGGGGGTGGACTTCAGGTATGATGCCATCTTGTGTCAGATCCTTACTTACATTTACCGCGATCAGACCGCGACTTGGCACCTGCCACAAGGTAAATTTGCTTTATCTGCGACAAAATTTCAGCTTTCCACCACCGACAAACACGGGCCGGGAAGTCAGACCCGCGCTGAGCCAAGTTCTGTGAGTGTTCCAGGCGGATTGGTGCGGCATTGTGACGGGGAAAGATGGCGTAAAGTTTTCCTTTGAAGAATGGCGAATCGGGCCTAGTCTTCCGCTCGCATTGGGCTTCGGCCAGTTGGTTAATTATGGGAGATGAAAATGGGTAAGCGCGACGATCTGATTGCGAAATATGCAGAAGACCTGAAATCGAAATGTGGCATCACGCCGGATATGGACCTTCTGACCAAGGTGACCATTGGCTGCGGCCCCGCGATTTACAATGCCGACGCGTCAACTGTCGCTGCCGGGCAGGAAAGCGAGCTTGAGACCGTGAAAGACAATTTCCTGGTTAAAAAGCTAGGTCTGGCTGATGGTCCGCAGCTGATGGATGCAATCAACTCTGTCATCGACACCTATGGCCGATCCGAGCGCAACAAGTACCGCGCCGTTGTATATTACATGCTGGTCAAGCATTTCGGCAAAGAATCCGTCTACGCCTGATCCCGATCAGGGCGGAGAGCATCGGCGCTGCCACATTGGCGGCGCCTTTTTTAATGAACCGTTAACATACTGATTTTGAATAGTTTTGTAAGCGTTTGAGGCTTGCGGTCTGCGATCCCCCGCGCTAGGTTGAATTCGAAGGCTAGGATGGCCGGACCCGAAATTCAAAAACACTTGTGGTGCTGGGGAGCACGTGGGGTGGAAAGGAGGGGCCGAGACGTCAGCCCCTCCTTTTTTCTGTTCATCATGCGAAGATCATGTCGTGCGGTTTGTTGCGCGGTTGGCCAGCCGTCCACTTAATTTCCCTCACCCGCCAATGACAGAACGATGTTCCATTCGTCCTCGGTCACCGGTTGTACCGACAGGCGCGAGTTATTGACCAGAACCATATCGGCCAGTCGCGGATCGTCCTTGCACATCGCCAGTGTCACCGGGCTCTTCAACGGGCGCACCGCCTTCACGTCCACGCAATCCCAACGATCATCATCGGTGGTACTGTCGGGGTGGCTCTCGGCGATGACCTCGACGATGCCCACGATCTCTTTCTCTTTCTGCGAATGATAGAAGAAACCAAGGTCACCGATCTTCATCTGACGCATGAAGTTGCGCGCCTGATAGTTCCGCACGCCGTCCCATTCTTCGCCCTCGTCGCCCTTTGCGACTTGTTGGTCCCAGCTCCAGGTTGAGACCTCGGATTTAAAAAGCCAATACGCCATCAGCCGATTACCTTGTTCCATTGCTCGATGCGGACGTCCTGAAACAGGCCCGCCTTCGCATAGGGGTCATGTTCCGCCCAGCGGTGCGCGGCGTCAAGGTCGGCGACATCCAGAATGACCAACGACCCGCACATCGCGCCGTCGCTGTCCAGAAACGGCCCGGCCTGCGCCACGACGCCGGTTTCTTTGATATAGGCCAGATGCGCGTCACGGTTGGCCTTTCGGGTCTCCAACGCGCCGGGTTTGTCGGTGCAGATCAGGGCGATGAGCATGTTATTCCTCTTTCAATGGGCGGGTCAGCAGCATGTCAGCTGCTTCCTTGATGGTCAGGTGCTTGTCCAGAACAGCCACGACCATATCGGCGATGGGCATGTCCAACCCGGTCTTTTGCGCATGGTTAGAGACTGCTTTGGCTGTCGCCTTCCCTTCGACCGTGGTGCCTTGGGGCAGATCGTCGCCGCGCCCAAGCGCCAGGCCATAGGTAAAGTTGCGCGATTTCTCAGACGAACAGGTCAGTGCCAAATCACCAAGACCGGACAGACCCGACAGCGTGTCGCGTCGCGCGCCGCGTGATAGTGCGAAACGCTGCATTTCGGCAAAGCCGCGGGTCATTAGGGCGGCGTGCGCGCTTTCCCCCAGCCCCGCGCCCAAGGTGATGCCGCAGGCAATGGCGACCACGTTCTTCAACGCGCCGCCGATTTCGACCCCCACCAGATCGTCGCTGCGATACAGTCGCAGGTTCGACGTGGATAGCGCGGTTTGCAGCGCGGTGCCGTCGTGGGCTGCCAGCGTCAGGGCGGTTGGAAGCCCGGCGGCGATATCCACGGCGAAGCTTGGCCCGGACAGGATCGCAGGGGTGGCGCCCGGGCAGGTGGTGCGGATGATTTCTGCCGGGCCAAGCCCGGATTTCAGGTCCACGCCCTTGCAGCAGGCGACCAGCGTTTTTCCATCCAAGAGCGTCGCATAATCGGTCAGAAACCCGGCCAAGCTTTGCATGGGCGTGGCGAGCAGGATGATGTCAGCCTGTGCGGCTTGCGTCAGATCGCCGGTGACGATCAGTCTTTCGGGAAAGGTGAAGCCGGGCAGGCGCCGGGTATTCTCGCGCGCCGTTGCCATATCGGCCAAGTCCCGCGCCCAAAGGGTGACGGGCCGTGCGTCGCGCGACATCGAGATCGCCAAGGCCGTGCCGAACGCGCCTGCGCCCAGGACCGAAATGCTCATGCCTTTGCCCCTTTCTTGCCTGATCCAAGCATGGCTGGGGCCTGTTGGTCCAGTGGCCATCTTGGGCGGGCTTGTAATGTCATGTCGTCGCGTGCTCCCGTGCGAAACCGCTCGATCCCCGCCCAGGCGATCATGGCGGCGTTGTCGGTGCACAGCGACAGGGGCGGGGCAAGGAATGTGACGTTTGCTTCTTCACAAACAGTCTCTAACGCACCGCGAATGGCCATATTCGCCGCCACACCACCGGCGACGGCAAGCGTCGGGTTCTGGGGCGAAAGGGTCATGTATTGTGTCAGCGCGCGGCGCGACTTCTCGGCCAGCACGTCGCGGATGGCAGCCTGAAAGCCGGCGCACAGATCGGCGCGGTCGGTGCGGCGCAGCCCGCCGTGCTCAGTAATAAGCCGGTCGCGTTCACGTAGCAGGGCAGTTTTCAGACCGGAAAAGCTCATGTCGCAACCGGGACGATCCAGAAGGGGGCGCGGGAACTTGAAGCGCGTCGGATCGCCCGTCTTCGCCTGTTCTTCGACCGTGGGGCCACCGGGTTGCGGCAGGCCCAAAAGTTTGGCGGTCTTGTCGAATGCCTCGCCGGGGGCGTCGTCGATGGTGCCGCCCAGCCGGGTGAAGTCGTCCGGCCCCTTGGCAATCAGGAACTGGCAGTGCCCGCCCGACACCAGCAGCATCAGATAGGGAAACGGCGCCTGATCGGTGAGCCTTGGAGTCAAGGCGTGGCCTGCCAGATGGTTCACCCCGATCAGGGGCAGCCCGGACCCCGCCGCCAGCCCCTTGGCACACATAACGCCTGCGACGACTCCGCCGATCAGGCCGGGACCGGCCGTCACGGCGATGCCGTCAAGGTCGGACAGCGTCAGATCGGCCTGCAATAGAGCCTGTTCGACGCAGATATCCAGTTTCTCGGCATGGGCGCGGGCGGCAATCTCGGGCACGACGCCGCCGTAATCGGCGTGCAATTCGGTTTGCCCCGCGACGATGGACGACAAGATCTGTGGTGCATCGCCCGGCGTGTGGCGCACCACCGCCGCAGCCGTGTCGTCGCAAGAGCTTTCCAGCCCAAGAAATGTAAGGGTGTCGGTCATTGCGGTCACGTCCAAGCAGGATTGGTTGCGGTCAGGGGTCGGGTCGAGGTAACACCACAGATAATAGCAGACAATCCCGGCAGGCGCCTCATGTCCACTCAAAAGACCCTTGTCCTGACCCGTCCCGATCCCAGCAACACTGAGGTGTTGGCGCAGATCAAGGCCCGGTTCGGTGAAACAGTGCCGGTGATCGTGTCGCCGGCTCTGAAGATTGTGCCGGGGCAGAATTGGCCCGATGTGTCGCCCTATGACGTGGTGATTGCGACGTCATCTCATGCGATACAAGGCCCCCTGCATGGCAAGCCCGTCTATTGTGTTGGCGTGCGGACGGCGGATGCGGCGTCGCGCGCGGGTGGGGATGTGCGCCATTGTGCGTTGGATGCTGCGCGATTGATTGAGTGGATGCGAACGCAGCCGGACCCCGGTGCGATCATCTATCTGCGTGGCTCGCACGTGGCGACGGACATTCCGGCGGCGTTGGATGGTTTGGCCATTCAGGGCGACGCCGCACAGACTTACCGGCAAGAGGAGCAAGCCCTTAGCCAAGCCGCCTGTGAGGCGATTGAGGGGGACGCGCCTGTGATCCTGCCCTTGTATTCGCCCCGTTCGGCGCGGCTGGTCGGGCAAGCTGTAAAGCGCATAGGTCAGCAGCTTCACGTCATCGCGATCAGCGATGCCGCCGCCCAAGCATGGCGCGACCAGACCGGTGGCACGTGCGAGGTGACTGACGACCCAACCGGAGAGGCTATGCTTGACAGGATTGTCGCAGCGTTAAATGTGTGACCTTGCTTGAGCGTCGGTGGGTGGCAAGTTAAGCTAATTACACAGACCCGTCGCTTTTTTACTAAGAGATTCGAGAGGTTCCGAAATTGGCCAAATCCCGCAAACCTGCAAAGGACACGCCAGAAACGGTTAAAGAAGCCGTTGTCGTCGACGAACCGAAGAAGGCTGAACCCAAGACGACCGTGGATAAAAACGCGGTCAAAGAAAAGCCTACTCCGCCCCCTGAGGAGGGGATTTCTGATACGTTAGACTCGGATAAAATGACCGATACAAAGCCCGACGCCAAAAAGACCAAGGTCGGGGTTGCTGACGATAAGGCGTCCGATATCAAAGACACGCCGGATGCCAAGCGCGACTCCGCTCCGGACCTGTCCGGCCCGGCCGAGCCGCGGGTGGATGCGGGCGCAGGGGGCAATGGCCCCGCAGATCCGCCAGCGGCACAGCCTGCTTCGTCTGAACCCAAGGGTGGCGGTTCCGGGTTTTTTGGGCTGTTACTGGGCGGTGCAATTGCGGCCGCGATCGGGTTCGGTGCAGCACGTTACCCGGATCAGTGGCCTTTCGCCACCGAACCGTCCGTTGATCCGGTCGAGGCGAAGCTGACCGATTTTGGCGACCGGCTGTCTGGCTTGGAAGACACAACCGCATCGCAATCTGCGAGCCTGACGGCGTTGCAAGATGACGCGCAGTTGCAAGAGTTTCGCGGTGAGCTGACCGGCACGCTGGACGATTTGCGTGGCCAGATTGACACTATGTCAGCGAAAATGACCGATCTGGACAACCGCTTGCACAGCGTCGAGAAGATGCCCGAAGGCTCGGGCATGGAGGCCGCTGCCGCTGCCGCCGCCGCGTATGAGCGTGAGTTGAAACAGATGCGCCAGATGCTTGACACTGAGCTTGAGCGCATCACAGCCGCCAAGGACGAAGCCCAAACGCTTGAGGTGAACGCCGCCGAAACCGCCCGCGCCGCCGCCGCGCGTGCAGCCATGTCGCGGGTTTTGAACGCGCTGGAAACCGGGCGCCCCTATGACAACGCGCTGTTTGACGTGACCCAGAACGCCGGCGTGGACGCCCCCCCGGCACTGGCGGAACATGCCAGCGATGGCATCGTCACGCTGGCGCAATTGCAGGACAGTTTCCCAAAAGCGGCGCGTGTGGCGCTGGATGCGTCGATCCGCGCGTCCGCCAAGGGTGACCATATGGAAAGGTTCACGGCGTTTCTGCGCACTCAATTGGGTGCGCGGTCGCTTGAGCCGAAGGAAGGCGACGATCCCGATGCGGTTCTTTCACGCGCCGAAGCGGCTCTGAAAAACGGTCAGATAGATGTTGCCCTGACCGAGCTTGAGGCCATGCCCGACGCCGGCCAACCCGCGCTTGAGGTGTGGATCACGCAGGCCACCGCCCGCAAAAACGCGCTGGAGGCCGCACAAGCCCTGGCCCAGCAAGTGAACAGCAATTAAGGACGCGCCGATGCTTTGGTCTCTCTTCAAGATTATTCTTTTCGTTGTTGTCATCGCGTTTTTGGCGCTTGGCGCGGGATATTTGCTGGAAACGGATGGCGGCATTCGCGTGTCAGTTGGCACGATGGAGTTCAATCTGGAACCCCTGCAGGCTGTGATCGTCGGGTTGCTGCTGGTGTTTGCAATCTGGGTGGTGATTGTTCTGCTGGGGTTGCTGGTTGCCTTTATCCGGTTCGTGAATGGGGATGAAACGGCGATCTCGCGCTATTTCGACCGCTCGCGCGAACGCAAGGGATACAAGGCCCTGTCCGAAGGGATGATCGCGCTGGCGTCGGGCGAAGGCAATACCGCCATGTCCAAGGCCAGCCGGGCGGAGAAATATCTGCGCCGCCCGGAACTGACCAACCTTTTGACCGCGCAGGCGGCCGAGATGACGGGCGACAAGCGAAAGGCCGATCAGGTCTATAAACGGTTGCTGAGGGATGAGCGCACGAAGTTTGTCGGTGTGCGTGGCCTGATGAAACACAAGCTGGCCGAAGGCGATACGGAAACCGCAATGAAGCTGGCGCAGAAAGCGTTTGCCCTGAAGCCGCGCCATACGGAAACGCAGGATGTGCTTCTGGGGTTGCAGGCGCGCCACAATGATTGGGTGGGCGCGCGCAAGACGTTGGGGGCCAAGCTGAAATACGGCGCGCTGCCGCGTGATGTGCACAAACGGCGCGACGCTGTTCTGGCACTTTCCGAAGCCAAGGGTGTCTTGAACGAAGGCAATGACATCAAGGCGCGCGAGGCCGCGATCGAGGCAAACCGCCTGTCGCCCGATCTGGTCCCCGCCGCGGTCATGGCCGCGCGCACCTATATCGAAAACGGCAAGCCGCGATACGCCACCCGCGTACTGGTCAAAG
This sequence comes from Aliiroseovarius sediminis, assembly GCF_022678485.1. Classification (GTDB taxonomy): domain Bacteria; phylum Pseudomonadota; class Alphaproteobacteria; order Rhodobacterales; family Rhodobacteraceae; genus Aliiroseovarius; species Aliiroseovarius sediminis. The sequence continues at coordinate 125,001 of NZ_JALBYP010000032.1, forward strand.
CGTGGAGCGCCCAGCCCCACCCTGACATCGCCGCCGCCTTTGCCGAGATTGTACCGGACGAAACCCCCGCAGAACGCCTGAAACGGTTCCGTGCGTTGACCAAGCACCGCGATGGCGACCCCGAAACCCGGATGCTGCTGACCGAACTGAACATCGCCGCCGAGGATTACGCCGAAGCCCGTCGCGCGCTGGGCGATCTGCCGGATGAACTGCCAAGCCAGCGCGCCTTGACGCTTCTGGCTGCCATTGAACGTGGCGAAGGGGCCGATGATCAGTCCGTGCGCGCGCTTCTGGCCCGTGCGGTCACCGCCCCGCGCGGCCCGCAATGGATGTGCGAGAACTGCAACCATGTGCACGCCGCCTGGTCGCCGATTTGCGATAACTGCAAGGCATTTGATACGCTGGCGTGGACTTCGGTGCCGGAAACGGAAACTGCAATGCACGGGGGGGCCGAGATGTTGCCAATGATCGTTGGCAAAGCGGACGACCCCGCTGAAATAGCCGAGCTGGTCGACCCGACTGACGAAGAAACGCCCAAGGTGGTCGAGGCCGAACTGATCGACGCTACACCTGAAGCCAAGGTGGACGGGAACGACGCGCAGGGCGACGAGCCCGAAAAAAGATGATCCACGCGCGTTGGGCTGGAATTGTGCTTGCACAGCGTCCGGCCCGCGTCTAAAACCCCGATCGCTGCCACGTCAATTTGACCGCGCAGCCAATTGTGGGCCGCTGTAGCTCAGCTGGTAGAGCACGTCATTCGTAATGATGGGGTCGGAGGTTCGAGTCCTCTCAGCGGCACCACGCTTTTCGGAGTAAGATCAGCCCGGACCGCATGCGTTAGTCAGCGCAGGCGCGTCGAATTGCGGCGGCGGCAGTCTTGATCTGGTCGCGGGTCACGTCCAGATGTGTGACCGCGCGGAAACGGGTTGGGGATTCCGGCTGAAGGCGGATGCCATCACCCGCCAGCACATCGTTTATCTGACGGGTTGTTTTGCCGGTGCCAGAGGTTTCGATAAACAAGATGTTGGTTTCAACCTTGTCCGGCGCGACGCTGACACCCGGTGTCCCGACAAGTTCGTGCGCCAGAAGCTTTGCGTTTTCGTGGTCCTCGGCTAAGCGCGTGACGTTGTGATCAAGCGCATAAAGCCCGGCTGCAGCCAAGATGCCGGATTGACGCATCGCGCCGCCCAGACGATGCTTCCAAGTCCAAGCGCGTTCGATGAAGTCGGCACTGCCCGCAAGAACCGCGCCGACCGGACAGCCCAGCCCTTTGGATAAGTCGATCCAGGTGCTAACGAACCCTTTGCAATGGGTATTGGCGGGCTGGCCGCTGGCGACCGCCGCGTTCAGCAACCGTGCGCCGTCCATATGCAGCGCCAGATTGCGACCATTGGCCAGTTTGGCCAAGTCTTGAAGTACATCGACGGGCCAGACCGCCCCACCACCGAAATTGGTGGTCTGTTCGACACTGATCAGGCGCGTGACCGGGGCACGATCGCGTTGGGCGCGGATCATGGGGGCGGCGTCTGCGGCGGTGAAGATGCCGGTGGGCGTTGGCACGGCGTTGATCTGTGCGCCCGCCAGCGCGGCAGCACCCGCGCCTTCCGACCGCACGATATGGGCATTGGCGGCGGCAATGATTTCATCCCCCGGGCGGCAATGCACCAAGAAAGCGATCTGGTTGCACATCGTGCCGGACGGCAAAAAGATCGCATCGTCCATTCCCACCAATGCCGCAACCCTTTCGCAAAGCTGCAAGGTGGTCGGGTCTTCGCCGCGCTGTTCGTCACCTGTCGGGGCGTCAGCCATCGCGCGCAGCATGCCCGGTGAAGGCCGCGTTGCGGTATCAGAAATCAGGTCGATATGAATATGCGACATCGTCAACAAGGCCTCGGTTCGCGTGCTTTCTGAATGTTAGAAATCGAGGTTTTCGACCGACAGGGCGTTTTGCTGGATGAATTCGCGCCTCGGTTCGACCACATCGCCCATCAGCTTGGTAAACAGGTCGTCGGCATCGGCCATATCATCGACTTTCACCTGCAACAGCGTTCGTGCTTCGGGGTCCAGTGTGGTTTCCCAAAGCTGGTTGGGGTTCATTTCGCCGAGCCCCTTGTAACGCTGCAGGGTCAGCCCGCGCTCGCCTTCTGAAAGGATGGTCTGCAGCAGGTCGGTCGGTCCCTGCACCAGCACCTCACGATCTTTGCGCACGAGCCTGGAACTGTCGCGATAAAGGTCGCGAGTTTTCATCGACACTTCGGACAGCCGACGTGCCTCGCCCGAGCGCAGGACGGCACCGTCAAGCGTGCGTATTTCTTCCACGCCGCGAAGGATGCGGGCCAGTCGAATGCCGTGATCTTGTGTGATCCGGCCCTGCCAGCCGCGTTCATATTCCACCGCAACCTTGTCCAAACGCGCCGCGACGCTTTCTGCGACAGCTTGCAGGTCACTGTCCACACGGCCCGGATCAAAGGCGCCTGAAAGGGCGGCTTGCTCTAAAATATTGTGCGGGTAGTGGGTGGGAAAAGCTTCAAGTATCCGGCGGAAATTCCGCGCGGCTTCGACCACGCGGGTCAGGTCTGCACCGGCGATCTCTTCCCCGTTGGTAAGGCGCAACACCGAACCGTCGACACCTTGGCTGATCAGATAATCCTCTAGTTCGGCTTGGTCTTTGACATAGACTTCGGACTTGCCGCGACTGACTTTGTATAGTGGCGGTTGGGCGATATAGATGTATCCGCCTTCGATCAGTTCCGGCATCTGGCGGAAGAAGAAGGTCAGAAGCAGCGTGCGGATGTGGGCACCATCAACGTCCGCATCGGTCATGATGATGATCTTGTGATAGCGCAGCTTCGATATGTCGAATTCATCGCGCCCAATACCTGTGCCCAAAGCAGTAATGATGGTGCCGATTTCCTGACTGGACAGCATCCGGTCAAACCGCGCGCGTTCGACGTTCAGGATCTTGCCGCGCAGGGGCAAAACGGCCTGATTGTGGCGCGATCGTCCCTGTTTTGCCGATCCACCGGCCGAGTCGCCCTCGACCATGAAAAGTTCGCGCTTTGCTGGATCACGTTCCTGACAATCGGCCAGTTTTCCCGGAAGCGAGGCGATATCCAGCGACGATTTTTTGCGCGTCATCTCGCGTGCTTTGCGGGCGGCTTCGCGGGCCAGTGCGGCTTCGACAATCTTGCCGACGATCATCTTGGCGATGTTCGGGTTTTCGTCGAACCATTCCTGCAACTTTTCGTTCACCAGCCCTTCAACCGCGGGCCGCACTTCGGAACTGACCAGTTTGTCTTTGGTCTGCGATGAAAACTTGGGATCGGGCACTTTAACCGACAGCACGCAAGTCAGGCCTTCGCGCGCGTCATCGCCGGTGAAATTCACCTTTTCTTTCTTCGCAAGCCCGGTCGAGTTCGCATACAGGTTCATCGTGCGCGTCAACGCACCCCGGAAACCTGCCAAATGTGCGCCGCCATCCCGTTGGGGGATGTTGTTGGTAAAAGGCAATACGTTTTCGTGGTAGCCATCGTTCCACCACATCGCGACCTCGATCCCGATCCCGTCTTTTTCGCCTCTGATGAAAATGGGTTCTTCCATCAGCGATGTTTTCGACCGGTCAAGGTATTTGACGAATTCCTTGACGCCGCCTTCGTAATGAAGCTCGGTATGCAGTTTTTCTGCGGGGCGTTCGTCTTCGATGATAATCCGTACGCCCGAATTCAGGAAGCTTAGCTCGCGCAGGCGGTTTTCAAGTGTCTTGAACTGGTAATCCAGGTTCGCGAATGTCTGGGTTGAGGCAAGGAACCGCACCTCGGTCCCAGTGCGGTCGCCGCAATCGCCCACGACCTTCAGATGCTCGACCGTTTCACCGCGTTCAAACCTTGCGACATGCTCTTTGCCGTTTCGCCAAATGCGCAATTCCAGCCAGTCAGACAGCGCGTTCACCACTGACACGCCCACACCGTGCAAGCCGCCCGACACCTTATAAGAGTTCGAGTCAAACTTACCGCCTGCGTGAAGCTGGGTCATGATGACCTCGGCCGCCGACACACCTTCTTCATGGTGGATATCGGTCGGAATACCACGCCCGTTATCGGACACAGAAACCGAGTTATCGGCATGGATCGTAACGCTTACTGCGTCCGCGTGGCCCGCCAAAGCCTCGTCAATGCCGTTGTCCACGACCTCGTACACCATATGGTGCAGGCCCGACCCGTCATCGGTGTCACCGATATACATGCCGGGGCGTTTTCGGACAGCCTCTAAGCCTTTGAGAACTTTAATAGATTCGGCGCCGTAATCGGCACCGCTTTGCGCGTTATCAGCCATGAGGGCCTTCCTGTTCAATGTCCCGGAAAATATAGTGTTTTTTAAGGGGGTTGTCACGTAGCGGACACAAGATTTGGTGTCAAAGGTGCCGCTTTTCCGCTTAGGTGAACGGAATGATGAAACCGACCAGAATCAGCATGGTGCCGGCCGCGAAATTCATCCGCTGCAATCCCGTCGGAGACGATAGCAATTTACGAGCGCGGTCGATGAAAAACGCCATGCCAAGGTTGCCCACCAGCGGAACCACGAAAGATGCGCCGCCGATGGCCACGACATCCGGGATGGTCAGGCGTGACAGATCGAAAAACCCGGGCAGAACGCCCATATAGAACAGGATGGCCTTGGGATTGGCGATGATTACAATCAGCCCGGCGACAAACCCCGCCCAGACGCCGGGATGGGTCAGTTTGCGATCCTTGGTAATCTTGTGGTCGGCGGACCGGATAATCGTGACCCCCAGCCAGACAAAAAACAAAGCCGCGATCACCTTCAGGGCCAGCATCGCCCCGCCGAAACTGGACGCCACCCAGCCCATGCCAAGCGCGGCCAGCACGGACCAGAAGATGTCGCCAACCGCGACACCCATCGCCAGCGGCCAGGCTTGCGAATACCCACCGGCCAGAACCCGCGCCACCAGCGCCACCCAGACGGGGCCGGGGGTCAAGAACAGGATGAGCAGCCCAATGATGTAGAAGCCAAGCTCAAACGCTGTAATGGTCACGTCAGATGTCCGTCTTCGTCCATGTCCCAAAACGGGTTCATGGCGTATTCCCACAGATGGCCATCAGGGTCGGCGATATAACCGGAATAACCGCCCCAGAAGACCTTTTCCGGTCGGGAGACGGCGGTGGCCCCTGCGGCAAGCGCAGCGTCAAAGGCCGCGTCCACCTCGGCCTGGGTCGGGAAACATTGCGCAAGGGTCATGGCACCGGTCTTCAGGTCTTCAACCGTGCGCCCGGTGTCTTTCGCCAGCCCGTCCAGCGTGTAGAAGCCGAACTTCATGCCATTCATGTCATAGAACACAACCTGCTCTTGCACGTCGGATGGTTCCCACCCGATTGCTTCGTAAAACGCGCGGGCGCGGGAAAGGTCTTTTACGCCAAGGGTGATCAGGGTCACGCGGTTGGTTTTCATGTTGCCACCTGTTTGATATGCGACGTTCCGTCGGTGTCGCTGACTTCATAATGGCTGGCGCGGTCGCCAAGGTCTGCAAACAATTCGGGGCCTGTGCCTGTCATGAAAGCTTGCGCCCCCAGCGCGCAGACTTCGTCATAGAGCGCCGCGCGGCGAGCCGCGTCAAGATGGGCGGCGACCTCGTCCAAAAGCAGGATGGGTGGTGCCCCAAAATCACGGGCCAGCGCACGGCTGTTGGCAAGGATCAGCGATACCAACAGCGCTTTCTGCTCGCCGGTCGAGCAGTCCCGTGCCGCGATTCCCTTCGCGGCATAGGTGGCGGCCAAGTCTGACCGATGAGGCCCAATCAGGGTGCGCCCGGCCATGAAGTCGCGAGGTCGGCTTTCAGCGAAAGTCATCGCCAGATCTGCCTCGTTGTTGGGCAAATAAGTGTCATCGGGCTGGGTTAGAGACAGATTCGCCGTCGGAAAGGCGGTTTCAGCCTGGGCCTGTGCGGTGATCAGCTGCGACAATGCAGTGTTACGGTTATCAATAATCTCGGTTGCGGCGCGGGCCATCTGTGCTTCCAACGCGTCGTACCAATGGCTGTCTCGCTGGCCATCCTTCAACAAACGATTGCGTTCGCGCATCGCCTTTTCATAGGTCAGCACGGCGTCGGCGTGGCTGGGTTCAAAGCTCATGGTCATGCGGTCCAGAAACCGCCTGCGCCCATCGGCACCTTCGACCCAAAGCCGATCCATCACCGGCACCAGCCAAACCATTCGGGCGATCCGGCCCAGGGCGATTTGCGGGGCGGCTTTAGCGTCAATACGAACCTGCCGGGCGCCGCCAGCTTCCAGCCAGGTTTCGACCTCGTGCATCTGGTGCAGACTTTGCAGGGTGGCGGTGACTTTCCAACCGAGGCCTTCGGGTTGGCGTGTGATCTCGTCCACCGTGGCGCGACGCAGACCGCGACCGGGCGAAAGCATCGACACAGCTTCAAGGATGTTGGTCTTGCCCGCCCCGTTTCGCCCGTGGATCGCCACGGGCCGTCCGTCCAAGGACAGTCGCGCAAGGCGGTGGCTTCGGAAATGGCTCAGGGTCAGGTCACGCAGGGCCAGCATCACGCCCCCCCGTCGGCGTCGGCTCGCAAAAACGCCCGTCGGGGCATCAGATTGCGGCGCAGCGCCGGTCAAACACGCATCGGCATGACGACATAGACGGCGCTGGTGTCGTTGCCTTCGCGCATCAAGGTGGGATCGCCGGACGAGTTGAACATGAACACCGCGTTTTCACGGTCAACCTGGCTTGCGATCTCAAGCAAGTATTTCGCGTTGAAGCCGATTTCCAACCGTTCGTCACCATAGGCCACGGCCAGTTCTTCTTCGGCGGCGCCCGCATCGGGGGCGTTCACGGATAGGATCAAGCGGTCTTCGTCCAGTTGCAGCTTGACCGCGCGCGACCGTTCGCTGGACACCGTGGCCACCCGGTCAACGGCCTGTGCAAAGGCGGTCGCATCGACTTCCAGCTTGCGGGTGTTGCCGGTGGGAATAACGCGGGTGTAATCGGGGAAGGTGCCGTCGATCACTTTGGATGTCAGCGTGATCGCTGGCGTTGCAAAGCGGATCTTAGTTTCCGACACCGATACGGCGATGGTTGCGTCGTCATCATCCAGAAGCTTGCGCAGTTCGCCCACCGTCTTGCGGGGCACGATCACACCGGGCATGTCTTCGGCGCCTGCGGGCAGGTCGGCATCAATGCGGGCCAAGCGGTGCCCGTCGGTGGCAACACAACGCAGCACCTTGCCGCCTTCCGCGTCGGAGACATGCATATAGACGCCGTTCAGGTAATATCGTGTCTCTTCCGTCGAAATTGCGAATTTCGACTTGTCGAACAGGCGGCGCAGAACCGGCGCGGGGGCCGAGAAATTGGCCGAATATTCGGACGACGCCATCACGGGGAAATCTTCTTTCGGCAGCGTGGCAAGCGAGAAGTTCGAGCGCCCAGCCTCGACTGTCAGCCGACCGGTTGCACCGTCGTCGGTCAGTTGAACCAACGCGCCATCGGGCAACTTGCGCACAATCTCGTGCAGGGTGACGGCGGATACGGTGGTGGCACCGGCGCGTTCGACCATGGCGTCGGTCTTGTCGACCACCTCAATATCCAGGTCGGTGGCGCGGAACGACACGCTGTTGCCTTCGGCCTCGATCAGGACGTTTGCCAGAATGGGAATGGTGTTGCGGCGTTCGACAACGGATTGCGCCTGTGCCACGGCCTTAAGAAGCGCGCCGCGTTCGATACTGATCTTCATGTCCCACTCCTGACAGATACCGGGGCGGGGAACATATCACGTTCGCCGCCCGGCTCAATTGATTATTCGGAATGTCTGATTCTTTCGCGGGCGGGTCAAGGCTTTAGGGTCCAAAAACCCGCCGCTGTTGTGTCAATATCAGGCTTCAAGCGTGCGACGAAGAAGCTCCAGGTCTTCGGCGATCTGATCATCCACGCCCTTTAGCTCGTCGATGCGCTTCACCCCATGCATGACGGTGGTGTGATCGCGGCCGCCAAAACGCCGCCCGATTTCCGGCAAGGATCGCGAGGTCATGTGCTTGGCAAGATACATCGCCACCTGACGCGGGCGGGCGATCGTTCGCACCCGCTTGGGTCCAATCAGGTCGGACAGGCGGATGTTATAATGTTCGCTGACCTTGCGTTGAATTTCCTCGACCGTGACCTTGCGATCTGACGCGCGGAGGATATCGCCAAGGCAATCCTGCGCCAATTCCAGCGTGATCTCGCGCCCGACCAGCGAGGCGAAGGCGAACAGCCGCATCAACGCGCCCTCTAGTACCCGCACATTGGTCGAAATGCGGTGGGCCAGAAACTCCAGCACGCCATCGGCGATGACCAAGCCGTTATATTGCTCGCGATAGCCATTGGCCTTGTTCTGAAGCACACCAAGACGCAGTTCGTAATCGGTCGGGTGAAGGTCCACGACCAAGCCACATTGAAGGCGGCTTTTGATGCGGTCCTCAAGATCCTTGATCTCGCCCGGCGCGCGGTCGGCCGAGATGATAATCTGCTTGTTTTGATCCACCAACGCATTGAATGTGTGGAAGAATTCCTCTTGCGTGCTGTCCTTTCCGGCGATGAACTGCACATCATCCACCATCAGAACATCGACCGAGCGGAACAGTTGTTTGAAATCCATCATCTGTTTTTCACGGATCGCTTGCACAAAGCGATACATGAATTGCTCGGCGGACAAATAAACCACCCGGAGTTCAGGATTGCGCGTTGTCATTTCATGGGCAATGGCGTGCATCAGGTGCGTCTTGCCCAAGCCTACGCCGCCGTAAAGGAACAGCGGGTTGAACGTTACTGGGCCCCCTTCGGCCACACGACGTGCGGCGGCATGTGCCAGCTCGTTGGGCTTGCCGACGACAAAATTGTCGAACGTGAACCGGTCATAGAGCGGTGCGCCGGGCAGATCGTCGGATGACGAAGGCGTGGTCGTTGGCGTCGCAGTAGGGGTTTGCGATGTGGTCGGAAGGGGCGGTGTCATTCTGGCGGTTTTGGCAGGAACCGAAAATTCAAGACGGGATACTTTCAGCCCCTCACCGATCATCTGGCGCAGGATCTTGTCGCCAAAGTTGCGATCAACCCAGTTGCCCATGAAATTAGTTGGCACAAGGAACCTGGCGACGCCATTGTCCAGATCGGCAAATTCCAACGGTTCGATCCAGTTGGTATAATTGTTCTGCCCCACTGACTTCTGCAACTTGTTTCGAACAAGTCCCCATTCTTCGCTCGTCATGTCACCTCGACCCGATTCTTGTCTTGGACCCCAAAGTGGCAGTCCGTTTGCCCGAAATACGTCAACACTTCGGCGCGCAGGCGCCTGACGATCCACTTTGACAGGGCGCACCACCTATTCAGGCAGCCTGCAAGCCCACGACGGCCCGCCTTGCAAGACAAAGGTCTTACAAAACAAAGCGCCGTGTCGCGCCGGGAGACATGACAATACGGCAGCCTGCCGGGCCAAGCGGTCCGACAAACACTTAAAACGCTTGCCTCTAGCCCGACCCCCAAGTCGGAATAAAAACTCACGCTGATCGCACCGGAAAAGCTCCGATTCAACCTTCAGGTCAGATTTTAACCTAATTATTCAAGGGTTTGACCCTTGATTGCATCATAGTCCCAAGTCAGCGACGTGAATCGCTGCATGCAAGCTAGCAAGCTGTCAGCAGGCGGCGCAACACATCTTCACGCTTGACTCTGCCTTTCCGCAGGCGAATCCCAAGCCGCTTGTACTAATGCAATTTTTGTCGCTGAAAACGCAAACGGAGCGTGCTTTTGAGGCCACGCTCCGTTTGTTTTTCAAGTCCGGCCTTTCGACCAGTCCCGCAAGTCAGCCCAGGGCTTTGACACGGGCAGCAAGGCGCGACACTTTGCGCGCTGCGGTGTTCTTGTGGTAAACGCCTTTTGACACGCCGCGCATCAATTCCGGCTGAGCAGTTTTTAGGGCAGTCGCCGCGGCTTCTTTGTCGCCGGATTCGATTGCTTCTTCGACTTTGCGCAGGAACGTGCGGATGCGCGAGCGGCGGGCTTTGTTTACGGTGAAACGCGCGTCATTCTGGCGGGCGCGTTTCTTTGATTGGCGTGAGTTTGCCATATGTCTGATCCCTTCTTCGGGTGTGTTACAGTTCAACAGTTGCGCGGCAGCACCCGACCGGGTTCAGAACCGGTGATTCTGGCCAGAGCGGGCCTCACGCGCATATATGGCGTTCCCTTTACGGAAAAACACTCGCAAAGGGAACCCGTAATCGGCTTTATTTGTCGCGAAACTGCGGTTCGCGTTTCGCGGTGAAGGCCGCCATGCCCTCTTTCTGGTCTTCGGTCGCAAAAAGCGAATGGAAAACGCGGCGTTCGAACAAGATACCTTCGCTGAGCGGCAGTTGCTCGGCGCGGTTGACGGTTTCCTTGATCGCCATGACCGTGATCATCGACTTCTCGGCGATCTTGGCGGCGGCGGACATCGCTTCTTCCATCAGTTTCTTGGCGGGGACGATGCGGCTAACAAGTCCGGCGCGTTCTGCTTCTTCGGCATCCATGAAGCGCCCAGTCAGGTTCATGTCCATCGACTTGGCGCGACCGACCAGCTTGGTCAGCCGCTGCGTGCCACCGATGCCGGCCATGACGCCCAGGTTCACCTCGGGCTGGCCGAACTTGGCGGTGTCGGCGGCGATGATGAAGTCGCACATCATGGCCAATTCGCACCCACCGCCCAGCGCATAACCGGACACGGCGGCGATGATCGGCTTGCGAACGCGCAAAACCGCCTGTTCTTCCGGGGTAAACAGATCGCCCGCAAAAACATCGACGAAGCTTTTGTCCGCCATCATTTTGATATCGGCCCCGGCGGCAAATGCCTTTTCCGATCCGGTGATGACGATACAGCGAACCTTGTCGTTCTTTTGAGCGGCGTCCAGCGCGTCGCCCAATTCGCCCAACAAAGCAAGGCTGAGCGCATTCAGCGCGTCGGGTCGATTGAGCTTGATCAGGCAGATGTGATCTTCGATCTCAACGATGATATTCTTATAGGCCATGGTTCCCCTTGCCTTATGTTCGTGGCGGTCGACCCTGACTCGTAAGCCCGACAGCGCCATCTATCAAGTTATCTTTGGCATTGCGCGCAATAGAAAGTCGAACGTCCCGATTGCGTGATTCGCCTTATTTTTCCAGTACAACCTTGCGTCACACAAGGTTCGCCCTCGCGGCCGTAGACGCGGAAGCTGTGCTGGAAATACCCCAGATCACCGTCCGCCTGGCGATAATCCCGCAAGGAAGATCCGCCGCTTTCAATGGCTTCGGACAACACATCGCGAATGATGGGCACCAGCGTGGCCCGCCGTGCGGGCGCAATGCGGGCGGCTTTTCGAGCTGGGTGAATGCCCGCGCGATGAAGCACTTCACAGACATAGATATTGCCAAGCCCGGCGACGATGCCTTGATCCAGTAGCGCCGCCTTTATGGGCGAATTACGGCGGGACAGGGTCGCATTCAGGTAAGTGCCGTTGAAGGAATTACCCAAAGGCTCCGGCCCCAGAACGCGGATCAGCTTGTGGTCGTGAAGCGCGGCGGTTGGGCATAGGTCCATGGCGCCGAACCGACGCGGATCGTTGAACGTCACGCGCGCGCCATTGTCCATGTCCAGTACCACATGGTCATGTTTCGCGGGGGCGGGGTGATCGTGGTGAAACGCGCCCAAACGGTGGCCCGAAATCAGCATCCGCCCCGACATGCCCAGATGGATGATCAATGTCTCGCCCGTGTCCAGATCGGCCAGCAGGTATTTCGATCGGCGCCCCAGCCGAAGCACCCGTGCGCCGGTCAGGCGATCTGCCATCCGTTCGGGGAACGGCCAACGGAGCCCGTCGCGCCGGATGTCGGCGCGGGCAATCCGCGCGCCCTCGACCACGGGGGACAGGCCGCGGCGAACCGTCTCGACCTCGGGTAATTCGGGCATGTCGTTCGCCTCTCCATTGTGCGCGGGTATTCGTCGGGATATGAGGGATCAATCGCAAGGAATGGGCAACCCTGATGAGCACCTCCGAGACAAAAACAACCCATTTTGGGTTCAAGACCGTGGACGAAGACGAAAAAGCCGGGATGGTTCACGGCGTTTTCACAAATGTCGCTTCAAAATATGACATCATGAACGATGTGATGTCGGCAGGCATTCACCGGGTCTGGAAAGACGCGATGATGGATTGGCTGGCCCCACGCAACGGTCAGAGGCTGTTGGATGTGGCGGGCGGCACCGGTGATATCTCGTTCCGGTTTCTGGATCGCGCGCCCGAGGCGTCCGCCGTTGTGTTGGACATGACCGAGCAGATGCTGGTTGAAGGCCGCAAGCGCGCGGATGCCGACAATAAGGCCGATCACCTTGACTGGGTGGTGGGTGATGCTATGGCGCTGCCGTTCGAAGATAACAGCTTCGACCGCTACACGATCAGCTTTGGCATTCGAAACGTAACGCGCATCCCAGATGCTTTGGCAGAGGCCTATCGCGTGCTGAAACCCGGCGGTCGCCTGATGGTTCTGGAATTCAGCCAGCTTCCAAATGACGGAATGCAGAAGCTTTACGACCTCTACTCCTTCAACGTTATTCCCCGCATGGGAAAGTTGATCGCAGATGATGCCGACAGCTATCAATACTTGGTCGAATCGATTCGCAAGTTTCCCGATCAGGAAAGCTTTGCGCGCATGATCCGGCAAGCCGGGTTTGAGAACGTGAAATATCGCAATCTGTCGATGGGCATCGCCGCGCTGCATTCCGGTTGGAAAATCTGAGATGCGCGGACCTCACAACATTTGGCGGCTGATCCGCACTGGTGCGACGTTTCAACGGACGGGTGCGATGGGGGTTGTGCTGGACGCCATGAACGCGCCGCCGATCATTCGCATGGCAGCCCGGATTGTTGGTTTCCCGTTCGCGTGGCTGGGCAAAAAGGGTGACACGTCTCTTCCTCCCCTGACCCGCGCCATCACAGCGCTCGGCCCGGCCTACATCAAATTTGGGCAAATCATGTCCACCCGGCCTGACGTGGTTGGGGCTGAGTTGTCCGAGCAGTTGCAATATCTGCAAGACAAACTGCCGCCTTTCCCGTCCGCCGTCGCCCGGCAGATGATTGAACGCGAGCTTGGCGTTAAAGTTGACGAGGCATTTTCCGAATTTTCGGAACCTGTCGCCGCCGCATCCATCGCGCAGGTGCATCGCGCCCGCATTGCCAGCACCGGCGAGGATGTTGCCGTCAAGGTTCTGCGCCCGCATATCGAACGGGCTTTTCGCACCGATATTGACGCGTTCCATTTTTCGGCTGGAGTGATCGAGTTCCTGTTGCCCTCGACCCGCCGTTTGCGCCCGACCGATGTGGTTGAGCATTTCGAAGGCGTCGTGATGGGCGAGTTGGATTTGCGTTTGGAAAGCGCTTCGGCCAGCGAATACGCGGAAAATACGGTGGACGATGAAGGTTTTGTGGTGCCCAAGGTGAATTGGGGTCTGTCGGGGCGCACCGTGATGACGCTGGGCTGGGGCGAGGGCATACCTGCAAACGACCTGCCCGCTATCCGCGCATCGGGTCTGGATATGGACGCGCTTGGCGTGCGGGTGCTGCAACTGTTCCTGTCACACGCGCTGCGCGATGGGCTGTTTCATGGTGACATGCATCAGGGCAACCTGAAGTTTGCGCCAAATGGGGATATCATCGCCATCGACTTCGGCATCATGGGGCGGATCGACGAATACACTCGCCGCGTCTATGCCGAGATTCTGTATGGCTTCATCAACCGCGACTATCGCCGCGTGGCCGAGGTGCATTTCGAGGCAGGCTACGTGCCCGCCGACCGGGATGTGGAAGAATTCGCCCGTGCCCTGCGCGCGGTAGGAGAGCCGATTTTCGGTATGGACGCCACGCAAATCTCGATGGGTCGGCTGTTGACCTATCTGTTTGAGGTCACCGAGAATTTCGGTATGGAAACCCGGACTGAGCTGATTTTGCTGCAACGTACTATGGTAGTGGTCGAAGGTGTCGCCCGGTCGCTGAGCCCGAATATCAACATCTGGCAGGCAGCCAAGCCGGTGGTGGAAAGCTATATCAAGAACTCAATCGGCCCAAAGGCGTTGCTGGGTGATCTGGTGCGGACAGCGCGCGTATTGGCGCGCTTTGGCCCCCGCCTGCCGGAACTGGCCGAGGCGGCTTTGATCAACCAATCCGCGCCTCCGCCGGAAACGGATCGCGCCCGTCCGTTCCGCGCAATGGGCTATGTCTCGCTGGGGGGCGGATTGGCGCTTGTCGCGGTGTGGGTTTCAAGCCTTCTGTAACAGCGCCGTTTCGACGGCAGCGGCAGCGGCATAATCGTGATCGCCACGCGATGCTTTCCAATGACAATAAATCGCCATGCGCCAATGATACAGCGGCGCCAAGGCGCGATAGCGGGTTACTGTTTGCTCATCGCCGCTTTCCTGTTGGTACACATTCAGAAAACAGGCAACCTCGTCAATCGTTAGCGGACGATGACCATAAAGCACCTGCATGGCAGGCGATAGGAACATGGCAATGTCTAGGCTGGGGTCGCCTATGCTGGGACATTGCCAATCAATCAACCGCAACCCGTCGGGTGTGTCCAGAATGTTACCTGGAACGATATCACCATGCACAAAAACGCGCCGGGCGGCAGGAAGATCCGCGTCAGCGGGGATGCAGCAAGTCTGCCTCAGATCTGACGGCAATTTTTCACGTGGCATCTGGTCGATCATTGCCAGCCCGTCTGCGACCAAGGCGGCTGGACCGACTGGTCCTGTGGGCAAACCATCGGGAGGCAAGATTTCATGCAATCGCGCCATCAGCTTTGCGACGGGGGTGACGTCATCCCGCCAAGGGCCGCCGGTGAGATGCTTATAAACCAATGATTCGCCCACGGAACTGTCCTGAAAAGCCACCAGATTCGGTGCGATGTTTTTGCCGGACAAAGTGCGTAGGGCCAGAACCTCGCGCACGGCGTTATTAGCGAAAATAGGCGTGGCTGTGTTGGGCACGAACAGCTTGCACACGAAACTTGCGCGCGCGTTGATTTGGACTTTCCATGCCAAGTTGGTCCGTCCCCCGGTTAAAGCCGTCCAGCAGGCGGTATCCGGGATGATGCCTGCATCCACCCAGACGTGTTTGAGCTGTTGCAGCTGTGACCGTGTCGCCGTGCCCATTCCCACATCCCTTTAATTGGCGTAACGCTAGGGCGCTGGGCGGGGAAGGGCAACCGGGCGGTTTAGGACTCGCGAATGGCGGATACAGTGTCGGCTTGAATTTTTTGACCACTTTCCAGGACCAGCCAAAGCTGGCCGTCGGAACTCTGTGTTTCCGTAATCTTGCTATAGGCCTGCACCGGGTCAGTCGACAGATGCCGCCCGTTGCCCGAGCTGACCAGTTCAAAGGTGTAAACCCCGCGCGGGAAAGGGTTGCCGGATTGATCCACCCCCGCCCATTGAACGGGATCGGTTGTCATTGGCATGACGGTGTTTTCGATCACCTCGCCCGCTGCGTTCCTGACCACCAGCCGGGTTTCATCTGCCCCTGCTGCGGGTTCCGGCACTAATGTGACGGGGGTCTGATCAAACATGACAGGAGCGGCAACGCGCGCCTCCATCCCGACCCATCCCGCTATGTCGGACAGCCCCATCAAGCCCAGTTTAGTGCCCAGCCCGTCCAATAGGTCATTTGTGCGCACCTGCTGTTCAACACCTGAGAAGGTCGCAAGCTGCACCGCGTAGTCGGACGATTCAATCGGGTTCATTGGGTCCTGATTTTCCATTTGTGCAGTCAACATTTTCAGGAATGTCTCGAAATCAGATGAGATGACGGTCTCATCGTTCTTGGTGGCTTGGGTGTACTTAGCCGGGGGTGCTGTCAGCGCGGCGGGCAAATTTTGCGTAACGTCCATCTGCTGTCCTTTTTACAATCTTATATCCAGGCCGGCACCTTCGCCGACGGTGATGTGTACGATGCCCGGCGCCGGCTCGCCCTTCTCGCCATGTGCGCGGATTGGCCCGTTTAAAGTGGTTTGATTGCCGGTCTGGCCGTCTGAAGCCGCACCGTCTTCTTTGTGCTGGAACGAGAAGCTGACATCGTCGTAGCCCAATGCGTGCATATCCTGCGCCAATTGTTGGATATGGCGGCGCATCAGATCCAGCGTCTCGGGCCGCTCGATCTGCAAGACAACATTCATCGAGGACGAATCGGTCTGGAACGTCATCCGCACGCGCCCCAATTCCTCGGGATTCAGGGTCAGTTCCACTGGCTTGTCTGGCCGCGCACGCGCCACGTCGACCAACTGCGCCGAGATCAGGCGCGGAATATCCGCTGCCGTGCGCTGAGCTTGCGCTGGCTGATGTGTATCGCGAACCGACAATCCGGCAAGTTCCGCAGCCTGATCGTCTGGCCCGATCAACAGGTCCTGCATCGCAAGCGGGTTACTATTGACCTGCGCCCCGGCGACCTTCGCCGTTATAGTTAAAGGCTCTGGCTGCGTTGATGTAGCGAAGGCAGCGACAGCGGCGCTGGCGGTTGTCCGCTCCGCTCCGCCGCCTGGTTTAATCCGCGCAGGCGCGTCGCTGCTCTGACGCGCCAACCCCGGTTGAGCGTCTGTAAGTGCGCTTGTAACCGACAGCACAGCCGTTCTGCGTGTTGAAGACGGTTCCACCGCTGGAGTGCGCGCTTGCCCGTCCCCTGTCGGGGGTGCGGCACGGCGCAATGGATCAAACTGTGTCGATTCGGTCAGGTCAGAATCGTTTGACGCCGGTGGGGCGGTCGCGTTCTGTACGGCAACGTCGGTTGTCTGTTTCGTTCCTGAAGAAACGTCATCGCGTGAATGTGCCGCATCACCTGTTGATAGATCATTTGCACAGCCCGGGGGTTTGGACGGCGTGCCCGGCTTCTTATCATCACCACCGCGCGAGGTTTGCGGCGCATTGAGTGACTGCGCCTGACCCAGCGAGAATACAGCGTCATTACCCGACCCGTCGGACTCATCGTTTGGCCGACGGTTCGACTGGGTGGCCTTCTGGTTTTCCGCGTCGCTTGGTGGTGTGAAAATTCTGGTTTGACTGATCTGCATATCTTTTCGAACGTTCTGACTCGGTTCATCCGACCATTGCAGAAGCGAGTTACCAGTTCTTTACCGCTTGATGAGATAACCGGGAAAATTGTTCAGAATGGAAAGGGTCGAACATGGACTCGGTAGGATTGACCAAGTTGGGCAGCCCGATGCCCCCCGGCGGCGCGTCGGCGACGGGCGACGCGCAGTTGATGAAAGTCGCGCGCAAGCTGGAAGCCAGTT
Organism: Aliiroseovarius sediminis; assembly: GCF_022678485.1. Taxonomy (GTDB): domain Bacteria; phylum Pseudomonadota; class Alphaproteobacteria; order Rhodobacterales; family Rhodobacteraceae; genus Aliiroseovarius; species Aliiroseovarius sediminis. Next base: position 142,341 of record NZ_JALBYP010000032.1, read on the forward strand.
TCCTGTCAGAGATGTTGAAATCCGCTGGCGTTGGAAAATCACCGGAAAGCTTCGGCGGTGGCGCGGGTGAAGATCAGTTCTCGTCGTTTCTGCTTGATGCGCAAGCCCAGGAAATGGTCAAGGCGGGCGGCATTGGGTTGGCGCAGTCGCTGTTCGAAGCGTTGAAGGAGCAAGATCATGGCACACGCTAGGCCCGACTCCCCCATCCAGGCGCTTGAGCGTCTTTTAATGCGGGAACGTGACCTGATTCTGGCTGGCGAGGTCGCAAAGCTCGGCCGGCTTGAAGCGCAGAAAGACCGGCTTTTGTGTACCTTAAAGACGACCGTGGACGACGGTCCGGCGCTGGATCGTCTTCGCCAGATAGCTGATCACAATCAAAACCTGCTGACCGCCACTGCGCGCGGTATTCGTGCTGTCATGCAACGTCTTGATGCGTTGCGATCCGGCCAGACCGAGTTGCGCACATATACGCAGGCGGGGCAGGCTTACGACTTGGCAGAACGACAACCTCGGCTTGAGCGGAAGGCGTAAGATTTGCCGATTTTCCTAAAATTGCAGGCAAGATAGGCGTGATGATTCAGGTTTTGTTTAGAACAAAGGCGGCATCGTGCCAGTGCATCCCGATGGGGTGGCGCGAACCATGAAGACGGTATCGCATCGGTCAGAATGACTTGGAAAACCCGCCCTGATAGGCGGCTATGCAATCTGGTGCAAAGCGCCAAAGACTGAAGGAAATATTCTATGTCCAGTATTCTGACAAATAACAGCGCAATGGTTGCGCTTCAGACACTGAAATCGATCAACTCGAACCTGGCCAGCACGCAGGCGGAAATCTCGACCGGTAAATCTGTCGGATCTGCCAAGGACAACGCTGCGGTTTGGGCGATTTCGAAGGTGATGGAAGCCGACGTGAAAGGCTTCAAAGGCATTTCGGACAGCTTGTCCTTGGGCGAAAGCACCGTCGCCGTTGCTCGCCAAGCCTCGGAAACAGTCACCGACCTGCTGACCGAGATCAAATCCAAGATCGTCGCCTCGCAGGAAGACAATGTTGATCGCGACAAGATTCAAACCGACATTGTTGCTCTGCGCAACCAGATCACGTCCGTGGTTGGTGCAGCCCAGTTCAATGGCTTGAACCTCGTCGATGGGTCGCAAACCGGCACGAACGTCAATACGAATTCCGGCATTGATGTTCTGTCTTCGCTTGACCGCAAGGCCGACGGTTCGGTTGTGACCAGCTCGATTGGTGTTGATGCACAAAACCTGTCGTTGACGGCTGGGGTGGCACTGGCTGGGACGGCGGCTGCGGTCGGGACCGATGCGGGAACCGCCGGCGTGATTGACGCCAATGATGGTGGCACGAATGATTCGATTACCATGGATACCTTCGCATTCCTTGGTGGTGGGGCGGCCGTAAAGCCGGATACTGCGGGTATCAACAACGCTGATCCGGCGGGGTTACTTGTCGGCGATCAGTTGTCGCTGACCATCGGAAGCGTCCAAGGCACCTATGTCGTCAAGGAAGGTGATACAGCGCAAGCACTTGTTGCTGGTATGAAGAACGCTCTTATATCTCAAGGGCTTGATAGCAACAGCTTCAGCATGGATGCCGACACGAACACCGGTCATCTTGTGATCACCAACGAAACCAACGCGGCGGCTGCATTCTCGTTCAGCGCAACGCGCGGCAGCGGTGGTCTGGCTGAATTGGCCAGCATCAACGTGTCGAATGCGGCGGGCGCCGATGCTGCCCTTGGGGCAATCGAGAACATGATTCAGACCTCGATTGATGCTGCGGCAAGCTTTGGTTCTGTCGAAGGCCGGATTGAAATCCAATCCGACTTTGTTGGCAAACTGTCGGATTCATTGAAATCCGGCATTGGTGCCATGGTTGATGCCGACATGGAAGCCGCATCGGCACGGCTGCAAGCGCTTCAGGTGCAGCAGCAGCTTGGCACGCAGGCATTGTCGATCGCCAACCAAGCTCCGCAGAGCATCCTATCGCTGTTCCGATAAGATAAGCTGGGGGCGCAAAAATGGCGCCCCCTTACCAACCTTATGAAGTTCCCGTCATAGGAAGGAAATCCCCGTGAACGCTGTTGCCATGGCCAAAACGGCCTATAATTCCACGTCTCGCGCGCCCTTGCGCACGTCGCGCGGCACCGAATATGAAGCCTTTGCAAAGGTTACGCATCAATTGGGTCGGGCGCGAACATCCAGTTTTGCGGATCTGGCTGCGGCTTTGCACGAAAACCGTCGCCTGTGGACCCTTCTGGCCGCCGATGTTGCGAACGAGGACAATGCACTTCCCAGCGATCTGCGCGCCCGGCTGTTCTATCTAGCCGAGTTCACTGCCGATCACAGTCGGAAGGTTTTGTCTGAAGGTGAAGATGCATCGGTTCTGGTTGAGATCAACACCGCCGTCATGCGCGGCTTGCGCCAGTCGGAGGGGACGGTATGAGCGGCCTTGTCTTAAAACTTAGCCCAAAAGAACGGGTTTTGATCAATGGCGCTGTCATAGAAAACGGCGATCGCCGGTCGCGTCTGTCGATTATGACCCCGAACGCAAATATCCTGAGACTGCGGGATGCAATCCATCCTGAACACGCCAACACGCCGGTGCGCAGGGTCTGCTATATTGCTCAGCTCGTATTGTCGGGCGATGTGGAGAAAAATGATGCACATATGCAGCTATTGCGAGGGATTGAACAGCTGAGCCAAGTCATGACCGATTTGGATAGCCGTGAATTGTTGGCAAAATCCACGAGTGCGGTGCTGGAAGGTCAGCACTATCTTGCGCTTAAACATCTGCGTGCGCTGCTGCCGCGCGAAGAACGCTTGTTGGGCGCGCGGGTCTCATGACCTATCAGCCCATCGTTCCCATGGGTGGCGCAGCTGGATGGGCATTTTTGCAACGGACCCAAGCCGCTCAGCAAAAAGCTTTTGATGCGTCGCCCCAAATCCAGCGTGACACACAATATTTCGAGAGCAATATCGGAGAGGTCAAGACCAGCTCTGATCTGGTTGGCGATCGCAGACTATTGCGTGTGGCGTTGGGTGCATACGGGTTGGATGATGATCTGAACAGCACCTATTTTATCAATAAGGTGCTTGATGACGGAACGCTCGATCCGGCAGATCTGGCCAACAAGCTATCTGATAAGCGATATCTAGAGTTCGCGAAGGACTTTGGTTTCGGTGATTACAACATCCCACGCACACAGATGTCGGATTTTGCGGCGGATATCACGGCGGCTTACCGAACCAAGCAGTTCGAGATTGCGGTGGGACAGCAAGACCCCACGATGCGGCTGGCTATGACGCTGGACAATCAGCTTTCAGATATTGTTCGTGGCTCGGGATCTGATGATACGAAATGGTACAAGATCATGGGCAATCCCCCTTTGCGAGAGGTGTTTCAAACGGCGTTTGGCTTGCCGACAGCGTTTGGGTCGATAGATATCGACCAACAACTTTCCATGTTACGCGACAAGGCCGACCGTTATTTCGGCGATACGAGCGTTGATCAATTCACGGACCAAGGCAAAAGGGACGAGCTTAATCGCCTTTTCCTTGTCCGGTCGCAAATCGCGGCTGGCACTGCGTCGATGTCCAGCGGCTCGATCGCGCTGAACCTTCTTCAACAAATCCAATACTGACCGACTGTTCGCTATGTCGCCATGCATTTTGCAAGGCGTTGGAAGCTTACTGCGCTGTTCTTGGGCTCCGCCTCGGTCAGAAAGGCATCAAGCTCTGGCCAAACGGCGATCGCCTCGTCCAGTGCCGGATCTGATCCGGTGGTGTAAAGTCCTGACTGTATCATCATCTCTGACCGGCTGTATTGCCCCAACAGCTTGCGACCCCTTGAAATCAGCGCGTTTTCGTCATCCGTTGCGGCTTCAGGCAGTGCGCGTGACACTGAGCGCAGCAAGTCTATCGCGGGGAACCGTCCGCGTTCTGCGATATTCCGGTCCAGAACGACATGCCCGTCCAAGACACCGCGCAGAATGTCGGCGACGGGCTCTTCCATATCCGACCCGGCAACCAACACCGAGAAGATAGCTGTGATATCGCCCGCCATGCCTGATCCGGGTCCGGCGCGTTCGCAGAGGTTTGTGATTTGCTGCGCGGTCGAGGGCGGAAAGCCTCGTAGATTGCCCCCTTCGCCTGACGCCAATGCGATTTCACGATGCGCCTCGGCATAACGGGTGACGCTGTCGGCTAATAAAAGAACGTGTTTGCCTTGGTCGCGAAAGTGTTCGGCGACCGTCATCGCAGACCAGCCACAGCGGCGACGCACCATTGGCGATTGGTCTGACGTAGCGGCGACGACGACCGCGCGTTTCATCCCTTCGGGACCAAGAACGCGATCAACGAATTCCCTGACCTCACGACCCCGTTCGCCAATCAAGGCAATCACAACAACGTCGGCCTGCACGCCGCGGGCAAGTTTAGCCAACAAGGTCGACTTACCCACACCTGACCCGGCAAAAAGACCGATTCGCTGCCCCTTGACGATCGGTAGAAATGTGTTGAACGCGGCTAACCCGGTTTCCAGACGCGCACCCAGCGCGCGGCGATGGGTGGGATTCGTCACATGCCCGCGCAAGGGCGAGACATGCGGCCCGCGCAGGATTGGCCGATCATCCAACGCGTTGCCCATCGGGTCGATGACCCGTCCGATCCAGCTGCCATCTGGTGCGATGTCTGCACGACCCTTCAGAAAAACCGCATCGCCGATTTGCAAACCCTCGATGTCGCCATCTGGCAGAATCGAGACTGTTTCCGCGGAAAGATTCAAAATTTCACCCATCCGTGCGCGTCCCTTTGCGGGGCGAATTTCGACCAGGTCCGCCTGTGCTGCGACCGTGGACAAGCCTTGAACCTGTAGTGTCCCGCGCCCGATTTGGACAATGCGCCCTACGTCTGCGAAGGGCCGCACTGATGAGACCTCGGCGGTCAACTGTTCAAATCCGATCTGAGTCATGAGGCACTCCAAATTATCCTTTGAAACTGTTTTTAAAGGAATCGGGGTTAAGCCTTGGTTGAAACCAATCGAGGGAGAAGCCCCGATGTTCGAAAAAACGGATATCTTAGCCAAAGCCGCAGGGCTGGCGAAACACTCGGCCGCGCGACAGGCCGTCATCGCGCAGAACGTGGCGAACGCCGATACGCCCGGATACCGTGCCAAGGACGTGTCGTCGTTTACCAAGACATTCCAACTGGATGATTCCTCTGCGATGCGGGCGACGCGTGCGCGTCATATTGGTGCGGGAACGGATGTCGCGCGGGCCGACATTGATCCGCGGCCGGTATATCGCGCAGGCGCTATGTCGCCTAACGGCAACTCGGTCGCGCTTGAGACCGAGATGATGGCGGCGGCTGAAGCGAAGCGGGATCATGATCTGGCACTGACTATCTATAAGACATCGCTGGGCATCATGCGCAGCGCCTTGGGCCGTAGGTGAGGTAAGCACAGATGGATGATTTGAAAGCGTCATCGGCAGCGGCCGCGTCAGGCATGCACAGCCAGGCCAATCGCCTGCGCCACGTGTCTGAGAACATTGCAAACGCCGACACGCCCGGTTACCGCCGAAAAGTCGCTAGTTTTGAGGCCGCCATAAACGGCGGTCACGCCACCGGTGAGGTGCGGACTGGCCATGTGTCGCTGGACCAAACCGCCTTGCCGAAAATATATGATCCGTCTCACCCGATGGCGGACGCAACGGGCCATTACCTGGGGTCGAATGTTGATCTGGTGGTCGAAATCGCAGACGCGCGAGAGGCCCAACGCAGCTATGAAGCCAACCTTAAAATGTTTGATCAGACCCGACAAATGTCGCGCAGCCTGTTTGAACTTTTGCGTCGATAGGAGTTTGAAACAATGGACATAAGATCAACCCTCGCATCGCAGCAATACGCGGCATCACGTCAGGCGGCGACGCCTTTGCCGAACGGCGAACAAGTCACAAACCCGTTCGCGGTTGCTGCCAACAGCTTTGCAGAAACCGTGCAGCACGGTGAAAAGACCGCTATGGCGGCCTTGTCTGGTAACGCTGATCCGCACGCGCTGGTCCAAGCGCTTGCCCAGACCGAACTGGCGGTCGAGACAGCCGTCACAGTGCGCAACAAGGTCGTCGAAGCTTATCAGGAAATTCTGAGAATGCCGGTGTGATGATGGAAGAGTTTGTCTTCTACGACACTCTGCGGGCCGGTCTTTGGATCGCGGTGATGATTTCGTTGCCGATTTTAACGGTCGCACTTCTGTCGGGCTTGATTGTCGGTCTTTTTCAGGCGTTGACCTCAATTCAGGAGATGACACTGACCTTCGTGCCAAAGCTCTTGGCCATTCTGGTCGTGTTCTGGGGAAGTATGGGATTCATGACTGAAACTCTGGTCAGTTTCTTCCAAATGCGAGTCATTCCGTTGATTGCTGGGAGCTAGGTAATGGATAACATTGGATATACAACGCTGACGCGGCAATCCGGTCTGATGCGCGAAATGCAGAGCGTCGCGAACAACATCGCCAACGCATCCACAACTGGTTTTCGGCGCGAAGGCATCATTTTTTCAGAGTACGTAAGTGCGCTTGACGGTGACGACCCGTCGCTGTCGATGGCGACGGCCAATGTGCGTGCGCTTGACCTTCAGCAAGGGGGTTTGACCCAAACCGGAGGAACGTTTGACTTTGCCATCGAAGGCGATGGTTTCTTCATGGTTGATGGCCCTGACGGACAATTTCTAACGCGTGCAGGATCATTTACACCTTCAGCGCTGGGCGAATTGTCAACCCCTGACGGCTATCGCCTGTTGGACGGTGGCGGTGCACCGGTTTTCGTGCCACCCGATGCTCGGTCCGTGTCGGTTGCCAGCGATGGGACACTGTCGGTCGATGGCCGCGCGGTTGCTCAGATTGGGCTGTATTTGCCGGTTGATCAGAACGATCTTTTGCACCGCGAGGGTGTGCGTTTCGAAGCACCGGGCGGGGTTGAACCCGCGTTGGTCGAGGCATCAATCCTGCAGGGTTTCATCGAAGGGTCCAACGTTAATCCGATCACCGAAGTTGCCCGCATGATCGAGGTCCAGCGCAGCTATGAGCTAGGCCAGAAATTTCTTGAAAAAGAGGACGAACGCATTCGCGCAGTCCTGAAAACAGTCGGTCGATAAAGGAGGCAGAACATGCGTGCATTGGATATCGCAGCCACAGGTATGTTGGCGCAACAAATGCGGGTCGAGACGATCTCGAACAATCTCGCGAATATGTCCACCACCGGTTACAACGCGCGGCGGGCAGAGTTTGCGGACCTACATTACCAACAAATAGCCCGCGCAGGAACGATCAATGCTTCGGACGGAACCGCGTTGCCCACGGGAGTACAGCTTGGGTTGGGTGTCCGACCGGCATCCGTGTCGATGTTGGTTCAACAGGGGACGCTGTCCCAAACAAATGGCAACTTGGATCTCGCCATTGAAGGCAACGGCTATTTCGAGGTCACGCTGCCCTCGGGTGCCTCTGCTTTTACGCGCGATGGTGGTTTGAAATTGTCGGGGGACGGATTGATCGTAACCTCGGACGGCCATGCAGTCGCGCCCGAAATCACGGTGCCCAGCGATGCGCGCTCAATCTCGATCAATACTGAAGGTGAGGTATATGCCTATTTCGACAATGCGGCCGAACCTGAACTATTAGGCGCCTTTACCTTGGCGGGGTTCACGAATGAAAAGGGTCTTGAGGCCATCGGGTCGAATCTGTTTCGAGAAACCCCGGCATCGGGTCCCGCTTTTGTCGGCGCTCCCGGCGAAGATGGGCGCGGGACGTTGCGCCAAGGCTATCTTGAAAACAGCTCGGTCGATGCAGTGCGCGAGGTAACCGAATTGATCGAAGCGCAGCGGGGGTATGAGTTGAACTCAAAGGTCATCACCGCCGCTGATCAGATGCTTGCCGCGACGACACAGGTGCGGTGATGATCAAGCTGTTTAGCTTTATTGCATTGATTGGAAGTGCCGGTGCGACTGCGGCTGACACGGTGATTGCCGCGCGCAACATGCGGTCAAATGTGATCGTGACCGCTGAAGACCTTGAGCTGGTGTCCTCGGATATGCCCGGCGGGTTTCAAGCCATTGAAGACGTGGTGGGGCAAGAAGCGCGCGTGGTTTTATATGCGGGTCGACCCATCATGGTGAACGATGTCGGCCCGCCTGCACTGGTTGAACGCAATCAGATCGTGACACTTGCTTACGTCGCCGGTCCGCTCACGATCCTAGCTGAAGGTCGCAGTCTTGGACGCGCCGGTGTGGGCGATCGCGTGCGCATCCTGAACCTGTCTTCGCGCAACACTGTGACCGGGTCTGTGGACGCGGACGGTACTGTATCAGTCTCTAACACACGTTTTTAAGTCGAAGGATGCCACATGCGCCCGATTATTGTAGCTGCTGTCGCCATCTTGGTCGTATCTGCCTGTTCACGGCTGGACCAGGTTGGCAAGGCGCCGGATCTGAACCCGGTTGAGATGAGCCCCGAACATATCGCTATGAACGCATCTGCGCTGCCGCGCACGACGCCGCCGACAGGATCGCCGGTCAAAGCATCGCTTTGGAGCGGCGGCCGACAGTCTCTGCTTGGTGATCGGCGCGCGCAAACGGCGGGGGATATTCTGACCGTTGTGATCGAGATTGACGACAAGGCCGAATTTCAGAACAGCTCAAAACGTGCGCGTGGCGGCTCTGAAGAAATGGGCGTGCCAAATTTTCTGGGCCTGCCGCAATCGATCGACCGAGAGCTGACCGATGGCGCGTCGATGGCGAATGCGGTGTCATTGTCGTCCAGCAGTTCGTCCAATGGAAACGGCTCGGTTAAGCGGAACGAAAAGCTTGAACTTCGCGTCGCTGCCACCGTGATTGGTACGCTGCCCAACGGTGTTCTGAAGATACAGGGTACGCAAGAGGTGCGGGTGAATTTTGAACTTCGTGAACTTCTGGTGACGGGCTTCGTGCGTCCCCAAGATATATCGCGTCAGAACGAGATTTCGTATGACAAGATTGCGTCGGCGCGAATTTCTTATGGTGGACGCGGGCAGATCACAGATGTTCAGCAGCCGCGCTATGGCCAGCAAATCACTGACATCATTCTACCGTTCTGAAAGGCTTTATCATGGTTAAGTTGATGCCGATCTTGTTGGCCCTGCTTGGTTTGGCTGCTGGTGGTGGCGTAGGATATTACCTGCGTCCGGCGCCAGTGCCAGTAGCCGAAGATCCGTGCGGCAACGCTACCACCGACACCGCGCCGGCGACGCCAGGACAATCAGACGAAAAGGCTAATCCAGACAGCGAGTTTGTCAAAATAAACAACCAGTTTGTCATCCCCGTTGTTCACGATGAGGCCGTTGTTTCGCTGGTCCTTTTGTCTCTGAGTCTAGAGGTCACAGCGGGAAGCCGCGAAGCCGTCTATCAGCTTGAACCAAAACTCCGAGATGAGTTTCTGCAGGTCATGTTCAACCATGCAAATACTGGTGGATTTGATGGGGTTTTCACCCAGACAAGCCGATTAACCAACCTTCGCCGCGCCATGCGCGAGGTGGCAACAAGTATTCTGGGAAATGTCGTTCACGACGTGCTTGTTACGAATATCGTGCGGCAGGACCAGTGACCAATGCTCAGGTGGGCAACCGGCCCTGCATCGCTGCAAGACAATAGATCTGTACGGGGGTTAGGTCTGTCAGGTGCGCCGCGTCCGCAGATTGGTTGGGTCAGGACGCCGCGGAACCGATATGGGTGGTCAATTGGCCAAGACCAGAAATCTCGGCAACACAGGTGTCACCGGGCACCAAGGCACCGACACCTTCGGGCGTTCCGGTAAAAATCAGATCGCCCGGTGCCAGTGTGATCGTACTGGACAGATGGGCGATCACCTCGGGCACCGACCAGATCAGGTCTGACAGGTCCGAGGATTGTCTCGTCTTGTCATTCACTGACAGGCGGATGTATCCCGCACTTGGATGACCGGTTGCCGCAGCAGGACGCAGATCACCGCAGGGGGCGGATAAGTCAAATCCCTTTGCCATGTCCCAAGGCCGGCCGATTTTCTTGGCCTCTGCCTGAAGATCACGGCGGGTCAGGTCATTTCCGATGGCGTATCCCCAGACGTGATTCAGCGCGGTTTCGACCGAAATGTTGGTGCCGCCGACGCCGATGGCAACGACCAGTTCAACCTCGTGGTGCAGGTTTTCAGTGCCGGGCGGATAGGGCACGGTCGCCCCATCCGGCACCATCGCATCGGCGGGCTTTGAGAAGAAGAAAGGCGGCTCGCGGTCTGGGTTCGATCCCATTTCGCGAGCATGAGCGGCATAATTCTGGCCCACACAATAGATACGGCGGACGGGGAAACGTTCGGCGGACCCCGCAATGGCCAGGGAAGGTTGAAGGGGGCAGGGGATGGCCCAAGTCATGTCAGAAATACCTTTGCTTTCATGGTGTCGGGGATGCGCGCGCCCAGCCGCGACAGAATGGTCGGGGCCAGTTGCAACTGGCACAGGCGTTCGTCAAAATCAGGACCAATGGCAGGGCCGAAGTAATATAGCGCAACATCCTGCTGCACGTCTTCACGCCCACCGTGATGGCCGCGATCGGTCTGGCCGTGATCGGCGGTCACGACCACCTCGTACCCGTCGGCGCGCCAGCGGTTGATGAACAGGGCCAGTTGCTCGTCGGCTTGAAAGCAGGCTTGGTCCATTTCGCGGCATTCATGACCGAACCTGTGGCCCATGCTGTCCAAGGTGCAAGTGTGCAGGATGCCATAGTTCAGCCCGAACCTCTGGCAAAGCATGGTGAGCGTCGCGAACAGGTCCACATCCGCGGGTGTGGTCTGGTTGATCAGCCCATAGCCCGTCATTGTATGAAAGCGACCGTGGTTGATCGCGGCGCTGTCGGCTTCATCATATTCGATGTCGCGCACCAGATCGAACGGCGCGCGGTTGAAAAATTCGGACCAATAACTGTGGGTGACTGCGCCGGTCACACCGCCGGCGTTGCGCACTTGGCTGAAGATGTCAGGCTGAGACAGGCGGAATACATTGTTGTTGCCCGTGCAGCCATGATCCTGCGGCGTAACACCGGTATGGATCGAGGCATAGCAACTGGCCGATGTCGACGGCAAGACCGAGCGCATCTTCCAGCGCTGTGCCTCGCCTGCGTCCACCCAGCCCTCCAGATTTCCGAACAGCCGACGCCAGTTGCGCCAGGGCACGCCGTCCAGGATGATTAACAGTAGCTTTCCGTTCATGTTGTCCGGCCCCGTTAGCGGTCCGCCCTCAGTTGCCGGCGCTTTCCATGCTGCGGTGTTCCACGACCTCCTCCAGCCAGCCCAGCCGCATTTCCGGAACCGAGGCGAGCAGCAGGTCGGTATAGTCATCAAACGGCGGCGACAGAACTTCGGCCTTGGTGCCGTAACGCACGACGCGGCCTTGATACATTACCGCGATGGTGTCGGCGATGGCGCGCACCGTGGCAATGTCGTGGGTAATGAAAAGATAGGCCACATTTTCACGTTCCTGCAGTTCGTGCAGCAGTTTCAAGATGTCTTCGGCGACCAAGGGATCCAGCGCCGATGTCACCTCGTCACAGATGATGATTTTGGGATTTGCAGCCAAGGCGCGCGCGATGCAGACCCGCTGTTTTTGCCCGCCGGACAGTTCGGCCGGATAGCGATCCTTGAATTCGGGCCCAAGCTCGATGTCGTTCAGAAGCTCTTCGATACGTTTGCGTTTTTCTGCGCCGCGCATCCCGAAATAGAACTCGAGCGGACGGCCGATGATCGTGCCAACCGTCTGGCGCGGGTTCATCGCCACATCGGCCATTTGATAGATCATCTGGATTTCGCGCAGGTCATCGCGCGCCCGTCCCGCCAGATCGGGGGACAGGGTGCGTCCGTCAAAGCAGATCTGCCCGTCACGCGCGGGCAGAAGCCCGGTCATCACGCGGGCCGTGGTCGATTTGCCTGACCCGCTTTCGCCAACGACGGCCAGGGTCTGGCCTGCGTGAAGCTCCATCGAGACATCGTGCAATACGTCGAAATTCGTGCCCTTATAGCGGGCGGTGATGTGTTCAATCGTCATGACCGGATTTTCGGTTGGCGGCTTCCCGTCATGCACTCGGGACCGGACCGACACCAGGTCGCGGGTATATTCTTCGACCGGGGCGTTGATGATCTGATCGGTGGTGCCATGTTCGATCATGTCGCCCATGCGCAGCACCATGATTTCGTCAGACACCTGCGCCACGACCGCCAGATCGTGCGTGATATAAAGTGCGGCAACGCCGGTGTCGCGAATGGCGTCCTTGATCGCCATAAGAACGTCGATCTGTGTGGTCACATCCAGCGCGGTGGTCGGTTCATCGAACACCACCAGATCGGGTTCAGGGCAAAGCGCAAGTGCCGTCATGCAGCGTTGCAATTGCCCGCCAGACACTTGGTGCGGATAACGATTGCCGATGGTTTCAGGGTCGGGCAGACCTAGCTTGGCAAACAGCTCGACCGCGCGCGCCTCGGCCACTTTTTTCGAGAATTTGCCGGCGTGGACGGACGCCTCGATCACCTGTTCCATGATTTTCTTGGCTGGGTTGAAGCTGGCGGCGGCGGATTGCGAGACATATGTCACCTCGGTCCCACGCAATTTGCGCAGATCGCGCAGCCTGGTGCCAAGGATTTCACGTCCATTGACCCAGACCTCGCCGCCGGTAATTTCGACACCACCACGGCCGTAGGCCATAGTGGCAAGGCCGATGGTCGATTTACCCGCGCCGCTTTCGCCGATCAGGCCAAGGACTTTGCCCTTCTCCAATTCGAACGACACGCCGTGCACGATTTCGATGTCATGCGGTTTTTCACCGGGTGGATAGACCCGCGCCCCAATCTTCAGGTCGCGCACTGTCAAAAGCTTATCGCTCATCCGCGGCCTCCTTTCAGGCTAGTGGTGCGGTTCAAAACCCAGTCGGCCACAAGGTTGACCGAGATGGCGAGCGTCGCGATGGCGACGGCAGGTACTAGGGCCGCAGGGATGCCATAAACGATGCCATCTTTGTTTTCCTTCACGATCCCGCCCCAGTCGGCGTTGGGTGGCTGCACACCAAGGCCAAGGAAGGACAGGGTCGAGACGAACAGCACGGCAAAAATGAAACGAAGCCCCATTTCCGCCACCAAGGGCGACAGGGCGTTGGGCAGGATTTCCCGGAAGATCACCCAGATCCTGCCTTCACCACGCAGTTTTGCGGCTTCGACGAAATCCATCACGTTGATGTCCACCGCGACCGCACGGGCCAGACGATAGACGCGCGTGGAATCCAGAAGCCCCATCACAAGGATTAGGATTGGCAGCGTCACCGGCATCACCGACAGGACCACAAGCGCGAAGATCAGGGTCGGAATCGACATGATCAGATCGACGAACCGGCTGAGCAATTGGTCAATCCATCCACCAATCACAGCGGCTGTGAAGCCAAGGATTGATCCGGTGGTGAAGCTGATGATCGTGGCCATGGTGGCAATAAAGATCGTGGTGCGTCCGCCATAGATCATGCGGCTCAGCAGGTCGCGACCGATATTATCGGTGCCGATCCAGTGCTTGGATGACCAAGGTTCCCATACCCCCCCGACGACTTCGGTCATCGAATAGGGCGCGATCCAAGGGGCGAAGATGGCCATCAGGAAATACAGGCCAGTGAAAAACAGCCCGAACAATGCGGCTGGGGGGATTCTTATCATTTCGGATGCCTCAGCCTTGGGTTTGCAAGGATCGACACGATGTCGGCCACCATGTTCAACACGATGTAGACTGCGGCGAAAATCAGCCCGCAAGCCTGCACCACAGGCACATCCCGCTTGGATACGTGATCCACCAGATATTGCCCCATGCCGGGATAGGTGAACACAACTTCGACCACCACGACACCGACAACCAGATAGGCAAGGTTGATCATCACCACATTGACAATTGGTGCGATCGAGTTGGGCAAAGCGTGGCGCCAGATGATCGTAAACATCGTCAGCCCCTTCAACTCGGCGGTTTCGATATAGGCTGATTGCATCACATTCAGGATCGCCGCTCGCGTCATTCGCATCATATGGGCCAGCACGACCATGGTCAGCACGGCGACCGGCAGGGCGATGGCGTTCAGCTTTTGCCCAAGGCTTAGCCCGTCATGGATCATCGAAACGGTGGGTGCCCAGCCCAGCTTGACGCCGACGAAATACATCAAGATATAGCCGATCAGGAATTCGGGTACGGAAATTGAGGCCAGCGTGACGGCCGAAATCAGTTTGTCCGGCCACCGTTCGCGGTAGCGGACAGCCAGCAGGCCCAAGAAAATTGCCAGCGGCACCGCAATCACCGCAGCCCAGAAGGCCAGGAAAAGTGTGTTTTTCAGGCGCGAGCCCAAACTGCTCGCGATATCCTTACCAGATGTCAACGCGGTGCCCAGATCGCCCTGTACAAGCCCACCCAGCCAGTCGAAATAACGGCTAAGTGCTGGTTCGTTCAGTCCCAGCTCGGCTCGGATATTGGCAAGAGCTTCAGGCGTAGCGGACTGGCCCAAGATAGATTGCGCCACATCCCCCGGTAGGATGTTGGTGCCCCAAAAGATCAGCATCGACACCAAAAGCAGAAGAAGCAGGCCCAGCGCGATGCGCTGGACCAGAAGTTTTAAAAATAACGGCATATCAGCCCGCGACCCACATTTTCATCGGGGCATAGAAGTTCATCAGGTCGTGACCTTTGTGGTTATCGACCCAGCCCGCCAATCGATTGGTTGTGCAATCAATGAAGTCGTTGAACATCGGGCAGATCAGCCCGCCTTCGTCATGAACGAGCGCCCCCATGTCGCCGTAAATCTGAGCGCGTTTCGTCTCATCCAATTCGGCGCGTGCGGCCAGAAGCATCTGGTCAAACTGATCATTGAAGAACCGGGTGTCGTTCCAGTCTGCCGTCGACAAGTAAGCCGTGGAATACATCTGGTCCTGCGTGGGTCGACCGCTCCAATAGCTCGTGCTGAACGGCTTGGCGTTCCAGACTTCGGACCAATATCCGTCATTAGGTTCGCGCTTGATCTCAAGGTCAATGCCCGCCTTGGCAAGCGATTGCTGATACAGTGCAGACGCGTCCGGCGCACCGGGAAAACTGTTGTCCGAGGTACGCAAAAGGATCGGACCTTCGTGGCCCGATTTTTCGAAGTGGAATTTGGCCTTGTCGGGATCGTAGGTGCGCTGTTCCATCTCGGTAAACAGAGGATAAGAGCTGTTGATCGGCGTATCGTTCCCGATCGAGCCATAGCCGAACAGAATCTTTTCAAGCATCTCTTCGCGATCCATGCCGTATTTCAGCGCCAGGCGCAGATCGTTATTGTCAAACGGTGCAGTGTTACAATGTGCGATGAACACGTAATGGCCCGGTCCCGGTGTCGAATGGACATTGATGTTGGGCGCCCGTGCCACAAGGCCAGCGGTCCGT
Organism: Aliiroseovarius sediminis; assembly: GCF_022678485.1. Classification (GTDB taxonomy): domain Bacteria; phylum Pseudomonadota; class Alphaproteobacteria; order Rhodobacterales; family Rhodobacteraceae; genus Aliiroseovarius; species Aliiroseovarius sediminis. Next base: position 157,838 of record NZ_JALBYP010000032.1, read on the forward strand.
GGCGGGACGCGCCCCACCATATCAAGCTGGCCGGACTGAATGGCCGCCATGCGCGCCGTGTTGTCGTTGATGACCACAACCTCGACCGTGTCGGCATGGCCCAGATCGCCCCAGTAATCGGGATTTTTCTCGACCACGAAACGGACGCCCATATCCACCTCTTTCAGGATGTAGGGGCCGGTACCGATCGCTGCTGCCGGATCATCTTTGCCGCCATTGGGTTGGATCATCAGGTGATAGTCGGTCATCAGATATGGCAAGTCGGCATTCGCCGTATCCAGTTCGACAATAAACTTGTCGCCTTCGGCGCGCATGTTTTTGATGCCGCGCATGATGCCCAGCGCGCCTGATTTCGTGTCTTCGCCTGCGTGGCGTTCCATCGTTGCCAGCACGTCATCGGCGGTCAGCGGCTTGCCATTCGAAAAATTGACGCCCGAGCGGATCTTGAACGTCCAAACCTTGGCATCTGCCGAGGCCGAAACCTCCTCTGCCAGCCTGTTTTCAAGCCCACCTTCCGGTGCAAGCTCTACCAGCGGTTCGCCCCAAAAACGGTTGATCATCGTACCGGTCTGGTTGGTCGTGGTTGCTGGATCAAGACTGTCGGTGGTTGATCCACCGGGAACCCCCACGCGAATCGTTCCGCCCTTGACCGGTCCTTGCGCATAAACTGCCGACGACAGCATCGTGCTGGCGCCAGTGGCGGTCAGACCAAGCGCAGCCGCCCGGCCCATGAAGTGACGGCGCGACAGTTTGCGCGCGACGACCCGTTTCGATAGATATTCAAGTTCTTTGGACATGAGGGACTCCCTAGTAAGTAAGCGGACCATTTGGTCACATTATTATTTGGTCAGGCGGCAAGAGTTCACCAGCTGACCGCATTTCGCAAGGTAGGATAGCGACATGCTATATCCTGTTTCCGACAGTTATCTTGTGTTGGGACAGAAAAATCCACCCTTGTTTTCGAATAAAAAGGCGAAGATTTCGTCGGCCGCTTTTGTTACGCTTTGAAATCTATTGGAAATGCAATGCCATCTTGCGATGGCGTGGCAAGCAGAACGTCATGACCAGTGCCTCGTCGAGTATTTGCAAAAGGCACTGACTTTAGGTGTTTGATATATGAAAATAACCGCACTTACTTTTTCTTCTGGATATTTCATAAAGTGAAACTTATGTGGAGCACATAATAATCTGAAAAATTGCGCTATGACCCAACCAGACCACCAGCCCCCCAACACCATGATCGAGCCGGAACTGGGCGCCCTTCTGGGTGTTTTTTCGCTACACTGTTTTATCGAATCGCTGATGGACGAGATCGACAATGGCAGTGACGTGCCGCATATCGACCGCAAGATCGTGATCTGGCTGGATCGCCCCAAGCGCCTCGGCACGATTGCGCGCGAGATGAATGTGCTGCCCTCGACCATGACCACATTGGCCGATCAGTTGGAAAGCAGCGGTCTGGTTGTGCGCGAACGGGATCCCGGCGATCGCCGCGCGTGGCTGCTAAGGCTGACGCCGGCGGGCCAGGATTTGCGGGCAACGATGGTTGTCGTGGCACGCACCTTGCTGTGCGAAACGTTGGGCCTGTCGGTCGACGAGCTGAACGATTTTGCCCGAATGTCTTTGAAGATTCAGGCCAATATTCACAAACACACGACCTGTTAAGGATTTCTAATGCCCTTCATTTCGCGCGTATTGACCGCCGCCCTGGTCGCCCTGTTTGCTGCCAGCCCCTTGGCCACAGCCCAAGAGGCGATAAAACCTGTCAAACTTCTGTCTGTGACGGCAAATGACGAAACCTTCAGCCGTGTGTTTTTTGGCAAGGTCGTGGCGCGGCAAAGCGTCGATCTGGCGTTTCAGGTGGGTGGGCAGGTTGTAGAGCTGCCAGTGATCGAAGGCGAACGCGTGCCCGAAGGCGACATGATCGCGCAGTTGGAGCAAGAGCAGTTCTCGCTTGCGCTGGAACAGGCGGCGGTTCAGAAGGATATGGCCGAACGCACGCTGGAGCGCTTGACCAAGCTGCGCGGTAATACCGTCAGCCAAGTCGCGCTTGATGATGCGACGACACAGTTGAACCTGGCCGACATCGCCTTTCGTCAGGCCGAGCGGAATTTGAACAACGCGACGCTTTACGCACCCTTTGATGCGTTGGTCGCCACGCGCAACGTCGATAATTACGTGACCGTCAGCCCGGGTGCGCCCGTCGTGCGACTGCATGACATGAGCGAAATTCGCATCGCCATCGATGTGCCTGAAATCCTGTTTCAGACCGCCTCGAAGGGCAAGAACGTCACCTTTACAGCTGAATTTCCCGCCCATGATGAACCATTGCCCGTCGAGGTGCGCGAATTCAATGCCGAGGCGTCGCAGGCTGCACAGACCTATCGGCTGACCTTGGGCATGGCTGCACAGGATGATTTGCAGGTGTTGCCCGGATCGTCCGTCAACGTGCGTGTGTCGGCGGCGCACGACAACCCCGGCATCCTGATCCCATCCACAGCAATCGTCGCGGCCCCCGACGGCGCGCTGTCGGTCATGCGGTTTACGCCAGACGACGATGAGACCGGCATCGTTGCCTCGGTTCCGATCACTGTTGAACCTGCCGCAAACGGTGATTTCAGGCTGTTGTCGGGTCTGGCTGAAGGGGATGTGATCGTCGCCGCCGGTGCGACTGCGCTGCGCGATGGCGACAGGGTGCGCCGTTTCACCGGCTTTACGAATTAGGGGGCTGTCATGCTGAACATCGCGCGCGCTTCGATCGAGAAGCCTCTTTACACTTGGCTGATCATCCTGACGATGCTTCTGGGTGGCATTTGGGGGTTCTTCAACCTTGGCCGTTTGGAAGATCCCGCCTTCACCATCAAGCAAGCCGTCATCGTCACCCAATATCCCGGTGCAAGCGCATCACAGGTGGCGACCGAGGTGTCCGAACCGCTGGAAAGCGCCATCCAGAAGATGGAAGAGGTTGAGAGGATTACATCGACCAATCGGCCCGGTGAAAGCCGGATTGATGTCGAGGTGAAATCAACCTATCCCGCCGAGGCGCTGCCTGATATCTGGACCCGCTTGCGGGCGCGGGTCCGTGACACGTCGCGCCAGTTGCCCGACAATGCCTATCCGCCTTTTGTCAACGACAGCTTCGGCGACGTTTTCGGCCTGTATTATGCCGTCACCGCGCCCGGCTTCTCGGACGCCGAGAAATACGAACTGGGCACCTTCCTGCGCCGCGAGCTTCTGGCGGTTGATGGGGTGGCCGGCGTCGATCTGTCCGGCGTCCCGGAAGAGGCGATCTATATCGAACCCAACATGACGCTGGCCGTCAACCAAGGCATCCCGCCCAACGCCATCATCGGCGCGGTGTCTAAAGCCAATTCGGTGGCATCGGCGGGCGCGCTGAACAAGGATGGCGCACGGATCATGTTTCAGGCGCCCGAGGGGTCAGAAACAGTGTCTGACATTGCCTCACTCAGCATTGGCGTCAACGGTCAGCTGTTCAATGTCGCCGACGTGGCGAATGTGAGCCGTGGGCGCGTTGCAACGCCTGATCAAATCATTCGCTTCAACGGAGAAGAGGCGTTCACCATCGGCGTTGCCGGCCTGGATACTGAGGATATCGTGAAAGTGGGCCACCGTGTCGATGCCCGCCTTGCCGCGCTGTCTGACGACATCCCTCACGGGATCAAACTGCACCCGATCTATCAACAGCATGTTGTGGTTGAGCAAAGCTCGAACGACTTTCTGAAGAACCTCGCGCTGTCGGTCGGCATCGTCATCGTGGTGCTGGGCGCATTCATGGGATGGCGCGCGGCTGTTGTGATCGGGACGACCCTGCTTTTGACCGTTGTGGGGACGCTTTTGTTCATGTCCATCTTCTCGATCGAGATGGAGCGGATTTCGCTGGGTGCGCTGATCATAGCTATGGGCATGTTGGTTGATAACGCGATTGTGGTGGCCGAAGGGATGCAGGTGTCGATGCTGCGCGGGCGGCATTCGCGTGATGCGGCCGACGATGCAGCGAAGAAGACCCAGATCCCCCTGTTGGGGGCGACAGTCATCGGGATCATGGCCTTTGCCGGTATTGGCCTTTCACCGGATTCGACGGGCGAATTCCTGTTTTCGCTTTTCGCCGTGATCGGAATTTCCCTTCTGTTATCGTGGGTGCTGGCGCTGATGGTGACTCCGCTTTTGGGCCATTACCTGTTCAAACAGGGCAATCAAAGCGCAGATGATGCCTATTCGGGCCGGTTTTTCGTCATTTACAAGAAGGTTCTGGATAAATCGCTGACCTTCCGCTGGCCGGTGATTGTGGGGCTTGTTGCGATTACAGCGGCCTGTTTTGTCGGGTTTGGCTCGGTGAAACAACAGTTCTTCCCCAACTCGAACACGCCGCTTTTCTTTGTCTATTACAAGCTGCCGCAAGGCAGTTCGATCCAGCAGGTTTCCAGCGATCTGGAGGTGATGGAAGATTGGCTGCTGGACGAGGAAAACGTTACCTCGGTTGCGTCCTATGCGGGACGCGGGGCGGTGCGGTTCATGCTGACCTATGACGGTGGCAAGGACAATCAAAGCTATGGCCATCTGATCATTCGCGCCAAGGAATTGGCCGCAATTCCTGATCTACACGCACGCCTTGAGGCGTTCGGTGCCGCCAATTTCCCCCAGGCCGAATTCCGCGTTCAGCGGCTGGTCTTCGGCCCCGGCGGCGGAGATCCCATTCAGGCGCGGTTTTCGGGCAGCGATCCGGCGGTGCTGCGGGATCTGGCCGATCAGGCGACGCAAGTGATGGCAGGTGCGTCTGACAACCTTCTGAACCTGCGCACGGATTGGCGCGAGCAGGAATTGGTGATCGAACCTGTCTATGCCACTCAACGCGCCCAGACCGCCGGTGTAAACCGTGACGATATTGCCAGTTCGCTTTTGTTTGCCACCGATGGCCTGCGCGCGGGCGTGTATCGCGAACGCGAACGGCAAATCCCGATCATCATGCGCCGCCCACAGCCCGAAGAATTCAACCTGACCGATCAGCTGGTGTTTTCGCCCGTCGCGGGGACTTATCTGCCGATCGAGCAATTGACCGATGGGTTCAAATACCGGGTCGAGGATACTCTGGTCCAGCGGCGCAACCGGCTGCCAACCATCTCGGTCGGGGCGGATGTGGCGACGGGCGTCACGACCGCGCAGGCACATTCAGAAATCCGCTCGGCGGTCGAAGCGATCGAACTTCCGTCCGGCTATGCGCTGGAATGGGGCGGCGAGTTCGAGGATTCGTCCAAGGCGCAAGCCAGCCTTGGCGCGCAGCTACCGCTGAGTGTGTTGATCATGGTCATGATCTCGGTCCTGTTGTTCAATGCGATCCGCCAGCCGATCATCATCTGGCTGCTGGTGCCGATGTCGGTGAACGGGGTGGTTATCGGCTTGCTGGGCACAGGCCTGCCGTTCAGCTTCACCGCCCTTCTGGGGCTGCTGAGCCTGTCGGGTATGTTGATCAAGAACGGCATCGTGCTGGTCGAGGAAATCGACCTTGTCCGCGCCGACGGCGTGCCGCTGCGCAAAGCGGTGATCGAGGCATCGGCGTCACGGGTGCGCCCGGTTGTTTTGGCGGCGGTGACGACCATCCTTGGCATGGCGCCCTTGCTGTCGGACGCGTTCTTCAAGTCGATGTCGGTGACGATCATGGGCGGGCTGGCCTTTGCGTCGGTCCTGACATTGGTAGCTGCACCTGTGTTCTATTACGTCTTTTTCAGACAGGACGAGAAACGCGAAGAAGCCGCGCGAGCCGCGTGATATTTCTCAGGAAATAGAAGATCTGGAGCGGGCGGCGGGAATCGAACCCGCGTCATTAGCTTGGAAGGCTAAGGTCTTACCACTACACAACGCCCGCCCAGTAGGATGACGACATATTTCATGCGGATGGGGGCGTCAAGTCTGCGCTGTGCTTCTTAGCTGTCCAGAAATGCCCCGATCGTCACGCCCACATCGTGCCGCTGGGTGTACATCAGAAGATGCCCGGCGGAATACATCTCCAACCGTGCGTTCTGCATCATGTTGGCCAGCAGAATCTGGTTGGTGATCGGAATCAGCCCGTCATATTTTCCTGCGATGACCAAAGCAGGTTGCGACAGGCTGCGCAGCCACGGCAGGCTGGTCCAACTGCACATTGCGCGCACTTGGGTGAAATACCCTTCGGGGCTGGGGGCGATGGCGTGTTTTGAATAGTCGCGGAAGTCGGCAGGCGCGAAGATCGCCTCGCCGCCATACATCAGGGGGCCGATCAAGTTGCCGTAAGCCTTGCTCATGTATCGCATGGGGAACATGATTTCCGACAGCGCAATGGGCGTCCCCCACCAACTGCCGATGCCGCCTGCCGACGTGATGGCCAACACCAGCTTGCGCACCCGGTCCGGTGCGTCATATGCCATCTGCTGCGCCAGCGATCCGCCCCACGAGATGCCCAAAATGTCGAATTTGTCGACCTTCTGTGCGTCCATGACCTGCATGGCAAGTGCTGCGTAGTCGGGGATACTTGAAATACCTTCGATCATCGGGCTACGTCCGATGCCGGGCATGTCAAAGGCGATCACCGTCCGGTCGGCGATTTCGTCGATTAGCGGCACAAGCACCTCAAGCGATTGTCCAAGGCCGTTGCAGATCAGCAGCGGCGGTTTTGCCCCCACGCCGTCCCGTCGCAAATACCGCACCCGACCCGTGCCGATGGTCAGGGTTGCGAAGGTGACGTTAGGGTGCGGGTTGTTGGCGTTCAGATCTTTCATAACCTACACGCCCTCCAGCACATAGGTGCCGGGCGCGGGGGCCAGTGGCGTATAGGTTTTGTTGCCCAAGGTCTTGGGCTTGGGTGCGCGGTCGGCCGGGTTATGACTATTAAGCCATTCCAGCCAGTGCGGCCACCAGCTACCGTCGGTCAACTTGGCCGTATCGTGCCAATTGTCCGCATCGCTGTCCGTCTTGCCGCCGGTCCAGAACTTGCGCCGGGTCTTGGCGGGGTGGTTGATCACCGTGCCCGATACGTGGCCGCCGGTGGTCAGCACAAACTCGGTCGGGCCGGACACAAGTTTTGTCGCCGTGAAAGACGTTTTCCAAGGCACGATATGGTCGCCATCCGCGGCCAAGAAATAGCACGGCAGGTCAATGTTGTGCGTGTCGACAGGCGTGCCACACAGGGTCAGAGCGCCGGGTTCCTTCAGCTTGTTCGCCATATACATTTCTTCAACGAAATAGCTGTACCATTTTGCCGGCAGGTTCGAGGTATCGGCATTCCAATACAGAACATCGAACGGCGCCGGGCTTTTGCCCATCAGATAATTGGAAACGACGAAGTTCCAGATCGATTCGTTGACATGCAGCATCGCCATCGCGTTTGCGATGTCGCGGCCCGGCGCGAGCTTCTCGGCCTTCAGGCGCTGATCATATGCTTTGACCTGTGGTTCGTCGATAAACACTTTGATCTGGCCGGGGTCCGAGAAGTCGATCAGCGACGACAGGAAGGTCGCGGTGCCCAGCTTGGATTTCAAATCCTTTGGCATTACCGCAAGGGCCGCCGTCAACATCGTGCCACCGTTGCACCAGCCCAGAATGTCGATCGCGTTGGATTTGCTGATCGCGGATGTGACTTTCACCGCCTCAAAAATCCCGTCGGCGATATAGTCGTCCCAACTATGGTCGCCCATCTCTGGCCCCGGATTGCGCCATGCGATTGTATAAACGCTCTGCCCTTGTTCCAGCAGATAGCGGATCATCGACTTCTTTTCGTTCAGGTCAAAGATATAGAACTTGTTGACGCAGGGCGGCACGATCAGGATCGGCGCTTTTCGCGTCTTGGCGGTCATCGGCTCATACTGGATCAGCTCGATCAACTCGTTGCGGAAAATGACCGAGCCGGGGGTGGTGGCAAGGTTCTTGCCAACCTCGAACGCCTCTTCATCGGTGGTCGAGATATAGCCCTTCTGCAAATCCGCCAGCAGGTTTTGATAGCCATCAAACAGGCTTTGTCCACCGGTTTCGCGGGCCAACTGCTGGGCTTCGGGGTTAGTAAGCAAAAAGTTGGACGGCGCCATATTGTCGGCGGCAACCCGGGCATAAAAGCTGAGCTTTTGCTGCTCGTCATCCGGCAACCCCGCCTTATCAGCCATGTCGGCCATCGCTTTAGCCGTCAGTTCATAGGAATGGCGCAAGATAGGGAAGATGCCTTCGCCCCACGCGTCGGCCCCGAACCGGCGATCACGCGTATCTTCTGCGGCCGCTTCGCCGTGCAGCGCAGTGCCGAGCCAAAGCTTTGCCATGTCGCTTTGATATCGGAGCATCGTGTTCGCCCAATCTGTGAACGCAGAGTTGTCGGTCTTGGACATGGCCTCGAACAATTTGATCAGATCTTTCGACATCCTGCACCTTTCCAGTTCCATACAATCGCGCAAACCTTTCAGCCAATTGCTGCACGAATTTTGCAAGCCCTGTGATCGCATGTCGATTTATTAATGGTTCTGACGAGAAGAAAGAAGGCGAAAGAAGTTGTGGAACACATCTGCTGACCTGGGCAGCCGTGGCCTTCTTGCGGGCAGTGAAGTGATCACGATAAAGCGAAGTGCGGATTGTCCATAAGAATGTTCGGTGGCAGGTCAGGCGGAATAACGGTTTCTGCACCATTTTGTTACGATTGCGACGGGCCGCTGCATCTTCATCGCCGTCGCCTTGGTGGAACTGTCCAGTTCAAATTGCGCCCGAAATGCTTGAGAGTACCTCTCACCAGAGAGATGGGATGTCGCACATGATAAATAGATACTTTGCCATCGACATGCCGGCCGTGCGGTTTGCAAGTCATACGCTCGTCGTCAGTCTCCTTACCCTGATACCCGTTGTCCTGCTCTACGTTATAATGACCCCGGGCTTCGGAGCCATGCTGTTGGGTGGCGGCCTCGCGCTTGGCAGATTTGCGAGGCAGGTGGCGACCAACGGCCTGCCCGTCGTCTTTGTCGTGAATTATGTGAGCTTCTTTCTGTTCGCCACGCTCGCGGCCAAGCCGGCCAGCAACTATGGGATCAGACTTGTTCTTCTGGTCGACCTGCCGGTTCGCGTCTTTGGGTTCATCGGACTGCATGCGGTAATTTACGTCCTCTCCGCCGATCTGTTTGGATCCTTCGGTGGAAGCCGCGCGACTGCCCTTCGTGTTGTTGCGCCAACTTTGGCCCGCTCGATTCTTTTCGAAAATATTTCCGGCGCCTATCTCTACGCGACGTTGGTCAGCGCGTTGCCGCTCTATGTCACCGCCATCAAGAATTCCGGGACGCTTGGCGGGCTTTCCCGCAGGCTGCCAGGCAGATCTGGGCCGCTGGTGTTCGCGGTAGCTTTCTTCGCATTCACCGTCTTGGCTCTGACCGCATTTGCTGCACTGCTGATCTGGTGGCAGGCGCATTGACGGAAGTTTCCCGGCTTGCCTGCCTCATGCGCTTGATTTGCCAAGATCGTCATACAGCACTGCGATCTGTGACCGCGCCGCGACCTGCCGGGCCAGCCAGCGCGACAGGTATAGCCGCTTGAAGGTGAAGGCAGTCGCGGTGCCGCCAAGTGCATAGAGCAAGATCACCATGCTAAGAGCCATAAAAAGGGCCGCGCCGGCCGCATTCGTCCTTTAGAAATTGTAAGAACAGGGGGCTCAAATCAAGCCGCGTCGACGGCCTGGCACAGCATGTCACGAACCTCTCCTGCAACCTTGTGGAGTTGGTCATTGTCAATGGCCTGCATTGACGCCACGGGGTCGATGGCGCTGATCTCGGTGCCGCCGTCCACTTCGCGCAAGATAACGTTGCACGGCAGCATCGCACCCACGCGCGGTTCGATCCCAATCGCCTTGTAAGCCATTTGCGGGCTGCAGGCGCCAAGGATGCGATAGCCGTCCATGTCGACGTCGATTTTTTGCTTCATCGTTGTCGTGACGTCGATTTCGGTCAGGACACCGAAACCCCGATCCGCCAAAGCGGAACGAATGCGCGTTTCTGCGTCGTTGATGTTCACACCTTTGAGTGAGCGATCATAGGTATAAGTCATTTCCTTCTCCTTCAATTATTCAAGCGGCTGCTTGATCAGCTCAAACCGTCCGCGCAGGATAGCCGTTGTTGCGATAGTCAGCCAGACGGTCATGATTTCCTAGCCCATAAGGCCCGGCTCCGTCAAAGCAGCGGAAAGTCAGTACCGATCCACCAATAATGACGGAATTGCCCTGCATAAAGCGCCTGCTACGCTTGAACCAGCCATTCTGCGGGCGGCCAATTCATCACGGGTGCGCCTTGACGTATCAGAAGCGCCGCTTGTCGACCACGAGACGCACACAGACAGCGGTTATATCGAAGCAAGAACGCGCATATATGGAAGTGGTTTTCAAGGTTCAGGCCCCAACTCGCCCCGACGTCCTTGATGATCAAGCGCGATCCGACGCTGCCGCGCTATGTGGGGTCAGGGTCGGACAATCCGATGTGTGTTCGCGCGATGCACCTAAGTTAATGTCAGGAAGGCTCAATTTTGTCGTGTCTGTCTTCTTTGAATGCTCCCTTGGGTAAGGCCGCCCTGCGGGAAGGTTCCGGGGCGAGGAAGAAAATCTTTCGATAATTATTGACCTTCCAGTTGGTGGAACCTCTATCTACATGTTAACAACAGTAAGGAGTCCGTCATGTCAGCCCCATACACCCTTCGGCTTTCGGTGCAAAATATGTCTTGCGCGTCCTGTGTTGGACGGGTCGAGCGGACCCTGTCTGCACTGCCAGGTGTCGATGACATCAACGTGAACCTTGCCAGCGAAACCGTGCAGGCGAGGGTCGATGAGCCCAAGCGAATTTCCGACATCATGGTGGCGCTTGACGAGGCAGGCTATCCAGCGCGAACCCAAAGCGTGCGTCTGAATGTGGCGTCGATGTCTTGCGCCTCTTGCGTGGGGCGTGTGGACAAGGCGCTGGCGGCACTGCCGGGCGTTCTAGATGTCAATGTCAACCTCGCCTCGGAAACCGCTACCGTCACCTATGTTGAGGGCGCATTGGCGCTGGCCGATCTGCTAACGGCAGCCGAGCAGGCGGGCTATCCGGCCGAACCGGCAGAGGAGACCGCTACCGAGGATCGCAGTGCCCGAAAATACGACGAGGCCCGCGCGATGGCCCGCAAAACCGCGCTGGCTGCCATCTTTGCCATACCGGTTTTTTTGCTGGAGATGGGCGCACATATGGTGCCGGGGGTGCATGATCTGATCGGGCGTACAATCGGGCATGAGACAAGCTGGCTGATCCAGTTTGTGCTGACCACGGTTGTTTTGGCCTGGCCTGGTCGCGCCTTCTATACCAAGGGCTTCCCGGCGCTGTTCAAGGGCGCGCCAGACATGAACAGTCTTGTCGCGGTCGGCACCTCGGCCGCCTATCTCTTTTCGGTGGTGGCACTTTTTGCCCCTGACTTACTGCCCCAATCGGCGCGCGCGGTCTATTTCGAGGCGGCGGCGGTGATCGTCGTGCTGATCCTGCTGGGCCGCTGGATGGAGGCGCGGGCCAAGGGCCGCACCGGTGCGGCGATCCAGAAACTGCTGGGGCTTCAGGCGCGCACCGCCCGGGTTTTGGTCGATGGGGAGCCGCAGGATGTTGCCATCGAACGTATCCGCACGGGCGACATCTTGGTCGTTCGCCCCGGCGAACGGATTGCCGTTGACGGCGAAGTGACCGATGGCAGCGCCCATGTCGATGAAAGCATGATTACTGGCGAACCGGTCCCGGTGGCAAAGTCCGCGGGCGATCCGGTCACCGGCGGCACGGTCAATGGCACTGGATCCTTTCAGTTCCGTGCGACCCGCGTCGGCGCCGACACCACATTGGCGCAGATTATCCGAATGGTGGAAGAGGCGCAGGGCGCCAAGCTGCCCATCCAGGGCATGGTGGACCGGATCACGCTGTGGTTCGTGCCTGCCGTGATGGCATTTGCGGCGCTGACGGTTCTGGTCTGGCTGCTCATCGGCCCTTCACCCGTGCTGTCCTATGCGCTGGTGGCGGGCGTGTCCGTGCTGATCATCGCCTGCCCCTGCGCGATGGGACTGGCCACGCCAACCTCGATCATGGTTGGCACCGGGCGTGCGGCGCAGATGGGCGTTCTGTTTCGCAAGGGCGATGCGTTGCAACAATTGTCCGGCGTCGCCGTTGTGGCTGTCGACAAGACCGGCACCGTGACCGAAGGCCGGCCTGAACTGACGGATCTGGTTCTGGCTGATGGATTCGACCGGGCCGAGGTGCTGGCACTGGTCGCGGCGGTCGAGGAGCAATCGGAACATCCCATTGCCGATGCCATTGTGCGCGCGGCGCGCACCGAGAATGTGGCGCGGCATGGCGTGGAAAGCTTCGAATCGATCACCGGTCATGGCGTGAGCGCGCGGGTTGCGGGGTGCGATATTCTGGTCGGTGCCGACCGGTTGATGACGCGCGAAGGGCTGGAGCTCGGCGCCTTGGCCGAGGCAGAGACGCGCCTTGCCGAACAGGGTCGCACGGCGCTTTTTGCCGCCATCGACGGGCGCGTGGCTGCCGTGATCGCCGTGGCCGACCCGGTCAAACCCTCTAGTGCCGCAGCCATCGGGGCGCTGCACGAACTGGGGCTGAAGGTTGCCATGATCACGGGCGACAAGCGCGAGACGGCGGATGCGATCGCGCGCGAGACCGGTATCGACCAAGTGATTGCCGGTGTTTTGCCCGACGGAAAGGTTGCGGCGCTGGACGATCTGCGCAATGGCGGACGGCAGGTGGCCTTCGTTGGTGATGGCATCAACGACGCCCCGGCGCTTGCGCACGCCGATGTGGGAATCGCCATCGGCACCGGCACGGATGTGGCCATCGAGTCGGCCGATGTGGTTCTGATGTCGGGCGATCTGCGCGGCGTGGTGAATGCTTATCAGGTTTCGACCCGCACCATGCGCAATATCCGACAGAACCTGTTTTGGGCCTTTGGCTATAACGTGGCGCTGATTCCGCTGGCGGCGGGTGTGCTTTATCCGGTGTTCGGCTTGTTGCTGTCGCCGGTTCTGGCTGCCGGTGCAATGGCGCTGTCCTCGGTTTTTGTGCTGAGCAACGCGCTCAGGCTGCGCCGTATCGCCCCGGTGATGGACGAATCCGAACGGGTTCGCCCAGCCGCCAACCCGTCCCTTGCGCCAGCCGAATAAGGAGGATTTCGAGATGAACATCGGAGATGTCGCGGAACGGTCCGGTCTGCCAGCCAAAACCATTCGCTATTACGAGGATATCGGCCTGGTCAAGCCGCTGCGCAGTGCCAACGGCTATCGCAGCTTTCGTAACCGCGACGTGCACAAGCTAGCCTTTCTCGGACGCGCCCGCGCGCTTGGTTTCAGTATCGAGGATTGCCGCAATCTGCTGAAGCTCTATGAAGATGACCACCGCACCAGCGCCGAGGTTAAGCATATCGCCGAAGATCATCTTGACCGGATCGACCAGAAAATCGCAGAGCTGACGGAAATGCGCGCAACGCTTGCGCATCTGGTCAATGCCTGCGCCGGGGACCACCGGCCGGATTGCCCCATTCTGGCCGACCTTGCACCTAAACCGAACGAAATCAGTTCTGCCGAATGACTGAATCCGGTTGCGAGAGGGCGGCGGTTATCCGATCGCCAGCCATATCGGACAACTGTCGCGCAATCGAACCCAAACTTGGACAATTCATTAACGCTAAGAACGTCATTAATGCAGCCCCAATCTTGTTGGAAGCGGTCAGTTTCGTGCTTGAAGCACCTCTACGGCCGCTTGAAAATCATCAGTTCGGTCAGCCCGCGGTTCCAGTTCTAGGAGCCGGTCTTCGCGGTCGTCAATTGCTTTCAAGTAGATTGATATTCGGTCGCTTCCGATAGGGCCAAGGATCGTCTGGTCTAGGTCGCAATCAAACCTGCTGTTTGAAGGTTAGAATGCATGGCGATGCCCACTGGTAGACGTTGACTGAGACGTTTTTGACGGGACACCGAGGTTTAAGCTTCCCATCAAAGGCTTATTCCAGGCAGAAGCAAAACAGGGGCTTCAACTTGATCTGACCCACCCACTGCCGCGCGGATCGCGAAGCTCTACACCTTCTCATTCCATAATTTTGGCTGACCGCCTGACAGACAGTAATCACGTTGGACAGAAGGGTGGATAGGAAAACCCATTAGTCACACAATATTCTGATTTATATCGTGAATATAGGGACGAATGGTGCCCAGGAGAGGACTCGAACCTCCACGTCCATACAGACACTAGCACCTGAAGCTAGCGCGTCTACCAATTCCGCCACCTGGGCAGGTGCCATGAAGCCGCGATTTAAAGCGACCGGTTGGGACTGTCAACTGCATTTCGCGGGATTCTCAACATTTCCGTTTGCGCCTTGCTCTGGGCGGCATTGAAAGCTATGCAAAACCCAAGGTTTTCAAGGAGAGCTACCATGTACAAGCTTGTCACGATCTATGGCGGTTCGGGTTTTGTCGGGCGCTATATCGCGCGCCGGATGGCCAAGCAGGGGTGGCGCGTGCGCGTTGCCGTGCGGCGGCCGAATGAAGCGCTGTTCGTTCGCCCCTATGGTGTCGTCGGGCAAGTCGAGCCCGTCTTGTGTAATATCCGCGATGACGCGTCTGTGCGGGCGGCGATGATGGGTGCGGATGCGGTGGTCAATTGTGTGGGTGTCCTGAGCTCAATCGGGAAGAACAGCTTTGGCGCGGTGCATCACGACGGGGCAGAGCGTGTCGCACGGATCGCGACCGAGCAGGGCGTGAAGCAATTGGTGCAGATCTCGGCGATTGGTGCGGATGCGAACAGCGACAGCGAATATGCGCAGACCAAGGCCCAGGGCGAAGCGGGCGTTCTGGACGCGTTTCCTGATGCGGTGATCCTGCGCCCCTCGGTCATTTTTGGGGAAGAGGACGAGTTCTTCAATCGCTTTGCCAACATGACCCGCTTCGGGCCGATCCTGCCAATCACAGGCGGCGATACGCAATTCCAGCCGGTCTATGTCGATGATGTGGCCGCAGCGGCTGAAAAGGGCGTTTTGGGCGAGGCAGAGCCGGGGATCTATGAACTGGGCGGGCCGGATATCGAAACCTTGCGTGAAATCATCGACCGGATGCTGGATATAGTGCAGAAGCGGCGGCTGGTCTTCAACATGCCGTTCGGCCTTGCCCGGATGCAGGCGGCGATTTTCGACTTTGTCCAGTGGATTTCGGGCGGTCTGATCAAGGCGCCACTGACGCGCGATCAGGTTCGTTCGCTTCGCCATGACAATGTCGTTGCGAAGGATGCGAAGGGCTTTGGCGACCTGGGTATCACCCCTACGGCGATGGAGGTCATTTTGCCGAATTACCTGTGGCGGTTCCGTCCGGGTGGTCAGTATGCCGCCATTCAGGACTCGGCCAAGAATCTGCGCACGAACGGTTAAGGCCGCGTTGAAAAGCTAAGTGAAAGGCGCGGACCTCCGCGCCTTTTTTCATAGATAGGCAAACCCCAGCAGAACCACACCCAGCGCGATTCGATAAACAACATAGGGCGTGAAGCTGACTGACCGTAGCAGCCGCATCATCAGGCTAAGCGCCAGAAGTGCCGACACGAACGACAGCGCGGCGGCAATCGCGCCGTCGCGGGCGACCTGAAGGTTAGCCGTTGCGGCAACCTCGACCCCCAGAAGGACGCCGGATGCAAAAATGGTAGGGATCGACATCAGCATCGCCAGTTTGGCCCCGTCCGTGCGGTCGTAACCCAAGGCGCGCGCGCCCGAAATCGTGGCACCCGACCGCGATGTGCCGGGAATCAGCGCCAAGGCCTGCCACAGCCCCATGATCACCGCGTCGCGCAGCGTCCAGTCGTCAGCCCGCTTGGCTGTCGCGCCTTTTTGGTCGGTCCAGTACAGCACCAGTCCGAACAGAAGCATCGTCCATGCGATGACCTTCACGGACCGCATCACGTCGTTCAGTCCCGTCAGTTTCAGCAAAAGGCCCAGGATGATGGCGGGGATGGTCGCAATAGCCAACAGAAACGCCAGCTTCGCGCCAGGTGTGTCGATGCGCCCGGTCAACATACGTGGAATGCCGGCCAGCCCCATACGCACATCGGCCCAGAAAAACAGCACAACGGCGCCCAGCGTGCCTAGATGCACAGCAACGTCGATGGCTTGGCCCTGGTCGGGCAGATTCGTCAGGTGTGGGATCAGCGCAAGATGCCCCGATGACGACACCGGCAGGAATTCGGTCAAGCCTTGAATCACGGCGACAAGAAACAGATGGGCAAGGGTCATGCGCGGGCCTTCTTAAGTGTTGCCGCGCAAGCTATCCCAGCGGGCTGGAAAGGGAAGGGCGATAATATGGCATGTGTGCTGACATAAATTTGTAATATAATCCCGTTTAAGAACAGTCTTTTGGCAAAAATAATAATAATAGGACAGCTATACTGCCTTTTATTTTCTGCAAGCCGGTTATACAAACGCCCATCCAAGCTAAGTTGATGGGAGCCAGTATGGCCAAGCAGCCAATGTTGAAGTTCGTGGATGTCGCACGAGATATGCCCGAAAAACGGGCGGCCGATGCCCGCCGCGAAGATTTCCACGAAATCTATGCCGAGTTCGCCGCCCAAAAGGCTGCCGAACAGGCCAGCCGGTGCAGCCAATGTGGTGTTCCCTATTGTCAGTCGCATTGCCCGCTGCACAACAACATCCCCGACTGGTTGCAAATGACTGCCACAGGCCGGTTGAAAGAAGCATATGAGCTAAGCCAGGCGACCAACACTTTCCCTGAAATCTGTGGTCGGATCTGTCCGCAGGACCGTCTGTGCGAAGGCAATTGCGTGATCGAGCAATCGGGCCACGGCACCGTCACCATCGGCGCGATCGAGAAATACATCACCGATACCGCATGGGATAAGGGCTGGGTTGAACCGATCACGCCGCACACGTCACGCGATGAACGGGTGGCGATCATTGGCGCTGGACCGGGCGGGTTGGCGGCAGCCGACGTTCTGGTACGCGAAGGCGTCAAGGTCACGATCTATGATCGCCATGACCGGGCGGGCGGGCTGATGACCTATGGCATTCCCGGCTTCAAGCTTGAGAAAGACGTGGTGATGCGCCGCGTAAAACTTTTGGAGGATGCGGGCGTCGAGTTCGTCCTGAACTGCAATGTCGGTGATGACATCAGCTTTCAGGACATCCGCGCGCAGAACAACGCCGTCCTTCTGGCGACCGGTGTCTATAAGGGGCGCGACCTGTCCGGGCCGGGGGCAGGCGCCAAGGGCATCGTCCGCGCACTGGATTTCTTGACATGCTCGAACAAGCTGAGCTTTGGCGACGACGTTCCGGAATTCGACAGCGGAGAGCTGAACGCCGAAGGCAAGCGGGTCGTTGTCATTGGCGGGGGCGATACGGCGATGGATTGCGTGCGCACGGCCATCCGGCAGGGCGCGAAATCTGTCAAATGTCTGTATCGCCGCGACCGCGCCAACATGCCCGGATCGCAACGCGAAACACAGAACGCCGAAGAAGAGGGCGTCGAGTTTGTTTGGCTGTCGGCCCCCAAGGGGTTCAGCGGTGATCCGGTGAAGGGCGTCATCGTGCAGAAGATGCGGCTTGGCGCACCCGACGCCTCGGGCCGTCGCAGCCCCGAAGTGATCGAAGGGTCAGATTACACCGAGGACGCCGATCTGGTCATCAAAGCCCTGGGGTTCGAACCTGAAGACTTGCCCGCGCTTTGGGGCGAAAACGCCCTTCCTGTGACTCGCTGGGGCACCGTGAAAGCCGCGTTCGGAACGCATCAGACCGATCTGGATGGTGTCTGGGCCGTGGGTGACATCGTGCGGGGCGCGTCACTGGTCGTCTGGGCCATTCGCGATGGGCGCGAGGCGGGGGAAAATATCATCGCTTCGCTTAACGCTGCCCGCGCGCTTGCCGCAGAATAATGAATTTTCCGGGCTGCCGGGCCACAGTGCCCCTGCCCGACCGACAGGAGAGTCTTGATGACGAAATACGATGCCGATTGGGTCCGCCGCGAAGAAACCAAGCGCAAGTTCATGGACGAACACAGCCTTTATCGCCAGGAAGACGAGCACAGCTCGTGCGGCGTCGGGCTGGTTGTCTCGGTTGATGGCACGGCCTCGCGTCAGGTGGTTGAAGCGGGCATCAACGCCCTGAAAGCAATCTGGCACCGCGGGGCTGTGGATGCTGACGGCAAGACGGGGGACGGCGCGGGCATCCATGTTCAGATCCCCGTTCCGTTCTTCCACGACCAAATTCGCCGCACCGGGCACGAACCGCACGAGGATCAACTGATCGCCGTCGGTCAGGTGTTTCTACCGCGCACCGATTTCGGCGCACAGGAAGCTTGTCGGACAATCGTTGAAACCGAAATCCTTCGGTTGGGCTACAGCATCTACGGCTGGCGCCACGTTCCGGTCGACATCACTTGCCTTGGCGCAAAGGCCAACGCCACCCGGCCCGAGATCGAACAGATCATGATCTCGAATTCCAAGGGTGTCGATGAAGAGACCTTCGAACGCGAGCTTTACGTGATCCGCCGCCGGATCGAAAAGGCAGTGGCAAGCGCACATATCAACGGGTTGTATATCGCGTCGCTGTCCTGCCGTTCGATCATCTACAAGGGGATGATGCTGGCCGAGCAGGTTGCCGAGTTTTATCCCGACCTGATGGATGAACGGTTCACCTCGACCTTCGCGATCTATCACCAGCGCTATTCCACCAACACCTTTCCGCAATGGTGGCTCGCGCAACCCTTCCGCATGTTGGCCCATAATGGTGAAATCAACACCCTGAAGGGCAATCTGAACTGGATGAAAAGCCACGAAATCCGTATGGCGTCCGGCGCGTTTGGCGATCTGGCCGAGGATATCAAGCCGATCGTGCCGGGTGGGTCGTCGGATTCTGCCGCGCTGGACGCCGTGTTCGAGGTGCTGGTGCGGGCAGGCCGCTCGGCCCCGATGGCGAAAACCATGCTGGTGCCGGAAAGCTGGTCAAAGCAGGCGGTGGAACTGCCGCAGGCGTGGAAGGACATGTATTCCTATTGCAACTCGGTGATGGAGCCGTGGGACGGCCCTGCCGCGCTTGCCATGACCGACGGTCGCTGGGTCTGCGCTGGGCTTGATCGTAACGGGTTGCGCCCCATGCGCTATGTCGTCACCGGCGACGGCCTTGTGATTGCCGGTTCTGAAGCCGGGATGGTGCCGATTGACGAGGCGCAAATCGTGGAGAAAGGGGCGCTTGGCCCCGGGCAGCTTCTGGCCGTCGATACGGTCGAAGGCAAGCTGTATCACGACACCGAAATCAAGGACAAACTGGCCGTGTCGCGCCCGTTCGGGGAATGGGTCGGCAAGATCAACGATCTGGGCGAAGGCCTGACGGGCGTCGAGGAAAAGCCGATTTATTCCGGTGATGAATTGCGCCGTCGTCAGCTTGCTGCTGGCTATACTTTGGAAGAATTAGAGCAGATCCTTGCCCCGATGGCTGAGGATGGGAAAGAAGCACTGGCGTCAATGGGCGATGACACGCCCTCGGCGGTTCTGTCGACGAAATACCGCCCGCTTAGTCACTATTTCCGCCAAAACTTCAGCCAGGTCACGAACCCGCCCATCGATTCTTTGCGCGAATTTCGGGTCATGTCGTTGAAGACGCGGTTCGGGAACCTGAAAAACGTGCTGGACGAAAGCGGCACACAGACCGAGATCATCGTGTTGGAAAGCCCGTTTGTCGCAAACGAACAATTCGTAAAGATGACCGAGGTGTTCAGCCGTCAGATGGTCGAAATTGATTGCACCTTCCCGGCCGGCGGCAGCGCGGGGGCATTGCGCATCGCGCTGGACGACATCCGTGCGCAGGCCGAAGACGCGGTGCGGTCCGGTGCCGGGCATATTGTGCTGACCGATCAGGGGCAGAATGAGGCGCGCATCGCGATGCCGATGATCCTTGCGACCTCGGCCGTTCATTCCTGGTTGGTCAACAAGGGGCTGCGCCCGTTCTGTTCGATCAACGTGCGGTCGGCGGAATGTCTGGACCCGCATTATTTCGCGGTGCTGGTGGGCTGTGGCGCGACCACGGTGAACGCCTATCTGGCCGAGGACAGCCTGGCCGACCGGATCGACCGCGGCCTGTTGGAGTGTTCGCTGACCGAAGCCGTTGCCCGCTATCGCGAGGCGATTGACCAGGGGCTTCTGAAAATCATGGCGAAGATGGGGATCTCCGTCATTTCGTCCTATCGGGGCGGGCTGAATTTCGAGGCCGTGGGGCTGAGCCGCGCGATGGTGGCCGAGTATTTCCCCGGCATGACGTCGCGGATATCTGGCATCGGTGTGAACGGTATCCAGAAGAAGCTGGAGGAAGTGCACGCGGCCGGATATCGCCACGGCAATCAGGTGCTGCCGGTGGGCGGGTTCTACAAGGCGCGCCGGACGGGCGAAACCCACGCATGGGAAGCGCAGTCGATGCACTTGCTGCAGTCGGCCTGTGATCGTGCCTCGTTCCAGATGTGGAAGCAATATTCGGCGCGGATGCGGGCCAACCCCCCGATCCATTTGCGCGACCTGCTGGACATCAAGCCCCTGGGCAAGGAAGTCCCGATTGAAGAGGTCGAAAGCATCAACGCGATCCGCAAACGGTTCGTGACGCCGGGTATGTCGCTGGGTGCGCTGTCGCCCGAGGCACACAAGACGCTGAATGTCGCGATGAACCGCATCGGCGCCAAGTCGGATTCGGGCGAGGGCGGCGAAGACCCCGCGCATTTCCATCCGGAACCGAATGGTGACAACCCGTCAGCCAAGATCAAACAGGTGGCATCGGGCCGCTTCGGTGTGACCGCCGAATACCTGAACCAGTGCGAAGAGCTGGAAATCAAGGTCGCCCAGGGTGCTAAGCCCGGCGAGGGTGGCCAGTTGCCCGGCATGAAGGTCACCGACCTGATTGCGCGGTTGCGCCATTCGACCAAGGGTGTGACGCTGATCTCACCGCCGCCGCACCACGACATTTATTCGATCGAGGATTTGGCCCAGCTGATCTACGACCTCAAGCAGATCAACCCGCGCTGCAAGGTGACTGTGAAGCTGGTGGCGGCCTCGGGCGTTGGCACGATTGCGGCGGGTGTGGCGAAGGCCAAGGCCGACGTGATCCTGATTTCGGGCCATAACGGCGGCACGGGTGCGTCGCCTGCGACTTCGATCAAGTTTGCCGGTCTGCCGTGGGAAATGGGTCTGACGGAAGCGCATCAGGTGCTGGCGATGAACAACCTGCGCGACCGCGTGACGCTGCGCACCGATGGCGGCCTGCGCACTGGTCGTGACATCGTCATGGCCGCGATGATGGGGGCCGAGGAATACGGCATCGGCACCGCCGCCCTGATCGCGATGGGCTGTATCATGGTGCGTCAGTGCCAGTCGAACACTTGCCCCGTGGGCGTCTGCACGCAGGACGAAGACCTGCGCAAGAAGTTCTCCGGCAGTGCGGACAAGGTGGTCAACCTGATCACCTTCTATGCGCAGGAAGTGCGTGAAATCCTTGCCTCGATCGGTGCACGTTCGCTGGACGAGGTGATCGGACGTGCCGATCTGCTCAGCCAAGTCAGCCGCGGCTCGGCGCATCTGGATGATCTGGACCTGAACCCGCTTCTTCTGGTCGTCGATGGGGCAGACAAGATCGTTTACGACCGCGACCGCAAGCGCAACGCCGTGCCCGACACGCTGGACGCCGAGATCGTGCGCGACGCGAATCGTTTCCTTGAAGACGGTGAAAAGATGCAGCTGTCCTATACCGTGCAGAACACGCACCGGACGGTCGGCACGCGAATCTCCAGCCATATCGTCAAGCGGTTCGGGATGCGCAACAGCTTGCAACCCGACCACCTGACGGTGCAGCTGCAAGGCTCGGCGGGTCAGTCGCTGGGTGCGTTCGCAGCACCCGGCCTGAAGATCGAGGTGTCAGGTGACGCCAACGATTACGTCGGCAAGGGCCTGTCGGGCGGCACCATCATCGTGCGCCCGCCGCTGTCCAGCCCGCTTGTGGCCAAGGACAACACGATCATCGGCAATACGGTGCTGTATGGTGCAACCGACGGCTATCTGTTTGCCGCAGGCCGCGCGGGCGAACGCTTCGCGGTCCGCAACTCGGGCGCGCATGTGGTGATCGAGGGCTGTGGATCGAACGGCTGCGAATACATGACCGGCGGTGTGGCAGTGATCCTTGGGTCCATCGGGTCCAACTTCGGTGCGGGGATGACGGGCGGCATGGCTTATCTTTATGACCCCGATGGCGCGGCGCAGGACTATATGAACATGGAAAGCCTTGTCACCAACCCGGTGACAGTCGACCACTGGGAAGCCCAGCTGAAGTCCCTGATCCAGCGCCACGCGGATGAAACGAACAGCCAGCAGGCTGCCGAGATCCTGCGCCATTGGGAGCTTGAGCGCAGCAACTTCCTGCAGGTCTGCCCGGTCGAGATGCTGGACAAACTGCCCGCCCCGCTCA
This sequence comes from Aliiroseovarius sediminis, assembly GCF_022678485.1. GTDB lineage: Bacteria > Pseudomonadota > Alphaproteobacteria > Rhodobacterales > Rhodobacteraceae > Aliiroseovarius > Aliiroseovarius sediminis. The sequence continues at coordinate 180,338 of NZ_JALBYP010000032.1, forward strand.
GCCTCGACGCTGACGCCATCCCCGCGCAATAGGGTCGCAAAAGCTTGGGTGTCCGCCTAACCGGCGGGCGTCATCCTTTCCCCCTGCGCCTTGACCAGATCGGCACATCATGGTCTGAAAGATACGTGGCACGAGCAGCTAAAAAGAAGCCGACCGGCAAGAAAAAGGCGCAAAAGAAAAAGCGCATCAGACTTCACCCGATCCAGTGGGTGAAGCTGTGGTTCAGGCGTGCCGTTCTCGCGGTCATCGTGTTTTTCGCGCTGGGCATCGTGGGCTATGCTTTCGTCAACCCCTTCACCACCCCTCACATCATCGCTGAAAAGATGCGGCTGGGCTGGGCTGAACGCCAATGGGTAGATCTTGAAGACGTGGCGCCCATCATGGCGCGCACAGTCGTCGCGGCAGAGGATGCGAATTTCTGCCAGCACTGGGGTTTTGACATGCGCGCCATTCGCGCGGCGATTGACGAAGGTGGTGGACGGGGCGCATCGACTCTGACGCAACAGGTCGTAAAGAACGCCTATCTGTGGCACGGGCGCTCCTGGCCGCGCAAAGCGCTTGAGGCCATGATCACACCCTTCGTCGAACTGGTCTGGTCCAAACGTCGCATCATCGAGGTCTACCTGAACATCGCTGAATTCGATGAAGGCGTGTTTGGCGTTCATGCGGCGGCGCGGCATTATTACGACATCACGCCAGACAAACTGTCGCCGGTGCAGGCCGCGCGTCTGGCCGCCCTTCTGCCCAACCCCAAGGAACGATCAGCCTCGCGCCCGTCGCCATTTGTGCGCAAACGGGCGCAGGCCATTCTGGACGGGGCGGCCACGATCCGCGCGGATGGGCGCGCCGCCTGTTTCGAGGATTGATCCCAAGCGGCAAACGCGGCAATACAAGGCAAAGAAGGATATCGGATACCCGCCATGAACCGCCTGTTTCACGTCCCCCTGTCCCCGTTCTGCCGCAAGGTGCGCCTGTCGCTGGCCGAAAAGAAGATCGAGGTCGAACTGGTCGAGGAAAAATACTGGGAGCGAAGCTCGGATTTTCTGCGCCGCAACCCGGCGGGCAAGGTGCCGATCCTGAAAATGGACGGAAAGCTGCTGAGCGAAAGCGGTCCGATCTGTGAATATATCGAAGAACGCCACCCCGAGCCCGCGCTTTTGCCTGACGATGCCGATGGCCGATACGAGGTGCGGCGGCTGGTCAACTGGTTCGACGACAAATTTCATCACGAGGTGACGTCGAACCTGTTGTATGAACGGGTGAACAAGAAGGTAATGGGCGCAGGCTATCCTGAAAGCCGCAACATCAAGGCCGGCGCGAAGGCGATCAAGTATCATCTGGATTACATGGGCTGGCTGCTGGAACAGCGCCGCTGGTTGGCGGGAAATACGATGACGCTGGCCGATTTCGCCGCTGCCGCGCATCTGTCGGCGTTGGACTACATCAGCGATGTGGACTGGAACCGGAACGAGAACGTGCGCGAATGGTATGCCAAGATCAAATCGCGCCCCGCGTTCCGGTCAATTTTGGCCGACCAGATTCCGGGCTTCCCGCAGCCTCCGCATTATTCGGATCTGGATTTTTGACCGCCGAGATTCGGCAGGCCATCAATGATCAAGCCCTGGACGAAGGTTTCGCGCAAGCAGGGTTCTGCCGCCCTGACAGCGTGCCCCAAATCGCCGAACGGCTGGAAACCTATGTGGACGAAGGTCGCCATGGCGATATGGGCTGGATGGGCGAACGGATGCACTGGCGCGGCAACCCCGCTGCACTATGGCCCGAGGCGCGCACCGTCATCATGCTGGCCGAACCCTATACCCCCACGCATGACCCGATGAAGGTGGTGGAAATGTCCGACCGCGCCGCGATCAGCGTCTATGCACAGAACCGGGACTACCACGATATCGTCAAGAAACGGCTGAAGCGCGTGGGGCGCTGGATGATCGACCGCTTCGGGGGCGAGATCAAGGTGTTCGTCGACACAGCCCCGGTGATGGAAAAACCTCTTGCCGCCGCCGCCGGGCTGGGCTGGCAAGGCAAGCACACCAACCTGTTGTCGCGCGAATTGGGCAACTGGTTCTTTCTGGGCGCGATCTTCACGACGCTTGAGCTGCCTGTCGATGAGCCGGGGCGCGAGAATTGCGGGTCTTGCACTGCCTGTCTTGAAGCCTGCCCGACCGACGCGTTCCCCGCGCCGTTTCAACTGGATGCGCGCCGCTGTATTTCCTATCTGACGATCGAGCATAAGGGGCCTGTGGATGAGCCGCTGCGCTCGCAACTGGGCAACCGCATTTATGGATGCGACGATTGCCTTGCGGCCTGCCCGTGGAACAAGTTCGCGGTCGAGGCGTCCGAAATGCGATACGCCGCGCGTGACGATCTGGTGGCGCCGAAGCTGGCGGATCTGGTCGGGTTCGACGATGCCGGTTTTCGCACGCATTTTTCCGGCAGCCCGATCAAGCGGATCGGGTTGTCGCGGTTTCTGCGCAATGTGCTTTATGCCATCGGAAATTCGGATGATCCCGCTCTGTTGCCTCATGCGCAAGGGCATGTAGACAGCGATGATCCGGTTGTCGCCGACGCTGCGCGCTGGGCGGTGGCAAAACTGTCCCGACCCTAGGGGGTGGGCGGAGGCTGGTCCACCGGCGGTGGACGGGGATGCGCCACGATCATGTGATAGGCTTGGATTGCCGCGTTGACGCCCTTCACCGCGTTGGCCTTGTCGAACGGTCCGATGCGCGATGCGCCCACCTGATACAAAACGGATGACCCTTCGTCCGGCGTGTCCGTGACGACAACTTGCAGGGCAATATTCTTGATATCGAAGGCTTGCACCAGCAGTTGCGCGAACCGGTCGCTGGATTGCCCTTCGACCGCACGATCCCAGTGAAGCTGCGCAATCACCTCGGGTCGGCGGATGGGGGTCTCTCGTTCGATCGCTTCTTGGGTGATGCCAAGCGGGCGCAGAGTTGGGTCTTGGCTGTAGTGATACCACGCAAGCGACAGCGCGGTCGGCAGCATGATCACAGCGATGATCACAAACAGCAATCTGGCTTCTCGACGCGCAAACATGCCCAACCCCCTTTCCCGACTCCGCGTCAGGATAGGGTGGCCAGGTTCACGAAGCGTTAAGACGCCCTAGCTGCGCACCAGTTTTTCATAGTCCTGGGCGATTTCGCGGGTCAGGGCGCCAACTTCGAACATGTGCTCGCCGATCTGGCCAACCGGTGTGACTTCGGCGGCGGAGCCGGTCAGCCAGCATTGCTCAAACCCTTCCAACTCCTCTGGCATGATGTGGCGTTCGTGCACGGTGACGCCCTTGTCCTGCAACATGCCAATCACCGTTTGCCGTGTCAGACCGTTCAGAATCGCATCGGGCAGGGGCGTGTGCACCTCGCCATCCTTCACGAAAAAGACGTTGGCGCCGGTCGCTTCGGCCACATAGCCGCGATAATCCATGAACAGCGCGTCGGAACAGCCCTTTGCCTCGGCCGCATGTTTGGACATGGTGCAGATCATGTAAAGACCGGCGGCCTTAGCCGCAGTCGGGATGGTTTCGGGCGACGGGCGTTTCCACTTCGCGATGTCGAGCTTGGCGCCCTGCATCTTGGCGTCGCCGTAATAGTCACCCCACGACCAGGCCGCGACCGCCATCCGCACCGGATTTCGGGCGGACGAGACACCCATATCTTCACCCACGCCACGCCACGCGACCACGCGGACATAGGCATCGGTCAACCCATTGGCATCGACGACGGCTTGCTTGGCGGCCTCGATTTCATCGACGGTATAGGGAATGGGCATATCCATCATCTCGCCCGATTTCAAAAGCCGTTCCGAGTGCTTGCGCGACAGGAAAATCTTGCCGTTATACAACCGTTCACCTTCGAACACGGACGAGGCATAGTGCAGTGCATGGGTCAGGATATGGACATTCGCATCGCGCCAATCGACCAGTTGGCCGTCCATCCAGATTTTACCATCACGGTCATCATATCCGCTCATCTTCACGTCCTTTGCCGTCTGTCACCCATGGGTGTATTTTGGAAAGTTGCCCAAATTAGGTCCGCTTGGGATATAAAATTACGCAAAATCAAGAATTCGCTAACAATTGATTCTTGGAAAGTCAACAACACTGACATAAAACTGGTCCCTGTAACATGAATTGTGATGAGGCAGGCGATGACGGATATGCAGGCACCGGGTGGTCATGCGCTGTTGTTCCTGACGGACGAGCAGTTGCGCAAAGGGATCGAGGCGATGTTCTTTGCCTATCGCGGCTTCACTGCCGATCCCGATCGCATCCTTGACGCGCACAAGCTGGGCCGTGCGCATCACAGGGCGCTTCACTTCATCAGCCGTGCGCCGGGCACCACGGTTAACAACCTTCTGTCCATTCTGGGTGTGACGAAGCAATCTTTGAACCGGGTGTTACGCACGTTGATCGACGATGGGCTGGTCGATAGCCGCATCGGCACCCGCGACAAACGCGAACGGCATCTGTTCCTGACCGATGCGGGGGCGGCGCTGGAACAGGAATTGTCCATCGCGCAGCGCGAGCGGATGCGTCAAGCTTACCGCGAAGCCGGGCCAGATGCCGTCCAGGGCTTTCGCGCGGTGCTCGAGGCGATGATGGACCCCGAGCTGCGACACCATTTCAACCGCGTGAAGGATGACCGCAATGACTGATCTGGCTGAAGCTCATCTGCTGATCGTCGATGATGACGAACGTATCCGCCGCCTTTTGCAGAAATACCTTGTGCGGCAGGGGTTCTGGGTCAGCGCCGCGCGCGATGCCGCCCACGCACGGCGTATTTTGGACGGGTTGGAATTCGACCTGATCGTGATGGATGTGATGATGCCGGGCGAGGATGGGATCAGCCTGACGCGCGCCCTGCGTGAAACACTCGCCACGCCGATTCTGCTTTTGACCGCCAAGGGCGATACCGAAGATCGGATCAAGGGGCTTGAGGCCGGGGCGGACGACTACCTGTCCAAACCGTTCGAACCGAAAGAGCTGCTGCTGCGCATCAACGCCATCCTGCGGCGCATACCAGTCACGACAGAAGAGGTCACACCGAAGGTTCTGCACCTTGGCGACAAGCAGTACGACACCGAACGCGGCGAGCTTTGGCATGGTGAAGATCTGGTGCGGCTGACCGCAACCGAGGCGCAGCTGATGAAGATATTCTCGGCCTCGCCTGGTGATGCGGTCAGCCGCGGTGCACTGGTCGAGCAGTTGGGCCGTGATCAGGGACAGGCGCAGGAACGCGCGGTGGATGTGCAGATCACCCGCCTGCGGCGTAAATTGGAAGCGGACCCCAAGCAGCCACGATACCTTCAGACCGTGCGGGGCGCGGGCTATATGCTGGCGCCTGACTGATCGGCTTGTTGATCGGCGTGGATTGGCCTAGCGTCGCGCCATGACCACGTTGCTTTATACCCATCCGGCCTATCACGACCATGTCACGCCGCCGGGGCATCCCGAGCAGGTCGCCCGGCTGGACGCGATCGAGACCGCCCTGTCCGCCCCCCGCTTCTCGGGGCTTGATCGGCGCACCGCACCGATGGGCAAGATCGACCATATCCGGCTGGGTCATTCGCTGAAGTATTTTCAAAAAATCGAGGCCGCCGCCCCGGTCGAGGGGCTGACGCAGCTTGACGGTGACACGTTCATGGCACCCGGCTCGCTTGAGGCCGCGATACGCGCGGTTGGGGCGAATGTGGCTGCAATAGACACTGTTTTGGCAGGCGAGGCGCAGAATGCTTTTGTCGCTTGTCGCCCGCCGGGACACCACGCCGAAAAGGCCACCCCGATGGGCTTTTGTCTGTTTTCGACCGTCGCCATCGCGGCCCGCTATGCGGCGGAACATCACGGCCTCGATCGGATCGCCGTGCTGGATTTCGACGTTCATCATGGCAACGGTACACAGGATGTTTTGTGGCACGAATCGCGGGTGCGGTTCGTGTCGTCGCACCAGATGCCGCTCTATCCCGGTTCGGGTGGGCTGCATCAGAAGGGCGCCTTCGAGCAGATCATCAACATGCCCTTGGAAGAGGCAACCGGTGGCGAGGTCATGCAAGAGGCCTGGGAGAAAGCGTTTTCCGCTGTGTTAGAGCCTTATGAGCCGCAATTGGTGCTTGTCTCGGCAGGCTTCGACGCCCACCGCCGCGACCCTCTGGCGGGTCTGCAATGGGAAACCGAAGATTTCGCGTGGATGGCGCATCGGATTTGCGATTTGGCGGACAAATGCTGCGATGGCCGGGTGGTATCGTCGCTTGAGGGGGGTTATGATCTGCAGGCTCTCGGCGACAGTGTCGGGGCCTATGTAAACGTGATGATGGAGCGAGGCGCATGAGCGACAAACCCGTAGGCGAGATGAGTTTTGAAGAGGCCATGCGCGCGCTGGAAGCCGTGGTGGGCCAGTTGGAGCGCGGCGACGTGGCACTTGAGGATTCGATCAAGTTGTATGAGCGCGGCGCCGAATTGAAGGCGCGCTGCGAGAAGAAGCTGAAAGAAGCCGAAGAAAAGGTCGCCGCTATTACGCTTGACGCCAATGGAACCCCGACCGGGACAACCCCGGTTGAAGGGCTGTAAGTGTTCCACGCACGACTGACGGAAACGCGTGCGCAAGCGCAAGCTTGTTTGCATGGCGCGGTCCGGAAAGATGGCGCTTTGGCCGATGCGATGCGCTATGCCACGCAGGGTGGCAAGGGGATGCGCGGGTTTCTGGTGATGGAATCGGCGCGGCTGCATGGGATTGACGATGCAATATCTGTCTGGCCCGCCGCCGCGATTGAGGCCATTCATGCCTATTCGTTGGTCCATGACGATCTTCCCTGTATGGATGACGACGATCTGCGGCGTGGCCTGCCGACCATTCACAGGAAATGGGACGAGGCGACGGCGGTTTTGGTCGGCGATGCGTTGCAGGCGTTAGCCTTTGAGCTTCTGACCCATGACGCGGTGGGGGATGCGCGGGTGGCGCTCGTATCCTCGTTGGCGCAAGCTGCCGGGCAGGTGGGCATGGTCCACGGGCAGGCCCTGGACATTGCGGCCGAGACTGCGGCCACCCCCCTGGAACTTGACGACATCATCACGCTTCAGGAAGGCAAAACCGGTGCGCTGATCTGCTGGTCGGCGGAAGCGGGTGCGCTGTTGGCTGGTGCTGACCCTACGCCGCTGCACGACTATGCCACCGCGTTGGGGCTGGCGTTCCAGATTGCCGATGACATTCTGGACGTGGAAGGCGACGTGCAGGCGGTTGGCAAGGCGGTTGGTAAGGATGCAGGTGCGGGCAAGGCGACCTTTGTGTCGATGCTGGGCCTGCAGGCGGCAAAAACCCGCGCAGCGGCGCTGGTCGACGATGCCTGCGACGCCCTGGCACCTTATGGTCAGGCCGCCGATACCTTGCGGGATGCCGCCCGTTTCGTTATCCAACGCGACAGATAGGCAACGGGGCGCACATGGCCGATACACCCGAGACACCCATTCTGGACCGCGTAACGGTTCCAGCAGATATGAAATCGCTGTCAGATCGCGAGATTGTGGCGCTGGCTGACGAAGTGCGGGCCGAAACGATTTCTGCGGTATCTAAAACCGGCGGCCATCTGGGTGCCGGGCTGGGCGTTGTCGAACTGACCGTCGCGCTGCACGCGGTGTTCGATACGCCCCGCGACCGGATCATCTGGGATGTGGGCCACCAATGTTACCCGCACAAGATTCTGACTGGCCGGCGCGACCGCATCCGCACCCTGCGCGCCGAAGGCGGGTTGTCGGGCTTCACCAAGCGTAGCGAAAGCCCCTTTGATCCGTTTGGGGCGGGGCACAGTTCGACCTCGATCTCGGCGGCGCTGGGTTTTGCGGTGGCGCGTGATCTGGGCGGCGCGCCGGAACATGGCATCGGTGACGCGGTGGCAGTGATCGGCGACGGCGCCATGTCTGCTGGTATGGCGTTCGAGGCGATGAACAACGCAGGCCATCTGGGCCGCCGATTGTTTGTCATTCTGAACGACAACGAAATGTCGATTGCACCGCCAGTAGGCGCGATGTCGAACTACCTCAGCCGCCTTTATGCGGGCGAGCCGTTTCAAGAGCTGAAAGCCGCCGCCAAGGGGGCCGTCAGCCTGTTGCCCGAACCCTTCCAGGAAGGCGCGCGCCGGGCGAAGGAAATGGTCAAGTCCATGACCGTCGGCGGCACCTTGTTCGAGGAACTGGGCTTTTCCTATGTCGGCCCCATCGACGGGCATGACATGGAAACTCTGCTGCCCATCCTGCGCACAGTGCATGACCGGGCCACCGGGCCGATGCTGATCCATGTGATCACGAAAAAGGGTAAGGGCTACGCCCCCGCCGAATCTGCCCGAGATCGTGGCCACGCGACAGCGACGTTCGACGTGCCCAGTGGAAAGCAGCATAAAGCACCGTCCAATGCGCCCAGCTACACCTCGGTCTTTGGTAAGGCTTTGGTTGACCTGGCAGGTAAGGATGACAAGGTTTGCGCCGTCACAGCAGCGATGCCCGACGGCACCGGGCTGAACCCGATGGCCGAACGGTATCCGTCGCGGTGTTTCGATGTGGGAATTGCTGAACAGCATGGTGTGACCTTCTCGGCAGCGTTGGCCGCTGGCGGGATGAAGCCCTTTTGCGCGATGTATTCGACGTTTTTGCAACGTGGCTATGATCAGGTCGTCCATGATGTCGCGGTGCAACGCCTTCCCGTGCGCTTTGCCATTGACCGCGCTGGGCTTGTTGGTGCCGATGGGGCGACCCATGCGGGTGCGTTTGACATCGGTTACATGTCTAACCTGCCCGGAATGGTCGTTATGGCCGCTGCGGATGAGGCCGAGTTGATGCACATGGTCGCCACCGCGCATTCGATCAACGATGGCCCCTGTGCGTTTCGTTACCCGCGCGGCGAAGGCGTTGGCGTCGATCTGCCAGAACAGGGCGAGGTGCTGGAAATCGGCAAGGGCCGCATGATCCGTGAAGGGTCACGTGTGGCGATCCTGTCCTTTGGCACGCGCTTGTCCGAGGTCGAGAAAGCCGCCGAGGCTTTGACCGCGCGCGGCATCAGCCCAACGATTGCCGATGCCCGGTTTGCCAAGCCATTGGATCGCGACCTGATCTTGCAACTGGCTGCCGACCACGAGGCGCTGATCACGATTGAGGAAGGTGCGATTGGCGGCTTCGGTAGCCATGTTGCACAACTTCTGGCCGAGGAAGGTGTGTTTGATACGGGTCTGAAATTCCGGTCAATGGTTCTGCCAGACACATTCATCGACCACGCCTCGCCTGCGCGGATGTATGAAGAAGCCAAGCTGTCGGCCAAGGATATCGAAGCCAAGGTGCTTGATGTGCTGAGCGTCGCCCAGATTGGCGAAAAGCGGGCCTAACCCTTGGCTTTTAGCAATGCGGCCAGCCCGTCGCGATACGTTGGATAAAGCAGCTTTACTTCCAGTTCGTCTTTGATCCGTTCATTCTGAACCCGTTTGCTTTCGGCATAGAAGCTGCGGGCCATCGGCGTCATCTCGGCGGTCTCGAAATCCTCGGCAGGTGGGTGCGGCACGCCTAGTAAGTCGGCGGCATGGGCCAGCACATCTTCGGGCGGGGCGGCAAGATCATCACAGACATTATAGATACGTCCCGGGTTCGGTCTGGCGATCGAGGCAGCCAGCACCTGCGCAATGTCATCAACATGGATGCGTGAAAATACCTGGTTCTTTTTGATGATCCGTCGCGCGGTGCCGCGCCGCACCTTGGCGAACGGCCCGCGGCCGGGACCATAGATTCCCGCCAGCCGGAATATGTGAAGGGGCAACCCGGTCTCGGCGGCAAGTTCTTGCCACGCCGCCTCGGCTTTGACGCGCTGCTGCCCGCGCTTGGTGGAAGGGCTGAGGGGCGTTTCTTCGTCAACCCATCCACCTCGATGGTCGCCATAAACGCCGGTGGTGGACAGATAGCCCACCCATTGAAGCTGTGGGGCGATTTGGGCAATATGGTCTCTAACCTGCCGTAAAACCGGGTCTCCGTCTGCGTCAGGCCCGGCCGAGATCAGCAGATGTGTGGTTTTTGACAGGGGCGCGGTGATGTCCGACCCCGGCCATTGAATGACACCGTCGCCTACCTCGCGCGAGGTGCCGATGATGGTGAACTCGCCTTGCAGCAGGCGTGCCAGCGCGCGGGCCGAGTACCCGAACCCGAAGATAAAAAGCGTCTTTTCCATGCGCGCAGTATCGCCGTGCAGCCGCGATTGAAAAGCGGAAAATTCGGCGTCTTTTTTGGGGCTTGCGCTAACATGGGAAACTGGAACAATGAGATGATGGAACAGAGAAGTTTAAAACCGTGGTCTGACTGTGCCCCCCGCCTTGTCGCGGTGGCGGCGGGCCGTGAACCCGCCGATCTGGTAATCCGTGGCGGGCGTGTCGTGAATGTTCACAGCCGCGAGGTTCTGGACGATTGGCAGGTGGCCATTGCCGATGGGCGCTTTGCCTATGTCGGCCCCGACGCCAGCCATTGCATCGGTGACGTGACCAAGGTGATCGAGGCGGACGGGCAATACCTGATCCCGGGTCTTTGTGACGCGCACATGCATATCGAAAGCGGGATGCTGACGCCTGCCGAATTTGCCCGTGCCGTGATCCCGCATGGCACCACCAGCATGTTTACCGACCCGCATGAGATTGCGAATGTGCTGGGGCTTGAGGGGGTCAAGCTGATGCATGATGAGGCTCTGATGCAGCCCATCAACATCTTTACCCAGATGCCTTCGTGCGCGCCATCCGCGCCGGGGTTAGAAACGACCGGTGCAGAAATCACGCCCGAAGATGTGACCGAGGCGATGGAATGGCCGGGCATCATCGGACTGGGCGAGATGATGAATTTTCCTGGCGTTGTGAATGGCGACGCGCAGATGTTGGCCGAGATTGCGGCGACGCAAAGCGCGGGCAAGACCGTTGGTGGCCATTACGCCAGCCCTGATCTTGGCCCCGCTTTTCATGCTTATGCCGCCGGCGGTCCCGCCGATGATCACGAAGGCACCTGCGAAGCTGATGCGATTGCTCGCGTGCGGCAGGGGATGCGGTCTATGATGCGGTTGGGCTCGGCGTGGTATGACGTTGAAACGCAGATCACGGCGGTCACGGAAAAAGGTCTGGATCCGCGCAATTTCATCCTGTGCACCGATGATTGCCATTCGGGCACTCTGGTGAACGAGGGTCATATGAACCGTGTTCTGCGCCATGCGATTTCCTGCGGTTGCGATCCGCTGATTGCACTGCAAATGGCAACGATCAACACGGCCACGCATTTCGGGTTAGAGCGTGAATTAGGCTCTATTGCACCGGGGCGGCGGGCAGATTTGGTCCTGACCGATGATCTGACCGGCCTGCCGATCAACCGCGTCATTGCGCGCGGGGTGACGGTGGCCGAAGGCGGAAAGGTGACGGTCGACTGCCCGCATCTGGACTGGCCGAATTTTGCGCGTAAGACCGTGCGTCTGGGCAAACCGCTTGAAGATGCGGATTTCAAGATCGCGGCGCCTGACGGTGCGAACTCGGTCCGGGCCAAGGTCATCGGTGTTGTTGAAAACCAAGCTCCGACCAAGGCGCTGGTTCGTGATCTGGAAGTCGCAGACGGCGTGGTTCAGATGGATCAAGCCAACGACGTATGCCAGATCGCGCTGGTCGAACGCCACCGCGCGACGGGGGACGTTGTCAACGGTCTGGTGTCCGGCTTCGGGTATCAGGGGCAGATGGCGATTGCCTCGACCGTCGCGCATGACAGCCATCACATGATCGTCGTCGGCACCAGCCACGAGGATATGGCGCTGGCCGCCAACAGACTGGGCGAAGTCGGCGGCGGTGTTACCGTTTTCCGGGATGGCAAGGAACTGGCCTTAGTCGAACTTCCCATCGCTGGGCTGATGTCGGACGCCCCGGCGCACAAGGTTGCCGCCAAGGCCGACGCACTGGTTGCTGCGATGGCGGACTGTGGGTGTACCTTGAATAACGCCTATATGCAGCATTCGCTTCTGGCACTTGTCGTCATCCCCGAACTTCGCATTTCTGATTTGGGCCTTGTCGATGTCACCAAATTCGAACTGACCAATTTGATCGAGAATCCCTGATGCCTGCCAATTCAAACTCTATTCCCGTGATCACACCGCCAAGCGGCCCACACGAGACCTTCACTGACGCCAAGGCAGCTGTGCAAAGATTGCGGGATTTGTACGATCAGGCCTGCACGTTCTTGCGTGATCGTTTTGAACAATCGGCATCCGGCGACCAACCCGACACTCGTTTTCGTGCGTTTTATCCGCAGATCAGTCTGACAACGACCAGCCATGTGCAGATCGACACGCGGCTTAGCTTCGGTCACGTGGCGGCACCCGGGCGTTACAGCACGACGATTACGCGGCCGGATCTGTTTGAAAACTATCTGACCCAGCAAATTTCGCTTCTGTTGGAACACCACGACGTGCCGGTTCAGATCGGCTTCTCGGACACGCCCATCCCAGTGCATTTCGCGGTTGCGAACGACCCAAATATCACCGTTCCGCAAGAAGGAGTGATGAGTTTTCCGCTGCGCGACGTGTTCGATGTGCCGGATTTGGCCAGCACAAATGATGACATCGTGAATGGCGTGGCGTTAAAAGACGCGGATGGCGTTGCGCCGCTGGCCCCTTTCACCGCGCAACGGGTGGATTATTCGCTGGCGCGGCTGTCGCACTATACCGCGACCAAGCCCGAGGATTTTCAGAACCATGTTCTGTTCACCAACTATCAGTTTTATGTGGATGAGTTCGAAGCCTATGCCCGCCTGATGCTGGGTGACCCAAACAGCGGCTATGATGCGTTTGTCGGCCCTGGTCATCACAAAATCACGTCCCCTGATCAGGTGCTTCCGGTGCTGGCCAAACTGCCGCAGATGCCGTCGTATCACCTGAAACGGGCCGATGGGACGGGGATCACGCTTGTAAATATCGGCGTTGGCCCATCCAACGCCAAGACCGCCACCGACCATATCGCAGTTCTACGCCCTCACGCGTGGTTGATGGTCGGTCACTGCGCGGGGCTGCGTAACAGCCAAAGGTTGGGGGATTTTGTGCTGGCCCACGCCTATCTTCGCGAAGACAAGGCGCTGGACGACGATCTGCCCATTTGGGTGCCGATCCCGCCCTTGGCTGAAATCCAAATAGCGCTGGAACAGGCCGTGGCGCAGGTGACAAAGCTGGAAGGTTACGAGCTGAAGCGCATCATGCGAACGGGCACGGTGGCGTCGTTGGACAACCGAAATTGGGAATTGCGCGATCAATCCGGCCCTGTGCAACGGCTGAGCCAATCGCGCGCCATCGCGCTGGATATGGAAAGCGCGACGATTGCCGCCAACGGGTTTCGTTTCCGCGTTCCCTACGGCACGCTCTTGTGCGTATCCGATAAACCCTTGCACGGAGAGCTGAAACTGCCCGGCATGGCATCGGATTTTTATACCTCGCAGGTCGCACGGCACCTGCTGATCGGAATTCAGGCAATGGAATCCCTGCGCGACATGCCGATCGAGCGAATCCATAGCCGGAAACTCAGAAGCTTCGAAGAGACAGCATTCCTTTAGGTCAACAAGCGCGAAAACAGGCAAAAAAGCGCTATTTATTGGGGAAAACAGCATAACAAATCGTTGTGTCCCCCTGCTACATACAGTTAAATGCGCCCGATGAAGCCCAACAAATGGGTAAATGTGAGGAGTGTATTATATGTCGAAACCTATGACGAAGACCCAACTGGTCGCTACTCTGGCCGAAGAAATGGGCTCGGACAAGAAATCGGCGTCGAGCGCGCTGGACGGTATCATCAACATTATCACCAAGGAAGTGTCCAACGGCGGTGCCGTGACCCTGCCCGGTGTAGGCAAGATTTATTGCCGCGAGCGTCCCGCACGCATGGTGCGTAACCCCGCCACCGGCGAGCAAATCCACAAAGAAGCGGACAAGGTCGTGAAAATGACCATCGCAAAGGCTCTGAAAGACAGCGTGAACGGCTGATTTAGCGTCTTCGGGGCTTGTCCCCACTCAGGAATTCGGAAAGGGTCGCCCAAGTGGCGGCCCTTTTCTATTGCCGGAGGTAACATGGATCTGCGCGCAATCGTGATGGGGCTGGCCTTTGCCCTGATGTGGAGCTCGGCTTTCACGTCCGCACGCATCATCGTGGCGGATGCGCCGCCGCTGTATTCCTTGGCGCTCAGGTTTCTGATTTCCGGCCTGTTGGGCGTCATAATCGCCCGCGCGCTGGGCCAAAGCTGGAGGCTGACGCGCAACCAATGGCGGGCAGTGATCATTTTTGGCGTCTGCCAAAACGCACTGTACTTGGGATTGAATTTTGTGGCGATGCAGTGGGTCGAGGCCGGTCTTGCTTCGATCATCGCGTCGACCATGCCGCTGATGGTCGCGCTGGCGGGTTGGTTGGTTATGGGCGACCGAATGCGCCCCTTGGCGTTGATTGGCCTGCTGGCGGGTATGGTGGGGGTCGCGCTGATCATGGGGTCGCGGCTGTCGGGTGGCGTCGATGTGACGGGGGTCATCCTGTGTTTTGTCGGAGCAGGCGCGCTGACGGTGGCAACCCTTGCGGTGCGCACCGCGTCCTCGGGGGGCAACCTGATGATGATTGTCGGCTTGCAAATGTTTGTGGGTGCAGCTGTCTTGGCAGTAGTTGCGATCTTTTTGGAAAGCCCCGGTTTCGAACCAAGCCTGCGCCTTGGTCTTGCCTTCAGCTACACGGTGGTTGTTCCGGGGCTTCTGGCCACTTGGGTATGGTTTGCGTTGGTCGGGCGCATTGGCGCGGTCAAGGCGGCGACGTTCCACTTCCTCAACCCATTCTTCGGGGTTGCCATCGCGTGGCTGTTTCTGGGCGAAGCGCTGACCGTGATGGATTTCATCGGCGTTGCAATCATCACCGCCGGCATTCTGGCCGTCCAATTGTCAAAACAAGCGCCACCACAGTCCTGATATATCCCGTGGCTTCTTCTGGCCCGAAATATCCCCGCCGGAGGCCTCAAATCCGCCGCGCGCAGCGCGGCGTCCCTTTATCCGATCTTGCCGCGTACCCCTTCGCCCATCTGGGCACGGTGGAGCATAACATGATCAAGGATGACGCACGCCGCCATTGCTTCGCCCACGGGCACGGCGCGAATGCCGACGCAGGGGTCGTGGCGGCCCTTGGTGACAACCTCGACCGGTTCGCCTGATTTGGTGATCGACTGACGGGGCGTCAGGATCGAACTGGTGGGCTTTACCGCGAACCGAACGACAATATCCTGTCCGCTGGAAATCCCACCCAGTATGCCGCCCGCGTGGTTAGAGCTGAATACCGGGCCGTCATCCCCCATCAAAATTTCGTCCGCGTTCTCGGTGCCTTTCAGGCCCGCAGCCGCCATGCCTTCACCAATCTCGACACCTTTGACGGCGTTGATCGACATCATTGCGGCGGCTAAATCAGTGTCTAACTTGGCGTAGATCGGCGCGCCAAGGCCGGCAGGGGCGCCGCGTATCGCGACCTCGACGGCTGCGCCGACGCTGTCGTTTTCCTTGGTGCGCAGGTGGTGCAGATAGTCTTCCCATTCCTTGACGGCGCTATTGTCCGGCAGCCAAAACGGGTTTTGGTCAATCGCGTCCCAATCGAACTTATCGCGATCAAGGTGCAAAGCGCCCATCTGTGTCATGTAACCCTTGATCTGAAGCCCCGGCAGCAGCGCCTTCAGTGCCTCGCGCGCGACCCCACCGGCGGCCACACGCGCCGCTGTTTCACGCGCAGACGAACGTCCACCCCCGCGCGGGTCACGGATACCATATTTCTGCCAATAGGTGATGTCGGCGTGACCGGGGCGAAAGGTCTTTTCGATCTCGCCATAATCTTTCGACCTTTGGTCGGTGTTTTCGATCATCAACTGGATCGGCGTGCCGGTGGTTTTGCCTTCATACACCCCCGACAGGATGCGCACCTGGTCGGGTTCGTTGCGCTGGGTCGTGTGCTTGTTCTGGCCGGGGCGGCGTTTGTTCAGCCAGACTTGGATCATTTCAGGTTCCAGCGGCACACCGGGTGGGCAACCGTCGACCGTTGCGCCAAGCGCTGGCCCGTGGCTTTCGCCCCATGTGGTGACGCGGAAGATATGGCCAAAACTGTTCATCGACATGCGCAAGCTCCTTCGTTGTCAGGGTGATAGCGAAGGCGCGCGTGAAAGGGAAGCGCGCGCGCGTCAGCTTTGCGGGCGGCGATGTTTTGGCTTGGGGCTGGGGCCGGCGTCGTAACGCGGGTTCGGGTCGCGCAAAATCGGGTTGCGCATGGATACCGATGGCCGGCTTTCGCGCCAGACGATGAAGATGCCCGATGCGATGATGACAGACGCGCCTACGCCCACCCACATGTCGGGCCATTCTTCGAAGAAAAGCGCGCCGAACAGGGTGGCCCACAGGATTTGACTGTATTGCATGGGGGCGACCACTGCCGCAGGCGCGGCGCGATAAGCGGCGATGATCATCACCTGCGCGCCCACGGACAACACGCCAAGGCTGGCCAACATACCCAGTTGTGTCACTTCCATCGGCCGATAGACGAAGGGCAGGATCAGCGCCATGAATGTGATTGAGGACAGCATGGGATAAAGGATCATCACCGCTGTCCGCTCTTCCCCCCCGATCTTGCGCATGATGACGGATCCAAGGCTGGAACAGAACGCCGCGATCAAGGCGCAGATATGGCCGAACGAGATTTGAATGACGCCGGGCCTAAGGACGATCAGCACACCGATCAGGCCGACCATAACTGCAGCCCATCGCTGTGCGCGCACCGTTTCACCCAGCAAAAGTGCGGACATCGCGGTGATCAGAAGGGGGGTGGCGAACAGCAGGGCATAAACCTCGGCCAAGGGCAGGACGGTAAAGGCATAGAATGCTGCGGACATTGCGATCAACGATGTGGCCGACCGCAGAAGGATCAGCCAAGGATGACGCGGGCGGAAATTGTCCACCTGCCGGTCCGCCAGCATCAGAACGGACATCGGCACAAAGGCAAACAGCATCGCGAAAAAGATGATTTGGAAAACCGAAAAGTTGACGCCGAGCGTCTTGATCACGGCGTCATGCGTCGCGAACACGGCGAAGGCCGCGAAGGCAAAGCCCAGCCCCCTGAGGGGGGAATGTGATGCGTCCGACATGACGGCTCCGATCTGACGGATGATAGCGGTCACAATGCCGATCATGGCCGTTGCGTCAAGGGGGGCTTGCCAAACTGGGCCAAACCGGGCAGGACTCAGATGACCTCGGGGTGCTGGCTTGGGCTGGCTGAGATGCATGTTTGCGGACCCGTTGAACCTGAACCGGCTAAGACCGGCGGAGGGAAGGTAATTTGGATGTCCCAAATGCCACTCCGTCCGGCGCATTTGGAGGATGCCATGAAACAGACCCTTTCATTTGTCGCAGGACTTGCACTGATGGCCCAGGCGGCCACGGCGGAAACGCCAGTGTTGCGAGTCTATGCCCCCGATTACTTTGCGTCCGAATGGGGGCCAGGTCCGGGGATTGAACAGGGGTTCGAGGCCCGCTGCGACTGTGACCTGCAATTTATCACCGGCGACGTGCTGCCGCGCATCCTGCTGGAAGGTGACCGCACCGACGCCGACGTGGTGATCGGCCTGAACTCCGACGTCACTGTTCGCGCGCGCGCATCCGGCTTGTTTGCCCCGCACGCCCAGGATGTCAGCGGTCTGACCATGCCTGTGGATTGGACAGACGATGTGTTTCTGCCGTTCAACTACAGCTATGTGGCCTTCATATATGACAACACGAAGATGGACACGCCGCCCACCAGTTTCGACGCGCTGTTGGACATGCCGGACGATGTGAAGATCGTTCTGCAAGACCCGCGCAGCTCGATTTCCGGGCTGGCGCTGTTGCTGTGGGTCAAGTCGATCTATGGCGATGACGCGCCCAAAGCATGGGAGCGTCTGACCCCCAAGGTTCTGACCGTAACGCAAGGCTGGTCGGAAAGCTACGGCATGTTCACGGATGGCGAGGCCGACATGGTCCTGTCCTATTCCACCTCGCCCGCCTATCACATCATCGCCGAGGACGATACGAGCAAGTCTGCCGCGATCTTCGACGACGGGCATTATCTGTTCGTCGAACTTGCGGCCAAGCTTAAGACGACGGACCAGCCCGATCTGGCCGATGCGTTTCTTGATTATGTCCTGACCGAGGAATTTCAGACCGCTATTGCGACATCCAACTGGTCGTATCCGTCAAAGCTCGATCCGTCATTGCTGCCGGAAAAATTCAACCTGCTAGCTGTGCCGAATAAAGCGATCTTCTATTCCGAAGACGAGGCTGACGCCCTGCGCCGGCCCGCGCTGGATGAATGGTTGAAGGCGATCTCGAACTAGAATGCGGGGCGCGGGCCGGATAACGCGCCCCATCTGGGTGTCGCACTGGCCCGGCCTGCTGGCCGCCGGTCTGCTGGTGGTGCTGGTCTTTGGCACCCTCGTTGCCGTCGCCTTGCGGGCCGAAGGCGGACGGGGGCTTGGGCCGTCAGACTGGGCGGCAATCCGGTTCACGCTTTGGCAGGCGACCTTGTCCGCAGGCATCAGCGTCGTGCTGGCCATCCCCGTCGCCCGCGCGCTGGCCCGGCGCAGTTTTCCTGGCCGCATGGCGCTTGTCACCCTGCTGGGTGCGCCCTTTATCCTGCCGGTTATCGTGGCTGTTCTGGGTCTGATTGCCGTGTTCGGGCGCAGCGGGGTGATCAGCAAGGCGATCGGCGTGTTCGGGTTCGAACCGATTTCGGTCTATGGCTATCACGGTGTCATTCTGGCGCATGTGTTTTTCAACCTGCCGCTGGCGACTCGCCTGATCTTGCAAGGATGGCTGTCGATCCCCGCCGAACGCTTCCGGCTGGCCGCATCGCTTGGCATGGGGTCGCGTGACATCGCCCGCACGCTGGAACGCCCGATGCTGCGCGAGGTGATCCCCGGCGCGTTTTTGGTGATTTTCCTAATCTGCCTGACCTCATTTGCCGTGGCGCTGGCGTTGGGCGGGGGGCCGCGGGCCACGACGGTCGAGCTTGCAATTTATGAAGCGTTCAAGTTTGATTTTGACCTTGGCCGCGCGGCGCTGCTGGCGCTGATCCAGTTTGCGATGGGGGCAAGTGCAGCGCTGATTGCGTTTCGCGTGACCATGCCGGGGGATATGGGAACCGGGCTTGATCGGGCGGTGCAGCGTTGGGATGACGGCCTTGTGCAGCGGGTTTTGGATGTGGTCGTCGTGACGTTTGCCAGCCTGTTTCTGCTGCTGCCCCTGACAATGGTTGTGCTGGCAGGCGTGCCGGGGCTGACCACGTTGCCTGCGTCGATTTTTCAGGCGGCCGGGCGGTCGCTTGCGGTGGCATTGGGTTCGGCGGTCCTGACCTTGGCGCTTGCCTTGCCGATTGCGGCTTTGGTCGTGCAACGCGGGGCACGACTGGTCGAGGGGTTGGGATATCTGACCATCGCCGCCTCGCCTTTGGTTGTCGGGACGGGGTTGTTCCTGATCCTGTTTCCGTTCATCAAACCCTCGGACCTTGCGTTGCCGGTGACGGCACTTGTGAACGCGGCGATGAGCTTGCCGTTTGCCCTGCGCGCCCTTGTGCCTGCGTTGACGGCGGTCGAGCGGGACTATGGTGCGCTGGCGGATGCCTTGGGGATGCACGGGCTGACGCGGGTGCGGCTGTTATGGCTGCCGCGCCTGCGCCGCCCGATTGGGTTTGCACTGGGGTTGGCGGCGGCGCTGTCGATGGGCGATCTTGGGGTCATCGCGATGTTTGCTGATGCACAGGGGGCGACGCTTCCGTTGCAGATGTATCGCCTTATGACAGCTTACCGGATGGATGATGCGGCGGCGGCAGGGCTGCTATTGCTGGGGCTGTCGCTGGCTCTGTTCTGGATTTTTGACCGCGGAGGACGCGTGGATGCTGACACTTGAAGATGCGTGGGTTGATCTGGGTGATTTCACGCTCGCCGCTGACTTCAGCGTGTCCGAGGGGCGGCGCGTGGCCGTACTGGGGCCATCAGGTGCGGGCAAGTCCACCTTGCTGGCCATGATCGCGGGGTTTCAACCGCTGAGCCGTGGCAGGGTGATGTGGCGCGGGTCGCCTATGGCCGATGATCCGGCGGCGCGCCCCATCAGCATGGTGTTTCAGGACAATAACCTGTTTCCCCACCTGTCCGTCACGCAGAACGTGGGCCTTGGCCTGCGGCCTGATTTGCGGTTGATGCGCGAAGATCACAAAAGGGTCGAGGCTGCCTTGGGCCGTGTCGGGCTTGCGGGTAAAGGCGCGCGCAAACCGGCGCAATTGTCGGGTGGACAGATCGCGCGGGTGGCTCTTGCGCGCGTGTTGCTGCGTGATCGCTCGATTCTGTTGCTGGATGAACCTTTCGACGCCCTGGGGCCAGCGCTTCGCGTTGAGATGCTCGACCTTGTGGCCGAATTGGCGACCGAGACACAGGCGACAATGTTGATGGTCAGCCATAACCCCGAAGATGCGCGCCGCATAGCGGACGAGGTCATACTGGTCGAAGGCGGACGCGCGCACGCCCCGGTGCCGACCGCACAAATGTTTGACGATCCACCCGCCGCGCTGCGCGATTATCTGGGCGTGTAACCGCGGCCGATTGGCAAAAGAAAAGGGCGCCCGAAAGCGCCCTTTTTTATTCTTTATGTCGAACCTTACAGATCCAGATGCTTGCCCTTATGCGGGGCCCACAGTTTCTTGTTGGTCAGATACAGAAGCGATGTCAGAAGCACCAATAGCAGGACAGAGACGAACCCAGCTTGTTTGCGGGCCATCATCTTAGGCTCTGCCGTCCACATCAGGAAGGCCGACACGTCCTTGGCCATGTCGCGGGCAGTGTTGCTGTGGCCGTCATCATAGTCGATCAGACCATCTTCCAACTGTGGCGCCATCGACACCCAGCCACCGGGGAAAGCGGTATTTTCGTACAGGAAGGTGCCGGCGATTTCGTCTTCTTCTCCGGTGAAGCCCAAGAGGAAGCTGGCGATATATTCAGCGCCGCCCATACCGCGGAACAGCTGGTTCAGGCCCGTTCCCGCCGGGCCGTGGAAGCCCGCGCGTGCCTTCGCCATCAAGGACAGGTCCGGGCCCATCCCTTCGCCGGACACAGCGGGGAAGAAATCCGATGGTTTCGCCGGACGGTCTTCGTCCAGTTCCGCATCATAGACGAAGAAATGTTCGGCGGCGTAGTCGCGCACTTCGTCTTCGGTATAGTTCGGGCCACCGGGGTCTGCCAATGTGCGCAGCGGCACATAGCGCAGGCCGTGGCAGGCCGCGCAGACCTCGGTATAAATCTTCAGGCCGCGACGCAGCTGTTCTTGATCATAGGTGCCGAACGGGCCTTCAAACGAAAACGCGAAGTCTTCGATGTGGCCTTCATCGCCAGCTGCAAGTGCGCCACCAGTGGCAAGCGCCAGCGCGACGACAGCGGATGTTGCGAGTTTCTTGATCATTGATCCTAGATCCTTTCTCACTCGGCTGCGCCGGGATAGTGGGCGTTGAAGTCTTCCTCGATCGTGGCCGGCGGCGTCGTGGGTTTTTCAAACAGACCCAGAAGCGGCAGGATGACAAGGAAGTATGCGAACCAGTAGGTGGCGCCAATCAGCGAAATCCAATCATGCGGGAATTCCGTGTCGCGTGCGCCGACCCACATCAGAACCATGAAGTCGATGATCAGCAAACGGAACCACCACTTGAACGCCGGACGATACTGACCCGAGCGAACCGACGAGGTGTCCAGCCACGGCGCCAGCGCCATCACGAAGATTGCACCGAACATGGCGACCACGCCGAAGAACTTCGCATCGACGATACCACCGGTCAGGAAGCTGACCGCTTGCACGGCCCAAACGTCGGCGGTGAAGGCACGCAGGATCGCGTAGAAGGGCAGGTAATACCATTCCGGCACGATATGTGCGGGCGTCGACAGCGGGTTGGCTTCGATATAGTTGTCGGGGTGGCCCAGATAGTTGGGCATGAAACCGACAATCGCGAAGAAGATGATCAGCACGATGCCAAGGCCAACCAGGTCCTTGATGACGAAGTAGGGCCAGAAGGGCAGGGTGTCTTTCTCGGCCTCTTCTTTCGATCCGGTGCGCACAGGCACACCCGTCGGGTTGTTGTTACCCGTGGTGTGGAACGCCCAGATGTGAACGGCAACAAGTGCGGCGATCACGAAGGGCAGCAGATAGTGCAGCGAGAAGAAGCGGTTCAGCGTGGCGTTATCCACGGCCGGCCCACCCAGCAGCCAAGTTTGCAGGCCTTCACCGATGAACGGGATGGCGCCAAACAGGCCGGTGATGACGGTTGCGCCCCAGAAGGACATCTGACCCCAAGGCAGAACGTAGCCCAGGAAGCCGGTGGCCATCATCATCAGGTAAATCAACATGCCGATGATCCACGTCACTTCGCGCGGGGCCTTGTAAGAACCGTAGAACAGGCCGCGGAAGATGTGGATGTAAACTGCCACGAAGAACAGCGAAGCACCGTTAGAGTGAACATAGCGCAGCATATGCCCGCCGTTCACGTCACGCATAATGTGTTCGATCGACGCAAACGCCATGTCGACATGCGGGGTATAGTGCATGACCAGAATGATACCGGTTACGATTTGCATCACCAGACAGAAGGTCAAAACGATGCCCCAGATCCACCACCAGTTCAGGTTCTTGGGTGTGGGGATCATCAGCGTGTCATACAGAAGCCCAACCACGGGAAGCCGCTTGTCGAGCCATTTTTCGAACCCTGATTTGGGTTCGTAATGATCATGAGGAATTCCGGACATATAAGCCTCCCTTAGCCCAGTTTGATCGTCGTTTCGTCGACAAACTCGGCGACGGGAACGGGCAGGTTTTCGGGTGCTGGACCCTTACGGATACGACCAGATGCGTCGTAGTGCGAACCATGGCACGGGCAATACCAACCCTGATAGTCGCCAGCGCCGTCGCCCAAAGGCACACAGCCCAAGTGGGTGCACACACCCATCATGACCAACCATTCGCCTTTTTCGTCCATGGTGCGGTTTGCGTCATCCGCAGACAACGTTGCGTCGACGTTGTCATTGCGGGCAAACTTGTCGGGCAGGTTAGCTGCATCCTGTTCGCGGGCCAGTTCGATTTCTTCGTCCGTGCGACGACGGATGAACACCGGCTTGCCCAACCATTTGACTGTCAGCTGTGTGCCCGGCTCAATGCCTGAGATATCCACGCGGATTGAGCTAAGCGCCTTCACGTCAGCAGAGGGGTTCATCTGATTGACCATTGGCCAAACTGCGGCACCGGCCGTTACGGCTGCGGCACCACCTGTTGCATAATAAAGGAAATCCCGGCGGGTTCCTTCGTGGTCGTCGGCTTGTGACAAGAGCGCATCTCCCTAGCTAGGTCGCAGAATTGCAACCGACACGACAGTAAACCGCCCAAGAAAGCGGTCCGTTTTGCGGCTGTTTATCCAAGGAATTGCGCCCCGTCCAGAAGTCATTAGAGCGCAGGTGCGGCTTTTCAAGGTCATGATGCTGGATAGTGACGGCAATCGGGCCGGGAATCGGGCGAGGGGCGATTCAGATCGGAGCAGTGGTCTGGAAGCTGTCGCGCTGCGAGAAGGCAGCGAACCAGTTATTCAGAGAATCGCGACCTTTGCGCCAGTCGCGGTCTGCGTGACGGAAATCAAGATAACCCAACGCACACCCGACCGAGATTTGCGCCATGTCCAGCGGCCCGGACAAATGGCTGATCCACCGGGTGTCAAGCGCGTCCAGCGCGCCTGCGATCTTGCCCCACTGCGCGTCCACCCAGCCTTCGAACTGCATGTCCTCGGGGCGGCAGCGGGTCTCATAGACCATCAGTACACCGGCATCCATGATCGCATCGCCGGTCGCTTCAAGGGTCAGAACCTCCCATATCCGGTCGTCGGGATAGAGGTTGCTGCCAGCGCGGGCATCCAGAAACCGCGTCACTACGCGGCTGTCATAAAGGGTCGGCCCGTCAGTGCGGATCAGTGCGGGGATCTTGGACAGCGGGTTGGCGGCGGTCAGTTGCGGGTTGGGTGCGGTGGGGGACGAGGCAACCTCGACCAACTCAACCTCGTCCTGCTGGCCGGTCTCAAGGATCAGCATCCGAGCCTTGCGCGCAAAGGGCGAGGCGGGCGAATAGACAAGCTGCATGGATCAAACCTTTCGAAAGCGGATGCGGGTCAAGCTGACCGCGTCGATCTCTATGCCCGGTCCGTCAGTGCCCAAGCGAATCACGCGGCGCATACGGGCCGTAGCGTTCATTTGTTCATCATCGCGACGGGTCGTCACGCCTTCGGGCGCGGTGTCCAGCGTGTCTTCCACGCTTTGATCACGCGGTGCGCGTTCGATGGACCGGGCCAGCGCATATGTGGCGACGGCGACGGAACCATAGCGGATCGCGAAAGCCGCAATCGGGGCGATAGGTAAGGGCATGTGATCCTCCTTCACATAGAATGTAGGGGCGACGGGGCGGCATGTCCACTTTTCTGCGTGGGACGGCAGCCGAATGTCGGTCGATCAGACCACTAATTGCTGTTCGTCAGTGCAGATCGGAATAGCTGTAACAATGGTCCCTTCGACCTGTGGTGTCTGAAACGTCACCTCTGCAAATTGCTCGGTCCGGCCCATGGTGGGATTTTCTATCAAGATGCGGTGTTTCTGCCCGACTTGGGCGGCCAGATGCCGTTTGGCCTGAGCGTCACCAGCGGCACGCAGTCGCGCGGCGCGATCCTTGATGACCGTGCCGTTGAGCTGTGTGGGAATCTTCGCCGCGGGCGTGCCTTCGCGTTTTGAGTAGGGAAAGACATGCAACCATGTCAGGTCGCACTCAGCCACCAGCTTTAAGCTGTTTTCAAAATGCGCGTCCGTTTCGGTCGGGAAACCCGCGATAATGTCGGCGCCGAAGGTGATGCCGGGGCGCAGGCGGCGCGCTTCTTCACAAAACGCGATGGCGTCGTCGCGCAGGTGGCGGCGCTTCATACGCTTCAGGATCATATCATCGCCGTGCTGAAGGCTCAGATGCAAATGCGGCATCAGGCGCGGCTCGGAGGCAATCGCCAGCATCAGGTTGTCATCTGCCTCGATGGAATCGATCGAGCTGATGCGCAGACGCGGCAGGTCAGGCACCAGACGCAAGATGCGCATGACCAGATCACCCAAACGCGGCCCGCCCGGCAGATCGGCGCCCCAACTTGTCAGGTCCACGCCGGTCAGCACGACCTCGTTGAACCCTTTGTCCACAAGGCGCTTGATCTGATCGACGACGACACCCGCAGGCACGCTGCGCGAGTTGCCCCGACCATAGGGGATAATGCAGAATGTGCAGCGGTGATCGCAACCATTCTGGACCTGCACATAGGCGCGGCTTCGCGTGCCGAACCCGTCGATCAGATGGCTGGCGGTTTCGGTCACGGACATGATGTCGTTGACCTGCACACGCTCGGTATCGCCGATCAGGTCCGGGGCAAGGCCCGCCCATGTCTCGGGCGCCATCTTTTCGTGGTTTCCGATGACGGTGTCGACCTCGTCCATATTTGCGAAGGTTTCGGGTTCGGTCTGAGCGGCGCAACCGGTGACAATCACCTTGGCGTCCGGGTGTTCCCGGCGCAGCTTGCGAATTTCCTGACGCGCCTTGCGCACGGCTTCGGCGGTGACGGCGCAGGTATTGACCACCACGGCACCTTCGACACCCGCCTCATCGGCCAGTCGCTTCATCGCCTCGGTTTCATAGGCGTTCAGACGACAGCCAAGTGTCGCAAAGACAGGGGGGGTGGTGCTCATCCTAAATCCCTTCCAGAAAAGCAGGCATCAACTGGCCTTCGAACACGAAGGCCGTCGGACCCGTCATCCAAACCCCGTCTTCGCGCCAGTCCAGCGTCAGCCACCCGCCATCCAGTTCCATCTTGACGTGGCGGTCCGTCAGCCCGCGCTGATGGGCGGCGACAACGGTTGCACACGCTCCGGACCCGCAGGCCAAAGTTATCCCGGTCCCACGTTCCCAAACGCGCATCCGGATTTCGTCACGGGCGCGGACTTGGGCAAACTCGACATTGGTCGCTTCGGGAAACAATTGGTCATGTTCGATATGCGCGCCAATGGCGGCAACATCGACCGCCTCGGCGTCGTCAACAAAGAATACGCAATGCGGATTGCCCATGCCTACGGCAGCCGGGTCGCCATCCAGCGGCAGATGGGCCGTATCGACGTTTTCTGAAAGCGGCACCTCGTCCCACGCGGTCTGTGGCCTGCCCATATTCACCGATACCTGATCGCCATCAAGACGCGCCTCAAGCACACCGTGCGAGGTGCGGATGGTCAGTGCGCGTTTACCGGTCACATCCATCATATAGCGCGCTACGCAGCGGGTAGCGTTTCCACATGCCCCGGCGCGGCTACCGTCTGCGTTCCAGAAATCAAGGTTGATATCGGCGATGCCCGAGCTTCGGATTTCAGCCAACTGATCGAACCCGATACCGCGATTTCGATCCCCCAAGGCTTTGGCCAGGTCTTCTGTGACCACAGCATCCGTGCTTCGCGAGTCAATGATCACGAAATCGTTGCCCGCCCCATGCCATTTCATGAAGCCAAGCGTGCGTATTGATATGTCGTCACAAACCATATCGCGCGATATAAGCCCTTGCGAAAACTTTTGCCAGAGATCGAACAGATTCCGTGGAAATTGGGGTTGACCTGCCAAGCCGGCGGCTATACTCACCGCGCTCACAGAGTGGGCCGTTAGCTCAGTTGGTAGAGCAACTGACTTTTAATCAGTGGGTCGAAGGTTCGAATCCTTCACGGCTCACCACTTTTACATTTATGTTGCCGGGTGACACCTGACTTGGCCATTCGTGACAGATCTTGCGTCCCTTGGACCGATGGGATTGGATATCGGCAGTAGCAACAGCCGTCGCTCGCCCTAGCGTACCATGTGCAGCGTCGCAATTATCCTACAGAGCCGTGAATCCAATATTAGAACCGGTTGGAGGTAAGCCGCAAATGGGCAACACTGATCACAGTGCTGGGCGTGGTCTTTGCGCAAACGGGAACCCGTCTGGCACAGTAGTTCGGGCCAGATAATCCTGATTGCCAAAGTGACCATCAAAGCGATGACGTTTGCCATTCCTTATCTCGGGCCAACCTTGACCTCACGCCAGTTGGAGGCTTCCTGAATCCCTAATGCGTCCGCGCATGGGTCATCCACCCGAGACCGACCGGCGGAAGAGGATCAGACTGACGAAGAGAAAGGCTGCGCCCAGAAGGAATGTCCAGAGGAATTCCAGCCACACGATACTGAAATCGGCCCCGCGAAATGCGATGGCAACGGCAAACTCCATGAAATGCCGGGACGGTAGAAGCCATGTGATCGGTTGCAACCATGCAGGCTGGCTTTCGATCGGTGTCATGCCACCCGACAGGATCATGATCGGGGTGATCGTCAGGATGAGGAGAAGTGCGAATTGCGCCATGCTGCGCGCCACGATACCAAGCAGCACACCGATGGATGCCGCCGCAAACAGATAGACCGCCGTGCCAAGCAGCAATAGACCTTCGGAACCTGCGAAAGGCACGTCCATGAAGCCCTCGACCATAACGAAAAGGGCGAATGTGAAGGCCACGAAGATCACCAGGCCGTTGGCAATGATCTTCGCCATGGCGATTTCTATGGCGCTCAGCGGCATGACCATCAGATGCTCGATTGTCCCGTGTTCGCGTTCACGGATAAGCGCGGCACCGGTCAGCACGATGGTCAGGATCGACAACTGGTTTAGGAGCGAGGAAACCGAGCGCAGCCAAGCAGTTTCGCCCGCCGGGTTGAACGATCGGCGCAGGACCAGATCGAGGGGTGATACAGGCGCCAGATCTTCACCTGTGGCAAAACGATTGATCTCTTCGTTGAAGGTGGCGGTAAGATAGCCGGTGCCAACCGCCGCCGCCATCGTCTTGGTCGCATCGATATTGAGCTGCAGGGACGGTGTGCGCCCGGCACGCACATCCGCTTCGAACCCGGCGGGGATCACGACCACGAAAGTCGTCTCGCCCCAGTCCATCATCCGGTCGATCTGATCCGCCCCGGCCTCTTTCGGCGGCAGATATCGCGGCGGCAGAAGGGCGTTTTGCAACGCGCGGCTGAGCGTCGAGCGGTCTTCGTCGACAAACGTGACCACGGCATTGTTGAGCGGCCCGCCAGCCCCGGAGCTTTCGACATACATGCTGGGACCGAAGGAATAGATCACCAGCAAGAGCAGGATCGCCTCGCGCCACAATGTGCGGAATTCCTTGCCGATGAGCCAGAAAACATTTTTGATACGTCGCACGATCTATGCCTCCTGCTTGCGCATGAACAGAACAGCCACCGCCACGAACACTGGCGCGAACGGCAGAAGCAGCAGGATATTGGGTCCGAGTTGGTCAAAGCCAAGGGCTTTGTTGAACACGCCGACACTCATCTGCATGAAATAGTTGGTCGGCCAGAGCTGCCCCAGAATGCGACCTGCGCCTTCGAGCGTCGAGACGGGCTGGATCAAGCCCGAGAACTGCACCGTCGGCATCATTGCAACGACCACGGTCGTAAACACTGCCGCAACCTGGGTGCGCATGAAGACCGCAACCATCATGCCCAAACCAGTAGAGGCGGCCACATAGGCCACGGCCCCTAACGCCAGCGCCGGGGCGGATCCTTTGAGCGGCACATCGAACATGAAGACGGCCATTGCGGTGAGTATCATCCAGTTGATCAATCCCAACCCGATATAGGGCAGTTGCTTGCCCAACAGATATTCCAGCTTGCTGGTAGGCGTGACATAGAAATTGGTGATCGTGCCGATTTCGCGTTCTCGGCTGATGCTGACTGCCATCAGGATCGCCGGAAACAGCATCAGCAGGATCGCAGGCACCGAGGCCGCCATGGAGGGCAGCGATTCAAAGCTGGGGTTATAGCGATAGCGCGGTTCTATATTGACCTTGGGCTGCAACATGCCTGACATCCCCGCGGCAGTGGCTCGGGTGGACAGAAACGTGGCGTGTGCGCCCTGCACGTAGCCTTCGATTGTCGATGCGCGGATGGTATTTGCGCCGTCGATCCACGCCGCCACGCTGGTCGGTTGCAAAGTGGCGACTGAGCGCCCGAACCCTGAAGGTATCTCGATGGCCAGCGTGATTTCACCGGCGACCATCCGGCGCCGTAACTCTTCGTCACTGGTGACAGCCGGCGCTTCGTTGAAATACTGGGAACCTTGGAAATTCGCCAGATAGGCACGGCTTTCAGGTGTACGATCCTGATCGTAGGCGGCGAATGTCAGCCCGGTCACATCTGTCGAAATACCATAAGCAAAAAGCAGCATCAGCAGCATCGACCCCAAAAGCCCGAACGCCAAGCGGATCGGGTCGCGTATCACCTCCAGCGTTTCGCGGCGGCTGACCGCGAACAGACGCACAAGCCGGGGACTGTGATTGCGGGATGCCTGATCCGACCCCAGGCCTGTAAGCTTTTCGGGGGCCGTTTCGGGCGCGCCCATCGCATCGGTGATGTAGTCGATGAACGTCTCGTTCAGCGTCCCTGATGCGCTTTCGGCGGCAAGGTTTTGGGGTGTGTCATAGACCAGAACTTGGCCGGCATGCATCAGACTGATGCGATCGCAGCGCATACCTTCGTTCATAAAATGCGTAGAGATGAAGATCGTCACCCCATCGCCCCGCGACAGATCGGCCAGAAGGTCAAAAAACTCGTCACGCGCAACGGGATCGACACCGGATGTCGGCTCGTCGAGGATAAGGATATCGGGCTTGTGAATGACCGCGCATCCCAGCGATAGCCGTTGCTTCAGCCCCAGCGGTAATTCGCCCGCAAACGAGTCTTCGTAGCGGCCAAGACCCAGATCGGTCAGAAGCTCTTCGATACGCGGCTCGATCTCGTCGTTTGGCAGATCGAACAGGCGGGCGTGCAGCTTGAGGTTCTGGCGCACTGTCAGTTCGCCGTAGAGCGAGAAGAGTTGCGACATGTAGCCGACACGCATGCGCGTTTCGGCGTTGGACGCATCGACCTTTTCGCCGAACAGCCACGCCTCGCCCTCACTTGCCGGAAGCAGCCCCGTCAGCATCTTCATGACCGTTGTCTTGCCCGACCCGTTCGACCCCAGAAAGCCGAATATCTCGCCATGACGTATCTCGAAGCTGACATCGCTCGCCGCAGTGAAATCGCCAAACCGTTTGGTCAGCCCCTTGGCCACAATCGCATGTCCGGTCTCTGCCTGGTCCAGTGGGGTCATTTCGACGGGCGCACTTTTCCGCTGCTTGGCCTCGGGTAAGAGCGACACAAAGGCTTCTTCCAATGTGTCCACGCCGGCTTGCCTGCGCATCTCATCGGGTGATGCGGTCGCCAGGATTTTCCCGTCATCCATCGCGGCAAGCCAATCAAACCGCTCGGCCTCCTCCATATAGGCAGTCGCCACCAGCACGCTCATGCCCGGTCGATCGGCACGGATGTCGTCGATCAGATTCCAGAACTGATCGCGCGCCACCGGATCAACACCGGTTGTCGGCTCATCAAGGATCAGGAAATCCGGGTCGTGGATCAGCGCACAACACAAACCCAGCTTCTGTTTCATCCCGCCCGACAGCTTTCCCGCCGGACGGTCCAGAAATGGATCGAGCCCGGTGGCCTTTGTCAGGCGGTCGATCCGCTGTCGCCGCTCGGCGGCATCATGGCCGAACAGCCGACCGAAGAATTGCAGGTTCTCCTGAACGCTGAGTTCTTGGTAGAGGTTCTTGCCCAAGCCCTGCGGCATGTAGGCGATGTTGATGAAAACCGCCTCGCGGTGGTTCCGGTCGGCCATGTCGCCGTCCAATACCATCACCTCGCCGGTCTGAATCTTGCGCACGCCAGCCAGAAGCGACAGCAGCGTGGATTTGCCCACGCCATCCGGCCCGATCAACCCCAACATCTTTCCCGTCGGCAGATCGAGTGTCACATCGTCAATCGCCAAATTCTTACCATAGCGATGGCTCAGCGCCTGAACGCGGGCGACACACGAGGTCTGCATGGCTCAGTTTCCCGGCAGGGCATCGGCGGGGATCGGTTCGCCGACGAATTCGGTGGGCCATGGCAGGTCCTCGGCTCCCGCAAGGCGGATATAGGCCACACCCCGCACACCGGTCTTGACCTGTTCGATATAGGCTTTGACAAGTTCTTCAGGCAGACGCACCTTGACGCGAAACATCAGCTTTTCACGTTCATCAGCAGTTTCAACCTGCTTCGGCGTGAACTGAGCCTTGGGCGAGACAAAGCTGACATAGGCTGGGATCGCATAGGGAATACTGTCGATCCTGATCCGCGCCTCGGCGCCTAGGCCGGTGCGCATTGACTGGTCTGCAGGCAGGAACATCTCCATGTAGACCTGTGACAGATCCAACAACGTGATTACCTTGCCGCCGCCACCCAGAACCTCGCCGGGTTGGGCAAGACGATAAAGGACCCGGCCCAGCACCGGCGCGGTCAGTGTAGCATCTGCGATCTGCGTTTCGTATTGCGAGACCAAGGCGTTTGCTGCCTCGACGCCGCGTTCGGCCGTGTTCAACCGGGCGGTTGCGGCGTGCAGGGCGGCTTCGGCCGTGGCCAGCCGGGTTTTTTGTTGATCGGCCAGCACCTGTGAATTCACGCCACGATCGGCCAGCGTGCTCGCGCGGCCAAAATCACCTTGTGCCATCTTAACTTCGGCGCGGCGCTGTTCGATCAGGGCGCGCACCTCTTCAACCTGGCTGGCCGCGCTGGCTGCATCGGCTTTGCCGCGTGCCAATTGCGCTTCAAGCTCGCGCGTGTCCATCACCGCAAGAACATCACCGGCTTGTACAAGAGCGCCTTCACTGACGCGTATCTCTGCGACCCGTCCCGGAATCTTGGTGGCGATGTCGATCTGATCTGCTTCGAGGCGGCCGTTCCCGGTGGCAAAACCTTCGGGCAGGCCGCCCGTTTGCCGGTCCCAAAAATACCAACCGATTGTTGCGATCGCGGCTAAAACCACAATCCCTGCGATCACGGGTCGAAGATACTTCATTCCGAAAACCTCTTAGAACACTCAGAAAGTTTCATGCTGACTACTACCTTTGCGATGCAATTTTGTTGCCACATCTAATGGATTCGGCAGCAAATAAAATGTCTTGTCGTTGCACGAACGGCAGGTAATCATCTTTTTTTGATGCGTTACTTCGCAGCAGAGCGCGTTAACGCTTGTTAATCCCATCATTTATGAACCCATAAAATGATGAAATGATCAGCGACGGTGTTTGTTGAAAACGTCCGAAACAACGGCCCGCCAAGATGCGCGGATGATCGCGGCAGCTGAATGCCCGATCTGATAGTCGCAGCGCGCGTGGTCCACCCTCTTGAACTTGGATATCTGCCGAACCCATGATGCGGAGACTTTCTAAATCGTGAACTACTTTTCGACACAAGAAACACCCAACTATGATGTTCCAGCGGTGAGAGTGGGCAGACGCCCAATCAATGTAAGTGCTGACCCAGCCGCGTGATCTGCTCCTTTGTCTTTTTGTTGTATGGGTTGCGGTAAAGGCCTGCTGAGCGACGTATGAGGTCGTTCAGTGTTGTAATCGGTCGTCCAGTTTTCGATGATCTTTCGGGCTTCGGCGAGGTCCACTTCCGGAACGCCCTTCAGGAAAGCGTGGAACAGGGTCGCGCGCCCCGGCCTGCTGCTGGACGGACGCAGTGTGAACACTGTGGCGAGCCGGCTACCATCAAGCGTTAGTATTATCTTTCACACGTGGCGCGCATCGTTGATGAAAGTGGTTTGGAGTTGGTGCCTGCTGCCGCGTCAGTTCAATAATATCGGCAACCAGGCGGCTCTCGTCAGCACACCAAAAGGCAGTCGCCTTGGTGTGGACTGGTGCTGCGCAAGGAAACATCAAGCCCGACCGGTTAAGCTTGTCTAGCGCCGCCGTCAGCTAACGCCCCGCCACGAACCGGGGGTCGACGCCCGTGCGTTAGATCGGCTGACTAAACGGAACCGGAACGTGACCTAGCCTTCGCGACATGACCGAAGTGTGGCGCCCACCGTGTCAGTCGTCGTTCAACTGGGCAACGGTCAGGAGCGTCGCCAAGGCAGGTAGCGTCAGGCCGTCCGCGGCAATCTTTTGCCGCTCGGGTGTATACGTGCCTGCTGCGTCAAGCATGTTGACCGTCGCAATCAATTCGCCCTTATGAACCACCGGCAGGTTGATCACTGCGCCGCAACCCAGCGACCCAATCAGTTCCGCGTCGGGAAAGACGGCGTCGATATCGTCAAGCGTGTTGGCCACAAACATCCGGTGGTCGTCGTGGACCTGATCGAACCATGGGTTGCGCTCAATCGGTTTGGTGCCGGAAGTCGGGTAGTTTTCGGGATCGCTGGTATAGGATCGGCTGGCCAGTTCGGTATCCATATCCACGGTCATCACCGTGAACAGCCGCGCGTCGATCAACGCATTGGCCAGCTTATGCAGGGCGGCCTGTGCAGCATCGGCGGTGGTGGCGGCGGATAATTCGGCAGTGAATGTCGCGTGGTGGGATGTTGTCATGGTTTTTCCTTCGGGATCAGCCGCCGCTGGCGGCATAAAGGGTTCGTGAATACGGATCGCTGAAAGCTCCGTCATGCAGAGCCGTGACAGGGGCGATTTCAACGATCTGGCCTTTGGTCATCACCGCGATCCGGTCGCACATGAACCCCACGACAGGCAAGTCGTGGCTGACCAGCAGGTAGGTCAGGTTCTGTTCTGCCCGCAGCCGTTTCAGCAGGTTTAGAATTTCAGCCTGCACGCTGACATCCAGCGCGCTGGTGGGTTCGTCCAGCAGCATGATCTTGGGTTCCAACATCAGCGCGCGGGCAATCGCCACCCGCTGCCGCTGGCCGCCAGACATTTGGTGCGGATAACGGAACCGGAAACGCCGGTCCAGGCCGACATCCCGAAGTGCTTTTTCGATCCGCTCTGAACGATCGCCCAGCCCGTGGATCGCCAGCGGTTCAGACAGAACTGCATCGACGGTTTTGCGTGGGTGCAATGATCCGTAGGGATCCTGAAAAACCATCTGACAGGTGCGGGCCAGATCCTTGTCCGGCCCGTGGCCACGCGGCTTGCCCAGCACGGTCATCCCGCCGGTCCATTCCGGCGCAAGTCCTGCAATCGCCTTGAGTACGGTGGATTTCCCTGATCCACTTTCGCCGACAAGGGCGAAGCTTTCGCCCTCGGCCACATCGAAGGTGACACCTTGCACGACGCGGTTTCCGCTGTAGGAAATGTCCAGATTGTCGAGTGAAATCGCGGTAGTCATGTGCCCTCCCACGCGGTGCGGTCCAGCGTCGGCAGTTCGTCACGCGTTTCGTTCATACGCGGCACAGACGCCAAAAGCCCTTTGGTGTAGGGGTGCGTGGCGCGGTCCAGTTCACCGGCGGCGCAGCGTTCAACCACGCGGCCTGCATTCATCACAAGGATCTGGTCACAATAACGGGCGACCAGTTGCAAATCGTGGCTGATCAGGATCAACCCCATACCCTGATCGCGCACCAGCGTATCGATCAGATCCAGCACCTGTGCCTGAACGCTGACGTCCAGCGCGCTGGTTGGCTCGTCTGCGATCAGGACCTTGGGTTTGGGTATCAGCATCATTGCGATCATCACACGTTGGCCCATGCCGCCCGATACCTCGTGCGGATACATCTTGGCGACGCGGTCGGGGTCGTTGATCTGCACTGATTCCAGCATGTCGCGCACCCGCGCGCGTGTCGCGCTGCGCGATAATTTTTCGTGCGCGCGCAATGCTTCGGCAATCTGCCGCCCAATGGTCATGACTGGATTAAGTGAATAGCGTGGATCCTGCATGACCATCGAAATTCGCGCACCGCGCAGGTGACGCATCTCACGCTCGGGCAGGGACAGCAGGTCGCGCCCCTGAAATTCAAGCTTTTCAGCCGTGACGCGGCCGGGGGGCCGGATCAGACGCAAGATTGCGCGGCCGGTCATGGATTTGCCCGACCCGCTTTCACCGACGATGCCAAGGCGCTCCTGCCCCAGATCGAAGGATACGCCCTTAACCACATCGACACGGCCCTGCGGCGTAGGAAAGTTGACGTGCAGGTTGCGCACGGACAGAAGGGGTTCGGTCATGATTTTCCCGCCGATTTCGGATCCAGAACATCGCGCAAGCCGTCGCCGAGGAAACAGAACCCCAGCGAGACCAGAATGATCGCCAGCCCCGGCATCGTCGCGACCCACCATTGATCAAGGATGAACACACGTCCGCGCGAAATCATCGCGCCCCATTCCGGCAGGGGCGGTTGCGCACCAAGCCCAAGAAAGCCAAGGCCCGCGGCGGTGAGGATGATCCCGGCCATATCCAGCGTCACCCGCACGATCATGGAAGAGGTGCACAGCGGCAACACATGACGAACGATGATCCGTGAGTGCGACGCCCCCAGAAGACGCGTGGCCGAGACAAACTCGGCATTACGGAAAGTCAACGTTTCGGCGCGCGCGATGCGAGCATAGGCCGGCCATGCAGTGATCGCGATGGCGATGATTGCATTTTCGATCCCCGGCCCCAAGGCGGCCACAAATGCGAGCGCCATAATAAGTTTTGGCATCGACAGGAAGACATCTGTCAGGCCCATCAAGATGCGATCTGTCCAGCCGCCGAAATAGCCCGAAATAGCCCCGATCACCAGGCCAAGCGGTGCCGAAATTACCGCCACCAGCGCAACGATCATCAGCGTGATCCGCGACCCATAGATGACCCTTGAAAAGATGTCTCGGCCCAGTTCGTCCGTGCCCATCCAGTGATCGGCCGAAGGGGGTAGAAGGCGGTTGGACAGATTTTGTCCCACGGGGCTTTCGGGTGCAATCCAAGGGGCGGCGATGGCTGTGAATATCAGCAGCCCGATGATCAGCGCCCCTGCAACGGCCAGTGGGTTGCGCAGCAACATCCCACTTGCACGATAGGCGCGTCCGGCGCTGGCTTGCAGGCGCGATGCCGGACTGTCGGAAATCAGCCATGCGTGCATTATCTGCTCCTCGCGTCAAGAACGCGATAAAGCACGTCCGATATCTTGTTGATCAGGATGAACACTGCGCCGATTACCAGCGTTGCGCCCAGCACGGCATTCATGTCGGCATTGAAAAGGGCGGTGGTCAGGTAGTTGCCGATACCTGGCCACGAAAACACTGTTTCTATCATCACCGACCCTTCAAGCAGCCCAGCGTAGCTTAGCCCGATAACCGTGATCAGCGGCACGCGAATGGGACCAAAGGCGTGGACCCAGATCACGCGTGTCTCGCTCAGACCTTTGACGCGGGCGGTGGTGACGTATTCCTGGCTGAGTTGATCTAGCATGAAACTGCGGGTCATCCGCGCGATATAGGCAAGTGAAAAGAACCCGAGAATGGTGGCAGGCAGGATGATCCGGTGCAGGGCACTGCGAAAGACCTCCATGTTCCGGTCCAGCAGGGAATCGACCAGCAGCAACCCCGTGACCGGTTCCACCAGCCCATCAAAAAACACATCAATCCGGCCCGGTCCACCGACCCATCCCAACCCCGCATAAAACAGCGCCAGACCGACCAGACCCAGCCAGAAGGCCGGCACTGAATAACCCAAAAGCGCCAGAACACGGATCACCTGATCCGCCCAGCTGCCAGCGTGGGCGGCGGCATAGACCCCCATTGGCACGCCCAGCACGACGCCAATTATGATGCCAATTGTGGCCATTTCCAGCGTGGCGGGAAAGACCCGGACCAAATCCTGCGCCACAGGTCGCCCGGTGGATACCGACCGGCCGAAATCGCCCTGCACTACGTCGGCCACATAGGAAAAGAACTGCATGATCAGGGGTCGGTCCAGCCCCATCGCCACGCGCGCGGCTTCGTATTGTTCGTTTGTCGCCCGATCACCGACGACAGCAAGCACCGGATCAATCGGAACGACGCGGCCGATAAAGAACGTGATCGCCATAAGGCCCAGAAAGGTCAGGACCGTGATGACCGCAAAGCCCCCCAACGACCGTGCGAAGCGGGCTAATCGCATGTGCGGAACGTTGGGGTTGAATGACATGGTGCGGCGGTCCTTATGATCGCGACCCTTTCGAGGCGCGGCGGTATGGCTTCAGCGAAGGTTAGTGAAACCGCTTGGCAAATGCAAAAAGTTTTGCTTATATCTAAAAAAGTTTTTTAGGGGGGCGCGTGAAGAACCAACCGGAAAAAAGCAATGACAGCACGCATATTGCGGCACGTCAGGCGACGACGGTTCTGGGTCCGCGCATTCGGGCGCGACGGCGCAAGCTGATGCTGACGCTGAAGGCGGTGGCAGAACGGGCCGGTCTGTCTGTGGGTTACCTTAGCCAGGTTGAAACCGACAAAGCGGTGCCGTCGCTTGGTACGCTGGCGCAAATCGCACATGCACTTGAAGTGGAGCTGGATTACTTCATCACCACACCTCGCGCAGCCACGGCCTTGTCACGCGCAAGCGAGCGGCCGCAGTTTTCATTGCCCGGATCGACCCTGTCTTACGAGGCGATCAGCCATGACTACCCCGGTTCCGAGCTAAGCAGTTATATCTTGATCGTCCCGCCCGGCTATACATCTGAAACCGCGACCCATGACGGGGAAGAAATCATCATGGTGCTTGAGGGCGAAATCGAACAATCGTTGGGCGATGAGGTCATCGTGATGGGAGCCGGAGACGCGCTGCACTACAGCGGGGCAACCCCGCACCGATGGGCCAACCACAGCGACAAGCCCGCGCGGATGATCTGGACTGGCACGCTCAGCGTTCTGATGCGCAAGTGAACAATCATAGAAACCGAACCTAACGGGAGAGAGACCATGAAAACCCTGAGAACCGCATTGCTGGCCAGCGTTCTGGCCTTGCCACTGGCTGCACCGGCCATGGCCGACACACCACCGAACCTGCTGGTTGTGGCGCAGAACATCGACGACATCGTCGCGATCGACCCCGCGCAAGCCTATGAATTCACTAGCGGCGAACTGGTTACCAACATCTATGACCGTCTGGTGCAATATGACGCCGAAGACACCACCGTGCTGGCCGCAGGCCTTGCCGACAGCTGGGAAACCGACGCAGACGCCAAAACGGTGACCTTTCACTTGCGCGAGGGGGCGACGTTCCACTCGGGCAATCCGGTCCGCCCCGAAGACGTGACTGGCAGTCTTGCGCGACTGATCAAACTGAACCTCACGCCGGCGTTCGTTTTGGCGCAGCTGGGTTGGACGCCTGAAAACGTGGATGATATGGTCACCGCCGACGGCAACACGATCACCATCCGCTATGACGGTAACTATTCCCCAGCTTTTGTTCTGAACGTGCTTGCATCCCGCCCCGCGTCCATCGTGGACATGGAAACGGTCATGGCCAACGAAGTTGATGGTGATATGGGCAACGCGTGGCTGAACGAAAACAGTGCCGGATCGGGGCCGTTTTCGCTGCAAACCTTCCGTCCAGCGGAGCTGGTTCGGCTTAAGGCCAACCCTGACTATTTCAAGGGGGCCCCTGCCATGCAGGGCGTGATCTTACAACACGTGGCAGAGGCTGCGACGCAGCAGCTTTTGCTGGAAAAGGGCGACATTGACATGGCGCGCAACCTGACGCCGGATCAGATCAAAGGGATGAGTGGCGACAACATCAAGGTCGAATCGTTCCCACAGGCGGCTGTGCATTTCCTGTCATTCAACCAAAAGAACGATGCGCTGACTGACCCAGCCCTTTGGGAAGCCGCCCGTTATCTTGTGGATTATTCTGGCATGACCGACAGTTTCCTTGAAGGTCAGATGGAAATTCATCAGGCGTTCTGGCCCAAGGGTTTCCCCGGTGCGCTGGAAGAAACGCCCTATAGCTATGATCTTGAAAAAGCAAAGCAAATCCTTGAAGAGGCAGATATTGACCTGCCAATCACCGTCGAGCTTGACGTGATCAACGCAGCCCCCTTCACTGATATGGCGCAGTCGTTGCAAGCAAGCTTTGCCGACGCGGGCATCAACTTTGAAATCTTGCCGGGCACCGGCGCACAAGTCATCACCAAGTACCGTGAGCGGACTCATGCGGCGATGTTGCTGTATTGGGGCCCCGACTTCATGGACCCTCATTCCAACGCCAAGGCCTTCGCCTATAATGCTGACAACTCGGACGAGAACTATCAGGCCACGACGACATGGCGTAATGCGTGGGCAGTGCCGGACGAGGTGAATAAACTGACCCTTGGTGCTTTGACTGAACCTGACCCCGAGGCCCGCTTGGACGACTATCTGGAGCTGCAACGCGCGGTGCAGAAGGAAAGCCCCATCGTGATCATGTTCCAAGCGTCCTATCAGGTGGCGATGGATGCAGATGTGTCGGGCTATGTGAACGGCGCTACGTCGGACTTCGTGTTCTATCGTCTGGTCGAAAAAGAGTAAGCCGACTGAGACCAAAGGATGGGGCGGCCCGTGTGGGGCCGCCCTGTTGACTGCAATACTAACTTGAATTGGATTATCTCTGTGAAGACCCGTCTGACCAAGCTGCGCACTCTTATGGCCGAAAACGGCACCGATCTTGTGGCCATTGGCCCGACCAGCCATATGCTCTGGCTGACCGGTCTTGACCCCCACGGCGACGAGCGGCCGGTGATGTTGCTGGTGTCACAGGACTATGCTGGACTTCTGATGCCCGCGCTGAACGCCGATGCCGCGCGAAAGGACACCGATCTGCCGTTCCACACATGGGCTGACCACACCGGCCCCGATGCGGCGTTGAAAGAGCTTTTGCAGGAAAGTAACGCCACGGGTGCGAACCTGTCCGTCGCGGTGGACGAAGCCATGCGCGCAGATTTTGCGCTGTTGCTGCTGGATGCAATGGACGCGCCGCGCCGCAGCTTTGCTGCCGACACCGTGGGTTTGTTGCGCCAGATCAAGGATGACGCGGAATACGAAGCGCTGCGCGCCAGTGCCCGCCTGAACGATGACGCCGCCATGGCCGGTTTCGCCGCACTGGCCGAAGGTGTCAGCGAACGCGACGTGCAGGCCGCGATCCACGCTCATTACAAGGCCAACGGAGCCACGCCGGAATTTACCATCGTCGGATTTGGCCACAATGGCGCCTATCCACACCACCACACTGGTGACACCAAGCTGGAGCCTGAAATGGCCGTGCTGATCGACACCGGCTGCCGCCTGAACGGCGCACCGTCCGACATGACCCGCTGTGGCTGGTTCGGGGAAAAGCCCTCGACCGAATTCCTCAAGGTGGCGGGTATTGTGGAACGCGCCGTGCAAGCCGCGCTGGAGGCGTCCCGCCCCGGTGCCATTGCATCAGACATCGACCGGGCCGCGCGCGACACTATCACGGCGGCTGGTTACGGTGAAAAATTCCTTCACCGCACAGGCCACGGCCTTGGCGTGGACATTCACGAGCCGCCCTATATCAGTGCAAGTGGCTCCACCAAAATGCGCGCAGGCAACGTGTTTTCGATCGAGCCGGGCATCTATCTGGATGGGGAGTTCGGTGTGCGCCTGGAAGATATTGTAATCTTGCGCGAGGATGGCCCGGAAATTCTGTCAGGCCTTGCTCGGGATATCGTCATGGTATCAAAGCCCTCCTGAAATCGTTCATGTCAGACACCCATCGGCGCAGGGGCAAGCCAAGATGCACCAAGATCAGCAATCCTCTTAGGCTGCGGACTGGGATCTCAGAGTCAGATCTTTAATCAAGCAGAAGCTTAACCTACTGCATTGATAAAATTAGCCTCCAATCAGTCATTTAAGGGCCGCGAGAACCGCGGCCCTTATTACATGGATATGTCCATTGACTATATTAGTTAAGCGACTAGGCTGACTTATTAAAGTTCTGTAGGGGAGGATTCCGACATGTGTCGAGGAAAAGTAGCAAGCCGTCTTGCGCTGTGTTTGGCGCTTGGCGTACCAGTAGCGTTGCAGGCGCAAACGGCGGTTGAGCCGATCGAGATCATCACAACCACCGAGGCATATGATCCGATCCGCTATGAAGGCGCCTATATTATCGCAGAGGCTTGGAGAGAGTTGGGGCTGGATGTCACTGTTTCACCAACTGAGTTTTCCACGCTTTTGAGCAAGTTCTACGATCAGCAGGACTTTGCAGTCACGATCTCGGGTTGGTCGGGGCGTGTGGACCGTCTTGATCCGCAATTCTATCTCGGCACGCTTAGCTCGGACAATGCTGTTATGGGCGCGAACAACCCGGGTGGTTATTCCAACCCCGAATACGATAAGCTTTTTGAAGCGCAATCGCGCGAGTTTGATCAAACTAAACGTCAGGAGATGGTCCATAAACTGCAAGAAATTGCGGCACCTGATGCACCGCTGGCAATCCTGTTTCATCGCGACGAAGTGGTGGCCTATAACAAAAACAACTTCGAGAATATGAAAGCGATGGCCGGAGAGGCACTGTATTCCGAATGGGTACCGATGGAGGCCAAGCCGCTAACCGAACGTAAAACCCTGCGTTATGGCGGACCGCAATCGCCCGACAATATCAACCCGATGCTGGCCAACACCGTCTGGGCTTGGAAATGGATGCGTCTTTACTATGACCGCCTTGTGCGTCTGACCCCCGATGTCGAAGTCAAAAACTGGATGGCAGAATCTGTGACGGCTATCGACGAGCAGACCATTGAAGTGAAGCTTCGTGAAGGGCTTACTTTTCATGATGGCATGCCCGTTACGTCTGCGGATGTTAAGTTTTCCTATGATTATCTTGTAAATTCGGATTACGGCTACTTTAACAGTTATCTGACCGCGCTTGATAATGTGGAAATCTTGGATGATTTGACTGTGCGTTTTAACTTGAATGCACCTTCCGCGCCGTTTGGGTCCATCACGCTGAGCCAGATTTCAATTTTGCCCAAGCATATCTGGGAGAAGATCGAAAACCCGATGGAGCTTGCGCCGGGCGACATTCCGACAGTTGGCTCGGGTCCGTTCAAGTTCAGCCAATACACTCTTGGCGAATTCATGAAGCTCGACAAATTTGAGGACCACTTCCACGCGGATGAAATCGCCATTGATTCCGTAGAGTTCCAGATTTTCGCCGATAGTGAGGGTGTTTTTACCGCCATTCAGACTGGACAGATCGATGTAACCGCTTGGCGGATGGAAGCCGGACAGATACCGCTGGCTGAGCAGAACGAAAACCTTGAGGTCGTATCCGTGCCGGACTTTGGCTACTATCACCTGACCTACAATCTGCGGAAACCTCATTTTGAGGATGTGGCGTTCCGCCGCGCACTGACAAAAGCGATTGATCGTGAGCGTATCGTGAACGTTCTGCTTGATGGTCGTGGTGAGCCCGGGTCAAGCGTCATCGCTCCGGTCAATGCCTTTTGGCATAATGCCTTCACCGAGCGTCTTGATTATGACATGGAGGCGGCCAAAACCGAGCTTGAAGAAGCGGGTTACAGCTGGTCGTCAGACGGGAAACTACAGAAGTAAGCAGTTTCTGATCGTCAATCGCCCCGCCATGACCACTCGTGGCGGGGCTATATTTATAAGGATATCAAATGCGCAATAGCGGCTATTTGATCCGTCGTTTTCTTCAGGCACTTCTGGCTCTGTTCATCATTGCGACGCTTCTTTTTTTCTTGTTTCGGTTAGGCTTACCTGATCCGACAACTGTGCTTGTGTCTGAAGGGTTAAGCCCTGAACAGCGGGAAGACGTCCGTCGGCAGTTCGGCCTCGATCTGCCGCTCTGGAACCAATATCTGATCTTTCTGCAAAACACTTTAACCGGTGATTTCGGGACATCTTTTCATTATCGCGCACCGGTATCCGAGATCATATGGGAGCGCTTGGGTAACACACTGGTATTGATGCTTGCCGCAATTTTTGTGTCTTACGGCATTGGTGTGCCGTTGGGTGCATGGCTTTCGTGGCGTCGCGGTTCGTCGGTGGATTCGTGGGGAATTTTCTTCGGTCTCATGTTTCGCTCGGCGCCAATGTTCTGGACGGGCATGATTTCGATTCTGATATTTGGCGTCTGGCTTGAATGGTTGCCAACATCCGGTATGCGGACCTTGCCGTACGAAGCAACGGGGTTCTGGGACAAGATCCTGACGTTGGATTTCTTACGCCACCTGATCTTGCCCGCGATGATTGTTGCGCTGTTCTATCTTGGGTCGCCATTGCTTATCATGCGCAACACCATGCTTGAGGTTTACGGTGAGGATTTCATCGAAATGGCCCGCGCCAAGGGCCTGCAAGAACGCTCGGTATTGTTTCGTCATGCTGCTCGCAATGCTCTGTTGCCGGTGGTAACGCAGCTTGCTGTCACGATTGGTCTTGCCGCCGGTGGCCAGGTTGTGGTCGAGGTTGTCTTCTCTTGGCCCGGTTTGGGTCGCGAGATTCTCAATGCGGTCCGCACATCGGATTTTCCGCTGGCGCAGGCCTGTTTTCTTATCATGGCCACGTTCGTTATCTTCCTGAATTTGCTGGTCGATATACTCTATTCTACACTTGATCCGAGGGTGCGCCTGTCA
Organism: Aliiroseovarius sediminis; assembly: GCF_022678485.1. GTDB lineage: Bacteria > Pseudomonadota > Alphaproteobacteria > Rhodobacterales > Rhodobacteraceae > Aliiroseovarius > Aliiroseovarius sediminis. The sequence goes on from NZ_JALBYP010000032.1 coordinate 223,964, forward strand.
TGATTTCTCCCGCGCTAAAAGAGGCATTCGCGCCCCTGCGATTGATGTTGCAAGATCGGTTGGCGGTTGTCGGGCTTATTGTGTTGACGATGATCTTCTGCATGGCTTTGTTTGCACCAATGATCGCATCGCAAGACCCTTTTGCGATCAACGAAGATGAAGACGGATCTGTTTTGTTGCGGACGGACGACGGCTGGTTGTTGCAGCCTTCCCTTGGTCAGGTTGCGCTGAACGACACCGCGTCCCGCGCGGGTGAGGATTTGATCGTCGGGCGTCAGGGCAGCCTGTGGACCCGCACAGCAGACAATTGGGAACGAGTCGATCTGCCTGTCATTGCCGATTTGAACGGTGTTGCCATGACCGACACAGGTTCGGCGATCATCGTGGGTGGCGACGGCGCTCTGTTACTGCGCACTGGCACCGATTGGGAGGTTGTCACGACTGATCAAACGGTTGCGCTGAATTCAGTTGCTTGGGTGGATGATGAAACGGCATTGATCGTCGGACAGGATGAAACGATCCTGCGTTTTGACGTGACGGATAAATCGCTAAGCCCCCTGAATTCTCCGCTGGGTCGCGGCATGACACTTAATGCGGTGGCAAAAGATGTCGATGGCACGGTCCTTGTGGTAGGCGAACGTGGCGTTGCGATGCGCTATGACCCTGCCAGCGACGCGGTGGAACTTGTTCGTCTGGGGTCCAGTCGCACGTTGGAAGATTTGCATATCGCGTCGTCCGGAACAGCTTTGGCAATTGGAGAGCGTGGCACTCTTATCCGGCGTGATGGACCCGACGGCAAATGGACCGTCGACAAAACCCCGGATAGCCGAGGTCTTATGGCTGGTTGGATTGATGATGCGGGCAGAGGATATGCCGTGGGGCGAAATGGCATCATCATGGAGCGCGCACCCGAGCAAGATTGGATTTTAGCGAGCACTGAATCAGAGCGTCACTTGCGCACGATATTGGTTAATGATGCAGGCGCGATAGCGCTGGGCTCGGATAAATTCGTGGTCCGTTTTGCGTCCCCCTCTGCTGCGCATTGGTTCGGGACCGACCATTTGGGCCGTGATCTGTTCAGCCGCAGCATGTACGGCTCGCGCATCGCTCTTTTAGTCGGCTTTTTGGGTGCGACACTTGTGATGATTATTGGCACAAATGTTGGTCTTGTTGCAGGCTTTTACCGTGGCAAGACGGACACCATACTTATGCGAACGGTCGACGTGATGTATGGCATCCCATTCGAACCTTTCGCACTGATCCTTGTGTTATTATTCACACCCAGTTTGGGCATCGTGATCCTTGCCGTGTCATTGCTGACATGGCGAACAACCGCGCGGTTGATCCGCGCGCAGGTGCTGTCGTTACGTGAACGTCCGTTTATAAAAGCCGCGCGTGTTGCCGGCGCTTCTGATCTGCGGATCATGTATCTGCATATTTTGCCCAACGTCATGCCGCTTGTTTTCCTTGAGCTCGCGATCACGGTTGGCGTAGCAATCATCGCCGAGGCGACGCTGTCCTTCCTTGGTCTTGGGCCGCCGCAATCGGTGTCATGGGGCGGCATTTTGCATGATGCCCGATTGTCCGGGGCGTGGCGGACCGCATGGTGGTGGAACCTGCCGCCCGGCATCTTCATCATGATGACTGTTCTTTCGGTTTTCTTCATTTCGCGGTCGCTTGAACTGGTCGCAAACCCACGGTTGAGGGCTCGCCGATGACCAATAACGAAGTAAAACCGATGTTAGACGTTGCGGATCTGGCGATCCATTATGAGACCGGCGATGGTCCTGTCAAAGCTGTCGACGGGATTGATTTCTTCATTCGCCCCGGCGAGGCGCTTGGGCTGGTCGGAGAGTCGGGCTGCGGCAAGACCACAGCGGCGAAGGCGATGTTGAAGCTTCTGCCGCCAAATGGCGCAATCGCAAAAGGTCGCATCGACGTGGACGGGCGTGATCTGGTGCCGCTAGATGGCGAAGACATACGCAAGGTGCGCTGGAACGAAATTGCTTGGATCAGTCAAGCCGCCATGAATGCGCTTGATCCGGTTTACCGTGTTGGCGATCAGATCGTCGAAGCAATGCAGGCACATATCGATATCAATAAAGCAGAGGCGATGGAACACGCCGCGGGGCTGTTCCGCGCTGTGGGGATTGACCCGTCGCGGCTGCAAGCGTTCCCGCACGAAATGTCAGGTGGTATGAAGCAACGTGCCGTGATCGCGATGGCCATGGCGCTTGAACCCAAGCTGGTTATCGCCGACGAACCAACGACCGCCCTTGATGTTGTGACGCAAGCCCAAATTTTGTCGCGGCTCGCGAAGCTACGTAAAGATCGCGGTATGTCGCTGTTGTTCATTACGCACGACATCTCTGTGGTTGTGCAGACATGTGACCGGGTGGCGGTAATGTATGGCGGCAAAATCATGGAAACCGGGCCGGTGCGGGAAGTGTTTGGCGCACCATTTCACCCCTACACGATGGGGCTGACCAATGCGTTCCCAACCCTTGAAGGCGCGCAGAAAGAGCTGATTTCGATCCCTGGGTCACCGCCCAATCTGCTTCACCCGCCAGCGGGTTGCCGTTTTGCTGAACGCTGCCCCTTTGCAACTGACATGTGCCGGTCAGATGTGCCGCCGTTGCATGTTGTGGGACCTGATCGCTCTGCGTCATGTCACTATCCTGAGAAAGTAGAGGAGTTCCGAAAAGTCGCGGCGCGCAATAGCACATGGGAAGAGGTCGGCCGCCGTCTTGGTGCAGAAGTTGAGGGTAAGCTGACACCTGACACCCCGCCCCGCATTGGAGAGGTGTTGCAGGTTGATGATCTGAAGCGTCACTTTGATGTTCCCGGCCCCATGTTTGGGCCAGAAAAGAAAGTTCATGCCGTTGATGGTGTAGACCTGAGCCTGCAGGCCGGTGAAATCCTCGGTCTCGCCGGTGAATCGGGGTCTGGCAAAACCACTACCGGCGAGGTTCTGGTGAAATTGCAAGAACCGACATCTGGCCGGATTTTGTCAGAGGGCGAGGATATTTCGGATTTGTCCGGCGCGGCGCTCAAGGCGTTTCGACGCCGCGCACAAATGGTGTTCCAAGACCCCTATCAAACGCTCAATCCACGCTTCACTATTGCACGGATTGTGGGGGAACCTTTAACAATCCACGGAATAGCCAAAGGCGAAGAACAAAAGCAGCGGGTCATAAAGGCACTTGAACGGGCGGGGCTTAAACCGGCCAAGCTTTATCTAGAGCGTTTCCCGCATGAGCTTTCGGGAGGCCAGCGCCAGCGTATCGCCATTGCACGCGCTATCATTCTAGAGCCGCGTTTCGTTGTTGCCGATGAGCCCGTCTCGATGCTTGATGTATCCATCCGTGCAGGTGTCTTGAATTTGATGCGCCGGTTTCGTGATGATCTGGGAATCAGCTTTGTCTATGTCAGCCACGATTTGCCAACTATTCGCTATGTCGCTGACCGGACGGCAATCCTGTATTTGGGGCAGGTGGTTGAAGTTGGCCCAACTGAAACCGTTATCAGGGAACGCCGTCACCCGTACACGCAACTTTTGATCGAAGCTTCGCCCGAACCTGATCCTGATGTGGTGAAGCCGCCGCCGGAAGCAGCTGGTGAGATCCCTTCGGCTATTGATGTGCCAAACGGCTGTCGTTTTCACACGCGTTGTCCGGTGGCAACGCCGCAATGTGGCTGGGAGGCCCGCGACGTGGAGGCTGCACTTACAGATGTTGGGATTGCAGATGCGGCACGGGGCGAGGCGCAGGCCAAAGCCTTGGGAACTGTATCGCGGAACGGATTGCAACTGACAGTAAGCGCGCCACAAGGCTTTGCCGCAGCACAGGCAGCACTTGTCGCCGCGATGGAAGCCAAACATCCAAGTCTTGCCCAAGCGGCGACCATTTCTGATACCGCAAAGGGTGCGGTGATTGATTTCGACGAACATGATCCGCCTGCGCTGCGCGATCTGGGCAATGGCCATGCAGCGGCCTGCGTGCTGGTGGAGCCGGTGGCATAAGGTTTTCCCTCTGCTCCAGACCCGAGCAGAGGTTCATTTTTGAAGACAGGAGTGATGCATGCCTGATATTTTCACAACACGGCCAGAATTGCGCGGGCAGTTCGGAGCGGTGACCTCCACCCACTGGCTTGCTTCGGCTGCTGGCATGCGGATGTTGGATAAAGGCGGAAATGCGTTTGATGCAGCTGTCGCGGCTGGCTTTGTTTTGCAAGTGGTCGAACCGCATCTGAATGGCCCGGGTGGTGAATTCCCTGCAATCTTCCATCATGCGGAAAGTGATAGAACCCGTGTGGTCTGCGCCCAAGGTGTTGTGCCAAAAGCCACAACGATCCAGCATTGCCGCGCTGAAGGGCTAGAGTTGATACCCGGCAATGGCTTATTGTCGGTTGTTGTGCCCGGTGCGTTCGATGGCTGGATGCTGATGCTACGCGATTATGGCACGCTGACTCTGCGCGAGGTCATCGAACCTGCAATCGAGTATGCCGGAGGCGGGCATCCTATTCTGCCCCGTGTTTCGCGGACGATCGCCGGGTTGGGTGACTATTTCTGCGAGCACTGGCCGTCTTCGTTTTCCACATGGCTACCTGACGGCAAAGCACCAGAGCCGTGGAGCTTGTTTCGCAACCCTGATCTGGCCGAAACATGGACACGACTGTTGGCTGAGGCTGAGGCAGCCAGCGACGACCGCGATAGTCAGATTGATGCGGCACGTGACATTTTCTACAACGGGTTTATCGCTGAAAAGATACTCGCTTTCATTGCCGAAGGGCCTGTGATGGATGAAAGTGGCCATGCGCATAGTGGTGTGTTGACCGCCGATGATCTGACAAGTTGGCAGGCAAGCTACGAAGCGCCGCTGGATCTGGAATACGAGGGTTGGACGGTTTCAAAAACCGGCCCGTGGGGACAGGGACCAGCCTTCCTTCAGGCGCTGCGCATTTTGGAAAAGTATGATATCGGTGCGATGGATCCGCTTGGCCCGGAATTTGTTCATGTGATTACGGAAGCTCTGAAGCTCGCCCAAGCGGACCGCGAAGCGTATTATGGCGATCCTCAGGACGGCGGCGCTCCCATGGGAACTTTGCTATCTGGTGACTACGCGGCAGCACGCTGGGCACAGATCAGTGACAGAGCCAATTTTGATTTTCGTCCGGGCACCGTGGCCGGTTTTGAAGGCCAGCTGGCTGTTTGCGCTGAAGTGCTTTCCGGTTTGCTGGGCAAAGGCGCCGTCTATGAACCAACAATGGCGCATCTTGCCGAACAGGAAAAATCGGGTAAAGGCGACACCTGCCATTTGGATGTTGTCGACCAATGGGGCAACACGATCTCGGTAACGCCGTCAGGTGGCTGGCTACAAAGCTCGCCGACCATTCCTGGCTTGGGCTTCGCACTTTCGACGCGCGCGCAGATGTTCTGGCTGACACCAGGGATGCCCAGTTCGCTTGTTCCGGGTCGGCGGCCACGTACAACCCTGACCCCTAGCTTTGCGCGTCACCGTGATGGACGCCGTTTTTCATTCGGCACACCGGGTGGAGATCAACAGGATCAATGGCAACTGCCCTTCTTCTTGCGGATTCTACACCATGGTATGGGATTGCAAGAAGCTCTTGATGCCCCGCTGTTTCACAACATGCACGCGCCATCAAGCTTTGCACCGCGTACGTCACAGCCCGGACGTTTGGTAATAGATGCGCGTTTTCCGGAAGCCACGATTAATGAATTGCGGCGGCGCGGTCATGAATTGGAACTCGTGCCACCACATAGCTTGGGCCGAATTACCGCAGCAATGCGTGAACCTGATGGTATGATCCGCGCAGCGGCTACACCAGCGTCTTGCCAAGCATATGCCCTGATACGCTGACAAGAAACTGTGTGCGGCTTAACAGTATTGACCTGCCACTTCATCATCCGTCCCTTCGATGGTTCGGACCCCTAGCCATCGTAAATGAAAAATCCCGTGGCAGGTCGTGGTCAATCAACGGGGACAGAGAGCCGAAGCTGTAGCGTTTCCAGCCCCGGATTGATGGCCGCAATATCTCCGTTCGAGCGGTGGTCCAGTGACAGGCTGTATCGCATCCCATTGGGCCCCTCATACCCTGCGTCGATGCCCGAGCGGAACTCGACCGGGTGACCCATGACCGGGCCGCTACCGCGCATCCAAAGGCCCGGCATAAAAGATAGTTGCGCAAACGCGCGGTCGCCCCAAAGATGAAAGGTGTTCACGGCACCAAACCCGATCCAGAAATCTCCTAAACTGTCCACAGATGCCCCAATTGTAGGCTGGAATGGTCCGAAATCTATGGGTAGATCGTGGCGGTAATAGACCTCGGCCCCGATGGAATCGGCTTCGAATATCACCTTGCCCGCGGACAAGACGTGGCGTGCGACGGTTGCGGCTGGTTTGACACAGCCCGCAGGACAGTAATTGACCCACATGTCGATCAAGCCGGTCAGCAGAAACAAGACCGCCAGTGTGCCATCCATGAAATAACCTTTCGCGTTGTCAGTTGGTTATCCAATCAGTCCAACAATGTCACGCCGCAGATAATAGCGCCGTCATTTTATAAGGCTTTTTTGCGAAATGCGCTTGTGGTTCACAAAGCACGCGCTTATATACCCCTCATTGGCGCGGGATGGAGCAGCCCGGTAGCTCGTCAGGCTCATAACCTGAAGGTCGTAGGTTCAAATCCTACTCCCGCAACCAACAAAAGCCTTTAATATCAATGCGCTAATGGCCACCTTCGGGTGGCTTTTTGCGTTGGCGGTTTGGGCGGTGCTACATTTAGGACTCTAAAAAAGCATTATGTGAGTCGGGGATTATTTTGTTGAAAAACTCTTCCTTGATCGAATGATAGATCGCTGATTCAATTCCTTCTGTAGGGAGGGATTGGCGATGATGGGACCGAAGCAGGAAGCGCAAGCGGCGCTGTTTTACGAGTTCTCACTCGAGGATCATGTGCCTCAAGATCATTTGCTTCGCTCGATTGATCGGTTCGCCGATCTGGGCAGCATTCGCGCCTTTCTGGCGGAGTTTTACAGCCACACGGGCCGTCCGTCGGTCGATCCAGAACTTTTGATCCGCATGCTGCTGGTGGTCTACTGCTTCGGCATCCGCTCTGAGCGGCGGCTCTGCGAGGAAGTGCATCTGAACCTGGCTTACAGGTGGTTCTGCCGTCTCGATCTGAACGACCGCATTCCCGACCATTCCACGTTCTCCAAGAACCGTCTTGGCCGATTCCGCGAGAGCGAGCTGCTGCGTCATCTGTTCGAGACGACCGTTGCTCGCTGCATTGAGGAAGGTCTCGTCAGCGGCCAGCGCATGGCGATTGATGCAAGTTGGACCTGTCGTGGTTTGATGCCGCTCCTTTGATGGCATTTACTGCAACAAAGGAGACTGACTATGGGACTGAAACGGACGGACGAATTCCGGCAAGATGCGGTGCGGATTGCGTTAACCAGCGGGCTAACTCGTAAGCAGGTGGCGGATGATCTTGGCGTCGGTATGTCGACGCTGAACAAATGGATCACCGCGCACAGAGACACAGACGTGGTGTCGAAAGAAGATTTGAGCCTTGCTCAAGAGAATGACCGGCTTCGGCGTGAGAACCGCATTCTCAAGGAGGAGCGGGACATCCTAAAAAAGCACCGCAGTTCTTCGCGAGCCAAAAGCCGTGAGGTTTAGGTTCGTGGAAGAACAGCGGGATGCGTTTCCGGCAGCGCGCCTGTGTCAGGTTATGGATGTCAGCATGCGCGGTTTGCGTGCGTTCCGCAGTCGGCCAGCCAACCGCAGACAGCGGTCTGATCTGGTGACGCTGGCACATATCAAATAACAGTCTCGTCTCAGCCTGGGCAGCTAGGGGCACCTCATCTTGAGCCGTTTGGCGTCCGACACCGTCATCCCGTCAAACTTCGACTTCCAAGCATAAAAGGTGCCTTCCGAAATGCCGTGCTTGCGGCACAGGTCAGCACACTTCGCGCCGGCCTCATGCTCAGTCAGAATGCCGATGATCTGTTCTTCGCTGTATCTCGTTCGCTTCATGGTCCGTCCAAAGCTGTGTCGGACTCTAATTCCAAATGGAGGGAAAATCCCGGGGCAGGTCAATCGGCGCAGGGGTGCTTTTGGCGTATCTGGCGCTTTGGTATCATTTTGGTATCCTGGTGCATGCTCGTTTTGCAAACCGTCGAAACTGGCCCTATCGTCGCATCGAATTTCAACGTCCTCTGCGACAGGGCGTGGCAAAAAGGCGCGCGACAGCTTGGATCAGATCACATTTCCACGACGCAGAGATAACGAAGCCTGGGCCTGGGGTCTGTCCGGCCCCGAACCTGTCGAAATCTGGGAGAGGTTTTCCCCCGCCTACGAGGCGCAGTTGGAACGGCTATTCTCAGTTCTGAGAGATATGGGGTTCAGTCCCGCAGTTGGCGGTGCGGGATCCGAAGACGGGGAATATGTGAGGGCGGTGTATACCGCTGACGAACGCATCGTCTTTTTCTATCACCTCGAAGATCCTGCCGATGCAAGGTTCGTGGCGTCGCTCGACGATGATGACCTGCGCGACTGGATCACCAACGCATGGATGGGTGCCTGACCGCCGGCGCCGTGGCACAGGCCAACAGCGAACGGCAGGCAGGAAGGTTCAGCCGGCGACGATCACCCAAAGACCGCCAAGCGCTGTGGCCCATCCCAAACCCTGAAGAACCTTTGAACTGGCAGTAATGCGGCCCGCTGCAAGTGCAAGACCGACACCGACCGCATGAAGGAGCGCCGTGGAAACCGCGAAGCCTGCACCGAAGGCAAGCGCACCCGCCGACCCAAGTTCATCGCCATGGGCATGACCGTGAAACAGGGCAAACACCCCCACGATGCCAGCAGCAGCGGACACCGGCAACCGCAGCGAAAGCGCCACCGCGAGACCGAGCGCGAGAACCGAGACGAGGATCATGGGTTCGACAAACGGAAGCGCCAGACCGGCGACGGCCGACATAAACCCGACCATCATCACGCCAACGAAGGACAAGGGGAGAGCCCAGATCGCACGCCCGCCAAGAACCGCGGCCCACAGACCGACTGCAACCATTGCAAGAATATGATCGAGGCCGAAAACCGGATGCGACAGGCCGGCGGCAAATGACCCGTGCTCAGCGGGGGTTCAGATGCGCAAGTGCGGGGGTAGCCGACATCGCCAGTGCTGCGGCGGTAAAAATCCGTTTATTGATCGCTCCTCGTCATTTGTCTGCGGAGGCGAATTCAAGCGGCTGCTCCGCGTTCCAATCACCTGCTGATGAGAATGGCCAAATCATGTGTGTGGTGCAACTGGAATAACAACTGGATAAAAGGCGGCCACCCCGGCTTTGCCTGAAACGACAGGGTGACCGTCATTTTCTCTAGAACCTGAAAATCGCGGCGATGCCGGTTTCGGAGGGCATCCGCTCGGGCGGAACGATGACGACCTCGCCACCGGACCGCAGCGTATGCTCCCCCAGATCGTCGAGCAGGTCATCGACATCCGGGTCTTCAAGGCGGGCGAAGGTGATGTGACCGGTTTCAGGATCGAAGCGCCCCGGCACGACCCGATCGGCGTCAATCAGCAGGGTGGCGATGCGGCCAGCGGAAACGGCCTTGCCGATCTCGGTCAGATCCGCGCTGCCACGGTCGTTTGCTTGTGCCGTGCCGAACTGTTCAACCAGTCCGTCCAGACGCTCAAGGTAGCGAGGAAGCACGATATCCCACGCACGCGCGCGCAGATCCTCGGCGGTGACTGACGCGGGGTCCACGTCCACGGCCTGTTCCAGCAGGGCCGGATTGTCACTGACGTCACGAAACATGTGGTGATGTTCGGACAATGCGGCCAGCACAAGTGGCATGCTTGACGGCTTGGAATAGGTCTTGGCCACTGCCTCGTCCACGGCGCGGAAAAACTGGCGCGTTTCGTTCTCGGTTAACTCGCGGCGCACGTTCATGCCGTGGCGGGTCGTGTGTCCCGATCCGTCACGCCCATGCGCGCGCTTCGTGCGCTCGGGGTCGTCCTGGTCGGCGAGGATCACATCCTCCAGTTCCGCCGGAAAATCGGCGTTCAGCGTCACCTCGTCCAGCGCATAGCGATTGCCCTCGAACAGGGTTGCCGAATGGCGGCTGATACCCAAGACGTTGAAGCGATCCGCCGATTGCAGGATGCGCACCAGCGGCTTGGTGTGGAAACTGCTGGCAACGATGGTCTTTTCCTTGACCGTGCGTCGCAGGTTGTAAACCTTGAACATCGCAGGCGTCGCGAAAACGGCGATCCCGTCAAGCGTGTGGTTCCAGAATTGCGCGTCGTCTTCCAGCGCGTGGAAGGGTCGCAGCAGCGCGTCGATATCGCGGTCGCCGTATTGACGCTCCAGCGATGTCTTTACTTCTTTCAGCAGATTGCCAAAGCGGATTGGATCCTGCTTGCGATCCGGAAAGGTGCGGTGCGTCGGTTGGTAAAGCGAAATACAGGGGCCATCGTGATCGGCCAGCAATATATCTTTGTAGTCGTGTTCAAGTTCATTCATGTTATGTCTCCTAACGTCATTCAGCGTTAAAAGAACCTGACCAGCGGGTCAGGCTCTCCGGCTTCACAAGCTCCGTTCAGAAGGCGTCAGGCCGGCGCCTTGACGAGAATCTTGACCTGGCTTTTCTCAGCGGTCAGCGTATCAAAGCCCTCGGCGACGATATCGTCAATCTCGATCCGTTTGGTCACAAGGGTGTCGGCCTGAAAATAGCCGCGCGTCATCAGCTCCATCACCGCCGGATAGATGTTGCGATAGCCGATGGTGCCCTTGATCGTGCGTTCGCTCAACACGACTGTGTTGGGCTGGAAAGATGCCTCGGTTTCCCAGATCGACACGACCAGCGCCTGACCTTCGTGGCGGGTGCAGTCAATCGTCTGCGCCAGAACCGCCGGTACGCCCGTCACCTCGAAGGCGACATCGACGCCGCTGCCGGTCGCATCGCGGATTTCGGCGACGACATCGGTGTCGGTCGGGTCCATCGCGCGGGTCGCGCCCAGTTCCATCGCCTTGGCGCGACGTTCCTCTGACGGCTCGACGACATAGACCTTTGCGGCACCGGCCGCGCGCAGCGCCTCGACCACCAACAGGCCGATGGGACCGGCGCCGAACACGGCGGCTGTGTCACCCGCCTTGATCTTGCTCATCCGCACCGCATGAAGCGCCACGGCGGCAGGCTCGACCAGCGCACCCTGCTCCATCGACAGCCCTTCGGGCATCTTGTGGACCATATGCGCAGGCACCACGGAATAGGCGGCAAACCCGCCCGCGCCACCGGACAGCCCGACAAAGCCCAGATCCTTGCACAGGTTGTATTTGCCCTCGACGCAGGCATCGCATTCACCGCAGCTGTATATCGGTTCGACCGCAACCCGGTCGCCGATCTCAAACCCTTCGACGCCTTCGCCCAGTTCGGTGATCTCTCCGGCATACTCATGCCCCATCGTGATCGGCGCCTTGTCGTGGCTGAGCGGGTGGTTTTCGCCGACGGGAACGAAAATCGGACCGGCCAGATATTCATGCAGGTCGCTGCCGCAGATGCCGGTCCAGGCGACCTTGATCTTGACATCTCCGGGGGTAACTTGCGGCTCGTCGATCTCTTCGACGCGGATGTCTTTGGCGGCGTGCCAGCGTGCGGCTTTCATGGGTCATGCTCCTGTGTTGTGTGGGCGGAAATGCCTGAAATCGGGTGGGTACGGTCGGAAAAGACACGCCCTCCCTTCTGTTCACATGTAGTATGTCCTACTATTTTTATAAGTCATTGATCTGGGTTAATGTGGCGAGTGCGGCAAGGGGCCAATTTTGGCAGGAAGACAAGAATAGGATGTGCGCAACGAATCCCGGCCAAGCGGCCGGGGGGCGGGCGCGTCCTTGCGTGCAATTGGCGACGAGGATGTCGCCCGGGAGGAGGTAAACCCAGTGACCAGAACCGATGGTGCAGGCGCCAAGCAAACCTTTTCGTGGTTCGTCCTTGGCCTGATGTCCAGCGTCACTTTTGTCGGCATCCTGTCGGAACTGGTGCCATCGGGGATCCTGCCGCAGATGGCCGCCGACCTTGGCATTGACGAGGGCGATGTGGGGTTTCTGGTGGGTGTCTACGCGCTGGCCTCCGCCATTTTCGCGATTCCGCTGGTCAGCGTCACATTGACCATGAACCGCAAGTTGCTGCTGCTGCTTCTGCTGGCGGGGTTTGCGGTTTCAAACTTCGTTGTCGCGGTGACGTCGTCCTATCAGATCATGGTCGCGTTCCGTGTTCTCGGCGGCCTCTGCGCGGGTGTGATGTGGCCGATGATCGCCGCTTATGGAACGCGGCTTGTGCCCGAACACATGCATGGGCGTGCGATCACCGTCATCATGTCTGGTAACACGCTGGGCATCAGCATCGGGTTGCCGGTAATGACGATGATCGGCGTCACCTTCGACTGGCGTGCTGCCTTTGCAGTGCTTGGCCTGATCGTCGTGGCCATCGCGGTTCTGGCCTATTTCTACATCCCGTCCGTGAAGGGCGAGCGGATGAGCAAGACCAACTCGCCATTGGCAATCATAAGGATGCCCGCCATCCTGATCGTGCTGCTGCTGACATTTCTGTCGGTCGTGGCGCATTACGGAATCTATACCTACATCACGCTGCTGGTGCAGATGCTTGACCTCGTGGGCGGCATCGGATTTGCCCTGCTGATCTTTGGCATCGGCTCGGTCGCCTCGGTGATCCTGTCGGCGCGGTTCATCGACGCCTACCTGCAACCGCTGATCATCACGGCGCTGACGACGGGCGGTATCGCGATGGTGCTGTTCCTGACGTTCCCCGGCAGTCTGATCGTCTCGGTCATCGGGTTCTTTCTGTGGGGTCTGGCATTCGGCCCGCTGGTCACGATGTATCAAACCGCTGTCAGCCGCCAGATCGATGAGGCCAAGGATGTGGCGACATCGGTGCAATCGAGCGTGTTCAACTTCTCGATCATGATCGCGACTTTCATCGGCGGCCTGTTGCTGGAAGGGTTCCTTGGCTCTTTCGATGTCAGGGGCGTCGTCTACCTGTCGCTTGGCTGCTTTATCCTCGCCACCATCGTGGCGAGCATGTCCAAACGTACCTTGCGCTCGGCCTGAGCGCGGTTTGAAACCGAAAAGGAGAAAAACCATGAAAAAGTTCACCAATGCCCGCATTTACAGGGGCCAGAACGGCCCCAGCGAGATTCTGGTCGAGAAGGGCAAGATCAAGCAGATCGGCACCAACCTGCCCGACACGGACGAGGTGGTCGACCTCAAGGGCCGGCTGGTCGTCCCGCCCTATGTCGATGCGCACCTGCATCTGGATTATGTCTTTACTGGCAGTGGCGACGAGGCCACCAACACCAGCGGCACCCTGTTCGAGGGGATCGCCCGCTGGCACGATGTGAAGAAATCCCAGACCAAGGAAGACGCCCGCGAACGCGCCCTGAAAGGTATCCGCGAGGAAGTGTCCAAGGGCGTGCAGTTCATCCGCACCCATGTGGATGTGGACGACCCTGATCTGACCGGCCTCAAGGCGATGCTGGAGCTGCGCGAGGAACTGGCCGACAACGTCACCATCCAGATCGTCGCCTTTCCGCAGGAGGGGATGTATGCCTACAAGGGCGGCGACGAGATGGTCGAGGAAGCGCTGAAGATGGGCGCCGATTGCGTCGGGTCCATCCCGCACTTTGAGTGGGCGCGCGAGATCGGCGAGAAATCCATCCACCGCACGGTGGAGCTTGCCACCAAATACGACAAGCTGATCGACGTGCATTGCGACGAGACCGACGACGTGATGAGCCGCTTCGTCGAATTGCTCAACGCGCTGGTGATGAGCGAAGGGATCGGCACCCGCACCGCCGCCAGCCATACCTGTTCGTTCGGGTCTGCCGACAACGCCTATGCCTTCCGCATGATGGGTCTGTTTGAAAAATCGGGGATGAACTTTATTTCCCTGCCGACCGAAAACGCCTATCTTCAGGGACGACAGGACAGCTATCCCAAGCGTCGCGGCCTGACCCGCGTGAAAGAGTTTTTCGACAGCGGCATCAACGTCTGTTTCGGGCAGGATTCGATCAACGACCCGTGGTATCCGGTGGGCAACGGCAACCTGATGAACATCCTCGACAACGGCATCCATCTGGCACAAACCATGTCCTTCGAGGATCTGGACCGCGTGCTGGACCTGATCACCTACAACGGTGCCAAGACGTTGAATGTCGACGACCAATACGGGATCGAAGAAGGCAAACCGGCCAACTTCCTTGTGCTTGACGCTGACAGCCCGTTCGAGGCGGTGCGCACACGCGCCGATGTGCTGGCCTCGATCCGCAACGGTGAATATCTGTTCAAGCGGCCCGAGCCGAGCTTTGATATCGAACTGGACCTGTTCCGAAAGACGCGCTGACCACGCGGCTTTGGCAAAATAACTCACCCGAATATAGGGTCGATGCAGGCGATATGCGCGACGCGGTATCGCCTGCTTTCTTCCCGCTTGACTTGCGGTTGCGCTTTCTCAAGACAGACACATGCGCCCCTCGAACCGAACCGGTTTATATGTCTTGCCCCTTTATCTCGCGTGTCTGGCTCTCGCGGCATCGCTGACGCCGTCGCTCATTCCGCGCGACTGGCTGGTTCAGGGTGTCCTTGGCGGGATTGTCATGGGCGTGGGATACCTGATCGGGTGCGGTTTCGTCTGTATCGCTACATGCCGGCGCGCACGGCCAATGTCGCCGGTTTCATCCTGACGGCGCTTGCGTTGATCTTTCTGGCGCGTGACGGCGTGATGAACCGCGTGATCATCGCGCTGGCCGAGTTGATCCGGCAGGGCGGGTTCGACCGTGAGGTGCTGATCGTCGCCATGCCCACCGGCACCGGATGGATGGACCCGGGCGCGATGGATCCGGTTGAATACATGCATGGCGGCGATATCGCGACGGTTGCGGTGCAGTATTCCTATCTGCAATCACCGCTCGCCCTGGTTCTGGAAACGCGCTCGGGTCTTGATCAGGCCGAGCCGCCGTTCCCCTCCGTCCGGTGGCAGAACGTGGTCGCATCACGCAATCCGGGCAGCCCCTATGTCGCGCCGGTGCTTGGCGACGGTCGGCTGGTCACGCAATTGCAGCTTCTGGTCGACATGCTGCTGGCCAATACCGCACCGGAAGGCACGGGCATGCCTGTTACGCCGCCGATTATATCGGGCCCTGGGTCGCAGTGACGAATCCGGAGAACTGGACAACGCAAGACACAGCGCGTCTGATCGCATTTTGCGATACCGGTTTTCTGAACGGCTGCGATACTTCCCGCCACAGCGCGGCGACCACAATTTCCGAAAGGCCCTGACATGCTTCCAGCTTCCGGGTGGAACCGGTGATCCCCCTCAGCCTGGCGCGTTCGGCTCGGATGTGGGGTCTTCCGGTTCCGGCTCGGCGCGCGGATCAAGCGCCAGTGCGGTTGGCGAGGTGTCGGGAAGCGGGACGAATTTCTCGCGCTCCGGCTCGGGCAGTTGCGGGACCGACCGGAGGCTCGATAGGACGAAGATCGCGTAGGCTATCGCGATCAAGGATTCGAACACAAAGAACGATGACGGCCCGAATGCTGCCATCAGCGCCGAAGTCAGCAGCGGGCCGATGGTCGCGCCGATGGAATAGACCATGAGCAGACGGCCCGACGCGGCCACATAATACCTTCGGTCCAGACAGTCGAAGGTCTGCGCGACGCAGAGTGGATAGACGCTGCTGATCGCGCCGCCGAAGGCCAGCGCCATAATGAAGAGCAGGACAATCGGGATACCGTTCGCTATGGAAAGTGACAACAGCCCCCAGGATGCCCCGACCGCGATCAGCATGGCCGCCATCACGATGCGCCGGTCAAACCTGTCCGCCAGCATTCCGACAGGCACCTGAAAGGCAAGCCCGCCCAGAACCACGACGCTCATGAACATCGCGGCTTCGGACACGCTGAGGCCGATCTGGCGGGCAAAGACGACAGCCAGCGCATAGAAGGAACCGATCAGTATCCCGCCGACGCCTGCGCCGATCACGCCCACCTTCGAGGCAACGTAAATTTCTCTTACGCCCAGAATTTGAATTTCTTGAAGATCCGGCTCCCCCAGACGTGTCATCGCGATGGGGATGAGCGACAGCCCGATCAGCGCCGAGGCCAGCATGAGATGATCGCTGCCGCCGACGGGTGCGACGTTTACCAATGTCTGACCCAATGCAACCGCAATATAGAAGGCCAGCATGTAGAAGCCAAGAACGCGACCGCGGGTCTCGTTGCAGCTGCGTTCGTTCATCCAGCTTTCGATCGAGGTTGTCATCCCGGCGATGCAAAATCCGTTGATCACCCGCAGGATCACCCATGCCGCTGGAGAAAAGAAGGCGTCATAGGCCAGACAGATCGCCGCCGTCAGCGCGGCAAAGGCCGAAAATGCGCGGATATGTCCGATCCGCAGGATCACGTGTTTCGCTTTGAACCCGCCAAGGGCCAGCCCCAGATAGTACGACGCCATGATCGCACCGGTCAGCGCCACGGGGTAGCCCGCCTGCTCCATGCGCAACGGAAGCACCACACCGAGCAGGCTGTTGCCAGCCGTAAAGGCCGCAGCCCCGCCGAGCAGGGATCTTATGAGGCGGATGGTTTCGCGCATGTTCTGGGCCTTATTATTGATCCGTATTGATTTTACCAAAGCCCGAGGGACGTCCGAATTCATATAGTCGAAATCAAGGCTGCCGATAACCTGCAAACGCAAAAGCCCCGGCTGATGCCGGGGCTGATAGAAAGCGGAACGCGTGGAACGGATATGTTTACGCTGCAATGGCGCGCAACATCCAGGCGCTTTTCTCGTGAAAATCAGCGCGTGCCGTGGCCAGATCCGCCGTCACCGGGTCGTCGGCGGCCTCGGCGGTCCCGACCAGCGCACGCATGCGTGCCGCCAGTTTTTCGTGGTCGGACAACAAATCATTGACCATGTCCTGGGCGCTGAGGCTTGCATCCGGATCCTGTGCATCCGGTCCTGCGGCCAGATCTGCCGGGCTGATGAGAGCGGGTTTGCCCAAGGCTCTGATACGTTCGGCCAGCACGTCAGCGGCTGTAAACATGTCGGTGTAATGCTCTTCCGTCATGTCGTGAATCGAGACGAATAGGGGGCCCGTCACGTTCCAGTGGTAGATGTGCGACTTCAGGACGAGGCGATATGTGGCCGCCAAGACCTCGCTCAGCGCTTCTGCCACGGACCCGACGTTCGAAATGCCGGATTCAGTGTTTTCGTTGGTTTGGTTCTTCTTCGTAGAGATTGTCATCGATGTCTCCTCTTTCTGGCAATTGACTTGTGCTGCGCAAAATATGGACCGAAACGTCGGCACCGTTCGGGATCGGAACCTGCCGACCGTTGAAAGGGATTTCACCCTATGCGGCAATAGCGCCTCGGTTGCGCTGATCGTCGGCCGGACCCCGCCGATCAACCTTTTCCGAGACCCGCGCGGAGCGGGTCAACCCGAGGTCGCGATCACTGAAACCATTCACGACACGCCGGATATCGGACCGGTAGATGCCCATATCCCGCAAAAGCGCATCGTCCATCGCTTCGAGTTGGGCGATCGCGCGGCGTCGTTGCCACCAGCGCGCGAGGGATCGACCCAATTGCCCGATGAGGCCGACGGTATCATCGCGCTTGTTTTCGTGAGCGGTGTGGTGAAGCATTTCGCGGGTAATGTAGACGGACATTTTTTCTCCAGTTCATAGACGACTGTTGCAGTAACGATGACCGTGATCGCGTGCCGGACGTGCTTGTTCCGCAACGCTGCCATGCGTCATCTCTGTGTTCATGTGATCCAGATGGATCGGAAACCCCCCCGAGGCGTGAACCGGCGCTGCGGCCTGTCCGCCCGGGGTTACCGGCGGTTCAGTAGACTTCCTGCGCCCTGCAGAAACCTTCTATGAAAGCTGAACATCATCATACCTTCGATATGGCCACCGCCGAGACCGGTTTCAAGCCTGCAGTCCAAGGGTGTGACCTTTCGGGCACCAATTGATTTTTGGCAACTGTTGTGCAGGAAATACCGGCGCATAATTTCCGGGTGACACAGGCAGTTCTTGAGCGAACATATTCAGACTGCGGATGAGAAACTCGGAGGGCCTTGATGTTACTTAGCATGCATGAGCAGCAACGGCTTATCTATGGTCTATACCGCCGGCAAGCTGGCGCTGGAGCGCAAGGGGCGGGGGCTGAAGCTCAACCTGCCGGAAGCGACGGCGCTGCTCACCTCCTATCTGCTGGAGGGCGCACGCGACGGCGAAACAGTGACCGATCTGATGGAATCCGGGCGCAACGTCCTGAGCCGCGATGATGTGATGGAGGGCGTGCCCGAAATGATCGCGCAGATTCAGGTCGAGGCGACATTTCCCGACGGCACCAAGCTTGTCACAGTGATGGAGCCGATCCGGTGACCAACGAGCTTAACCCTTTTGCGCAGCTTGCCGCGGACAATGCAGGCAAGGCTGACGGTGCGCGGGCCGCGCATTCCACGCCTTCCATACCGAGGGCGCGGGCATGCCCCCGACATCATCTCCGTCGCGGGCGAACGCAACGTGCTGCCCGCCTCGACCAACCCGACGCGGCCCTTCACACGCAGTACGGTGACCGAGCATCTGGACATGGTCATGGTCGCCAACCACCTGAACCCGCAGGTGCCCAACGATCTGGCCTTTGCCGAAAGCCGCGTGCGCGCAGGCACCATCGCCGCCGAGGATATCCTGCAGGACATGGGCGCGATTTCGATCATGTCCTCGGACGCGCAGGCAATGGGACGGATCGGCGAGACGGTGATGCGGAGTTGGCAGACCGCGCACCAGATGAAGAAACTGCGCGGATCGCTTCCCGGTGACGACCGCGCCGACAACCACCGCGCGCGGCGCTATGTGGCGAAATACACGATCTGCCCCGCCGTCGCTCATGGGATGGAGGGCGAGATCGGCTCGATCGAAGTGGGCAAGAAGGCGGATATCGTGATGTGGCAACCGGCGCTGTTCGGTGTGCGCCCGCATACGGTGTTCACCGGCGGGATGGTGGCCACGGCCGCGCTGGGTGATCCCAACGCATCCATCCCGACGCCGCAGCCGGTGATGGAGCGGACGGGTTTCAACGTCCATTCGCCCGCCTCCGGCGCGACCTCGCTGGCCTTTGTTTCTCAGGCGGCAATCGACGACGGCTTGCCGGACCGGATCAACACGAACCGCAAGTTCATCGCCATTGAAAACACCCGGGGCCGCGGCAAGGAGGACATGCCGGAAAACACCGCGCTGCCAAAGATCGAGGTTGATCCCGATGCTTGTTCAGTAAAGATCGACGGCGAGAATGCCGATCACGAACCTGCGGATGAAGTGCCGATGGCGCAGCGCTACTTCCTGTTCTGAATGGAAACCCGAGGGATGAACAGGCAGGCGGCACTTTTGTTGCTGGCAGACGGACGTTTGCCAGCCGGTGGCTATGCCCATTCCGGCGGGCTGGAGCCTGCCGTTCTCGGCACGACGTCGCGCGGGTGGCGCTGGCGGCGGGCAGGGCGGGGCCGCTGGGCGGTGACAATTACGCTCTGGATGTGCATGTGGGCGCGGGCAGCACTCTGGTGCTGCAGGAGGTCGCGATGATGCTCGTCCTGCCGGGCCTCAGTGCCGAGCCCTCAAAGATGACGATCCGCATCACCGTCGAAGAGGGCGCGAGTTTTATCTGATGGGCCGAGCCGATCATCGCCGCGCATCGCTGCAATCACCAACATGATGTGCGGATAGCACTGGTACCGGGTGCGCGGATGGTCCTGCGCGAGGAGATGCTCTTGGGCCGTCACGGTGAACGCCCCGGCGATTTCACCAGTCGGCTGCGCGTCACGCACGGCGACCGCGCCGCCGGTTCGATCATTGCGGTTGATCCGTCGTGGAGCGATGACCCGCCGCCGCCCGCTGTGCCGTTCGACCGGAACGCTGCGTTAACGCCGCTTGCCGGACCCGGTGTCGCCATCGGTGTCATCACCAATGACATCTACACGGACGAGGATGCGCAGTTCCTGAAATCCGAAGGTGTGCTGCCCGAAGAGCGCATTCGCGCGGTCGAGACGGGATCGTGCCCGCATACCGCGATCCGCGACGACGTGACCATGAATCTGATGGCGGTCGAGGACATGGAGCGCGACTTTGCCCCGCTTGACATCGTGCTGGTGGAAAGCGGCGGCGACAACCTGACCGCGACATTCTCGCCCGCGCTGGTGGATGCGCAGCTATTCGTGCTGGACGTGGCCGGCGGCGGCGATGTGGCGCGCAAGGGCGGGCCGGGGATCGCACGCGTCCCGACACCGTGGAAACACTGTGCGACTGGGTGCGCGGGATGCATAAATCCTATGCGGACGGCGGGCACGTGCCGATTGATCCGGGCCCGATGGCGCCGCATCATCATGCGCATGACGACGGCCATACCCACAGCCACGATTAACGGCTAAAGTGTTTTGCATTTAATCTGAGCTACAGATTTGATGCAAAACGCCCACAACAATGATGGGGTGTGGGCGTTTTCCATTTTCCCTGATTTAGGAAAAACCCAAAAGCCTTTAGCATCAGACGAATGAACCGTGCGCAATCTGAAAGGTGCCTATGGACAATCTGAGCTGGCAGTTAAGGCATGCGCTGCGCATGGTCGTGTCCGGCTCGGGTGCTTATCTGCTGGTTTTCGCGCTTGGTCTTCAGGTGGACTTTTCTGCCGTTATAACCGCCATTTTCGTCACCCAAAGCAACGTCGGCGGATCGTATCGCGTGGCAATCGAGCAGTTTTTCGCGGCGATTGCCGGCGCGATCTGCGGCACGGGGGCCGCGGCGCTGATCCTCCCGCAGGATCCCGTGTCGACCGCCATTGCGCTGGTCATCGCCCTGACGCCGCTGGCCCTGCTTGGTGCCCGTTCGCCCGGCTTCCGGGTGGCGCCGATCAGTGCGGTGATCATCCTGCTGGAAGGGCCGGGATTCGAACTCGACACGCTCACGCTTGCCCTTGACCGAGTGCTGGGTGTCGCGCTTGGCTGCGCAACAGGCGTGGTAGTGTCCCTGACAGTGTTTCCGGCCCGTGCATTGTCGGCCGCCGTTGAAACCGCTGGCAGGGTCGCCGCTTTGCTGGCCCGGCAGATGCAACTCCTGTCTAGGAACGAGCCATCGCCCCGCGGCGAGCATGGAGCGCTCGCGGCGCAGGTGCGCGAAAATCTCGTGCGGCTGGGTAATCTGGTGGAAGAAGCCGAGCAGGAGCGGCGGGGAAGATCCACGCGCTATTCCGGCACTCCGCGCCTGCTGCGGACATTGCGCCGGTTGCGCCACGATACGGACATGCTGCGGCGGGCGGGCCGCGATATCAGCAGGGACCCGCTACCGCCTAGCGTCGCCGCACCTTGGTGCGAAGCCGCCGAAAGCGCGGCCAAAACCTTGCGCGGTATTGAACGGCTTCTGGCCGGTGAGGGAGTCCCCGAAAATTTCGACACGCTTACGCCGGCGGTGCGAAATTACCTCAACGCTCTTGAGGATATCCGCAAAAGCGGCGAGGCGACGACATTGCCGCCTGCCGTCCTTCGTCGCATGTTCGGGATTGGGTTCACTCTGGATCAGTTCCGGCGGGACGCGGCGGACATGATCGAGATCGCGCGGGGTGTGCCGAAGCCGAGGCCCAGTCCTGTCGCGGCTGTGAAAGCTTGGTGGTCACCGCGCGCTTGAGGCTTGGCACCGGCATCACTCGGACGCTGCACCGTTCTGTGCCTGACATTCACTGACGTTGGCCTCATCCAACGTATTTTCCAGTGTCGCCGTGTCCCCCTTGGTCCACCACACATTGGCGCCGGACACATATTTTGCGCCGGATGCCGATACCACATTGACGAAAATACGGTCCTCCCCGTCGAGCGGGACAATCGCAAGGGTGTTTGCATCCGTGTTCACATAATGGACCGAAAATGCCTCATCTTCGCCGCAGGCATAGCTTTGTGCGTGGACACTTCCCTGGGTGCCAAGGTCCACCGGGATGGACAGCGAAACTTCCGCGGTTGCCGTTCCGGCGATTGCAAGGCTGGCGAGCGCCAATAGAGTGGTTCGCATGGTATGATCTCCTGTGTGTTTGTCTGACCGGCATGTATGATTGACCGGACGTGTTGAGAATGGGCCGCAAGGCGCTGATTTCATCCTTGACGGTTATGTGATCGGCGCCGGGCATCGCCTGCGCCACGACTGCATCTTTCCGTTGCGAGTTTCAGGGATAGTGAACGCCGCCTTCGGCGCGGCGCGGTTTGGTGCTGTCCTGGGGCAGAGGGATGAAATCCTCCTCATCGCCGGGCACCGTCTCGAAACGACCGCGGGCCCATTCCTCCTTGGCCTGCTCGATGCGCTCGGCGCGGGACGACACGAAATTCCACCAGATATAGCGCGGGCCTTCCATCGGCGCGCCGCCGAACAGCATAAAGCGCGCGTGATCGCCGGTGCCGTCGTCCAGCGCCTTGACGGTGATCTCGTCGCCGGGGCGCAGCACCAGAAGCTGGCCGGGCTTGAACGCATCGCCCGCCACCTCGATCTGCCCGCGGATGGTATAAAGCGCGCGTTCCTCGGTATTGGCGGCGATGGGGGCGCGCGCACCCGGCGCAAGCGTGATGTCGCCGCAAAGCGTATCGGACGCGGTTTTCAGCGGGGAGGTGCCGCCAAAGGCAGACCCGGCGATCAGCCGCGCCTTCAGCCCTTCGGCCTTGACCACGGGCAGGTCCGTCTTGCCGTGATGCATGAAGGCGGGATCGGATTCTTCCTCGTTTTCGGGCAAGGCCATCCATGTCTGGATACCAAAGAGGCGCTGCCCGGTCTTCAAACGTTCGGGCGCGGTGCGCTCGGAATGAACGATGCCCTGGCCCGCCTTCATCCAGTTCACCGCGCCCGGTTCGATCGCCATATCGGTGCCGAGGGAGTCGCGGTGGTGAATCTGCCCCTCGAAAAGATAGGTCAGCGTGGCGAGGTTGATATGCGGATGGGGCCGCACGTCGATACCCTCATCGGTCAGGAATTCCGCGCCCTGCCGTTCCAGCGCCGTGCCGAAATCCCCGTAAAACGCGGAGTTGCGGACGTTCGAGACGTTCATCGCCGCCCAGTCATGGCGAAACCCCGGCTCGGACGCGTCCGACCGCCCGTTATCTGCGGTTCGGCGGGCGATCCAGATCCAGCACCGGATCGGCAGGCACGATACCGTTGGGATTGATGGTGCCGTGGCTGCGATAATAGTGCTGCTGGATGTGATCGAAATCCACCGTCTCGGCGACGCCGGGATGCTGGTATAGCTCGCGGGTGTAGCCCCAGAGATTCTCGTAATCCTTCAGCATCTTCAGGTTGCACTTGAAATGCCCGTGATAGACCGGATCGAAGCGGATGAGCGTGGTGACGAGCCGCCAATCGGCCTCGGTGATGCGGTCGCCGACACGGTAGCGCTGCTTGCCCAGCCGGTCCTCCAGCGTGTCCAGCGCATCGAAGAGCTTGCGCACCTCGCCCTCATAGACGGTCTGATCGGTGGCAAAGCCGGCCTTGTAGACGCCGTTATTGATGGCGTCATAGGTCAGTGCGTTGATCTCATCGATCTCGCCCATCAGCGCGTCCGGGCTGTAATCGGTGTCATTGGCCCCGACGTCGTCTAAGGCCGCATTCAGCATGCGGATGATGTCGGCAGACTCGTTAGAGATGATGGTGTTCCGCTCCAGATCCCATAGGACGGGCACGGTCACGCGGCCCGAATAATTCGGATCGGCGCGCAGATAGACCTGATACATGTAATCCGCGCCGCCGGGGTCGGGAATGGCGCCGGGGCCGGAGGCAAAGATCCACCCATGCTCGCCCATATAGGGGTTGACGACCGACAGGCCGATCATGTCCTCAAGCCCCTTGAGGCTGCGCAGGATCAGCGTGCGGTTGGCCCACGGGCAGGCGAGCGAGACGTACAGATGATAGCGCCCCGCCTGTTCTTTACATAGAAGAGTTGATCGAGCACGTTAATAGCCATAATCCTTCATTCACTATTGAGATTGGCGTAATAACTTCGGTTGACTGGCTTTGCGCTTGTTCGCGGCGCCCGCCAAGGCTTAACAGGGATGGCAAGACGGCAGCCGGGAAACTGCGCGCAAGGTGCTGCCCCTACGCCAGCCTGGCAAGAAAAAGGGCCGACAGTGAGCGACGCAACCATCCCCCGCAAAACCCGCCACGACCTGACGACAGGCTCGATCGCGATCACCATGATCCTCTTCGCGCTGCCGACTCTCGGGTCTTCGGCGCTGCAATCGCTGAACGGGTCGATCAATGCCGTCTGGGTGGGCCGGTTCATCGGCGAAGAGGCGCTGGCGGCGACGGCGAACGGCAACATCCTGATGTTTCTGTTGGTCTCCTTCGTCTTCGGCTTTGGCATGGCCTCCACGATCCTGATCGGTCAGGCGGTGGGGCGCCGGGACACGGACATGGCCAAACGCACGATGGGAACGGCGCTGGGCAGCATGATACCGCTGAGTGTGCTGATTGCCGTCGGCGGCTGGCTGTTCGCGCCTTTGCTGCTTGATCTGCTTGGCACCCCGGCAAGCGCGGCCGAGCTTGCGCTGATCTATCTGCGCATGATCTTTGTCGCGATGCCCGCGACGCTGACATTTACGCTGCTGATGATGGCCCTGCGCGGCACGGGTGATTCTGTGACGCCGCTCCGGTTCATGTTTCTGTCTGTGGGCATTGATCTGCTGCTGACGCCGGTGCTTATCCTCGGGCTGGGCCCGTTTCCCGATTGGGGCATATTCGGGTCGGCATTTGCAACGGCCATCGCCAATACCGTGGCGCTGATCGGGATGGGCGTGACTATCTACCTGCGCGGATCGGTGTTGGCCCTTCGGGGTGCGGAGTTGCGTTATCTGAAGGCGGACCGCACGATCCTGACTTCGATGATCTCAAAAGGCCTGCCGATGGGCCTTCAGATGATCGTCATCTCGACGGCGGCGCTGACCATGTTGTCGCTGATAAACCGCGAGGGGGTGCAGACCACAGCGGCCTATGGCGCGACGCAACAACTCTGGACTTATGTGCAGATGCCCGCAATGGCACTGAGTGCCGCCGCCAGCGCAATGGCCGCGCAGAACATCGGGGCGGGTCAGTGGGGCCGGGTATCGGCGATCACGCGGTGGGGGCTGGTATTCAACCTTGCGCTGACGGGGGCTGTCATCACGCTTCTGACGGTATTCGACGAGACCTTTCTTGGCCTCTTTCTCGGCAGCGACAGCGCGGCGGTGCCGATCGGGCGCCGTATCCTGATCATGGCGACCTGGGGCTACCTGTTCTTCGGGGTTGCGCAGGTTCTGTTCGGGACCATGCGCGCCAATGGCTATGTTATCGGGCCGCTGATCGTAATGGTGATTTCGATGTATCCGGTGCGCCTTGGCTTTGCCTTCGGGATGTATCCGGTGCTGGGAACCGATGCGCTCTGGCTGTCGTTTCCAGCTGGCATGGTGACGACGGCGCTGATGGGGGCCGGCCTTTACATGCGCGGCAGATGGCGCAGGGGCCGGATGATGCCTTCGGAGGAAGCGGCGCAGCGCTCGGAAGGGTATCGGGCGCATGGCGGCACCTGCGCGTCCTGCAGTGATCTGGCCCCGACGACGGCGTGGAAGCGTCAACACGCGTGACGGCACGGCGCCAAGCTTGTTTTTTTGCGGTTCAGGCATACCTCTGGGTGCAGACGTATTTGACAAACGGAGCATCCCATGAGCAACGCAGACCACGACGCGATCATTATCGGATCAGGACACAACAGCCTTGTTTGTGCGCTCTACCTGCTGCGCGCCGGATGGACAGTCCGGGTTCTTGAACGTGCGGATACGCCCGGCGGCGCTGTCAAGACGGTGGATCTGACCGAGCCGGGGTTTCGCCATGACTGGGCGGCGATGAACGTCTCGAACTTCCGCAACTCCGCGTTTTACGCGGATTTCGGCGCGGCGCTGGAACGGCAGGGCGTGGAATTCGTGACCGCGGAAAACTGCTTTGCCTCCGTGTATGACGACGGTACATGGTTCGGTGTCGGCACCGACACAGATGCCAACATCGCCCGTATCGCGGCGCTTTCCGAACGCGACGCCGAGACCTGGAAAACCCTGACCGACGATTTCCCGTCGCGTGCAGCCACCGTCGGCGGACTGATGTCCAGCCCGATGAATTGGTCGGCGCTCGCTGGCCTTGGGTTTAGCGCCTTGCGCCAGCATGGCTGGGCCGGCACGTTGGACCTGGCCCGCTTCGCGCTGTCCTCACCACGCGACTGGCTGGGCCGCACCTTCGAGAGCGAGAAGGTCCGCGCCGCGCTTGCACCTTGGGGGATGCATGTCGACTACGCACCCGACATTGCGACGGGTGCCATCTTTCCCTATCTCGAAGCCTTCGGCGATCAGGCTGGCGGGCTGTCCATTGGCAAAGGCGGCGCGGATACCATCATCCGCGCGATGGTAGCCGAGATTGAGGCGCAAGGCGGATCCGTCGAATGCGGCACCGAGGTCACGCGCATCCTGCATGAGGACCGCAAGGCGCAGGCGGTCGAAATTGCGGGCGGCGCACGGATCACCGCCGGCAAGGCCATCATCGCCAACGTCGCGCCCAAGGCGCTGGCGCGTCTGACCGGCGGGACGGGCGATACAGGTTACGACGAGGGGCTTGATACCTTCCGCCACGCGCCCGGTACGGTGATGATCCACCTCGCCATGTCGGACCTTCCCGACTGGCGCGCGGGGCCGGAGTTGCGCGATTATGCTTATGTCACGATTGCCCCGACGCTCGATGTGATGGCGCTGGCCTATCAGCAGCCGGTGGCGGGGCTCTTGCCAGAAGAGCCGATGATCGTCGTCGGGCAGCCGACTGCGATTGACCCCAGCCGCGCGCCCGACGGCAAGCACACGCTGTGGCTGCAAGTACGTATGGTGCCGGGCGAGATCAAGGGCGATGCTGCCGACCAGATTGACGCGACGGATTGGGAGACTGCCCTGCCGCCCTTCGCCGAGCGTGTGCTGGATATCGTCGAGCGCCACGCGCCCGGCTTGAGGGGTCGGGTCCTTGGGATGCGTGCCGTCTCGCCGCGCGATCTGGAGGCCGACAACCCCAATCTCGTGGGCGGCGATCAGGTCTGCGGCAGCCATCATCTGTCCCAGAATGCGGTATTCCGCCCGGTTCGGGGTTATTCAGATGGCAGCACCCCGCTTAAAGGGCTTTACCACACCGGCGCAGCCGTCTGGCCGGGTGCGAGCACTGGCGCGGGACCGGGCACGCTGCTTGGGCAGATGCTGACGTGATTTGAAGGTGTGGCTATGTGACGGGCTCTGTTCAAGGACACGGAACCTGATCTGTCTGGACGCGTCCGCGCGTTGGATGGATGGCACCGCACCAAATGCGACGGGCGCTTCATTTTTCATAGCCTTTCCAACATCGTGTGCCCGAGGAGGTCTCAAGTAAGGAAAAACGCCTCTTTGAACCTACCCTCAAGACATCCCATCGATAATTTTTACAGGAGATCAAACCGTGCGAACTACTCTGACAACCATTGCAGGTCTCGTGGTTGCCGGATCAGCTACCGCGGACGTAACGCTGTCCATTCCCCCTCGATCTTGGGCAGACCGGCAGCGTTCATGTGCAAAGCTACTCTTGCAATGACGGAACGCAACATGCCGTGCAATGCGTGAACACAGGCGCAAACACGCTCGCGATTGTCCCGGTTGACGGGCAAGATCGGATGGTCGTCGCCGTGGTATCGGCGTCCGGGGCGCAATACGTATCGGGCGTACATGTCTGGTGGAGCAAGGGTGATACTGCGACATTGAAAAACACGCTGGAAACGACAGAGATTGAGGAATGCCAAGTTCGGGGTGCCGCAGCGCCGGAATGATGTGCCACACTGGAACGCCGGCCTATTCCAATCGCGTCACTCAATAGACAATTGTGCTATGCGCATGGGACCGGGTTGGCGGTAGATTCGGCATTCCGGTGACGGCTGACCGGTGGTGATTTTTCATGATGTGGCAAGACTAAAAACGACGTCTGCGCCGTGCTCAAATATGGGCCACAGCTTCAAGCATATGCTGGGCTAACCCCATAAATATTCCTACCATATCGCGTGAACGCAGTGGCGGTGTTCTGGCTCGATCATGGTCGGCTGGAATTGGCTAAATGTTTCTTATCAAAGTAACGACGCAGTTATCGTCTAATTTGGACTTTGCTCAGGCCGGTGAAACAGTGTCCAAATCCTACTCTCGCAACCAAAATGTCTGGTATATATCGGACACAAAAAAGCCACCTTCGGGTGGCTTTTTGTTTGGGTATTCTCTTGTGGAAGCCACCGGATGCGAATCCAAGGTCTGATGTTCAAACTACATAGAGTTGGTCAGAGAATGCCGCATCAATCTGCCCTTTGCTGCGCCAGCGAGAGCGAGACCCATTTGAATTCACGCAGCGGACCGGAGCCGCTGTCCTGAATATCAAGTGCAATCCCGATCCAGCTTAGCGCCATCTCTCCTTAAGCGATCTGTTCTCAACTGCGCGAGTCCAGACTGCACAGACAGGCGATCGGCTCCGAAAGGTCCGATTGATAGCTCACATTGGTCGAAGCGTCCGCAAGTGCGTCCATTTTCTTCGCCAGCTTAATATCCAGATTCGTTAGACCGTTGGCATCGTGTGTCGCCAACGTGACGTCGACAGTTCGATAGACATTAAGCCATTCTGGGTGATGGTTCCACTTTTCACACCAAATTGCTACGCGGGACATCCAACCCCAAGCCTCTACAAAATTTGGGAAGACATATACCTTCCGGATTGCATCTCGGTCCGAGACCGCCCCCCAACCGACTTCTCCCAACGGGATGAGATGTTCCTGACGCTCTTCGGGTGTTAAAATATCTGTCATTTTCAGCTTTCCTCCACGCGAAAGAGTATAGCCTGCCTAACAGCGGACGGAAATCTGTGTCCGCTCCGGGCTTACTGCCGCTTCGCGGCACCGCAGGGATGCAGTTCAGTCTATATTGCCGACTTAAGTGGCTCAGGCGGTCAGCCAAAGCATCGCGATCAGCGGACCGCCGGTTGACGGCGTCCAGAATCTGGCAGCCAAGAGCAGGCCCAGCGCCCCGTGCGCAGGATCGCTGACGAAGGTCGCGGAGATAACGCTCATCACCTCTGCCCCCACCTCTGCCCCCGTTTACAGTCATAGATCCGCACCTTGATAGTTCCGGGGATGCCTCACAGCGCCAGCGCCACTTTTTGTTTGCAAGCCGCGCACCCCGCCCAACGTGACGCAAGCTACGCCCAGAGCGATAAGAGATGCGCCAAGAACCAGACCGTCCGGCGGCGCCTCTCCCTGCAGAAAGACCGCAACGGGAACGCCAACAACGGCGCCGACCGACCCCAGCAAGCTCAACAGCACAGGTCCGCCGGTTTTTTGCAGCATGAAAAGCAGCAGGAACTGACCCGCAAAGACGCAGGCCTGCACGGCGATTAGAACAATGGGCATGATTTGACCTGGCGGAACCGCGAAACTGAAGCCCGGCAGAAACCCCGTTAGCCCCAGCATTATCGCTGCCGCGATCAGCATGCCCGGTGCAAGCGCGTCAGGTGACGCATTGCCCGGCCAGCGCAAGGTCCGATAGATGTTGCCGATGGCCAGCAGGACCGGCCCGCAGAGGGCCAGAGCGATCCAGAATATGTTGGCATCCGGTGCAGAGAACTTGCGGGCAGCCAGAACTGTGGCCCCGGCAAGTGCCGCCGCCACGCCAAGGGCGCGCAAGGGTTGAAACCGTTCCATCCGCAACGCCAGCGCGCCGAGGTAGGTCAGCAAGGGCGGCAGAGCGATGATCATGGCGACAAAACCCGCACCGACATGCGGAATGGTCGAGAAAAAGATCAGGTTCGATCCGGCAACGCCGACAAGAGCGGCGACAAGGTAGTACTCCATGCTGCGGGCGGTAAGGGGCGGTCGCTTCCGGCGCAGCAGCGCAACAGCTAGCAGGATGATAGCGGCCCCGGAGATTGACCAGAAAAGAAACGCCAATGGTGTCAGTCCGATCTCGCCCGCGAATTTCGCCAAATTGGTCGAAAGTCCAAGCAACGCACCTCCACCAAGAAGGCACGCCAATGGGATGAGCCACGTCGACATGTGGTGGGAAGTGCCGATATCCGCCTTTTGCGTCATGATTCCGAGTCTGTGATGCTATTTGCCTCGACATCAAGATAAATACATTAACCTTGATGTCGAGGCATCTGGGTCGCTAGGGCAATGCCCATGGATCATGTCGACAGGATTCTGGAGCACTGGCATCAGGAGCGCGCCGATCTGGACGTCGCGCCAATGGGCAGGTTTGGACGGATGAAACGCCTCAATCAATGTCTTTTGCAACACATGCGCAAGACGTGGGCCGAACATGGGCTGAACGCTGCCAGCTTCGACATGCTGGCAGCGTTGCGCCGAGCCGGTCCGCCTTACGCGCTGTCGCCCGGCGATTTGATGGCTTCGACTATGGTTATCTCCGGCACGATGACCCATCGGGTCGACCAGCTTGAAAAGGCAAGGTTGGTGACGCGCGTCAGAAACCCGAACGATGGCTGTAGCTTTCTTGTGTCACTGTCAGACAAAGGCTTTGAGATCATTGATGCGGCTGTGACCGATCACGTTGCGGCGCAAGCCAGGCTGGCCGCGCATCTTTCACTGGATGAGCGGACGCATTTGGACGATTTGCTCAGGACGCTGTTGAAGGCGCTCGAAGGCTGAACCTACCTTTTTTCTGCTCGTTTCACTGAAGCCAGCCTTTATCCACTTGCAGCGAAGGTCCAAAAACCCTGCATAGCAGCCCGTAATATCAGGCGCAGCGATGGTCGATAATTGCCCTATCGACTATCAACATCAAGGTTGCCAGCTATTCCTCTCGATCCGCCAGAGGTGCGCGATTGTGCCATTTCCGGATCGGGACAGCCGGTGCTTCCGTGTGGGTTATCAAAACGTGGAGAAGCCACAGCTGTTCTAGGCGATGGTAGCGTCCGCGGACGTGGTGTTGTGCCGACTTTAGCATGGCCAAGCCAACGGGGTTATCACAACCGTCGCCCGGTCGCCGTTTACCTCCGGCGCGGATCTAGGTTCATCCACGTTTCAATCCTGGCTCGCACAGCGCACAGCAATATTTCACGCGGAACGCGATGATGTTTGATCGGCAACTGCCGCAGTATGCCAAATCTCCAATATCAAAACGCGGCCGACAACTCTTCGTTTGATGCAACCGTTCCGTTTGATACGAGGATGCTGAGCGGATTATCCGTTTTCAACTTCTGGAAGATTCTGTGCGGGGGGCGTGTTCCGGCTGCGATGGCTGCAAACCTCACCGTCGATGATCGTCATTCCGATCCCAGGCAAGTTGCCAAGCTGAACCGATTCCAGCATGTTTTTTCCGGGGGCATGTTGTGCCTGATCCATTAACACGAAGTCGGCCGAGTAGCCTTCTTCCATCAATCCCACGTCCAGTTCGCGCTGTCGGGCGGTATTGCCGTTGGCAAAGCAGAATGCCGTCTCGGCGGAAACGTTGCCAAGGCTGGACAGCATCGCCACCATGCGCAAGATGCCCAGCGGCTGCACACCGGAACCCGCAGGACCATCGGTGCCCAGGATGACCTGATCAAGCTTATCCATCTCTCGGGTGGTGTTCAGGGTCAGCAGGGCGGCACGCTCGTTGCCGTTGTGAACGATTTCCAACCCCTTGGTGCAGCCTTCGCACAGGCAAACGATCTGATCGTCAGGCAATGCCGAGTGACCGCCATTGATATGGCCGACAACGTCTGTTCCGGTTTCCAGAACCATGTCCGCATCAATGAGGCCAGAGCCGGGGATTGACGGGCCGCCGGTGTGAATGGTGGATTGGATACCGTATTTGCGTGCCCAGTTCACCATCTGGTTGGCGGTCTTGCCATCCTTGACAGTGCCAAGACCAACTTCACCAAGGAATTTGACACCTGCATCGGCCAATTCCTTGAAGTCGTGCTCTTCCATCCCGTGTTCAATGACCGGCGCACCGGCCAGAACCTTCACGCCCGAGGGGCGGAAGTTCTCATACCAGCGTTGTGCGGCGATCGCCATCGCCTTCAGTCCGACAATGTCCTTGGGGCGGCCGGGCATATGCACCTCGCCGGCCGAAATCATCGTGGTGACGCCGCCGTGCAACGTTGATTCAATCCAATGCAACTGCTGTTGGCGCGGGGTGTAATCGCCGACGACCGGGTGCACATGGCTGTCGATTAACCCCGGTGCGATCGTGGTGCCATGGGCGTTGATCGTTGTGGTGGCGCCCTCGGTATCCAAGTCTTTTTCATATCCGAAGGCAGAAATCTTGCCGTCGATGGCAATGACACAATCCCCGTCGGCAATCGGCGCTTCAATCTTACCCGTTAGGATCAATCCGATATTCTTGATGACCAGCTTGTTCATGACCGCTCCTTGCAAAACTATTCCGTTAGTATACTAATAGATTCAATATGGCTGTCCACTTTTAATTTAGTGGCTGAACGCTTCGGAAAGCAGCATCGCACCCAGACGCATGCCAAGAACCTTTCAGCCGTGACGCGAGGCTCGTCGCTTAACAGTTGTAGAGTGTTGCTTTGTCGTGGAATACTGTTTTGGGGCACGGGCTGTCAGTAATTAGAGCCGATTTGCGGAGCACATCGATGGATATCAAAGAAAAAAGCGCTTACGAATTAGAAAGTCAGGTCGGCCATTTGTTGCGGCTGGCAAACCAGCGCCATACCACTCTTTTCAACGAAGTGGTTTCCATGGATCTGACGCCCACACAGTTTGCAGCGTTGATCAAGCTTGGCGAGCTTGGGAAGTGTTCGCAGAACGAATTGGGGCGTCGTACGGCGATGGATGTCGCCACGATCAAAGGTGTGATTGAACGCCTGCGCAAAAAAGGTCTGGTCGAGGTAAACCCCGACCTGAATGACAGGCGCCGCACGATCATATCCATCTGTAAAGACAAGACTGATATCGTGCCTCAGCTCAGAAAAGACGGCAAAGAGGTGTCGAAGGTCACATTGTCTCCGATATCGGCATCGGAACAGAAGACCTTGTTGAGGTTGCTGAAAAAACTTACCTGACACGGTTGTTTTGGTGACTCGCCCCGAGGCGACATGTGCGCCAAAAAATTACCGCTTTGAGCCATTTGAGTTCGATTTGAAACTCCGCTGTTATTGCCCTGGCGCTTGAAAATTAGCGTTTGACTCAAGTCCAACACCGCTGCTAACGTTAGTATACTAACGACTTGTACTGGGAGGTCTGCGTTGCCCTATCTGGCTCCACAAAATGCTGAAGAAGCGTTTCGCTTTCTTGACAGGAACAGGCCCAAGATCATTGCAGGCTGCACGGATTATTTTCCAAGCTTGCAGCAGGGGGAAACCCATCAAGACCTTTTGGACATAAGCCGTATCAGCGGTTTGCGCGGGATCAATAGAACCGACCGTGGGTGGAGGATCGGCGCCGCAACAACTTGGACGGATGTCGTGCGTGCGGACCTGCCGCGGGCGTTTGATGCACTGAAGCTGGCGGCGGTCGAGGTCGGATCGTTGCAGATCCAGAACCAGGGAACGGTCGCAGGGAACATCTGCAATGCGTCGCCTGCGGCGGACGGTGTGCCGCCGCTTCTGGTGCTTGATGCCGAGGTCGAAATCGGCTCGGTCCGGGGCAGCAGAACGGTGGCATTGTCCGAGTTCATTCAAGGCGTGCGCAAGGTTGATCTGGGGCCCGGTGAAATGGTCGTCGCCATTCACGTGCCCGATGTCGTGAATGAAGCCACCAGCTCGTTTTCGAAGCTTGGAAGCCGTGAATACCTTGTGATCTCTATCGCGATGGTGGCTGCTGTGGTTCAGGTCGAAGATGGTCATCTGACCGATGTGCGTGTTGCAATTGGCAGTTGCTCGCCGGTCGCGCAGCGGTTGCCCGACCTTGAGGCGCTGCTGAAAGGCAAAAGCGTCGCGGACCTGGCCGAGATGGATTTTAAGGCCGAACGGACATTTGCGCCACTGTCGCCGATATCGGACGTGCGCGGGTCCGCCGAATACCGGCTGGACGTTGTGACCGAGATGTGTCGCCGGGTCATAATGCAAGCTTGCAAGGGAGATTGAGCCGTGGACGCAACCAACCCCAACGCCCGCATCGAATTTAACCTTAACGGCGAAGATGTCCGCATCACCGCCATGCCCGGAGAGCGGCTTTCCGAAACCTTGCGCGAGCGGCTGGATGCCCGCGACGTCAAGATCGGATGTAACGCTGGCGATTGCGGCGCATGTTCAGTTCTGATCAACGGCGAGCCGGTTTGCGCTTGTCTGATGCCCGCACAGCAGGCGGCTGGCCAGGCCGTCGAAACGGTATCCGGGCTGGTGGGCCGCGATGATCATGCCAAAGCATTGATGGAGCGGTTTCAGGACCACGGGGCCGCACAGTGCGGTATCTGCACGCCGGGGATGATGGTGGCCGCGGTCGGTCTTCTGCGCACGAACGACGCGCCGGATGAACAGCAGGTCAAGGATGCACTGGGCGGCGTGTTGTGCCGTTGCACGGGCTATCGCAAGATCATCGACGCGGTTCTTGACGCACCCGCGACGATGGACGATCGCGGCGGCGCGGGACGCACGCTTCGCAGGTTGGACGGCGTTGGCAAGGTCAGCGGCACCGAGCGCTTCGGCGACGATGTGGCGCCCTCCGGCACGCTTGAAATCAAGGTGGTCAGATCCCATCTGCCGCACGCCTCGTTCGAGTTTGGCGATCTTGACGCATGGTGCGCGCAGACGGCGGGTATGGAAGCTGTTTTGACAGCCGCTGACATCAAGGGCCAAAATTGCTTTGGGGTCATTCCCGAATTTGCCGATCAACCTGTTTTTGCCGAGGGTACCGCAAGGTTCCGCGGCGAGGCCGTTGCCGCAGTTGTGGGGACGCCCGATGCGATCCGCACGTTCCAGCCCAAAGATTTTCCAGTCACATGGACGGCGCACAAGGATTCGGCCGATCCCGTGCAGGCGCAGGCCGCAGATGCGCCGTTGTTGCACGAGACACGCAAAGGCAACGTCATGTGCCGCGGGTTTGTAAAATGTGGTGATGCGGATGCTGCGCTGGCGTCGGCTGATGTGACTGTCGAAGGAACCTTCTCAACCGGGTTTGTCGAGCATGGCTATATCGAACCCGAAGCCGGTTTTGCCGAGGTCGTCGATGGCCGCGTCGAAATACATGCCTGCACGCAAGCACCCGGAATGGACCTTGATGCGATGGAGATCATCCTTGGGATGGATCGCAGTAAGATCAGAATGAAGCCAACGGGCGTTGGCGGTGGGTTCGGCTCGAAGCTCGATATTTCGGTGCAGCCTTATCTTGCGCTTGCGGCGCTTAAGACGGGGCAGCCTGTGCGCATCACCTACACGCGCACGGAATCCATGCAATCTACGACAAAGCGGCACCCGTCCCGGATCAAGCTCAAGATCGGGGCAACGAAAGACGGTCGGTTGTCGGGCTTCCGCTTTGACGGCGACTTCAACACAGGTGCTTATGCGTCATGGGGGCCGACGGTGGCCAACCGCGTTCCGGTTCACGCGTCGGGGCCTTACCGCATCGCGGACTACACGGCCGTTGCAAACGGGGTGCATACCAATTGTCCCCCGGCAGGCGCGTTTCGTGGATTCGGCGTTCCGCAGTCGGGGATCGCGCAGGAAAGCCTTTTTGACGATCTGGCGCAAAAGCTGGATATCGACCCGCTTGAATTCCGTATTCGCAACGTGCTGGAAGATGGTGTGCCCACGGTGTGCGGCCAGGTCTTCAAGCAGGGGGTTGGTGCCAAGGCATGCCTAGAGGCGCTCCGCCCATCCTGGGACGATGAACGCAAGGCCGCAAACGCCTTCAACGCGCAGGCGACAGGAAGCAAGCGCCGCGGGGTCGGCATTGCGGCAGGCTGGTATGGTTGCGGCAACACTTCGCTGCCCAACCCCTCGACCATCAAAGCCGGTATCAAGGCTGACGGGACCGTTGTGTTGCATCAAGGCGCAATGGACATCGGACAGGGTGCCAACACGGTTATTTCGCAGATATTCTCGACCGCTCTGGGTGTGTCCGCAACCGATCTGGCCTTGGTTGGCGCCGATACGGATGTGACCCCTGATGCGGGCAAAACATCGGCTTCACGTCAGACGTTTGTGTCGGGCAATGCGGCCCGCCTGTCAGGCGAGGCCATGCGCAAGAAGATCCTGCGCCATTTGAACGTGTCCGACGACGCGACACTGACATTCGGCGATGGCGCGATCACGGTGGCCGACGGCGACAAAACCCATAAAATCGACTTGTCCGAGATGTTGGCAGATGCGGAAGGCTACGTCTTTGTGTCCGAAGGCACGTATGATCCACCGACCAAACCGCTGGACGATAGCGGTCAGGGGGTGCCTTACGCCCAGTTCGGCTATGCGGCGCAGTTGGCTGTTGTCGAGGTGGACGAGGCGCTTGGAACGGTCAAACCGATCAAGTTCGTCGCAGCGCATGATGTCGGCAAGGCGATCAACCCGATGCTGGTCGAAGGTCAGGTTCAGGGCGGTATCGCGCAAGGGCTGGGCATGGCGTTGATGGAAGAATATCTGCCGGGACGCACCGAAAACCTGCATGATTACCTGATCCCGACAATCGGGGATATCCCACCCATCGAAACACTGATCATCGAGGTGCCGGATGAACACGGCCCTTACGGCGCGAAAGGGCTGGGCGAGCATGTCTTGATTCCGACTGCGCCTGCTTTGTTGAATGCGATCAAACACGCGACCGGCGTGCGAATACACTCTGTTCCAGTGACACCCCCGAAAATGTATGAGGCCATCAAAGGTAGGAAAAATGTCTGATCAAGCCACGCCCAAACCCGAAAAAATCCGCTGCGATGCCTGCCCTGTCTTGTGTTACATCGCTGATGGGAAATCCGGCGCCTGTGACAGATACGCTAACCATGGCGGAGAGCTTGTTCGGCTTGATCCACTGACGATCATCGAGAATTCCATTGAAAGCGGGGTCAAGGCCGTGCCGTTCATGAAGGACAACGACGGCAATGACTGGGATGGCGATCTGGTTCAAAGCAACCGGCCATTCATCACCGCAGTCGGTGCCGGTACGACATATCCGGATTACAAGCCTGCGCCCTTTATCGTCAGCCAGACCGTTGATGATGCCGAAATGGTCACGATCGTGACCGAGGGCATCTTCAGCTACTGCGGCGTCAAAGTGAAGATCGACACCGACCGGCATATCGGCCACGAGCGCGACATCGTGCGCTGTCAGGGCGAGCCTGTCGGCCATGTCATGACCAGCGAATACGGATCAAAGATGTTGTCGCTGGGTGGGGTTGAACACTTGACCGGCGGCACCAAGAAAGAAGGCCGCGTGACCTGCGATACACTGCTCAAGCTGTGCAACGGCGAAGCTGTGGAGTTGACCGTGGATGACGGCGCGACCGTCGTGGTTCAGGCGGGCAAGGCGCCGATTGTGAACGGCAACCCCGAAAAGCTGATGCGCGTTGGCTGCGGGTCGGCGACCATCGGGATGTTTGCATCGCAATGGGCGCAGCATGTGGACGAAGTGATCGTGGTTGATGACCACATCACCGGTGTTCTGTCCGAGCACCAGGCCGGCAAGATGCTGAACGTGCCTCCCACAGGGATCAAGATCAACGGTCGCCGTTCGACCCCTGGACGTTACTTTCAGGTTGCGGAACCCGGCACAGGCTGGGGCGGCACGGATGTGGACGATCCACTGACGATCCTGAAACCGGCGGATGATAAGGTCGCCTGGCAGGGTCTGCGGTTGTTGATGGTGTCGACCACCGGCGAGCAATACGCCTATTTCGAGCTGGACGAGAACCTTGAACCCAAGCCCGAGCCACTGCCCGAAGCCTTGCAGCAGTCGGTTGAGCGGATCGCTGAGAACTGCGAGCCTTCGGTCTGCTCGGTCCTGTTCATGGGTGGTGCTGGCGGGTCATTGCGCGCCGGGGTGACGGAAAACCCCGTCAAGCTGACCAATTCGGTCAAGGATTCGCTGACCCATGTCTCGTGTGGCGGTGCCAACGCTTATGTCTGGCCCGGTGGCGGGATTACGGTCATGGCCGATGTGCTGGATATGCCGACGAACTCTTTTGGCTATGTGCCGACGCCTGCGCTGGTGGCACCAATCGAATTCACCATGCGTCTGTCCGATTATGTGGCTTTGGGCGGTCATGCCGACCATGTGAAACCGATCGAGGATGTGATTTCGCCCGATGTGCGCCGCGTGGGGCAGATCGACCCCGAGGCGGACCCGACAGCCAAGCACAACTATCGCTGGAAGAAGGGCAGCTGACCCCAAATGCAAGGGGCACAAGCAGCCATATTGGGGTCGGGTGATCGCCTGCACCTACATCACGGGCCGATTGATCTGATCATCGGCGCGGAAGGTGACGAGCCCGACGCACGTAAGCGCGCGTTTCGCGCGGCGTT
Source organism: Aliiroseovarius sediminis (assembly GCF_022678485.1). Lineage (GTDB taxonomy): Bacteria > Pseudomonadota > Alphaproteobacteria > Rhodobacterales > Rhodobacteraceae > Aliiroseovarius > Aliiroseovarius sediminis. The sequence continues at coordinate 262,566 of NZ_JALBYP010000032.1, forward strand.
CGCGCGGTTCGGGTCTGTTCTGGACGGGCTGGTTGAAGATCTGGCGCAGCATCGCAGCCAACTGACCCCGCAGACAAAGCTGCCTGCCGATCCGGTCGCGCAGAGGATGTACCGCGCCGCCGGTTTGCATTGCGCGCAGACCTTCGTGACCCCGATGATCGCGGTGGCGGGGTCTGTCGCGGATGAGGTGCTGGCCGCGATGCTGGCCGAGGTGCAGCTTGGCCGGGCTTATGTTAACAACGGCGGTGACATTGCTGTTCATCTTGAATGCGGCGCAGAATACAAGGTTGCTATGGCGCAGCCGGATGGCACCGATCTGGGCCGCATCCGGTTTGGCAGCGCCGATGGCGTGCGCGGAATTGCGACCAGCGGGGCGCAAGGGCGCAGTCACTCCTTGGGGATCGCCGACAGCGTGACCGTGTTGGCGGCAAATGCAGCCGAAGCCGATGTGGCCGCGACGCTTATCGCAAACGCTGTCGATCTGCCGGACCGGCTGGACATCGTGCGGCAGCCGGCAAGCGACTTGCAGCCAGATAGTGATCTGGGCGACAGGCCCGTTGTCACAGGCGTTCCCGTTCTTGGAACAGCCGACTGCGTTATTGCACTTGGCGCCGGGCGGCAGATTGCAGAAGGTATGCTGGACAGAGGGCTGATCAAGGGTGCTGCCCTGTTCTTGCAAAATCGACACATCACGCTTGGTCAGGGTTTTGACCGGCGACAACAACTAACGGAGTTCGAAAATGTCTAAATTGGAAGTCAGAAAAACTGTCCTGACCGTCGAAGAGATATATCACGAAGGCGGGCCCGTCGCGGACGAACCCTTGCTTCGCGGTGCCTGCTTCGCGGTGATCACCAACCCCTTCGCGGGGCGTTTTGAGCCCGAAATTCAGAGCTTCATGGACGATCTGAGGCCAATGGGTCTGCAACTGGCCGAGCGACTGGCGAAGGCCCTTGGCGGTGCGGACAAGGTCGAAGGCTACGGCAAGGGGTCGCTGGTCGGTGCGGCAGGCGAGTTGGAGCACGGTGCACTTTGGCACGCGCCCGGTGGCTATGCGATGCGCGAAGTTATCGGCGGCACCAAGGCAATTGTCCCTTCTGCCAAGAAGGTCGGCGGGATGGGCAGCCGTCTGGATGTTCCGATCACTCATATCAATGCGTCCTACGTGCGCAGTCACTTCGATAGCATGGAAGTCGGGCTGAACGATGCACCGCGGGCCAACGAGCTGCTGTTCGCGCTTGTGATGACAACGGGGCCGCGTGTTCATTCCCGCTCTGGCGGGTTGGAGGCCAAGGACATCAAAGGGGAGGATGGACTGAAATGAAGGCGAAGATCAGAAAAATCGGGGTCTGGGTGGAAGAAACCCATATCGAAGTCGGCAAAGCCATCAATCCGCCGACGCGCAAGGCTGTTGCGTCGGCAGTGATCGAAAACCCCTTTGCCGGACAATATGTCGAGGATCTGGACGATCTGATGGAGATCGGCGCAGAGCTTGGCGGCCTGCTTGGCGACAAGGCTGTGGCGGCGCTTGGTATCAAGCCGTCTGACGCCGAAAGCTATGGCAAGGCGGCAATGGTTGGCGAAAACGGCGAACTGGAGCACGCCGCCGCGATCTTGCACCCCAAGATGGGCGCGCCGCTGCGCGTGGCCGTCGAAAAGGGGGCAGCACTGGTGCCGTCGTCAAAAAAACGCGGTGGTCTGGGACAGGATTTGGATATCCCGCTTGGCCATAAGGACGCCGCATATGTCAGGTCGCATTTCGATGGTGTCGAAATCCGCTTCAATGACGCACCGCGTCCGAACGAGATACTTGTGGCGATCGCAGTGACCGACAGCGGCAGGCCGCTGCCCCGCGTGGGCGGACTGAAACACGAAGACGCCAAGGGCGAAGACGGGCTGCGCTGAAGCCTGCCATGAAGGGAGCGCCGGATATGGCCGACATCGAACGCGAAGCGATGGAATACGACGTTGTGATCGTCGGCGCGGGGCCTGCGGGCCTTTCGGCGGCGATCCGGCTGAAGCAGCTGGATCCTGACTGTCAGGTCGTGGTGCTTGAAAAAGGCTCGGAAGTCGGTGCGCATATCCTGTCGGGCGCGGTGCTTGACCCCGTCGGTTTAGACAAGCTTATCCCCGATTGGAAAGACAAGGGTGCGCCGCTGGATGTGCCGGTGAAGGAAGATCACTTCTACATGCTGGGCCAGGCGGGCAAGATCCGTATTCCCAACTTCCCCATGCCGCCCTTGATGAACAACCACGGCAATTACATCGTGAGCATGGGCAATGTCTGCCGATGGATGGCCGAACAGGCCGAGGCGTTGGGCGTCGAGATCTTCCCCGGCATGGCCTGTTCGGAACTTGTCTATGACGGCGAGCGGGTAAAGGGCGTCGTGGCGGGCGTTTTCGGGTTGGAGGAAGATGGCTCGATCGGAGAGAACACCGAGCCGGGTATGGAGTTGCACGGCAAATATGTCTTCCTGAGCGAAGGCGTCCGCGGAAGCCTGTCGAAAGAGCTGATCGAGAAATACAACCTGTCGGACGGGCATGAGCCCCAGAAGTTTGGCATCGGCATGAAAGAGATCTGGGAGATCGACCCCGACAAGCACCGCGAAGGCAGCGTCACGCATACGATGGGCTGGCCTTTGGGTGGTAATGCAGGGGGTGGCTCGTTTATCTATCACCTTGATAATAATCAGGTTTATGTCGGGTTTGTTGTGCATCTGAACTACCGCAACCCGCATCTTTTCCCCTATATGGAGTTCCAGCGATTCAAGCATCATCCGATGGTGGCGGACCTTCTTGAAGGCGGCAAACGCGTGGCTTACGGCGCGCGGGCGATCACCGAAGGCGGCTATCAGTCGATGCCCAAGATGGTCGTGCCGGGGGCTGCGATGCTGGGCTGCGCGGTCGGGATGGTCAACGTGCCGCGTATCAAGGGCAACCACAATGCGATGCTTTCGGGCATGGCTGCCGCAGAGGCAGCGCATGAGGCGATCAAGGCGGGCCGTGAGGGCGACGCTTTGACTGCCTATGAGGACGAAGTCCGCACGGGTGCGATCAGCAAAGACCTCAAGAAAGTGCGCAACGTCAAGCCGATGTGGTCAAAATGGGGGCTTTGGCCAAGCCTTGTGTTGGGCGGCCTTGATATGTGGACGAACACGTTTGGCTTTTCACTGTTCGGCACGCAAAAGCATGGCAAGACCGATGCTGAGGCGACGGAAGAGGCCAGCAAGCACAAAAAGATCGACTACCCCAAGCCGGACGGCAAGTTGAGTTTTGATCGGCTCACGAATGTAGCCTTCTCTTTCACCAACCACGAAGAGAGCCAGCCTGCGCACTTGAAGCTGAAAGACCCAAGCTTGCCTGTTTCGGTGAACCTGCCGAAATACGCAGGGCCATCGGTGCGCTACTGCCCCGCCGGGGTTTATGAGTTTGTCGAGAAGGACGGCAACGAGCAGTTCGTCATCAACTTCCAGAACTGCGTGCATTGCAAGACGTGTGACATCAAGGACCCCTCCCAGAACATCAACTGGACAACCCCTCAGGGCGGCGACGGGCCTAACTATCCAAACATGTGAACACGGCACCTGAACGTAAAAAACAGTGGAGAGAAAGATGGTCAAGATAACCGAAAACCAGACCTGCCAGACAGTCATGTTGACATATGAGGTGCCCCTTGGCGCATATGATGAACTGCACGGAATCTTGACCGCTGCCTACGAAGATTTCTTGTCAAAACAAAAGGGCTTCATCGGCGCGGCGATCCATTCAAACGAAGCGCAAACCCGCGTGGCCAGCTATTCGCAGTGGGCATCGCGGGATGATTTCCTGGCGGTTCTAAGGTCTGAACACATGCAGAAAGTAAACCGTCAACTCGGGGATATCAGCAAGGCTTTCGAACCGGTCCTCTATGATGTTCAGACGGTCTTTGGCGACTGATTTTCAAACGCAGGTCGTGGGGCGCACACGCACATGTTCGGGCAATCGACAATCGCGACGTGGCTGTCCGGCTCTGGGGCGCTTCGTGAAAGGTTTGATTCGAAGATCATCGGATTTGCGACAGAGTCACATCAGATAGTGCAGGCCATATCAATGATTTAGGCTGACGCGCAGATCAAGGTTGACAGAAGCATCGTTGCGATTATTGTTTGTATACAAATGATATGGGAGGAGGATCAGTGACCTACGTCGTTACAGACAGCTGCATCAACTGCAAATTCACAGACTGCGTCGAGGTTTGCCCAGTGGATTGTTTCTACGAAGGCGAAAACTTTCTGGTCATCCACCCGGATGAATGTATCGACTGCGGGGTTTGCGAACCGGAATGCCCGGTCGACGCGATCAGGGCCGACACGGAACCGAACACGGCTGACTGGGTCACCTTGAACGGGAAATACGCAGAGCTCTGGCCCAACATTACCGAGAGGAAAGACCCTCTGCCCGACAACGAGGAGTGGGCCGAAAAGACCGGCAAGCTGGAATTTTTGTCCGCAGAACCCGGTGCATAGCCGCCCTTTGAAAACAGGAACATAAATCTATGTCTGATGCCGCCGCCATCGTCCAAGGAAAAGAGAGCGAATTCGCCGTACCCACGGGCGTTTTTGCCGAAACCGTCACCTCGGTCGAACACTATACTGATCGCCTTTTCAAATTCCGGATCACCCGTCCGGCCAGCTTCCGGTTTCGGTCTGGCGAATTTGTGATGATCGGTCTGCCGAATGCGGAAAAGCCGGTTTATCGTGCCTATTCCATCGCCAGCCCGTCTTGGGACGAAGAGATCGAGTTTTTCTCGATCAAGGTTCAGGATGGTCCGCTGACTGAACATCTGCAGAAAATTCAGGTCGGAGATACGATCCTGATGCGTAAAAAGCCGACAGGCACCTTGGTCAATGATGCCTTGTTGCCGGGCAAGCGGGTATACATGTTTTCGACCGGCACGGGCATTGCGCCGTTTGCATCCCTTATTCGTGATCCCGAAACATATGAAAAATTCGACGAGGTGATCCTGACCCATACCTGCCGCGAAGTGTGCGAACTGAAGTATGGCCAGGAACTTGTGGCGGAAATCCTGAATGATCCACTGGTGGGCGAGATGGCCAATGGGCGGCTGCGCCACTACTGCTCGGTGACGCGAGAAGATTATGAATTCAAGGGTCGTATCACTGACCTGATGGAGTCCGGAAAGCTCTTTTCCGATCTGGGTGTTCCGCCAATCAACCCTGAAGAAGATCGCGGGATGATCTGTGGGTCGATGGCGATGTTGAATGACACCAAAGAAACACTCGAAGGGTTTGGCCTGGTCGAAGGTGCCAATAACAAGCCCGCCACATTCGTCGTCGAACGTGCATTTGTCGATTGAACTCGAAAGGTCAAGAAATGTCTGAACTCCCCCCTGCTTCGCGCCCTGAACTGGGCCGTTTTGAATGGTCCGATCCGCTGCGCGTGTCGGATCAACTGACCGAAGACGAGCGCATGATCCAGGACAGCGCGCGCGCCTATGCACAGGAAAAACTGCAGCCTCGCGTGATTGAGGCGTTCGAGAACGAGCATACGGATGCAGCCATTTTCCGCGAAATGGGTGACATGGGCCTGTTGGGCGTCACGATCCCCGAACAATACGGCGGCTTGGGGGGCAACTATGTGTCCTACGGGCTTGTCGCGCGCGAAGTCGAGCGGGTGGACAGTGGATATCGGTCGATGATGTCGGTTCAGGCGTCGCTGGTGATGTATCCCATCTACGCCTATGGCTCGGAAGCGCAGCGTGAAAAGTACCTGCCCAAGCTGGCCAGCGGCGAATGGATCGGCTGCTTCGGTCTTACCGAGCCAGATGCCGGATCTGACCCCGGTGGGATGAAGACCAAAGCGGTCAAGACGGCCAATGGCTACAAGATCACTGGCTCGAAGATGTGGATCTCGAACGCGCCGATCGCGGATGTTTTCATCGTTTGGGCCAAGTCCGACGCGCATGGCGGCAAGATCCGCGGCTTCGTTCTGGAAAAGGGCATGAAAGGGCTGAGCGCGCCGAAAATCGGGCAAAAGATCAGCCTGCGCGCGTCAATCACGGGCGAAATCGTGATGGACGGTGTCGAAGTCGGTGACGATGCCCTTCTGCCTAATGTCGAAGGTCTGAAAGGGCCGTTCGGCTGTTTGAACCGTGCGCGCTATGGTATTTCTTGGGGTGTGTTGGGTGCAGCTGAATTCTGCTGGCACGCATCACGGCAATATGGGCTTGATCGCAAGCAGTTCGGCAAGCCTTTGGCGCAGACGCAGCTGTTCCAGAAAAAGCTGGCGGACATGATGACAGAAATCACACTCGGTCTTCAGGCGTCGTTGCAGGTGGGCCGCCTTATGGATGCGGCCAGCGCAGCACCCGAGATGATCAGCATGGTCAAACGCAACAACTGCGGCAAGGCGCTGGATGTTGCGCGAATGGCACGCGACATGCACGGCGGTAACGGGATTTCGGGCGAGTTTCAGGTGATCCGCCACATGGTGAACCTGGAAACGGTGAACACTTACGAGGGAACGCATGACATCCATGCCCTGATCCTTGGCCGCGCGCAGACCGGTCTACAGGCGTTTTTCTAGAACGTCTGTCCAAGACCGAACAATTAAAGTCACCAAGGTGCCGGCGGACGCTGCAATCCGGTGGACAAGAGAAATTTGGACGAGGGGCCGATGACATCTGATCTGAACAAGAACCTAATTGACGGAGCGTGGGTCACTGGCCCCGATGTAACGGAAAACATCAACCCGTCTGATACTTCCGATGTGATCGGCCGTTACACTCGCGCGTCGGCAGACCAAGTCGCCGAAGCCGCAAATGCAGCGCGTCGTGCCTTGCCTGCGTGGCGGGCGGCAGGGCCGCAGCCACGCGCGGACCTGCTTGAAAAAGTCGGACGGCTGATTATCGACCGCAAGGACGAGCTGGGCCGTATGCTTGCCCGCGAGGAAGGCAAGACAATCGCTGAAGCCACGGGCGAAGCGGTGCGCGCGGGCCAGATTTTCAAATTCTTCGCGGGTGAAGCCGTGCGCATAGCCGGCGAGGCGATGGAATCGGTTCGACCCCATATCGATGTCGATGTAACGCGCGAGCCGGTCGGCGTTGTTGGGTTGATCACGCCCTGGAACTTTCCGATCGCAATCCCCGCGTGGAAAATCGCGCCTGCACTTGCTTACGGTAACACGGTTGTTTTCAAGCCGGCCGATCTGGTGCCCGGCACAGCCCATATGCTGAGCGTTATCTTGCACGAAGCCGGCGTTCCGTCAGGGGTATTCAACCTTGTGATGGGCAGGGGGTCCGTGGTGGGTGATGCGATCGTTCACAGCCCCGATGTTGACGCAGTATCCTTTACCGGTTCGGTGCCCGTGGGCCGCGCGTTGGCGGTCGAGGCGGCAAAGGGGCTCAAAAAAGTGCAGCTTGAAATGGGCGGGAAGAACCCGATGGTCGTGATGGAGGACGCTGATCTTGATGTCGCGGTGGGTGCCTGTGTGAACGGCGCCTATTTCTCGACGGGGCAGCGATGCACCGCATCTTCGCGGCTTGTCGTGCACAAGGACATTCACGACGCATTCGTTGAAAAGCTGGTGGATGCCGCGCAGGCTCTGGTGGTTGGCGATGCGCTGGACCCTGCCACGCAAATGGGACCGGTCGCCTCGCAGTCGCAATTGAAGGGAAACCTGTCTTACGTGGATATCGCGCGGCAAGACGGGGCCACCGTAGTCGGCGGCGAACGGCTGGAAGATCGGACCGAAGGTTTCTTCCAGCGTCCGGCGGTCTTTCTGGATGCCACAAACGAGATGCGCAGCAGCCGCGAGGAAATCTTCGGTCCCTGCGCAAGCGTGATCAAGGTCGATGATTTCGACGAGGCCCTGGCAGTTGCCAACGACACGGATTTCGGCCTGGCGTCTGGCATTTGTACGACATCGCTGAAATATGCCCGCGAATTCCGCCGCCACTCGGGTGCGGGAATGGTGATGGTCAACCTGCCCACGGCAGGCGTTGACTATCATGTGCCCTTTGGCGGCAGGCGTGGATCGTCCTACGGCGCGCGCGAACAGGGCCGCTATGCCGCCGAGTTCTACACCGCTGTCAAAACGTCCTACAGCTTTGCGGGATAATGAACATGGCGGACGGCTGCATTCTGGCGATCAACCCCGGCACAACGACGACACGCTGTGCCTTGTTTGCCGATCAGGGGAACGGGTCCGTCGACCTGATCGCGGAGCAGGGTCTTGACCACGACGAAACCCAGATGGTCGGGTTTGCCACCATTGCGGATCAGTTGGATTACCGGACTGCCTGCGTGAATGCGTTTCTAGATGAACATCTTGACGGCAGAAACCTGGTGGGGTGCGGTGGGCGTGGCGGTATGCTGACGCCCGTTCCGGCAGGTGTGATCCGCGTCAATGACGATCTTGTCGATTTTGCGCTGCACCGACCTGTTTACCGGCACGCCAGCAACCTGGGCGCGCCGCTTGCCAAGGGGATTGCACAACCGCTGGGTATTCCGGCTTTTGTGGTCGACCCGGTCAGTGTGGACGAACTGCCCGATATCGCGCGGGTGTCCGGCTTTGCCGAAATTCCGCGGTTCAGCTTTGTGCACGCCCTCAACATTCGCGCCTGTGCGCGTCAGCTGGCCCGTGAGCTTGACAAGCCGTTTGACACGCTGCGCACGGTCGTGGCCCATCTGGGCGCCGGATTTTCCATCGCCACGCTGCTGGGTGGCCGATTGGTCGACAGTTCGAACCGGATGGAGATTTCGCCGTTTACACCCGAACGCGCGGGCGGTCTGCCGCCGCTTCCGCTGATCGAACTTTGCTATTCGGGAAAATACGCCAAGGAAGAACTGCTCAGGAAACTCTACGGCAATGGCGGTGTTGCAAGCCTTTTGGGCACCAAGGATATTCGCAAGGTCGAACAGATGATCGCCGATGGCGACGAACACGCCCGCTTGATCTATGACGCGATGATCTATCAGATTGCAAAAGCCATCGGCGCGATGGCATCGGTCGCGGAATTCGATCTGGATGGCATCATCCTTACCGGGGGGCTGGCCAATTCGCCCACGATTGCGGACACGCTGACGCGCAAGCTGTCACGGATTGCACCCGTGACCGTCTATCCCGGCAGCAACGAGTGCCGCGCGCTTGCAGAAGGTGTCGCACGGGCCATGCACGGCATCGAAGACCCAATGCGCTGGAAAGGCGACGGGGTGGTGTCATGACGCTTGTGCGCTCTTTCGATGCGCTCCGCGAAAGGGTGGCAGAACTGCCGCCCGCGCGGCTGGCCGTTGCCGGAGGCGATGATCCGGCTGTCATCAAGGCCGTGGTCGCAGCGCTGAAGGCGAACATGATCTCGCGTGCGATCATCTCTGGCGCCAAACCCACGATTGAGGCCAGCCTGCCTGACGCGGCCCGCCGGAATGTCGATATAATCGAAGCTGGCAACCCTGCGGACTGCGCCACAGAGGCTGTGAGGGCCGTGCGCGAAGGCGCGGCAAATATCCTTATGAAAGGACATATCGACAGCACGTCATATCTGCGCGCTGTCGTGAACCGCGAAACCGGCATTCGCAAGGGCGGTGTTCTGTCCAATGTTACGGTTGCGGCGATGAAAAGCTATCCCAAGCTGCTGGTTGCGACGGACAATGGCATTGTCCCGCAACCCGACCTCGATCAGAAACGACAAATCATTTTGAACACGCGCGACCTGTTTCGGGGCCTTGGTATTGATACGGTCAAGACAGCGGCTGTCGCTGCGACTGAAAAGGTGTCGCAAGCACTGCCAGCGACGCTGGACGCCCGAACCCTGACCGAAGAAAGCGCGGCGGGGCTATTGCCTGGTTTCGTCGTTGAAGGGCCCTTTGGCTATGATGTGGCCGTCAGCAAGGCATCGGCTGACAAGAAAGGGCTATCTGAATCGGTCGTCGCCGGAGAGGCCGACCTGATCGTGTTTCCCACAATCGATGCGGCCAATGCGGTCGCAAAGGCATGGAAGTTTCACGGAGATGCCGAAACAGGCTCAATCGTGCTGGGCGCGCGCGTGCCGGTCTTGCTGAACTCACGCTCTGATGGTGTGGCGCGGCGCCTCAACGCCCTGATGCTGGCCATCGTCGCCGGATCAGTTGGTAAGGGTGAAGAAAATGCAGCTTGAAAGCCATGAACATCAGGTCGACCCGGACGTCTGCGCACCCACGATGGTGGCTGAAAACGTCATGTTGATCTTCAAGAACAGTGCAAGAAGGAGCCTAACCTCATGAAAGTCCTCGTGCCCGTCAAGCGCGTAATTGACTACAACGTCAAGGTGCGCGTCAAAGCAGATCAGAGCGGTGTCGATCTGGCGAATGTGAAAATGTCGATGAACCCATTTGACGAAATCGCGGTCGAGCAGGCGATCCGGCTTAAAGAGGCCGGCACCGCCGACGAAGTCGTCGTTGTGTCGATCGGCGTGAAACAATCGCAGGAAACGCTGCGCACGGCAATGGCGATGGGTGCGGATCGTGCGCTGCTTGTCGTTGCCGCCGATAATGTCGAAACCGATATCGAGCCGCTGGCCGTGGCGAAAATTCTCGCCAAGGTCGTCGAGGAAGAGCAGCCCGGCATTGTGCTGTGTGGCAAGCAAGCCATCGACAACGACATGAACGCGACCGGGCAGATGCTTTCGGCTCTGCTGGGGTGGTCGCAAGGCACCTTCGCCTCGGAACTGGAGCTGAAAGATGATGCCGCCATCGTCAGCCGCGAAGTTGATGGCGGCCTGCAGACGATCAAGGTGTCGCTGCCAAGTGTCATCACCGTTGATCTGCGTCTGAACGAACCGCGCTATGCGTCACTGCCCAACATCATGAAGGCAAAGAAGAAGCCGTTAGAGGAAAAGACGGCGGCCGACTACGGGATTGACCCGACCCCGCGGCTTGAAGTCTTGTCGACTGCTGAACCGGCGGAACGCGCTGCGGGCATTATTGTCGGATCGGTGGATGAACTTGTGTCGAAACTCAAAGAAGCGGGGGCAGTCTAATGGGCGTTCTTCTACTTGCAGAAGTCAATAATGGCGAACTTGCGCTGGACGCCACGGCAAAGGCCGTGACAGCGGCAAAGCTGATTGGCGACGTCACTGTTTTGTGCGCCGGTGAACGTGCGGCGGTGGCTGGCGATGCGGCGGCGAAAATCGACGGCGTTGCGAAAGTTCTGGTCGCAGAAGATGCATCGCTGGGGCACCGCCTTGCCGAAACCACTGCGGCTTTGATCGTCAGCCTTGCGGATCAATTTGACCACATCGTTGCTCCTGCCACGACGGACGCGAAGAATGTGATGCCACGGGTGGCCGCATTGCTGGATGTGATGATCATCTCTGATGCATCAGGGGTCGTCGACGCCAAGACGTTTGAACGCCCAATCTATGCGGGCAATGCGGTCCAGACCGTCAAGACGGCTGATCCCAAAGTGGTCATGACGATACGAACGACAGGGTTCGATGCAGCGGCCGACGGCAACGACGCCCCTGTCGAGACAATCTCGGCGGCTCAGGACCCTGGCCTGAGTTCGTGGGTCGAGGACACGCTGGCACAAAGCGACCGACCGGAACTTACCTCGGCCGGTGTGGTCGTGTCCGGCGGGCGCGGCGTCGGGTCGGAAGACGATTTCAAGATGATTGAAGCGCTAGCGGACAAGCTGGGGGCTGCCGTCGGGGCGTCCCGTGCCGCGGTAGATTCCGGTTATGCGCCGAATGACTGGCAAGTTGGTCAGACCGGCAAGGTGGTGGCGCCCGAACTTTACATCGCCGTGGGCATTTCCGGCGCGATCCAGCACCTTGCAGGAATGAAGGACAGCAAGATCATCGTCGCAATCAACAAGGACGAAGAAGCGCCGATCTTTCAGGTTGCCGACTTCGGACTGGTTGCGGACCTTTTCGATGCCGTGCCCGAACTAACCGGCAAGCTTTGAAGTATCTGTTCTTGCGGGCGGCAATAGGGCCGGCCGCGGAAAAAAGTATGTGACCTTCACGTGCGTATCTTATTAAGTGTTAACCTGTCGCAGAGCGTGACTGTGCAGGTAAAACGAACCAAGGGAACAAAAATAATATTCCCAACCATCAGAGGAGACGACACATGAACATCTTTCGCCGCTCAATGATCAAACACACTGCTGCCGGGCTTTGCGCTGCGGTGCTTGGGACCTTTTCCGGCACCGCCCTTCTGGCACAGGATTTTCCAGACAAGCCGATCAATGTCGTTGTCGCATGGCCCGCCGGTGGCGCGCATGACACGGTTGCGCGTCTTGTCGGGGACTACTTGTCTAACGAACTGTCGCAACCGGTCGTCATTTCCAACCAGCCGGGTGCAGCCGGAACAACGGGCGTGCGGGCAGCCGCGAATGCGGACCCTGACGGGTATACAGTCGGCGTGATGGGTCTGCATGTCATCGCGCAAACCTATATGAATGAAAACGCGACGCCGTGGAATGCGATCAAGCCGCTGGCACTGATCGAAAAATCACCTGCTTCGCTGAGCGTTCGGACGGACAGCGGGATCGAAGATCTTGCGGGCTTCATTGACAAGGCCAAGAATGAGCCGGACTTTATCCTTAATTCCAATGATGGCCCCGGCGGATTTGCCAACATCTCGGCGCTGTTGACCCAAAAAGCCATCGGCACCCAGTTCGCAACGATCCCCTATCAGGGCTACGCACCAGCGGTTGCTGCGATTGCCTCGGGCGAAACCAACGCAACAACGATCCCGACCGCGCTGATGATCGGCCTCGCTGGTGGCGGCGAGGTCAAGATCATCGCCGTCGCGGGTGACGAACGTCATTTCCGCGCACCGGATGTGCCAACGTTCAAGGAAAGCGGTGTCGATTTCGTGTTCAGCGATTTTGTGGGCTTCTTCCTGCCCCAGGGCGTCCCGCAGGACCGCGTTGAAATTCTTGAAAGCGCGCTGATGAACGTGATGAAGGATGAAGACTTTCTGGCGGCAACCCAGAAAGCCGGTCTGATCATCTCGCCCGGCGACAGCGAGGCGTTCGGTGCGTTTTTGGCCGAACAGGACGAGAAAGTGTACCCTGTTCTGGATGACGGCGGTCTTGTTACGGCAAACGCAAAATAGGTCTGCCAGTCATAGAAAGGGGGCCGACTGGCCCCCTTATTCTTACCGCAACAAAGGAGCGACGCCATGCCGGATACGCAAAGCAACCAAACTCCTGCACCGCACAGGCCGGGGATCGGGGCCGGTCTGTTTTTCCTTCTATGGGCCGGGCTTGGATGGTACGGCATTCTGTCAAATGCGCCGATCCTCGAATCTTTCAGCGTGCCGGGGCTTGATCCGGGACCAGGGGTTTTGCCTGTAATGGTCTGCACAGCATTAACTGTGGGCAGTCTGTGGATGCTTGTCGACGGGTTCATCCGCTCGAACCCGGGGCTGGAGGATCTCTCTGTCCAAAGTCTGGTGATTCCGGTCGCCTTTCTGTTCAGTTCGTTGGTCGCTGCCTTTTTGTCGGGCATTATCGGGTTTCGGATCGCTGGTTTCCTTTTCGCGGCCGTTTGGCTTTATCAATTGGACAGCCGCCAACCCGTGCGCTGGCGCCGCGGGGTCACGGCACTGGTACTGGCCGCGATTGCTATTGCGTTGATCGAGATCGTTTTCGTGCAGCTTCTGCGCGTGCCACTGCCCCAAGGATAACCAAATGCTTCTTGATGTTGTTCTTCAATCATTCGATATTTTCTTTCAGAACCCCGTGCTGTTCGGTGTCGCGGTCGTCGCGGTGGCCGTCGGGATCGTGCTGGGTGCGCTGCCTGGCGTCAGTTCGACTATGGCGCTGGCTATCCTATTGCCGCTGACCTTCGGGATGGAACCAGAAGTGGCGATCATGTTGTTGTTGATGGTGCTTGTGGCAAGCGTTTTCGGCGGATCGGTGTCGGCGATCTTGCTTAATATTCCGGGCACGCCCGGCGCCATCGTGACACAGTTCGACGGCTATCCGATGGCGCAACAAGGCAAGGCAGGGCGTGCACTGGGCCATGCGCTGATTGCTTCGACGGTTGGCGGCGTGCTGGGGGTTTTTGCGTTGATGCTGATCGCGCCGCTTATTGCAAAATCGGCGATGAATTTCCGCAGCCCAGAGTTTGCCCTGCTTGCGCTTTTTGGCTTGGTCCTGCTTGCCTACGCCGCGAATGGGACGATGTTGGCTGGGCTGCTTTCCGGCGCGATCGGCCTGATTTTTGGCATGGTCGGATTTGATACTGTCACTGGTGTTGCGCGGTTCGATTTCGGAACTGCTGTGCTTCAGAACGGCATCCACATCATCCCGGTGACGATTGGCATTTTCGGTATAACCGAAGTGCTGGGAACGCTGGCTGCGTCCCGCTCTGGTCCACTTCCCAAAGTGCCTCCGATTGGCAAGCTATTTCCCACTGTCGCCGATCTGGCCCGTGTTGCGCCCACATGGGTCCGGGGCAGCGTCATCGGGACGTTTATCGGCGCGATCCCAGCGGCGGGTTCGGCCATTGCCGTTGCTGTGGCCTATACGGTCGAACAAAGGCTATCGCGCGGGACCAAGTATATCTTCGGCAAAGGCGAGCCGCGCGGGGTCGCTGCGCCGGAAGCGGCCAACAGTGCGCTGACAGGGGGCGCAACGATACCTATGATCACGTTGGGCATTCCTGGTGATCCGATGACTGCCATCTTGATCGGCGCGCTGATCATTCACGGACTGCAGCCAGGGCCGATGATGTTCACCGAGAACCCCGAAATAATCGGTGCGATCTACGGGTCGATCATGTTGGCGGTTCTGTTGACCTTTGCTGTCGGTATGGTCTGCCTGCGAGGTATCGTGCAGGTCATGAAATTACCGACGCATGTCATGATGGTGCTGATCACCTTGCTTTGCATGGTCGGCGCTTTCGCGATCCGCAACAGTATCTCGGATCTGGTCATGATGTTGGTGCTGGGCGGTATGGGGTATGTGATGACGGTGCTGCGCATCCCCGTTGCGCCGTTGGTGTTCGGGCTGATTCTTGGCCCATTGATGGAAGAAAATATGCGCCGTTCGCTAATTATCAGCCGTGGATCATGGAGCGTCTTTCTTGAGCGACCGGTATCTCTGGCAATCATTGCGCTGATAATTCTGGTCATCGGGTCGTCGCTTTGGCCGCGCAAAAAGCGTAAACCCGATGCATAATCTTACGAGAGGGGTGCGGCATTCTGTCTTGCAGATGTTATCAAAGCGATCAGAACATGTGCTTCATGGACCACCGCAACCCTATTTGATGGGTCAATCACTCTCCCTCAGCTTCGACCAAAGGCAGTCAGTATGCCATGAGTTCGAGGGGTCGCAAATGCCAGAAAAAGCCGTGTCGACAGGTGAAGCCGCAGTCACGGCCTTAGGCACCAACTAATCTATAGCTTTCAAAAATGCTCGGGGTTCGGCGACAGTGACAAAAGGAAAACCTTGACCTGTTAAATGACTTGATAAATAGTTTGCATACGAATGAAATGGACAAGGCCGGTCGATAAACGGAACGGTCAGTCAAGCAGGAGGGGAACTTTATGAAACTCACAGGAATTGCTGCATCGATATGTGCCGCCATCACCTTTGTGCCAAGCGCTACTATTGCGCAGGACCGCGAGTTCAGCGTGGGACTTATCACACCGCCGGCCCACGTCTGGAACAAAGAAGCCGCAGCCATGGGGGACACCCTGGGCGAACTTTCAGGCGGGCGGTTCTCTGTCGCGCTGTTCCCGTCGGGTCAATTGGGTTCGGAAGGCGAAATGTTGCAGCAGCTTCAAACCGGGGCGCTGGATATGGCATGGCTGACATCGGGGGAGGTGACGACGCGCGTCACCGACGTCAGCGCACTCCACACGCCGTTCCTTGTTGATAACATCGAAGATGCGGCGCGGGTGCTGCGCTCGGAGGAAGCCCGCGAGATCCTCGACCAAATGCCACGCGCGCTCGGAGCTATCGGTGTCTGTTATGCGATGACAGGGATGCGCCAGATGATGAGCCGCGAGCCGCTGAACAGCGCAGCTGATTTGGTAGGTAAGCGTTTCCGCATCACACCTGCACCTCCCATGCGGTCATTTTTTGAAATCATTGGCGCAGCGCCTGCGCCGATGCCGCTGACACAAGTGTATGACTCGCTTGCGAACGGTCAGGTCGACGCGATTGCAATGGATTATGAATCCATTATCAACTTCGGTTATCACGACCACGCGAAATACCTGCTTGAAACCAACCATCAGATGTTTCCCATGGTGGCGTTGGTGTCCGGCCGTGTTTGGGCAGGCCTTTCCCCCGAAGATCAGGAAATCCTGCGCGAGGGGGTCCAGACCCACTGCGACACGACAATCGACCGCTTTGTCGAAGGTGAAGCCGGCAAGTTTGAAACGCTTAAGGGCGTTGAGGGCCTGAACATCACCGAGAATGTCGGCATGGACTTCTTCGAGGGTGCCGTGGCCGACTGGGATGCTCAATGGAAAGAGCAGACGGAATACGTTGAAAAACTGCGTGCAGTTGTGGCTGAGTTTTAAAGTAGCAAAGCTATGGACAGGGGTGGCTCAGCGTGGCCACCCCTGAATTCCGAAACTCTCGCAAGGATGGACCAAGCATTTGTTTATACCCCGCGCCATTGTGAAAGTATCCGCGACTGTCGTGGCTGTTGAAAAAATTGTACTTGGCCTCTTGGTTGCAGGTATCGCCGGGTTTGTTCTTGCAAATGTGCTTTTGCGATTGGTCGGCATTACGCTGGCCTGGGCCGATGAACTTGCCATTCATTTCATGATCTTGTCCGGTTTCGTCGGCGCATCTTTGATGCTGAGGGCACGGACAGACCCGGCTGTTTTCTTGCTTCATGAACTTCTTCCGACCAAGGCTGTTGGTGTCCTCAAGGTCATCATATCGTTCATCAGCCTGGCTTTCGGCATAACGCTTTTTTATCTGTGCTGGCGCTGGTTCAACCCTTTGGGGCTTCTTGCGGTCAACCTTGATGTTGCAGACTTTGAAGCAACAACATTCAACTTCATCTACACTGACGTCACGCCTGTCATGGGCCTGTCTTCATACTGGTTCTACCTGATCATACCTTGGTTTGCGATCACGATCACGATCCATGCGGCGGCAAACCTGATGGAAGATTTTGGGTTCGTAGAACGGGGCGCAGATCCCGTCGGTGTCAGGTTATCGGAGCACTGAGCTATGGCAGCCATCGCATTCCTCGTACTACTTTTTCTTGGTGTTTCAATCGGACTGGTGCTTTGCATCACGGCGCTTGTGTTCATCATTGGGTCTGGCAACCCCTTGCTTTTGGACAGCTATCCGCTTCAGTTGTTCGGATCTTTGAACAACTTCGGACTTCTGGCGATCCCGCTGTTCATTCTGATTGGCGAGTTGATGAATGGTGCGGGCATTACGCAACGACTTGTCAGGCTTGCTGCCGCTTTTCTAGGCGCGATTCGTGGCGGTTTGGCATACATCAACCTGATTGCGAACATGATGGTCGCGTCGATCTTGGGGTCTGCAACCGCGCAGATCGCCATGATGACGCAAGTCATGGTCCCCGAAATGGAACGTGCAGGTTATCGCCGTGACTTTTCCACTGCCGTTACCGCATTTGGTGGACTATTGGGCCCCATTATCCCGCCCTCCATCGTGTTTGTGGTCTATGCGGTTCTCGCTCAGCTTGCTGTTCGGGACATGCTTCTGGCAGGGCTCCTGCCGGGATTGCTCTTGACGGGGTTGTTCTTGGGCACCATCGCTTTGATGGGCTTACGCTATAACTATCCGGTTGGCGAAAAGCTGTCTTGGCGCGAGAAGGGGGGCGCGCTGAAAAAGGCGCTGCCCATGCTGATTATCCCTGCGATCATCATCGGGACGATCCTTGGTGGTGTCGGCTCTCCGACCGAGGCCGCGGCGCTTGGGGCATTGACCGCTGCCATCATCGGCATGTTTGTTACCAAGTCGCTGCGCCTGTCCGACTTTCCCGCGATTTTGCTCAGAACCGGGCTCAACTCTGCGCTGGTGCTTTTCCTTGTGGCCTCTGCCAGCGTGTTCTCCTGGGTCTTGGTGTATGGACAAATCCCGCAGGCAGCTGCTGGTTGGATTCAGACTGTGGCGACAACGCCGACTGCCTTTATGCTGCTGGTCTTGGTTGTGTTGGTCCTTGTCGGCACGGTCATTGATGGGATCGCGGGCCTTATCATGGTGGTGCCGATCCTCTTACCGATTGCGACAGATGTCTACGGTATCCATCCGGTGCATTTTGGTGTCGTTGTGTCGATCAACCTCATTCTCGGCCTTCTTTCCCCACCTGTCGGAATTGGCCTTTATGTGGCGGCCTCGGTCGCGCATGTCAGCCCATTGGCCGTGTTCAAGGTCGCGCTTCCTTTCTTCTTGGTGACCTGCATCGCACTGCTGCTTTTGGCGCTTGTCCCATCCATCAGCCTTATTCTCTTGTAAGAGGCTTATGGACTGGATCTCACCTTGGACGCCGGTGTGCTGGTGATGGATATGGCAATGTCGAAGGCATCCGAAGTTCGCTGACAGAGTGCGGCAAATTCATCACTTTGTTTGGATGGCTTCGATCCGCGCACTTTGCTAGAGTTGCACCGGTCCCGGGATATCCGAGAGGCGTTGAGGAAGAGAACTGGCGTGTTCGTTTTAAAACTAATTGCAATCGCCGTTTCATGTATCTTTTTCTTCGTGATCGTCGCGCGTGTCATCTTCCCGCTCCCGGAGACGCCGGAACGAATAGATAGCGCCGCGCTGCCAGTTTCAGACAGTGCACCAATTGTTCGGGCCATACGAAACCGCTTGAATGCGCATACCGGACAAACGGGTATCGGCGCTCTGGATGACGGCGCGAATGCTTTTGCAGCGCGGATGATCTTGGCCGAAGCTGCGGTTTCATCCATCGACGCACAATATTATATCTGGCAGAACGATCTGACCGGCACGCTTTTGCTGGAGGCGCTTCAGCGGGCGGCTCAGCGCGGTGTGCGTGTGCGACTGCTGCTGGATGACAATGGCACTTCGGGATTGGATGCGGAACTCGCCAGCCTTGATGCGCATCCCAATGTCGAAGTGCGGCTTTACAATCCATTCAATCTGCGTCGATTCAAGATGCTGTCCTACGGGTTCGATTTCTTCAGATTAAACCGTCGAATGCACAACAAATCGTTCACAGTGGACGGGGCCGCGACGATCCTTGGAGGTCGCAATATCGGCGACCAGTATTTCGGAACCGGGCCGACCGCGCTCTATCTTGATTTGGATGTGTTGGCCGTGGGCAAGGTGGTCCCGGAGGTCGCCGCCGACTTCGATAAATACTGGGCCGCGCCGGCGGTGCATCCAGCCGGTCCCATTCTGGGGTTAGCCTCCGGGGGTGATCCGATTTCGGACAGGCTCGAACGGTTCCAGAGCACGCCTCAGATGGCCGAGTACCGCAAGATTATCGAAGCATCCGATATCGTCGCTGCGCTTTCTGCGGGGTCGTTTGATCTTGAATGGACGAAGGCACTTTTGGTCAGTGACGATCCGGTCAAGGGGCTGGGCGCAGTCCCGACAGAAGATCTTTTGGCTGTTCGGTTGAGGAAGGCAGTCGGTCGGATAGAGTCTCGGTTTGACGGCATCTCGCCTTATTTTGTGCCGGGTGCAGCCGGGGTAAAGGCCTTTTCAAAGCTTGAATCGGAGGGGGTCCAGGTGCGCATGCTGACCAATGCGCTTGAAGCAACGGACGTGCTGCCCGTTCATGCTGGCTATGCCAAACGCCGCCGCGATCTGCTCGCCGTCGGCGTCGAGATGTTCGAGTTACAAAAACAACTCACCATCCGGATTCCGCCCGAACGGGTCGGCCCGTTCGGGTCGTCGGGGACGAGCCTTCATGCCAAGACCTTTGCTGTGGATGGCAAAAGGGTTTTCGTGGGATCGTTCAATTTTGACCCGCGCTCCACCCGTTTGAACACCGAAATGGGTCTGTTGATTGAGTCTTCGTCGATGGCCAGAATTATTCATGCCAGTTTTGACCGAAAGCTCGACGGAGTTGCTTGGCAGGTAGAACTGCGCGACGATGCGCTGACATGGAGAAACAATAGCGAAACCACGATATCCGAGCCGGGCACGACTTGGATAAAGTCAGTCCTGCTGAAGGTGATAGGCTGGTTGCCGGTGGAATGGCTGCTATGATCTGGAACGGAAATGCGCAGAGTCGGCAACTTATTGTCTTGATTGTCGTATCCTTGCTGGCTTGGATTTTCATCGAACTTGCCGATGCGGTTTCCGACGGCGACACACACAGGTTCGACCAATATATCCTGCGATCATTTGGAAGCCTGACATATGGTGCGGACTCCCGGGTGCCCGCTTGGCTCACAGAGGTGATCCGGGATGTGACTGCCTTGGGCGGCGTTGCGGTCCTTACGTTCGTGGTTTTGGCAATCTCGGGTTTTCTTTGGCTGATCGGACAGCGCCGGTCCATGGTGTATCTGTTGCTGTCGGTTCTGATAGGTCTTTTGATCAGCCAGATGTTCAAAGGCTTTTTCGAGCGACCGCGCCCGGATATCATCCCTCATGGATCCTATGTCGACACAACAAGCTTTCCCAGTGGTCATTCACTGATGGCGGCGGTCGTGTACCTGACGCTGGCGGTCATGCTTGCGCGCGGTCTTGAACGCCGCGCGGTAAAGGTTTACGTGACTTCGATTGCAATTTTGCTGGTCTTGGCAATCGGGGTCAGTCGGATCTTTCTGGGTGTGCACTGGCCGTCTGATGTTGTCGCCGGTTGGGTTGTTGGCACGGGGTGGGCGCTGTTGTGCGGTGTTCTTGCCAGATGGCTTCAAAAGCGCGGCGTGATTGAACCTGAAGCGGAGCAATCGGAAGTAAAAAGGTGAGGGCAGATGTTTTTGCCACGACTGTTGCATCAGTTCCGTCAGGCTGAGCAGTCGTCGTGCGATGCTTGGGTTGACCGACGCGAGGCCTCGCCAGCCGTGCTTTTTGACCGGCCCCGGGATTTTCCCTCCATTTGGAATTAGAGTCTGACCCAGATCTGGACGGACCATGAAGCGAACGCGATGCACAGAAGAACAGATCATCGGTATCCTGACCGAGCATGAGGCGGGCGCGAAGTGTGCTGACCTGTGCCGCAAGCATGGGATGTCGGAAGGCACCTTTTATGCCTGGAAGGCGAAGTTTGACGGGATGACGGTGTCGGACGCCAAACGGCTCAAGACGCTGGAAGATGAGACCGCCAAGTTGAAGAAGCTGTTGGCCGAGCAGATACTTGATGCGGCAGCAATGAAGGAGCTGCTGGCAAAAAATGGTAGGGCCCGCCGTTAAGCGCGAAGCCCTTGCGCATCTGCAGGCCAAGCTTGGCCTGTCGGAGCGGCGGGCCTGCCGCCTCGGTGGGGCAGATCGCAAGATGATCCGCTACCAGTCCATGAGACCGCCCAAGACGGAGCTGCGCCAACGGTTGCGGGATCTGGCCAATGAACGTCGCCGGTTTGGCTATCGGCGGCTATTCGTACTTTTGCGCCGTGAGGGTGAGATGTCAGGGATCAATCGCATCTACCGGCTCTATCGCGAAGAGGGGCTCACGGTGCGCAAACGCCGGGCCAGACGCAAGGCGGTGGGAACCCGTGCCCCGATCCCGGTCGTGGCACGGCCAAATGCGCGCGCCCTCTCGCGGTTTGCATGCAAACCGCTGTCGGTCGGCGGGATCGCTGGATTTTGTTCACGACCAGCTTGCTTGCGGGCGGCGGTTTCGCATCCTCAACGTCGTGGACGACGTGACCCGGGAATGCCTCGCGGGAATTGGCGACGCTGATCGAAAGGCGCGGCAGGCCGGGGATGATCGTGTCTGACAATGGGAGCGAACTGACCAGCAACGCGATCTTAACCTTTGTCACCGAACGCAAGATCGAATGGCAGTACATCGCGCCGGGTAAGCCCATGCAGAACGGTTTCATCGAGAGTTTCAACGGCCGCATGCGCCCCTCTCGGCAGATTGCTTCGCAATCGCCTGCCGGGCAGTGGATGCGCTTTTGAATGAGACCATGTTCCGGAACATGGCGCACGCTCGCGCCGTGATCCGGACATGGGCTGCTGACTTCAACGAAACAAGGCCACATTTCGCGCTCGGCTATCAGACACCCAAGGGGTTTGCCGAGCGACTGTCCACCGCACCCGACATCCGCGCTGCGCAATCTGAAAGCTCCGCGCGTATGTCGATTGCTCCGCCTGCGCCAATCGGCGTATCAACCCAAAGGGCTCCGGCTTCGGGTGGATGAAAGTTCAGTGGCAGGTCACGAGAAAAAAATGGCGATAATGAAGAGCAAAGCGATGAGAATTGAACTAACTACTAGTCATCTTTGCGATGAGCCGGGTACGAAACTAGCAATGTTTTGCGATCCTTCCGATTGCGATGATCTTGCTTCGATATTTGAACGTCGAGTCGGCAAAGTTCTTGACATTTATGCGGTAGACGACAAGGGGAATCCCTATGCGGTATCGATTCAATTTGTCGATCGAGTTGGCGATGAAGCTTTCTTGATTGAAGATAAAGTTGTCGTTTTACGATTTGCTAAAAAATCTGCAAGAAATGCGTCCGAACGAATGAGAAAAATCGCCAACAGTCTGGGAAAAGCTTGGAACTACATTGATCTAGAACACGATGAAAAGGAAGAATTCAGTTTTCTCGTACTTAGGGGCTAGTCTCAGTCTTCAGAGGTGTTGTTCTCAACCTTCGGTCAAATTTGGCTAGCCGCAGCGCAATTACTGGCGCAGAGTAAAGCACTGCATAGGGCAAGAACCGTCTAACCAAACCGCTCAATTCTGGATGCCCGATGACCGAAACTGCTCGACCCTCGGCGCGGAAAAGTCATAAACTTCAACATCGAGTATTCTGGCAACTTCGGTCAAGTCTTTGGACACGAAGTGTCTGGCGTCAGCGCTTATGGGTCCAAATAGGGTTATTTGCTAAGAGAGGGTTTGTTGCTCATCGTAGCCACCGAGGAGTGGACGATGAGAAAGACAACGAAGAGCCCCGGTGTTTGCACCGGGGCTTTCTGTTCCAAACGATCCGCGATTTATGCGTCTTCGTCTTTTTTCTTTTGCTCAGGGGCAATCTCTTCGCCGGTTTCCTGATCCACGACTTTCATCGACAGGCGCACCTTGCCGCGATCGTCGAAGCCCAGAAGCTTGACCTTCACTTCCTGACCTTCCTTCAGAACGTCTGACGGGTGGTTCAGGCGGCGGTTTTCGATCTGGCTGACATGCACAAGGCCGTCGCGCTTGCCGAAGAAGTTCACGAAGGCGCCGAAATCGACGATCTTCACGACCTTACCAGTATAGACAGCGCCTTCTTCCGGTTCTGCCACGATCGCGTGGATCATGTCATAGGCCTTCTGGATGGCGTCGCCATTGGGCGATGCGATCTTGATCACGCCGTCATCGTTGATGTCGACCTTGGCGCCCGACACTTCCACGATCTCGCGGATGACCTTGCCGCCCGAACCGATCACTTCACGGATCTTGTCGGTGGGCACGTTCATCGTCTCGATGCGCGGGGCGTGGGCCGAGAATTCGGCGCGGCCAGCGGACAGGGCTTTGTTCATCTCGCCCAGAATGTGCAGACGGCCTTCTTTGGCTTGCGCCAGGGCTTTCTCCATGATCTCGGGCGTGATGCCTGCGACCTTGATGTCCATCTGCAAGGACGTGATCCCGTCTTCGGTGCCAGCCACTTTGAAGTCCATGTCGCCCAGGTGATCTTCGTCACCCAGAATGTCGGTCAGAACAGCGTAAGAACCGTCATCTTCCAGGATCAGACCCATGGCCACACCAGCAACCGGTGCTTTCAGCGGAACAGCCGCGTCCATCATGGACAGCGAGCCACCACAGACCGACGCCATCGAACTTGATCCGTTGGACTCGGTGATCTCGGACACAACGCGGATGGTGTAGGGGAAGTCGGTGGCCGACGGCAGAACCGCCTGCAACGCACGCCAAGCCAGCTTGCCGTGACCGATTTCACGACGACCGGTGAAGCCAAAGCGACCCACTTCGCCGACCGAGTAGGGCGGGAAGTTATAGTGCAGCATGAAATTTGACTTGTAGGTGCCGGTCAGCGCGTCGATCATCTGTTCGTCGTCACCGGTGCCCAAAGTGGTCACAACCAGACCTTGCGTTTCACCACGGGTGAACAGGGCCGAGCCGTGCGTCCGGGGCAGGATGCCTGCTTCCGAAACGATAGGACGAACTGTGTCCAGTGCACGGCCGTCGATCCGCTTGCCGGTTTTCACGACATCACCACGCACAACCGAGCTTTCCAGCTTTTTCAGCGCGGAACCAAGGTTTTCATCCTCAAGCTGCTCTTCCGTCAGGGCGGCTTTGATGTCTTCCTTGGCAGCAGACAGTGCAGCAACACGTTCTTGTTTGTCGGTGTTGCCGTAAGCTGCGCGGATCTTGTCTTCGCCAGCGGCTTTCACAGCGGCGTAAAGGTCCGAGTAATCAGCAGGCTGATAGTCGAACGGCTCTTTCGCGGCAGCTTCGGCCAGGTCAATGATCAGGTCGATCACCGGCTGGATTTGCTCGTGTGCAAAGTTCACAGCGCCCAGCATTTCGGCTTCGGTCAGCTCGTAAGCTTCCGATTCAACCATCATCACGGCGTCTTTTGTACCAGCAACAACAAGGTCCAGACGTTGGTCGGGATTGTTGCGCAGCTGGTGCATGTCGTCGCAAGTTGGGTTCAGGATGTATTCGCCATCTTCAAAGCCAACCCGAGCCGCAGCAATCGGACCCATGAAGGGGGCGCCGGAAATGGTCAACGCTGCCGAGGCCGCGATCATCGCCACGATGTCGGGATCGTTGACAAGGTCGTGGCTCAGCACAGTGCAGATCACCAGAACTTCGTTTTTGAAGCCGGGGACGAACAGCGGGCGGATCGGACGGTCGATCAGACGCGATGTCAGCGTCTCTTTTTCCGTCGGGCGGGCTTCGCGTTTGAAGAAGCCACCGGGGATTTTACCGGCTGCATAGTATTTTTCATTATAGTGAACCGTCAGCGGGAAGAAGTCCTGACCGGGCTTCTGTTCTTTCGCGAAGGTCACGTTGGCCATGACCGAGGTTTCGCCCAAAGTGGCGATAACCGAGCCGTCAGCCTGACGGGCAACCTTGCCCGTTTCCAGAGTGAGGGTTTCTTCGCCCCACTCAATCGATTTCTTGGTTACATCAAACATCATGTTTTCCTAGTTGGAAGCGCTCCCGGCCCTCCGGGTCTTCCGTTGTCATGGTGGCCCCATTGCCACCGACCCCTCTATCGTTTCATGCGCCGGGGTCGAAGCGTCACGTCTCAGATGGGCGGTCCATATCGGAAAAACAGGGGTTTGGAAACAGGATTGTTTGCGCCTAGGCCGAAGGCGTGGGGCTTTCGGTGGCTTGTTGCCGGGTCAGCTTGCCACGCGGTACTTTGGTGATGCCGAACGCTTTGCGCGCGGTGACCAATCGCAGGTCCTCAGGGTCCATTCCCATCGACAGGATTGTGTCGCGGTGAAAACGTTCACGGGCAACATCGCGGTCGTGTCTGGTGCCGAACAGGTGGTCGATCCAGCCCATGCCGAAGCTGACATGAAAGGTGGCTTGGTGATCCTGAAAATGGTGCGCAAGATGGCTGCGTGTGACGCGTTGCCCGAACCAGCCTTTGGGCACGTTCACATGCGCCAGTGTGTGACAGTATTCATAGAAAGCAAAGGCGCTGACCGACCCGACGAACAGCGCGACATAGGCCGCCAGCACCGCGGTGCCAAACCCAAGAAACGGCCACAGGATCAGGCCGTGGACCACGAACGAGATCAAGCCAAAGCGCACAGGATACCAGTGGTCGCCGCCAGTAAAGAACTCGGGATCGTTGGGAAACTCATGGTGGCCGATATGGCTGCGGTACAGGTCGTTGAACGGACCCTGATCGGTGGGTGGTTCGCGGTGAAACAGGAAACGGTGCATCGCGTATTCGACAACGAACTGCGCCACGATCCCGTAACCCACTGCCAAAAGCAGCAAGGGGGTGAACCAATAGATCAGGGCGAACACACCGGCCAGCCAGAACGGCAACAGCCTGTGTAAGCTGCCCATGTTGATCAGAACGGCAAATGTGGCTTTCATGACGATCCCCCGACTGGCTGTCATTTTGGGCGATCAGCGGGCCACCGATCAAGTGAAACCCGACGTAAAGGCGCCGGGTATGACGGGCGGCAAAGAAAAAGGGGCTGCAAAACAGCCCCTTGATCAAGGTCTTGGATCAGCGCTTAGCGGCGCAGGCCGAGACGTTTGATCAGGTCCTGATACCGGGCCTCATCCTTCGCGCGTGCGTAGTCCAAAAGTTTGCGACGCTGCGCAACCATCTTCAAAAGGCCACGGCGACCGTGGTTGTCTTTCTTGTGGGTCTTAAAGTGCTCGGTCAGGGTCGCGATGCGCGAGGACAGGATTGCAACCTGCACTTCGGGCGAACCTGTGTCACCGTCTTTGGTGCCGAACTCTTTGATCAGTCGTGTTTTTTCTTCAGGCGTAATCGACATCGGGGTCTCCTTCATAGGTTAGGGTTGATGGCGCAGGCCGGGATGTCGTCCAGCAAGGCCCGTGGAGATATCCGCCCGCAAGGTGCAGGCAGATGCGGGCGTATAGGAAGATTCCCCCCAAAAGGCAAAGGAAAAAGCGCACAGACCCGTTGTCGGGTTATGGCGTCTGTATTTCGTCAATGATCTGCTTTGCCCAGTCGCCAAGAACAGGGACGAAGTCGATGGATGCGAGTATGAAAGCCAGAACCGACACCAGAAGGGTAGCGCCCAGCACCGAACCAAGACCGAAGGCAAGCCCCCGGTAAAGCTGAAACAAACCTAGCTTCCAAACGCTGTCGTGAAGGCGGATAAAGCGATGGTTGTTCATACGTTCAACTTGGGTTCGCAGGTCGCGCACCTCTTGGGACAGCGATTTTTCGCGTTCGGCCGGGTCGGTTTCGTTCGAGTTTTTTCGGCTTTTCAACATTCCAAGTCACCGTTTCTCCTGCGATTAGCCATTTGTTAAGAAATCATTAACTTAAGTTTGTAACTATTTTGGCGTATGAGTTTGCGACCTGTACGCTACAATCGCAACCGGTTGACCTTGTTCGGTCGGCGATGTGCGGGCGATGCCGTGTCGCCTTTCTTGGAAGACGAGTGATTATATGTTGTTTTCGTTGCTATTTTTGGGCCTTGTGCCGGTTGCGCTGATGTCAGAGAGCTTTTTGGGTGAACCGCTGGATGACACGGATGATGCTGCCGGGCAAGGACTGCAACCCGTACCAACGACAGATGTTGGCGATTTCATTACTGGTGATACGTCCGGCGATGGGGCCGATGATACAGAAGTGCTTTCGCCCGATACCGACGACCAGTTGATCGGTGGGCAAAGTACTGGTGATGCGGGGGGTGCCGACACCGACGATGTGCTGTTGCCCAACAACGGTTTGGGTGACGGTGACGCGCCGCACCAGCCTGCAACACTGCTGGACCAGCTTCTGGCGACCGAAACGGATTCGCATTACGGGCGTGAAGACCTCGGCCATTTTCTGGATGAGATGAATGAGACGATACTGGACGATGCAGATGACGGTCTTGCGTTGGCCGATGATGAGGTCGAAGGCACTGGGTCCGGGTCGATCGACACCTTCCATGGCTCACCCATCGTGCAAACGGGTGACGATACGGCGGTTGACGTGGTCGATGGCGGCGCGGGTGATGATGTGCTGACCGCGGGCGATCAGGCGGCCTATTTATTTGGCAATAACGGGAATGATACGCTGACGGCCGGCGAAGGCGTGTTGGCGGGATTCGGTGGGGCCGGTGATGATATTCTGGACGGCACACGCAGTCTTGACAGTTTTCTGGATGGCGGGACGGGCAAAGATACAGTGTGGGGCGGTGATGGTGACGATCAGCTGTTTGGCGGCGTGCATGAAAACCCCGACGGCCCTATGTCTGATGACGATACCCTTGTCGGTGGTGGGGGCGATGACGCGCTTTATGGCGGCTACGGCGCTGATGTCCTGACCGGCGGAGACGGGAACGACACGATCAACCACTTGGGCCACGCGATGGAGCGTAGCGGCGCCGAGCAACATGACTTCGACTGGCACATTGATGGTGATCAGGACCGGCTGGATGGCGGTCTGGGCGACGATACCCTGATCATGGATCGTGCCGATATCGCAACCGGCGGCGCCGGCGAGGATGTGTTTTGGGTCTATTCCGACGCTGAAGCTGGCGAAGACCATGCCGAGGTGACGGATTTCGTACCCGGGCAGGATTTCCTGCGTGTCTCACTGGACCCCGATCATGATACTGGCGATCTGGAATACGACGTGCATCCCTCTGCCACGGGCGAGGATGGGATCGTCACTGTGAATGGCGAAGTTGTTGTGATCCTTAAGGGCGCGCCGGGCGCAACCACCCATGATGTCTATGTCGAGGTGTCACAGAACGTTCTGGGTTGACGTGTCGCCGGCTGTTTGGTGGCCTCAGACCCAAGGCTGCGGCTGCTGTGCGTAAGCGATGTAGAGCGGATGCTTCGGGTGGCCATCCTTGGTCAGACCCAGATGATAGATGGGTATTCGGGTGTCGCGCAGCAGGCGTTCGACCGTCTTGCCGCGGTCCAGATGCGCCCCGTGGGTCCCCCAGCCGCATATGATCTGATCGGCCCAAGGGCAACTGTCCAGAATGGCGTCGTCGTTTGCCTGTCCGACCGGTTCATCCGCCGCCCGCATCGCGCGTGGATCGGTGTCGCGCCAAGCAAAGATGTTGGTGACACGAAATGCCCCGAATCCCAGCGTTCGCGCCCGTCGTTCGCAGCGTTCGACGGTTGGGTCGTTCTGCACCTCGGTCGCGGTCGAGGGGTTGAGCATGATGAACAACGCCTTGCGCCCCGCCGGTTCCCAGACCCGTGTCAACTGATAACGATATTTTTCGCAGTCCGAATAGACCGCAGCGGAATGGGCATCGCCCTTCTGAAACTCTCGCGTAATCATGGCTGCGTTTTGAACCCGCCGCGCTGGCTTGGCAAGCCCTTGCACCGCCCCGCGATTGGTCCGACACTGGCGACAGACAGAAGGGGACGACCATGCTGATAGCCGAGATCATTCGAAAAAAACGCGACGGGCAGGTTTTGACCGCGGACGAGATTGCTGAGATGGTGCAGGGGATATCAGACGACAGCGCCAGTGACGCGCAGATCGCGGCCTTCGCCATGGCGGTGCTGCTTAATGGCATGGCCCGGGACGAGGTTGCGGCGCTGACCTTGGCGATGCGCGACAGCGGCGATGTGTTCGACTGGTCTGACCTTCCCGGCCCAGTGGTCGACAAGCACTCCACCGGCGGTGTTGGCGACAATGTCAGCCTGATGCTGGCCCCGATCGTCGCGGCGTGCGGTGGGTTCGTCCCGATGATTTCGGGGCGCGGGCTGGGGCACACTGGCGGCACCCTTGATAAAATGGAGTCGATCCCCGGTTATGTGGCCACCCCCGACAACGCGCGGTTTTCCAAGGTGGTGCAACAGGTTGGATGCGCCATCATCGGTCAAACCGCGCAATTGGCCCCGGCGGACAAGCGGTTTTACGGAATTCGCGATGTGACCGCGACGGTGGAAAGCATCCCGCTGATCACGGCCTCGATCCTGTCCAAGAAACTGTCGGCTGGGCTTGGGTCGCTGGTGATGGACGTGAAATTCGGCAACGGGGCGTTCATGCCGGATTTCGACCGCGCCCGAGAGCTGGCTATATCCATAACCGGGGTTGCCGGCGCGGCGGGACTGCCGTGTCACGCGCTTTTGACCGACATGAACCAACCGCTGGCTGACGCCGCCGGAAACGCGGTCGAGGTCACGACTGCTGTCGAATTCCTGATGGGCACACGGCGCGAACCCCGGTTGCTTGAGGTCGTGATCGCCCTCTGCGGCGAAATGCTGGTGACAGCGGGGATCGAGAATGACCGCCATCGCGCGCGCGAACTGGCGTTGAGCGCGCTTGAAGATGGTCGCGCGGCCGAGCGGTTTGGCAAGATGGTCGCAGCCCTTGGCGGCCCCGCGGATTTCATGGAAAATCACACCGCTCATCTGCCCCAAGCGGCCCTGCAACGTGCGGTGCCCGCCCCCGCTGCGGGTTGTGTCAGCGCCATTGAAACGCGCGATGTCGGGCTTGCAGTGGTCGAGCTTGGCGGCGGGCGGCGCGTGTCCAGCGATGCGGTCAACCCGGCGGTCGGGCTGACGGGCCTTTTGCCTGTCGGGGCCGAGGTCGAAAAGGGCGATCCGATCGCTTTTGTTCATGCTGACAGCGAAGAAGCCGCGGATCAGGCACAGGCGACCCTGTTGTCGGCTTATGCAATTGGTGAACCACCAGAGCCTCAGCCCGTTGTGCGCGAAATCATTGAGTGACCTCACCCGCCGGGCGGTGGCACCGAAGCCTACTGGTTGAACACCCGCGACGGGTGCAATTCCCCCGCGCGATAGATGCCCACCGCAACGGCTTTCCCATCATGCGCGGCCCATGCCTCGTCGCCATATTCGACGTCTGACGTGATCACCATGCCGGGGTTGCCGTGGCGCAGACGCGCGGCGCCTTCGTCGGTTGTTCTAAGCTCGGGAAGCTCGGCCAATCCATCTTCAAGCGGGCGCAGATAGGCGTCAAGCTCGCCGGTTTTTGCCAATTCCTCAACCAGATCCATGCTGACGCCGTCTTCGGCGTCAAAGGGGCCAGACCAGATGCGGCGTAGCTCGCGGACATGACCGAAACAGCCCAGCACCTCGCCCAGATCACGCGCGATTGAGCGCACATAGCCACCCTTGCCGCAGGTCATCTCTAACGTGACGTGATCTGCGTCGGGTCGGTCCAGCATCACCAATTCCTCGACCCAGAGGGGACGAGCAGCAATCTCGACATCTTCGCCGTCGCGGGCGAGTTTATAGGCGCGTTCGCCGTCGATTTTGACAGCTGAGAATTTCGGCGGCACCTGCATGATCTGCCCGGTGAACTGGCCCAATGCGGCTTGAATGTCGTCATCCGACGGGCGCGCATCGCTTTCCGCGATCACCTCGCCTTCGGTGTCATCCGTGTTTGTGGCTTGGCCCAGCCGGATGGTGAACACATAGGCTTTCAGCGCGTCGGTGATATAGGGCACGGTTTTCGTGGCCTCACCCAGCGCCACGGCCAGAACGCCGGTGGCTTCGGGGTCCAGCGTCCCGGCGTGACCTGCCTTCTTCGCATCCATCGCCCAGCGGACTTTGTTGACCACGGCGTTCGAGCTGACACCGGCGGGCTTGTCCACGACCAGCCAGCCGTGAATGTCCCGCCCCTTTTTGCGGCGTCCCATCAGGTATCCTCCGACCCGTCCTCGTCTTTCGCTTTCAGGTCGCGCTGAACGCGTTCCTGAGACAGAAGGCGATTGGTGTGATCCATCTGGTCGAAGGTTTCGTCCACCATGAAGCGCAGGTCGGGCGTGTGTTTGATCTTCAACGCCTTGCCCAGAATGCGGCGCAACTCGCCCTTGTTGCGGGCCAGCGCCTTGATCGCCAGATCGCTATCCTTGCCACCCAAGGGCAGGGCGAACACGGTAGCGATGCTGAGGTCAGAGGTCACGCGCACCTCGCCAATTGTGATCGACATGCGCCCAAGGTCGGGGTCGTGCACATCGCCACGCATCAATGCTTCGGACAGGGTCCGGCGGATCAGCTCGGCGATGCGCAGCTGTCGCTGCGTCGGGCCGGCTGTGTCATGAAATCGGTTCTTTGCCATAAGGGCCATTTAGGCCCGATTGCGCGCCTTCGCAACAGGGCTTTGCCAAGATAGGGCAACCGCGCTAGACAGCGGTGAAGCGAAGGAGACGAAGATGAGCGATTTGCCGGGCATTGTGGTGATGGGCGCGTCAGGCCGGATGGGCCAGATGTTGATCCGTGAAATCAACGCGAACAAGGGCGCGCGACTGGTCGGCGCGTTGGAACGTCCGGGGCATGAGTGGGTCGGCAAGGATGTTGGCGTTTGCATGGGCGGTCAGGCGCTTGGTGTCACCGTGTCCGATGACCCGCTGGAGACGATGGCAAAGGCGCAGGCGGTCATTGATTTCACTGCCCCCGCAGCGACCGTCGACATGGCCGAGATTGCCGCGCAGGCGCGGGCCGTTCACGTGATCGGCACCACCGGGCTTAGCGACGATGATTTGGCAAAGCTGGCGCTGGCCGGACGTCATTCGACCATCGTGCGCGCGGGCAACATGAGCCTTGGGGTGAATCTGTTGGTTCAACTGACCCGCAAAGTGGCCGAGGCGCTCGATGAAGATTTCGACATTGAGATTATCGAGGCGCATCACCATCACAAGGTGGACGCTCCATCAGGCACCGCCCTGATGCTGGGCGAAGCTGCGGCGGCCGGTCGTGGCGTCGATCTGGGCGATGTGTCAGACCGGGGCCGGGACGGCATGACGGGTGCCCGCAATAGGGGTGACATCGGCTTTCATGCAGTGCGTGGCGGTGACATCGTCGGCGAACACGACGTCATGTTTGCCGCCCCCGGCGAGCGTATTGTTCTGCGGCATGTTGCAACAGATCGCGCGATTTTCGCCCGCGGGGCGGTGAAAGCCGCGCTTTGGGGGCAGGGCAAGAAACCCGGCGAATACGACATGATGGACGTGCTGGGGTTGTAATCCCGGCGCAGGCTGGCCGATCAGAAGTCGATCGCGATGCCCTTCTTTTCCCAATCGCCATAGCGGACAGGCTCAGGCCCGTCACGGCCTCCGAGTTCTGTCGGACGAGTTTCGGCTTCGGCGTCGGCCTTCTTGCGGCGTTCCGCGGCTTCGGCCAGGGCGCGCTTGGCGGCGGGCGGAAGATCGCGCTTCGGGTCTGCTTCGGTTTCGGGATTTGAGGGCGTGTCGGGCATGGGCCTGATCCTTGTGGCTTTCTGTGCCATGATATAGGTCGCGCGCAGATGAAACGCAAAGGGACAGCGATGAGCAACGCCGTGGACCCGCGACATATCGCGGTGGATTTGTTGGGGGACGTGCTGGACGAGCATCGCTTGCTGTCCGAGGCATTGCCGAAACGGCTGGCCAAAGTTGCCCCCGAAGACCGCGCCCGCACTCAGCGTCTGACCCTTCTTGCACTCCGCAACATGGATCGGTCTGACCGCATGTTGGGGCCGCATTTGAAAAAACGTCCGCCTGCGCGGGTTCTGAACATTCTGCGGCTGGGTGTGGCCGAGATCTGCACGGGCGGGGCCGCGCATGGCGTCGTGAATGATTTGGTCGGCGTGACCCGCGCGGGTCGCGAAACCGAGCGGCTGGCCGGTTTGGTCAACGCCGTTTTGCGCAAGGTGGCGGACGAGGCGGGAAAATGGGACAGCCTGCCGGTCCCGCGCCTGCCAAAATGGCTGCGCAAACCGCTGATCGCCGATTACGGCAAGGCACAGGTCGAAGCGATCGAAGCTGTACAGGCGAAGGCGCCTCCGCTTGATCTGACTGCGAGGGGGGACGCTGCTGATCTGGCGAAACGCCTTGGCGGAACGCTGTTGCCGACAGGATCGGTGCGCTTGCACGATGCCGGGCAGGTGACGGGGCTGGACGGGTATGAGGCGGGGGAATGGTGGGTGCAGGATGCCTCGGCCACCTTGCCAGCAAAGGTGCTTGCGCCGGATGCGGGTGCGCGGGTGCTGGATATGTGTGCCGCGCCCGGTGGCAAAACGATGCAACTGGCCGCGATGGGCGCGGATGTGACGGCGCTGGACGTGTCCGAGGTGCGGATGAAGCGCGTGGCTGAAAACCTTGCGCGCACCGGGCTAAAGGCGACGTTGGTCATTGGTGACGCGCTGGAATTTGACGAGCCTCAGTTTGACGCAATCCTGCTGGACGCGCCCTGCACAGCCACCGGCACGATCCGCAGGCATCCCGATTTGCCCCACGCCAAGGATGGCAGCGACTTTCCCGGCCTGTTCGAGTTGCAGGAATACATGATCGACCGCGCCATCGGGCTCTTGAAGCCGGGCGGGTGTCTGGTTTTTTGCACCTGTAGCCTGCTGATCGACGAGGGCGAAGAGCAGGTGCGCGATGCGCTGGGCCGCCATGCGAACGTGCAGCTTGATCTGGACGCTCTGCGCCTTCCGGGGGTCGTCGGCGACTGGATCGGACCCGAAGGCCTGCGCATCATGCCTCATTTCAATGCCGATCTTGGCGGGATGGACGGGTTTTTCATCACGGCGTTTCGCAAAACCTGACGCGCCTTGTCACAATTCACCGATGACTCTCGTCATGCGGGTCTGTATGCTTTTCCCAAAGCCCCCATCAGAGAGGGGCGCAAGTTCAACGCTGTTGAATGATTGAGGCGAGGCGTCCCCGTGGTTCATCAAGACGGCTTTTCCGGGTTTAAAACCCGTTTCGCGAATCGCTGGCAGGCGAAGCGCGCGGCTCGTGCGCGGCCTGCGACCGGCTTTGTTTCGCAACCGGAACCCCGCACCATCGGCGCCTATGCGCGCGGTAAGCAGTTGATCGCGGGCAACTATCTGTTTGCAGGCCATCTTGTGAATGCGCCGGATGCCAACATGTGGGATATCACGCCGCCCAGCCAAGGCTATTCCGAAGAAACGCAAGGGTTTGTCTGGCTGG
This sequence comes from Aliiroseovarius sediminis, assembly GCF_022678485.1. GTDB lineage: Bacteria > Pseudomonadota > Alphaproteobacteria > Rhodobacterales > Rhodobacteraceae > Aliiroseovarius > Aliiroseovarius sediminis. The sequence continues at coordinate 297,207 of NZ_JALBYP010000032.1, forward strand.
ATGACTTGGCAAGCGTGGGTGATAGCGAGGCCCGCAAACGGGCGCAGGCTTGGGTCCTGGGCTGGATAGAGCGGTATGGCCGGGGCGTCGGCGACGGATGGACGCCGGATCTGACCGGGCGACGGCTGATCCGCTGGATCAACCATGCGATTTTCCTGATGGCCGGGATGGATTCCGACCAAAGCCGGGCCTTCTTCCGCTCGCTTGGACAGCAGACCATCTTTTTATCGCGCAGGTGGCACGCCGCCACCCCCGGCCTGCCCCGGTTCGAGGCGCTGACCGGGTTGATCTATGCTGGGCTGGGGCTTGAGGGGATGGAACGTCACGTCGCCCCCGCCGTGAAGGCGCTTGCGCGGGAATGTGCCGATCAGATCGACGCCGAGGGCGGGATACCCACCCGTAACCCCGAAGAGTTGTTGGATGTATTTACGCTTCTGAACTGGGCCGCACAGGCCTTGTCCGAAAGCGGTCGACAGGCCGATCCAGCGCACGTTAAGGCGATCAAGCGGATCGCGCCGACCTTGCGCGCGCTCAGACACGCTGATGGTGGACTGGCGCGGTTTCATGGCGGTGGGCGTGGACTTGAGGGGCGACTGGACCATGCGCTTGCATCGTCCGGTGTACGGGCGCGGCCGTTTACTGGGCTTGCGATGGGATACACGCGCCTCAACGCGGGGCGGTCTAGCTTGATCATGGACACCGCGCGGCCCCCAACCGGGCTCGCATCTGCGAATGCCCATGCCTCGACCCTTGCATTTGAGCTGACTTCAGGGCGGCGTCCGTTGATCGTGAATTGCGGGTCGGGCGCGCATTTCGGCGCGGAATGGCACAAGGCCGGACGCGCCACGCCATCACATTCCGTTCTGGGGCTGGCCGGTCTGTCATCGTCACGGTTGGGCGCGGCTCAGAACTATGGCGGTGGAGCGAAGGTTTTTTTGACCACAACGCCAGCGCACATCCATCTGCAACGCCAGGACGACGCCACCGGCACCGGCATTGGTGTGGTCGCGGCACATGATGGCTATGTCGCGAGCCACGGCCTGACCCATATGCGCCGGATTGAGCTTAGCCCGGATGGGCGTGGTGTGTCGGGCGAAGACACGCTGGCCGCCGTCGCCGACGCAGACCAGGCGCGGTTTGATCGCGCGATGGACCAGGTGGCGCTGCAAGGCGTCCAGTATCACGTCCGTTTCCACTTGCACCCCGACGTGGATGCGACGCTTGATCTGGGGGGAACAGCTGTATCCATGGCGCTCAGGTCCGGGGAAATCTGGGTTTTCCGCTTTGAAGGACGTGGCGAATTGACGCTGGAGGGCAGCGTTTATTTGGAAAAGACACGTTTGAAGCCGCGCAAAACGAAACAAGTGGTTCTATCTGGCGTCGCAATGGATTATGCGACACGCATCCGCTGGACGCTGGCCAAGGCGCAGGAAACCCCGTCGGTTTTGCGCGACCTTGAACGCGGCGATGTGGCGGAGCTGCCAAGTTAAGAGCCAAAGGGGCCAACAGCCATGACCGACCTTCATCCCGTGCGCCGCGCGCTGATTTCCGTTTCCGACAAAACCGGCCTGATTGATCTGGGCAAATCGCTGGAAGAGCGCGGGATTGAAATCCTGTCCACCGGCGGGTCAGCCAAGGTGTTGCGTGATGCGGGCGTGGCGGTGAAGGACGTGGCCGATGTCACTGACTTTCCCGAGATGATGGATGGGCGCGTCAAAACCCTTCACCCGATGGTGCATGGCGGCCTGTTGGCCCTACGCGACAATCATGATCATGTTGCGGCGATGGAAGAACACGGCATCTGGGCCATCGACCTGCTTGTAGCGAATCTTTATCCGTTTGAGACAACTGTTGCCTCGGGCGCCGATGATGAAACCTGTATCGAGAATATCGACATTGGCGGCCCCGCAATGATTCGCGCAGCGGCCAAAAACCACGCTTTTGTGACCGTGGTGGTGGATGTCGAAGACTACCCCAAGCTGTTGGGTGATCTGGATCAGCACGACGGGTCGACATGCCCGAAACTCCGCAAGAAACTGGCACAGAAAGCCTATGCGCGGACAGCGGCATATGATGCGGCTGTTTCGAACTGGATGGCCGATGCACTTGAACTGAAAGCACCTCATCGGCGCGCCTTTGCGGGCAAGTGGAAACAGACACTTCGTTATGGCGAAAACAGCCACCAGAATGCGGCGTTCTATACCGATGGGTCGAACCGTCCGGGTGTGGCGACGGCCCAGCAGTTGCAGGGCAAGGAACTTAGCTACAACAACATCAACGACACCGACGCTGCGTTTGAACTGGTGGCGGAGTTTGACCCTGCCGACAGCCCCGCCGTTGCGATCATCAAACACGCGAATCCGTGCGGTGTTGCGCAAGGCGCGACGTTGGCCGAGGCGTATCAAAAGGCGTTCGACTGCGACCGCACCTCGGCCTTTGGTGGCATCGTCGCCCTGAACCGGCCTCTGGACGCAGCAACTGCCGCGAAGATCACCGAGATTTTCACCGAGGTCGTCATCGCCCCCGGTGCGTCCGACGAAGCGCGCGAGATATTTGCCGCCAAGAAAAACCTGCGCCTTCTGCTGACGGATGGCTTGCCCGATCCCCGCGCGCCGCTGACAGCGTACAAGCAGGTTTCTGGTGGTCTGCTCGTGCAGGACAAAGACGTGGGATATGTGGGGATGGACGATCTGAAGGTTGTGACCGAAAAAGCTCCGACGGATGAGCAATTGCGCGATCTTCTGTTCGCATGGAAGGTCGGCAAGCACGTAAAATCCAACGCGATCGTCTATGTGAAAGACCTTGCGACTGTCGGTGTGGGCGCGGGCCAAATGAGCCGACTGGACAGCGCCAATGTCGCTGCCGCGAAAGCGCAGCGGATGGCGGACGAGCTTGGTTTGCCTGAAAGCCTTGCCAAAGGCTCGGCTGTGGCGTCGGATGCGTTTTTTCCCTTCCCTGATGGTCTGCTTGAGGCTGCAGCGGCAGGGGCCGCTTGCGTGATCCAGCCTGGTGGCTCGATGCGCGATAACGAGGTGATCGACGCCGCTAACGAAGCCGGTCTTGCCATGGTGTTCACTGGCATGCGCCATTTCCGGCACTGACCTGACCATGCGTGTGTTGCTGATAGCGGCCATTCTGGCCTTCGCTTTGGATCAGGGCACCAAGTATCATGCGCTATACGTGCTTGATCTGGACCGCGTCGGCGTGGTCCAGATCTGGCCCCCTTATCTGGTCTATCAGATGGCGTGGAACACCGGCGTCAATTTCGGCTTGTTTGGGTCAGACGGCGTGACGATGCGTTGGGTTTTGGTGGCGCTTAGCGTTGTGATCTCGGCTTGGGTCGTCGTCTGGATTCGTAAGGAAAAGCTTGGTCGACTGGCCCACATCTCGGCCGGATTGCTGGTTGGTGGCGCGCTGGGAAATGCGGTGGACCGCATATATTACGGTGCCGTCGTGGATTTTCTGAACATGTCCTGCTGCGGCATACAGAACCCATTTTCGTTCAATGTGGCCGACATTTTCGTATTTGCGGGCGCCATTGGTCTGGTTCTCTTCTCTTCATCGAAGAAGACCCCGTGACGCGCGTTTCCAGATGGGCTAAGAAGCGGTAGGAAACGAGGGTTCTGCGTCACATGAGATGTTATTCCGTAAAGCTTTTGACCGCTCTTTGCGCTGGTATTTTTCTGACCGCCTGTTCCGGCGGTGATCCCGATCTGATGAACTTCCGGGCAAGCCAGAGCGGTCCGGACGAATTCTCGATTCTGCCGACCAAACCGCTGCAAGAGCCGAAAAGTTATGCTGATTTGCCGCCACCGACGCCGGGGGCCAGCAACCTCAGCGATCCGACCCCCAATGCCGACGCGGTGGCAGCGCTTGGCGGACAGCTTCGCAACACTGGTCTTCGGGGTGGCGAAGGGGCGCTGGTGACGGCGGCCAGCCGACATGGCGTCGCATCTGGAATTCGCACCCAACTGGCTGCCGAAGACCTGAAATGGCGACAGGAAAACCGGGGCAAGGTGCTTGAGCGTTTGTTTAACGTGAACGTCTATTACCGCGCCTACGAGGCGCAAGAACTTGACCAGCACCGCGAGCTTGAGCGCCTGCGCCGTCTGGGCATCTGGACACCTGCCGCCCCACCCAACCCGGTGGTGGCGCAATAATGGCGCAATGACGGGGGCCGGTCGGCCCCCTTTTCCGTCGCCCGATCACAACTGCGTTTGCCCGTCTTGAAGCCCGCGCGATCGGGCGTAATTTGACCACGAACAAATAGGAGCGATTGATGCGGTTTCTTCTTGCTGCTTTTTTTGCCATAGGGCTTGGTGCGTCTGCCGTCGCAAAGGATGGCGTCACCGATTTCACCTTGGACAACGGGCTTCAGGTCGTGGTGATCGAAGACCACCGTGCGCCGGTGGTGGTGCACATGCTGTGGTATCGCGCGGGTGCGGCGGACGAGGAACCCGGCGTGTCCGGCATCGCGCATTTTCTGGAACACCTGTTGTTCAAGGCCACCGACAACATGGAAGCAGGCGAGCTAAGCCGGGTCGTTGCGGAAAACGGGGGGTCGGATAACGCCTTCACGTCGCAGGACTATACCGCCTATTTCCAACGCGTCGCCGCCGACCGTCTGGGTCTGATGATGCAGATGGAAGCCGACCGGATGCGTAACCTGCGGCTGACGGAAGATGACATTGCGACCGAACGGAACGTCATTCTGGAAGAACGCGCGCAACGCACGGACAGCAATCCCTCGTCCTTGTTCCATGAACAAATGAATGCGGCGGCGTTTCTGAACCACCCCTACGGCACGCCGATCATCGGCTGGCGGCACGAAGCCGCGCAACTGTCGCGGGCGGATGCTCTGGCGTTTTACAAGCGGTTTTATGCGCCGAACAACGCGATCCTGATCGTCGCCGGTGACGTGACCCCCGACGAGGTTCGCACGCTGGCGCAAGAGCATTACGGCCCGTTGAAGCCCACACCCGATCTGACCGAACGCGAACGCTTGACCGAGCCGCCGCATCTGGCCGAACGTCGCTTGCGGTTTGAAGATCCGCGTGTCTCGCAACCTTACGTGTATCGTCAGTATCTGGCTCCTGAACGTGACACGGGTGCGCAGGAACAGGCCGCCGCGCTGGTCTATCTGGCCGATATTCTTGGTGGCAACGGGGCGACGTCCGTGCTTGGCCGTGCGCTTCAGTTCGAAAACCCCATCGCGGTCTATGCGGGCGCGGGTTATGGATCGGTGATGCTGGACGATACCGAGTTTTCGCTGGTCGTTTATCCAACGCCAGACACCACCCTGGCCGAAGCTGAAGCGGCATTGGACCGCGAGATCGCGAAGTTTCTGGAAACTGGCATCGACCCAGAACAGTTCGAGCGCATAAAGTTTCAAATCCGCGCCGATCAGATCTATGCGCAAGACAACGCGATGGCGCGTGCGCAGCGTTATGGCCGTGCGTTGACCTCGGGCCTGACGATCGAGGATGTTCAGGCTTGGCCGGACGTGTTGCAGGCCGTTACGCGCGAACAGGTTATGGAAGCGGCGCGCGATTTGTTTGATGATCGCCGATCCGTCACCGGCTGGCTTGTTCCCGAAGGTGGAGAGGAAATGAAATGATGCGTCTGATTTATGCTTTTGTCACGTTGCTGATTGTAACCTTCCCCGCCCGCGCCGAGATTGCCATTCAGGAAATCACGACACCCGCCGGCATCAACGCATGGTTGGTTGAAGAACACAGCCTGCCATTTACTGCTTTGGAAATCCGGTTTCGTGGCGGCACCTCGCTGGATCGGCCCGGCAAGCGCGGCGCGGTGAACCTGATGGTCGGGTTGCTGGAAGAAGGCGCAGGCGACATGGACGCGCGCGCCTTTTCTGAAGCGCGCGAAAGTCTTGCTGCATCGTTCGGGTTTGGCGCCTATGACGACGCGATCACTATCTCGGCGCAGTTTCTGACAGAGAACCGCGATGCGGCTGTCGCGCTTTTGCACACTGCGCTGACTCAGCCTCGGTTTGACGACACCGCCATCGAACGTGTGCGCGCGCAGGTCATGTCGCACCTGTCGTCCCGCGTGACTGACCCCAATGCAATCGCGGGCAACACTTGGGACAAGATGGCATTTGGCGACCATCCCTATGGCTCTTATCGGTCAGGCACGTCTGACAGCGTGGCCGCGCTGACGCGCGATGACTTGATGGCGGCGATGGCGGACGCCATTGCGCTGGATCGGATTTATGTGTCGGCGGTGGGCGACATCACCGCGGATGAGCTGAGCGAATTGCTGGACCAGTTGTTTGACGGGCTGCCCGCGACGGGCGCCCCCATGCCGCCCCGCGCAGATTTCGCGCTGGACGGTGGCACCACGGTTGTGCCCTTCGACACGCCGCAATCGGTCGCGATGTTCGGTCAGGCTGGGATTGATCGCGAAGACCCCGATTTTTTCGCCGCTTTCGTCGTGAACGAGGTGCTGGGCGGGCGCAGTTCCAACTCGCGCCTGATGAAAGAGGTGCGCGAAAAACGGGGGCTGACCTATGGCATCGGCACCTATCTGGCCGATCCTGATTTGTCGGAAACGATCATGGGGCATTTTTCCAGCCAGAACGACACGATGGGGCAAGCCATCGACGTGGTGCGGGCCGAATGGGAAAAGATTGCCGAGGACGGCATTACACAGGCGGAACTGACCGCCGCGCAGACCTATCTGACCGGCTCATACCCGCTGCGTTTCGATGGCAACGCGAATATCGCCAACATCATGGTCTCGATGCAGATGGAAGGCTTGGCGGTCGACTATATCGCCACGCGCAACGATCAGGTGATGGCGGTCACGCTAGAGGACGCAAAGCGTGTTGCTTCGCGCCTTTATGACCCCGATGCGTTGCATTTCGTGATCGTCGGCCAGCCCGAAGGCGTTGTGTCAAACTAGCCACTTAGCCGGCAAAGCCTCGGTGATTTCGCGATGGTCGAATCGGCGCGCGATATGCTAGGTTTTGTGGTATGCCCGAGGACAGCCCCCATATAAGCCCGGCGCGTGCCTTTCACCGCCGCCTGATGATCCGCCAGCTGGATGACGCTGCGATCAATCGCATCGCGGCAGGTGAAGTCGTGGAACGCCCCGCATCTGCCGTCAAGGAGTTGGTGGAAAATGCGCTGGATGCGGGTGCAACGCGGGTAGAAGTCGCTTATGCGGATGGCGGCAAAACTCTGATCCGTGTCACCGATGATGGGTGCGGTATTGCCCCCGATGATCTGCCTTTGGCACTTTCGCGCCATGCGACATCTAAGATCGACGGATCGGACCTTCTGGACATTCACACCTTTGGTTTCCGGGGCGAGGCATTGCCGTCGCTTGGGTCAGTGGGGCGGCTGACGATCACCTCGCGGGCCGACGGTTTCGATGCCGCTACGATCCGCGTTGCCGGCGGGGTTGCAAGCCCTGTGAAACCCGCCGCATTGTCTGGCGGCACGGTGGTTGAGTTGCGCGATCTGTTTTTCGCCACACCCGCGCGGCTGAAATTCATGCGCACCGATCGGGCCGAGGCTCAGGCGATCACCGACGTGATCAAGCGCCTTGCGATGGCTGAACCGCATGTGGGTTTCACCCTGCGTGATGTGTCGGGCGGGGGCGAGGGGCGCGTGACTTTCCGCGCCGATCCTGAAACCGGCGATATGTTCGATGCGCTGGGCGGGCGGCTTGGGTCGATCCTTGGGCGCGATTTTTCGGATAATGCGATCCAGATTGATGCGGAACGCGACGGGCTGCGCCTGACAGGGTTTGCGGCGCTTCCAACCTATTCGCGCGGCGCGGCGGTGGCCCAGTTTCTGTTCGTCAATGGCCGCCCCGTCAAGGACAAGCTGCTGACCGGCGCGCTGCGAGCGGCCTATTTCGATTTCCTCAGCCGTGACCGGCACCCGGCGGCGGCGCTGTTTGTCACTTGCGACCCGCATCTGGTCGACGTGAACGTCCACCCCGCGAAATCCGAGGTGCGGTTTCGCGAACCGGGCCTCGCGCGTGGCTTGATCGTGTCGGGGTTGCGGCACGCGTTGGCAAACGCTGGGCACCGCGCCTCGACCACGGTTGCGGGCGCGACCTTGGGTGCGATGCGACCTGAACAACCAGCGGCGCGCGTTTATCAAATGGACCGCCCCGGCGCGGGCGCAATACGGCACGCCTACACCTCGCAGGCCCCCGGCTCTGACATGCCGGGCTTTGCCGAAATGTCGGCGCCCTCCGGCCGTTTCGATCCGGTGATCGAGCCTGATTCAGAATGCCCGCAAGAGGCGCTGCCCCTTGGCGCTGCCCGCGCGCAGGTGCACGAGAACTACATCATCGCGCAGACGGAAACCGGTATGGTAATCGTGGATCAACATGCGGCGCATGAACGCTTGGTCTATGAAAAACTCAAACGTCAGATGGCGGAAAACGGTGTGGCCCGGCAAGCGCTGCTTATACCAGAAATTGTCGAGCTATCGGCTGGTGACGTGGCGCGGCTGCTGGAAGTCGCGGATGACCTTGCCCAGATGGGGCTTGTCATCGAACCCTTCGGCGGCGATGCCGTCGCCGTGCGCGAAACCCCGGCCATTCTGGGCGAGATTAACGCGACCGCGATGATCAAGGACGTGCTGGACGAACTGGCGGACCTTGGTGACAGCAACAAGGTACAGGCCAAAGTCGAGGCCGTGTTGTCCCGCGTTGCCTGTCACGGCTCGATCCGGTCAGGTCGCTGGATGCGACCCGAGGAGATGAATGCCCTGCTGCGTGAAATGGAGGCCACGCCCCATTCCGGCCAGTGCAACCACGGGCGCCCCACCTATGTGGAACTGAAACTCGCAGATATCGAAAGGCTGTTTGGCCGCACATGATCCAGATTGGTGATACAAGTTACAACCTCGCGGACCCGATGACCCTGTTGGTGATTGGCGGCGCTGTGCTGGCGGTTTTGATGTTCGCCCTGCTGATCGTCGTGGTGCGTCGGGCGGGGCAATCGGCGCGCATGACCCAAGACCTGGCCCGTGATATGGGCGGCCTTGGTCAAGCCGTGCAGGTGCTGGGTGCCGGGCAGGATCAGCTGTCGGGCGGCCTGCGCACGGTGTCGGATGCGCAATCGTCGGGTCAGGCGCAGGTGTTGCAGGCGATGGAAACGCGTCTGGCGCATGTGCAGCAGCAAATGAACGACCGACTGCATGACAATGCGATGAAATCGGCGCGTGCCATGTCGGATTTGCAGGACCGGATGAAGGAAAGCCTGCAAGGCAACACGGTGAAAACCACCCAAAGCCTGACGCAGTTGCAGGAACGGCTGGCGGTGATCGACAAGGCGCAGGACAACATCACGCGGCTGTCCGGCGATGTGCTGAGCCTTCAGGATATCCTGTCAAACAAGCAGACACGCGGCGCTTTTGGCGAAATCCAACTGCATGATATCGTGTCTAAGGCGCTGCCGAAGGACAGCTATGACTTGCAACAGACCCTGTCCAACGGCAAACGCGCCGATTGCCTGATCCACCTGCCCAACCCGCCGGGGCCAATTGTGATCGACTCGAAATTTCCACTGGAAGCCTATGAAAAATTACGTGCCGCGGACACGCAATACGAGGTGAACGAGGCGGCAAAGTCGATGCGCATCGCGGTCAAGACGCATATCAAGGCCATCGCCGAAAAGTATATCATCGAAGGCGAAACCGCCGATGGTGCGCTGATGTTCCTGCCGTCTGAAGCCGTCTATGCCGAGCTGCACGCCAACTTCCCCGAACTGGTCCGCGAAGGGTTCGAGGCCCGCGTCTGGATCGTCTCGCCCACCACCTGCATGGCGACCCTGAACACCATGCGCGCGATCCTGAAAGACGCCCGGATGCGCGAACAGGCGGGTGAGATCAGGAAGATGCTAAAAAACCTGCACCGCGACGTGGAACTGGTGGTCGAGCGCGCGGGTAAGTTGGAGAGCCATTTCGATCAGGCGCGCCGGGATGTCGAGGGGATCACAACGGCGGCAGAACGCGCTGGGAAGCGTGCGGCGCGGTTGGATAACTTTGATTTTGATGAACTCTCCGACGGCGCCGAGAATGTGGTGCCGATTGGGAAGGGATAGGGTTCTTCGGGTGCCTGAAATGGGAGCTTTGAGCCCAGATTGACCGCTACTGTGTGTCGTTTTAATGTCTGGTGTTGCTTAATTGGATCCTATTCAGGAGGCAGAGCAACAGTAATGTGGGCGCATTGACCTGCTCCCCTGAAAAGTCCTCGCTTTGAGGTTAGCCTGTTCTCCAACTGAGGAGACAGACGATGAAGAGAAGCCGTTTCAGCGAAGAGCAGATCATTGGCATATTGAAGGAGCACCAAGCTGGTCTTGGTGCGAAGGAGCTGTGCCGCAAGCACGGGATCAGCGACGCCACGTTTTACAAGTGGCGCTCGAAGTATGGCGGCATGGAAGTGTCTGACGCCCGGCGGCTGAAGATGCTGGAGGCCGAGAACGCCAAGCTCAAGAAGATGCTTGCCGAGCAGATGCTCGACGTGGCGACGTTGAAGGAGATGCTGGGAAAAAACTTCTGAGGCCCGGTTCGAGGCGACGTGCCGTGGACTGGGCCATGAAGGAGAAGAGCTATACCCAACGGCGGGCCTGCGCCCTGGCTGGGATTGATCCGCGTGTATATCGGCGGCAACCGAAGCTGTCGGAGGACAAGGCGCTGCGGGCGCGGCTGCGGGAACTGTCGGCTGAGCGTCGTCGGTTCGGCTATCGGCGCCTGCACATCCTGCTGAAACGAGAGGGCTGGGAGCTGAACTGGAAGAAGCTCTATCGGATCTACCGCGAAGAAGGGTTAACAGTGCGTAAACGGGGCGGACGCAAGCGGGCGATTGGGACCAGAGCACCTATGGCAATCCCGCAGTGGCTGAACCAGCGGTGGTCGCTCGACTTCGTCTCCGACACGCTCTCCGAGGGGCGCAGGTTCCGTATCCTGAACGTGATCGACGACTTCAGTCGGGAATGCCTGGCCTCGGTGGTCGACACGTCGCTGTCGGGCATCCGTGTCGCCAGGGAGCTGGATCGGATTGCCGAGATGCGGGGCTATCCTTGCATGGTGGTATCCGACAACG
>NZ_JALBYP010000033.1 GCF_022678485.1 Aliiroseovarius sediminis
CATGGCTAAGGAAAAGTTTGAACGCTCCAAACCGCACGTCAACATTGGCACGATTGGGCACGTTGACCACGGCAAGACGACGCTGACGGCGGCGATCACGAAGTATTTTGGTGATTTCCAGGCATATGACGCGATTGACGGTGCGCCGGAAGAGAAGGCGCGTGGGATCACGATCTCGACCGCGCACGTGGAATATGAAACCGACACGCGCCACTATGCGCACGTCGACTGCCCCGGCCACGCTGACTATGTGAAGAACATGATCACCGGTGCGGCGCAGATGGACGGCGCGATCCTGGTTGTGAACGCTGCTGACGGCCCGATGCCGCAGACGCGCGAGCACATTTTGTTGGGCCGCCAGGTTGGCATCCCGACCATGGTCGTGTTCATGAACAAGGTTGACCAGGTTGACGACGAAGAGCTGCTTGAGCTGGTCGAGATGGAAATCCGCGAACTTCTGACCGAATACGACTATCCGGGTGATGACATTCCGATCATTGCTGGTTCGGCTTTGGCTGCACTGGAAGGTCGCGACGCGAATATCGGCGAAGACAAGATCCGCGAACTGATGGCGGCTGTTGACGACTTCATCCCGACCCCGGCGCGCCCGGTTGACGGTGCGTTCCTCTTGCCGATCGAAGACGTGTTCTCGATCTCGGGCCGCGGCACGGTTGTGACCGGTCGTGTTGAGCGTGGCGTTGTGAACGTTGGCGACGAGATCGAAATCGTCGGCCTGAAGGACACGCAGAAGACGACCTGCACGGGCGTTGAGATGTTCCGCAAGCTGCTTGATCGCGGTGAAGCTGGCGACAACGTCGGCGTTCTGCTGCGCGGTATTGATCGTGAGAAGGTCGAGCGCGGGCAGGTTCTGTGTAAGCCGGGCTCGGTGAACCCGCACACGAAGTTCGAAGCCGAGGTCTATATCCTGACCAAGGAAGAGGGTGGCCGTCACACGCCGTTCTTCGCGAACTACCGTCCTCAGTTCTACTTCCGGACCACCGACGTGACCGGCACGGTTGAGCTGCCTGAAGGCACCGAGATGGTGATGCCGGGCGACAACCTGAAGTTCGGCGTTGAACTGATCGCCCCGATCGCGATGGAAGACGGCCTGCGCTTCGCCATCCGCGAAGGTGGCCGCACCGTTGGTTCGGGCGTTGTGTCGAAGATCATCGCTTGAGGTTAAATTCCCTCCGGGAATTTGACCTGGGCGACAGGCGATTTGGCGGCAACGCCTAATCCGCCGAGAGCCTAACAGCGAGAAAACGGAAAGGCCGCCCAACGGGCGGCCTTTTTGTTGTTGGCGATCACTTACGCAATGCGCTGGTATGTCAGCCCGCACCTTCCGCGACCAAGACCTTGGTTGGAACACCGCTTTTGCCGAACACCCTGACCCAGATGTATCTGGTTCCGCCCGACAGCACCCATTGGGCCAAGTATTCCGATCCGGGTGCAATGGTGCACACCTCCATAATCCGAGCGCGGTTCTTTCGCGAACTGAAAATCGGGTCAGATTGGTCGCCATCCTGACGAATGCCAAACCTGTGAAAATTTGCACGATCTTGCTGAACGACCGCGCAGAAATTTGTCAGGCGCACGCCCTTAGAGTTCTTCATGTCCTGCGGTCCGATGATGGCGTAGTACTCGCCGATCAATTCTTGCGCCAAACCGGGTGATGAGCACAGCAAGAGGCTGCTTAAAATGAACGCGGAAAGTTTCATTGGATGTCTCGCGGATTGAAATTGGACTGTTGAATAGACGTTCACCGTACCATTTTTCCGACGATTTCCCAAGTCAGTCCGGGTCGTTCATCAAATGTCCCGTGCGCACGCCCGGGTTGGCCTCGACCGTGCGTTTCATTCTGTAAATACGTCGTCTTTGCCGCCAGCTTCGAGCAAGGGGTTGCACCTCGGTCAGGTGCCTGAGCAATGCGTCATCATCCAATCCCCCAACGCGCCCGGCGGTCAGGGCAGTGTCGTCGATCTGGCGCGTGTTCAGGAAAATAACCGTATCGTCCGGGCAGAATGCGACCGGTTGGAACCAGTCTGACAGCAGGTGCATCTGCACCGGAATCCACGGCAAGCGCCAATGAAAGTAGTCTTGTTGCACAACCAATGACTGCCCGGGCACCAAATGTGAAAAGAACCGTTCGGCGATCCCGTCTGTGGTGTCAGCAGATTTGGCCGCATCCAAGATTAGCAGCTCGATTGGTCCGCCGTCCCATCGTTTGTCCATGATATCGCCGCGATGCAGACTGATGCGCTCATCCCAGGGTTCAAGCAGGTCGCGGGTAAGCCAATAGGTGTTCTCGCCTTTGAAGGTTGCAATACCCTTGCGGTAAAGCTCGTTTTTCTTGGTGCGCTCGTCGGCTTTGAACCGATCATAGGCGTGTATCCAACTGCGTTTGCCAGCAGATTGATGGCCTGCTGCCAATCGCGCGGTCGACCCGCCAACGAAACAGCCCAGATCGACCACCGCGCCGATGTCGCGGGTCCACTCGGACGTCAGCCAGTAATACAGCTTCTGTTCGGCCCCGGCCAACATCGTTGGCACGCTGCGGACCTGCTGCAGACGGTCCCACCCGATTTTGCGCCATGGTGCGCTGTTGAACTCGCTGGTGTCTCGTATCATCGTACCTGGCTGCTTAGCGCATCAACGGGCGCACAAACAGCCGAACTTGCCAGGCTGGCGCGGTTTCTTCATCAAAAGCCACCGAAAGCGCTTGAAAACCCGTGCGCCTTGCCGTAATCCCTGCCTCGGTCCTAGGGGTATAGCTCAGTTGGTAGAGCGACGGTCTCCAAAACCGTAGGTCCCGGGTTCGAGCCCTGGTGCCCCTGCCATAACCTTCCGCAGCATTGATCATTTTTGGACCGATCAGGTGCGATTGTCGCGGTCCGTGACGGAACGAGGCTTGAAAATCCCGCGCGCATTGCGTAATTGACCGCCTGTTACATGAAAGGCTGAGAAACAAGATGACCAATCCGCTGCAATTCATCCAGCAGGTGCGTGCCGAAGTGTCCAAAGTGACATGGCCGACGCGTCGCGAGGTGCTTCTGACCACAGGGATGGTCTTTGTGCTGGCCGCGCTGACGTCTCTGTTCTTCTCGCTTGTAGATCTTGGTATTCGCAGTGGCTTGGCCGCTGTGCTTGGCCTGTTTGGCTGAGTTTTCGCCTGACCCCTTGAAATGAGGTCATTTCAGGGTTAGTCCGGGCGACACTTCGGGACGGGCGTGTGGCGATTCGAGTTGCACGCCGCTTTTTTGTTCCCGAAAACGGAATTTGAACTGGCCCACAGGGCGCAAGAAGGCAGAGGCTGATATGGCGAAACGGTGGTATTCGGTGAGCGTGCTCTCGAACTTCGAAAAGAAGATTGCCGAGCAGATCAAGACCTCGGTCGAAGAAAAGGGTCTTGGCGACGAGATCGACGAGGTTCTGGTGCCCACCGAAGAGGTGATCGAGGTCCGTCGCGGCAAAAAAGTGACTGCCGAACGCCGCTTTATGCCCGGCTATGTGCTGGTGCATATGGAAATGTCAGACGAAGGCTATCATTTGATCACATCGATCAACCGCGTCACCGGTTTTCTGGGTCCGCAGGGCCGTCCGATGCCCATGCGTGATGCCGAAGTAAACGCGATCCTCAACCGTGTTGAAGAAGGTGTGGAAGCGCCGCGCACCCTGATCCACTTCGAAGTGGGCGAGAAGGTCGCAGTGACAGACGGACCGTTTGAAGGCTTCGACGGAATGGTCGAGGACGTAGATGATGACAACCAGCGCCTGAAGGTGACGGTGTCGATCTTTGGCCGGGCCACCCCGGTTGAACTGGAATACACGCAGGTCACGAAACAGACCTGACGCGTAAGCCGCCCCAACGGGCGGGCGTGGGAGGGGACGGGGTCGCGACCCCCAATCCAGACCACGACAATGGAAGGCAAAGGGACGCGTCCCCGCGCTGTTGTTAAAGGAGAAGCCAAATGGCTAAGAAAGTAGCTGGCAAGATGAAGCTGCAGGTTCCTGCAGGTCAAGCCAACCCCAGCCCGCCCGTCGGCCCCGCATTGGGTCAGCGCGGTATCAACATCATGGAATTCTGCAAGGCGTTCAACGCCAAGACGCAGGAAATGGAGGCCGGTGCGCCGTGCCCGACCGTGATCACCTATTATCAGGACAAGTCGTTCACCATGGATATCAAGACGCCACCTGCGTCTTATTATCTGATCAAAGCGGCCGGCCTGAAGTCGGGGTCCAACCGCCCCGGCCATGAAACTGCTGGCACCGTGACCGCTGCTCAGGTGAAAGAAATCGCTGAAGCGAAAATGAAAGATCTGAACGCGACTGACATCGAAGCTGCGATGTTGATCGTCCTGGGCTCGGCCCGTTCTATGGGCATTGAGGTGAAGTAAGATGGCGAAACTGGGTAAACGCACCAAAGCCGCACGCGAAGCATTCGCCGGCAAGGAAAACGTCACGGTCGAAGAGGCCATTTCGCTGGTCAAAGGCAACGCAAACGCCAAGTTCGATGAGACACTGGAAATCGCTGTGTCGCTGGGTGTCGACACGCGCCACGCGGACCAAATGGTCCGTGGTGTGGTTGGCCTGCCAAACGGCACAGGCAAGACCATGCGCGTTGCAGTGTTTGCGCGCGGCCCCAAGGCTGACGAAGCCAAGGAAGCAGGCGCTGATATCGTTGGTGCCGAGGATCTTATGGAAACCATTCAGGGCGGCACGATCGACTTTGATCGCTGCATCGCGACACCTGACATGATGCCCATCGTTGGCCGTTTGGGTAAGGTTCTTGGCCCACGCAACCTGATGCCGAACCCCAAGGTCGGCACCGTGACCATGGATGTCAAGCAAGCCGTGGAAGCAGCCAAGGGCGGCGAGGTTCAGTTCAAAGCGGAAAAAGGCGGCGTGGTTCACGCAGGTCTTGGCAAAGCCTCGTTTGACGAGGCCAAGCTGGTCGAAAACGTGCGTGCGTTCGTTGACGCCGTGCAAAAGGCCAAACCGACCGGCGCCAAGGGCACCTATATGAAGAAAATCGCGCTGAGTTCGACCATGGGTCCGGGCGTCACCGTATCGGTGGACAGCGCAACCGGCAACTGATCGCTGGGTTTATGATTATTCAAGAAAGGCGGGTCGTTTGGCCCGCCTTTTTTCTTGGCCGATCATTCGTTCAAAACGTCTTGCGCATTTTTGCATCAAGCGAGATGGCGCCGCCACCCAAAGCTGCGATCACCGCAGCGCCTGCCGCCCAGAACAGCGAGTTCAGCTCGGCCTTGGGCTGCACACCTGTCGGACCATTCAGAAAAGCCGCGCCGCCATCGGGAAGAAGGTGTTGTTGGCCAGCGGCGGTCAGCAAGTCAGGGTTGGCCGTCAGATAATCAATCCCGGCTTGAGTCAGAAATACGTCGCCGAAGGGATGAGTAACGTGAAACCAATAGGTGACCAGCAGCATAGCCGCGTTCGCCAATGCGGCAGGCCGCGTAAACAACCCCAGCACGATCAAAAGACCGCCAAGAAAGTTCGTGTACGCGATCAATGGCGAGAATAACCAACCCGGAGAAACGCCGAGACCCTCGACGAAGCCGGACAGTGCCATCGGGTCAACAACCTTGTCCCACCCGTAGGTAATAAGAACGCCGCCGATGACCAGCCGAAACAGAAACCAGCCCACAGGTTGGGCGAAATTGTTGTAGAATGGTGCAAGGAATGGCAAATATAGCCCGTCGCGCGCTGTGGTGAAAACCTGATGCATGGCGACTTCCGTCGTGAGCGGCGCCAGATTGACGGGTGCCAAGATACCAATTAGCGACAACGCGCAAGCTAACGCTAGGTTCCGTTGCGCCACAGGTTTCTTTGTCGAGACCGCGCATTCCTTTTGTCACAGCCCTTGCACATCCGGCCAATCAGGCTTAATCAAGCTCTCGCAAACCAGCGTGCGATTCGTCGTGCGCTGTTTGCATTTCGTCCGAGACGGTGGGTGACACTGGTGGGCCACGCTGAAAAGCAACCGCGCGCAAGGGTCATAATTCCTGCCTGAGATGGGAAATGAACAAAAGAATTCTCGTGGCCGTTTGGCTTTGGGGCGATTTTGCGAAGGACCCGTATCACGGACCCGATTGCCGGGTTTTCTTTGGAAACCTGGTGAAATAAGAGCCGGAGGGGTCAAACCCTCCATACTTGGAGTGAAACTGTGGATAGAGCCCAGAAAGAGAAAGTGGTCGAGGAACTCGGCCAGATCTTCGAAAGCTCTGGCGTTGTAGTGGTTGCCCACTACGCGGGTCTCACGGTTGCCGAAATGCAGGACCTGCGGTCGCAAATGCGCGAAGCTGGCGGGTCGGTGCGTGTTGCCAAGAACAAGCTCGCCAAAATCGCTCTGGAAGACAAGCCGGTCGCTTCAATCGCCGACCTTCTTTCGGGCATGACCGTTCTTGCCTATTCCGAAGATCCTGTGGCTGCGGCCAAGGTCATGGAAGGCTACGCCAAGACCAACGAAAAGCTCGTTATTCTTGGTGGTGCCATGGGTGAGACGGCGCTGGATACGGCCGGTGTCAAAGCTGTTGCCGCTATGCCGTCGCGTGACGAGCTTATTGCTTCGATCGTTGGCTGCATTGGCGCACCTGCTGCGAACATCGCCGGGGCCATTGGCGCGCCTGCTTCGAACATCGCATCCATCTTGTCCACGATCGAGGACAAGGCTGCTTAAGCAATCTGAGACCAGCGTAGCGAAGCATCGCCTCACGTTGGAACACATCTAATAACGGAAAGAAGTCAAATGGCTGATCTGAAAAAACTTGCAGAAGAGATCGTGGGTCTGACCCTTCTCGAAGCACAAGAACTGAAAACCATCCTGAAGGATGAGTATGACATCGAGCCCGCCGCTGGTGGTGCAGTGATGATGGCTGGCCCTGCGGGCGACGCTGGCGCAGCTGAAGAAGAAAAAACCGAGTTCGACGTTGTTCTGAAGAACGCTGGCGCCTCGAAAATCAACGTGATCAAAGAAGTTCGCGGCATCACCGGTCTTGGCTTGAAAGAAGCCAAGGAGCTGGTCGAAGCTGGCGGCAAGATCAAAGAAGGCGTGGACAAAGCCGAAGCAGAAGACGTCAAAGGCAAGCTGGAAGCAGCTGGCGCCGAAGTCGAGCTGGCCTAAGCCTTGCGCTTTCGGGCCGCTTGAAGGCCCGCAAATTATGGCTGGGCCCGGAGAAATCCGGGTCCAGCCGAATCTGTCTTGGAGAGGGCCTGCAAGTGCGGGCGTTTTCCTGGGAAAGGTTCACAGGATCGGGAGGAAACCCTTGGGCGGGTTTCCGGGAATTGGTCCGAACCCCCGTCTCGGACGAGGCGTCGCCGGTGACCCAACGGTTGGCGCATCAGTTGAGAAATGAAAGGTAAATACCTTATGGCGCAGTCCTATCTTGGCCAAAAACGTTTGCGCAAGTACTACGGCAAGATCCGTGAAGTGCTTGAGATGCCGAACCTGATCGAAGTTCAGAAAAGTTCGTATGATCTGTTTCTGAATTCCGGCGACCAGCTTCAACCAATGGATGGTGAAGGCATCAATGCCGTGTTCCAATCGGTTTTCCCGATCAAGGATTTCAACGAAACCGCGGTTCTTGAGTTCGTCAAATACGAGCTTGAGCAACCGAAATTCGATGTCGAAGAGTGCCAGCAGCGCGACCTGACCTATTCGGCACCCCTGAAGGTGACGTTGCGTCTGATCGTGTTCGATATGGACGAAGACACGGGTGCGAAGTCGGTCAAGGACATCAAGGAACAAGATGTATTCATGGGCGATATGCCCCTGATGACGCCCAACGGCACCTTCGTCGTGAACGGCACCGAGCGTGTGATCGTATCTCAGATGCACCGCTCGCCTGGTGTGTTCTTTGACCATGATAAGGGCAAGACGCATTCGTCGGGCAAGCTTTTGTTCGCCTGCCGGATCATTCCCTATCGCGGTTCTTGGCTGGATTTTGAGTTCGACGCCAAGGATATTGTTTTTGCGCGCATCGACCGTCGCCGCAAGCTGCCTGTGACCACCCTGCTTTATGCGCTGGGTCTGGACCAGGAAGGCATCATGGATGCCTATTACGACACGGTTCAGTTCAAGCTGAAGAAGAACAAAGGTTGGGTTACCAAGTTCTTCCCCGAACGTGTTGCCGGCACCCGCCCGGTGCAGGATCTGGTGAACGCCAAGACCGGTGAAGTGATTGCCGAGGCTGGCAAGAAAATTACCCCCCGTGCGGTCAAGAAGCTGATGGAAGATGGCAAAGACATCGACCTTCTGGTGCCGTTTGATTCAATCGTTGGCCGCTATGTCGCCAAGGATATCATCAATGAAGAAACCGGCGCGATCTATGTCGAAGCCGGTGATGAATTGACGCTTGAGCATGACAAGGATGGCGAGCTGATTGGTGGGTCGTTGAAAGAGCTGATGGATGCCGGCATCACCGACATTCCGGTTCTGGACATCGACAACATCAACGTCGGCCCCTATATCCGCAATACGATGGCCGCGGACAAAAACGTGGGTCGCGACACCGCGCTGATGGACATCTATCGTGTGATGCGCCCCGGCGAACCGCCCACCGTCGACGCAGCATCGGCACTGTTCGATACGCTGTTCTTTGATAGCGAGCGTTATGACCTGTCCGCCGTTGGCCGCGTGAAAATGAACATGCGTCTGAACCTGGACGCCGAGGATACCCAGCGCACGCTGCGCCGCGAAGACATCGTCGCCTGTATCAAGGCGCTGGTGGAACTGCGCGACGGCAAGGGCGATATTGACGATATCGACCACCTGGGCAACCGTCGTGTGCGGTCGGTCGGTGAGTTGATGGAAAACCAGTATCGCGTCGGCCTGCTGCGCATGGAACGTGCGATCAAGGAACGTATGTCGTCGGTCGAGATTGACACGGTCATGCCGCAAGATCTGATTAACGCGAAACCGGCTGCAGCTGCTGTGCGTGAATTCTTCGGCTCGTCGCAGCTGTCGCAATTCATGGACCAGACAAACCCGCTGTCGGAAGTCACCCACAAACGCCGTCTGTCGGCGCTTGGGCCGGGTGGTCTGACCCGTGAACGTGCTGGGTTTGAAGTGCGCGACGTGCACCCGACCCACTATGGCCGTATGTGCCCGATTGAAACGCCGGAAGGGCCGAACATTGGCCTGATCAACTCGCTGGCAACCTTTGCCCGCGTGAACAAATATGGCTTTATCGAAACGCCTTATCGTAAGGTCGAGGATGGCAAGGTCACGGACGAAGTGAGCTATTTGTCCGCGACCGAGGAAATGCGTCACACCGTGGCGCAGGCGAACGCGCATCTGGACGAAGACGGACGGCTGGAAAACGATCTGGTGAACACCCGTCAATCGGGCGAATACACCATGGCGCAGCGTGAAAGCGTTGACCTGATCGACGTATCGCCCAAGCAGCTTGTGTCGGTTGCGGCGTCGTTGATCCCGTTTTTGGAAAACGATGACGCCAACCGCGCCCTGATGGGGTCGAACATGCAACGTCAGGCGGTTCCGCTGCTGCGGGCCGAAGCACCGTATGTCGGCACCGGCATTGAAGGCAAGGTTGCCATCGACTCTGGCGCTGCCATCCAGGCCAAACGTGGCGGTGTGATCGACCAAGTGGACGCAACGCGTATCGTTGTGCGTGCAACTGAAGACCTTGGTCTGGGGGACGCAGGCGTTGACATTTACCGTCTGCGCAAGTTCCAGCGGTCGAACCAGAACACCTGTATCAACCAGCGTCCGCTGGTGAAAGTGGGCCAGAAGGTGTCGAAAGACGAAGTCATCGCTGACGGTCCGTCCACGGATATGGGCGAACTGGCTTTGGGTAAAAACGTGGTCGTCGCGTTCATGCCGTGGAATGGCTACAACTACGAAGACTCGATCCTGATCTCGGAACGCATCGCGCGCGATGACGTGTTCACCTCGGTTCATATCGAGGAATTCGAAGTTGCCGCCCGTGACACCAAGCTTGGGCCGGAAGAAATCACCCGCGACATCCCAAACGTCGGTGAAGAAGCGCTGCGCAACCTTGACGAGGCTGGCATCGTTTACATCGGCGCGGACGTTGAGCCGGGCGATATTCTGGTCGGTAAGATCACACCGAAGGGCGAAAGCCCGATGACGCCGGAAGAAAAGCTTCTGCGCGCCATCTTCGGTGAGAAAGCGTCGGACGTTCGTGACACCTCGTTGCGTGTGAAGCCGGGCGATTTCGGCACGGTTGTCGAAGTGCGCGTTTTCAACCGTCATGGCATCGAAAAAGATGAACGTGCGCTTCAGATCGAACGGGAAGAGGTCGAAAGCCTTGCCCGCGACCGCGACGACGAGTTGCACATTCTTGAGCGCAACATCTATGCACGTCTGCGCAGCATGATCGAAGGCAAAGTTGCCGTGAAGGGGCCGAAAGGCGTCAAGGCGGGGTCGAAAATCAACGACGAGCTTCTGGAAAGCCTGAGCCGCGGCCAGTGGTGGCAGCTTGCGCTGGAAGACGAAGATGATGCCAAGATCGTTGAAGCCTTGAACGAACAGTTCGAAGCGCAGAAACGCACTTTGGACGCGCGTTTTGAAGACAAGGTCGAGAAAGTCCGTCGTGGCGACGACCTGCCACCGGGTGTGATGAAGATGGTCAAAGTCTTTGTCGCCGTGAAGCGCAAGCTTCAGCCGGGCGACAAGATGGCCGGTCGTCACGGGAACAAAGGTGTTATTTCCAAGGTTGTTCCGATGGAAGATATGCCGTTCCTTGAGGACGGGACCCCGGTCGATTTCTGTCTGAACCCGCTGGGTGTGCCTTCGCGGATGAACGTTGGTCAGATTCTTGAAACCCACATGGGTTGGGCCGCACGCGGTCTGGGTCTGAACATCGACGAAGCCTTGGGTGAATACCGCCGGTCTGGCGATCTGACCCCCGTTCGTGAAGCCATGCGTATCGCCTATGGCGATGATGTCTATGAAGAAGGCATTGCGGACATGGACGAAGACACGCTGGTTGATGCCGCAGGCAACGTGACCCGCGGTGTGCCGATCGCCACGCCCGTCTTTGACGGCGCGAAAGAGGCTGACGTGAACGATTCGCTGACGCGGGCCGGTTTCGACACCTCGGGCCAGTCGGTTCTGTTTGACGGTCGCACCGGCGAGCAGTTCTCGCGCCCTGTGACGGTGGGTGTGAAATACCTGCTGAAACTGCACCACCTTGTGGACGATAAAATCCACGCGCGCTCGACCGGCCCGTACTCGCTTGTCACACAGCAACCGCTGGGTGGTAAGGCGCAGTTCGGCGGACAGCGCTTCGGCGAAATGGAGGTCTGGGCTCTTGAAGCGTATGGCGCAGCCTACACGTTGCAGGAAATGCTCACGGTCAAATCGGATGACGTTGCCGGACGAACGAAAGTCTATGAAAGCATCGTCAAAGGTGAGGACAACTTTGAAGCCGGCGTGCCGGAAAGCTTCAACGTGCTTGTCAAAGAAGTCCGCGGCCTCGGCCTTAATATGGAACTCCTGGATGCGGAGGGCGAGGAGTAGGGCGCTTAGCCTTACCCCTCCCACCCTTCCCCTGATTGTAAGGAACGCAAAATGAACCAGGAACTGACAACCAACCCGTTCAACCCGCTGGCAACCCAGAAGACCTTTGACGAAATCAAAGTGTCGCTGGCCAGCCCGGAACGGATTCTTTCGTGGTCTTATGGCGAGATCAAAAAGCCCGAGACCATCAACTATCGGACGTTCAAGCCTGAACGCGACGGTCTGTTCTGTGCGCGTATCTTTGGCCCTGTCAAAGACTACGAATGCCTGTGCGGCAAGTATAAGCGCATGAAGTATCGCGGCGTTGTCTGCGAGAAATGCGGCGTCGAAGTTACGCTTCAAAAGGTGCGCCGCGAACGTATGGGCCATATCGAACTGGCAGCGCCCGTTGCGCATATCTGGTTCCTCAAGTCGTTGCCGTCGCGCATCGGCCTGATGCTGGACATGACCCTGCGCGATCTTGAACGCATCCTGTATTTCGAGAACTACGTCGTGATCGAACCCGGTCTGACGGACCTCATCTACGGTCAGTTGATGACCGAAGAAGAGTTCATGGACGCGCAAGACACCTATGGCATGGACGCCTTCACCGCCAATATCGGTGCAGAAGCGATCCGCGAAATGCTGTCGGCCATTGATCTTGAGGCAGAAGCCGAACAACTGCGTGCCGATCTGGCCGAAGCAACCGGCGAATTGAAGCCCAAGAAGATCATCAAACGTCTGAAGATCGTTGAATCCTTCATTGAATCGGGCAACCGCCCGGAATGGATGATCATGACTGTGATCCCGGTC
Organism: Aliiroseovarius sediminis; assembly: GCF_022678485.1. Taxonomy (GTDB): domain Bacteria; phylum Pseudomonadota; class Alphaproteobacteria; order Rhodobacterales; family Rhodobacteraceae; genus Aliiroseovarius; species Aliiroseovarius sediminis. Next base: position 12,317 of record NZ_JALBYP010000033.1, read on the forward strand.
ATCCCGCCCGAGCTGCGCCCGCTGGTGCCGCTGGATGGTGGCCGTTTCGCGACTTCGGATCTGAACGATCTGTATCGTCGTGTTATCAACCGGAACAACCGTTTGAAACGACTGATCGAACTGCGCGCGCCTGATATCATCGTCCGCAACGAAAAGCGGATGTTGCAGGAATCTGTGGATGCACTGTTTGACAACGGCCGTCGTGGCCGCGTCATCACGGGTGCCAACAAGCGCCCGCTGAAATCGCTGTCTGACATGCTGAAAGGTAAGCAAGGTCGCTTCCGTCAGAACCTTTTGGGTAAACGCGTCGACTTCTCGGGTCGTTCGGTCATTGTGACCGGGCCCGAGCTGAAGCTGCACCAATGTGGTCTGCCGAAAAAGATGGCCTTGGAACTGTTCAAGCCGTTCATCTATTCGCGTCTTGAGGCCAAAGGGCTGTCTTCCACCGTGAAGCAGGCCAAGAAGCTGGTCGAAAAAGAACGTCCCGAAGTTTGGGATATTCTGGACGAGGTGATCCGCGAACACCCGGTCATGCTGAACCGTGCACCTACGTTGCACCGTCTTGGCATTCAGGCGTTTGAACCCGTGCTGATCGAAGGCAAGGCCATCCAGCTTCACCCGCTGGTGTGTTCGGCGTTCAACGCTGACTTTGATGGCGACCAGATGGCCGTTCACGTGCCGCTGTCGCTTGAGGCCCAGCTTGAAGCCCGCGTCTTGATGATGTCGACGAACAACGTTCTGTCGCCCGCCAACGGCGCGCCGATCATCGTTCCTTCGCAGGACATGATCCTTGGCCTTTACTATATCACGATGGAACGTGAGGGCATGAAGGGCGAGGGCATGATCTTCTCCGACGTGGACGAAGTTCAACACGCTTTGGATGCTGGCGAAGTGCATCTGCACGCCAAGATTCAGGCCCGCATCACGCAGATCGACGAAGAAGGCAACGAGGTTCTGAAGCGGTTCGAAACCACGCCGGGCCGTATCCGTCTGGGCGCGCTTCTGCCGTTGAATACGAAAGCACCGTTCGATCTGGTGAACCGCCTTCTGCGCAAGAAGGAAGTGCAGCAGGTTATTGACACCGTCTATCGTTATTGCGGTCAGAAAGAGTCGGTTATTTTCTGCGACCAGATCATGTCGATGGGCTTCAAGGAAGCCTTCAAAGCTGGCATTTCGTTCGGCAAGGATGACATGGTGATCCCTGACAACAAATGGCCGATCGTGGACGAAACCCGCGATCAGGTGAAAGGCTTCGAACAGCAGTATATGGACGGCCTGATCACCTTGGGCGAGAAGTACAACAAGGTGGTTGATGCCTGGTCCAAGTGTAACGACAAAGTCACCGACGCCATGATGGACACGATTTCGTCCGCCAAGCGTGATGAAAACGGTGCCGAAGCGGAACCGAACTCGGTTTACATGATGGCCCACTCGGGCGCACGTGGTTCTGTCACCCAGATGAAACAGCTGGGCGGCATGCGCGGCCTGATGGCCAAACCGTCGGGCGAGATTATCGAAACGCCGATCATCTCGAACTTTAAAGAAGGTCTGACCGTGCTTGAGTACTTCAACTCGACCCACGGTGCCCGTAAGGGTCTGTCGGACACGGCTTTGAAAACCGCGAACTCGGGTTATCTGACCCGTCGTCTGGTTGACGTGGCGCAGGATTGCATCGTGCGTATGGTCGATTGCGGGACCGAGAATTCGATCACTGCAGAAGCTGCCGTCAATGATGGCGAGGTTGTCGCGACCTTGGGCGAACGTATTCTGGGTCGTGTGGTCGCAGAAGACGTCCTGGTTCCGGGCACTGATGAAGTGATCGTTGCAAAGAACGAACTGGTCGACGAACGCAAAGCGGACGAGATCGAGAACTCGGGCGTGGCTGCTGTGCGGATGCGCAGCCCGCTGACATGTGAAGCCGAAGAAGGCGTTTGCGCGAACTGCTACGGTCGTGACCTTGCGCGCGGCACGCGTGTGAACACGGGCGAGGCCGTTGGCATCATCGCGGCGCAGTCGATCGGTGAACCCGGCACGCAGCTGACGATGCGGACATTCCACATCGGTGGTGTTGCCCAAGGTGGTCAGCAATCTTTCCAGGAAGCCAATCAGGAAGGCACGGTCGAATACCGCAACGCCAATGTTCTGGAAAACCGCGATGGTGAAATTGTCGTCATGGGCCGGAACATGGTTCTTGCCGTCATCGACGACAACGGCGTCGAGCGTGCATCGTTCAAACTGGGGTATGGCACCAAGCTGCACACCAAGGACGGTGCGAAAGTGGGTCGCGGCGACAAGCTGTTCGAATGGGACCCCTATACGCTGCCGATGATCGCCGAGAAAGACGGCACGGTGAAGTTCGTCGACCTGATCACGGGCATCTCGGTGCGCGATGAGACGGACGATGCAACTGGCATGACCCAGAAAATCGTCTCGGATTGGCGCGCGGCCCCCAAAGGCAACGAGCTGAAGCCCGAGGTGATCTTGGTGGGCGAAGATGGCGAGCCGGTCCGCAACGACGCGGGCAACCCGGTGACCTATCCGATGTCGGTTGACGCCATCCTGTCGATCGAAGACGGCACGAAGGTCAAGGCTGGCGACGTTGTCGCGCGCATCCCGCGTGAAGGCGCCAAGACCAAGGACATCACCGGTGGTCTGCCGCGTGTGGCCGAATTGTTCGAAGCGCGTCGTCCGAAAGATCACGCGATCATCGCCGAGATTGATGGTTACGTGCGCTTTGGCCGCGACTACAAGAACAAGCGTCGCATTTCGATCGAGCCAGCGGATGAAAGCATGGAGCCCGTGGAATACATGGTGCCCAAAGGCAAGCACATTCCGGTGACGGAAGGTGACTTCATCCAGAAGGGCGAATACCTCATGGATGGTAACCCCGCGCCGCATGACATCCTGTCCATTCTGGGTGTCGAGGCGTTGGCGGATTACATGATCGACGAGGTTCAGGACGTCTATCGCCTGCAAGGTGTGAAGATCAACGACAAGCACATCGAGGTGATCGTTCGCCAGATGCTGCAGAAGTGGGAGATCATGGATTCGGGCGAGACCACGCTTCTGAAAGGCGAGCATGTGGACAAGGCCGAATTTGACGCAGCCAACGAAAAGGCTGCGGCGGAAGGCCGTCGTCTGGCATCGGGCGAGCCGATCCTGCTGGGGATTACCAAGGCCAGCTTGCAGACGCGTTCGTTCATCTCGGCGGCGTCGTTCCAGGAAACCACGCGCGTTCTGACCGAGGCATCGGTCCAGGGTAAACGCGACAAGTTGGTTGGCCTGAAAGAGAACGTCATCGTGGGTCGCTTGATCCCGGCAGGCACGGGTGGGGCCACGCAACGCGTGCGTTCCATCGCGCAGGCTCGCGACATGAAGGTGATCGAAGAAGCCCGCGCCGAGGCCGAACGCGCCGCCGCACTGGCCGCACCGACCGAGGATGTTTTCGGCACCGAGGCTGACGACGACAACGGTCTGGTCGAAACGCCTGAGGCCGGTGGATCAGAACAACCCTGATCGTCCCAGACATGAAATGCGAAAGCCCCGCCCATTCGGCGGGGCTTTTCATTTGCCTTGGTCCTTGGATATTGCCTAGGGTTCAGCGGATGGGGCCGCTTCATTCCGGTAAGCGCCCAATATTTCATTTGACCCCGGATGGATACGCAGGATGTCAGCTTCCGACAACATGAAAGGTGCGGCATTGATGACCGTATCGACGGCGGCCTACACGCTGAACGACGCCAGCATGAAGGCGCTGGCCGGTCATATGCCATTGCCGCAGGTGGTGTTTCTGCGTGGGGTGCTGACCTGTCTTCTGCTATGCGCGCTGGGGATGGCGCTCAGGTCGTTAACGTTCCGGCTGGAGCGGCGGGAGTGGAAGCTGATGCTGTCGCGGTCGTTGGCAGAAGCGGGTGCCACATATTGCTTGCTGAATGCGCTGTTCAACATGCCCATTGCGAACGTCACTGCGGTATTGCAAGCGTTGCCGCTGACCGTTGCTCTGGCCGCGTGGGCGTTTGTGGGCGAACCCTTGGGCCGGCAGCGCCTTGCCGCCATTCTTGTAGGGTTCATCGGGGTTATCCTAATCGTCAAACCCGGGGGGGACGGGTTCAACGCTTGGTCGATCTATGCGCTGATTGCTGTGGGGTTCGTCACAGCCCGCGATATTCTGGTGCGCAAGATGTCATCGCGCACCCCGTCCATGACGGTCGCATTCGTGACCGCTGTGGCCGTCACCTTTGCCTTTGGGGTTGCTTCGCTGGGCGTCGAATGGGCGCCAGTTGACTCGCGAAGCGGTCTGTTTTTGTCCCTTGCCGCCGTATTCATCATTGTTGGTTATCTATTTGGGATAATGGTCATGCGTGTGGGTGATATTGGTTTTGTCGCCCCTTTCCGATATACGGGCCTGATCTGGGCACTATTGCTCGGTTTGGTATTTTTTGGTGAATGGCCGGATACGATGACCTTTGCAGGCGCTTGCATTGTGGTTGCGATGGGCCTGTTTACCCTTTTGCGTGAACGGCATCTGGTCCGGCAGCTGAAGTCCCAAGCGTGACTGTTGACAGGGGGGCCGAGTCCTCTTATATGCCGACCATCCAACCGGGTATCACCCGGATCATCTGAATTGAGGGATCAAGGTCAGCGCTGCTTTTAAGGGCTGATCCTCTGTGAACCAACCGCGTCGTTTGCCTCGGAATGGAAGCGATCGCGGATTTTCGCTTTGCAGACGTGCTGAGCGGAGAAATGCAAACCGCACGGGGACACTCGTGCAAACACATGTGTTGAGAAACGGGAAAAGAGCCCTATGCCAACGATCCAACAGCTGATCCGCAAACCGCGCCAGCCTAAAGTAAAACGCTCCAAGTCGATGCACCTGGAGTCCTGTCCGCAAAAACGTGGCGTTTGCACGCGCGTTTATACAACCACACCGAAGAAGCCGAACTCGGCCATGCGGAAAGTCGCCAAGGTGCGTCTGACCAATGGTTACGAGGTCATCAGCTATATCGGCGGCGAAAGCCACAACCTTCAGGAACACTCGGTGGTTCTGATCCGTGGCGGCCGTGTAAAAGACCTTCCGGGTGTGCGTTATCACATCGTTCGCGGTGTTCTGGATACCCAGGGCGTCAAAGACCGTAAGCAACGTCGTTCGAAATACGGCGCCAAGCGTCCGAAGTAAGGAGATCCGGGAATGTCTCGTCGTCACGCCGCTGAAAAGCGCGAAATCCTGCCCGACGCCAAATTTGGCGATCGTGTGCTGAGCAAGTTCATGAACAACCTGATGATCGACGGTAAGAAGTCGGTCGCAGAAACAATCGTCTATAATGCGCTGGATCGCGTTGAAGGCAAAATCAAACGCGCACCCGTGGAAGTGTTCCACGAGGCGCTGGATAATATCAAGCCGTCGGTCGAGGTTCGCTCGCGTCGTGTTGGTGGTGCGACCTATCAGGTCCCCGTCGAAGTGCGCCCCGAGCGTCGCGAGGCCCTGGCGATCCGCTGGCTGATCACCGCTGCCCGTTCGCGCAATGAAAACACCATGGAAGAACGCCTAGCCGGCGAACTTCTGGATGCTGTGAACTCGCGCGGGACCGCCGTCAAGAAACGCGAAGACACCCACAAAATGGCCGACGCCAACAAAGCGTTCAGCCATTATCGCTGGTAAGCCAAGGAAGGACGAAACCCATGGCACGCGACTACCCACTCGACCGCTATCGCAACTTCGGTATCATGGCGCATATCGATGCAGGGAAAACCACCTGTTCCGAGCGTATCCTGTTTTACACGGGCAAGAACCACACAATGGGCGAAACCCATGATGGCGCTGGCACGATGGACTGGATGGAGCAAGAGCAGGAGCGGGGCATCACGATCACCTCTGCTGCGACCACAACGTTCTGGGAACGCACCGAAGACGGCAAAACGCCCGATTCCGAAAAGCACCGCATGAACATCATCGACACGCCCGGCCACGTCGACTTCACGATTGAAGTTGAACGTTCGTTGGCTGTGCTGGATGGAGCCGTTGCCGTTCTGGACGCTAACGCTGGTGTTGAACCGCAAACCGAGACCGTCTGGCGTCAGGCTGACCGCTACAAGGTTCCCCGTCTTGTCTTCGTCAACAAGATGGACAAGATCGGCGCTGATTTCTTTAACTGCGTTCGCATGATCGAAGACCGCACCGGCGCGCGTGCTGTTCCCATCGGTGTTCCGATCGGCGCTGAAACCGAGCTGGAAGGCTTGGTTGACCTTGTGACCATGGAAGAATGGCTGTGGCGGGGCGACGACCTGGGAGCATCCTGGGTGAAAGCTCCGATCCGTGACAGCTTGAAGGACATGGCCGAGGAATGGCGCGGCAAAATGATCGAGGCCGCTGTCGAAGAAGACGACGACGCGATGATGGAGTATCTGGAAGGCAATGAGCCGGATGTGCCGACCCTGCGCAAACTGCTGCGCAAGGGCACATTGGCCCTGCACTTCGTTCCAGTCCTCGGTGGTTCAGCCTTCAAAAACAAAGGTGTTCAGCCGCTTCTGAACGCTGTGGTCGACTATCTGCCCAGCCCGCTGGACGTGGTCGATTACATGGGCTTCAAACCGGGTGACGAGACCGAGACACGCAACATCCCCCGCCGTGCGGATGATGACATGGCGTTCTCGGGTCTGGCGTTCAAAATCATGAACGACCCCTTCGTTGGAACGCTGACCTTTACGCGCGTCTATTCTGGCGTCCTGAACAAAGGCGACACGCTTTTGAACTCGACCAAAGGTAAGAAAGAGCGCGTCGGACGTATGATGATGATGCACTCGAACGACCGTGCGGAAATCACGGAAGCGTTCGCAGGCGACATTATCGCACTGGCAGGTCTGAAAGACACCACCACCGGTGACACACTGTGTGCTGTCAACGATCCGGTAGTGTTGGAAACCATGAATTTCCCCGACCCCGTGATCGAAATCGCGGTCGAGCCAAAAACCAAGGCTGACCAAGAGAAGATGAGCCAGGGTCTGGCCCGTCTGGCCGCCGAAGACCCCTCGTTCCGGGTGGAAACTGACATCGAAAGCGGTCAGACCATCATGAAGGGCATGGGCGAACTTCACTTGGACATTCTGGTGGACCGTCTGAAGCGTGAATTCAAAGTGGAAGCCAACATCGGTGCCCCGCAGGTTGCGTATCGCGAGACGATCTCGAAAGAGGTCGAGCATACCTACACCCACAAGAAACAGTCGGGTGGTTCGGGTCAGTACGCCGAGGTGAAAATGATCATCTCGCCGACCGAAGCTGGTGAAGGGTTCTCGTTCGAAAGCCGCATCGTTGGTGGTGCTGTTCCGAAGGAATACATCCCCGGCGTTGAAAAAGGCATCAAATCGGTTATGGACAGCGGCCCGTTGGCTGGCTTCCCCGTGATCGACTTCAAGGTTGCCCTGATCGACGGTAAATTCCACGATGTTGACTCGTCGGTTCTGGCCTTTGAAATCGCAGGCCGTATGGGTATGCGCGAAGGTATGCGTTTGGCTGGCGCCAAGCTGCTTGAGCCGATCATGAAAGTGGAAGTGATCACGCCCGAGGAATACACCGGCGGTATCATCGGCGACCTGACCTCGCGTCGCGGTCAAGTTTCGGGTCAAGAGCCGCGCGGCAACGCGATTGCGATTGATGCGAACGTGCCGCTGGCGAATATGTTTGGCTACATCAACACGCTGCGTTCCATGTCTTCGGGCCGTGCGCAGTTCACGATGCAGTTCTCGCATTATGATCCGGTTCCGCAAAACATCTCGGACGAAATTCAGGCGAAATTTGCCTAATAGAACAAGCCGGGCAGGGATGTCCTTGCCCGGCGCACAGATTAATAGGAGGCCATCATGGCTAAGGAAAAGTTTGAACGCTCCAAACCGCACGTCAACATTGGCACGATTGGGCACGTTGACCACGGCAAGACGACGCTGACGGCGGCGATCACGAAGTATTTTGGTGATTTCCAGGCATATGACGCGATTGACGGTGCGCCGGAAGAGAAGGCGCGTGGGATCACGATCTCGACCGCGCACGTGGAATATGAAACCGACACGCGCCACTATGCGCACGTCGACTGCCCCGGCCACGCTGACTATGTGAAGAACATGATCACCGGTGCGGCGCAGATGGACGGCGCGATCCTGGTTGTGAACGCTGCTGACGGCCCGATGCCGCAGACGCGCGAGCACATTTTGTTGGGCCGCCAGGTTGGCATCCCGACCATGGTCGTGTTCATGAACAAGGTTGACCAGGTTGACGACGAAGAGCTGCTTGAGCTGGTCGAGATGGAAATCCGCGAACTTCTGACCGAATACGACTATCCGGGTGATGACATTCCGATCATTGCTGGTTCGGCTTTGGCTGCACTGGAAGGTCGCGACGCGAATATCGGCGAAGACAAGATCCGCGAACTGATGGCGGCTGTTGACGACTTCATCCCGACCCCGGCGCGCCCGGTTGACGGTGCGTTCCTCTTGCCGATCGAAGACGTGTTCTCGATCTCGGGCCGCGGCACGGTTGTGACCGGTCGTGTTGAGCGTGGCGTTGTGAACGTTGGCGACGAGATCGAAATCGTCGGCCTGAAGGACACGCAGAAGACGACCTGCACGGGCGTTGAGATGTTCCGCAAGCTGCTTGATCGCGGTGAAGCTGGCGACAACGTCGGCGTTCTGCTGCGCGGTATTGATCGTGAGAAGGTCGAGCGCGGGCAGGTTCTGTGTAAGCCGGGCTCGGTGAACCCGCACACGAAGTTCGAAGCCGAGGTCTATATCCTGACCAAGGAAGAGGGTGGCCGTCACACGCCGTTCTTCGCGAACTACCGTCCTCAGTTCTACTTCCGGACCACCGACGTGACCGGCACGGTTGAGCTGCCTGAAGGCACCGAGATGGTGATGCCGGGCGACAACCTGAAGTTCGGCGTTGAACTGATCGCCCCGATCGCGATGGAAGACGGCCTGCGCTTCGCCATCCGCGAAGGTGGCCGCACCGTTGGTTCGGGCGTTGTGTCGAAGATCATCGCTTGAGGTTAAATTCCCTCCGGGAATTTGACCTGGGCGACAGGCGATTTGGCGGCAACGCCTAATCCGCCGAGAGCCTAACAGCGAGAAAACGGAAAGGCCGCCCAACGGGCGGCCTTTTTGTTGTTGG
>NZ_JALBYP010000034.1 GCF_022678485.1 Aliiroseovarius sediminis
GACCGCATTGTCATCGGCCCCTGCCGGAACGATGGTCAGGAAGTCACGCCCGTTGATCGTGCCAGCCCAAGTGAAGTCAAAGTCCGCACCGGTGATGACCTCGGCGGGGGCGGTAAGAGTGACTTCTGGTATTTCCGGTTCAGGCTCTGGCGTCGGTTCAGGTTGCGTTTTCATCGCCGTCTGCACCTGCTCCAACGCGGTCTTCAGTTCATCGGCGTTGCCCGCTGGCACAAACACACCTCCCGTATTCTCAGCGATGCAGGACAGACTTGCATGCGCCTCGTCCTGCAAATCGAAGCCGACGACATGGGTGGTGAACTTCACGCCTTGTTTGGCAAGCTGGGCCGACAACGCGCAAGGGTCGGCGTTGCAGGTTTCCACCCCGTCGGAAATCAGCACCACGGTTGCCGGATTGTCGCGGAACGACAGCAGGTCGGCGGCATGCTGCACCGAGGCGGAAATCGGCGTCTTGCCCACCGGTTTGATCGCGTTCACAGTGTCGATGAAGCCTGCTTTGTCCAGCGGGCCGGGGGCGATCAGCGTCTCGATATCCGTGCAATCGCCCTGACGACGGTGACCGTAAGCAACCAGGCCCAAGTTGGTGTCATCATCCCATCCGTCCACCAGATCCGCCAGAACGTCGCGAGCGATCTCGATTTTCGAGGTCCCGTCGATCTGTCCCCACATGGACCCCGAGGCGTCATAGACGATCACCACATCATCCGCCGCCATGGCCGCCGTTGTGCAGGCAAGGCCGCTGGCAATGGCCCAACCAGCCAGTTTTGCGAAGCTTGTTTTCATCTTGGGGTCCTCCATCGGTATGACACATGCGCGCGCCGGGTGCGCATACACTGTCGGTTTAGAATACTGTTCGGCAGATATTACACTGGGTCAACCGTTAGGCTCTGCGACGACGACTTTGTTTCAGTCGCGAAGGCCTGTTCCTTAAGCTTGCGGAACTTGGCGGACATCTGTTCCAACTTGGCGTCCCATTCTGGATTGGGCTGCTGACCCTCGATCACCTTGAAATACACCTGCATCATGCAGGTAATCGCAAGCGGCTCAAGCAGTGCGGCCTTGACGCTCCAGGCAAAAAGCAGCGCGAAAACCACGCCTCCCGCTGCCCATGCGCCAGGCATCAAATAGACCACCAGCGCAGCCGGAGCCAGCATAACGAGAAACACCACGAAGCTGAGACCATAGACGATGATCGCCAACCAAGCCGCGTTCTTAAGCAACGGTTTGTAGTTCTGACCGTAAAGCACCAGCGCCTCGCGCGCCGACATCCAGGCGTTGTCCGACTTCGTGCGGATGGCATAGGCAAGGATCACCTCGTCGATAAAGCCCACTGCGACACGCAGAAAGGCCGAAAAGATGCCGCCCAACTGTTGCGCACCGGGGATTGGCAAAATTGTCAAAATGCCGCGCACCAGACCGGTGATCGCACGGATTACGCCTTTGATTAGCTGATCCATAGCAAACAAAATGCTGGCTTGGGGCAAACGGTCCCGGACCACTGCGCTGGCATGGCCGATCTGGCTGCGTCCCTGTGGCATCGGCTTATCGTCGATCAACTCGACCAGAACCGCAAGGTGGCCAGCCTTTACGATATAAAGAATATACTCGCGCGCCCAGTACATGATCGCACCGAAAATACCGAAACCGGCAACACCGCCCCAAGCGGTTGTCGTGGCGCGAAAATTGGCATCACCAAAGCCGCCGACGCCCCAGCCAACACCGGCACCGACCCCGGTGACCAGAATATAGCCCAGCGTGATCCCGAAATAGACGGCCATACGCAACAGGATAAAGGGAAGCGTGCGCCCCATCAGGCCGATGGCACGACCAAGACTGAAATCCCACATAAAGTTTCTCCTGTTTCAAAGCACGGGTAAAGACCAGGTTATCTCTCGCACTTGGTGTTACCGTATTTCGCAGTGCAGGCACGCGCAGCACAGGATGCGATCTGTGCGTCACGCTGTGTCTTGCGAATGTCGACTGTCTCAATCGTTGTATAGGGTTCGGAAATCGTCTTCATGACAGGCTTGCACTTGGTCGTCTTGCCCACCGTTTCGCAGATGGTTTCACCGCTGGGGCGCTCTATGCTTCGGAATTTCGTGACGGTTTCATGACGGTAAACCGGTGGTATCTTAAGCAACCACTCGGCCTCGCAATGGGTGCGCTCGGCGCGGAACTCGGGCGTGCCACATGATGACAGGACAATCACGAATGCTGCAAAAGCGCGAACAGCTTTGAAAAAGCGCATGGAGATCTGGTCCCTTCGAATCTTCTTGCGTGTATAAACGATATCGTTTTTTGGCGCCCCCTTCGTTTAGAGGGGACAATGACGACGCTAATGGATTGCAATTAACAAAGCAGGCTGTTGAACTGTCTCAAAAACTGGGAGGGTTCAACTTGGAGGGTTCGATATGAGACGGCTAGCAATCAAAAGCCTAGCCATTCTTGCGCTATGGGCGTCGCAGGCCGTTGCTGGCGATGCGCCTGCTGTTCTGCGCGTCAGCGGCCAGATTGCCAATGGCCCAATCCTATTGGATTTTTCCCAACTGCGCGACCTGCCACAGATCGGGATTGAAACCTCGACAGTGGTAACCGACGGGACGCATCGGTTCACGGGGTTCCTGATGCGAGATCTGCTTGAACACCTTGATGCACAAGGGGATCGCGTCATGGCGACCGGCCTGAACGATTATGTCGTGGATATTCCTGCCAGCGACTTCATGCAGTTCGACGTGATCATAGCGCACAGCATGGATGGCAAGGCACTTGATCGCGCCGACAAGGGGCCGCTTTGGATTATCTATCCGCGCGACGATCACACTGAACTGCAAGACATCCGCTATGATTACCGTTGGGTTTGGCAACTGTCCGAGATCGAAGTCAAATGAGGCTTTTCGGCGGTGCCGGTCTGCGGCTGATCCTGCCCTTGGTTGCCATTCTGGTCTTCGTCATATTGCTGACCTTTTCGCTGTTGCGCATGGTCGAGGTCGAAACCGACATGCGAGTGGACGCGGAACAAAATATGCTTTGGGTCATGCATCAAAGTGAAAGCGCGGCGCGGCGGCTGGTTGAAGCCACGATGCAGGCAGAGCTGGGCGAAGTCGACGCCGGGCAGATCGCACTTCGTCTTGACCTGCTGCGCAGCCGCTTCGCGCTGTTGCGGGATGGACCACAGCATCGGTTTGTCGAGCAGATAGGCTTGCAACAGCAGTTGTCGCAAATGCACACTACCTTGCAACAGCTTGACCCATTACCCAAAGACTTCACCCCGGCACAAGCCAGACAGCTTCGCCTAGAACTGGCCACCTTTCCTGCATTTTTTGCACAGGCGGCCAACAAGACGATGATCCGCGAATGGGACAATCTGGGTAATCGGCTGGAAACCTCGCGCAATCAACTGCGCCAGATCATCGCCTCGCTGATTGGCATTATGGTGACAGGCGCAATCTTGACCTTCACGCTTGTTTTGGCGCTGCGGCTGTCGCGGCAGCGAAACCGCATGTTGCGCCGCGAACGGGATTTTTCCGGGCTTTTGATCTCTTCCAGCGGTGAGGGTATTCTTGCGGTTGACGATGCCGGGGATTGCACCCTTTGGAACCCAGCAATGTCGTCAATGATGGGCCAATCCCCCGAACAGGCGGTGGGGCGAAAGCTGCGCGAGGTTGCCGGGTTTTTCGATATCGTGCCGGTGCGCAACGCTGTTGCAGAGGCCTTGCGCGGAACAACTGCAACTTTGTTGTTTCAACCGCTTTTTCGGAAAGCGCATAAACCACCATTGTATGTCGATATAAAAGTATCACCGATGCGCGATGATGGGCGGGTCATCGGCGCCATCGTTTTCATGCACGACGCCAGCGACCGCTACGCCGCCAAAGAAAAAGAAGCCGAGAACCGCGCAAGGCTGGAACATCTTGTCGTCGAAAGGACGCGTGAACTGGATGACGCGCTTACGCGGGAAAGGTCCGCAGCCAACCTTTACCGCAATTTTGCCGGAATGATTTCCCATCAATTCCGCACACCATTGGCGGTGGCAGACTCCGCATTGCAACGCCTAATTCGCAGGGGACCACGTGCCAACCCGGACGAGATCACGGAACGTGCAATAGGTGCCCGCAATGCTATCGCCGGACTGACACGCATGGTTGAAAGTACGCTTGACGCGGCGCGCCTTCAGGCAGGACAGGTTGGCGCGCGACGAGTGCCCTGTAATCTTGTCGAAGTGCTGGATATGGTCGGCACGCGCCAACGCGCGGCTTCGCCAGACATCAACATCGAACTCCACCATGCGGACACTGTGGATGCCGTCGCCCTTTGCGATCCGGCCCATGCCGAACAGGTGCTGGAAAACCTGCTGTCCAACGCGGTGAAATACGCCCATCCCAACACCTCCGTTTCAGCGCGTGTGCATGACGATGATCGGAACGTGCTTTGCGACATCATCAGCGCCGGTTCTGCGATCGACAAGGCGGACCGGGATCACGTGTTCGAACCCAACTTTCGCGGTCTTAACAGTGTGGGAACGCAGGGCACCGGGGTCGGGCTTTTCATAGCACGGAGCCTTGCGCGCATGCAGGGCGGCGAGGTCAGCTTGCTTCCCGATGATGGAACGACCACATTCCGCCTGACACTGCCACGGTTCCGAGGGGCCACAAAATGAGTATAAAGCCCGCCACTCCGTTGATCCTGGTGGTCGAGGATGAACCCGCCTTGCGCCGCGACATTGTGGAAGAATTGCAGGACGCCGGATATCGCACGTTGGCCGCTGCGGACGGACATGAAGCACAAAGGATGATTGCCCGAGTCACACCGGATCTGGTCTTGTGCGACATCACCATGCCAAAACTTGACGGCTATGGCCTGTTGACAGCTATGCGCGCAGACCGGCCCGAACTTGCAACGGCGCCTTTTGTCTTTCTTACCGCGATGTCGGAACCGCAGGAAGTGATCGAAGGCAAGCTTCAGGGCGCCGACGACTATCTTGTCAAGCCGGTGGACTATGACCTGCTGCTTGCAACGGTCGCCGCCCGCCTGCGACAGGTCGCGCGTATTCGCGGTCAGCACAATACCGAAATTGACCGGATGCGAGAGGCACTTGAGGAGCTGTCAGACAGAGGGTCGCAACGGGCACTTGACCTGATCACACAGGGGATCGTGCTACTGGATCAACACGGCGACGTTGTCCATCTTAACCGTGCGGCACAAGATATGGCAAACAATGCCGAGTTCATTACCTGGCGACACTCTGCCCTGCACGCATCAGACCCGCTTTGCGACAAGGCTTTGCAGCAAGCAATCTCGGACACCACAGAAGCTGTGACAGAAGGCTCTGAAAGGGTCGCCGGGATCATACTGCACCGATCTCGGGATGGGCGATCTATCTCGGCGCTTGTCTGCACACTTGCGCCGGATCCAGCCCATACAACGAACCAGCCGCGCATCGCCCTGTTTTTGTCACCCCCAACAGATGGAAAGAAGGTGTCAGAGCCGCTCTTGATCGAGTTGTTCGGCCTAACGCCAACCGAAGCGCGTGTCGCGGCCATTCTTGCCCGTGGCGCACGCCCTTCGGATGTGGCAGACGAACTTGGCGTTTCGCAGACGACCATTTCTTTTCACATGCGCAATTTGTTTCAAAAAACCGGCACACACCGGCAGGCCGATCTCGTGGCGCTTATCCTTGTCGGGCCGATGGCAGTCAAAACTCCCTAAGTCCCAATTGGGTCCTGCGCCCTTTTTGCTTCACCCTGTCGACAGACCCACTGCGCGGGTTAAAGCTCGGCTGTTCAAGCGGGACACACTGACCGCGTGACATTGTTCCTTCGGCGATGCACCGAAGCGGTATCGGCAACGCAGATGAAGCCCCGTTACCCAAGCGAACCAGCCAAAGCCTCTGCCACCGCTATATCCGCCATTTCCAATACAGCCTCGCGGGACTCAGCAACCGCAATGAACCGACCATTGTGGCAAAACTTCGCCCCACTGACGCCGCTGGCGGTCTTCAGCGCGGCATTGGTTAATCCGGCCCAAGCAGCCGGTAGGTCGGCGCGATTGTCGAACGTATCATCCCCCACGCGGATCGTCGTCAGGGCCCAATCCGTTCCACGCGGGTGAATAACAAACAACAGATGGTCAGCCTTCGCCTTTTCAATACTTGAACGAAACGGCATACCCATCGGCAGTTCAAGAACGTGCGCCTCGCCGGCCAATTCTATGGCGGTCATCACCATGGCCTCGGCGCGGAATTTCGCGGCCTTGTGATTGATCTGTGCTTCTACAAAGGCACGTGCCACGGGTAAGGCAGCCATAAAGGCGCGATCATCGGCACCCTCGTCGCGGTCATCAAACACCGGCTTCAGGCTTTCCAGCAAAACAGGCAGTGTCATACCAGAAAACAATGGCCCCGCTTCTGATGCGTTCACGGCACCATTGTCGAGCAGATCGACGGGTACAACAAAATCTTGCTCGAACTTGTCATGGATCGCATTGATATCATGTTCGGGCACATCCATTGCGCGCAGATAGTCGCGGCCATACTGTGCCCAGATCAAACCAAAAGAGCTATAAGGCCGGCCATCTGTGCGCAGCGGGTTGGGACGTTGGTGGTGATCGAATATTTGCGCACGCGCATCAAAATCACCTCCGACATCATAAACAATCCGATCCTCGCCGGGCTTGGTCCACGCTTCATCCCGACTGCGAATCAACTCGGCATTGGGGAACAACCGCATCAGAATGACCGAAGACAACAGTTCATCGGCATGAAAGCCACCGGAATGGGTGACGAGTTGGGAGATGGTCATCAGATATAGCCTCCAGCCAGGTGCAAAACGATTTGGGCGACCCCGAAGGCCGCCCTGTCGATGTGTGCAATCTCAGTTCTGCGTGTGCATTAGATCAAACCCGCATCCTGCGCTGCAAAAGCTAATACGCCCAGCTTATCGCCAATGAACGGCGTCGCACGATCCTTGATCCGATTCCGTTGCAACGTTGCCCGGATTTACGAAGTCATCAGTGTGTCCACGAACCGCGGCGGTTGGTGGCAAAGTTATCACCATAGCCACCGGGACGGATGTTATGCTGACGTTTGTGCGGATCTTGCACGACCGCGTTGATACCGTGCTCGCGCGCATAGTTCAAAGCAGCCTCTTTCGTGTCGAACCGCATCCGCACTTGGCTTTGCGTATCCGACGAACTGGTCCAGCCCATCAACGGATCAATATCGCGCGGCTCGTTGGGCGCGAATTCCAAAAGCCAGACCTTGGTCTTGGCCTGCCCTGATGTCATGGCGTTACGAGCGGGTTGATAGACACGTGCGCGCATCCGGGATCTCCTTGAAAGCCTATGTGGTTTATCCGGCATGCGCGTTGGTAATTCAAGCTGATTTAGCACAAGACCTGCAAACACCACAGCATACGCTTTCGACCCAGCTGCGGGCCGAAAGCGTAGGGGGTGAGTGGTGGTTTGAAAAAATCAGAGTGGCTGCCGGTAACGACAAGGGAGCGAGGGGTGGGGTGGGTATATCGTCGTTACCGGCAGACCGTTCTGCTGCTTGCTTCCAACACCTAACCCAACGACCTAGGTTGAGCAAGCCCAAAAAATACCTTTGGTTGCATTTTTTTGGCCAAAACCTTTGCCTAAAGGGTAACATTTCCGTTATATACAAACACCTTACCAATAGGTAAGCGAGCAGTGAGGCTAAAGCCCCATCGCCCGATGTTACATCTTCTGATTGTATTATTGCAGCATGATTAAAGCGCCTGAACGCGCTTAACTTTGATTTATAATCTGATTAACGCGTTCATCTCACAACTCACCAATTATGGGGAGGAGAGGGTAAAGTATTCCTTACCTCTTGAAGCAGAACAAAATGTGACCATTCTTAGTCTTGGAAGGATTCGCATGACCCACAGCCCGCTGACCAACCCGACCCTCGCCCCGACCGCTCGACCCAAACTGGAAGGCGGCAAACGGTTCGTGATGCACACCCCCTTCAAGCCCGCCGGTGACCAGCCCACCGCCATCGCGGAACTGGTCAACGGTGTCGATAGCGGAGAACGCGAGCAGGTGCTGCTGGGCGCAACCGGAACCGGCAAAACCTTCACCATGGCGAAGGTCATCGAAGACACGCAACGTCCCGCGATCATCTTGGCCCCGAACAAGACCCTTGCTGCGCAGTTATATGGCGAAATGAAGGGATATTTCCCCGACAACGCAGTGGAATATTTTGTCAGCTACTACGATTATTATCAGCCCGAGGCCTATGTGGCCCGCTCGGACACCTTCATCGAGAAGGAAAGCCAGATCAACGAGCAGATCGACCGGATGCGCCACTCGGCCACGCGGGCGCTTCTGGAACGCGATGACGTGATCATCGTGGCCTCGGTCAGCTGTATATATGGCATCGGCTCGCCCGAGACCTATACCGCGATGACGCAGGATATCACGGTGGGCGAAGAATACGACCAACGGGCCATGATGCGTGATCTGGTTGCCCAGCAATACAAGCGTAACGACAATGCGTTTCAACGCGGGTCCTTTCGGGTTCGCGGCGACAGTCTTGAGGTTTGGCCAAGTCACCTTGAAGATCGCGGCTGGCGTTTTTCCTTTTTCGGGGAAGAGCTGGAGGCCATCACTGAATTCGACACCCTGACCGGCGCGAAAACCGACACGTTAGAGAAAGTGCGCATTTATGCGAATTCGCACTATGTTACGCCCACGCCGACGCTGAAACAGGCGATCCAAAGCATCAAGCAGGAACTAGCCGTCCGTCTGAAACAGTTCGAGGATGAAGGCAAACTGCTGGAAGCCCAACGCCTTGAACAACGCACCAAGTTTGACCTTGAAATGCTTGAGGCCGCGGGCTTCTGCAACGGGATCGAAAACTACTCGCGCTATCTGACAGGCCGCGCGCCGGGCGAACCACCCCCCACCCTGTTTGAATACATCCCCGATAACGCCATCGTTTTTGCGGATGAAAGCCACGTATCCGTGCCCCAGATCGGGGGCATGTATCGCGGCGACTACCGGCGCAAATACACGCTGGCCGAACACGGGTTCCGCCTGCCCTCGTGCATGGATAACCGCCCCCTGAAATTCGAAGAATGGGACGCCATGCGCCCGCAATCGATCTTCGTGTCCGCGACGCCGTCCAGTTGGGAGCTTGAGCAGACCGGCGGCGTTTTCGCCGAACAGGTCATCCGCCCCACGGGCCTTTTGGACCCCGAAGTTGAAATCCGTCCGGTCGAAATGCAGGTCGACGACCTACTGGACGAGGTCCGCAAGGTGGCCGGCCATGGTATGCGCACCTTGGTCACGACCCTGACCAAACGCATGGCCGAAGACCTGACCGAATACCTGCATGAACAGGGCATCCGCGTGCGATACATGCACTCGGACATCGACACGATTGAACGGATCGAAATCCTGCGCGACCTGCGGCTTGGCGCTTTTGACGTGCTGGTGGGGATCAACCTGCTGCGCGAAGGTCTGGACATCCCCGAATGCGGTTTGGTCGCCATTCTGGACGCCGATAAAGAAGGGTTCCTGCGCTCGGAAACCTCACTTGTGCAAACCATCGGTCGTGCCGCGCGTAACGCCGAAGGCCGCGTCATCATGTATGCCGACCGCATCACCGGCTCAATGGAACGCGCGCTGAACGAAACCAACCGGCGGCGTGAGAAACAGAAAGCCTATAACGAGCTGCACGGCATCACGCCGCAGACCATCAAGAAGAACATCGATGACGTATTGTCGGGACTCTATGAAGGCGACACCGACATGTCCCGCGTGACCGCCACCATTGACAAGCCGATGATCGGCGACAACCTGATTGCGCATCTGGAGGGACTGAAGGCCCAAATGCGCAAAGCCGCCGAAAACCTGGAATTCGAAGAAGCCGCCCGTCTGCGCGACGAGGTGCAACGGCTGGAGGCCGTCGAACTCGCCATCGCCGACGATCCTTTGGCGCGACAGTCTGCGATTGAGGCTGCGGGAGATGCGGCGCAGAAGGTGAAGGGGCGGTCAACAGCTGGGAAGCCGGGACAGCGGGCGGGGCGTGGGAAGAGGCGGTAGGTATGGCGGTGAAACGTGGCCGATCAGAAATTGTTGATGCCATCCAGCAGATAATTTTGGGCGCTGTTTTCCCGGTTGAATCTTGGCGCTGGGTTCTCGATCAACACCGCAATGATCGTGCTTCCGGCACCCAACTCCTCGGCTTCCCCATACTTTTTGGCTGTGTGAAAGACACTGCAAAAGGGCTCGCTTCAACTAACGGAACAATCCGTCGACTAGTCGCTGATGCTAAGCTGACAAATCATGGGAACCTGTTTCACAGCACATGCGAAGTTGGCTCAATTGGCGTTCTGTCAGCTGAACTAATTTGCAGAGCCAGCAAAGACGAGCAGGTATTCCTAGAGATTGTCCGCAATCGTCTCGTGCACGGATATTTAGATGGTGCAAGTAGGTCCCATCGAAACTTCACCATTGTCGAAAACCCCGGATTCAAAGTGATATCGGTATCCAAATCAGAGCGGGAAGAGCTTGTAGCCAAGTTCTGTCCGAATGGGCGGCTTCATGAAGGTATTCAAGTGATATTCGATCGCCATAAGGAAGGGTTCAAACTCTATTGTGACATGATATTGGAGCACTTCAAGTTCGACTTAAGCGAAGTCCAAAACGCATTATCCGAAGGTCAGTTGTTGTTTTCTGAAACTGAGGCGGCGTTTAACACGCTTAGAAGAGAGTTGGATACGTGTTACCAGTAAAGGGCAAATGTTATTGGTGTCGCCAATTCGTGCGTTGAACTATAAAGTAGGCCAACACACCCCCAAATCTCCCTCAGAACGAAATCTCAGACAGACGCTCTAGACACGTCTGAAGAATCTCTCCGGCTAGTGTAGGTTCTCCAGTCAGAAAAAGAAGCGCAAGTACGTCGACCAAGTAGGGTTCTTCTCCATTTCGCATGTCAAATTCTTGGGCCAAAGGTTTTCCCAGCTGAGATCCCACCCCGTCTTCTTCTGGCCCCAAATATCCTGGGGTGAATGCGCGCAGCGCAGAGGGGCAACGCCCCTCCTTCCCACAAAAAAAAGCGCGCCCGCCTGTTTCGGCGAGCGCGTTGTGTCTGACCCCGTGAGTGGTGGTTTTTTCGGTCAGACGAATGTGAAATTCTTTGCAAATGGCATCTCGGTCGGACGCGTTCCGGTGGCTTGAAAGATCGCCTCGGCCAAGGCGGGCGCGGCCGGGGGGACGGGCGGCTCCCCAATGCCAGTGACGTGGCTTCGGCTCTCAAGCCCACGCACAATGATCTCGGGCGATTGATGCAAACGCAGCCCTTCGAAATCGAAGTAGTTTTCCTGCTCGACCCGGCCATCGGCATAGGTCACCTGGCTGTTGATCGCGTGTCCCAGTCCCCAGATCACGCCGCCTTGCACTTGGTTCTCAAAATTGATCGGGTCCACGACACGGCCCACTTCGGCTGCGACCCAGACCTTATCCAGACGGATGCCCGCGTCAGTCATGGCGATCTGGACCACTTCGGCGACGGGCGTACCGAAGGACAGGCTGAAGGCAACGCCGCGCGCCGTGCCCGATGGGGATGCAGCGCCCCAATCGGACATCTCGGCGACCGCCTCGAGCACCTTGCGCGAAGGCGCATCCGACATCAGGCGCAGGCGCTCCTCGACAGGGTCGGCGCCGGCGGCGTGGATCAGGGCGTTCAGAAAGTTCTCGTGAAAGAACCCGTTCTGTGACGCACCAACCGATCGCCACGAGCTGACCGGCCCAAGCTTCGGCGTGCGATACCCGGTGATGCGATAATTCGCGATCGCATAGGGTTGATCCCAAAGCGCCTGGCTGATCGTGGCGTCGGGTCCCGGCAGGTTCATCCCCTGACGCTCCCCCATCTGGCTGTCCAGAATGGACGGAGAGGCCACGCGAATATCCATCGCGATGACCCGGCCATCGCTTACCGCGCCCCGTCCGCGCATCATGGCGATGGGGCGGGTGTAATCCTGCGCCGTATCCTCTTCGCGTTTGTAGGTCAGCTTGACCGGCGTGCCGGGCAGCGCCATCGCAAGTTCAGTGCAGCGCTTGACCACCTCGTCTTCCAGACGGTGCCCAAAACTGCCGCCCATCATCAGGATATGCACATGCACATCCTCGATGGGCACACCTGTCATGTCGGCCACGCTGGCCTGCGTCATGCGGGGGATCTGATTGCCGGTCCAGACATCGACGCGTGTATCCGTGACTAAAACCGTGGCGTTCAAGGGTTCAAGCGGCGCGTGCGCCAGATAGGGCGCGCGGTATTCGGCCTCGACGGTCATGGACACATTGTCCACGTCGCCATCGTCGCGCGGCTTTGCGTCCTGATCGGCATTGTCCAGCGTGTCAGACAACGCCTGCCAATGGGCGTCTTGTTCAGCGGGATAAGGGGCATCGCCCCACGTCACGTCAATCGCATCTGCCGCCTGAAAGGCACGCCAAGTGTTGTCGGCGATCACGCCCACGCCACCCGTGACGGGGATCACCTTCTGCACGCCCCGCATCGCTTCGGCGGCACTGGCATCATAGGCGATCACCTCGCCCCCCTTGCGCGGGTTCAGGCGGATGGCCGCGTGGACCATCCCCTCCATCCGCATGTCGATCCCGTAACTCTGCGTTCCAGTGGATTTCGCAAGCATGTCAACGCGCTGCATGGGCTTGCCGACCAACCGCCATTGGGTCGACGGGCGCAAAGTCACATCGCGGACCGGCTCGATCTTCGCGGCGTGGGCGGCCAGCGCCTGATAGGGGATACGTTTGCCATCCGGCAGCACCACCGCCCCGCGTTCGGTGCTCAGGCGCGTCTTGGACAAACCGGTTTGCGCAGCCGCGGCGGCTTTCAGGGTTTCGCGCGCCACGGCACCTGCGATGCGCAGCTTGTCATACCCATCAGGGACCGAGCTTGAGCCCCCTGTCATTTGCAGCCCCAGCATCTTCACCACGACCCCAGCCGTGCCGCGCGCCAACTGAGCCAGCGGCCCGCGGTCGGTTGCAGGGAAGGGAACGGATTCGTCCGCCAGCGCCGTGTTGTAATAGGCTTTCGAGGGCGGACCGGGATCGACATTGATCTGGTCAAGCTCGACGTCCAGTTCTTCGGCGATCAGCGCCGCCTGAACCGAATAGGTCCCCTGCCCCATATCCGCCCGCGGCGTGATCAGCGTGATGCCATCGGCATTGATCAGCACATAGGGGGTCAGCGCCGCCTCGCCTTCGTCCAGGTCGTCCAGCAGCGGGTTCTCGACGGGCTTCTTGTAGGTGTAATAACCGAACGCCACGCCCCCCAGAAGGGCGACCGAGCCGACGACGAAGCTGCGGCGGGCGATGGTCGCGGCGCGGCTCATACTCACACCTCTCGCAAGGTCTTGGCGGCCGTTTTCACGGCGGCACGGATGCGCGGATAAGTGCCGCAACGGCACAGGTTGCCCGACATCGCGGCATCAATATCGGCATCGGTCGGGTCGGGTGTGGCGGCCAGCAAGTCAGCCGCCTGCATCATCTGCCCGCCCTGACAATAGCCGCATTGCGCCACCTGATGGTCCAACCATGCGGCCTGAACCGCATGCAGTTCATCGGCGCTGCCCAGCCCTTCAATGGTCGTAACCGGGCCATCCACAGCCGAGACCGGTGTTTGACAGGACCGAACGGCGACTCCGCCGACATGCACGGTGCAAGCGCCACAGGCCGCGACTCCACAACCGTATTTCGGCCCGGTAAGCCCAAGCTCGTCACGTAGCACCCACAGAAGCGGCATGTCACCTTCGACATCCACAACGTGCACCGTGCCGTTGACCGTGAGCTTCACCGCATTTTCTCCTGACTGCGACCCATGCGCCGCAACATAACCAGCGCATAAATGACCGCCGGTCATGTATCATTGACCACAGAAATGACGGCTAGGCAACAAGGATTTCGACGCCAGCAGCGGCGCAGTTACCAGCCAGCCTGTCGGGCGCGGGTTCGTCGGTGACGATCTGGTCCAGATCCTGAAGCGCACCAATCCGCGCGGGGGCAGTGCGTGACAGCTTCGAGTGATCACAGACCAAAACCCGGCGCCGCGCGGCGTGCAGCCCCGCTTGGCTGACCACGACCTCTTGCAGGTCAAAATCCAGAAAATCACCATCCTGATCCAGCGCGGAACAGCCAATGACCGCGATATCGAACCGAAACTGCCCGACCGCGCGCGCTGCCAGATCCCCCACCAACCCGCCATCCGCCGGCCGCAGGGCGCCACCCGTGACAATCACCTGACAGTCAGGATTGGCCGACAGGATCTGCGCCACATTGATATTGTTCGTTACGACCAGCAGGTTTTGGTGATGCAGCAGCGCATGGGCAACCGCCTCGGTCGTGGTGCCGATGTTCAGGAAGATGGCGCAATCATTGGGGATCAATTGCGCGACAGAACGCGCGATCCCGGCTTTGGCGGACTGGTTCAGGGCGCGGCGTTCCTCATACGCGATGTTTGATATGCCCGAGGGCAGGATCGCGCCGCCATGCACCCGCACCAACCGCCCGGCTTCGGCCAGATCGGTCAGGTCGCGCCGGATCGTCTGCAAGGTCACGCCGAAATGCGCCGCCAGCCCGTCGACCGAAACCTTACCGTCCCGCCGCGCCATCGCCAGAATCTCAGGTATCCGTAGTGTTTGCGACATACAAATCCTCTCTACGCGATCAATTTGCGATAAAACGAACATTTACGAAAGTCTCTTTCTTTCTTTTCTGGCAGAATCGGCGCATAACATTGACAGAATGATGCAAACGAGGCCCGCCATGGAACGCACAGACCAGATCAGTGACCTTTTCATTATCGGCGGCGGCATCAACGGTTGCGGTATTGCGCGCGACGCCGCAGGGCGCGGATTGTCCGTGACCTTGGCCGAGATGAATGACCTTGGAGGCGCAACCTCGTCAGCCTCGACCAAGCTGTTTCACGGCGGCTTGCGTTATCTTGAGTATTTCGAGATCAGGTTGGTGCGCGAGGCCCTGATCGAACGCGAAACACTTCTGCGCGCCATGCCACATATCAGTTGGCCGATGCGCTTCGTCCTGCCCTATCACAAGGACATGCGGTTCGAGGGGGACACGCCGACCTCGAAACTGCTGTCATTTGTGATGCCATGGATGAAGGGGCGGCGTCCCGCATGGCTGATCCGTCTGGGCCTGTTTCTTTACGACAACCTCGGTGGGCGAAAATTCCTGCCAGGCACAAAAACTCTGTCTCTGCCCGGCACGCCTGAAGGTGCGCCGTTAAAAGACAAGTTCTCCAAAGCCTATGAATATTCCGATGGCTGGGTGGATGACGCGCGACTTGTCATCCTGAACGCCCGCGATGCCGAGGCGCGCGGCGCCACAATCCTGCCGCGCACCAAGGTGGTCAAGACCACACGCCTTGCCGATCATTGGGTCATCGAAACGCAAGACACCCGCACCGGCGCCACCACCCGGCACAGGGCCAAGATCGTGGTCAACGCCGCCGGGCCTTGGGTTGGCGAACTGATCCACGGCGCGCTGGATGTAGAAACCAAGGAAGGCGTCCGGCTGGTGCGCGGGTCGCATATCGTGACGCCGAAATTGTTTGACCACGACAAGGCCTATTTCTTCCAAGGCACCGATGGCCGGATCATCTTCGCCATTCCCTATGAACACGACTTTACGCTGATCGGCACAACCGATGCGCCGCATGACACCGCCGACACCAGCCCCGTCTGCACCGATGAGGAGCGTGACTATCTGATCGACTTCGTGAACCAGTATTTCGCGCGACCGATCACCAAGGATGACGTGGTCTGGACCTATTCCGGCGTGCGCCCCCTGTATGATGACGGGGCAAGCTCGGCCACCGCCGCGACGCGGGAATACGTGCTGAAGTTAAATGATACCGACGGTGCACCGGTCTTGAATATCTTTGGCGGCAAGATCACCACCTATCGTCGCTTGGCCGAAAACGCGCTGGCCAAGCTCAGGCGTCACCTGCCCCAGCTTGGCGCAGATTGGACAGCGGATCAGCCCCTGCCCGGCGGCGATTTCCCGATGGATGGCGTGCAGGACTTGATCGACAAGTTGAAACGCGATTTCCCCTTCCTGACAAACCTCTGGGCCACCCGCCTAATACGCGCCTACGGCATGGAAAGCTGGGACGTTCTGGCAGGGGCGAGCAGCGTGGACGATCTGGGCAACGACTTCGGCGCGACCCTAACCGCGCAAGAGGTCCGGTGGCTGATCGACAAGGAGTTTGCCCGCCGGGCCGATGACGTGATCTGGCGACGGTCCAAGCTTGGCTTGCGGCTGCAGAAAGGCGAGGTCGAGGTGCTGGACAACTGGATTTCCCGCAACCTGTGATCCCGCGCGTTGAATTTCGCTGGGCGATCTGTTTTCAGCCTTGGCACAGCCTTTGATTTTGTGCATTCGTCGGAAGCGCTAAATAAGAATAGGGTTCGACAAGCACCCCAATCAGCGGTGGGTCACGAGTTGCTCAGGACGACTGGCGCCAGCATGAGTGCAAAGCAAATTCTCAGCCCTGCGGACATTGATCGCCTCGGCCATGGTGTCGTGACAGTAAGATGAGTGAAAACGCATCCGCCCCCGCATCGCGGAAACCGGCTGTGTGTGTGTGTTCGCGCTGAACTTCAGATATCCGCACGGGAAGGTCGCACTGGGCGGGGCCGATGCGGTCAGCTTAATCAACACAAACAAATCGATCTCCACCGTCAATCTTGACGCAATATCGCCCGGACAGATGGTTTCGGACCTGCCAATATATGGTTGAAGGGGCGATACTTCGATTGACCACGCTATTGGGCGCGGTGCGCAATGGTGCCGGCTGGTACGACCTGAACCTAAACCGCGTCACCCGGGCGCGGATCGACCAAGTGGCTTGCATCGCACGCGGGCGCTGCTATGCAGCCTGCTTAGATACATCGCACCAAGCTATCAATAGGTCTGAAAATAGCGACTTTGATGTGATGGATGACGAAAGCACGGCTTGCGACGTATGTATCAATGCCCACCCGGTCGAAGGCGGCATCATCATGCAAACCATTGCCCCCGGCACCATAGATCAACGAACGGGACCGGATGTGAAGGAACACTATGCCAACTGGACGATCCACTCCGACAACCCAAGCGGCGCAACCACCGAATGAATCCAGCGCGGCCCTGTTCCAATCGCGGCAGGGCCATCTGGCGATGTTGGCGTTCTCGGCGCTGGTGTCACTGTCGTTCAGCTTTGGTCACATCATCGCAAAAGACATCGCGCCTGCCGCTTTGAACACCGTGCGGTTTGCGCTGGCCGCGCTGGTCCTGTTCGGGCTGGCCCGAATCCTGCATGTTCCGGTCCGCCCTGTCTTTAACAGGTTTTGGCGGTTCGGCCTGATTGGCGGGCTGATGGCCGTCTATTTCATCACGATGTTCGAGGCGCTTCGGATGACAACCGCCGTATCCACCGCCGCGGTATTCACGTTAACGCCCCTGATGGCCGCGGGCTGCGGGCGGCTGATTGCCGGGCAGCGATCCGGGCGTTGGACGTTGATTGCGCTGACCATCGGTGCGGTTGGGGCCGTCTGGGTAATCTTTCGCGCGGATATCGGCGCGCTTATGCGGTTCGAACTTGGCCGCGGCGAGGCGCTGTTTGCCATCGGTGCGCTGGGTCATGCACTGGTTCCGGCGGTTTCGCGGAAGCTGGCAAGTGATGTGAAGCCTTTGCAAACCTCGCTTGGGTCGGTGCTGGGGGCGCTGATTGTCACCGGCATCTATGGGTTTGGTGACCTAATCAAAACCGACTTTGTAGCCATGCGCCCGGCAGTGTGGATGGTCGTTGCCTATCTTGCCATCGTGACCACGGCCGGCACGTTCTTTCTGGTTCAATATGCCGCCCAGCGGCTGCCAGCCAGCAAGGTCATGGCTTATACTTATCTGGTGCCAAGCTGGGTGGTGCTTTGGGATTTCGTATTCTACGGCACAACGCCCCCCGCCCTTCTGCTGGCTGGCATAGCGACAACATTGCTGGCACTGACGATGCTGCTTAGGGGCGAAGCGGTCTGATCAGCATCTGCTTTATGAACGCTTCTTCATCCAGGACCCGTAGGGCCGCCAGCTGGTCAAGGCATTGGCTTAGCCAAAAAATGTCTTCTCGGCGGTCATTTTCACTCGTTTGCCATGCAAAAACCTTACGTAATCTGGGTTACGCTATGTGCTTTTCCTGAAACATGGCTTTCTGCACCGTGGGCCAAAAAGATTGACCGAACGCGCAAATATCCGTCAGCCTGTCAGTAAGACCGGCCCCGAGTTTCGCAACGCCGCAACGCCGGCCAAATGAGGAAATATCATGAGCCAAGCCAGCAATTTGCGCATCGACCCCGACCGTCTTTGGGACAGCCTGATCGTGATGGCAAAGATCGGCCCCGGCGTTGCTGGCGGCAACAACCGCCAGGCCCTGACCGACGACGACGCCACAGCGCGCGCGCTGTTCCAGACATGGTGCGAGGATGCGGGCTGCACCGTGGGTGTGGACACAATGGGCAATATGTTTGCCACGCGCCCGGGTGAAGACCCCGCGGCCCTGCCCGTCTATATGGGGTCGCATCTGGATACGCAGCCTACGGGCGGCAAATATGACGGCGTACTGGGCGTGCTGGGAGGGCTTGAAGCAATCCGCACCTTGAATGATCTGGGCGTCAAGACCAAGCACCCCATCGTTCTGACCAACTGGACCAACGAAGAAGGCACGCGGTTTGCGCCTGCGATGCTGGGCTCGGGCGTGTTTGCAGGCAAACATTCGCAGGATTGGGCCTATGCGCGCACGGACGCCGAGGGCAAGACCTTCGGGGACGAACTTTCGCGCATTGGCTGGGTCGGCGACGAAAAGGTTGGCTCGCGTAAAATGCACGCGATGTTCGAGCTGCACATCGAACAAGGGCCGATCCTTGAGGCCGCGGGCAAGGATATCGGCATCGTCACCCACGGCCAGGGCTTGCGCTGGATTGAATGCACCGTGACAGGCAAGGAAAGCCACACCGGGTCAACCCCGATGGCGCTGCGCAAGAATGCAGGGCGCGGGTTGGCCTTGGTGACGGAACTGGTGCACGAAATCGCAATGGTAAACCAGCCCAATGCGGTCGGCACCATTGGTCATATCGACGTCTATCCGAATAGCCGCAATATCATTCCGGGCAAGGTGGTCTTTACCGTCGATATGCGCACGCATCTGGTGGACAAGCTGAACGCGATGGTCGACGAGTTAATGAGCCGCGCCCCGAAGCTGTGCGAAGATATAGGCGTCAAGTTCGCATGCGAGATCGTCGGCCAGTTCGACCCGCCCGCTTTCGATGAAGGCTGCGTTAGCGCGGCGCGCGATGCGGCCAACGCGCTGGGATACAGCCATATGGATATCGTATCGGGCGCCGGTCACGATGCGTGCTGGGTGAACGACGTGGCCCCGACCGCGATGATCATGTGCCCCTGTGTCGATGGGCTAAGCCACAACGAGGCCGAAGAAATCTCGAAGGAATGGGCGCAGGCGGGGGCAGATGTGTTGATGCACGCCGTGCTGGAAAAAGCAGAGGTGGCGGAATGAGTTGACGAACCGGACCGGGGCTCTGCCCCGGACCCCGGGATATTTATCGCCAGAGGAAGCAGAAACTGCGCGTGGCCATCAAGGAAGGTCCATAATCAACACATTCGATGTATCGCGAGCAACCGCACCTTACACGTGCAAGCCGAGATCACTACCGTGTATATGAAAAACACTGAAAACTAGAGCATATTTACGAAACGCAAGGGGCAAACGGGGCGACTCACCCCGCCAGCGGGGCATAGAAGCGCGCTTCAAATCCCGAGCTTGCGCCAGCAGGCGGCGATAGAAGCTCAAGTCGCCCGCCCGAATGCCGCGCGATCTTGTCGGCGATATAGAGCCCCAGCCCGAACCCATCCGCAGTGGTGGCCCCACGCTGAAACCGTTTGGACAGCTGCGCGAGTTCATCGGCGGGGACGACAGAGCCTTCATTGCGCACGCAAAGCAGGCCATCAGCCAACAAAACAACCTGTACGCCGCTGCCTGGCGATGCGTGCTGGAAAGCGTTGTCCAACAAGTTGCCCGCGATCATCGCAAACGCATCGGGGTCGATCGTAGCCATGACCGGCCGATCAGCAAGCGTGACATGCAGGCGGTCGCGCCGGACTGGGTCGCGGCGGCTGTCATTCACAACGATATCGGTCAGTCGGATCAGATCATGCACATCTTGCGAGCCGCCGATGCCGGCCTCTGCGCGGGCAAGTTGCAACAGACGGGTGACAAGGCGGCTCATACGTTTCAGGGCGTCTTCGATGGTGGCAAGCCGTCCGCTGGAACCTTCACCGGTTTCCGCCTGCATGCGTTGCACCTGTGCCAGTGCGACGGCGACGGGGGTGCGCAGTTCATGCGCCGCGCTGGTCGCGAAAGCACGCTCGCCGTCGAGGGCCTGGGCCAGGCGAAACATGAAGCCGTTGATGGTTGAGGTAATTGCGCGCAGCTCGGAAGGTTGACCGCCTGCGTCAATCGGATCGAGCCGCGCATCGCTGCGCGCGTCAATCTCGGCGCGCAAATGATCAAGCGGCGCAAGTGCCCGGTTGCCGATCCATGTCACGGTCAGATAGGCCAAAGGCAGGATAGCCAACATCGGGATAACAAGGGCCGTCAGACTGTCAAGGAACGCTGCTGACCGTTCCTGACGCAAATCCCCCACCTGCATGACAAAACCATCCACATCCGGTGCGGTGGTGTAAAAGACGTGGCTTTCCGTCATGCTGTAGCCCCGCGCGCCCGGCGGGGGAAAGGCAACGTCATGCGGCACGTCCGAGACCATCAGGACCTTGCCCGACCTGTCCAGCAGGCGATAGGCCAATGCCTCGGCGTCTGGCTCCAACCCGCCTTGCGGGTCAAAGCGCAGCCGCGGCTTGAAGGTGATCGGGGGCGCATCCCCCCCTGCCCGCGCCCGCTGATAGTCGATGACTATCGCAGGCAGATAAACCTGTGCGGTTTCCTGAATGATCTTGTCGGCCAGCTTTTG
Organism: Aliiroseovarius sediminis; assembly: GCF_022678485.1. Classification (GTDB taxonomy): domain Bacteria; phylum Pseudomonadota; class Alphaproteobacteria; order Rhodobacterales; family Rhodobacteraceae; genus Aliiroseovarius; species Aliiroseovarius sediminis. The sequence goes on from NZ_JALBYP010000034.1 coordinate 21,099, forward strand.
CTGTTCGTTTCGCAGCACCACGGCGGAGGCGATCAGGGCCAGCAGCCAGATCGCGGCAAACCCCAAAATGATCAGCCGCGACAAACGCCGGGCCAAGCTGTCACGCAGAATCATCCCTTGCCCATCCTGTAGCCAAACCCACGCACCGTTTCGATCACACCGCGCCCCAGCTTGGCCCTGAGGCGACTAACATGCGCCTCGATCGCATTGCTTTCGACTTCGCTGCCAAAGCCGTAGAGCGCGTCTTCGAAGTCTGCTTTGCTGACGGTGATGTCGGGACGACGGCTTAACCTGTCGAGAATGGCCCATTCCTTGGGGGTCAGGCGCACGGGGGCGTCGTTCAGATAAACGACCTGCGCTGATGGCACGATACTGATCGGGCCGAACTGGCGTTGGCTGGCCCGGCTGCTGTCGGCCCGGCGCAGAATGGCTGCGACACGCGCCAGCATCTCGTCCAGATCATAAGGCTTGACCAGATAATCGTCGGCGCCTGCCTCAAGACCCTGGATCCGCTGCATGATTTGGTCGCGCGCCGTGGCGATCAGAACCGGCGTGCTGGCCGCACGGTTGCGCAGGTCGCGCACCAATGTCAGCCCGTCCCCATCGGGAAGCTGCAAATCCAGCAGGATCAGATCATAGGACGTGGCGCGCACCGCCGCTTGCGCATCGTCCAGCTTCACCGCGATATCGACGGCATGACCTGCCTCGCGCAAATGTTCGGCTGCTGCCTCGGCCAAGGCGTGTTCATCTTCGACAACCAGCAATCGCATTCCGTTCGGGTCCATTCTTTTTGCCAACCATAGGGTATTCGTCAGCAATCGGTAAGGTGGCGGTGACATCAGCCCGCCACCGGCATATGGGCTGGGGGTCATCTTTGGAAATGTCATGTCAATCAGCACAATTTGGATCGGAATCGGGTTTCTGGGTCAGGCGCTGTTCACGTCCAGATTTCTGGTGCAGTGGATCGTCAGCGAACGTCGCGGCGAAAGTGTGATTCCGCTGGCGTTCTGGTGGTTCAGCCTGGCGGGCGGGCTGACGCTTTTGTCATACGCCATCTGGCGGCAAGACCCGGTCTTTATCCTTGGTCAGGCGACCGGTCTGTTCGTCTATGCCCGCAACCTGATCCTGATCAGACGCCGCCGGGCCGAGGCCACGCAATGACACCGACCGTTGCCGCGCGCTGGACGCTGTTTGCCTTTTTTCTTGTGGCTGTGGCCGGCGTGTTTCTGCGCCCACTGACACCGATTGACGAAACCCGCTATGTCGCCGTCGCTTGGGAGATGTGGCAAAGCGGCAATTACTTCGTCCCCACCAAGAACTACGACATCTATACCCACAAGCCGCCGCTGCTGTTCTGGGCGATCAACCTGATGTGGATGTTCACCGGAGTGTCGGAATTCGCCGCGCGCCTTGTGGGGCCGCTGTTTGCGGTGCTGTCCATCGTTCTGACAGGCCGTCTGGCCCGGAAACTGGGGGCCGAGGATGCAACCATCGGCCCGCGCGCCGTCATGGTGCTGTCGGCGATGTTGCTGTTTGCGATCTCGGGCGGGTTGACGATGTTCGACGCGCTTCTGACCTGCACGACGCTGGCCGGATATCTGGCGCTGGTCAACGCGGTCGATACCGGCGCGCGGCGCTGGTGGGCGGCGGTTGGTGTCGCGATCGCGCTTGGCGTGCTGGCCAAGGGGCCGGTGATATTGGTGCATCTTGGCCCCGCCATGCTGTTGACCCCGCTTTGGGCGCGCACGCGGCGCAAGGTGTCGTGGCCGTCCACCTTTGCGGGCGTCGGCATCGCCCTTGCCACCGCCCTTGGCGTTGTGGCGCTTTGGCTGGTGCCCGCCATCGTGATCGGTGGCGCTGAATACCGGGACGAGGTCTTGTGGACGCAAAGCGCGGGCCGGATCAGCGCTTCGTTCGCCCACGCACGGCCCTGGTGGTGGTTCGCCACGCTTCTTCCGTTTCTTCTGTTTCCGTGGTTTTTCGTGCCGAGCGTCTGGAAAGCCGCGATCACTGCCCGCTGGCAGGATACCGGTCTTGCCCTGCCCGCGATCTGGGCAATGTCTGCGCTGGTGCTGTTCAGCCTGATCAGCGGCAAACAGGTGCATTACCTTGTGCCCGAGCTTCCCGCTGTCGCCCTGATCGTCGCCGGGCTGTTGCCCGAACGCCCTGCGTTCCGCCCACTTCTGGCCAGCGTGCCCTTGCTGCTGGCGGCTGTCGCGGCGATGCTGGCGGGGGCGGGGTTCGTTGATCTTGGCTCTGCCGCGCCGCTTCTGGACCCGCAGACGAATCTGCTGGCCTGGGGCCTGTTCATGCTGGCGGTGTGCTGGTTGGCGGTGCGGTTGGGCGGCTTGCCCGGAGCACTTACGCTGACCCTTGGCACGGCGTTGTCACTGAACGTCCTAATCGGGGTCAGCGCAATCCACGGCATTTTCGACACCAAGCGGATCGCGTCTATAGTCGCGCCGCATCAGGGGGACGGCATCGCCTATGTCGGTCGCCAATATAATGCCGAGTTCAACTTCGCCGGACGTCTGACCGAACCCGTGACCGAGATCATCGACCCCGCTGGCCTGCCCGCATGGATGACACAGCACCCTGACGGCTTGATCATCGGTCGCCCTGATGAGGTCGGCGCGACCTGGCCACCCTATCGCAACATTCTGTTCCGCAACGCCCCCCATGCCATCTGGCGTGTCACCGATGCCTCAAATCCGGAGCCCTCATCATGACCTCAACCATACCCGACATCAGCGTCGTTATCCCCGCCCGCGACGAGGTCGTCGCCATCGGCCCCCTTGTGGAAGAGGTCGGGCGCGTACTGGACGAGCGCGCTTTCGAAGTGATCGTGGTCGATGACGGGTCCACCGATGGCACGCATCATTCCCTGACGCGGCTGGCGGCGGCGCATGATTGGCTGAACTGGCTGCAAAACAAAGAAAGCGTGGGGCAGTCAGCCTCGATCCGGCACGGTGTGCGCGCGGCGCGCGGGCAGATCATCGTGACGCTGGATGGTGACGGGCAGAACCCGGCCGACCAGATCCCGAAACTGCTGGCACCCTTCGACGCCGGCGCCAACCCGGCGCTGGGGCTGGTGCAGGGCCAGCGCGTCGCGCGACAGGATACGATTGCCAAACGCTGGGCATCGCGGGCGGCCAACGCGATCCGGGTGGCCCTTTTGCATGACGGGGTGCGGGATTCCGGCTGTGGTCTCAAGGCATTCCGGCGCGAAGCTTACTTCGACCTGCCCTTCTTCAACCACATCCACCGGTTTATGCCCGCCATGATGCTGCGCGAAGGGTGGGAGGTGCAGACCGTCGCCGTATCCCATCAGTCGCGTCATGGCGGACAATCAAAATATTCCAACCTACGACGTGCGCTGGTGGGTATTCCCGACCTTCTGGGCGCCGCGTGGCTGATCCGACGCGCCGGCCCCCCGCGGCACAACCGCAGGGGGCCAACGCAATCAGGTTCAAACGACAGTTAAGATTTGGCAGATACCCTAATCCAGCGCCGGACGTGCCAGCGGCGTGACCAGAACATCGCAGGGCGGGTCGGTCAACAACTGCTCGGCCGTGCTTCCCAGCAAAGCTTTTGACAACCACGACCGCGCGTGCGGCCCGACGCAAACCAGATCAGCGTCCAGCCGGCGCGCCTCGCGGTCAAGGATGGCACTGGGGCTGCCTTCCACCAGCAGCCATTCATACGTGACGTCGTCGTTCAGGCTTTCCTCGAATTGGGTCATTTCGCCTTTTAACGATGCCTCGATTCGCTGTTTGTCGCGCTGCGACAGCTCCCCCCCCGCGGTGGGCCGGGTGGTCAGGGTGCGATAGGGGATGTGATAGGCGTTCAGGAACGTGACCGGGTGACCGGGGGCGATAGACGCGACCAGATTGGCCGCGTTACACGCGCATTGCGAGAAGTCGACGCCAACCAAGGGCCGCTGGTAAGGTGCGCTCGCTTGCTCGCTCACCGTTAACAATGGCACCGGGCTAGAGGCGGCGACACGTTCGATGGTCGTCCCCCGAAACCGATCCAGAAAACCGCGCGACCGATGGGTGCCCAAAACAACCAAATCAGCGCCCAACACCTCGACCTGATCCAAAAGGGTTGACCAGGAATTTCCGAATACGACGTGAATCTCGACCTTGATGTCCGCGCCTATCCCACGATTTGCGATCTGGCGGTTCAGCAAAGCTTCGACGTTTTTCTGCTGCTCCTGTGCGATTGAGGTCGGCAGTTCGTCATCCACCACATGCAACACATGCAGCGTCGCACCCGACTGTTTCGCCAACATTGCGGCGCGCGACATCGCGCGGTCCGAGCGTTCTGAAAGGTCAGTCCCGACCACGATCGTTTTCATCTTGTCTCTCCTTTAAGGCGGACGTATGCAGCCAGATGCGACCGTGGTCGCACCATCCCAAACCCCTTGCGATCAATCAATTTTGACCCATCGCGGGTTAGGCTTCATTGACATGGGGCAATGCTTGGAAAGATTTGCGCGCTGCGATCGTCTTACCCTCTAGAGGGCAAGACGTGCCTCACGGCAATTGTCATTAACCGGGCTATTTCGCAACATAAGGCGCGGCGCCTCGCTGCGCGCTTCCTTTTTCAGGCACTCGGCGCTGGCAGGCTGTTTTTCCGGTTTTTTGGGTCCAAAAACGGACGGGAACAGCTCTTCAAAGTCAGCTTTACAGATCATCATCGGCTTTATCCTTTCCTGGATTAATGTCGCGCCGTCACATAGGCGGCGCGACGATTACGCTGCAAACTTAGCTGGTCCTGAGAGGTGCCATCTGCTTTGCACATGTGCCGGATCGACCAGATACCGGTTGAGTTGAAGCGACGGGCGCCATGCCCAACTCGCGGTCGTCAAACGCGTCCACGACCCGACGGATTTCCGCCCGGCGCAGGCCGATATCGCTCAGAAGCCGATCGTCCATTGCATTAAGAGCGGCGACCATCTTGCGCCGTTTCCAGCGCCGCATGGCCGTAGCCGCCCAACGACTGAAGACAGACTCGCGGCTTTGGTCGGCAGGTTCTTGGAACGCCTGCGACTGGTGATATTTCAGATAATTTCGATGTGCCAAAAAGGGATGCATATCATCCTCCGATTTCAAGGTTACTGAAGCCATGACGTCGGATCCCGCTATGTGCGCGACTGGACTGCAAATTACCTGCTATTCCATTCGGGCCAAGCTGACGCCGTCGTCTTTGTTTGTGATCGATGAGATCAGAAAAGACCCCGAGGCGGACAAGGGCACGATTGCCCAGCCCCGCCCGGGGCTACCAGCGGTTCAGTAGTTTTCCCGCGAAAAGCAGGAACCTCTTATGGAAGTCGAATTTCATCATGCTATAGATATGGGCCTTCCGCCCCCGACTTTCAATCCACTGGCCACGCCTGCGACGTTCCGACGCGAAACTGCCTATTTACAGGGCTTGACCGGCCATTCCTTGCCTGTTCTGGATGTGCAATGTGCCCAATATCCGAACGCCCATTGACGAAGCTGCGCGGCATACCTAGCTTTTAGATATGTTGGTTCACGCTGATCACTTCCGTTTCTTACTTTTGAACCGCCTGCCCCCCCGGGTGGCTTAGGCGCGAGTGCGCCTGCTTTCCCCCGGGGCTTCCGAAGAGATCAACGAATGAACAAGCGACGTTTCTGTCGTTTGAGGAGGTAACATGACCAGCACCAATCAACCGCCCATATCCAATCAAAGCAACCGCCCCCATCAGCCCGTGCGGCAATCACATGGCGAACACCGTGCTATGCGACGCAGATCGCCGTGGTTGCCGGACGCAGATCGCCCCGAGGCAACGCATACTCCGAGCGCGTCCGTGTCGCAGGCCGTGCGGTATGACGATATCCAGCACACAACACGTGGCGATGGCGAAACGGTCACCAGTAATTGCCACGTTGTCTATTCGATCAGCGGCGGGCCGGCGGAATCCGGTCTTATGGTCCAACGGGCCCGTGCTGGCATGGGCGGTGTTATCCCCGCCTCATCCGCGCTTGGCTCTGCTTTGATAGGGCTGCGCGTGGGCCAACGCGCACCATTGGTGTTTGACGATGGCAAGGTCGGCACCGTGACCGTGCTTGAGGTCGCACAAACGGACTGACGCATACCCTGCGCACCTTCTACATTTCCGCCCCTTAAAGGAGACATAAAGTGTCTGCCCAAGAAACGAATACCACCAAACCGCGCCGCACGCGCTCGCCGAAAATCGTCATCAATGCGGACGAGATCGCACATATCGAAGGACTTGTCGAAGGTGCTGCACAGCGCAACCCGGCCTTAGCGGACCGCCTGCTGGATGAAATCGGGCGCGCTCGCATCGTTCCGGCAAAAAAGATGCCGGCAGACGTGGTGTCCATTGGCAGCCTTGTGACGTATCGCGACGAATCCACGGGCGCGGACAAGACGGTGCAATTGGTCTATCCCGAAAATGCGGATATCGCCGAGCAAAGAGTGTCGATCATGACGCCCATCGGGGTGGCACTTCTGGGTCTGACCGAAGGGGCGGCGTTCTTTTGGGACACGCGCGACAACCAGCGGCGAACACTGACCGTGATCCGGGTCGATCAGCCGCCGGCAGAAGATGACACGCAGCCCTGACACACGCAGCCCAGCCGTCAGTTATGATCGCAGCCAACATCGAACCCACCATCGCAATGCGCGATCAGGCGGTCGGTATCGGCTGCGGTCCAGTTTATCGGCGCAGTCACCGCCACCCAAGGCCCGACATAATCCGCGCCGTAGTAAGCATGGCCATGGCCATCGGGTGCGGTATTCGCCAGCGCCATATCAACGGCCAACTGAAACTGCGTCACGACCGGCATGAACCGCATATCGGGCGAGACATCGGGGCCGGGCGGCTCGTTCATCCATTCAGGCGCGCGCCATAGCGATGCGGGTTCATAGAACACAATCGGGTCGCTTGAGTATTGCAAATAGACGATGCGCATATTGCCCCAACCATCCGCCCCCCCCGCATTGCGCGAGTGCGAGGCAAAGCGCACCAGCCGCCCCTCGCCCAAGGTTGGGGCGACAAAAGGGCTGCCCTTGTCACGCGAAGCCACGATGCCCTGCCACATTGTTGACGGAAACGGAGGCCCCGCCCACATCGCCCCATTGATCGGATCATCCAGCAGGGCAAACAGGTCGGTGCCGTGCATCGACGACCACGCGCCAAGGCTCAGCCCGTGGATGTAAAGCCGCGGGCGCGCGTCTTTCGGCAGATCACGCCAATAGTTGTGAATGGTACCAATCAACGCCTCGGCTTGATCAAGGCCTGAACGCGTTTCAAGGATCAGCGCCAGCGGGGATTGCAGATATGAATACTGCACCGCAACCGTGGCGATATCACCGCCATGCATATATTCGACCGTGTCCATCGCACCCGGATCCATCCAACCGGTGCCGGTCGGCAGAGCCACAATCAACACCTCACGATCAAAGCCGCCTTGCCGTTTCAACTCGGCCAGCGCGATGTCGGCCCGTTCCTGCGCCGTGTCGGCCTGCGCGCGCCCCACATAGACACGCACGGGCTGCAAAGCCTCGCGCCCGGTGAAAGACGCGATGTCGTCCGCATCCGGCCCCGTAGTGACATAATCGCGTCCCGGCTGGCCCAGCGCACCCCAATCGACCAAAGACCCGGCGCCACCCGTGGAAACACCCGCCGGGATCAACGGAGCCATATCAAACAGGTTTTGGGCAAGGGTCACGGAATCGTCCAAGCCTTCGATCACCCGATCCAGCACCCCGTCACGGGTGACCGTCACCACAACAAACGCGGTCAAAAGAAACCCGGCGACATTGGCCGTGCGTGGCGGCATATAGCGATAAAGCCAGAACCGCACCCGGTCGAACAGCCATTGCAGAGCGTAACCCAACAGTACCAGAAGCCCGAAGACGCCCAGCGCCAGCAAAAGCATTTGCAGCGTGTGCGTGCTGTCGACCAGATCCATCCCCATACGGATGCGTATGCCATTCTGCCAGTCACGGGTCTTGAGAAGGGACAGTACAAGCACCACTATCACAGGCACCCCTGTCAATATACGCGCAATCACGATGCTGCGCCCGGTCGGCTCGGGCAGTTCCATCAGACGCCACAGCGACACCCCTATTCGCCCGATCAGATAACCCAACCCCATGACAAGCCCGCCCAGAACGCCTTGGATCACCCAGTTTCGCGGGATCAGGGTCGGGGTCAACGAAGCCTCGAAGAACAGCACCCCAAGGAACAAGGGAAGCACGTAAAGGCCGGTTCGGTCAAAAAAACGCATGGGGTTATCCCGTTGAGAACGCATAGGATATGATCAAGTTTCAGGCAAACTCGCCGTCACACAGGCCACTAGTATTCAAGGTGCTTTATTGGCCCGCCTTGCGCAACCGAAACGCCAATAGTACGAACAGAATACCAAAGGCCACCGCCCAGAAGCCAATTATCCAAGCGATCGAAACCAACCCTGCATGGGGCAGTGCGATGATCGCCACGCCGAACACGACCGACAACAGGCCGCTGGCAATCAACACCCATTCACCGTCAATGGTCTTGCGCAATTGAATGGCCGCAATAATCCGCAAAATGCCGCCCAGAATGGACCATGCGGCGACCAGCCCCAGCAGGAACAACGCAGTGATGCCGGGCATAAGCAGGGTGAAGGCACCGACGACGATGCCCAACACTCCTTCGAGCAGCCACAGCCACCAATTCTCCATCTGGTCGCGGTTGCGGAGCGCGTCGATAGCGCCAACGATCCCGTCAAACAGGATGAACGCGCCGAAGATCAGCACCAGAACGGCCAGCGTCAGCGCAGGCCACACAAAGGCGGTGATGCCAAACGCGATAGCGATCAAACCCCGCACCAGCAACACCCACCAGTTTCGTGACATGAATTCCAACGCAGGGTCCATTCTGTGTTTCCTTTCCGCGGTCATCAGCGACGGCGAGCGGTCATGGTCTGACCGGCCTCGTTCGACAGGATCAATGCGCCGGTGTCGTCAATCTTGTACTCGGTGACAGTCGGCAACAGTTCCAACATCTTCTGTTCTTGATCCATCAAGGCGGGCGGGCAAGCCATCATGGTTGACCCGCCAAGGTCGATCGACAGCGCATCATCAGACGCCTGATAGCTGGCGATCAGGCGGTTGCAGGTCGTATTGCCCGCAAGCGATCCGTCCGGCAGGAATTGCAGGCTGGCTGGGCTGTTGTCGATGACGCCGGCGCCGTCAATATCCTCGATCATCCATTCGCGGCCTGACAGGGTGGGCGTGGCGTCCTGGGCCATAAGGTAGTCGGCAACAGCGCGATAGGCGGGCAGCGATGTCGGATCACTTGCCGCGTTCGCAGCAACGGGGTTCGACGCAAAACGCACAATCACCATGTCTGCGGTCGGGTCGATCCAGATCGTCTGGCCATGCACGCCGCGGGCGGCGAACGCCCCGTGATCGTCGTGGCTGACCCACCACAGGCCTCGATAGCTCCAACCGGGCAGCAGGTCATAACCTGCCTTGGCGAACGCGTCCTTGTCGCCGCCTTCGCGGATACGCGCAATGGCACCCGCCGGGATCACTTGTTCGCCGTTCCATTGGCCGTCATCCAGGATCAACTGGCCCAGCCGCGCCATGTCGCGCAGGGTGGCGTTGAACCCGCCGCCCGCGAAGGGCGTACCGATGGAGTCGACGGTGAAAAATGCCTCGCGCTCGACCCCGATACGCGACCAGATCCGGTTCGACAGATAATCGGCCACCGAAACCCCGGTGCTGCGCGCGATCAACCAGCCCGCCGCATCCGCGTTCACAGTCTTATAGCCAAAGGCATCCCCGTGTTCGCCCTTCTTCTGAACGGTCGTCAGATAGTCGAAATAGCTGCGCGGGCCATCATAGCCTTCGGGCTTGGGCAAGGGGCTGCCGGCTTCGGCATAAGTCCAGACCTCGGCATTCGGGTCGGCATAATCCTCGGAATAATCCAGCGCGGTCGTCATCTCCAACACCTGCCGCACGGTTGCATCGCCGAACGCACTGCCAGCCAGTTCGGGAATGATGTCGGCCACCGGGGCGGTTTCGTCCAGCGTGCCTTCGGCCACCAGCACCTCGGCCATCAAACCAGTCAGGCTTTTGGTCACAGACATCGCCCCGTGAAGGGTGTGTTCGTCCAAACAACCATCATATCGTTCATAGACGATGCGGCCATGATGCATCACAAGCACCCCATCGGTGTAATTCGCATCAAACGCCGCATCCCACGTCATCGCATCCCCCCCGCCCAACGGCGAGAACGTCACAGCGCCCAGCCCGGCATCCAGATCGACGGGCAGATCGCTTGCCCCATCCGTTCCGTTGCGCACCGCGACCGAGGGCATAAGCTCGCGGAAATGGCACACGGTCCAGCGCAGTTTCGGAAACGCGAAATAGTCGGGGTCGGTGAAACGGATGGTCTTGTCGGGCGCTGGCGGGAAGCCCTGCATCCAGCCCAGCGTCTGCGGGTTGGACGCGGTCGCATCAAGGGGGGTGTCCTGTGCCATGGCAACGGCTCCGGTCATCAGGGTGGCGGCGATGGTGGCCGCGAAAATCTTGGTTTGCATCTGCTTATCCTTAGCTCAATTCCTGAACGCCACCGCCCGAAACGGTCAAAATCTGTCCGCTGATCCACGCGGCTGCGGGGGAACACAGAAACAAGGCCGCGTTGGCCATATCCTGCGGCTCGCCCAGACGATGGATCGGCGTGTGCGACAGCATCTTCGCCTCGATCTCGCCGTTCAGCACAGAGTTCAGCGCAGCCGTCCGCGTGGCCCCCGGCGCAACCCCGTTCACGCGAATGTTCTTAGGCCCCAGATCGAAGGCAATATTGCGGATCAAATGGTTGGTCGCGGCCTTGGACGAGCCATAGGACGCCATGTTGGTATTCTTGTTCTCGCCCGCCATCGACGTGACCGCCAGCATGGCACCGCCCCCGGCTTTTTCCATTTCAGGGGCAGCCAACTGGGCCAACCGGAACAGAGAAAACACGTTCAGGTCATAGGCGTTGCGGAAATCCTCCATCGGCATGTCAAAGGGCTTGGGCCCACCGCCACCCGCGTTGCTGACCAGCACCGAGAGTTTGCCAAATTCCGAAATCGTCGCGTTGATCACGTTCACCAGATCAATCTCCAGCGTGACGTTACAAGCCAGAGACGCGGCGCGCCCGCCCGACTGTGTGATCTCGTTCGCGACAGCTTGGGCCGCCTCTGCATCCAGATCGCTGACCATTACGGCAGCGCCAGCCTGCGCAAAGGTCAACGCCATCGCGCGACCAATTCCGGCACCTGCGCCCGTGATCAGGGCCACATCATCATTTAGTGTAAAGTTCTTGGGATCATACATCGTTTCACTCTCCGCTTACCGCTGGCAAAGGACAAGCCCCCCCTTGCGGTCATCCGGGCGTTCAGGACAATGTTTCCTTGGTGGCACAGCACCTTGCGGGCGTATCCAGCGACGCCATCGCCGGACCCTAACTTGTTGTTTCAGTTAGGTTGCCACGTTGTCGCATTCAAGACAAGCGCAGGGTCATCGGCGCAAACGGGCCAGTTATGCCCAACACAATTCCGCGAAGGCCTATATGTTATGTCACGGACATACAGCCGCGTCGCGTTTGACGATCTTGGCACTGAAAAGCCCAGATAGCCGCAGCGTCGATCAGCCAGAAGGGCGTCAAGGTCGCCTGGTAACCTGACGGGCACGACCGACCGACAGGGTTTCGAGCTTGGCCACCGATTACCTGCGCTTAAGAAGTAACCCGATCCCTCACGACCTGCGGCATTGCTGGTCCTGCGGCGCGTTTCGGGTTTCTGATTGGCGATGCCGGATTAGGTGTTTTCGCTCATAAAATTGCTAACAGCATTTGGGTCGGGCACCTCTTAAACGGTGCCACCCAAGCTTCCCTCCAGCGCGACAAGCTCTTGTCCACCGGCCATCATGTCTTGAAGCTCCTCCGGTGTGATCTGGCCACGCTGAGCGGTGCCAAGCGTCTGGCCACGGTTCAGAACTGTGAAACGATCGCCAACGGCCATGGCATGACGCACGTTGTGAGTGATGAACACGACCGCAACGCCTTGCTTGCGAACCTTGGCAACGGTGGCCAGAACATTGGCAGTCTGGCGCACGCCCAAGGCTGATGTCGGTTCATCAAGGATCAGCACCTTGGCGCCAAAATGAACTGCACGGGCAATCGCCACCGTTTGCCGTTCACCACCGGACAGTGTGCCGACCGCCTGATCTGGTCCGCGCAGGTTGATGCCCATCTCGCGCATCTCATCCATGGTTACGCGGTTGGCATGATCGTGGTCAAAGAAAGTCAACGGTCCAATCTTTTTCACCGGCTCGTTGCCCATGAAGAAGTTACGACTAACCGACATCAGCGGGATCATCGCAAGGTGTTGGTGCACTGTGGCAATTCCTGCTGAAATCGCGTCACGCGGATCGGCAAAGTGCATGGGGCGGCCTTCGAACAGGATTTCGCCTTTGGTGGGTTGATGCACACCGGACATGGTTTTGATAAAGGTCGATTTTCCGGCGCCATTGTCGCCCAGAAGGCAGTGGCATTCGCCTGGAAACACATCAAGCGAAACCCCGGCAAGCGCGATGACGGACCCGAAGTGCTTTTCGATATTCTTCATCTGGATAATTGGTGCGTGTTCGGGATTCATATCAACGCTCTCCTGTCATAATGCGGCGGATATAGGTGTTCAGGATCACCGCAAACAGCAGGATCACGCCAAGAAATACGCGGAAAAGGCTGCTTTCAACCCCGGCAAAGAACAGCCCTTGCTGTACCACGCCAAAGATCAGCGCGCCAAGTGCTGCCCCCAGGACCGAGCCATAGCCGCCCGTTAGCAACGCACCTCCGATGACCACGGCGATGATCGCCTCGAATTCTTTCAAAAGCCCCCGGTCTGACCCGGCTGACCCGAATTCCATTACCTGACAGGTTGCAAAAACACAGGCACAGAAAGCGGTTAGCATAAACATGCTGATCTTGACCTTGTTCACCGGAACGCCCGAGTTTCTTGCTGCCTCAGCATCGCCACCCGCAGCGAAAATCCAGTTTCCGAACCGCGTTTTGGTCAGCAGGATATGGCCCAGCAAAACCAGAACCAGAGCCCAGATGATCAGCATGGGAATGCCATCGACGACGGGTTGGCCTTTGCGGGTGCCACGTTCGAACGTGGCGATGATACCTGCATCACCCAACCATTCAAATACGCCGCCCAAAACCTTGCCGCCAAACACTGCCGCCAACCAATCACCTTCAGCCACGTCCTTGATACCGCCGATGATTGTCTTACGCTCGATCTGCTGCGGCAAAAAGATCGCAAAGCCGCGTAGAATGAACAAGAAAGCCAGCGTCACAATAAAACTGGGCAGCCCCGTGCGTACGACGATGAAACCATTCAGTGCGCCGATGGCGATGCAGATCACGAATGTCACAAGGATCGCCATCCAGACCGGCCAGCTAAGCGTGACTGCAAAAATTGCGATCAACATGCCCGCAAAGCCAATCATCGACCCAACAGACAGATCGAACTCGCCCGCGATCATCAACAGGCAAGCGCCCACTGCGATGATCATGAATTGCGCCGACACGATCGACCAGTTCATGATCCCTTGGCTGTTGAACATGCCACTGTCGAAGGCAAACAATAGAAAGAAGGTGAACACAGCAATGGTGCCCACGATCCCGCCCAGTTCAGGGCGGATCATGGCTTCGCGAAACCTGGAACGAGTCTTGATCCGTTCGTCGACCTCAGCAGGGGTGGGGACGTTGGTCATTGGGGCCTCATCTGTCATTGGCAAGACGTGGAGTTTCAGAAACAAGAAAGGCGGCCAAAGTGCTATGGCCGCCTTTATGGTAGAAGATCAGCGGTATTCACCCGCGAACTCTTCGATTTTGGCAAGCCCGTCCGCAGTCACAAAGCCCGGGCCGGAGTTGATATTGTTGCCCGGAAGTACGCCATAGCGGTGATAGTTGGTCATCACTACGACCGGCAGATAGGCCTGCAGGAAGGGTTGTTGGTCGATGCCCCACTGGATCACGCCGGATTTGATACCTTCGACAATCTCGCCACCCAGATCGAATGTGCCGAAATAGATATCACCAGCCAAGCCGTTTTCTTCCAAAGCCAGCAGCGTGGGATCAGCCGAGGTCGGCCCAAGCGTCAGCACCGCGTCAGTGTCGGGGTTGGCAGACAGATAGGCCATCACGCGGTTCTTGATTTCGGCAGGATCTTGCCCTGCGTCGATCATCTGTTCGCCCAAGTCGACGCCCAGCCCGTCAGCAAAGCCTTGGCAACGTTCTTGCGATGCGGGCTGCACGATATAGTGATTTACGCACAGAAAACTGCCGATTCCGTCGTCTTTAGCACGTTGTCCGGCGGCAAAGCCTGCGTCATATTCAGGCTGGCCGACATACATCAACGCACCGACTTCGCGGGCTTGATCTGGTGTCCCGGTGTTCATGATGATCACGTCCACACCGCTATCCACGGCCGATTTGATCGGGCCGCTCAGCACATCATAGTCAGCCAAAGTCGTGATAATTCCGTTTGGACCGGACGCAGCCGCTTGTTCGATGATCCGCGCCATATCGGCAAGGTCACCTGTGGGTGGGTTGCGGTATTCAACCTCGACCCCCATCTGCTCACCTGCCAGCGCGATGCCGTTCTTGACGGTATTCCACCAGCTATCGCTATCGGGCGCGTGGCTGACCAGAATGTATTTTTCCCCGTCTGCCATGGCGGACGTGGCGACCAACAGCGGGGCAGCGGCCACAGCCGTGGTCAGCGCCAGTTTCTTCATCAGTGAAATCATGTTTTCCTCCCAGTTTCTCACCGTATCAAGGCGAAAGGGCGGTCCTACCCGCCTCTTCGACTCAACTTAGATCACGTTTTGCACTTTTTTGCAACCGGTTGCAAAATATGATATGGTATTTGATGCTGCGCCGGCTTGAGTATCGGGGTAAAAGGGTCTGAACAGGTACATGATAGGTCGCACCATATGATCGTTACTTTGAAAGAGGTTGCAGAACGCGCCGGAGTTTCGCGCTCGGCCGTGTCGCGCACCTTTACGAGCGGCGCATCGGTGTCGGACAAGATGCGACGTAAGGTCGAAAAGGCCGCGCGCGAGCTTGGCTATAGCCCGAATGCCTTGGCATCGTCGCTGACTACGGGGCGGACTAAGCTGATCGGCCTTGTCTCCAACAACTTTCACAACCCGATTTTCCTTGAGGTGTTCGACCTATTCACCCGTGGCCTGCAGGACCGTGGGTTGCGCCCCTTGCTGGTCAACCTGAGCGACGAGACTGACCCGGAACAATCGGTCCGAATGCTGCGCCAATATTCGGTCGACGGTGTCGTGGTTGCCTCGTCCACCCTTCCGCCCGGTTTTGCCAAGGCCTTTCGTGACGCAGGTGTGCCAGTCGTGCATTCATTCGGGCGGTATTTGTCCGCGCCACAGGTGCATGTGGTCGGCATCGACAACGTCGAATGCGGTCGCATGGCCGCCCGCAGTCTTGTCGCGCGCGGCTATGATTGCGTTGCCTTCATGGGGGGACCGGAACGTGCGACATCAACCCAAGACCGCCTGTCCGGCTTCATGATCGAGATGTCGGCCCACCCCCACATCCACTCCAGCCATTCGTTTGCCGACGCCTATTCCTTCGACGCAGGCCGTCGCGAGATGTTGCGATTGCTGAAAGACACTCCCGCGCAGGCCTATTTCTGCGGTGACGATGTCTTGTCGATCGGGGCGTTATCGGCAGTGACTGGCAGCGGGCTATCCGTGCCGGGCGACATCGGCATTATTGGCCTGAATGACATGGAAATGGCACGGTGGGAAAACATTAACCTGACCACAATCCATCAGCCGATTCAGCAAATCGTCAATTCGTCAATCGAGCTGATGGCCGCAATGCTGGACGATCCCGATCGCCTTCCCGAAGCGCGGATTTTCGCCTGCTCGATTGTTGAACGGGGCACGCTGCGCCCCGTCCGCGCTGACTAACGAAACATTGGTGGACGCGCATCCATCCAAGCGCCATCGTTCTTTGCCGACACAACAGCCGTGTGCACTGCAGACATCGACCGCACGCCGTCAGATGCGTTGGGCAGCCCGTCGCGGGTCTCGCCCCGGATCGCATCGGCCAGATCACAATAGATGTTTGCCACAGCCAGCGGGAAGCCTTCGGGATGCGCTATTGCGACGCGTGACAGGCGTTGCGCATCTTCGTGCAATCCACCTTCGCCCTTTTCAATGATCTGCGTGCGGCCGCCAACAGGTGTAAAAATCAACTGGTTCGGCTGTTCGGACGCCCAGCGCAGGCCACCAGTTTCGCCAAACACCTGAATGTCAAACCCGTGCTGGCGCCCGATGGCAACGGAAGACGTCCAGAGCCGCCCGACGGTGCCGCCTGCCATGCGGAAATTGACCATCGCGTCGTCTTCCAATTCACGGCTGGCGATCGTGGATGCGAAATCTGCTGATAATTTTTCAACCTCGTCATCACAGATGAAGCTGGCCATGTGCATGGCGTGAATGCCGCAATCGGCAAACTGTCCCGATACACCCGCCATCGCGGGGTCATACCGCCAGCGCACCCGTGGATTATCCGCGTCAGTCGCGTCGCCGTGGTGACCGTGGCTGAAATTCGTAACGACCAGACGCACCTTTCCAATCTCGCCAGCGCGCACCATCGCGCGGGCCTGACGGACCATCGGATAGGCGGAATAGCAGTAGTTCACAGCGCAGATTTTCCCGGTCGTCTGAGCGACGCGGACGATCTCTTCGCCCTCGTCGACGCTCATGGTCATCGGCTTTTCGCACAGCACGTTGAACCCGGCCTCAAGAAAGGCTTTCGTGATTTCGAAATGCGTTGCGTTGGGCGTAGCCACCGTGACCAGATCGACCCGATCCGCGCGGCCCTTTTCGCCATCGAGCATTTCCCGCCAATCGCCATAGGCGCGATCCGCCGCCACGCCCAGACGTTGCGCATATTCGCGGCCAACTTCCGCACGATGATCCAATGCGCCAGCGGCAAGTTCAAACAGCCCATCCGCCTGTGCACCCAAGCGGTGCGCAGGTCCGATCTGGCTGCCTTCACCGCCGCCGATCATGCCCCATTTCAGTTTTTCCATGAGATCGCTTCCTTAACTAAAGCCAATGGATTCAAGGTATTCCCGATTGATCCGCGCATCACCAACCGGGTCGGGATCAAGCGTCGGGTCGCAATCTTGCTCAACCGTGCACCAGCCTTGAAACCCTGCATCCAACAACACTTGCCGCACCGCGGGGAAGTCGACGTCGCCGTCACCGAGGTTGCAGAAAATGCCCTTCCCGCAAGCATCGTAAAAGCCCGTTCCTTTGGCGATCACATCTGCTTTCACTGCGGGCGAAATATCCTTGAAGTGCATATACGAAATTCGATCCATATGGCGTTTCATGAACGCGACCGGATCATAACCCGCATAAGAATGATGACCGGTGTCGAAACAAATCTTCAGAATGCTATCATCGACCTCATCCAGCAACCGCTCCAGCTCTGGTTCGAAATCCATGAACCCGGCGGCATGAGCATGGATGCCAACCGTCAATCCATATTCCTCTGCCCCGATCCGAGCGCTTTCGGCGATGCGGTCGCGATAGGCTGTCCACTCTGCCTTGTCCATCTGCTCGGCTTCCTCTGCGCGACCAGCCGTCGGCGCACGACGTGGTGAAATCGAGTCGATCAGCACAAGATGCTCCGCGCCGTGTGCCTTCAACGCACGCGCGGTGCGGTGCGTCGCGTCCAGCACGTCATCCCAAGCGTCAGGGTCGTGATAGGCACGAAAAACCACCCCGCCGATCAGCTCCAGATCATTTTCTGCCAAACCTTCGCCCAACACTTCGGGATCTTCAGGCATAAAGCCAACGGGCCCCAATTCGATGCCCTTATAACCTGCGGCTGCGCAGTCCTTCAGGACCGATTGCCAGCTGGGATTACGCGGATCTTGCGCGAATTCCACACCCCATGAACAGGGCGCATTGCCAATTCTGATTGTCATCCAAATGCCTTTCTGATGCTCAGAACGTTTCGATATCTTGCCACGCCTCTTCACGGGACGAGGCCATGGCGGCCGCGATAACGCGGTTCACCTCCATCCCATCACGGAACGTGGGCCAGACGGGTTTTCCGGTTTCAATCGCGGCAAGGAAATCACGTGCCTCGATGATGATCTGATCTTGATATCCAGTGCCATGCCCTGGACCCTGACAGAACGGAAGGTAGTCTGGATGCGCCGGGCCGGTCAGGATTTTGGTGAAACCGCGCGTGGCCTCGGGCCCATCCATCCGATACAGCCAGATCGCATTCTGATCTTCCTGATCAAACCGGAGCGCGCCCTTGGTGCCTGTGATCTCATAGGCATAACCCATCTTGCGCCCCGTCGCGATGCGGCTGAAATACATCTGCCCCATTGCGCCGTTATCAAAGCGGCACATCATTTGGGCGTGATCGTCATTCGTGACATCCCCACCGGGACGGGTGGTATGCACGGTCTCGACAGTTGCCATCACACGCGCAATCGGACCCAACAAAGCGAGCGCCGCGTTGATCATATGCGGGGCAAGGTCGCCCATAGTACCATTAGCCTCCCCGGTCGTGCGCCAGGTCGCAGGGGCGCCGGGGTCGGCGTAGAAATCTTCGGTATGTTCGCCGCGAAACCACGTTACATCCCCGATCTCTCCGTCCGCGATCAACTGTCGCGCGAACTGGCTGGCGGGTGTGCGGATATAGTTGAAGCCGACCATATTAGGAACACCTGATGCTTCGGCGGCGGCGACCATGGCGCGGCTGTCATCCAGCGACGCACCCAGCGGTTTTTCGCAAAAGACAGGCTTACCCAAGGCAAAGGCTGCTTCGGCCACGGCGCGGTGGGTGTCTTGCGGCGTTGCGATCATGATGGCTTCGACCTTGGGATCCGTCACCAGCGCCTGCCAATCGTCTGTCGCACGCTGAAACCCATACGCCGCGCGGTATTTTTCGGCACTGTCCGGTGTCGACGCGCAGACCATTTCCAGCCGGGGGCGCAGCTTGGTATCAAACACAGCCCCCACTGCGGACATGGCGACAGCGTGGGCTTTGCCCATGTATCCTCCGCCAAGGATGCCGATCCCGATCTGGGTCATAGTGCCGCCTTTCGTTTTGAAATACAGTTTGCAACCGGTTGCAAAACTTGTATCTTGGGAATCGATATCTCGCAAGCTGCTTTCGGCACAGGGCCGAATATTTCCGGAAAGGTTCGCGTTGACATGACACAGACACAAGACACCATTCGCCTGACAACGGCGCAAGCCATCATCCGCTGGCTCTCCAATCAATTTATCGAGGTTGACGGACAGGAAATGCGCGTGTGCGGCGGAGGTTTTGGCATCTTCGGTCACGGCAACGTCACCTGTCTGGGCGAGGCCCTGTACGGCGTGCAGGACGAACTGCCCCTGTATCGCGGACAAAACGAGCAAAGCATGGGGTTTGCCGCCGCAGGCTATGCCAAGCAATGGCTGCGCCAGCGGTTCATGTTCTGCACGGCAAGTGCCGGACCAGGCACGACGAACCTGTTGACCAGCGCCGCGCTGGCCCACGCCAACCGATTGCCCATGCTGCTTTTGTGCGGGGACACGTTCGTGACGCGCCTGCCCGACCCCGTCCTGCAACAGATGGAAAACTTCAACGACCCGACCTTTGGCGTGAACGATGCGTTCAAGCCGGTGGTGCGTTACTGGGATCGCATTACGCATCCTGCTCAGGTTATCCAATCGTTGCCTGCCGCGATTGCCACGATGCTTGATCCCGCCGATTGCGGCCCCGCCTTTCTGGGTTTGCCGCAGGATGTGCAAGGTTGGACCTATGACTACCCAACTGTGTTTTTCGAAAAGAAGGTTCACCGCATCCGCCGCCAGGCCCCCGACACGGACGAGGTTGCGGACGCTATCGCCACCCTTCGTGCCGCCAAACGCCCGATGATCATTGCCGGTGGCGGGGTGCAATATTCACGAGCTATTGCCGAACTGACTGCGTTTGCCGAAGCACACCAGATTCCCGTGGTCGAAACAATCGCGGGCCGCGCCAACATGCTGGCAACCCACCCTTTGAATATCGGACCAATCGGCGTAACCGGCTCCAACAGTGCCAATGCGATTGCCGAAAGGGCCGACGTGATTGTCGCTGTCGGTACGCGCTTGCAAGATTTCACAACCGGATCCTGGACAGCCTTCGCCAAGGATGCACAATTTATATCTGTGAACGCCGCGCGCCACGATGCGGCCAAGCATAGGTCTTTGCCGATTGTGGGTGACGCAAAACTGTCACTGGCTGCGATGACTGAGATGTTGGACTATACAGCCCCTGCCGATTGGGTCGCATTTGCGCAAGACGAACGGCGCGCATGGGATGTGTATGTCGCGCAAAATGTGTCTCATGGGAACCGTCCGAACTCTTATGCGCAGGCCATTGGCGTGGTCAACGACCTGTGCGATCCACGCGATCGTGTGGTCGCCGCAGCAGGCGGCTTGCCCGCCGAAGTGACTGCCAACTGGCGCACGCTGGACATCGGCACGGTGGATGTCGAGTTTGGTTTTTCGTGCATGGGCTACGAAATTTCAGGCGCATGGGGCGCAAGAATTGCACAATTCGAACAAGAGCCCAAAAATGACACCATCGTCTTTATTGGCGACGGATCTTACATGATGTTGAACTCGGACATTTATTCATCCGTACTGAGCCAGAAAAAGCTGATCATCCTCGTCTTGGACAATGGCGGCTTTGCGGTGATCAACAAGTTGCAAAACAATACGGGCAACGAAAGCTTCAACAACCTGATCACCGATTGCCCAACCATTCCTGACCCGTTCGGTGTCGATTTCGAAGCTCACGCTGCGTCGCAAGGGGCGATTGCGGAAACGGTGTCAAACCCATCCCAGTTGGGCGAAGCATTCACCCGCGCCAAGGCGTCAGACCGCACTCATGTCATCGTCATGAAGGTCGATGCCTATGATGGCTGGACCACCGAAGGTCACGCGTGGTGGGAAGTCGGCACACCCCACATCACTGACAGTGACCGTGTGCGCGACGCCCACAAAGAAGTCGAAAGCAGTCGCACCAAACAGCGAAAGGGTGTGTGATGAAACGTTTCACCGCAGAAACCGCCAACCCCGCCGATATCGTGCAGGAGCTTTTGCATGGCGGCGGGGCCGTTGGCATTTCGGGCCTGTTCAGCCCCGCCGAGATTGCTGAAGCGCGCGCCGTTGTCATGGCTCATTCGGACAACGCGGCCGCGAAAGTGACTCATTTTCAAGGGGCGGCTGAAGACGCCGGAAAGCTGGACCTGCAACGCCGCGTCTGGAACCTGCTGGCGAAAGGCGACGTCTTTTCAACAATGGCCACCCACCCGGTGTTGATGGATATCCTGCGGGCCTTTCTGGGGACCGAGTTCATCATGGGCTCGATTGCGGCCAACCGCATCCTGCCCGGCGGGCCGGGACAGGAACCACATGTGGATTACCCGTATTGGGATTTTCATAAACCCGACACGCACCCGGTCGGTCTGAACGCGTCCTTCCCCATGAATGCGCAGGTGTCGATCCTGCTGGACCCGTTTACGGAAGAAAGCGGCGCCACAGGCTATGTGCCCGGATCGCAACGGGAATTGCGCTATCCCGCCCCTAAGGACGAATTCCACAAGCGTTGCGAACGCATGACCGGGCAACCGGGCGATGTGGCCTTGTTTTATGGCGCCACTTGGCATTGCGCGATGCCGAACAATGCCGATCACGACCGAAGTGCCATCCTGATTCAATACCTTCCCAAATGGGTCAAACCGATGGAAGAAATGCCCGCCGCACTACCACAGGAATTTCTGGATCACGCCAGCCCGGATATGCGCCAGCTTCTTGGGCTGAATTTCCCCTATCCCGAAGTGCTGGATGCAGCGCGCGGTGGCAATGCGGAGGGGCGGACGTGATCCTGAAAGGCATCTCGAAGCGCAATTTCCTCGTGATCGGGCGGGTCGGCATGGACCTGTCCCCTGATCCGCCCGGCACCCGCACCCGCGATGCCCGGAACATGATGGTCGCAATGGGCGGCAGCAGTGCCAATATCGCTGCGGGCCTTGTGAAACTGGGTTGTCAGGCTGCTTTGGTGACGCGGGTGTCAGACGACGCCGTCGGTTGGTATTGCGAAGGGCAATTGGATGCATACGGCGTTGACCGCACCCATGTCAGCCGCATTCAGGGGGAAGAACGTACATCGCTCGCGGTGTATGAAACCCGCGTCGAAGAGCATCAAAGCGTCATCTACCGTAACAACGCCGCCGATTTTCAGATGTCGATCGAGGATGTCGAAGCCGTCGACTACGCAAGCTACGGTGCGTTGATCACGGCTGGCACCGTTTTTGCCGCCGAGCCATCCCGCGCTGCAACATTTCGAGCGTTCGAACTGGCAAAGGCAGCCGGTTTGCCAATCATCTTCGACGTAGATTACCGACCCTATAGCTGGCCTTCGCCACAGGTTGCCGAAGAGGTTCTGTCGCGCGCGGGCGCCCTGTCGGATGTCATCGTCGGCAATGACGAAGAATTTGGCTTCATGGCCGGTGATATCGCGCGTGGTTTGGATAAGGCGCGCGAATTGGCCGCGTCGTCTGCCGCGATTGTCGTCTATAAGATGGGCGCTGAAGGCGCGGTCACACTGGCCGACGGCGAAGAAATCCGCACCGGCATCTTTCCTGCCCGCGCGGTAAAACCCACCGGAGCTGGCGACAGTTTCATGGCCGGTTTTCTAGCCGCTCTGGCAGACGGTTGCGCGATCCGTGACGCCGTGCTTCACGGATCTGCCTGTGCATCGATCGTCGTGGCCAAACCTGGCTGCGCCCCCGCAATGCCCAACACCGCCGAGCTTGAGGCATTCCTAGCCTCGCATCCCGGCCCAACCGACTGCTGAAAGGATATCCAATGCATATCGCGCCCCATGACAATCAGAATAAGCCCATCGTCGATGCCGACCACGACCTTGTGCCGTTAAACTATTTCAACATCGTCAAGCTGAAGAAAGGCGAAGTATTCGATTATACCGTGCCGGGCTATGAGACCTGCATCGTGCCAGCCACCGGCACTGTTGATGTGGATATCGACGGCGCAGCCTACCCCGCGCTTGGCAACCGGACGGTCGACGTCTGGGATGGCGAGCCCGAAGGCGTTTATGTTCCCACCGGTGCACATGCGCGCATTACCTGTATCACCGACACAACCGAGGTTTTCATCGCCGGGGCGAAATTCGACAAGGTGTTGGAACCGTTCGACGTGCGCGGCGACGCGATTGACCTGGTCCAATACGGGTCCGACGACACCAAGACACACCGCAAGATCAAACACATTCTAGGTGCCAATCATCACGACAAAGTCGGCCGTCTGTTGGTCAGCGAACTCTACACCGTTGGGCAAGGTGGCTGGTCGGGCTTCCCGTCGCATAAGCATGACACCGACCGCCTGCCCGATGAAACCCGCCATGACGAGACTTACAACTTCCGCTTCCGCCCCGACTATGGCTCGGGCGTGCAGATGTTGCAGCGCGAGGATAACAAGCCGGGCGATGCCTATCACATCATGAACGGCTCGACCATTCTGATCGACAAGGGATATCACCCCTGTGCCGTGCTGCCGGGCTATGAGATGTATTATTTCACCATCCTTGGCGGGCTATCGCAGCGGTCTTTGAAACAGTATTTCCAACCGACCCACGCCGCCCAGTTGCACACGATCCCCGGCATCATGGACATGGTGGCAAAGTTCAAATGACCCTTGCGACACTGTCGGACGTGCTTCAACCGGCGTTGAAGCATAAATATGCCGTGGCCGGTCTTGTCACCTTGGGGTGGGAAGACATGCGCGCGTTTGTTGCCGCAGCCGAGGCCGAGGATGTGCCCGTGATCTTGCAAGCCGGGCCGTCGTGCCGCGAACACACGCCCTTGCCGATACTTGGCCGCATGTTTCGCCATTTGGCAGAGAACGCAAACGTGCCCGTCGTGGCCCATCTTGACCACGGATACACGTCTGAAGACTGCCGGATCGCAATTGACAGCGGCTTCACCTCGGTGATGTTCGATGGCTCGCGCAAACCATTGGCCGAGAATATCGCCCAGACCGCCGCCATCGCCGATATGGCCCATGCCGCAGGGGTGTCATGCGAGGGTGAAATTGGGTTTGTCGGCTATGCGGGTGGCGAAGTGTCCGCCGGGACCGACCCCGCAGAAGCGGCGCAATTTGCCCGTGATACGGGGGTGGATGCCATGGCGATCTCGGTCGGCAACGTGCATCTGCAACAAGACAAGGAAGGCGGCCTGGACATGGACCGCATCCGGGCGATCGAGGCTGTTACGAGCGTACCATTGGTGATCCACGGTGGGTCTGGCGTCCCGGTCGCACAACGCACAGCACTTGCCCAAACCTCAAACGTCTGTAAGTTCAACATCGGCACCGAACTTCGCATGGCTTTTGGCGAAGCACTGCGTGATGCCGTCAACGCCGATCCCGCCCGGTTCGACCGAGTGCAGATCCTGAAAGAAACTCATGATCCGGTGATGGCCGCCACCCGCCGCGTTCTTCAAGCCTTCAAAGGAGCATGAAATGCTGAGTATTGGACTTTTGGGTTGCGGGCGCATCGGCCAGGTGCACGCACGATCCATCGGCCAGATCGACGGGGCACGCGTCGTTGCGGTGGCTGATGCTTTTCCCGAGGCCGCGCAAGCATTGGCTGCACAAACCGGTGCGCAGGTCATGGACAGCCAAGCCCTGATCGACAGCGCCGAGGTTAACGCGGTCGTCATCGGCACCCCCACGGATACGCATTACGACCTGATCCACGCCGCCGCACGCGCTGGCAAAGCCATCTTCTGCGAAAAGCCCGTCGATATGTCTGCCGACCGCATTCGCGATTGCATCAAGGTGGTCGAAGCTTCCGGCGTTCCCTTCATGACAGCCTTCAATCGCCGTTTCGACCCGAACTTCGCGAATGTTCAAGGCCGGATTGCCGCCGGTGAAATCGGCGCTGTCGAGATTGTGACCATTCAGTCGCGCGACCCCTCGCCGCCCCCGATCAGCTATATCAAAAGCTCAGGCGGTCTGTTTCGTGACATGATGATCCACGATCTGGACATGGCTCGGTTTCTGTTGGGTGAAGAACCTATCACCGTTTATGCGGTCGGGTCGGCCTTGGTCGATCCCGAAATCGGACACGCCGGCGATGTGGACACAGCCGCCGTGACTCTGACCACTGCCAGCGGCAAGATTTGCCAGATTTCAAACTCGCGCCGCGCGACTTATGGTTACGACCAGCGGATCGAAGTGCATGGTGCCAAAGGCATGATCCGCGCCGAAAACGTATTGGAAAACACAGTCGAGATCGCGTCAGACGCTGGCTTTCGCAAAGCCCCTGCCCAGCATTTTTTCCTTGAACGGTACGAGGCGGCCTATCGCGCCGAAATGCAGTATTTCGTGCGCTGTATTGCGGAAGATACGCCGCTACGTCCCAACATTGCCGACGGCTTGCGTGCACAACTATTGGCGGACGCCGCAGCTTCTTCGTTGGCACAGGGAACACGAATACCGTTAGACTGATCTGCAGGGTCGCCGGAAGGTGCGTTTTGGCCGACAGAACGATGTTCGCGTCATCCCGTTACATTTCATCAAGCGCATAGTCGCGGTGCCAAGCTTGGGATCGAAGGTATTTAAATAAATCGTGCCGAACCTGTCAGGCTTGTTTTGTTTATACCAACGCTCGATATCGGTAAGCCGATTTCTAGGATGCTGGAACCTGACGCCATCACCTAATCCCGCCCGCACGAGAAAGCGACAAGACGAGCGGAGACAACGTTGTCTCCGACCGAACGCACAGGAAAGTCGACCCTCACCGACTGGCCCAGCCGGTCATCACGAGAGATGCTCGCCCTTTCGACCACGGCCATGTGATGCGAAAACCGATCTACGGTCGTGCGATAGGAAATCACGCCTCGACAAGCGACGAAAACAAGGTCGTTGCGATCAGGATCGTATTCTTGGCGTAACAGTTGCACGCGCGCGCTGGCGACGCATTTTCGGATGCCGTTGTCGCCAAAAAGTGCCGGACGGCAGTCAAAATCAAGCTTACTGACGCGAAGCCCTGCAGCCGGGGGATGAGACGGATATGGGCGCGTGGGCTCGTCATATCCGCGACGATCGTTCGCGGTGCCTGCATCCGAGCTTAAGAAACGTGTCGACACCCAGCCTTCTGCATCTAGCCCCGTGGCCCCCTGAACAAACACCTTCGCCCAAGAGCCTTCACGAACAAGAATACTGACAGACGTACCAGCTGGCAGCGTACGTAGTATGGCAGCGCCTGTACCGGGGCCCGCGCGCATATTAAGTGCTTGAGCGTCAACATAGGCATAGGTGCCAACCTCCTGTGCGCTTGCGGCGGTGACGCCAAAAGACAGGCACGCCTGAATGGCAAGCATCACGGCGAAGATAGGTATAGCGGCTAGAACGCGTGCTGTCCTAGTTGCCTTCTTGTCTATCTGATTCATTTTGCACCTATCCTCTCTTGAAAAACAAATTGTATATCATGCGGATCTGTTCATGCACACTCGGCCAATTGCCCCTTATCGACCCGTTTACAGACGTGCGAAAAGTCGGGTTCGGCGGGCGGGCGACGTGCGCTTACACAGGTGCCGGGGCTGGATCACATGGCGGGTCCGCGTCAAGTTCATGGACGGCCTTCTTGACCGCTCACCGATGTCTCGGATGTTGCACTTCTGTTTGCGGGTTGCGCGGCGGATGTCTTTGACAACCTTCTCGCCGTGGCTCTGTTTAGTTCCGGGTTTCGGTCTCTTCTTCACTCCTTGGTGGTTCCGATACGCCAGAAACACTCTCTTATTAAATCGCCCTAAACCCTCCCATAGGCGCTGACGCCAGACTCAATGCTGAGAAGCGTGTCGTCTATTAGACCTCAGGGCAGCGAAGCCATTATTTTTAAATAAAAATGGAGGTGTAAGCCACCTCTCCCGTCAAGAGGCTTAACTCATGACGGGATTCGCACACGCTATTGCTTGCTTTTGAGAAGACTATTCCTGTTTCAAGCCTCTGACACAAACGCCCTGACCTAGCCACACTTCGAATGTCCACAGGACGCGCAGGTCATGCAACCTTCGATCATGCGCATGTCATATTGGCCGCAGCTCGGGCAGGCAGGGCCGCGGGGGGCGTTGCCAAGGTTGATGACCTCGGCCTGTGGGTCGGTTTTCAAGCCCATGCCCTCGCCTTCCAGAAAGCCCGTGGCGACCATGTGTCGTTCAATCACACCGCCAATGGCCGCAAGGATCGACGGGATGTATTTCCCCTCCATCCATGCCCCACCGCGCGGGTCGAACACCGCTTTCAGCTCTTCGACCACAAAGCTAACGTCCCCCCCGCGACGGAACACCGCCGATATCATGCGGGTCAGCGCGACTGTCCAGGCGAAGTGCTCCATGTTCTTGGAGTTGATGAACACCTCAAACGGGCGGCGATGGCCGTTCAGGACCAGATCGTTCACGGTGATATAGATCGCGTGTTCGCTATCGGGCCATTTGACCTTGTAGGTATGGCCTTCCAGCGATTGCGGGCGATCCAAGGGTTCCGAGATATAGACGACATCCGCGCCGGTATCAGCCTCGGGTGCTTTTTCGCTTTCCTCAGAGACGGACAGCACGGACCCTGTCACCTCGTTGGGGCGATAGGTCGTGCAGCCTTTGCAGCCGCTGTCCCAAGCTTCCATGTAGACGTCTTTGAACGCGTCGAAGCTGATATCTTCAGGGCAGTTAATGGTCTTTGAAATCGAGCTGTCGATCCATTTCTGGGCGGCGGCCTGCATTTTTACATGCGCGAGAGGCTCCAGCGTCTGGGCGTTCACGAAATAGTCGGGCAGTTCTTTGTCACCGAACTTGTCGCGCCACATCTGGACGGCGTAATCCACCACCTCTTCTTCCGTCCGCGAGCCGTCCTTTTGCAGCACTTTGCGGGTGTAGGCATAGGCAAAGACCGGCTCGATCCCGGACGACACATTGCCGGCATAGAGGCTGATCGTACCAGTGGGCGCGATCGAGGTCAAAAGCGCGTTACGGATGCCGTGTTCGCGGATCGCATCGCGCACGTCGTCATCCATATGGGTCAGCGAGCCGGATGCCAGATATTTGTCGGCGTCAAACAGCGGGAACGGACCCTTCTCTTTCGCCAGATCCACGGACGCCAAATAAGACGCACGCGCAATCTGCTTCATCCATGCTTCGGTCTGGGCTGCAGCCTCGTCCGAGCCGTAGCGCAGCCCCAGCATCAGCAGTGCGTCGGCAAGGCCCGTGACACCAAGACCGATCCGGCGCTTGGCTTGTGCTTCCTGACGCTGCGCCTCAAGCGGGAAGCGGCTGGCGTCCACCACGTTGTCCATCATGCGCACGGCGGTGGCGACCAATTCGGTCAGCGCGTCGCCATCCAGATGGGCGCCATCCTCGAACGGATCCGCAACCAGACGCGCAAGGTTGATCGAGCCGAGAAGGCAAGCGCCATAGGGCGGCAGGGGTTGTTCACCGCAGGGGTTGGTGGCGGCAATTGTCTCGCAATAGGCGAGGTTGTTCATCTGGTTGATGCGGTCGATGAAGATCACGCCCGGCTCGGCGTAATCATAGGTCGCCTTCATGATCTTGTTCCAAAGATCACGCGCCTCGATGGTGTGGTAAATGGTGTCTTCGAATTTCAGATCCCAGCTTGCGTCGTCTTTTACGGCCTGCATGAAGTCATCCGTGACCAGCACCGACATATTGAACATACGCAGGCGTGCGGCGTCGGATTTCGCAGTGATGAAGTCCTCAATGTCCGGGTGATCACAGCGCATCGTCGCCATCATCGCGCCGCGACGCGAGCCTGCCGACATGATCGTGCGGCACATTGCGTCCCACACATCCATAAATGATAGCGGGCCAGAGGCATCCGCCGCCACGCCCTTCACATCCGCGCCCCGTGGGCGGATGGTCGAGAAGTCATAGCCGATCCCCCCACCCTGCTGCATGGTCAGCGCGGCTTCTTTCAGCATATCGAAAATGCCACCCATGCTGTCGGGGATCGTGCCCATGACAAAGCAGTTGAACAGCGTCACAGACCGGCCCGTGCCTGCGCCCGCCGTGATCCGGCCAGCGGGCAGGAACTTGAAATCCTCCAGCGCGCCATAGAACGCGTCTTCTTGGGCTGGTTCTGCCTCGGACAGCGCGCGCGCGATGCGGCGCCACGTATCCTCGACCGTCTTGTCTTCGGGCGTTCCCTCGGCCGTTTTAAGGCGGTATTTCATGTCCCAGATTTGTTCGGCGATGGGGGCAGCAAAGCGGCTCATGCAAGCGATTCCTATGCGTGTTGGAAGGCCCTCCAGATTAAGTGATCAGGCCGGGCAAGGTCAATTGCCAAAGGATGAGATTCGGCGTAAAGTGGCAAGTCAAACACAATATCTGGGGTGGCGTCGTGGCCAGCACCATAAATCTGGTAAAACTCTGCGTGGGCGCAGAGAAGGTGGAAGACCTTGAAACCTGGCAGGCTTCGCGTATGGCGCAGAGCGGTCAGGCCAACCCCCGACACATCACGCGCATGTGGCCCAAACGTGCGGATGAACTTTTGTCAGACGGATCGCTTTACTGGGTTTTCAAAGGCTTCGTGCTTGCGCGCCAACGCGTGATCCGGCTGGATGAGGTGATCGGTGACGACGGCATCCGCCGCTGTGGCATTGTACTGGATCCGCAGATCATCCGCACTGAAGCCCAGCCGCGCCGCGCTTTTCAAGGGTGGCGCTATCTGACACCTCAGGATGCGCCGCGCGATCTGTCCGCAGACGGTACTGACAACGACACGGTCCTGCCCAGCGATTTGGCCGCCGCACTGGCCGATATCGGCATCCGCTAGCTTCTGCCTTACGCGGGACGACATGCCCCGGGTCTGGACACCGGTCTTTTGCCTGATACTGTCTGCGTGAAATTAAAGGAGGGTCCGATGGCGACCGGCACCAACATCCGCACCTATTTCAACGGCACATGGCACGACGGCGACATCTACACCATGCGCGCGGCGGACCATGGAACGTGGCTCGGCACGACTGTTTTTGACGGCGCGCGCTTTTTCGAAGGCATCCACCCGGATCTTGAACCGCATTGCGCGCGGGTGAACCGATCAGCCGAAGCCCTGATGATCACGCCGACCGTCGCCACCGCTGATATGGTCGAGATCGTCAAGGAAGGGCTGGCCGCCTATCCCAAGGGCGCGGCTGTTTACATCCGGCCGATGTATTGGGCGCTGGAAGGGGGCGATCTGGGGATCGTCCCAAAAGCGCGTGCCACGGGCTTCGCCGTCTCGCTTGAGGAAATCCCGATGGCGCTGAAGACGGCCTCGACCACCCTGACGACCACCCGCTTTCGCCGTCCGGTGATGGAGGATGCCGTGGTCGACGCCAAGGCCGGGTGCCTTTATCCCAACAACGCCCGCATGTTGGCCGAAGCCCGCGCCAAGGGTTTTGGTAACGCGCTGGTCGCGGATGCGCTCGGGAACGTGGCGGAAACGTCCTCGGCCAACGTGTTCATGGTGCGCGACGGCGAAGTGTTTACGCCCATTCCCAACGGCTGCTTTCTGGCTGGCATCACTCGCGCCCGCCACATCGCCAACATGCGCGCCGACGGGATCAAGGTGCATGAAACGGTGCTAAGCTTCGATGACTTCCATAAGGCGAACGAGGTTTTCCTGTCCGGTAACATGATGAAGGTCACGCCGGTCAGCGAATTTGATGGCACGATGTATGACTCCGGCCCCCTCACCCGCCGCGTGCGCGAACTTTACTGGGACTGGGCGCACTCCGATGCGTGAGCCGCTGCGCACGGTTCTGACGCTGTGTGTCGGGTCCGTGGGCGCGGCGGTTGCGTGGGCGATCAACATGCCGATGGGGTTTCTGGTCGGCCCTGCATTGGTCGTCGCCCTTGCAAGCCTGCGTGGAATGCAGACCGACATTGCGCCGCCCCTGCGCAACGTGATCTTCATTCTGGTAGGGATCACGGTAGGGTCGATGGTGACGCCCACCAGCCTTGCCGCCGTGTTGCGCTGGCCCATCGCCTTTGCGCTGCTGGCAGTGCTGACACTGGCCACTCCTTTTATCGGGCGCTGGGTGCTGACCCGATTTATGAAATTCGATAGGGATGAAGCCTTCCTGTCTGCCGCTCCCGGTCATTTGGGTCTGGTCGTGTCACTATCCGACAGTCTGGGTATCTCGGTGGCGCGGCCCGCAATCCTTGCCTCGTTCCGTGTGCTGGCGCTCAGCCTTTTTGTGCCGCTGGCCGCGCGGCTGTCGGGGATCGAACTTGGCCCCGGCCTGCCCGTTGGCCGCGCCACCGCCCCGTGGCTGATGATCGGGCTGGAACTTGCCGTGGCGCTGACGCTGGCACCCCTGATGATGCGTATGCGTTTGCCCGCCCCCGTGCTGTTGTCTGCGATGATCGCTGCGGCGTCGTTTCATCTGACAGGCGTCGTTGACGGCAATCTGCCCCCTTGGGTCAGCCAGGTCGTCCTGATCATGATGGGAAGCCTGATCGGCACGCGATTTTCCGGTCTCACATGGCGCGATCTGACCCATAACTTGGCGGCAGGTGCTGCGGTGGTCGGGTTGACAACGCTGTTGGCAGCCGTGGTCGCGGTGCTGGCGGCCCATCTGTCCGGTCTACCTGTTCTGGATTTGCTGGTTGGCTTCGCCCCCGGCGGGTTAGAGACCATGATCATCGTCGGCGTCGCTATGGGCGCGGACCCCAGTTTCGTCGCCGCCGCGCATGTTGGTCGACTGGTACTTCTGGCGGTCCTGATCACCGCTTATGCCACCCGCATCGCCCGTGGCGCGGTGCGTTGAAAACCGTGGACAGCCCATCACCCCTCGGGCAGACTGGCCGCGTTTCTGGAGGTCTAACATGCGTAAGTTTCTCGTGATCCTTGACGACAGTCGCGAATGTCTGAACGCAATGCGCTTTGCAGCGATGCGTGCAGCCAAGACCGGCGGCGGCGTGCAGGTTCTGTCAATCATCACGCCCGATGAATTCAACCACTGGATCGGCGTTGGCAACATCATGCGCGAAGAGGCGCGTGAACGCATCACTGTCCATTTTGAGGTCTACGCAAAATGGATGCGCGACCGCCAAGGTGTGGACCCCGAACTGGTGATCCGCGAAGGTGAACCCGTGCCCGAAATCATGGCCCAACTAAGCGAGGACGCCAGCATCGGAGTTCTGGTTCTGGGTGCAGGTTCAGAAAAAAACGGGCCGGGTCCGATCATCAGCCAATTGATGCGCGCCTCGGCCACTTTGCCGGTGCCGATGACCATCGTTCCCGGTGAAATGTCCAAGGACCGGCTGGAAGTGATCACCTGACCGCCGCTACCTTGACTTCACGGCGACAGACGCCCATATCAAACGCGACTAACAAGGTGCGCCATCATGTTTATCCAGACAGAATCGACCCCCAACCCCGCAACGCTGAAATTCCTGCCCGGACAGGCCGTTCTTGGCACTGGCACGGCGGATTTTCCGTCGCCCGATACCGCCGACAGCTCGCCCCTAGCGCAGCGGATTTTCAAGGTTCAGGGCGTAACAGCCGTGTTCCTTGGCGCCGATTTCGTGACTGTCACGAAGGCCGATGATACCGAATGGGATCACATCAAACCGGCGATCCTTGGTGCCATTATGGAGCATATGCAATCCGGCCAACCAGTCATGGAAGGCGAGGCTTCGACCCCAACCGGCCATGCCGAACACCACGGCGAAGACGGCGAGATTGTAGAGCAGATCAAGGAACTGTTGGACACGCGCGTGCGCCCTGCCGTGGCGCAGGATGGCGGCGATATCACCTTTCATGGCTTTGACCGCGGTATCGTTTATCTGCATATGCAAGGCGCTTGTGCAGGTTGCCCATCCTCGACCCTGACCCTGAAAATGGGGATCGAGAATCTGCTGAAGCATTATATCCCCGAGGTGGTCGAGGTGCGGCCCGTTGCCGTGTAATCCTCTGATTTTGGCATTTGACACATCGGCCGCGCATTGCGCGGCCGCTTTGCTGTCAGGCGATGATATCATTGCCGCGAAAACCCAGCAGATGGTAAGGGGGCAAGCCGAACGCTTGATGCCCCTGCTGGAAGAGGTGTTGAGTTCGGTCAATGTCGCGTGGGTTGATCTTGACGCCCTTGGTGTCGGAATCGGCCCGGGCAACTTTACCGGCATCCGTATCTCGGTCGCTACGGCGCGCGGGCTGGCCTTGTCGCTGGGCATTCCCGCGATCGGCGTATCGTCGCTTGAGGCGCAGGCAATCGACACGCCGCGCCCTGTCTGGTCGCTGATCGACGCGCGGCGGGACCATCTTTATGGGCAATATCTACGACCTGGCGGTGACAACGAAGCGCCAAGCCTCATGTCCGCCCGCGAAGCCGCCGCGCTGTCCGGCGCACGCATCGGCCCTGACGCGCTAACCGACCCGGCAGGCGCCATCGCCCGCATTGCCGCGCGACGTCTGGCCCGGGCCAGCGCGGTGCCAATCCCTCGCCCCGCGCCCCTCTATGTTCGCAGCGCCGACGCCGCGCCACCGCGCGACCCGGCCCCCCTGATCCTGCCGTAAACGCCGGTATGACCGCTTATTCCCCGACACGACTAGCAGCCCTTCACTCCGCTGCATTTTCTGAAGGCCGTACGTGGAACGCGGATGAAATAAGGGGGATGCTCACCTCTCGGCTAGTGTTCGTGGTGACCACCCCGCACGGTTTTGCCATGGGCCGAGTGGTCGTTGACGAGGCAGAACTTCTGACCATCGCCGTTGACCCCGGCTGGCAGGGCCACGGCATCGGCCGCGACCTTCTTAGACGGTTCGAAGCGGAAGCCCGCAATCGTGGTGCCGTCCGCGCCTTTCTTGAAGTCGCGCAGGACAACACGGCCGCCCGCGCGCTATATAACTCCGCCGGCTGGTCAGAATCCGGTCGACGTGCCAGGTATTATGCCCGCCCGACCGGGCGCAACGTCGATGCCATCATGATGCACAAATGGTTTACCCAAGGTGAAGCATCTGGAAACTAGAGTTTTTGGGAACGGGCGCAAAAACTAAATATTGACCCCACCCTTGCCCTCTGCCCAAAATCCCGGATGATCGAATGAAGCGAGCTGCTCGCAGTCCTCGGGATTCGGCCTGTCATGCGCAGGCCACCCCAACAACAATAGAAACCGGGAGTATCCAAATGACCCTGATGAAATCATGCCTTGGCGCCGCCGCCACAATGGCCCTGAGCGCAGGCGCGGCCCTTGCCGACCCCGCAATTATTTTCGACCTTGGCGGCAAATTTGATAAGTCGTTCAACGAAGCAGGCCATAACGGCGCACAGAAATGGGCCGAGGAAACCGGCAAGGATTACCTTGAGATCGAAATTCAGTCCGAAGCCCAGCGCGAACAGGCGCTGCGTCGTTTTGCCGAAACCGGCGCCAACCCGGTCATCACCCTGGGCTTTGCGATGTCCGCACCCTTGGACGAGATTGCGCCCGATTATCCCGACACCACCTTTGTCACCAATGACGGCTGGTCGGATGCACCCAACGTCCTGAACACCGTCTTTTCAGAACATGAAGGCTCGTATCTGGCAGGAATCGTGGCAGCGATGGCGTCTGAATCGGATGTGCTGGGCTTCATCGGCGGCATGGATATTCCGCTGATCCGCAAATTCGGCTGTGGCTATGCACAAGGTGTGCTGGCGACGAAACCGGAAGCCAAGGTGATTTCCAACATGACCGGCACCACCCCGACAGCATGGAACGACCCGGTGAAAGGCGGCGAGCTGACGAAAGCACAGATCAGCCAAGGCGCCGACGTGATCTATGCCGCCGCCGGTGGCACCGGGCTTGGTGTTTTGCAGACCGCCGCAGACGAAGGCATTCTATCGGTTGGCGTTGATAGCAACCAAAACCATCTGCACCCCGGCAAGGTTCTGACCTCGATGGTCAAACGGGTTGATGTATCTGTCTATGACGCCATGATGAAAGGCGAAGATCTGGAACCGGGCGTGCGCGTGATGGACTTGGCCCATGACGGCGTTGCTTTGGCGATGGATGAACATAACGCAGACCTTATTACGGACGAAATGAAAGCCGCCGTTGAAGAGGCTACCGCGAAAATTATCGCGGGAGAGATCACCGTCCACGACTATACGTCCGACGACAGCTGCCCTGTAATCGACTTCTGAGCAACCGATGACGGATGCACCCAAAGTGGGGCAACAGGAAACTGTTGCCCCGGCAATTGAACTTCGCGGCATCTCGAAGGCATTTGGCCCGGTGCAGGCGAACAAGGACATCTCGATTTCCGTGCAGCCGGGAACGATCCACGGGATCATCGGCGAAAATGGCGCGGGTAAATCGACGCTGATGTCCATCCTTTACGGGTTCTACAAGGCGGATGAAGGGCAAATCTTCATCCACGGCAATGAAACCCAGATCCCCGACAGTCAGGCCGCCATCGCGGCCGGCATCGGGATGGTGTTCCAGCACTTTAAACTGGTTGAAAATTTCTCAGTGCTTGAGAACGTGATCCTTGGGGTTGAAGATGGTCCCATGCTGCGACCGTCTTTATCAAAGGCTCGCAAGTCACTGAAATCACTTGCTGAAGAATATGAGCTTCATGTCGATCCAGACGCTCTGATCGAAGATCTGGGCGTCGGCGTCCTGCAACGTGTCGAAATTCTGAAGGCGTTGTATCGCGAAGCTGATATCCTGATCCTTGACGAACCCACCGGCGTTCTGACCCCCGCCGAGGCCGATCACCTGTTTCGTATCCTCAACGGTCTGCGCGATCAGGGGAAAACGATCATCTTGATCACCCACAAGCTGCGCGAGATAATGGAAATAACCGACACCGTATCCGTTATGCGGCGCGGCGAAATGACCGCGACGGTCAAAACAAAAGACACCAACCCCGAACATCTGGCCGAGCTGATGGTGGGCCGAAAAGTATTGCTGCGGGTCGACAAGGTGCCAGCGAAACCAGGCGAAAAGATCCTTGAAATCGAAGACCTGCGGATGGTTGACGATCATGGAGTCGAACGCCTGAAAGGTATTTCATTGAATGTGCAGGCCGGGGAAATCCTGGGCATTGCAGGCGTATCCGGTAACGGCCAATCGCAACTTCTTGAAGTTCTGGGTGGTTATGCCAAGGCTACGGGTGACATTCGCATCAACGGACAACATCTTGATTTGTCAGGCAGCCGGTCAGACGCCCGATCACGCCGCGCGCGCGGCATTGCGCATGTGCCCGAAGATCGTCAGGAACACGGGCTGATCATGGAATTTCCCGCTTGGCAAAACATGGTATTCGGCTATCACCACGCGCCGGAATATCAGAAGAACAAGCTTTTGATGGACAATGCGAAGATGCTTGAGGTCGCACAGGACAAGATGGACCGGTTTGATGTGCGCCCCCCCAATCCCCATCTTGCGGCAAAAAGCTTTTCAGGCGGGAACCAGCAGAAAATCGTCGTTGCCCGCGAGATTGAGCGTCACCCCGATCTGCTTTTGGTTGGCCAGCCCACCCGCGGCGTAGATATCGGTGCGATCGAGTTTATACATAGACAAATCATCGACCTGCGTGACCAGGGCAAGGCGGTTTTGCTTGTCTCGGTCGAGCTGGAAGAGATTTTGTCGCTCAGTGATCGCATCGCGGTGATGTTCGACGGGCATATCATGGGCGAGCGCCTGCCCGATCAGACCGACGAACGCGAACTTGGTCTGATGATGGCCGGGGTGACTGGCAAAGGGGACGTTGCCTGATGGATAAGATGCCGAAATGGGCCGATGTCGCCCTGATCCCGTTTCTGAACCTGCTGATCGCCTTTGTCCTGTCCGGACTGGTCATTCTGGCAATCGGTGAAAACCCGATCAAAGCGTTGCAGATGATGATCTCGGGGGCGTTGGGGTCCAGCTATGGCTGGGGCTATACGCTGTATTATGCGACTAACTTCATCTTCACTGGGCTTGCCGTTTCGATCGCGTTCAAGGCTGCGATGTTCAACATTGGTGGTGAAGGTCAAGCGATGATTGGCGGGCTGGGTGTGGCGCTGGTGTGTCTTTATATCCCCTTCCCGCATTGGTCGGTCGCGCTTCTGGTCGCGATGGCAGGCGGCGCGATCTTTGGCGCGGCTTGGGCAATCATTCCGGCCTATCTGCAAGCTCGGCGCGGCAGTCATGTCGTGATCACCACGATCATGTTCAACTTCATCGCGGCGTCCGTGTTGAACTATATGCTGGTCAACGTGCTGCGGGTAAAAGGGTCGATGGACCCGGCCTCGGGCAGGTTTCCGGAAACCACCCACCTGCCCACGCTTCATGATATCTTGGCCCCTCTGGGTATCTCATTCTCGCGCGCGGCCCCGGTCAATGTGTCGCTTTTCATCGCGCTGATTGCCTGTGTCGTCGTCTATCTTCTGCTCTGGCGGTCGCGGCTGGGGTACGAAATCCGCGCCTTTGGGCTGTCGCCCGATGCGTCGGTTTACGCCGGGATTTCGCCCTTCAAAATTATCATGATCGCGATGATCCTGTCGGGCGGGCTGTCGGGCATGATGTCCATCAACAACACGATGGGCGAGGCCGAGCGGCTGGTGCTGAACTCGGTCGAAGGGGCAGGCTTCATCGGGATCGCTGTGGCGCTGATGGGGCGCAATCACCCGTTTGGCGTGCTGCTGGCCGCACTCCTCTTCGGATTTCTCTATCAAGGCGGCAGCGAGCTGTCGTTGTGGACCAAAATTCCGCGCGAGCTGGTCATCGTCATTCAAGCCCTTGTGATCCTGTTCACCGGCGCGCTTGACAACATGGTGCGCGGGCCGGTCGAACGCATCTTCATCAACTATGCAAAGCGGAGGGCCGGCTGATGGATTTCGCCACCATAATCCAGATCGCGGATAGCGCGCTGCGCCTGGCCACGCCGCTGTTGCTGGCCTGCCTTGCCGGGCTGTTTTCCGAACGCGCGGGCATTTTCGACATCGGGCTTGAAGGTAAAATCCTGGCCTCGGCGTTCTTCTCGGCCGCGGTGGCCGCGTCGACCGGCTCGGTCTGGCTGGGGCTTATTGCCGGTGTCGCATCGTCGCTGGCCTTCTCGGGCGTGCATGGCGTCGCTTCGATCACGTTTCAGGGCAACCAACTGATCTCTGGCGTTGCACTGAACTTTTTGGCGTCAGGGATCACGATCTTGATCGGGACGGCCTGGTTCAGTCTGGGTGGTCGCACGCCCAGCCTGTCCGGCGGCCAACGGTTTTCGCCGGTTGACCTGCCGTTCGCGGATGCCGTTGCAAATGTGCCAGTGCTTGGCCCAATCTATTCCGACCTTTTGTCGGGCCACACAATCTTGGTCTATGTGGCGCTGCTGATGGTTCCGTTATCTTGGTTCGTCCTATATCGAACTCGCTTCGGGCTGCGTTTGCGGGCGGTTGGGGAAAACCCGGCGGCGGTGGATACTGCGGGCGTATCGGTGATACGTCTGCGCTATGCATCAATGGCGATTGCAGGGGTCCTGTGTGGGCTGGCCGGCGTTTATCTGGCGACCGGCTTGGCGGCCGGCTTCGTCAAGGAAATGAGCGCCGGGCGTGGATTCATTGCGCTGGCCGCATTGATCTTCGCCCGCTGGCGCCCTTGGAACGCGCTTTATGCAACGCTTTTGTTCGGGCTGCTCGAAGCCATCGCAAACCGTTACCAGAACATCGATCTTGGTGCGTTCGTCCTTCCGGTTCAGTTCATGCAGGCCTTGCCTTACATTCTGACTGTGATCATTCTGGCAGGCTTTGGCGGCACCGCCGTTGCGCCGAAAGCAGGGGGCCAGCCTTATGTCAAAGAACGCTAAGGCGCTGGCCGCACAGGTTCGCGATCTCGCGGGCTCTGAACCGATCGAGGTGGGGTTGGTCCTTGGCTCGGGTCTGGGCCACCTCGCCGATGCCATTGATGGCGTGTCGATCCCCTATGACCAGCTTGACGGCTTTCCACAGGCCCATGTCTCGGGGCACGATCCCAAGCTGGTGATCGGCCAGCTGCAGGACGCACGAGTGGCCGTGTTGGGTGGCCGCTCGCACTATTACGAGGCGGGGCAAGCCGATGCGATGCGTCTGCCCCTAGAGCTTTTGAAAACCCTTGGAGCGGACAAGCTAATCCTGACGAACGCTGCCGGGTCAATGCGGCTGGACATTCCGCCGGGCGAGTTGATGCAGATCACCGACCACATCAATTTTTCGGGCCTGAACCCACTGATCGGAGAGCGTTCCGACGCCCGCTTTGTCCCTATGGGTGACGCTTATGACGCCGATATGCAGGCCGGCTTCACTGACATCGCGAAACAGGAAGGCATCACGCTGACGCCAGGCATTTATGCGTGGTATTCTGGCCCATCGTTCGAAACACCAGCCGAAATCCGCGCCATCCGCACCTTGGGCGCAGACGCGGTTGGCATGTCCACCGTGCCCGAGGTGATTCTTGCCCGCTTTCTTGGCCTGCGCGTGGCTGCGTTTTCAACCATCACCAATATGGCACAAGGTCTATCGGACGAGGCGATCAGCCATGAACACACCAAGGCCATGGCCCCTTTGGGCGCGGAAAAGCTGGAAAAGCTGCTCCGCCGCTACTTAACACGTGACTAACCCCCGTCTCATGGGCCAAGAAGGACACCAACAGCCCAGAAATCTTTAGCCCAGAGTTCGATTTTCAATGCAGATTTACCTGCCCATCGCCGAGGTATCCGTAAACGCCTTTCTCTTGCTGGGCCTTGGCGGCATTGTCGGGATTCTGTCTGGAATGTTCGGTGTGGGCGGCGGCTTTCTGATCACGCCGCTGCTGTTTTTCATTGGTATCCCGCCGGCGGTCGCCGTCGCAACGGGGGCCAATCAGATCGTCGCAAGTTCATTCTCTGCCGTATTGGCCCATCTGAAACGAAAAACGGTGGATTTACGCATGGGGGGCGTGCTGCTGATCGGCGGCCTGATAGGGGCAGCGTTCGGTGTGCAACTTTTCAACACGCTGAAAGAAATGGGGCAGGTCGATCTTCTGGTGAAGCTGTCTTACGTTCTGTTCTTGGGCATCGTCGGTTTCTTGATGTTTGTGGAAAGCCTGAACGCCCTGATGAGGACGCGCGGGGGCAAGTCGGTTCCCGTCCGGCGCAAACATCTTTGGGTGCATAACCTGCCCTTCAAAGTGAAGTTTCGCACATCCGGGCTTTATATCTCGGTCATTCCGCCCATCCTTGTGGGGGTGCTGGTGGGCGTGCTTGCGGCGATCATGGGCGTTGGCGGCGGGTTCATCATGGTGCCTGCAATGATCTATCTTTTGGGGATGCCGACAAAGGTGGTCGTGGGAACATCGCTTTTTCAGATTATCTTCGTGACCGCGTTCACAACGCTTTTGCACGCAACCACAAACTTCACTGTGGATATGGGGCTGGCCGTTCTGCTGCTAATCGGTGGCGTGGTCGGAGCCCAGGTTGGGACGCGGATTGGCTTGAAGCTGAAAGCCGAACAGTTGCGCGTACTGCTGGCGCTTTTGGTGCTGGTGGTTTGCGGCAAACTGGGGTTGGACCTACTGATCCAACCCGCTGAGTTGTACGAGATCGGACAGGCGGAGGGGCATTGATGTTGCGTCTGATTGCCCTTGTCGCCCTGATCCTTGTGGCCCCCCTGCCCGCGTTGGCCGAGAAGGTGGTCGCCGGCCTAAGTCAGAATCGCGTGTCGATCACTGCGACGTTCGTTGGCTCGGAAATCTTGGTTTTTGGTGCAGTCAAACGCGACGCCCCCCCACCCGAGGACGGCCCGCTTCAGGTCATCGTCGTGGTGGAA
This sequence comes from Aliiroseovarius sediminis, assembly GCF_022678485.1. Taxonomy (GTDB): domain Bacteria; phylum Pseudomonadota; class Alphaproteobacteria; order Rhodobacterales; family Rhodobacteraceae; genus Aliiroseovarius; species Aliiroseovarius sediminis. Next base: position 62,059 of record NZ_JALBYP010000034.1, read on the forward strand.
GGACCGGCCCATCCGGTCACCGTGCGCAAAAAGGACAAGCGGTTCGGCATCTGGGTCAATACCGACGCAATCGAACTGGCGGCTGCACCCAGTTTCTATGCCGTGGCAACCTCGGCCGCGTTGCAGGACACCGTATCCACATTGGAAGATTTACGTCATCTAATCTCGGTCGAGCGGTCGATCCGCATCAGCGACAATCCGTTCACCAACGAAGACCCCCGTGATTTCACTCGTGCGCTGATCCGCATCCGCGAAAACTCGGGACTCTACAAGCTGATGGAGAACTCCGTAAACCTGCGCGAGGACACGCTGTTTGACACCCGGATCGGCCTGCCTTCCAACTTGACCGAAGGTGAATACCGCACACGAATCTTCCTGACGCGAGAAGGTCGCGTTGCGTCACAATATGAAACCGTGATCAACGTGCAGAAGGTCGGGTTGGAACAATGGGTCTTTGATCTCGCCCATGATCAGCCGCTGATCTATGGCATTCTGTCTCTGGTTATCGCGATTGCTGCGGGCTGGGGCGCGTCTGCGTTGTTCCGGGTAATCCTGCGCACGTAAAGCAGTAGTGCGGGTCAGGCTGCGCCGTCCTCTTGCGCCTCTAACGCGAGCGCCGCAGGTTTGCTGGGCAGATCACGGGTCGACAACACATTTTCGGGCCGGGCCAGCGCATAGCGTTTAACCCAGTGCAACCGCGTTTCTGCCCGCGTGATCGCCACATAGGCCAAACGTTTCCAAAGCGGCAGGCCCGCCTCGGTCCGCCCCGCACGGGAAGCGGCCCAAATGTCAGGCGCAAATACCTGCACTTCGGGCCATTGCGACCCCTGCGCCTTGTGGATTGTAACCGCTGCACCGTGCAGAAACGTTGCCCCCATATGCGCGGCATAGGGGATAAAGGGTTCTTCTTCATCCGGTTGTTCGATCTTGATGATCGACGCCGCCGACAGTTGCGGGTCCTCTGCACCCAACACGTGCAGGCGCGAGAAACCGGGCCGTTTGCCTGGGCCAAGATAAACGCATTGCGCGCCTTTGATCAGCCCGCGCGCCTCAAGATCGATACGTTTCTTGCGGTGTTTCAAGGGCAGTTCGATCCCGTCACAGATCAAGGGTTCGCCCGGCAAAAGCTCGAACTCAGGCGCGTCGAACGCCCCACGAAACGCACGGATCAACCGCACCCGCGTTACATTGCGCCAGACGAGTACAGGTGAGCGGGCCATCAAGTCGGCATTGACGCGTGGCGCCACGACGACGCGATCATCGCTGCGAGCTGCCTCTTCTATCATGCGCTCGAACCCCGCGAAATCCAGCGTATCGTCCGCCAGCGCGTGGGCCAGATCAAGGATCGGGTTATCCTGCGCTTGTCGGTGAATGCGGTGTAGAACCATCTTGCGGCTGTCACCCAGGCGATCAAAAATCATCTCGCCAGACTGGCCGACAGGTGCCAGCTGCGCCGGATCGCCGAACAGAACGAGAGTCGGGAAAATCTCGCGAAGGTCATTGAATTGCTTTTCGTCCAGCATCGAGCTTTCATCAACGAACCCTACATCCAACGGGTCGTCGCGGCGCTTCCAACCGGTTATGAAATCCGAGCCGCGCAGGCCTGCCGTTGCGAGCGCTCCCGGTATGGATTTATGGGTCTGATAGAAGGCATGGGCGCGATCCAGCGCTTCTTCTGTCAGGCCTTCGACGGCGGGTCGATCGCCTCTGCCTGCCAGCCACTCAGCGATCTTTTCGTATTCCGGGTCATAGACGGGGGTGTAAAGAATGCGGTGAATGGTTGTCGCTGGCACGCCACGATTACGCAGCACACTTGCGGCCTTGTTCGTCGGGGCAAGGATGGCCAGCGTTCTGCGATCCTTGCGGCGTTTTCCTTCCCAATCGCCCGACACGACCTCAACCCCCGCGTCTTCCAGGGCGCGGTAAAGCTGTGCCAGAAGCATGGTCTTGCCCGAGCCCGCTTTGCCGATCACCGCCATCACGTTGGATTTTCCATCGGATAGCGGCGTCAGCAACGCATCGTCCAGATTGACGCCCGCACCGCGCAGCATGTCGGCTACGCGGTCATGGGCTTCGGCTTGGTCGTCGGAATAGGTCAGGGGCGCGCCAGTTTTCATGACGCAACCCTACCCTGCGCACAGATACTGCGCCAGCACAGAGGGCACAGATGAGTTCGATAATTTCCTATGCGCTTGCCGAGATATCGTCGGGTGTCGCAACGCGCTGACCAAGACCCAGCGAATAGCGCAGCCAGTTTTTGCTGGTTTCGCGATCCACGCCCACGCGGGCCAAGGTCGGGGCAAAAGCGTCGTCATTCATCGACCACAGACCAACACCGATACGTTCCTTACCCTCACCACCGGTTCCGATCACTTCAGGTTCAAGACCCATCAACCGATAGATACGTTCCATTCGCGGATCGAAAACACCGACGTAATGGCGCAGCTTGAAAGCTGCCATCAGCTCGCCCGCCCCCAGCGCAAGTGCAGCCGAAGCGCGACGATCGGCACCCGGCGCCAGGCAAAAGCGCGTACATTCCCAGATAAGCGGGCTTTCGATATGCACGCCGTCGGTAAGGTGATCGAAATGGTCGTTGACCATCGTGCGGCCCACCGTAGGTAGAAAACGCATCGACCCTCCGTGGCGGCCATCGGATTGTTCCCAGATCACATAAAGCGGATTCATCGCGTCGTATTCGTCGCGTTCGTGACCTGCCTCGTCCACATGGACCGCCCAGCCCAGGCGGCGCGAGAACTGTTCGGCGCGATCGCGGAACATGGTGTCAGCCAGAAGCGGGAAGTTGTTCAGATCATTAGCATAGAGATAGCGCAGCATCGGTTTAGCTCCTTTGTCCGATTGGTTAGCAACACAATGCTCGCGCTAAGGTTAATTTAAGGCAAATGACTTAAGCGTTTTAGGTGAATTTTAAACAATGATGATCCCGGTCGACAACGCGCGAGCTACCGCGTGGGTTGTATTCATAGCACCCAATTTATGACGCGCTGATTCGATGTACACCCTTAAAGTGTGCTCGGAAATGTTCAGTTCTGCCGCTGATTGCGCACGATTCATTCCCTTGGCAAGGCAGGTCATCGCCGACAATTCACGCGGTGAAAGCGAAGGAGATTGCAGGTCCTGCCCCCAGTTTTCGAACTCCAGCGCCTTCTTGTTCAGCTCATGCGCCACAATCATCAGGTCGCGGGTATTCTCATCCACGAAGGTTTCCCACGCGTCATCGTCTGCTGTCGCGTTCATCGTGAACAAGGCAAATTGACCATTTGGCCCGCGTATCGGAATCGTGAAACCCTGATTGCCCAGTCCGTGCTGCTGTGCATCTTGCAACATCGCGCGAGCAGCCTTCGAGGACCAATCTAACTCTTTCCAGATGACGGGCGTAAACCTCTGAAAACAACCGAATATCACCGGGTCAGTGCGCAGATAATCCTTTTCAAGATAGCGATCCACCCATTCGGCGCTGTATGTGCCGGCACCGAACCTTTCACCGACAGAATTCACCCAATGGTAAACGGTATGCGCGACCTCGTAATGGTCTCGCAACGCTTCGGTTACAACCTGAAGATCTTCAAGCGAGCTCGCCGCCTGCAACGTAGAGACAAGGTCTTCCAACCGGCTTTTCATGTCTGCGCGAGATCTCCGTCTCTTGTCGTGAGGCAGAGGCGATTTCGGTCATGGCAATCAGTCGGGCGTCATCCAGTTGATCCGCCGTAACTGACAAACCGTTCCGAACCGCATAGGCCTTCAGGTCAGTAAGAACATCAATGATCCATTCATCAGACATGTAAAGCCTCGTAGTCACAAGTCGGAAAACAACCATCGCATGTGAAATGTGGCTTTTATATTCACAATATTACCATCCCCATAAATAGCGAGGGTATATCGGCTAACCCGTTGTTCTGTTCAAGTCATGGAAAATTTTCATGTTTCAGTCGCCGCATACTAAGGCTTGGTTGGGCACGTGATTCGCGGCATATGGGGTGGATGCATAAGAAAAAGCCCCCCACCCATAACGGGTGGAGGGCTTAACTTTCAGCCGAATACAAGCTTATTTCGGGCCCGCCTCAAGCGCATCTTCAAAGGTGCGTAGGCCGGTTTTCGGGGCTTGAACCAAGACCGCCATGTTTCCGGGTTTGTGTTCATTGCGCAGCATTTTCATATGCGCATCCGGGATCTCATCCCAGGGAAACACCTCGGACATACCGGGGTCGATCCGGCGTTCGATCATCATGCGGTTGGCAGATGCGGCCTGTTTCAAGTGGGCAAAGTGGCTGCCCTGAACGCGTTTTTGGTGCATCCACAGATACCGAACGTCGAAGGTGCAATTGAACCCCGTGGTGCCGGCGCAGATCACGACCATACCGCCTTTTTTGCAGACAAAAGTCGACACTGGGAAGGTTGCTTCACCTGGATGTTCGAACACCATGTCCACATTGTTGCCTTTGCCGGTGATGTCCCAGATCGCCTTGCCGAACTTGCGGACCTCTTTGAACCAAGCGGCGTATTCGGGCGTGTTCACCGTGGGCAACTGGCCCCAGCAGCTAAAGTCTTTACGATTGATCACGCCTTTCGCGCCCAAGGACATGACAAAGTCGCGCTTGTCCTCGTCAGAAATAACACCGATCGCATTTGCGCCCGCCGCGTTGATAAGCTGGATCGCGAATGAGCCAAGGCCGCCGGACGCGCCCCAAACCAACACGTTCTGACCCGGCTTCAGCTCGTGCGGCGCGTGGCCGAACAGCATCCGGTACGCAGTGGCCAGCGTCAGGGTATAGCAGGCGCTTTCTTCCCAAGTCAGGTGCTTGGGGCGTGGCAAAAGCTGCTGAGCCTGCACGTTGGTAAACTGCGCAAACGACCCATCGGGGGTTTCATATCCCCAAATCCGCTGGCTGGGCGAAAACATGGGGTCGCCCCCGTTACATTCCTCGTCGTCGCCGTCGTCTTGGTTGCAGTGGATGACCACCTCGTCACCCACTTTCCAGCTTTTCACCTTGTCGCCAACGGCCCACACGATGCCCGACGCGTCAGAACCCGCGATATGATAATCTGCGCCATGCCCGTCAAAAGGCGATATCGGCACGCCCAGCCCGGCCCAGACACCATTATAATTCACGCCCGCCGCCATGACGAGCACCAGCACCTCGTGACTGTCCAGCTTTGGTGTATCCACAACTTCGACCTGAAACGATTTATCCGGCTCGCCGTGGCGTTCGCGACGGATCGCCCAAGCATACATCTGCGCGGGGACATGGCCCAAAGGCGGCATCTCTCCGATTTCATACAGGTCTTTTTTCGGGGCATCGTAATCTGCGATGCTGGGTTGGGTATCCAGAGCCATCTGGGCCTCCTGCCGTTACGCGTTATCTGATTCTGTTGCCGCATTGCAGAAATGCGGCTGCTAATGCAGCATTACGTATCGCTCCGCAAGAATGCAACCACATTGCGGCAAATTTTGTAATTTTATGTCGCGAGAAGTGTTGGCGCATCATTTCGGCAAGACAGCGGCATCTGCAACTTCGGCGGGCGCCAGATCGGAAATTTGCACGGTGCGGATCGCATCGGACAGATGCGCGATCGAGTTCGCGTAGTAAGACAGGATCAGCCGATCCGCCGGCCTGACACGGTATCGCGCATCCGGCCCGTCGCCGTCTTCCACCACCAGCTTGCGTGACAAAAGCAGACGAAGCCCCACCTCTGCGGCATAGACCATATCGCCCCGCGGTAAATGCACATGGGCACCGCGGCTTTCCATATCGGCGACGAGCGTTTCAAAGCGTTCCTCAATCTGGGCGCGCGTGTGGCCGCCATCTTCAAGAAGGATCGCCGCGACAACGGGCACGGGAAGCACCGGCACAACGGCGCGGATGCGCGACATCAGCTCTTTGCCCAGCGGGATCAGTATTTGGTTCGGCGTGCGATCACCCAAATAGGCGGTCAAAGACAGCGGTGCCCCGAACGACACGCTTGCATATCCAAAACGGTGAAACTTTCCGGTCAGTCGCTGCCAGACATGACGCCCGACATGACGCGCAACATATTTGAAGCGCAGACCGAACTTGCGGTGTCCGCTGACATCAGCGGCCACCAAAACGCGGTCTTCAAGCACACGGTCATAGTTCATCGCCACTGGCACAAATACCACGTCGCGATTCTTGCCCGGCTCGAAATCCTGCACGATATAGCTGAGCAACCCCAGCTTCGGCGCCCCGACCGTGCCATTCAGGCTCAGCCCGCCTTCGGGGAACATCGCCTGCGTCACGCCGCCATCGGTCGCCATCCGCACATAGCGCGCCAGCACCTTGCGGTAGAGCGCATTGCGGCTTTTGCGACGAATGAAGAAGGCCCCCATCGAGCGGATCAGCCCGCGCAACGGCCAGACCCGCGCCCATTCGCCCACCGCATAGGACAGGTGCGACCGCTCAGCCGCCAGCCATGTCACCAGCACATAGTCCATGTTGGATCGGTGGTTCATGACAAAGACGACGGTCGCATCCGGCTCGATCTCGCGCAGGCGGGCTTCGTCAAAGGCGCCAAGGCGAACGCGATAAAACGCCCGGCTCAGCAGCTTTGCCACCCAGATCCCGAACCCGAAATAGGCCGTGGCCGAAAACCGCGGCACGATCTCACGCGCATAGCGTTGAGCTTTCTCAAAGGCGACCTGTTCGGGAATGCCCTCTTCATGGGCGTGTTCGGCGATTGCCTGCGCGACCTCGGGGTCATAGGACAACCGCTGCACCATGTCGTACCGCCGCGCCAACTTGAACGGTTCAATCGGGCGTTCCAGTTTTTCGTTCAGACGCGCCACCGCGCGCTCTAACCGCCGACGGAAGAACCAGCGAACCGAGGGGAACAGGAAATGCGACGCGAATGTCACCGTGGCAAAAGCCAGGATCAGGATAAGCAGCCAAAGGGGCAGTTCTACGGTGCGCGTCATTGAGACACGTTTTCAGGAAATGACGGCAAGGTAAAGACTGTGCGGTGGGCTTTGAAAACAATTGGTTGTCGCGTTTTTGCGGGATGCGGGGTGCGGCACGACCGTTTTACCCAGCCCGCCGCGGCTGACGTCGCGCTGCGCAACAATATTCCTGCCAATTTACCCCTTGCGAAACATTGTTGCGTCTGCGAAAAATGCTGCAGCGCAACAACAAGGGGGAATCCCTGCCATGTCCAGCCAACACGATATCCGCCCTTGGCTTTTTCGCACCTATGCCGGTCATTCGACCGCCAAAGCGTCGAACGCGCTGTACCGCACGAACCTGTCCAAAGGGCAAACCGGGCTGTCGGTGGCCTTCGATCTGCCCACGCAGACGGGGTATGACAGCGATCATAAGTTGTCGCGCGGCGAAGTAGGCAAGGTCGGCGTGCCGCTTGGTCATCTGGGCGACATGCGGGCGCTGTTCGCTGATATCCCGTTGGAACAAATGAACACCTCGATGACAATCAACGCCACTGCGCCGTGGTTGTTGTCGCTGTACATAGCCGCCGCTGAGGAACAAGGCGCCGACATCTCGAAGCTGCAAGGCACGGTGCAGAACGATATCATCAAGGAATACCTGTCGCGCGGCACCTATGTCTGCCCGCCCGAACCATCGCTTCGCATGATCACGGACGTCGCGGCCTATACCCGCGAGCATTTGCCGAAGTGGAACCCGATGAACGTGTGTTCCTATCACCTGCAAGAAGCTGGCGCGACACCCGAGGAAGAATTGGCCTTCGCGCTGGCCACCGCCATTGCCGTGCTGGACGATCTGAAAAACAAAGTCCCGGCCGAGGCCTTCCCTGCTATGGTCGGACGCATTTCCTTCTTCGTTAACGCGGGCATCCGGTTCGTCACCGAGCTGTGCAAAATGCGCGCCTTTGTGGAGCTGTGGGATGAAATCACCCGCGACCGCTATGGCGTCGAGGACCCTAAATTCCGCCGGTTCCGCTATGGTGTCCAGGTGAACAGCCTTGGTCTGACCGAGCAGCAGCCAGAAAACAACGTATATCGCATTTTGATCGAGATGTTGGCGGTCACTCTGTCCAAGAACGCGCGCGCCCGCGCTGTGCAACTGCCTGCGTGGAACGAAGCACTTGGTTTGCCCCGCCCGTGGGATCAGCAATGGTCACTTCGGATGCAGCAGATTCTGGCGTATGAAACCGACCTTCTGGAATATGATGACCTGTTTGACAACAACCCCGCCGTCGAACGCAAAGTGGGCGAGCTGAAAGATGGCGCGCGCGCCGAGCTGGCCCAAATTGACGGGATGGGTGGGGCGGTTGCGGCCATCGAATACATGAAATCGCGGCTGGTGGAATCCAACGCCCGCCGCATTGCCAAGATCGAAGCAGGCGAGACCACCGTCGTCGGCGTAAACCGCTGGACCGAGGCCGCAGAAAGCCCTCTGACCGCAGGGGACGGTGCGATCATGGTGGCGGACAAGGAAGCCGAGGCGGATCAGATCGCGCGGCTGGAGCAATGGCGCACTAACCGGGACGCGGCGGCGGTCAAGTCCGCGCTGGACGCTCTGCACGCTGCGGCCAAATCCGGTGACAACATCATGCCGCCGTCGATCGCGGCGGCGAAAGCGGGTGTGACCACCGGCGAATGGGGCGAGGTGATGCGCCAGACCTTCGGGCAATATCGCGCCCCAACGGGTGTGTCGAAAAACCCATCAAACCGCACCGAAGGGCTGGACGAAATCCGTGCCCGCGTCGATGCGGTGTCAGATGCACTTGGCCGCCGCCTGACCTTCCTGGTTGGTAAACCGGGCCTGGATGGTCATTCCAACGGTGCCGAACAAATCGCCGCCCGCGCCCGCGATTGCGGGATGGAGATTACATATGAAGGTATCCGCCTGACGCCCGAAGAACTCGTCGCCTCGGCCATCGAAACCGAGGCGCATGTGGTCGGCCTGTCGATCCTGTCGGGCAGTCACATCCCGCTACTGGAAGAACTGATCGAACGAATGCGTGAAGCGGGCTTGGGCCATATTCCTGTCGTCGCAGGCGGCATCATTCCGGATGAGGACGCAGAGCGCCTGCGCGCGATGGGTGTTGCCAAAGTCTATACGCCCAAGGATTTCGAGCTGAACACCATCATGGAAGATATCGTGACGCTGGTCGCCCCAAAGACCGTCGCGGCGGAGTAGGTTCAGCCGTCGAAAGACATTAGTTTGTCAATCAGTTGGTCGTAATGATATCGGGGCGCAACCTGCCCCATATCGCCTTGCTGGAAATTGGCGTCCATCGGCAGACAGCCGATACCGCAGATCTGGCGCGTCACCATGCTGCGCGTATCGATATACCAAAGCCGACCGCCGGGGGTGGCAACCCAGCCGTTCACGCCCTCGATTTCGTCTGTCATCATATCGTCGCCCGATGGCACCTCGTTGGCGTAACGCGACGAAAATGCACCGTGGGTGTGATACGACGCGACGACTTTCACCAGGTTTTCAGGGTCGCGTGCCCGGCACGTGCCCTTGCCGCCGCGCCAAGCCTTTGACGCGACCAGCTTGCCAGACCGGTCATAGCCGATATACCCGCAATACTCGCGATTGGCACGGATCGAGATCGGCTGCACTTTGGCAAAGACCTTCTTTACCAACTCAAGCTCACCCGGCTCTTGCGCACAGGCGGCAAGCGGGGCGATAAGAAGGGCAATTGTCAGCAAACGCATCACGGGGGATCACCTTCGTTTTTGCGACCTTACCTATAGGAGCTCACCATGACCATCCACATCGGCGCCGAACCCGGCCAGATTGCCGAAACCGTTCTGATGCCGGGCGACCCTTATCGCGCGAAATGGGCGGCGAACACGTTTCTAGAAGGGGCGGAGTTGGTTAATGAAGTGCGGGGGATGTTGGGCTTCACCGGCACCTACAAGGGCAACCGCGTCACGATCCAAGGGTCGGGCATGGGGATGCCCAGCCTGTCGATCTATGCTAACGAATTGATCCGCGATTATGGCGCCAAGACGTTGATCCGCGTGGGTTCCATCGGCGCGATGCAACCGCAGGTGAAGCTGCGCGATGTCATCATCGCGATGACCTGCACCACGGTCGGCACACCGTCCAGCACGATCTTTCGCGAGCTGAATTATTCGCCCTGCGCCGATTACGGCCTGTTGGAAGCCGCAGTCGCCGCGACGCGCAAGCGTGATGTGGGCGTTCATGTGGGCGGCATCTATAGCTCGGACACATTCTACGCAGAACGCCCTGAACTGAGCGAAGAACTGACCCGTCACGGCATCCTTGGGGTCGAGATGGAGGCCGCCGAGCTTTACATCCTTGCCGCCCGTTATGGCGTGCGTGCGTTGGGGATCATGACGGTGTCCGACCACCTGCAAACAGGCGAGGATCTGCCTTCGGACCAGCGCGAGAAGAGCTTTGGCGATATGATCGAAATCGCGCTGGATGCCGCCTTCGCCTGACCCGTTCCTGGTCAAACCCCATGCGACCGGTCATAGCCGCTGACGGGCGGCTGTGACCAACCCTGCAACGCCCCATCGGCGGGGGCGAAAACCTCGACCAGCAACGGATAGCAAGTCGCGCTGTCAGAGCTGTGTTCAGACGAACAATCCCCGCCGGGACAGGTGCTAAGCGCGCCCAGCAGGTCAATCTCGGCGAAAAACTCAAGGAAATCTCCGGGCCGCACCGGGCTGGCTTTCATGAAATACTGGCCCGTGTCGCGGGTGAAACCTGTGCACATAAAAACGTTCAGAACGTCGTGGACATGGCCTTCAGCCTCGCTGGTGGGGCAGTCAAGGTAATCGGCCAGCGCGCGGGTCAGGTTGGAATGGCAGCAATGATGATACTGACCGCCCGATAGAAGGTTGTGGGTGTATGGGTCACACCGCGTGCCGATCACGTCGTGGACCGACGCGCCAAACTCATCGAAACCATACCAATCCAGCGTATCGTCGATGATCGTCGCGATCGGGCGCATTGCCGGATGACTTGACCAAATCCGATCTGAAACCGACAAATGTGTGCCGTGAAGGCCCCTTGTCTTGCCTGAATAGAACCTTTCACCCAGATCATGCGCGTTCCACAGGTTCAGATCACCCACCTGTGGCCCTTTTACAGACGTGATGCGAAAAAAGTGACCAGCAGGCACCTGAAACACCTTCGCCTCGCGCGGCGGAACCAGAACTTCGCCCGTCTTGGTGGCGGACTGGCGCGCAGCGCTGTAAAGGTCCAGATCGGGCGCGGGCAGCCCTTCGATCGGGTAGCAGATCACGGGTTCGACGGCGCGCCTTTGGGCGGCATCTTGTGGCTCTGGATAGGCTGGATTTTGCGGTTTCATGGACGGGCCTCCTTCCTTCTGTGCATCAGGCCACACCGGCGGCGACCGCGCAAGGATGCGTTTGGGCCTGCGGGCACCGTTGCAGCGATTGACAAGCGCGTATCGGTTGGTCAACTGATATGTAGCGCCAAGGGGATGCCATGAAACTAGCTTATGTCATTGCGCCCGGCCGGGGCAAAACAAACCTGTTATTGGCAGGGGTTGCCGATGCGCTGGCCAAGCGCGGCCGGACGCTGTGCGGCACCGTGCAACTGGACACCGAACGGGCCGAGGAACACCATTGCGACATGGATGTTCTGCTGCTGCCCGATGGCCCCAAAATTCGTATCAGCCAGTATCTTGGCGCCGATGCCCAAGGGTGTAAACTGGACCCCGACGCATTGGAAACCGCCGTCGGCCAGACCGAGGAACGGCTGAAGGCTGGGGCCGATCTTCTGATCGTCAACAAGTTCGGCAAGCAGGAAGCCCAAGGTCGTGGTTTTCGCGAAGCGGTGGGCGAGGCATTGGCCCGTGACATCCCTGCGATCATCGGCGTCTCGGAAGGGGCGCGGCTGGCCTTCATGAATTTCGTGGGCGAAGCAGAGCAGCTGGACCCAGATCACGACGCTGTATTGGAGTGGGCACTGAATGCAACGCGATAACGGAATACTTACCACCCCAATGCCGTGGGGGCAGATCTGATGGCGGTCATGTCGCTCAGCCCGGCGCACAGCAGCTATGATGTGATCATCGTAGGTGGGGCGATGATGGGCTCGTCGGTCGCGTGGTGGCTTAGCCAATCGTCTGACTTTCAGGGGCGCATTCTGGTGGTCGAACGCGATGCGAGCTTCGCACAGTGTTCCACCGCCCACACGAATTCCTGCATCCGGCAGCAATTCAGCGAGGCGCTGAATATTCGCATCTCGCAGTTCACGGCTGATTTCATCCGGAACCTGCGCGACAACATGGGTGGCGATCCGCGCGTCCCGAACCTGGATATTCAGGCGTTCGGCTATCTGTATCTGGCTGACACCGAAGACAAAGCCGTCGCCCTGCGCGGCAAACAGGCCCTGCAACACAGCCTTGGGGCCGGCACGCGCCTGCTGTCACCCGACGCGCTGGCGCAAGCTTTCCCGTTCTATGCCCTCGACGACATTCTGCTGGGCAGCCACGGCACGCGCGACGAAGGTTATTGGGATGGCGGGGCGCTGTTTGACTGGTTTCGACGCAAGGCAGTCGCGGCGGGCGTTGAATATGTGAATGCCGAAGTCACGGCGATCGAGGCTAAGTCCACGCAGGTCACATCTGTCACACTCTCGTCAGGTCACACGCTACCTTGCGGCCATCTGGTCAACGCCGCCGGGCCGCGCGCGGGCCACGTCGCGCAACTGGCTGGTCTTTCAATCCCGGTCGAGCCGCGCAAGCGTTTCACATGGGTCGTGAAGGCAGCGCATCCACTGGATCGCCCGTTGCCGTTGACCATCGACCCATCAGGCGTACATATGCGGCAAGACGGGCCGGAAACCTACATGATCGGCGCAGCCCCTGCCCCGGACGTGGCGGTTGACCCGGATAACTTCCACATGGATCACAGCTTGTGGGAAAGCCATGTCTGGCCCGTCGTCGCGACCCGTATCCCTCAGTTTGAGCAGTTGAAGATCGTCACCGAATGGGCGGGGCATTACGCGTTCAACACGCTGGATCAGAATGCGCTTCTCGGCCCGCATGATCGGGTCGGAAACTTCTATTTCATCAACGGATTTTCAGGCCATGGGCTGCAACAAGCCCCGGCCATGGGGCGTGGGCTGGCCGAGTTGGTCACGACCGGCGCTTTTCAAACGATGGATCTTGGTGCTTTCGGCTATGACCGCATCAGCCAAAGTCGCCCGTTTGGTGAAAGCGCAGTAATCTAGCCTCAGCCGCGATGTGCCCCGTCAGACAGGGTTTTGACGAATGCCAGCACATCGGCAACGCGCTCGCCCGCCGCGATTTTCGAAACGATTGCACTGCCGACCACAGTGCCGTCTGCGACACTCGCAATCGCCTCGGCCTTCTCGGGGGTGTTGACACCAAATCCGACGATCACGGGAATGTTGGTCGCGGCCTTGATCCGCGCAACCTCTGGCCCGACATTGGCCGCCTGTGCCTCGGTCGCTCCGGTGACGCCGGTGACAGACACGTAATACACAAAACCCGAGGTATTCTGCAGCACCTTCGGCAACCGCTTGTCGTCGGTGGTCGGCGTGGCCAGCCGAATGAAATTCAAACCCGCCTTTTGCGCCGGGATGCAAAGCTCGTCATCTTCTTCGGGGGGCAGATCAACGACAATCAGCCCGTCAACGCCCGCCGCCTTCGCATCCACCAAGAACTTTTCCACACCGCGATTATAGATCGGGTTGTAATATCCCATCAGAACAATCGGGGTCGTATCGTCGTCCTTACGAAACTCCGCCGCCATATCGAGCGTCTTTTGCAGGGTCATGCCGCTTTCAAGCGCGCGCTGACCGGCCAATTGAATGGTCGGCCCGTCCGCCATCGGGTCGGTAAACGGCACCCCCAGCTCGATGATATCAACACCCGCAGCAGGCAGCCCCTTCATCACCTCAAGCGAGGTCGCCATGTCGGGGTCGCCACCCATGATGTAGCTGACAAACGCTTTCTGACCCTTTTCGGCCAAGGCAGCAAACTTCGCATCAATCCGGGTCATCATCCGTCCTTTATCAAGTTCAGAACCGATGTGCCGAATACGGGCGGGAAAATCAATGGGTCACTCGTAATCGCTGTCCGCCATGATCATCCAACGCACCCCGAACTTGTCGGTCAGCGTGCCAAAAAGCGGCGTCCAGAACATCGGACTAAGCGGCATCCGAACGTCACCCCCATCGGCCAAGGCATTGAAGACGCGTTTGGTCTCGGCCTCGTCCGGCAAGGAAAGGCAAACATTGCATCCCGTCATTTCCGGCATCTCGCCGCTTGGTTCATCGCTGGCAAACAGCATCCCGTCCCCGATGGCGACACCGGCATGCATCACGGCATCATCCGGCACGCCAGGCATCTGGTTGCGATCCTCTTCCGGCATATCCTTGAACGACATGATATCGGGGGTCGCACCGAAAATTTCACCATACCGGGTGACAGCATCGCGACAGTTATCTTTAAAAAATACGTAAGGAATAGGTTGCATGGCAAAGCCCCTGTGTTGCGCGTCTTCCAACTTCACCACGCTTGCGCCCAACCTGTCAAAGCCCTAGAAGGCCCCGAACACTGCATGAAAGGGTCTGACATGGGTTTCAAGATGGGCATCGTGGGTCTGCCGAATGTCGGTAAATCGACCCTTTTCAACGCATTGACCAAGACGGCTGCCGCACAGGCGGCGAACTTTCCGTTCTGCACCATCGAACCCAATGTGGGCGAGGTCAACGTGCCCGATGCGCGGCTGGACAAGCTCGCCGCGATTGCCGGATCAAAAGCGATCATTCCGACCCGCATGACGTTCGTCGACATCGCCGGGCTTGTGAAAGGGGCCTCCAAGGGCGAAGGGCTAGGCAACCAGTTTCTGGCCAACATCCGCGAGGTTGATGCCATCGCCCACGTCCTGCGCTGCTTTGACGATGGTGACGTGACCCATGTCGAAGGCCGTGTGAACCCCGTCGAAGACGCCGAGGTGATTGAAACCGAACTGATGCTGGCCGATCTGGAAAGCATCGAAAAACGCCTGCAAAACATTGTGCGCAAGGTGCGCGGGGGCGACAAGGAAGCGGTGCAGCAGGAACGCCTGATGCGCGCGGCGCAAGCGGCGCTTGAAGATGGCCAGCCTGCCCGAACAGTTGATGTCGACGAAGAAGACCGCAAGGCGTGGAATATGCTGCAACTGCTGACCAGCAAGAAAATCCTTTACGTCTGCAATGTCGACGAAAGCGACGCAGCCAAGGGCAACGCCTATTCGCAAGCGGTCGAAAAGATGGCCGCCGAACAGGGCGCGGCCTCGGTCGTGATCTCAGCCAAGATCGAAGAAGAAATCAGCCAGCTAGACACCGACGACATGGAGATGTTCCTGGAAGAACTTGGCCTTAAAGAAGCGGGGCTGGATCGCTTGATCCGCGCCGGTTACGAGCTTCTGCATCTTGAGACCTACTTCACCGTCGGCCCGAAGGAAGCCCGCGCCTGGACCATCCGCGAAGGCACCCGCGCGCCACAAGCCGCCGGTGTCATCCATGGCGATTTTGAACGCGGATTCATCCGGGCCGAAACCATTGCCTATGACGACTACATCGCACTCGGTGGTGAAGGTGGCGCCAAAGAAGCGGGTAAAATGCGCGCCGAGGGCAAAACCTACGAAGTGAAAGACGGCGACGTACTGCATTTCCTGTTCAACGCCTGAGTTGAAGAAAACAGCACAAGCGAAAAGCCGGGCCACCCCTAGCCCGGCTTTTCTCTGAACGCGTGGGAGGACACGTTCAGGCAGAAGGTCCGTTCCGATCAGACCGTCCGTCGATCTTTTCCAGACGGTGCGCTTCGCCCTCTGGCATGGTTTGCAAAACCGATGATCGACACGACCAGAAAGAACAGTTGGATGGCCAGCGCCGCGACGTTAAAATGCACCGTCAGGCTTAGCGTGACACAGCTTGCCGCCATGAATTGCAGCGCGTAATAGCAGGCTTTTTTGCTGGTGATGACATCAAACGCCATCATCGAATAGTTCGTGCAGTAAATCACCGCCCCCAGCAGGCCAACCATTTCCCAACCATCCAGTGAGCCATAATTGCTCATATCCCCATCCAATCGGTCAAAGTCTTAAAACAATAATCTGGTCATCAAAAAGGCCTGAAAAAAAATCCGGTCCACCCCTGCAACTTCTTATCCCCGTTGCTTAGCTTTCCGCTTGACCTGCCCCAAGGTTTTGCCAGATCAGGCTTCAAATCAAGCCCCCGGCGGCCGTATTGACGCATAATTCACGCAGGCCAGATCCAACGCTGACGCTGGTTGGAACAAACATGGAACCTGCAAGGATTTAAGCGTTCGTTTGGTGCGGGCGGTGGGACTCGAACCCACACGGGCACAGGGCCCAACAGATTTTAAGTCTGGTATGTCTACCATTCCATCACGCCCGCACGGGTGGGGGATGGCCCCGCTCTTTCCCTACAGTCTCTGAAAACCGGTGGCAATTGCTCAGATGCGATTACGCACGGGCGTCAGGTCAAAATTGCGGGGCTATCATCCTTGATCGCCTGCATTACCACATGAGTCGAGCTTTGCGCCAAGTGCGGCAAGGTCGAGATCGCCTCGCCCAGCACGCGGCGAAAGTCGTTCATGTCGTGGGTGCGCACCTTCAAGAGATAATCGAAATGAGCCGCCAGCAGGTGACATTCTTCCACCTCGGGAATGCGGGCGACCTGCTTGTTGAACGCGGCCAGCGCAGCTTCGCGGGTGTCAGACAGCTTGACCTCGACGAAGGCGACATGATCGCGCCCCAGCCGGATCGGATCGACATCTGCGCGGTATCCGGTGATAACACCTTCTGCTTCCAATCGGCGCACGCGCGCTTGGGTGGGCGACTTCGACAACCCGATCCGCTGCGCAAGATCAGTGATGGATATCCGTCCGTCCCCCGACAACACGTCCAGAATCTTGCGGTCAAACCGGTCCAGATCAACTTGCTTTTCTTCCTGCATACCCCACCCATAATCAGTCACTTCGACTGCACTCCTGAAATAATCAGGAAAAACGACTTGTCAATTTCGCATATCATAGGGGAAACGCGAATTCCACGAGGAACCCCTGATGACCGATGCCCTTCGCCAGAAAATCGACACCCTCGCCTATACCGACGAAGAACCGCATATCGAGGCGCTCGTCCAAGAGGCGGATCTTTCCAGCGATGACCGCGCCCGCATTGCGGCCAGCGGCGCCGACCTTGTGCGCGCCATCCGCGGATCCTCTGATCCGGGGATGATGGAGGTCTTTCTGGCCGAATATGGCCTGTCAACGGATGAAGGCATCGCACTGATGTGCTTGGCCGAAGCGCTGCTGCGCGTACCGGACGCCGAAACCATCGACGCACTGATCGAAGACAAGATCGCCCCCAGCGACTGGGGCAAACATCTTGGCCGGTCGTCATCGTCGCTGGTGAACGCCTCGACCTGGGCGCTTTTGGTTACGGGCAAGGTGCTGGACGATCGCGAACCGGGCATCGCGGGCACGTTGCGCGGCGCGGTCAAACGGTTGGGCGAGCCGGTCATTCGCACCGCCGTCGGGCGCGCAATGCGGGAAATGGGCAGCCAGTTTGTGCTGGGCGAAACTATTAACGCCGCCATGAAACGCGGATCGAAGATGGAGGCCAAAGGCTTCACCTATTCCTATGACATGCTGGGCGAAGCAGCCCTGACGGATGGCGACGCGCGACGTTATCAGATGGCCTATGCCAAAGCGATTTCCGAAATTGCCAGCGCCTGCAATTCCAAGGACATCGCGTCCAATCCCGGTATCTCGGTCAAACTGTCGGCGCTTTTCCCACGCTACGAACGCGCCCAGCGCGACCGTGTGATGGACACTCTTGTGCCGCGCGTGACGTCGCTTGCCCATCTGGCGAAATCCGCCGGAATGGGCTTCAACATCGACGCCGAAGAAGCCGACCGCCTACAAATCTCATTGGATGTGATCGAGGCGGTGCTAAGCGACAAGGCACTGGCCGGATGGGACGGGTTCGGCGTGGTTGTTCAGGCCTACGGCCAGCGCGCGGGGGCTGCGATCGATTGGCTACATGCGCTCGCTGAACGGCTGGACCGCAAGATCATGGTGCGGCTTGTGAAAGGCGCCTATTGGGACACCGAGGTTAAGCGCGCGCAGGTCGAAGGTCTGGCAGGCTTCCCCGTGTTCACACGCAAGGTCGCGACCGATGTCAGCTATATCGCCAACGCGCGAAAGCTTTTGTCGATGACCGATCGCATCTATCCGCAGTTTGCCACCCACAACGCACACACCGCGGCGGCCATTCTGGATATCGCCAAGACCTCGGGCGTGGACGCGCGGGGATATGAGTTCCAGCGCCTGCATGGCATGGGCGAAAGCCTGCACAAGATCATCATGGAAGAGCACGGCACGCGCTGCCGCATCTATGCCCCGGTTGGCGCGCATCGCGACCTTCTGGCCTATCTTGTCCGGCGGCTGCTGGAAAACGGCGCAAACAGCTCTTTCGTGAACCAGATCGTTGATGAAAGCGTCACCCCCGAAGAGGTCGCCGCCTGCCCGTTCGAGGCGCTTGATCACCCTGCCCCGCATGTCCCCACCGGGCCCGAGCTGTTCGGGGCGCGCAAAAACTCGATGGGGCTGGATCTGACATACGACCCGCATCTTGCGCGCATCGACGCAGCCCGTGACCCGCATGCCGACACCGCATTCGAAGGTGGGCCGCTGTTGGCTGTCACACCCAAAGACGGCAAGGTCGTGACCGTTACCAACCCCGCAACTGGCGATCAGGTTGGTAAAATCACATGGGCGAGTGCGGACGATGTGTCCGCTGCGCTGGACGCAGGCAAGCCATGGGACGCAAGCCCCGCGACCCGCGCGAAGGTGCTGAACCAAGTCGCCGATCTTTACGAAGCAAACCTTGGCACCTTCTTTGCGCTGACCGCCCGCGAGGCTGGCAAGACCCTTCTGGACAGCATGGGCGAGCTGCGCGAAGCCGTTGATTTCCTGCGTTATTATGCGGCACGTATTCCGCATCTGACACGCGATTCGCGTGGGCTGTTTACCTGCATTTCGCCGTGGAACTTCCCGCTGGCGATCTTCACCGGCCAGATCGCGGGCGCATTGGCCGCTGGCAACGGCGTATTGGCAAAACCTGCCGAGCAGACCGGGCTGATCGCCCATCACGCGATCAAGCTGATGCACGACGCTGGTGTGCCGCGCGAGGTCTTGCAGCTTCTGCCCGGTGACGGCGCGACAGTTGGTGCGGCGTTAACCTCTGACCCACGGATCGGCGGCGTGGCGTTCACCGGCTCAACCGAGACCGCGCAGATCATCCGTCGCGCAATGGCGAAACATCTGTCCCCCGCGGCCCCGCTGATCGCAGAAACGGGGGGTCTGAACGCGATGATCGTTGACAGCACGGCCCTGCCGGAACAGGCGGTGCGCGATATTATCGCCTCCAGCTTCCAATCCGCAGGTCAGCGGTGTTCGGCCCTGCGCTGCCTTTACGTGCAGGAAGACGTCGCCGACAGCATGACCGAGATGCTGATTGGCGCGATGGATGAACTGCGCCCTGGCGACCCGTGGCATCTGACCACCGATCTTGGTCCCGTCATCGACGACGAGGCCTATCAGGACATCCGCAGCTATATTGACGCGGCGCGCGCCGATGGTCGGGTGGTGCACGACATCCCAGCCCCCGACAACGGTCACTTCATCCCGCCCACCCTGATCCGGGTTAACGGTATTCACGAGATGAAGCGCGAGATCTTCGGCCCCGTTCTGCATATCGCCCGATACAAGGCCGAGGAACTGGACGCTGTAATCAAGGCTGTAAACGCCACCGGCTATGGCCTGACCTTCGGGCTGCACACCCGCATTGACGACCGCGTTCAGCATGTTGTTGACCGCATCCATGCGGGCAACGCCTATGTGAACCGCAACCAGATCGGCGCCATCGTCGGCTCGCAACCGTTCGGCGGCGAGGGCTTGTCGGGCACCGGCCCCAAGGCGGGCGGGCCGTCCTATATGGATCGGTTCTGCGACGCTGGCGCCGCGCCGATGTCTGGTGCGGCAGACGAAGGGCCGGAACCGGACAAGGCCCAGCTTGACCGCGCGATTGCCGATGCGACGACTGACGCATCGCTTGAATCAACGCGCCTGCCCGGTCCGACCGGAGAGCTGAACCAACTGTCCACCCACCCTCGCGCACCAATCCTGTGCGCCGGCCCCGGCAAAGCCGCAGCCGAACGTCAGAAGACCGAAGTCGAAGCCTTGGGCGGTCGTGCCGTAATGGCGGCGGACGTGTCGGCAGACGTGGTGTCGAAGATCGAAGGGATCGGCGGCGTGGTCTTTTGGGGCGACGAAGATCAGGCGCGCGCAATGGCGCAGGCCTTGGCCACCCGGCCCGGTGCAATCCTGCCCCTGATCCCCGGCGCGATCACGCACGAGGTCGTGACCCATGAACGCCATCTGTGCGTGGACACAACAGCCTCTGGCGGAAATGCCGAACTTTTGATGCTGTCGCAACCGCCTGAACTGGCGGCGGAATAGGAGCTGCGCTTGACCCGGTGGGTGCCATCGGGTCAAGTCACCGCATGTTCCCGATACGCGACCATAACCCGTCCCTACGCACCCCCTATGTCACATATGGGCTGATCGCGGCGAACCTGATCGTCTTTCTGATGATGCTGCCGTTTTACGGCAACGAGGCCGCATCGACCCGCATTTTCATGCAATACGGTCTTGTGCCGCTACGGCTGACCAATGGCGCGGGGATCGAGACGATCCTGACCTCGATGTTCATGCATGGTGGCTTTTTGCACTTGGCCGGTAACATGCTGTTTTTATATATCTTCGGTGACAACCTGGAAGATGTGCTGGGCCATGTGAAGTTCACGATATTCTATCTGGTCTCAGGTCTTGGCGCAGCATTCCTGCAAGTCATTGCCGACCCCGGTAGCGTCGTGCCCATGGTCGGCGCGTCCGGCGCCATTGCAGGTGTGATGGGCGGCTATCTTCTGCTGTTTCCGAGGGCCCGCGTTGATGTGCTGTTCATCATCGTCGTTTTCGTGCGGGTGATCCCCTTCCCCGCTTGGCTGATGCTGTTGCTATGGTTCGGGTTGCAACTTCTGAACGGCGCACTGAACATCGCGCAGGTCGGCGGGGGCGTCGCCTATTGGGCTCATGCTGGTGGTTTCATCGCCGGTTTCTTGTTCGTGCTGCCCGTCTGGAATCGCTTGGGCGGGCCAAAGCTGTGGGCGCGCACCGATGGGCATCCAGATAAACCAGCGGCAAAATACAAGGTGACAAACAGCAGCATCCCCGTCGTGCGTCGCCGGAAATAACGCGAGACCTGCCGTGTGGGTGGGTTGTCAGCCGTTTACAGACATCGTTGATATGTAAGTGCTGATCTTGTCAGCCAGACCGGGCACGTTCCCGGTAACGAGGAACGCCGCTGCCATTCCAAGCATGACCAATGAGGCCGTCAACACAACCCAGTCAATGGTGACTGCGCCGTCCTCGCTCACGATAAGTCCGCGCACGCGGGACTTGATGTCTGTAATCTGTGTCATACCGCTTTTTCAGTTCACATTCGGGCAGCAATATGACCACCCGGCGGTATTTTCCCGCATATCCGCAAATTAGGCGCCGCGGACAAGTGCCGAGAACTTATCGAATATCATCTCGTTCGTGGCGATGACCTCGCCATCCGCCATGATGGCGCCATCGGGGTTCATCGGTGCAATCAACCCACCGGCTTCGCGCACAATGATCAGCCCGGCCGCCATGTCCCACGGGTTCAGACGACGCTCCCAGAACCCGTCGTATCGCCCGGCCGCAACATAAGCCAAGTCCAGCGCCGCCGCACCGAACCGGCGCACACCGGCGCAGCTGGGCAAAACACGCGCAAGGTCCTGCAACGTGTCAGGCAGATCGGCCCGCCCGGCAAAGGGCAGACCCGTCGCAAACAGGCTTTCAATCAGGCGGCTACGGCTTGAAACACGCAGACGACTTTGGTTCAGCCAAGCGCCTTCGCCTT
The DNA here is from genome assembly GCF_022678485.1 of Aliiroseovarius sediminis. Lineage (GTDB taxonomy): Bacteria > Pseudomonadota > Alphaproteobacteria > Rhodobacterales > Rhodobacteraceae > Aliiroseovarius > Aliiroseovarius sediminis. The sequence continues at coordinate 84,068 of NZ_JALBYP010000034.1, forward strand.
TTTCGGCCATGAAAATCTCGTCCTTGGCCGCGTCGTAAACCACGCCAGCGACGATATTGCCTTTGTGTTCAAGCGCAATGGAAATCGCCCAGTGCGGCAGTCCGTGCAGGAAGTTCGTGGTGCCATCCAGCGGATCGACGATCCATCGGCGGGTGGGGTCTTTGCCTTCGGTCGCGTCACTTTCTTCGGCCAGCCAGCCATAGTTGGGGCGCGCTTCCATCAGGATATCGCGAATGATCTTTTCCGCAGCTATATCTGCCTTCGACACGAAGTCACCCGCGCCCTTCATGGACACCTGCAAGTTTTCGACTTCACGAAAGTCTTTCACAAGGCTACGCCCGGCCATCCGGGCGGCCTTGATCATCACGTTCAGATTTGCACTGCCTTCCATCGGGGCGCTCCTAACTTCTTAGAGGGCGCGTATACGTGCCAGCGCCTTGTTTGCCAAGCCCGTTTAGGACCGTCATGCGCGTTGCAGCTTGACCGGTTCCGACCGGCACAATCGGATCATATGCGCCACGTAAGGCACCATCGCATCCTCGTCCCGGGTGGCCGCATACATCCGTTTGGCCAACCCCTTCTCGGTCAGCGGTCGGGTGATGTAGTCGGGGTTGTCTTTTACACTGCGCAAGACCCAGTCCGGCATCACCGCAACGCCGCGCCCGGCGGCCACCAGCATCAAGATGACCTCGGTCATTTCGACCTGCCGGACAGCACGCGGTTCGACGCGGTTCGGCGTCAGAAGCGCGCTGAACACATCCGTTTTCGACCGCTCGACGGGATATGTCAGCAGCATTTCATCTTCGAAATCCTCGGCTTCAACATAGTCATGCTGGGCCAAAGGATGATTGGCAGCCGCGACAAACCGTGGTTCATAATCAAAAAGCGGGGCGAACGTGATGCCCGGCATCGCGATCGGATCAGAGGAAATAACGAAGTCCACTTCTTCACGCCGCAGTGCCTCAAGCGCATCGAACGACAGGCGCTGGCGAATGTCCAGATCGACCTCGGGCCAAGCTTGGCGCAGTTGATCCAGCACCGGAAACAGCCAGTCGAAACAGGCGTGACATTCGATGGCGATGTGCAATCGGCCCGACCGACCCGACTTCAACGCCCGAAATTCCTCTTCTAATCTCGACACTTCGGGCAAGATCTGCTCGGCCAGTCTCAGAAGCTTCATCCCCGCCGGACTAAGACGCATGGGCTTGGTGCGGCGGTGGAAAAGCTCCATCCCGACCTGATCTTCAAGCCCCTTTATCTGATGGCTTAGCGCCGATTGGGTGATATGCAAAATGTCGGCGGCGCGGGCAAGGCTGCCCGCCTGATGGATCGCCCGAATGGTGCGCAGGTGGCGAAATTCCAGATACATGCACAAAGCTCATGTTTATTGTGAGAATTATGAATTTGTCTCACAAACCGATTTTCGGCACAAGGGGCCAACCCATACATCTGACTGCCGAGGCCACCATGACCACGCCCAATATCTCGTTTGAATTTTTCCCGCCCCAATCGCTTGATGCGTCCTTCCGCCTTTGGGAAACGGTGCGAGAGTTGGCACCGCTGGAGCCCAGCTTTGTCTCGGTCACATATGGCGCTGGCGGCACGACGCGCGAGTTGACGCATGATGCAGTGCAGACCATCCACAAGCATTATGGCCTGAACGTCGCCGCACATCTGACCTGCGTTGACGCGTCACGGGGCGAAACCCTCGCGATCGCCAAAGATTACGCAAAGGCAGGCGTGACCGAGATTGTCGCCCTGCGCGGCGATCCCCCCAAGGGCACTGACCGTTTCGCGCCACACCCCGACGGTTTCGCCTCATCCATCGAGTTGATCGAGGCATTGGCCGACACCGGTGATTTCCACATTCGCGTGGGGGCCTACCCCGACCCGCACCCCGAAAGCGCCGATCTGGATGCCAACGTGGCGTTCCTGAAACGCAAGGTTGATGCGGGTGCCGACTCGGCCATCACGCAGTTCTTTTTTGAGGATGACACGTTCTTCCGCTTCCGTGACAAATGCGAGAAAGCCGGGATCGACGTACCGATCATCCCCGGCATTCTGCCGATCGAAAACTGGAAGGGCGTGCGCAAGTTTGCCGAACGCTGTGGCGCGGATATTCCAAACTGGCTGGACGACGCGTTTACCAAGGCAACCCGCGACGGGCGCGAGGAACTGCTGGCCACCGCGCTGTGCAGCGAACTGTGCTCAGATCTGATCGACGGGGGTGTTCAGGACTTGCATTTCTATACGCTGAACAAACCGTCCCTGACCCGCGACGTGGCCCGCGCACTTGGCGTCACACCACGTGTGAAACTGCAGGACGTAGCGTAAACGACCAGATCACAGATCGGCGTGCTGCACGGTCACGGTCTCGATCAGGCCATAGCCGTTGAACCGCGTCACGGTCGCTAGGCTATAGGCGCCCATGCCTGCGAACAGGACATAATCATCCTCGGCCAAATCGGACGGCAGAAGCAGCGGGTCGGGCAGTTGATCAATCGAATCGCATGTTGGCCCGAACACCATGCGGCGCGACATTCCCCCGTCGTGCGACGCACCATCCGATGTCACGGTCGTCATGCGATCGGGCACGCCAATCGAGGGCGCCTCCGACAGCGCGCCGTAGATTCCGTCGTTCAGAAAAACGGCGCCGTCTTCGCGTATAGATTTTACCCGCGTTGCCAGTGTGAAGGATTCGGCCACCATTGCGCGGCCCGGCTCACACACCAACGCCGGAGCGTTTTCGCCAAACGCCGCTTCGGCAGAATCGTGAATTGCGTCAAAAATTGCCGTCAGGTCCGGTGCAACGCCGCGGTTTGCGGCAAACCCGCCGCCCACATTCAGCCGCGCCAATCTTACGTTGGCCGCTTTCGCAACCTCGGCGCAGGTGGTGATGTAGGTCGACCACGCCGACGGCGCGGCGCATTGCGTGCCGGGGTGGAACGTCATCGACGGGGTAAAGCCCGCCTCTTTCACCATACGCAGAAGCACAACCGCCTGATCGGCATCCGCGCCGAACTTCGCACCGAAGTCATAAGCAGCCCCTGCCACGGGCAAGCGCAGCCGCACGGCCACCTCGACACCTTCAGGGGCGACCTGCGCGCGCAACTTGTCAAATTCATGCGGCGCGTCGATGGAATAAGACTGAACGCCAAGCGCGACGGCTTGGGCGATCTCGTCACGCGACCGGACGGGGTTGTTATAGTGCATTGCGACGTCCGGCGATACGGCCCGCAACGCGTGCATTTCCGCCGGGCTGGCCACGTCGAACGCGGTGATCCCCGCCGCCACCAGATTCTCAAGCACGGTGCGCGAATCATTGGCTTTCACCGCATAGGTGACAAGACCATCGAACCCGTCAATGAACTGTCGCGCCGTCGCCTGAAGGGTGGCAGGCGAAAAATAAAGCACCGGCTGCGTCGGTGTTTCGATTTTCAGATGCGCCAAGGCTGTCTGCCAGATTGAGGGTTGCCTGCTCATATGCTCTCGCTTTGCAAAAAAGTGTCTGTTCGCGGTCATCTGTTCAGGTTCCGAACTGAGGCCGTCGATTTCTAGTGGCAATTCGGGCAATATGTCGTGTAAATTCCGCCGAAACAGCGAGGGAACCGACAGAATGGACGATAAAGACCGCGAACTTCTGGCGCAGCTTAAAGGAAACGCGCGGATGCCGGTGGCGACACTGGCTCGCCGGTTGGGGCTTGCCCGGTCGACCGTTCAGGCCCGGATCGAGCGATTGGAAGAGAAAGGCATCATCGCTGGATATGCCCTGCGTTTGGGCGATGCCGCCCGCGGGGACCGCATTCGTGCCACGGTCCTGATCTCGATCGAGCCGCGGTCGACCCCGGCGGTGCTTGCGCGTTTGAAAACGCTGACACCGGTCGAAACCGCGCATACCGCGTCGGGCCGTTTCGACATGGTGTTGCAGCTTGCGGCCACATCAACAGCTGAACTGGACCAGACACTTGATGCGATTGGAGAAATTGACGGGGTGCGAAGCTCGGAAAGTCTGATCCATCTTTCGACGCGGATCAACCGGCTGAGCTAGAACGCCACCATCTTCAGACATTCCCAACCGACGAGTCTAAAATGACCCTCAAAACCATCCTTTCAGCCGTGATTTAGGGGCAAAAAAACCCGGCGCCTCGCGCCTGCGCTGGCCACGCTGGACGAAACGAAAATGGGTGAAATGTTGATCGAGGTGGTTGACCTCTCACCGACTATGCCGGTCTGATGGAAGACTTGTTCGATTTCGACGCGTTTCAGCAGAGGAACGCCGGGGGGGTAACCTGCGCTTTGACGCAATTCACGCAGTCACCAGCCCCTATACAACAGAGATTCTCGAGCGTCGTCTGGGCGCCCCCCCCAGCGCAATCAACACCATTCCCAGCGCGTATTTCGGCGGCGGACATCCCAACCCCATCTGTGCCAAGGCACTTTGCGACCGGATGCTGGGGCCCGATGCGCCTGATTTCGGCACCACGTCCGGTAGAGATGGCGACCGCAACATGATCCTGGCACGGGGTATTTACATCACGCCCTATGACGGCCTCGCCGCCCTTACCGCAAACGCGCATTTGGTGCCGGGGTGTCGGTCGGGAGTCGCAGGCGGCTTGCGGGCGATAGCCGACAGCAGCCGCGTCGGATCGCGTGGCGCAAAAACTGAGGCCAGACGCCGACCGGCTGGGAATTCCCTAGCAACTTGCTGGACGCGCAAGAAGATCTGTCCCAAATAATCAACGCAACGCGCCAACTGGGACGGATCGAGCATTTCGCGGGCCAAATCCTGCCGGTTGTCATCACGTGATCTAACCACCGGAATGTCAAACCACATCGCGAACGTTGTTTTTTGATTACGCCCACTGGTTTTATGAAAGCTATCTGGTAACCATACGGTTAAAGTTTAAGCGTTTTTGCCATAAGTTATGTATAAAATATAAGATGCGACGTTTTTACGGCTGAGCAAGGCATAGATTGCTCGCTACACGTTGCGTGATTTGCTTTTGCGAGGGTATTTATGAAACCTGTTTCCAACAATCAGCCGCTTGGCGGCGTTGCACGTATTCTGACCAGAAAAACGCTGCCCATGGTCAGCGCCGCAGCGCTGGGTTGCGCGCTGAACGCAGGCTTTGCGCAAACCGCATCGCCCACGACAGAGGACATTCCAACATTCGATGACGGTGCGCCATTCACCCAATCCGACGCACTTGGCGTATCCGGTGATGGGTCCGTGGTTGTGGGGGCAGCGACCGATTCTTCCTTTGGGCGCATCGCGTTTTCATATGCCGGTGGGACCCTTACCAATCTTGCACCGCTGGACACAGGCAATCCAAGCTCTGCGCAAGGGGCGTCAGCGGACGGGGCGGTTATTGCCGGTTTCAACACGATTTCCGGGCTAAGGACCGCAACCTACTGGACCCAATCGACAGGCCAGGTCACAATTCCGACCGCGCCAGCCAGCGCCAGCCAAGCCAATGATGTCAGTGGTGATGGCACAGCCATCGTTGGAACACTTTTCGGCGACGGGGTATCACCTGCGCCGACCGGTCCGGGCGCGCCCGCAGCCTATAACAGGGCCTTCGTCTGGAACCGCACAACGAATATCGTCACAACGCTGTCCAGTTTGATCCCCGGTGGCGACATGAACGGCAGCGATATCAATGATGATGGCACAATCGTCGTCGGGCGCGGCGCGACCGGCACGGCGACCCACGCTTACCGTGCTGTGGTCGGTGGCGCGGTCAGCGACCTTGGTACGCTCGGCAGCGTTGCGGGCAACAGCCGCGCCAATGGTGTCAGCGGCGATGGACTGGTTGTGGTCGGCCAATCCGACGCCCCCGCCACCACCGGTCAGCGCGCCTTTCGATGGAGCGCGGGTACCGGCATGGTGCAACTGAATTCAACGGACGATGCGAATGTGACCTTTTCGTTGGCCAATGCGGCCAGTGCGGACGGAGCCTATGTCGCCGGAGGCGCACTTTACAGCACCACACCGGGCTATCGCGCGTTACGGTGGGACAGCACAGGCACCGCGACCGATCTGGGAGATCTGACCAGCGACAACAGCGGCACATCGATTGCCAATGGCATCACTGCGGATGGAATGGTGGTCGTGGGCAATGCGTCCAACGACGACGGAAATATTCGCGGCTTCATCTGGCGCGATGCGGTTCAGCCCGGCGGTACCATGTTGGATCACATCAATACCCTGACGCAAGTGGCAGATAACGCAGCCCAACAAGCGGCGGGCGCGGCGCAACTGGGCCAACTTGTCCACTTTGCACTGGACAACTCAATCGAGCTGTCGCGCAGTCAGACGCAGACACGCGGGAAGGCGCCAACGCGGCCGCCCTTTTCGATGCGCGTCGTTGCCGGCGCTGCCAACAATCCGGACGCCAATAATGGCTCGGTCGCTGCGGTTATGGCAGCGGTTGGGCTGGGCCATGATATGTCCGTCGGCGGTCATCTGGGCCTTGGCACCGATACCGACACGCTCGACGGCTATGGCATAAATGGCAATTTCCTAAGCTATGGCGCTTATGTGCAAAAGGGCAAACGCTATGGCGACGGGCTAAGCTGGAAAGTCGCAGCGGCGCAATCTTCCGCCGAGGTGGACATCTCCCGCTCCACCGTTCTGCCCAACACAGAACGCGGGATGGGGACGACGGACTTGGGCGCACGCGCCGCCTCGGTCGAGCTGGGATACGGGATGCGACGGGGCGATATCGTAGTTGCGCCCTTCGTGCGGGTCGCGCGAACCGTGGTGCAGCGCGACGGGTATACCGAGGATAACTCGGTCGCCTTTCCCGTCACCTATGACGACCATGACATCACCGCAACTGTCGCCACGCTGGGCACCAATGTGCGCCTGCCGGTATCGGACGCCGGTGTTGTCAAACTCAGCGCCGGGGTCGAATGGGATCTGTCGCGGTCGACTGACCCGGTGTCAGGTTCCAGCGCCATTCCAGGCATGACCGATTTTGCAATCGCTGGCCCCTCGCTTGAACACGACGAACGGCTGTTTGCCGAGGCGCGGTATGTCCACACCCTGTCAGCCGGGCGCAGCTATGACGTGGGGCTGGGCATCCAACAGACGCCCTATTCCGACAAGCCATCCCTGATGGCAGCTATCGGGTTCCAGATGGATTTCTAGGCCTTTCCAACCGGTATCCTGCGACGCCCGGGCCAAGGTCCGGGCGTTGTCATTTCTGCACGGGCTTTCCCTTTGCGTTCGTGTTGGGTAAACGGTCTTGAACTCGCACGACTTGGGACAGAACCATGGCCATGGACAAGACATTCGACGCGGCATCCGCCGAGGCACGCATCTATCAAAGCTGGGAAGACGCAGGCGCTTTCAAAGCCGGCGCCAATGCCAAGCCGGGGGCAGACAGCTTCGCCATAATGATCCCCCCGCCCAACGTCACGGGCGCGCTGCATGTGGGCCACGCGTTCAACAACACGTTGCAGGATATTCTGATCCGCTGGCACCGGATGCGAGGCTTTGACACGCTGTGGCAACCCGGCCAGGACCACGCGGGCATCGCCACCCAGTTGCAGGTCGAAAAGATGCTTGCCGAAACGCAACAACCCGGTCGTCGCGAGCTTGGCCGCGAGGCATTTCTTGAGAAGGTCTGGGAATGGAAGGGCAATTCCGGCTCGACCATCATCAACCAGTTGAAACGACTGGGCTCTACCTGCGACTGGTCGCGCAACGCCTTCACCATGGCTGGCGCGCCCGGTGATCCGCGCACGGGGCACGAAAACTCGGCCGACTTCCATGACGCCGTTCTGAAAGTCTTTGTCGATATGTATGACAAGGGTCTGATCTATCGCGGCAAACGTCTGGTCAATTGGGACCCGCATTTTGAGACCGCGATTTCGGACCTTGAGGTCGAGAATATCGAGACCCCCGGCCATATGTGGCACTTCAAATACCCGCTGGCCGATGGTGCGACCTATACTTACGTCGAAAAGGACGAAGACGGGAATGTCGTGCTTAAGGAAGAGCGCGACTATATCTCGATCGCCACGACCCGGCCCGAAACCATGCTGGGCGATGGTGCTGTCGCGGTTCACCCCGATGACGCGCGCTATGCGCCCATCGTGGGCAAGCTCTGCGAAATCCCGGTGGGTCCGAAAGAGCATCGCCGTCTGATCCCGATCATCACCGATGAATATCCGGACATGAATTTTGGCTCGGGTGCCGTGAAAATCACCGGCGCGCATGACTTCAACGACTATCAGGTCGCCAAGCGCGGTGGCATCCCGATGTATTCGCTAATGGATACGCGGGGCTATATGCGCGCGGATGGCCTGCCCTATGCGCAGGAAGCCGAAACCGCCCAGCGTATTGCCAATGGCGAAGAAGGCTTTGACGAGGCGAAGATCGCCGCGATGAACCTTGTCCCGGATGAGTTCCGTGGGCTGGACCGGTTCGAGGCGCGCAAGCTGGTGGTTGACCAGATCACTGCCGAGGGGCTGGCTGTGATGATCACCCAAACCGTCGAAGTTGACGGTGAAGAGGTCACGGGCACCGTGCCGTATGTCGAATCAAAACCGATTATGCAGCCCTTCGGCGACCGCTCGAAAGTTGTCATCGAGCCGATGCTGACCGACCAATGGTTCGTGGACGCCGAGAAAATCGCCGGCCCTGCACTGGACGCGGTGCGGGGCGGCGACGTAAAGATCATGCCGGAAAGCGGCGAGAAAGTGTTTTTCCATTGGCTGGAAAATATTGAGCCGTGGTGCATCTCACGTCAGCTCTGGTGGGGGCATCAGGTGCCTGTCTGGTATGGGCTGGATCTTTCGGGTGAAGGCTTCAAGGACGACGAAGGCAACAACGCGCTTGATATCGTTGAAATGGGTCGCCTACTCCTGCAACAGGACATGCTGCCCGGCCATGAACACCGCCACTGCGCCCATGATTTCCAAGCGGTCACGTCGAAATTTGATGAGGTGCTCGTCACTCTGCCCATGCCGCTGAACCACGCCCGCGTGGTTGAAGTGGCGGATCGAAGCGCCGCAATTCATGCGCTGGCCGAAAGCCTTGCCACCTATGAGACCACGCAGGACCCGACCAAGCTGGTCTATCCCGTGTGGCGCGACCCCGACGTGCTGGATACATGGTTCTCCTCCGGCCTCTGGCCCTTCGGCACGCTGGGCTGGCCTCAGGACACCGATGAACTCAACCGCTTCTTCCCCGGTGACGTGCTGATCACCGGTCAGGACATTCTGTTCTTCTGGGTCGCCCGGATGATGATGATGAGCCAGGCGGTGACGGGCAAAAACCCCTTCCACACGGTCTATCTGCACGGTCTTGTCCGCGACGAGAAGGGCAAGAAGATGTCCAAGACCACCGGCAACGTGATCGACCCGCTTGAGATCATTGACGAATACGGCGCGGATGCACTTCGGTTTACCAACACCTCGATGGCATCCATCGGTGGCGTTCTGAAACTGTCGCGCGACCGGATCGCGGGGTATCGCAATTTCGGCACCAAGCTGTGGAACGCCGCGCGCTTTGCCGAAATGAACGACTGCAAACCCGTCGCCAATTTCGACCCGACCAGCCCGACCCAGACCGTTAATCGCTGGATCATCTCGGAAACCGCCAAGATTCGGGTTGAGGTCGACGAGGCGCTGGCGGCCTTCCGTTTCAACGACGCCGCCAACCGCCTTTATGCGTTCGTCTGGGGCAAGGTTTGCGACTGGTATGTCGAGTTCTCGAAACCTCTGCTGAACGCGGATGACGAGGCTGTGTTGGCTGAGACCCGCGCCACAATGGCGTGGGTAATCGACCAATGCCTGATCATGCTGCACCCAGTTATGCCCTTCATCACCGAAGAACTGTGGGGCCAGATCGCAACTCGCGACACAATGCTGATCCATGCCGACTGGCCGACATATGGCGACGAATTGGTGGACGAAGCGGCTGCACGGGAAATGAACTGGGTGATTTCGCTGATCGAAAACATCCGATCCGCGCGCGCGCAGATGCATGTGCCCGCCGGTCTGAAGGTGCCGTTGATCCAGCAAGAACTGGATGACGCCGGTCGCACGGCTTGGGCGAATAACGAAGTGATGATCAAACGCATGGCACGCATCGACAGCATGACCGAGATGTCTGAGTTGCCCAAGGGCTGCATCACGATCCCCGTCGCCGGTGGCATCTTTGCTCTGCCCTTGGCCGATATCATCGACGTGGACGAGGAAATCGCGCGGCTTGAGAAGACACTCGGCAAGCTCGGGAAAGAGATCGGTGGGCTTCGTGGTCGGTTGAAGAATCCCAAATTCGCCGTGAACGCACCGCCGGAGGTGGTGGAAGAAGCGCAGGCCAATTTGGCTGCACGCGAAGAAGAAGAGGCGACGTTGAATGCGGCGCTGGCGCGACTTCGCGAAATCTGAGGGTAAACGCAGGAATCGATGGCTCACTTCGTGAGCCTGAGGGGCTTTGCCCCTCTGCGCTGCGCGCATTCACCCCAGGATATTTCGGGCCAGAGGAAGATTTGGGTAAAGGTCGCGCGAGCTGATTTAGGCGCTTGCCGATTGATACATGCCCTGCTCTAAGAACGTCATGATCAACCAACATGCCCGCCTGACTCCGCTTGCCGACAGCCTGCCATCGACGGTTCCCTTTGTTGGGCCAGAGACGCAGGAGCGTGCGCGTGGTCGCGCGTTTGTCGCGCGTCTGGGCGCCAATGAGAACGGGTTTGGCCCATCGCCCCGTGCGATCCAGGCGATGGTGGCAGCAGCGTGTGGCGTGTGGATGTATGGCGACCCCGAGAGTTTCGACCTGCGCGCGGCCCTAGCGGACCATCATCGGATCTCTGCTGATAACATCATGGTTGGCGAGGGAATCGACGGGTTGTTGGGCTATCTTGTGCGCCTGTTGGTGGGGCCTGGGGATGTGGTTGTAACCTCGCAGGGGGCATATCCGACATTCAATTATCATGTGACGGGGTTTGGCGGGCGGATTGAGGCCGTGCCATACCAAGGCGATCACGAGGACCCGGTGGCGTTGATTGACAAGGCAACCGAGGTAGGTGCGAAGCTGGTCTATATCGCAAACCCGGACAACCCGATGGGCACATGGCATGATGCCGATACGGTCCAGCGTATGATCGGGGCCGTGCCAGATGGTTGTTTGTTGGTTCTGGACGAAGCTTATATCGACTTCGCGCCCGAAGGGACCGCGCCGCCGTTTGATACCGACGACCCCCGCGTCATTCGTATGCGTACATTTTCCAAGGCTTACGGTATGGCTGGCGCGCGAGTTGGCTATGCGATCGGGGCCAGCGCGTTGATCACCGCGTTTCACAAGATCCGCAATCATTTCGGCATGTGCCGGATCAGCCAAGCCGGCGCGTTGGCCGCATTGGCGGATCAGGATTATTTGACGCAAACGGTTGCGAATGTTCGGGCGGCCCGGGAGCGTATTGACCAGATCGCACGGCACAATGGGCTGAGCACGCTGCCATCCGCGACCAATTTTGTGGCCGTCGATTGCGGGCGGGATGGTGGGTTCGCCCGTGCTGTCGTCGACGCGCTGATCGATCAGGATATTTTTGTGCGTATGCCGTTCGCAGAGCCGCAAAACCGGTGTATTCGCGTATCGGCGGGGCCGCGTGAGGAGTTGGATGCCTTCGCGTCCGCCTTGCCTGTTGCGCTTGCCAAGGCACTGGCCAGCCACTCGCAGTCTGGCTGATCGTATCCGTCGATGTGGCGCGCTTGTCTGGGCCTGCCTGACAGGCTACACCGCCATGCAATCGCCCGCATAGAGATCGGGCCCGTCATGCGGAGACAGGATGTTTTCCAAACTCTATGCCCGGATCAAACAATGGGAACGCAGTTGGAAAAGCTCGTTCGGCACCGATATTTCCACGCCCCAGGGGCGCCGGGCTGCGCGTCGGCATAACAATATCGTGGACCATGCATTCCTGCGTCGCGTCCTGCCCAACCGATACAAGCTGTCCGAGGATGCATGGCGGTCGAACCAACCCGATCCCGTGCATTTCTCCGCGCTGGCCGGGATCGGTATCAAGAGCGTGATCAACCTGCGCGGGCCGGACCGGTTTTCATATTACCTGTTCGAAAAAGAGGCCTGTTCGGATTACGGTATGGCGCTGTATGATCATGAACTTTTCGCCCGCGTGTTGGGCAACCCTCAGGATTATCTGGACTTGCTCGACCTGATGGAGAAGGTTGAAAAGCCCATGCTGATCCACTGTAAATCCGGCGCGGATCGGACGGGGATTGCGGCGGCTTTGTACCTTTTGGATCAGAAAGGCGCCAGCATCGACGCGGCGCGGGCGCAACTGTCGTTGAAATACGCCCATCAACGCTGGTCAAAGGCGGGCATTCTGGATCATCTTCTGGACAGCTATGCCGCTTATTGCGAAACCGATTCAATTTCGGTGCGCGACTGGCTGGCAAATCATTACGACCCCGAGGCCGTGACCGCCTCGTTCCTAGCCAAGCGGAGCAGAGGATGAGCGAGAAACCGCACCCAGACATGATCCGCTGGATGTGGCGCAATTATATGCGCGCCTATCGATGGCCGTTGATCGCGGCGGTCTTCTTGATGCTGCTGGAAGGGCTGGCGCTGGGGGGCCTCAGCTACATGATCAAGCCGATGTTCGATGTGGCGTTTTCGTCGGGTAGCACGTCGTCCATTGTCATCGTTGCGTTAATCGTGGCGGCGATCTTCGTCACCCGCGCCATTGCAGCTTTTGGGCATCGTGTTCTGATGGTCTATGTCGGCCAGAGGGTGGCGGCTAAGCTGCAATCGGACATGGTTGCACATATGCTGACCTTGGACAGTAATTTTTTTCGCGACAATTCCCCCGGCACGTTGATCGAGCGGGTGCGCGGAGACGCCCAAGCCATCGCCACCATATGGGAAGTCGTTCTGGCCGCCGTTGCGCGCGATGTTGTCTCGCTTCTGGCTCTGTTAGGGGTGGCGTTGTCGATTGATTGGCTGTGGGTCGTGGTTGCAGTGGCTGCCGCGCCTATCTTGACCATACCGATGAGCATCTTACAAAAGCGGGTGCGTCGCACAACCACCGACAGTCGCTCGTCTGCGGCCCAGATCTCAACCCGGTTGGACGAGATTTTTCACGGGATCAACTCGATCAAGCTTTCAGGAACCGAACGCCACGAACAAGGTCGCGTGGACCGCGAGATTGACGCCTTCGCCCGCACCCACCTGCAAAGCCAGGCCAATCAGGGCGGCATCGTTGCGATGGTCGATATCATCGCCGCGGTCGGGTTTTTCGGGGTGTTGGTCTATGGCGGGATGCAGATCAACTCGGGTGCGAAGACCATCGGCGAATTCATGAGCTTTTTCACGGCAATGGCGCTGGTCTTTGATCCGCTGCGCAATCTTGGCAAAGTGTCCGGTGCTTGGCAGGCAGCCCTAGCCAGCCTTGCGCGGATCAGGGGGGTGTTTGATGAACGCCCCACGATCCTGTCGCCCCCCAAACCCGCCGCGTTGCCGTCGCCCACGCGAAAAGCGGGCGTTGCGTTGAAAGATGTTACCTTCGCCTATGGCGACACACCCGTTCTGCGCGACGCAAGTTTTACGGCCGAGGCTGGACAAACCACCGCTTTGGTCGGGGCATCGGGTGCGGGCAAAAGTACGATATTCAACCTGTTGACCCGATTGGCGGATGCGAAGACAGGTAAAGTTACGATCGGCGAAACGGATGTCACCACGCTGCCACTGGATCAACTACGCGGGTTGTTCTCTGTCGTCAGCCAAGAAGCGCTTTTGTTCGACGAAACCCTGCGCGACAACATCCTGATGGGCCGCACGGATGTTAATGAAAAGCAACTGAAACACGCGCTGGATGTGGCGCATGTGTCCGATTTTCTGCCTCGAATGGAAAAGGGGCTGGATACCTCAGCCGGGCCGCGCGGGTCGAACCTGTCGGGCGGGCAGCGCCAGCGTATCGCGATTGCACGCGCGGTTCTGCGCGACGCGCCAGTTCTGCTGCTGGACGAGGCGACATCGGCACTGGATGCGAAGTCCGAAAAGCTGGTGCAGAAGGCTTTGGACGAATTGTCAAAAGACCGCACCACGCTTGTCATCGCCCATCGGCTGGCCACGGTGCGCGAGGCTGACAAGATCGTTGTTATGGATCAGGGCCAAGTGGTCGATCAGGGCACGCACGAGGAATTGCTGGCCCGTGGCGGCATCTATGCCCAGCTTTACAAGCTGCAATTTCAGGATGGTGGCACACCCGCCCCTGCCCCCGCCAAACGCAAGCGCCGCTTGCGCGATCAGCCCCATGACGCTCCGGCCCAGGCCGCGCGCTGGTCCGTGCGCGGCTTGTTGGGCGGGCTGTGGGGGCGTGGGCGCCGCTGACCCTTTCGCTTCTTGTGCGCGATCTTATATAGAGGTGGCGACAGGAGGCACAGCATGACCACAGACACCCCGCGCACCGTATTGCGCATCACAGGCAGCGACCGCACCGAATTCCTTCAGGGACTTGTGACCAGTGACGTTGGGAAGCTCGCAGAAGGGATTGTCTATGCCGCAATCCTGACGCCGCAGGGCAAATACCTGGCGGATTTTTTTCTGGTGCCCGAGGACGATGCCATCCTGCTGGATGTCGCCACGCCGTTGGCCGCATCGCTCAGCCAACGCCTGACGATGTATAAACTACGCGCCGACGTGCAAATCGAACCGACCGAGATTACCGCCACCCGCGGCGTCGGAGACACGCCCGACGGCGCCTTTGCCGACCCGCGCCATGACGCGCTGGGATGGCGGGCTTATGACGGTCGCGCGGGGCAGGACAGCATTGATTGGGACGCTATCCGCGTCGCTCACTGCATCCCCGAAACCGGCGTGGAACTGACACCTGACACCTATATTCTTGAAGCCGGGTTCGAGGCGCTGAACGGCGTCGATTTCCGCAAAGGCTGCTATGTCGGACAAGAGGTCACAGCCCGCATGAAGCATAAGGCCACCCTGAAAAAAGGGCTGGACGTCGTTCAGGTCGACGGTGCGGTGCCCGTCGGCACGCCGATCACATCAGACAACAAGCCCGTTGGCACCTTGTTCACCCAATCCGGCGACCGTGCCATCGCCCATTTGCGCTTTGATCGCGCGGGCGAGGATATGCAAGCGGGGGACGCGAACGTTTCTTGGTCAGGACGGGCGGCGCATCAGGCATAACTCCATTGTCCAGGTGCCAGCCCCTCTAACGTCCAATCGCCTACGGCGAAGCGGATCAGGCGCAATGTCGGATGCCCCACGGCGGCAGTCATCCGGCGCACCTGCCGGTTTTTCCCTTCGCGGATGGTCAATGCGATCCAGCAATCCGGCACGGATTTGCGAAATCGCACCGGTGGGTTGCGGGGCCAGAGCCCGATGGGTTCGTCCATCCGCTGAACCTTCGCGGGCCTCGTCAGGCCATCTTTCAACACCACTCCGTCACGCAACGCCTGAAGCGCGCGGTCGTCCGGGATGCCTTCGACCTGCGCCCAATAGGTCTTGGCCAATTTGTGTCGTGGGTTAGCAATCCGCGCCTGCAAGCGACCGTCATCGGTCAATATCAACAACCCCTCGCTGTCGCGATCAAGCCGTCCGGCAGCATACACGCCCGGCAGATCGATGAAATCCGACAGGGTTTTTCGTGGCGACCCCTGGCTGCCGCTGTCGGTGAACTGTGACAGGACATTAAAGGGTTTGTTGAACAGAATTGTGGTCACGCGTTGTTCCAAAGAAAAAGGGCAGAGCAACCGCCCTGCCCTGTTCATCTTGTGTCGACTGCGCTAGGCGCGTTCAGCATATTCCATGGTTTCGGTGTTGACCACAATCGCTTCGCCCTGCCCAACGAAGGGCGGGACGGAAAGGCGCACACCATTGTCCAAAAGGGCGGGCTTGAAGCTGTTGGCGGCGGTCTGGCCCTTCACGACGGGCTCGGTTTCTTCCACCGTGCAGGTGACTTTCTGCGGCAAGGTAGCATTCAACGCCTCGCTTTCATAAAACTCGACAACGATGGTCATGCCATCTTGCAAAAACGGACGGCGTTCACCCAGAAGTTCGGCAGGCAGTTGGATTTGCTCGTAAGTTTCAGTGTCCATGAAGATCAGCATTCCGTCGTCTTCATAGAGAAATTGCTGGTCTTTCTGCTCAAGCCGCACGCGTTCGACCTTGTCCGCCGAGCGAAAGCGTTCGTTCAGCTTTGATCCGTTGCGAAGGTTGCGCAGTTCGACCTGCGCAAACGCTCCGCCCTTGCCGGGCTTGACGTGATCGACTTTGACGGCAGCCCACAGACCGCCATTATGCTCCAGCACATTACCGGGGCGAATTTCGTTACCATTAATCTTGGGCATGCATAAACCTTCGCAAAAGGTTGAACTTTGTTAGACTGCACCTATATCTTGGCGGTCGGGTTCTGGCAAGGCGACGAAATTCGCACGATCGGAGCCTTGGTATGCGCCAGTCGCATAGCAGGCATGTGGCTGAGGGGATACCGAATCGCGCGAAAACCGCCATATTGTCCTCTGTTCCGACAAGTGCAAGTGCAAGAATAACAAGGGGCGAAAATGCTGGATTCTGTAGACAGTAGTGCTTTCAACAATGAACAGGGTAACCGCGCGCGCAAGCTGTTTGCCGCTGTGGTTTTGGCCGCGTTGGATGATGCGATTTCTGACGACAAGAAATACGGAAATGGTCCCGATCAGATTGCCCGTTGGGCGCGGTCGCGCGATGGGCGCGAGGTGCTAAGCTGCGCGGGGATCGATCCTAATGAACGGGTTGTGAACGGGTTGATGGAATTTGTTTCGAAAGGTGTCCGCACCTCGGTGGCGCTGAGCCGCGAAGAAAGCGAACGCCGCAACGCCGCGCAGGCCGAAGCCGCGTAACCAGTTGTCGCCGATCCTGTTGTAAAAGTCGCGCCCCCTAGTGGGCGCGTTTTTTCGTGCGTTAACGTCACATGTTTTGGTTAGACCCCACAAGCGCCGCAGGTTGCCAATCCGGCTTGAGCGATACAAGCACCTCGCCTTGGCGCACAAGATCGGCGCCATCTGCCTTTGATCGGTCGTGCTCGACCCGAATAGATGACGGCCGCGTGATTATTCCAGCTGTTTCAAGGTCAGGGCGCGCTCGATTTCCCGGCGGACGAAACGGCGGATGGATTGCGTGATTTTCTCGCCCACCTCGCCTTGCAGTTCTTCGCGCACAAGGCGGGCCACCATGGCCTGAACAACCTCCTCGTCGATGATGTCGGTATCGTCGCCCACAATCTCGACTTCGGACGAGGGTGTAGAGGGCGCGAGCGCGGTCCGTTGCGTCTGACGCGCGGCAGCTGCGCGCAGATCCTTGTCGTCGTCGGGGTCGTCAACGGCGACAAACGGCGCTTCGGGCGCGTCACCATTGGCAGGCCAGCCGGTCGCATTGTTGGCTCCGACGATCCCTTCGTCTTCGCCCGCATGAAGCCGCGCGGCGTGGAACATCAGCACATCAGATTGCGTCGTTTCTTCGCCTTCTTCAGGTTCCCAGGCGTCGGGCTGTCGGCTCACCTTATCTTCAAAACCTGCGGCAGGGGCGCCTTGCGTCTTTTCCCCCGAACGTGGATTGGCCGCATCCGGCACCCCACCCTTGGAGGACGCAGAACGAGAGCCGCGATGCGAAAAGACCGGAACAGACGGTTTATCCTTGGACGGCTGCCTGGACGCTGATTTCGCTGTTGCGTTCGGCTCATCAGGCGATGTCGTGTCGGTCGGGGCCTTTCTAACAGCATCTGTCTCGGCTGATGTGGCCGTCTTTCCAGTCGATGCCGCAGGGGTGCCGTCGTCATGCACCCGAAACGCGGGCGTTAGAACAAGCTTTTCCGCTTTTACCGACTTATCGCGCCGGTCCGAGGCCTTGCTTTCGGAAATGAGTCGGCGAATCGAGGACAGAACATCCTCGATCTCGGTGTTGGAAACCGGGTCAGACATACGAAAACACCTGCATTATTGTTCCTTGGACCGGTCTATCCGGCCACCATTAAAAGAACATTACCGAATGAAGGGCGCTCGCACAACTGAACGAACTGTTTCACTTTTTGCCCAAAGCTTCCAACAGGCTGTCCAGACGCTTGCCCTGTGGGCTGACGCGGTGGACGGGCGCTGACTTCACAGTGTTGAAATACGCTTCGGGGTCATAGGTGACGACACCCAGCTTCAGGTGTTCGGCCGTCAACAAGCCCATCGAAGACAAGAGCGAATAGGCCGCCAGATATTGGTTCGACAGCGCCGTGATACGGGCGGCTTCAGCGTCCAAAAGCTCCTGTTCCGCATTCAGAACGTCCAGCGTCGTGCGCGAACCCAAGGATGCTTCTTCGCGGGCACCACGCAATGCGACCCGGCTTGCGCGGATTTGACGATCCGTTGCCTCAAGCGACGCAGCAGATACCGCCAACCGGGCCCACGCATTGGCGACCCCCTGATCAACCGCCAGACGGGCCTGATGAAGACCCGCGCGGGCCGCTTCGGCCTTGGCGACTGTCTTGCGGTATTCCGCAGACAGCTTGCCGCCGGAATAAATCGTGCCACTCACCGCCACACCAACCGAATTCGAGACGAAATCCTGGCCGCCGGCATCCTGCCATTTGGTTTGTGCGTTGCCAACTAGCGCTGGTTTCATCGCCGCCATCGAGATTTCTGAGGCAAGATCGGCTGCAACCACGTTATGTTGCGCGCTAAGAATGTCTGGATGGCGTTGGCGGGCGATTGCCTTGGCCGCTTCCAACGTTTTTGCCGTCATAGGCAGGCGCGGCGGCGCGGACAGGTTACCCGGCAGATTGCCGGTCGCCGCGCGGTATTCTTCGCGCGCGATATCCAGATCGCCACGGGCCGACGCTTCGCTTGCACGAGCCGCGGCCAGACGCGCCTGTGCCAGCGCAACATCTGTCTGGGTCACTTCGCCAACCTCGAAGCGATCATTTGCTGCGCGCAATTCTTGCGTCAGAACACGGACCGAATTGGCTTGAAGCTGTGTATTTTCAATCGCCGAACGGACATCGAGATAAGCCGTCACCGCCCGCAACAGGATTTGTTGCTCGACACTGGTCAGACCATCGCGAGTTGCCAACACAATCTCTTTCTGCGCTTCGACCGCAGCTTTGCCGCGCCCGAAATTGAAAATCAGAAACTCGGCGGTCAACTGCGCAGTCGTCGCCCAGGTCGAGTTGCCCGAGATGCTGGTGTTGGGGTCGGACCAGCCGTGGCTGATCATATAGGTCAGGGTTGGGCGCAACGCGGCCTGAGCGATCGCAACGTCTTCGTCCGCTGCACGCAGAAGCGCCTGATTTTGCTCCAATAATCCACTGTGCTTATAGGCGGCAACCAAGGCATCAGACAACGATTCGGCCACTGCCATCGGCGCCGAAGCGACGCACAAACCTGCCGCCAAAACGACGCCAGCCCATTTCTTTCCAAAACCTGTGGCCATGTTAATACCTTGTGTTTGCCACGTATATGGTGGCCTGTTGATCGGTTCTACGTGAACTTACAGAACAAATTCCTGCGGTTTTTGAAACCCGTCGATCACGGGCGCGCCTGCCGTGAAACTGTGGCGCCAGAGCATGGTCCCGTCAATCTTATAGCCAATCTTGACGGTGCCCAGCATACCTTCGGCAAAGATACAGCAGATGCGCCCGCCATCTTTCAATTGGTCGGTGATCGTAGCAGGAACAACCTCGACCGCACCCTGGATCAAAATCACGTCATAGGGGCCGTTCTTGGCGTTTCCGTCCACCAGCGGGCCGGAGATGACGGCGACATTGTCAGCGTTATGGTCAGACAAGGTAGCCTGCGCCTCGCTCGCCATCCTTTCGTCCTCTTCCACCGCAACGACGAAATCAGCCAAAAGCGCGATCACTGCGGCGCTATACCCGAGCCCGCAACCCAGATCCAACACCATCTCGTCTGGCTGTATATCAACCGCTTCCAGCATCTTCGCCAAAGTGCGTGGCTCTAACACGACACGACCGCCGTCAAGTGCAATATTCTCGCCCATATAAGCCGCTTCGCGCTTGGCATCCGGCACGTAATCCTCGCGCGGCACCGAAAGCATGGCATCAATAATCGGAAATTTCGTCACATCCGATGGGCGAACCTGAGTGTCCACCATCATCGTGCGGCGCATGGCAAAATCGGTCATGTCTAGCCTATCTATTCTGAGACGTCGGGTTTCTATTGCCACAGATGACCGGACACAGCAATCCCGCAACGCACCTTCTGGCAAAGGTGTCACACCTATTCGACAGGTCAGGCCAGATAGTTTTGCACCCCGCTCCCGTTCCGGGCTGGACAACCCCCCGCAATTGGCGCTACAGAACGCCCAACACCACGGATGGCGAGTTGGCGGAGTGGTGACGCAGCGGATTGCAAATCCGTGTACACCGGTTCGATTCCGGTACTCGCCTCCAATGAAATCAACGGCTTGCGCAGCACCTAGACATTTGAGCGGTTTTAATGGTCACCGCCGTGTCGGTTTCGTCTGCAATCAGTAGTGGTGAATCGCGACGACTATACTGTCACTATGACGCACTGCCCCCACCGACGTGCTGCGGGTAGATGTAGACTACCTCCCGAAAAATGGGCCCACGCAGGCAGACATCGGATCCGCCGCCTGGTGGGGATCATGGGGTTGCAGGCTATCTACAAAAGCCCAAATACGAGCAGGAAGCATATGCAGTGCATTTCACCGACGACCAGCCTCGTGATCAACACCTGCTCATACCAAATACCAGTGGATTTCTGGGCACTCCAAACTTTGACGACGAATTTTAATTTTAGAAATTTTTTATCAACGTTCTCAGGCGTAACGATAAATAGAGGCTTGGACCTGTCGCTCTTTAGTGCCGCCCCCGGTGCTCGTTTGAATGCACAGTTTTTGACAATCGTTGGTATGGTTTTTGGGCCGATATAGCCTGAGGCAATTGATAGAGCTGTCTTGAGGCCCTATTCGGCGTTACTATCTCTACGTTGGGATTTTTAACTGCCTCTTTCTGCCCAGGTCCAAATTCTTCAGAGCCAAGCACTGACGCACCAAAATATCCGGGTCCTCCGCAAACACTACACAATTTTCGGATGTAAAACCCGGTGGCCCCTGAACTTCGCTGTAAACTGCTTTTCCACCTGAGTAAATTAGCAGGGCACAAAGTTCTGAAATTTGAGGAGGTTCTTCCAGATCGGTTAGATAACCTTCCTACACACCGCCGTAGATCTCGTCAAAAGTAATATCTATGTCCGCCACCAGATGATTGCAGTCGGCTTCCATTGCCAAGCCGCAGATTGGGCATTTTATGTCATTCAAGATGATCCTCCTCTGATCTTATCTTTGAGATTGGCTAACTTTGAGATCCCGTGTCAACGTCCGGGAAGCTTCACGACTGGAAGGGCTCCCAGAAGATTCAAGGACATAACCTGAATCGTGCAGATGCCGAGATCGGGAACGAATGTATAGACACCTTCCCGAACACCGGCAGGCCTTTCCTCAAAAAGGCACCCATTTACCGGTCAACAAAGGAGACAAATTTGGGCCATTGAGCAATATGTAGAACGGAATGAGTGAATTGGCTGCAAGTGACCAGGTCAGACATCAGCATGCCAAAGCAGCCATTCATCAAGGTAAAAGCGAAAGATGAATGAGGGGTGGCACATCTTCGTCGCCATAGCTCCCCTTGTTCGACAGCGGGTCAGGCGCCCGATACCAGGCAGATATTGGCTCTCCGCGCAGAAATCTGTCTGCGCGGAGCAGGAGTTTCTGATCTACTTGAATTGTGTGTATTTGTTTCAAAAGCACTGTCCGTTTCGCCAAGTCCGACGCAATTGACCCTCCAAGAATAAGCGGTTTGGGCACGTCGGGATATTGCTTGGATATGATCTTGTAAAATTGATGCCAGCGCTTCGGGTGGACCCTGTCTTCCGAGATGACAAATTCAATCAATGCCTTTGCTTGCTCATTCATAGTGAAACCTCCTGATGACACATCTTTTATTTCATCGGCACAGATGTATAGAGGCCGCCCTCGCTCATGCCGATCCAACGTCGATTAAGGGCATGACCCAGTTTTCGGCAAATCGAGACGACGGCCTTCCGATCATGGCTCGCTATTTGAATAAGCAACGTGGGAAGTTCCTTTCCTTCGAAGATTCCGCGGGCAGGAAGTATTGTGAACGATGGAAACTGCTCTCCTACGATTGCTAATATCTGTTTTTCTTCGACTTCAGTGAAGGGTTTGAAATCGTTGTTACCAGCATAAATGGAATAAAGCGGTGCGTCGGTTAATGGCATGTTCGTCACCTTAAGAAATAGCTGTTTCAGTCAAAGTAACTGATGCGGGGTTGAACTTTAGCGCAGCCTCCCAAGGCAACCCTCGATGACCAAAATGCCCTAAGACTGCGGTTTGCCGAAATATCGGGGTGCGTAATTGCAGCCGCTCGATGATAGAGGCAGGACGCAATGCATCACCGATGTTAATGCCCAATTCACTATAGCGGACCAACGGCGAAGCGCCGCACCCGGTGCCAAAGGTTTCAAAATCCACTGCCACGGGATGTGCTTGTCCGATGGCATAGGCAGCGCGAACCTCGCAAGCTTCGGTCCAACCACGTGTGACGACATCGCGCGCCAACTGGCGCACAGCATAAGCGGCGGAGCGATCAACCTTAGTAGCATCTTTGCCAGAGAAGACCCCGCCCCCGTGACGCGCCATGCCACCATAGGTGTCGACGATGATCTTTCGTCCTGTCAGTCCCGCGTCGGCGACAGGTCCGCCCGAGATAAATGTCCCGGCAGGGTTGATGTGTAGGATCACGCCCTGCTGGAAATACGGTCCAAGCACAGGTGAGCTACTCCCCATTATTGGACGGGTTCTGGCGTAAATTAAGCTACTCTTTGCACCTGCTGATCGGGGTTGGTTGTTTCATTTCGCTGCCAGTAGATCACAGCGGGTGGTTTGCCGCCAAGGGCGGAATGTGGGCGGTTGTGATTGTAGAAATCGACGAAGGCGCCAATCTGGCGTTCGAGATCGTGGCCTGCCGCTGAAAATCCATCCACCGGAACCGGAGCCCTTTGGGTTGATACGCCGATTGACGCAGGTGGAGCAAACGACATCCGCGCGGAGCTTTCAGATGGCGCAGCGCGGGTGTCGGTTGCGGAGCTGAACGATCAGATATGTTCTGTCGTCCTGCTGGTAGCGGTTAGCGGTAAGTTCGAGCCAGCGTTTCTCGTTCGGGCTGTCACAGGGATATTCACAGCGAAACGTGGTGACGGTCTTGAGCGACGCGCTGAGCCCGTCCGCGACGATCCGCGCGGCGGTACTCGAGGAACCCTCGGCAGGTGCGCAAACCGCCAAATATTTCTGCCGATCGGACAACTGCCCGGTTCTCCGCCATTTTCCACGCGAAATTTCTCCCAGGCGGCATTCGCGGCAACGATGCAGCCGGCGGCGTCCAGCATTGCGACTTCGTCATCGAGAGCATTCAGAACACTCATGATAGAGGACACCATGTCCGTGTTGACGGTCTTCCGAATCGGAGCATTCCTTGGGTTGTACCGTGCGGCGACACGCAATTTCGCTAATCTAAGCGCATCAGAGTAAGGTAAAACCCACTGAGACGCAATTTGTTGTCAATGAGCGGCTGTGTGTGGTTGCCCGGTGCAGGCAACATCACGCACAGTCGAACAGATCGGCGACTTCTATGGTGACAGGTCGAAAGAAAGAACATATGCAGAACAAATGGCGAAGCAGACACTCGATCAGAAACTGGCGATTCTCAGCGATGCGGCGAAATACGACGCGTCTTGCGCGTCTTCGGGCTCGACTAAGCGCCATTCGCGCGATGGCAAGGGGCTTGGCTCTAACGAGGGTAGCGGCATCTGTCACGCCTATGCCCCGGACGGGCGTTGTATCAGTCTGCTGAAGATCCTGATGACCAATTTCTGCATCTACGATTGCAGCTATTGCATCAACCGGGTCTCGTCTAACGTGCCCCGCGCGCGATTCAGCGTCGATGAGGTGGTGCGGCTGACCATCGAATTTTATCGGCGCAATTACATCGAAGGACTGTTCCTGTCGTCAGGCGTGATCCGCTCGCCCGACGCGACGATGTCGGACATGGTGCAGATCGCCCGCAAGCTGCGCCATGAGGAGAACTTTCGCGGCTATATTCACCTCAAGACGATCCCCGACGCGTCCCCTGAATTGATCGAAGAGGCCGGTCGGCTGGCTGATCGCCTGTCGATCAACGTCGAATTGCCAACGGATGCCGCCGTAAAACAATACGCCCCCGAGAAAAAGCCCGAGCAGATTCGCCGCGCCATGGCCAACGTCTGCATAGCCAAGGACGCCTCCGGGGAAAAGACACATACTGGCAAACGCCCGCCCCGCTTTGCGCCGGCGGGGCAATCCACGCAGATGATCATCGGCGCGGACGGATCCAACGATGCCACGGTTCTGGGGCAATCGACGCGGCTTTATTCAAGTTACAAGCTCAAGCGGGTGTATTATTCCGCTTTCTCGCCCATTCCTGACAGCTCTGCCAAACTGCCGCTGATCCGCCCGCCCCTGCAGCGCGAACACCGGCTCTATCAGGCCGATTGGCTGCTGCGGTTTTATGATTTCCAACTGGACGAGATCACCTCGGTCACCCGCGATGGCAACCTTGATCTGGAGATCGACCCCAAGCTGGCTTGGGCGCTGGCGCATCGTGCAGTGTTTCCGCTGGATGTGAACCGCGCCAGTCGCGAAATGCTGCTGCGGGTGCCGGGGTTCGGGGTCAAGACGGTGAACCGGATCCTGACGACGCGCCGCCACCGCGCGCTGCGCTATGAGGATCTCATGCGCATGGGTGCCCTGATGAAAAAGGCGCGGGCTTTTATCACCGCAGGGGGCTGGACACCGGGCGGCCTGACCGACAGTGCCGATCTGCGCGCGCGGTTCGCCCCGCCGCCCGAACAATTGACGCTGTTCTGATGCACCGGGTCAGCCTGCCCCCTGTCGGCACCGCCAAGGCCTGGCGCGAGGCGGCGCGCGGATTTCTGGCCGCGCGCGTGCCGCCCGAGCAGATCATTTGGGGCGATCACGCCGCCGCGCCCGATCTGTTCGGCGATGCCAGCCTGCCGCCTGCAGGCGGACCGGTCTCGGTGCCGCGCAGCTTTGTCACTATGGCCGAAACCGTCGTCTGGCACAGCGACCCAGAGCGTTTTTCCCGGCTCTATGCCTTTTTGTGGCGTCTGAAGGATGCGCCGCATCTGATGACCGACCGGGGCGATGGCGACCTCGCGCATCTGCGCCAGATGGAAAAGAACGTGCGCCGCTGCCAGCACAAGATGAAGGCCTTCGTGCGTTTTCGCGAGATCGGCGCGCCCGATGCGCCCCGCCGCAGTTTCGCCGCATGGTTCGAGCCCAGCCATCACACGGTGGAGCCAACCTCCGATTTCTTTGTGCGCCGTTTTTCCGACATGGATTGGCGCATCCTCACCCCCGATGTGTCGGCTATTTTCGAGCAGGGCAAACTGTCATTTCAAGAGGGCCACACCAAGCCAGACCTACCCGAAGACGCGGGCGAGGCGTTGTGGATCACCTATTTCCAGAACATCTTTAACCCCGCGCGGCTGATGGTGAAGGCGATGCAATCGGAAATGCCTAAGAAATACTGGAAAAACATGCCCGAGGCCGCCTTCATCCCCCAGATGATCGCCGACGCCCCTGCCCGCGCCCGCGCCATGGCCGAAGCCGCCCCCACCCTGCCCCCCGCGCGCATGGCGCAGGTGCAGGCGCAACTGGCGTCCCACGCATCCGCCTGGGACGGCCCGGCCGAAGACCTCCCGAAAGCGATCCGCGCCTGCACGCGCTGCCCGTTGCATTGTCACGCCACACAGGCCGTCCCAGGCGAAGGCCCTGCCAAGGCCGATCTGATGGTGGTTGGCGAGCAGCCCGGCGATATGGAAGATCTGACCGGGCGGCCCTTTGTCGGCCCCGCCGGACAGATGTTCGACAGTATCGCCGCCGAGGTCGGGCTGAACCGCAAGGCCGCCTATGTCACCAACGCGGTCAAGCATTTCAAATTCACCCCGCGCGGCAAGCGACGCATCCATCAGCGCCCCGAGACGTCCGAGATCAAGCATTGCCGCTGGTGGCTTGATGCCGAGATAGCGCAGGTGCGGCCCAGACTGATCCTCGCCATGGGCGCAACCGCGGCGCAAAGCCTAACTGGCGACGGCACGCGCATTCTGGCCCGACGCGGCACGGTCGAGACGCTTCCGGATGGATTACCAGTGCTTATCACATTGCATCCCTCGTACCTGTTGCGGGTGCCGGATCCGGCGGTGCGAGACAGAGCAACGGCGCAATTCAGGCAGGACTTGCTGACAGCCGCCGGGATGATCGCGCAGCATGCTTCCTGCAGCCGCGAAGACATGCCGCACTGAAGCTGACGAATTGCAATCATTCGGATCGCTCGAAGTCTGCTTTAATCGATGTTGCGAACAAGGCCCCTGACATTCGGCTCACCCGGAATTCAACAGCGCATCAATGGCATTCTCCAGAGCGGTGGTCCCGAACGGTTTGCTTACAATCTTGCAGTTTCCCAAGATTGCAGCCGAAGGGACGTCCACGCCGCCTGTTGCAAAGATCACCGGCAGGCCCGCACAGATGTCCCGCGCGTTCCGTGCCAGGTCTTCACCCGATTGATCAGGCAATCCGACATCTGTGATCAATACATCCAGAGGCTCGGTTTTCAGCAAACCGAGAGCCTCGCTTGCGGTTGCTGATTCCAGAACCTCGTATCCGGCATCGCGCAAGCCCTCTGCAATATCCATCCGGATCAGGGCATCATCTTCGCAGATCAGAATACGCTTTTCCCGCGGCTCTGGCGGATCCTTGGTATCGGGTGCATCGGGAATTGCCGGCGCTTCCGGGGAAGCCGGGGCCACCGACGCGCCATGGCAACCAAGAACCTCGCGGATTTTCTGCGCCAACTGCAACTGCGTATAGGGCTTTTCGATCAACTGGACGCCTTCATCCAGGCGGCCATCATGCACGATGGAATCTTGCACGAAGCCCGAGGTGAACAGCACCGGCACATCGGGCCGGATCAGGCGCATCCGTGCCGCCAGATCCTGACCAGTCGCCTTCCCCGGCATCACCACATCGGTGAGCAGAAGATCCATGTGCTGGTCGCCCGCCAGCAGGTCCAGCGCCTGTTCGACGCCGGATGCCTGAAGGACCGAATACCCAAGATCGCTCAGCATGTTGAAAGCGACATCGCGCACCTCGTCGTCGTCTTCGACCAGCAGGATCGTTTCCGACCCGCCCAAACGTTCACCTTCCCCGGTGCGCGGTGGCACCTGCTCTGCTTCAAGAGAGCGGGGCAGATAGATGTTGATTGCGGTGCCGACCCCGACCTTGCTGTTGATCGTGATGTGGCCGCCCGACTGTTTGGCAAACCCGTAGACCATTGACAGTCCAAGACCCGTGCCGCGACCATCGGCCTTTGTGGTGAAGAACGGTTCGAATATTTGCTCGGCGGTCTCTGGATCCATGCCACAGCCGGTATCCGTTACCGTCAGACAGACATACTGTCCGGGTTCCGTGCCCGGTTGGGTTTGCACGAATGCTTCATCCAGACTTGCGTTGTCCAGACGGATCGTCAGCTGTCCCTGCCCATCCATCGCGTCGCGGGCGTTGATCGCGAGGTTCAGCAGGGCATTTTCCATGCTGTTGCGATCAACACTGGTATTCCAGAGCCCGTCGTCAAAACGCGTTTCGAGTTCCACACCGTCGCCAATGGCGCTGCGCAGGATATCGGTGGTTTCATTGACCAGCCTGCTCAGGTCGGTGGCCACCGGGGAAAGGGGCTGCTTGCGCGCAAATGACAACAGTTGAGAGGCCAGCGTGGCACCGCGCTCGACGCTTCTCATGGCTTGATCCAGTCGCACCTTCGCAGGATGCCCTGGCGGTAAATCCCGCGTTGCAGACTGTATGTTGCCCAGCATGATCTGAAGCAGGTTATTAAAATCATGCGCAATTCCGCCAGCAAGGCTGCCGATCGCCTCAAGCTTCTGGCTCTGGCGCAGAGCCGCGTTCAATTCCTCCAGCTCGCGGTTGCGCCGCGCCACCCGCTCTTCCAGAGCCGCATTGAGCTTGGCGATTTCAGCTTCGATGTTCTTGCGCTCTTCGATATCGGTGTTGGTGCCGACCCAGCCAATCAGCGTGCCGTCATCAGCGTGCAACGGCGATGCCCGCACGATATGCCAGCGATAACTGCCATCGGCCTTGCGGATACGGAATTCGTTTTCATAAGCAACACCTTCCCGAATTGCTGCGGTCCATATTTCCGCTGCTGCTTCAAGGTCGTCGGGGTGCAGCACCCGGACCCAGTCCGAGCCGTAAAGCTCACCTTCGCCAAGACCCGTGAATTCATAGAGCCGATCATTCAGCCAGTTCAGCCCACCGTCCTTCTCGGCGGTCCAGACGTGGTTCGGCATCGTTTGCGCCATGATCCGGAACTTTTCCCGCCTTGCCGTAAGCTCAGCCTCGGCAACCTTCTGACCCGTTACATCGTGCCCCTGGACGAAGATCCCCACTGGCGCACCAGTGACGTCTTTCAGGGGATGAAAGATGAAATCGACGAAACGCTGTTCCGGCCGGTCGTCGAGCAAAGCCTGAAGCTGCACTGGCATCGCCCTGAATGAGACCGGCTCACCTGTTCGATACACTTGGTCGAGCAGCTCGAAAAAACCCTGGCCCTCGACTTCCGGCAGTGCCGCACGCACCGGCAGACCGATGATATCCCGCCCCCCGATCAGCTCTGTATAGGCCGTATTTACGATCCGGAACACATGCTTCGGTCCATTCAGAACCGCCATGAAGCTCGGGGCCTGATCGAAGGCGGACTGAAAGAACTCTGTCATTGTGCTGAGGGCAAGGTTCTCGTTCGCGACAGCTTCCGTCCGGTGCATCAGCGCGGCACCTCGGGCAAGGCCTTCGGGCCCGGTCGTCTGCTCGCCGCGATGCAGATCGGTGACATCCACCGTGTTCTGCAAGATGAATTCCACCCGACCGTCTTTGTCCAGGATCGGGGTATGCGTTGCGCTCCAGTATCGCTGGACAAGAGTGCCATCCGCCGACCTGATGGGATAGAGAATCAATGGCAGATGATCGGCCTGCCCGGTTTCCAGCACACGCCGGAAAGACCCGCTCAGCACCTGATCGGAAACTGAGTCTGCGGGTGTCGGGAAGGCTTCGGACATGAGGCGCCCGATGACCGCGTCCCGCCTGCGTCCTGTCACCTCGAGGTAGACGTCATTGGCCCAGATGATCCGCAGATCGGGGTCAAGTAGAACGTAGGGCGAAGGCGACCTCGCGAAAAGAGCGTCCAGATCAATCTGCATGGTCAGAATCCACAGTATCTTCAAGAGGTGGATTTACCTCGGAAACCTCACCAAAGCTATATGTAGAAAATAATCAGGAGAAACCGGTTCTGACATAGGACGAGCCTCCGCTTCCAAGATTGCACCGCGCGTGGCTCGCACCCGCAGCGGTTTCACACTATCTGTCGATTCTGTGACAAACAATCATTTGCTCCCGTAGAAAGCTTGGCTTGGACCACCGCGCGAACGCCTCTTCGTCCAGGCCTCGCGGATTTGAGACGGCGCAGGAAGAACCTTCGCCAACTTCCTGAGGTTTTGGGCGTTGGCGGCGAGCAGGAATTAGCTATTTACGCCCCGAGGGGTCGTAGTCGGAGACGCCCAAGACCAGCTTCGATCAATGGCTTCGGCCAGCAGATGATCTACCGACATTTCCATAAATGACCACAGCCAAACAGAGTTTACCGCGATGAGCGTAGAAAAAAGCTCCCACTGCCTGTGACAGTGAGGGCCTGCGCTGTATGAAAGGGCCGAGGCTGCGATGATGTCAGACCGGTATCAGCCCTCGCGCCTGGGCGGCAAATTGAACTTCGGTGCCTTGGCCCGGGCTTTGGTGTGTTGCGGCGCACGATCACGGGGATTTCGCCCAAGGTCCTGACCCAGCGCCTGCGTGAGCTGGAGGCGGATGGTCTGGTCTGGCGCGAGCAGGAAAACACGATCCCGCCCAAGGTGACCTACGGGCTGACCAAGACAGGCTTCGCCGTGCATGCCGTCCTGAAAAACATCGAGAAGATCGAGGTTTGAGCCGGAGCGCGCACAGGGCCGCTTACCCCCGCTCCCACGGGAAATCACTGGCGGTCTTTACCAGATGATCGACAAACAGCCGCAGGCGGGCGGGCTGATAGCGGTTCGGGCGGAACAGCACATGAATATCCCGTTCCGGCCAGGTCAGATGATCGGGCAGAAGCTGTTGCAGGCGGCCTGCCCGAAGATGTTCGGCGACATAGAAGACTGGCAGGATGGCGATGCCGATGCCCTCGACCGCCGCGCGGCACAGCATGTCACCGGAATCGGACCGCAGCGACCCGTTGAGCAACACTCGCCCCACATGCCCCGCCGCATCCTTGTAGCGCCATTCATGCGCCGCGCTATTGCCCGAGTAGGCCAGCACGTCATGCGCGGCCAGATCCTCGGGTGCCTCGGGCAGGCCATGCCGTTCGATGTAATCGGCGCTGGCACACAGCATGAAGGGGCATGATGCCAGCCGCCGCGTCATCAGCGAGGAATCCGCGAGCGATCCGATCCGTACCACCACGTCATAGCCATCGTTCACAGGGTCGATGAACCGGTCGCTCAGGCTAATATCCAGAGCCACATGCGGATAGCTCTGCGCGAACCGCGCGGCGCAGCCGGTCAGGTATTTCACGCCCAGACTTTGCGGCAGGCTGACCCGTAGCGGCCCACGGGGATGCGATTTCAACGCGTGGATTTCCTCCTCGGCCTCCTGCAGATCGATTAGCGCCCGTGTTGCCCTTTCAAAATAGATCGCACCCTCTTCGGTCACGGCGACATGGCGGGTGGTGCGGTTGAGCAGCTTGACCTTCAGATCCTGCTCGAGGTTCTGGATCTGCTTGGAGACTGCGGAACTGGTCATCCCGAGCCGCCGCGCCGCCCCGGCAAAGCTCTGTTCCTTCACCACCGCAACGAAGATGCCGATACGCGTTATCTGATCCATGCAACTATCAACTTAATGGAATGAGTGAGATGCCATATATCTATATTATCAACTCCGGCGCAATGATCAATATAGGGGGCAGAGAAACAACAGACCCCTTCACTGGAGATAGACAATGACCTTCGAATCCAACACCAACATCGGCGCAACCCTTACCCGGCTGTCGCTCGGCGCTGTCCTTCTGGCGCACGGCCTGCTCAAGCTGTTCGTTTTCACCCTTCCCGGCACCGTCGCCTTTTTCGCCGGCCTCGGGTTGCCGGCGATCGCGGCATATCTGACCGTCTTTGCCGAGGTCGTGGGCGGCGTGGCGATCCTCGCGGGCCTCTACACCCGTCTTGCGGCCCTTCTGTCGCTGCCGGTTCTGATCGGCTCGCTCTGGGCGCATATTGGTAATGGCTGGCTGTTCAGCGGTGAGGGTGGCGGCTGGGAATTCCCCGCGCTGCTGGTCGCTTTGGCCGTGGCGGTGGCCATTCAGGGCGGCGGCGCTTTCGCCCTGCGTCGGCTGCCGGTCATCGACGTCTTCGTCCCGCAAGTGTTGAAGGCCTGATTGGTCGCCTTACCTAACCGCGAAGAGATGCCGTGACCCGGCATCTCTTCTTTGACGGCGTGTCGTGCCCCCGGCAGGACATGCGACAATCGCAATTCGGTCCGTTGGCGGCCTGACAAGTAAAGTGGAACCAAAATGACCCGTATCCTAGGAATTTCCGGCAGCTTGCGACGCGCCTCCTTCAACACGGCGCTGCTGCGCACGGCGCAGGGCCTGATGCCCGAGGGCAGCACCCTGATCGAAGGCAGCATCGCAGACATTCCGCTTTACAATGGCGACGAGGAACAGGCCCAAGGCTTGCCCCCAGCGGTCGAGAAGCTGAAAGCCCAGATCGAGGGCGCCGACGGGCTGCTGCTGTTTTCGCCGGAATACAACAATTCGATTCCAGGCGTCTTCAAGAACGCGATCGACTGGACCAGCCGCCCGGCGGGCGACATCTCGCGGGTTTACGGCACCAAACCGGTCGCGGTGCTGGGCGCGTCTCCTGGTGGGTTTGGAACGATATTGGCGCAGGATAGTTGGCTCTCTGTCCTGCGAACACTCGGGACACGACCCTGGTGGTCAGGGCGATTGATGGTGGCCCGGGCCGGCAATGTTTTCGACGAAGAAGGCCGTATGACCGACGAACAGACGCGCGAACGGCTCGAGAAGTTTCTTACCGGCTTTGTGGCCTTCTCAGCAGCGCCGACAGATTGACAGAAGGCCCTGTGACCACCGTCAAGAAGGTCTTGAGACCTGCGTGGCCATCAATGGCCAACCGGCAACACCACAACCTGATCGACCCAGAACAACTCTAATATCACTGAAAGGAAATTCACTATGCCAACCCTCTATACAATGCCCGGAACCTGTTCGCTGTCGCCCAATATCGCTTTGGCTTGGCTCGACGCACCTGTCGAAGTGAATACGATGGCTTACGGCGATCATAAGAAAGACGCCTACCTGGCGATCAACGACAAGGGCAAGGTGCCTGCATTGCGGTTCGACGATGGCGACGTGCTGACCGAAGCGGCGGCGATCCTCGCCTGGCTGGGCGCCGAACATGGCAGCGACACCTTTGGCCGCGATACGGTGCTGGGCCGCAAGGAAGCCGAGGCGCTCTCCTACATGACCTCCGAAGTGCACGCGGTCTATGGCGGCCATTTCGGCCCGCAGAACTTTGCCGAAAGCGACAGTGCCATCGAAGAGGTCAAGCGCAAGACCTATGAAAAGCTCGACGGTCATTACAAGCGCATGAATGATATTTTGAACGAGAATGGCGGTGAGTGGTATCTGGGCAAACGCAGCTTTGCCGATACCTTTCTCTATGTCCTTTGCCGCTGGATCGACCAGACCCCGCTGTCCTATGACGATTACCCCGCGCTGAAACAGCACATGTCGAATATGGAAGCGGATGCCGGTGTACAGCTTGCGCTGAAACGTCAGAAGATGAAGCCGATCGGATGAGCGGGAAGTAGCATTGGGCGATTGGCTATCTCTAGACCATGCGATTGGTCCGAGACCTGCGCCGCGCTTCATCTCTGGACACAATTCCTCGCGCAATTCCGGCTGGTGCGTATGCCTTGGGTCAGCCGTTCTAAGTATGCCACGCTTTATATGCGCCCTGGCGGCCTGGCTGCGGGGCTTGTGCATGACGTGGCAGCTACGTCAACCTGCGCCTCGATCTTGTCGATCATCGTCTCGTAGCCGAAGCGGATGGCGGCGTTCGGCAGGGCTTCTCGCTTGCCGCGATGAGCGTGGCCGAGTTCCACGAAAGAACGCGATAGGCCGTCGAAGCCGTCGGCGGAACCTTCGGCATCCATGGCGCGCCGAATGAGCTGCCCGATCCGCCCCTCTTCGGCGAAACTCAAATCACTCGCAGGGTTGGAACAGGTGGCTAACCTCAAAGAAGTGTATCTCCGGAAAACGGCTCACCTACAGACATTGCCGCAATCGCTGCTCTTCACAAACTTGAGCATCCTATCATCGACGGTGGATATGGCAGTGGACAGCAGATTGCCGATTTGTCGCCCCTTGAGAGGCTTCCGATCGAGGAACCCACCTTCGTCAACATACGAGGCGAGGGGTTGGAGTTCGGGCCTGCCGCGAGACTATCTTCCAGCGCAAGGCTGCTCCCGAAGTCTTTGCGATCGCGCGGTCCCGTCCTTTTCCGCAGCAATACGGAAAGACGGAACCGAATTGATCCGATCCTCAGACGGGTCCGGTAAGGGCCGTCACATCGACAAGATACATCTGACGCCTGCCCTCGTGAACCGAGTCCATGCAGACGGCCGTGTTGGCTCGGTTCCAGCGCGGATGCAGATCGCAACGGTTGTGCTTGCCGAGGTCGGGAGGCGTATAGAAGCTTCCCAGATCGTGGCGCGTCCCTGTTTCGGTGTCGAAAAGGAATAGAATACGTTCATCGGTGTCGGCGTCGGGATAAGTGTCGCTGAGGATCCAGCGACCGTCGGTCGAATAAGTCATGTGCCCGTTTTCGTCCAGCACACCGCGCCCGACGACCTGCGCCGTGCCGGTGGTGTCGTCGTAGAGGTGATAGTGGATCTCGCCCTCATGCGGACCCCAGACGATCACCTCGGTGTCAGATTTCCACATTGGATGGGAAATCTGGTATTCCGACTTTTCATAATCGAAGGTGCCGACGGCATTAATGTCGAAATCGTCCGCCAGTTGCGGCAACGGATGATCGGTGCATTCCAGCAGCCGCAGGCCGGACCCGTCGCCGTTCATGGTAAATAGACGGTGCAGAAAACACGTCTCGTCCTCCACCCGTTCGGTCCAACGGTGAATGAACAAGAACCGGCTACCCGAGGGGTTGACCTCGAGATGGGTGACCCAGTGAATGGCCTTGTCCATTGAGGGCAAGGGGTCGAAATTCCGCAGATCGTCTAGGCTGACGATCAGGCGGGCGTCGCCGCTATCGATCTCCATGCGGAAGATGCCGTCATCTTTTGGCGCCAGCTCCAGCGCGGGTTCCTGCCCGGTGGCCGGATATCCGATGGTGCGGTGCGTGACCATGAATCGCGAATAATTTACCGTCAGGGCAAAATCGCCGTTCGGCGCCATCACATAGATCGGCAGCGGCAGTTCGCGCGCCTTACCCGTCTCGACATCGATCAGCGTCGAGCGGAAATCGGGAAAGACGTTTTCGCCGCCGCTTTCACCGCTGGCACGGGTGTTGAAGATCACCTGATTGCGCCCTCCGCGCCATTGCGCCTGGCACCCCATTTGCCAGTTCCAGGTCGTCGTTTCACCCAGCTTGTGAAACCGGTCGCCATCGGCCAGATCAAAATATCCCACCTCGGCCGTTTCGGTGCCGGTCAGGTCGCCGGTGAACATATCCACCCGATTGCCTAGCAGCCGGCGATCATCGGCGCTGAAGTTCGATTTGTTGTAGTAGCCGAAAAAGCTGTGTTTCCGGCCATCGCCCACGGCGCGGATCGGCGCAGCGTCAGCCGGCTGCAATCTGATGGTGTCAGTCATGTGGGGTCTCCGTCGGTCGAGTGGGCTTCAGCCCTGAAGTTTGGAAAGAAAATCGTCAAGCCGCGCCATGGCGGTGCGGATGATATCGCGAGAGGTCGCAAACGACAGCCGCACAAAGCCCGGTTGCAGAAAGGCGGTACCGGGTACAAGTGCCAGATCAGCATGCTCCAAGAGTGCGTCGCAAAAGCTCATGTCATCTGTGATGGTCATGTCGCCGATGCGTTTTCCTATCGTGCCGCGAATATCGGCGAAGATATAGAATGCCCCTTGTGGCGGGATGTAGCGGATATGCGGCATCGGCGCCATCAGGCTGGTGATCAAATCCTTGCGTGCCTGATATTCGGCAGCCATCTTTTCAACGGCTGCTTGCCCATCGCGCATTGCGCCCAGAGCCGCCCATTGCGCCACCGAACTTGCGCCGGAAGTCACATGCCCTTGCAGCATGGTCATGCGCTTGATCAGCTGCTGCGGTCCCGCAGCAAAGCCGATACGCCAGCCGGTCATGGCATAGGTCTTGCTGACCGCATTGATGTTCAACACATAATCGCGCGCTTCAGGGCAGATCGTCACCGGGTTTCGGTAACGAACGCCATCAAACAGAATACGCTCATAGACCTCGTCGTTGATCAGCGTCAGATCATGTTCGATCGCCAACTGGCAAAGCGCCGCGATGTCTTCATCGGCATAGACCCGACCCGAAGGGTTGTTGGGAGAATTCAGGACGATGGCGCGGGTCTTTTCTGTGATCGCGGCGCGAATTTGGCCGAGGTCAAAATCCAGTGTTTGCGGATCGGTTTCGACGATCACCGGTGTGCCGTCAAAGAAACGGATCTGTTCGACATAGCTGACCCATGCAGGCGCGGTCAGAACGACCTCGTCTCCGGGGTTCAGCAACGCGGCGAAGGCCTCAAACAGCAACGGTTTCGCGCCAGCCCCGACCATGATCTCGGCGGACTCGTATTGCAGATCAAACTGGTCCGCATAATAGTCGCTGATCGCTTGGCGCAACTCGGGGATTCCGGCGGTCGGCGTGTAGAACGTGCGCCCTTCATCCAACGCCGTGCGTGCTGCATCCATCGCCGCGTCGGGTGAAATAAAATCGGGCTCACCCGTCGACAAAGAAATGATGTCGCGACCCTTACTGCGCAAGTGACCTGCGCGTTCGGACATAGCCCGCGTCGCAGAAGGTTGCAGCCGCATCAGACGTTCGGAAATCTCGCTCATGTCCTACTCCTCAAATTGCGCCTGTCTCACGCCACATGGCGAAGACGTCTTCGAGTGATTTGGGCATCTCGCCACCCAGCTTTTCGGCGGACCCGGAATTGGCCGATTCCATCAGTCGCTTATGGGCACCTTGCGCGACCAGCGGCTCGATGCCGGTTTCGCGCATGATCGTGATGGCATCCTCCAACTCGTGGGCGCGGCGCGCAGCATGAACAAGATCTCCGGCCAGATACCGTTCGGCTGATTGGCGGAAGCTGACGCGATCCATTGTTTCGCCGATGCTGTTCATGACGACGTCTTCCACACCGTTCTTACGGGCAAACTGGAAGGTTTCCACCAGAAGCGCTTCGAACCCCTTGGTAAAGAGCGATCGGCTCAGCTTGATCCTGCTGGCCATACCCGCCGGGCCATCAATTACCTCGATCACCATATTGAATGGGGTCATGGCATCATGCCAGGCTTGCGCGGCCGCGCCGGATGCCGCGATGGGGACCTTGTGGCCGTAAACCGGCAACGGGCCCAACATGGGGCTGTCCACATAGCCCAGCCCGCGCGCAGCGCAGCTTTCCGCGATCTGTGCCTTCAGGTTGGGCGACGAAGAACAAACATCCGCCAGCGTCTGACCTGCCCCCATATGTTCGGTGATTGCAGTGGCAGCCCCTTCTGCAAAGGTGGCCGGAACGGCCAGCACGATGAAGTCGGCACCCGCTGCCAGCGCTGCGGGGCCATCCACCAGTGTGACTCCGGCGTCCGCCACCCGGCGCATCAATGTCTGGCGCGGCGCTGCATCTTCGGCGAGGGTCATCGCGTGGTCATACACAACGATCCCGTCCATCCCCTCCTTCACCAGACCGGCAGCCATATGGAACGCCGCTTCGCCAAAGCCCATGAAACCCAATCGCATCGTATCGATCCTTTCAGTTTTTGGATTTTTTCCGTAGCGCACCGATCACGGGCATTACGATAATTGTTATTGTCAGCACCACGAGCAGCAGGGAGATCGGCCGTTCAACCAGCATCCGCAAGCTGCCACCACCCAGTTGCAAGGTGCGCAGAAGGTTCTCTTCGATGATGCCGCCCAGAACCACGCCAATCACGGCGGGAATGACAGGGAAGCCGAATTTGGTCATCAAATAGCCAACCAGACCGGCAGCGATCATCACCCAGACATCCAGCCAGTTGAAGTGAATCGAAAAGATGCCCACGACCGACAGCAAGATCACACCGGGAATGATGATGTGCTTGTTGATCGTTGTTAGCTTGCCCAATACCCGGACACTGGCCAAACCCAGAATGGTGATGACGATCTCGGAGTAAAGCAGGCCGATGAACAGCGCGATGGTCAGCGCATAGCCCTCGCCCTCAAACATGGCGGTGCCCGGACGCAGCCCGTGCAGAAGCATGGCAGCCAACACAATGGCGGTGGTGGCACTGCCTGGGATGCCGAACATCAGCGTCGGGATCAACGCGCCGTCGATGCTGGCGTTGTTGGCGGATTCCGTGGCAACCAGACCGCGAGGGTTGCCCTGACCGAAGGGGATCTTGTCCTTCTTGCCTGTCCGGACCGCCTCACCATAGGATACGAACGTAGCCACGGTGCCGCCTGTGCCCGGAATGGCACCAATGATGAACCCCAGAACCGAGCTTTTGATGATCGTCGGCCAGTAACGAAACGTGGTTTTGATCCCTTGCCAGCGGCTGCCGCCCAAGGTGTCGAGCACTGAAATCTGCCCGGTCTTCTCGGCATAAAGCCCTGCCATCGTCGCCACGCCAAAAAGGCCCAGCAGCACGGGCAAGAAGGAAATTCCATCATATAGCGCCAGTGAATTAAAGGTATAGCGAACATCCGCCGCACCGCCAGGGGCGATGCCGATGACCGTGACGGCCAGACCCAGAAGGCCCGATAGCAGAGCCTTATAGAACGCACCTTTGGACACCAGAGAAACCAGCACGATGCCGAAAACGCCCAATAGGAAATATTCGGGCGTGCCGAACAGCAATAGGAAGGGCAACATGAAGATCGAACCGAAAATCGCGATCACGTCGCCAATCAACCCGCCCATCGCCGAAGCTGTCGAGGAGATGGTCAGCGCCGTCACCGCATCGCCGTTCTTGGCCATCGGATAGCCTTCAAGCGTGCTGGCGGCGGCAGACCCGTCGCCCGGCGTGTTCAGCAGGATTGATGGGATCGAGCCACCATACATCGCCCCGTCATATAGCGCGATAATCAGCAACAGCGCCGACAAAGGTTCCATGTAGACGGTGAAGGGCAGAGCAAGCGCGGTGCCCAGTGCGGGGCCTATACCCGGAATTGCACCGACAACGATGCCAATAACGGTGCCCAGAACGATCCAGAAAATGCTCTCCAACGTCGTTACCATCGTCAATGCGGTGTAGAGTGCGTCCAGAAGATCGGCAAACATCTTAATAACTCCGAGAGTGGGGGTGGGTCAAAGGAACGACAGCCAGGCGCCGCGGCCGTAATGGTGACCAAAGGCGGTATCGAACAGATAGATCATACCCAGTGCGAGCACGGCGAGGATCATCGCCACGACGGTCAATTGACTGATCTCCGACCGAGTTTTGGTCAGGTAAGTCGCGATCGACAACAGGGCAGCCAGATAGAATCCGACTGCCCAAGCCAGCACCGCAAAGGCTGCGGTGAAGGCAAAGACGAAATAAACTCTCGCCACATTTTCATCGCCACCCTCGGACACAACTCCTTCGGGCTTTTTGCCGATGGCGAAGCGATCACTGCTGGAAATCGCTTGCCGGACAGCGGCGGGAAGCACGCCTTGAAACGCATAAAGCGCGACGAGGATCAGCGCCGGCACGGAAAGCATCATGGGGAACAGCGCGGATTCCGCGCTGAACTGCCATGATCCGATCAGAATGACCGTAAAGAAAACCGCCATCGCCAGACAAAGCAGCACCTCTTCGATCTTGAAAGTGTGTCCTGCGATTTTCATTGCGATACCTCCCGCTGCACGATCAAGTCGCGATCGACTTCAGATCAATTTCTTCGGCTACGGCCAACGCGTCTGCAATGGCCCGGTCCGCCTCGGCCCCGGTGCCACGAGCTGGCTCAAGGCTTAGCGAACTATACTGCGCCTGCATGAACGTGTCGTCTTGCGCCGCGATGGTCGCCTTCTCCAGGATCACGCGACGCTCTTCGTCGATACCCGGGGGGGCATAAACGGACCGGCGCAGGACACAGACTTCAAGCGGGTCTTTGCCGGCTTCATTCATGGTCGGTGTGTCCGGGTATGATGCTAGTCGTTCATTCAGGCCAACGATAGCCAACGGCTTCAACTTACCGTCGCGGACCGCGTCTTGTGCCGAAGATGCGGTGACAATACCGACCTCAACTTCGCGCCGCAGGATTGCAGCAATGATATCGCTGGTTCCCTTGTAAGACACATACTGTTCCCAGTTGATGTCCGAGCGCTGCTTCATCAACATCGCCGCGATGTGCCAAATCGTGCCTTTCTGTTGTGAGGCGATGATCTTTTTAGCGCCTGAATTATAGGCTTCGATCATCTGCTCGAATGTGTCGATACCTGCGTCGGGATGGGCGACGATGATGCCCGGTTCGCGCACATACACTGACACGCCGCGAAACTGGGTGATGTCAAACGGTGGGCGGCTGAGATACCAGGCCCATGGCGTTGATGGCGGGTTGAAACCTGTGAGGGTGTAACCGTCTGGGTCGGCAGTAAAGCCTTCGCCTGCGCCGCGCAGTGATCCCGCACCCGGCACGTTACGCACGTTTACCGGAACACCCAGCCCTTTCTTGCTTGAAAGGCCGATGCTCATCGCGCGCAGCCAGATGTCGGTGCCGCCGCCGACGCCAAACGGTACGACGATATCTATCGGATTCGACGGAAATTTATCCTGTGCCAGACCCGGCAATGCGGACAGACCGGCTCCAAACGCCAGCCCGCCTGCACCCAACTGCAACACACCACGACGGTTAATAAACGGGTTTTTCATGATCTTCCTCCCAAGATTGCGATAACCATTTTTCATTTTGTGTATCTGAATGCATACAATGTCAACCAATAACAGCCGAACCGTACCAATTGCCATATTCTTCAATTTCGGCGAACATGAGGATGAAGATGCACACCGCAGATTGAAAACCGGGGAACAGGAACGTCGACATCATGAAAACAAAGGAAAAAAAACGACAGCACGCGGAACTTCCCCGAAGCGAACTCGTCTATCGGGAGATCCAAAAGTGGATTAACGAAGGTGAATTTCACCCCGGCGAACGACTTCGCGAAGCCACTGTTTGTGAGCGCCTCGGCGTCAGCCGTACGCCCGTCCGCGAGGCGATCAGGCGGCTTCAGGCTGAAGGCCGCGTCATCATTGAAGCCCAACGCGGCGCCGTTATCGCTGAACTTCAGGCCCAAGAGATGATCGAGCTTTACACGGTCCGGATCGAACTGGAAGGCTTTGCCGCCGGACTGGCCGCGCAACATGCGTCGGACGCCGAAATCCGGTTGATGAAGACGCTTCTGGAAGAAAGCCGCACCATGGATGACGATCCGCGTGCATTGAACGAGAACAATTGGAGACTACACCGTACGATCCACATTGCGGCGCACAACCGGTTCCTGTTGCAGACCTTCGATGCGCTATCCAACTCTCTGGCGCTGCTGCGCGGAGCGAAATACATCCCCAAAGGCAGGCCCGAGACGCTGTTTCGCGAGCACGAGAAGATCGTCGAGGCGATCCAGAAACGGGACATCGAGGCCGCGCGTTCTGCGACCGAAGCTCACGTGCGACGGGCGTTCGAAATCCATTTAATGGTGAACATCGACGATCACGCCCCAAACCAAAGTGCAGGTTTCGCTTGATCCGATATCGGTCATGGCGAACGATGGCGGCAGACACCCTCAGCGAAGTCCGGGGCGCAGCACGGCTCACATCGCCCGCAATGACTTGCCCACACTCATTCACTGATACACGCCACCCTGACGGTCTGTTGTGCCTTTGCGCGATACTTCTTGGGCGCATCCATTGAGCCCGGTCCGGGCATGCGACTGGACGGTGTTTGTATTTTAGACGCGGACGGTGATGCCATCCCAACGGGGTACATCTTCGCCATTCCAGATATCTATTACTGCGCCCAAGACGAACCTTATTTAATTTACATTCACAGTGGCTTTCCAGAGCCACCGTGTGTTGATCGGCTTCCCCAAACCGGACTTTGGCGCAGTAGCTTCCAACGCTCACTTTGTCTAAGATTTTTCGATGCGGGCCAGTGCGTTAGGTTTGTGTTGGCCGGGATGGCCCGCGTTGACAAATCTGACAAGGTGGAAGCCGCGGGATGTAGGTACTGCGCTATGGGGAAAGCTCAGACCCCAGTTCGTGATATCGGTCAGCGTTCCGCGGATTTTTCCGAGTTTGGAGGCTCAGCATCGTGGTTTTGGGCGTAGGGCCGGGCCCGTTTTTCGGTCTTTCTGCGGTGGCCCGGCTCCCATCACGACGCAGTGATGGCATTGATCCAAAGCTTGCCTTTGACCGGCACGTTGGGTGTCGGACCTGAGGATGCGCAGAAGATGGGCGGTTTATCATGCAGCCTGCTTTCTTGGCGGGGCTCGGGTTCGGGAGATCTGCCCGCGCCGGAAGGTCTCAATGATGCGCATTTGGGCACCGCAGTCGGGGCATGGCTCGCGCAAGGTGAGCGGTGGTGTCACTTCCTCTGACGGTTGGGCTGGTTCCGCCGATTTGATGTCTCCAAGTAGTACGCGGACCCCCGCCCCGAAATCCTCGCTACCCTGGGAAACACGGCGCATCGCTATGGCGGGCACCCCGCATTGCGCCGCGCTGGCCTTTCTGTATCCGAATGGCAGCCGCTCTTCCAAGCCAATATCGAGATCGAAAGCGCCTACCGGCCGAATGCGCGCAGCTCTTCAGACGCGATTGGGCTTGGACAGTTGATGCCCGCGATGGAGGCACAGGTTTCCGACCGAACGGGATGCGTCGTGACCATCGTCATTCACAACAATTCCCAATGCGGCATCTCACGCAATGTGCTGGCCATCATCGAGGCGCCGGGTGTAACACCAATGTTTTCTGCGCTCCGTGTGCGTCCGCGTTTCCGGAACGGGCAAGCGAGCCGTGTCCCGATCAGGATCCTGTATCGGAATTGCGGCGGAATGCTTTCTCATGAGGGAACTGGCCCTTCGCGATATATGTCTCCTCGGCAGCAGTGGATGTGCGGTTCAGCATGTCATTACGATGAGGATGTCGACCAAACGTCGAAATGATTTGTCGAACCTCGCGGGCCTGATCCACCAAAGAGGAATAGATCGCCCGCAGAGGGATCGGGGCGGTGGCGGCAATGTCTTCGCGCAGGGTGATCAGCCGGTCGATGCGCTGCAAATGATCGGGGCCTTCGCAATGGCCCAATGGCAGGCCATAAACAATCTGGAACCAGGGCGTCTCCAGCGCAGCAAAGTGACCGTTCGAAAGGCCCTCGGTCACCAGCGCCAGCGCGCGAGGATCCTGCTCAAAGGCGCGGGCATCATCGCGCCAAACCGAACGGGAAAACTGATCAAGAATGACAATCAGCGCCAGCCTTCCATGCGGGTTCATCGCCCAGTGATCAAGGTCGCCCTGCGCCGCCCTTTCGGTAAGGTCGGCAAACCGCGCAATGATCTCAGTATTCGCCCCGCCCTGCATCCTCCAACGCCAATGCGCAAGGTGCTTCTCTGGCGCGACACGCAAAGAGTGTCCTTCGGGAAACCAAAACTCGAGTACATCGTCCGATTCCGCGTGGTCTTTGACGTTCATTATATCCCCTCCATCCGTGGCACGCCGACAAGGTTCTTGATCCCTGCCGAACGTATCAAACCCGCGCCGATAGGGCGCGGATTTTCTGTTACGCGAGCCGCTCACGCCTATGCAGCGACGCGGTCGGCAGCGTGCGCAGCGGCTCTGGCCTTCGCGGCTTTCGGCACGCGCAGCAGGCGCATGGCGTTGAGGATCACGACCAGCACCGACAGTTGGTGCACCAGCATACCGCCCGCCATGTGGATCGAGCCGGTATAGACCCCGAACAGCAGGCCGATGACGGTCAGAACCGCGATCACGAGGTTCTGGCGCATGTTGCTGAGCGTGGCGCGCGCGATTTCCATCGCTTCGGCGATCTTGCCCAGATCGTCGGTCATTAGCGCGATATCGGCCGTCTCGATCGCGATGTCGCTGCCCGAGGCGCCCATGGCGATGCTGATATCGGCCGCCGCCAGCGCCGGGGCGTCGTTGATGCCGTCGCCGACCATCGCGACGTGCAGGCCTTCGTCACGCATCGCGCGGATCCGCTTGAGCTTGTCATCGGGCATCATCGCGGCGTGCACCTCGTCGACACCGACCGCCTTGGCAATCGCCTCGGCCGCCGGGCGCTGGTCGCCGGTCAGCATGACCACGCGGTGCACGCCCAGCGCGTGCAACCGGTCGATCATCGGCGTGGCACTGGCGCGCGCCATATCGGCGAGGCCCAGCAGGCCGACGACTTCGCCGTTACGC
This sequence comes from Aliiroseovarius sediminis, assembly GCF_022678485.1. Taxonomy (GTDB): domain Bacteria; phylum Pseudomonadota; class Alphaproteobacteria; order Rhodobacterales; family Rhodobacteraceae; genus Aliiroseovarius; species Aliiroseovarius sediminis. Next base: position 127,966 of record NZ_JALBYP010000034.1, read on the forward strand.
GCGACGATCACCACGGTGTGGCCCAACCCGTGCAGACGCGCAATGCCATCCTTTGCCTGCGCGTTGAAAGCGATGTTGAGGTGGTCGAACAGGCGGTGGCTGCCCACCGCTATCTGGTGACCGTCATGGCGCGCGATCAGACCCATGCCGGCGATCTCCTCAAGCGATTCTGCGGTCGGCAGAGGCCCCTGCTTAAGCGCCGCCTCGATGATCGGGCGACCCAGCGGGTGGTTCGAGCCGGTCTCGGCGATGCCCGCCCAAAGCAGGACATCGGCCTTGCTTGCCCCGGCAAGCGCCACGACTTCGGCCAAGCGCGGCTGGCCCTCGGTCAGCGTGCCGGTCTTGTCCAGCGCCAGCGCGGTGATGCGCCCGGCGTTTTCCAGATGCTCGCCGCCCTTGATCAGGATGCCGGACCGCGCCGCGCGACCGATTCCCGCGACCACCGATACCGGCGTCGAGATCACCAGCGCGCCGGGGCAACTGACCACCAGCAGCGTCAGCGCTAGTTCGACGTTGCGCGTGACGATGTAGCTGAGGATTGCCAATACGAAGACCGCCGGCGTGTACCAGCGCCCGAAATTTTCGATCATCCGCTGCGCCGGGGCCTTGGCCTCTTGCGCCTCTTCGACGCGGGTGATGATGCGGGCCAGCGTGGTGTCGGCGCCCACACCGGTCGCGCGCAGATGCAGCAGACCGTTTTCGGCCAACGTTCCGGCGAATACCTTTGATCCGGGGGCCTTTTCGGCCGGGATCGGCTCGCCCGTGATGGACGCCTCGTTGACGGCTGCAGTGCCATCGGTCACCTCGCCATCGACCGGCAGGCGCTCTCCGGCGCGCACCAGAACGGTTTCTCCCAAGGCCACCTCATGCGCGCCCACTTCGATGGTCTCGCCATTCCGCAGGACAGTTGCCGTTACAGGTGCTGCGTCAATCAGCGCCTTGAGCGCGCCACGGGTGCGGCTCATGGTGCGGGTCTCAAGCCATGCCCCCAGCATGAACAGGAAGGTGACGGCGGCAGATTCCCAGTGGTTGTTGATGAACAGCGCACCGACGGCGGCCACGATAACCAGCAATTCGATGCTGAGATGGCGCAGCTTCAACGAAGCCCAAGCCCGCAGGGCAATATCATACCCGGCCAGCACGGCGGCAATGGTCATCAGCGGCGCCCAAGGGGCGGCCAGACCAAACCCATACCAAGCGACCAGTGCCGCGGTGATGAACACCCCGCTGGCGATGGTCAGCCATTTGCGCCGATCGGCGGGGTGTCGGTAGATATCCATGAGCGCGGAAAACATATGCTCTCTCCTTTCAGAACAAGCCCCACCGCGTGGAGCGATGGGGCGGGGGTTGGAGGATTAGAACGCCGACGGTTTGGCAGTATATCCGGTCTTGGCGATGGTACTCACCAAGGCGGCCACGTCACTCAGTGCCGGGTCGTGGTCCACCTCAATTCGGCCGCTGCCAAATTTGACTTCGGCCTTCGCGACACCGGGCAGCGCCATCAGCGCACTCTCGATCTTGGGCACGCAGGAGGGACAGGAAAGCTCGTCGCTGCGCAGTTTCGTGCGGATTGTCGTATTGGTCATGGTCAAATCCTTTCAGGTGATCGTTGTTGCTTCTGGTTCCTATATGGCTGCACTGTGAGCGCACAGGGAGTAGCGAAAGCGGAAAGGTGGCCTTGCATGAATGCACAGCTTGCCAATTGGGACGATCTGCGGGTGTTTCTGGCCGTGGCGCGGGCGGGCAGCCTGTCGGGGGCGGCGCGCAGCCTCGGCGTCAATCATTCCACGGTGTTCCGTCGGATCGCGGGGCTCGAGGAAACCTTGGGTGTGCGCCTGTTCGATCGGTTGCCGACCGGCTATGCGCTGACTCCGGCCGGCGAGAAAACCTTCGGCATCGTCGAGCGGATCGAGGCCGATGTCACCACGCTGGACCGCACCGTCACCGGACAGGATCTGCGTCTCAGCGGCACCGTGCGGATCACGGCGATCGACATGCTGGCGTTCTGGCTGCTGCCCGATCATATTCGGCAGTTTCGCGAGAGCTATCCGGGGATCGAGGTGGAAATCGTGGTGGGCAACGAAACGCTCAACCTGTCGCGCCGTGAAACCGACATCGCTCTGCGGATCGGCAACACCCCACCCGAAACGCTGGTGGGACGACGCGTCGGTCGTCTGGAGTTCGCGATCTACGGCGCGCCGGAGTATTGCGCGGCCCACCCGGACACCGATCTCGCACAGCAGGACTGGATCGGCTTTGACAACGCCCACGCGCCCCTGACCCGCCAGTTCGAGAGCTTTCTGCCCGGTGTGCGCCCGGCCGTGCGCTCGAATTCGGTGGCCTGTGCGGTGCGTCTGGCCAAGGCCGGGCTTGGGCTTGCACTGCTGCCCTGCGCCATCGCCGGTCTAAAACCGGACCTGACCCGCGTTGCCGAACTGCCCGACGCCTTCAGCCTTGATCTGTGGCTGCTGACCCACGAAGACTTGCGCCACACTGCCCGGATTCGCGCCGTCATGGATTTCATGACATCGGCACTGGGCGAGGCTCTCACGCCCAATACGAAGGGGATGTAACAGGCGCGACGAAAAACTCGCCTTTGCGTCGCCCGTCGGCAGATTATTGTATCGCCATCCAACTATCTCACACATTACGAAAATCCACCGCTGACGCGGCCCGCGGTCGGCACGTCGCGGCACGCCCCGAAAGCTCAGGAAAGGTGCTTAATGCCCAGGAGGAGTATGGTGCAGCTGCTCCTTCCCCACCCAGCCTCCAAGAGCCGGTGGCGCTGAATTTCGAGGTTCGGATCTTTGGCGGCAAAGCGCGCGGCTGACATGGGACGACGAAGCGCATTTATGCTCCATCACCCCCTTTTCGTATCGGCTGGGTGCTTCAGCTACGGTCAGTGACCGGCAAGGGTCTCGCGATGCTAAAGCGTCACGCCTTGAGCTTGTGACAGGGGAAAGGCGTGACGCTTTAGCATCGCGAACCGCCACCGTCATATTGAAAGCGCTTTTGATCTCGTCCTGGTCCTCCGCGGTGACCCACTTGAGGACCAGCGTCACGTCCTGCGCCTCAAGCGCGCGTTGCGCGTCAATCCCGACCGTGTTGATCCTTGGGCATTGACATTACGTGAACGCAAGCCTCCACGCGTTGCTACCGTTGCCATGGCAAGCAAAACCGCCCGCATCATCTGGGCAGTCTTGACCCGCAACGAACGTTACAGACCTCATGCAGCATAACCAAAGAAAAAGAACACAAGAGACGCACGACAATCGAGATGATAGAGCAATGTCACCCCGCCAACCAAGACACCCCGTCGAATGTCAGGGACACGTCGTTGTCCGCGAAGCGGTTTGGGACTTGGTCAGCGGAAACCATCAGGGCCAGCAGCCGTGTGCGCTGCGCAAACAGGCCGGACACACGACTGCATCTGACAGGCGCTCATATCAGATCAAAAAATGTCTTGCTATGCAGGAGCCATCCACACAGAACACTCGGGTGAGACGCGGCGTTTTAAGGTGCAAGACGTCGGTCAGCGGACAGATTGTGAATTCGCTATGCCAGCGTCAATCACTGCTGTTTTGGACGGGCCGTGCCAAAATATCAGGTTGATATGGAACAAGGAGCATATGCGGGGGTGCGCATTTTGATACACTATGCAAGAGATACTCAGCGCCCTTTGCCCAAGGCCCGAAAGACTAGCCAAAATGCAGAGAACCTGATGCCGGTAGCGGCTACTGAATTTTCAAGCGTCCGCCGCTTCCACATTCTCAGTCTTTTTCGTTTCGGCATTCCGACGGGGTGTGCGGAGCAACCGAAGGCCATTGAGCACCACCAGAACCGTACCCCCTTCATGGCCAATCACTGCCAAAGGCAAGGGCAGATCGAAGAACAGCCCGCCCAAGACAAGCACGGCCATGGCGCCCATGGCAAAGATCAGGTTCTGACGGATGATCGCGGCGGTCTGGCGCGCCAGCAGGTGCGCCTCGGCAAGCTGCCCCATATCCTCCGACAGAAGCGCGACGTCGGCGGCCTGAAGCGCGACTTCCGACCCCGCCGCGCCCATCGCAATCCCCACATCCGCCCGCGCGAGCGCTGCCGCGTCATTGACGCCGTCTCCGACAAAAGCGATCCTGCCCTCGGCCGCCAGCGCGCCGATCATGCGAAGCTTGTCTTCGGGAAGCATGTCGGCGTGGATTTCGTCGGGCTGGAAGCCGAGTTCGCGGCCTATGCGCAAGGCGACCGGCCGTCTATCGCCCGTCATCATGAGTATCTTCGTGACGCCGCTTTCGCGAAGCGCCGCAAGTGCAGGTCTGGAACTCGGGCGGGTCTGATCCGCGAGGCTGACTGCACCGAGAAGCCGGGGACCCTGGCCAAAATAGATGACCGTCTCGGTGTCCTCGGCCAGCACCGTCAGGGACGCATGTTCGATCCCGGCCCCCATCCGCGCCGCCATGCGCGGATTGCCAGCCCACAACTTTTCACCTGCCCTGTCGCCCGTGATACCCTCGCTTGGTAGCGCGACGACATTCGCCACCTCGGCGGGTGTGATTCCGCGATCTGCCGCTTCCTGCCGGATCGCCGCGCCGCTGTGGTGTTCCGAATGGGCTTCAAGGCCGGCTAGAAGGAACAGGAATTCCTCCTCATTACCGTCAAGCGCAACAACCTTGGTGACCGATGCCTTGCCTGTCGTCAGCGTCCCGGTCTTGTCGAAGGCAAAGCTATCGACCGCCGCGAGCGTTTCGAGCGCAGCCCCGCCCTTGAACAGCACGCCCCCGCGTGCCGCAGCCGAGAGTGCAGCCAAGATTGCGGCGGGAACCGAAATCACGATGGCGCAGGGGCTTGCCGCCACCAGCAACACAGCCGCGCGATAAAGCGCCTCGTGCCAGTCATTCCCGAGCCACAGGAAGACGGCGAAGGCGAGGATGGCACCTAGCAGAACCGCAACCGTATACCGCTGTCCGAACCATTCGCTGAAACGCTCAGACGGCGCCTTTTCCGCCTGCGCTTCGGTGACCAGCGCGATCATGCGCGCGACGGTGCTTTCCTCGACCGTTTTCGTGACCGCGACTTCCAGCACGCCGTCAAGGTTGACCGTTGCCTCGAACACCTTTGCACCCTGCTGCTTGCTGACGGGCATGGATTCACCCGTGATATTCGCCTCGTCCAGCGCACCACGGCCCGTCGTGATTACCCCGTCGGTAGGCACGCGCGCGCCCGGCCGCAGAACGAAGATGTCATCGACCTTCAGTTCGGCGGCGGGAATTTCCATGACCGTGCCGTCGGGTGCCTTTCGCAAGGCGGTTTCGGGGCGCAGCGCCATCAGGGCTTCGACAGCCCGCCGCGCGCGTCCGAGTGCACGGTCTTCCAGGGTTGTCGAAACGCTGAACAGCGTCAGCAGCACCGCACCCTCGAAGGGTGCGCCAACGGCTGCGGCCGCAATGGCCGCGACAACCATCAGCAGATCAATATCCAGAATGCGGTCTTTCCACAGGGCCACAAGTGCCCGCCACGCCGCAGGCACCCCCCCGGCCAGATACACGAGCAGCAGACCGACCATGGACGTGCGTTGGGCTGTGATGCCCTGCAGCGGCCATAAAGCGAGAGCAGCCAGGAGCATCCCGAGGAGCGTCAGGCCCGTCAACACCATCGCACGATCTGCACCGAGCCGCTTTTTCATAATATCTACCCGAATGCTGGAACAAGACTGTAGGAGTCAGCTATCATGTTCTGCCCTCCCGTTGCCAGCAAACGCTGTCGCACCGGTTGCGCAGCCACAAGGACCATTGGTTCGTGAGGATGCGTGGCGGCGCATATGGTAAGGTGATCCGGCGTTTACCGGACGCGGGGTCGGCGGGCCGTTTACGGCGAAGGGACGATCGGTCATTCAGGCCGCTATCATCACCGCAATACTCTTTTGAGCTGCCATTCAACATCTGCAGAAGTGGCATTCCTGAAGAGAGGCGGCTTTCCGCGTTTTCGCGCGGTCTTGAAGTGATCGACAGGGTTTGGTTCCACGCGGCTCATTCCGCTTCGGCCGGGGCGATTACGGCTGAATCGTCAGAAAAAAGTCGTCCGACTCCCACGCCCTTTGTGCGGCGGTTATCATCGCTCAGGAGGAACAGAGCGCCGCGCCCGCATCGAAGCCGAGCACCATGAGGGTCGTCGCCCAGGCGTCGGCCTCGGCACAGGCGCGGGCGACGACGGTGACGGAGGCCGGCGGAGCGAGCAGCCGCGCGCTGGCCTTAGGCAAGCGAGTAAAGCCGCGGTACGGCGTTGCCTTCCGGCAGGATACCGATCAGGTCACCGGCCACAAAGCGCGCGAACCCAGCGCCGATCAGTCGCTGCCAAAGCGAGACGCGCGGCAGAGTGAAACGCAGGATTGCCGTCGGTGCCTGCACCTCGGCGCCGTAGCCTCGGCGCGATACGAGGGTCAGCGTCTCGGTTTCGGGAAGGACGGGCTGGTGCGACAATTCCAAGGGGGTCCCAAGCGCCTCGCCGAGCGCGCAGCCCCAACGCGCGAAATCCTGCGGCGACTGACGGTCGATCGTGTCGAGCGGCATGAGTTCGGCTCAGCGCTTCGCTCCGGCTGCCGTAACGACAGCTTTGGCGAAGGCGCAGTAGGTTGGGAAGCTGTGGCCCCCGGCGCCGCGCCGGCCCCATAGGTCGCAGCAAGCAGGATGACCCGTTCGGCTTTTACATAGCGTTCAGGGGCGAAGCCCGACATCGGGCCCACATGCACGCTCTGCCCGGCTTGCGACAGCGCGGCGTGCAGCGTTACGGCGAAGCCCCAGGTGCTGCCGCCCTCGCTGCCGACAAGCAGGATCGCCTCGGCCCGGCCCACTGGCCGATTGCCCCGGATGCGGGGCCGCCCGCGCCGTCCGGCAAGCCAGACCGACACGCCGGTCGCGCCCATGGCCGGGACGCCGAGCGCCATCAGCCCAAGCACCAGCCCCGGCGTCGCCGCGCCGTGTCCGGTGTGCAGCATGTAGATGGTTTCCGAGAGACGCTCCCACCCGGTCAGGTCGGCCCAGGCAAGCAGCGCTCCGTCGCCCTGATCGAGACACCCGGTCCCCCGGTCGGTCTTCAGCGTGAAGGCGTCCGTCGCATCGCCGGGATAGGGAAAGCTCAACTCCGCAACTCGACCACGGGCGTCTGCTGCAACCTCGTCATCTGATCGAGGGCAAATCCCGTTTCACCGCTCACCTCGGCCGGGAAGGCTGGCGCTGCGCCACCATCAGGGAGCAGATCGAAGGTCGAGGCCGTCATCCACAAAGCCGTAGTGGACGACAGAATGAGGCCGATCACCGCAATCCGCGCAATCTCGACATGCAGCCGACCGGCAAGCGGCTCCCGCAGAGGCGCGAAACAGTGTCGCCAGCCGCCGACCCGCCGCACGACCAGCGCCGCACCGGAGAGCGACAGGACCAGTATCGCCAAAACCCCCGTTGCCATGGCGATGCGACCCCCTTCCCCGAGAAACAGCGAGCGATGCAGGTTGGTGAGCCAGCGGAGGGTCTGGTTCGGATCGGCAGAGGCCACGCCTTCACCCGTCTCCGGGTCGATCACGGCGGCGCACCGCCATCTCGTTCAGGCTGTCGCGCATGTCCTCGACGGCGGCGTCGATGTGGAGCCTGTAGCCCGCGCCGAACAGCGCGTCGGCAAGGTCGAGCGTGATTTCGAGCGTCCGGCCCGCGCCGACGCTGGCGCCGGTGATGCCGTTCATCTAGCCCGTGTCAGCCGGGCCACGGCACGCGGGACTGCCAGTCCACCATCGGCACGAAGCAATCATCATCCACCAGTGCGACCCCGGCGGGAAAGACCGCGAGAAAACCAAGAATTGTCAATGTCTTCTTCATGGGTCAAACTCCTCTATGCGGCCATCTTGATGTAATTCATGCGCGCCAAAGCTGACGATAACCCGAAGGGAGTTGGCCCACCCGCTTCAGCTTCGTGTCAGCCAGACGGATCATGGAGGGGCAAACGCTCTTCGTCAGCGCGTCCATGTGGCAATCGCCGTTGTGTGGATCGATGCTGGCCCAGAACGCGGCACACACGACGTTCTGAAATCTTGAACCGACTACGCACACGATCAATGCAGGCCCGCCGACGCGAGGGGCTCAGAAGTTTCCCGATGCGGCTTCTTTCAGGATCAACTTGTCCAATGTCAGGTCAGAAACCGCACACCGCAGGCGCTCGTTCTCTTTCTGTAGCCGCTTCAGTTCCTTAAGTTGCTCCGTGCCCATTCCACCGCACTTCTTCCAACGGTAATAAGTTTGTTCAGTCACACTGATCTGCCGGATCGCATCAATCCGAGGCATGCCTTGCCCCATCAGGACTTCAACCTGCCGCAACTTCACAACAATCTCTTCGGGCTTGGGTCTCTTAATGGCCATCGTTGGTTCTCCGCTTTCCTAACTATAGGGGCGGACCAGTTCAAAGGGGCAGGCTCAAGGAAAGTGCATGATATCACGTGGAGAACGATGGTGTTTGAAGGGTGAGTTACGCGGCATGACAAACCTCAAGTGTACTAAACTGACCAAATACCAAAATTAGTTCAACAGCCCCTTCTTCGGCGCGCAACTTTACCCAACACTCCCTTTTTCAAGCCTTTACCACCGGTATCTCTCTTCGCTTGCGCGGTCTTAGGGTTTCGAGAGCCCAAGGTGTTCGCCGGCCTGCGGGCGGACGATCAATACATCTTGCGAAGCTTTGGCAGCAGCATCGATTGCCTGCGGGTCCAACGTGTTGAAATCGAACATCCCAAAATGATGTGGCACCAGCATCGGATAGGGCGCTGCGATCTCCATGGCCTCTGCTAATGTGAGATTTCCCGGCACACCATCTCTTAGCCGCGCCGCATCTCGGCCGTTCACCGGCAAAAGCAGAACGTCGGGTTCAAATGCGGCGATTGCATCCTTCAGGCCGGCAAATGGAATCGTGTCACCCGAATGATAAACTCGCAGGTCTTGGGTTGCGATTCCATAGCCCAGAAAGGGATGCCGACCCTGTTCATCCAGATTGAAGTCTTCATGCGCTGCCGCAATGACATGCACCCAAAGGCCCGGCAACGGGTTCAGAACCTGACCTGCATCCGCGAGAAGCAGCCGTGCATCTGCGCCGATCCTCTCCTGTGCGATGGCCTCGACCGCGGCAGGAACAACAAAGGGCACATCCGCGAACCGTTGGTGAAGCGGTCCGAGCGTATCTGGGTCCATATGGTCGGTGTGGGCATGGGTCACCAAAACGATGTCGGGTTTCGGCAGGTCCATCACGTCAATCGGGGCGGGCATCATACGGATATGCGGGTGCTTCTTGCCGCGATACTTCGTGGCCAGACTATCCGACAGATAGGGGTCAATCAGAACGCGGTGCTGGCCCGTGTCCAGCCAGAAGCCCGCCTGCCCCAGCCAGAAAAGCCCGCACTGCCCTGCTTGCGGGAAACCGGTGATGCGATCAAACTGCATCGGACACCAACACATTCAACAGGTTATCGACCGCGCGCCGCGTGGATCGCGCGACGGATGCATCCGTAAAACCGCCAATATGGCTGGTCGCAATCACGTTTGGATGGCGCAGCAAAGCTGTCAGCTCTGGCGGTTCGGTGTGGAAGGCGTCGGCAGCATAGCTGCTGACCTGCCCACTTTCCAACGCTTCAAGAAGGGCCGCTTCGTCCACCAGACCTGCGCGCGCCGTGTTCACGATCACACCACCGTGGCCGAGCGCGGCAATCTCTTGTGCCCCAATCAATGGCCTGCCGTCCTTTTGCATCGGTGCATGCAGGCTCAGGACCTTGGCCCCGGCAATGGCAGATGTGAAACCGCTGCGCGTGAAGGCGGGATGCGTCACGACGCCATCGGGCGCGTAGGGATCGAACCCATACACATGCGCCCCCACAGCCAGACACAGCTCTGCCATGGTTGCGCCGATCGCGCCCAGACCGACAATACCCACTTTCGCACCTTGTATTTCGGACCCGATGCGACGCGGCCAATCGCCCGCTTTCACACCTGTATGCGTCGGCACCATGTTGCGCAGCCCTGCAAGGGCCAGTGCCAGGGCCAGCTCGGCCACGCCGCGCGCGTTCGTTCCTTCTGCACGCTGGATGACGATGCCAGCCGCTTCGACCGCGTCCAATGGCAGGTTATCAACACCGGTGCCATTGCGTGAAATAACCCGCAAGTCTTTGGCCGACAGAATGACCGCTTCCGATACGGGCTCAACGCCGGCCAGCCAGCCCACGCAGCCCGGCAGGGCCTTGACCAAATCCACCTCGGTCGGGGTCGCCCCCGGTGTCGGCATGACCAGTTCGAAGCCTGCACGCCTGAGCGGTTCAAGGTCTGGATGGTTGCCTTTTGACAACGAACGCGGGGTAATGAGGATCTTGGACATCATGCACGGCCCGTTGCTTGGGCGGCAATGCGCGAAATCTCGTCAAAACGCGGACCGGATACGGGGATGTCGACGTCAAACACCTCGGCGATCACCTGTGTCCAACCGTGGATAAAATAGGTCCAGCCATCCTCGATTTGCAGGCTCTTGGCATCTTTCTGCGCCTTGGCCTGATCCAGGAAGACCAGATCACCGCGGTAGTTCAGCTCCCAGACGATCGCGCGCTGGGGGAAATCGCCCGCAAAGGTCAGCGGCGAGCCGGGCGCGTCCTTACCAAGGCCGGTGGCGTTGATCACAAGCGAGCCAGGCTTCAACATTCCCAGCACGCGGTCGTTGTCCTGTGCTGTCGGGGCAAGGATATATTCGCACGCGATATCACTGCCCAAACGCTCATGAATATCACGGATATGATCAAGCCTCGGCTGGCTGCGGTTCGTCACATAGATTTTCGAGGGGCGATCAGCGCCGCGGGATTCCTGCATCAAATGCCACGTCAGCGCGATGGTGGACCCACCTGCCCCGATCGACATGACCTCGGCGCCCGTCTTTGCGAAATGGCCATCCGGCACAAACCCGTCAATGGACAGCCCCGACGAGATCGGGTCTTTTGCATGGCAAATCAGCGTGCCATCCCGCTTGGAAAGACAGGATGTTTCCGCCATCAGTTCAGCGTGGGCGTCGATGACATCGAACATGTCATGCGCCGCCTGAAACAGATCCAGCTTGTGAGTTGTCACCAGCGCGCCAAGCGACAGCGGATCGTTTTTGATGAAGTCCACGACGGCGCGGTAATTCTCGACACTATCATGGGGAACAAGGTCGATGCCCTTGATGGCGACATCCCCCAGCCCGAGATACTCGGCCCACTGGGGAAAAACCTTCATGATCGACGACGCGCCTGTTGTCACTCCAATAAAATAGAAGGTGGGCTTTTGGGCGGGGGCAAACTGCATCATGACTTACTCCGGATTTCAGCGACGAGGGCCACGGCAGCGGCGGCGTTTTCGGTGATCTTGGTCCAATTCCCGGCAGCAATATCATCGCGTGTGGCAATCCAGGTGCCACCCACGGCCCGCACGGTCGGCAGCGCGAGCCAATCTGCCAGATTGGCCATGTTCACCCCGCCCGTGGGGTTAAACCCGATGCCGGTATGTGCATAAGGGGCCGATATATTCTTGAGCATATTCGGCCCACCCGCTGCACCGCCGGGGAAGAACTTGACCATCTTGCAGCCCGCCTTCAGGGCCGCTTGCAGGTCGGTCGGTGTCATCACACCGGGGGCAAAGGGCATGCCTGCCTGTTTTGCGTGCGCCAGAACGTCTGCATCAAGGCCGGGCGACAAACAGAACCTTGCTCCGGCCGCCTGTGCGGCATCCAGCTGCTGGGTTGTCAGGACTGTCCCTGCGCCTATTTCGACGTCGGGGCGTTCCTTGGAAATCGCGGCGATGGCATCGCCTGCCGCACCCGTGCGAAACGTGATTTCGGCAACTGGCAAACCACCGGCGATCAGGGCATCAGCCAAGACAACCGCTTGGGACGCATCATCAATCGCGATGACCGGAACCACGCCATACTGTGACAGTCTATCAAAAATGCTCATATCAATTCCTGCTTTCTAGCTGTGATCGTTTGTGGAAATCGGGGCATCGCATGTGGCAAGCACGCGGCGGATGTCGTCGGCGCTGCGCGGGCGATACGCGGCGTTATCGACGGCCTTCCAGCCGCTCCCATCCGCGACAATCCGCTTTGCCATACCGCCCGAGCGGGCGATGATTTCGTAGTCCTGCCCGGAATCAACCGGGTAGCAAAAGCTCATCACCAGTGCGGTGTCACCGGTATTTACTGACCGGTGTATCCACATGGGCGGCACATAGACCAACTCGCGCGCGGATATCTCGAGGATTTCCGTTTCCCCTTCGGGACTTTCAAGAAGCATTAAGCCGGAACCACTTTCGCCGTAATATGTCTCGGGGCGGTTCGCGCGAGCGTGGATGTGGCCGCGGGTCATATAGAATTCGTCCCCGACCCGTCCGGGCTCCATCCAAGTTGTGCCAAAGATCAGATCACCGGCCACCTGCTGCGGGCGTTTTTCGTGAACCCGATACACCACGTGATCAGGGTCTGCCTGAGACAGCCGTTTGAACGCATCAGAGTCCGCATAAAGACCTTCCAGGTCCCCGATCCGCTTTTCATAGCAGCCACTTGCACCCCGCATATCCCCAGAAGCAGGGTCGATGCGGTGACTTGAAGGACGGGCATATTTCATAGGTATCTCCCAAATTTTGTAGTTTTAATACACAAAACTGATCGCGCTGACAATCTCTATTGCGTCCGATCGGCGAGTGAAAGCCGCCCGGGGCATCAGATATTCCGCACTTTCCAGCCTATTAGCTTATATTTTATTGAGCCTAAAGGAAGAATGTCGCCCGCCTCTTTCGTGCGACGTCAGCACATCCGCAACCCTATGCGCCAGTAGAGATTTTAGCAAAAATTCGTAAAGATAGTAGCTGAACTACATATTTTACTTGACCAACACTGTGACTTTCGTCACCGTCCTTCCCAAATGGGGGTCAGATTCTATGCCATCTGCAGCAAGTAACGATCGAATAAAGCACCTATTCCTATGGCCTGCGTTTCTGGTCGTTTTGCTTGTCACGCTTTTTCCACTGATCTACGCCCTCGTCGTTTCGTTTCAGGCGGTCCGTCTCGTGCCGCCGACGCCTGCACGGTTTGTCGGATTCGACAACTACGCTGAAATCATCCAGTCGGCGCGGTTTTGGGGGTCCGTTCAGGTCACAGCGGTGATCGTGTTCACCTCTGTCGCATTCCAATTTGTTTTGGGCTTCGCGCTGGCGCTCGCGTTGCATCATAATGTACCTGGGGCGACCCTCTATCGCGTTACTTTCCTGCTGCCGATGTTTCTTGCACCTGTTTGCGTCGCACTCATCGCGCGGATGCTGTTTCACCCGGTCCTTGGGCCAGTGAACGACCTATTCACGGCTCTTGGCTTTGAGCACGTCCCGTTCCTGACCAATTCGACTCTCGCGATTTCGACGCTGATCATCGTGGAGGTGTGGCAATGGACGCCGTTTGTCATTTTGCTGATGCTGGCCGGCCTTCAGGGCCTGCCTTCCGAAGTGTTCGAGGCGGCGCGGGTCGACAATATCTCAGCGTGGCGCCGGTTCCGTGATCTGACGTTCCCGATGCTGCTGCCGCTTTCGATCGCAGTGATTTTCATTCGTCTGATCGAAGGGTTCAAACTGATCGACACCGTCTTTGTGCTGACAGGTGGCGGGCCCGGGACATCGACCGAAACCCTGACACTTTTCGCCTACAACGAAGGGTTCAAGAAGTTCAACATTGGCATGACATCGGCGCTTAGCTTTCTGTTCCTGATCGTCGTGATCGTCTTCGGCACACTCTATCTGGCCGCCGCACAACGACTTACAAAGAGGTACCGCTGATGCAATCGCAGGGCTATCGTCGCATTGGGTTCTTCATAGCGTTGCTATGGCTGTTCTTTTGCATGTTTCCGCTTTGGTGGGTCTTGGTCACGGCATTCAAGCCGCCGCTGGCTGTCAGCCAGAACGCGACCTATATCCCCTTCGTTGATTTCCAGCCGACGCTACAGGCCTTCCGCGAGGCCTTGTCAGGTGTGCGGGGTGACTTTGCCGGGCCGATCATGAGTTCGGTGATCGTATCCGTCCTTTCTACAGGTCTGGCCGTCTTTTTGGGGTCTATGGCGGCATATGCGCTGGTGCGGTTCGAATTTCGCATCCGCCTGTTGGCTGGCCTTGCCTTCGCGGTTATGGCCATCGGCGGCTTTGCCTACCTCAGCCAGGGCTGGGGGATACGGGTGCCTTATGCGCTGTCGCTTGTCTTGCTAATTTCCCTGCCAATCGCGGTTTGGCTGAATGGTCGTGCGCTGCCGGGGCCGGTGCTGGGCAACAATGATGTCACGTTCTGGTTTGTGTCCCAACGGATGTTCCCGCCTATCGTGTCCGCCTTTGCACTGTTTCTGCTTTACGCAGAGATGAACAAGGTGGGGTTTCGCATGCTCGACAGCCTGCCCGGACTTGTGCTGGCCTACACCGCCTTCGGCCTGCCTTTTGCCGTATGGTTGATGCGCGATTTCTTCGAAAACGTCCCGGTGGAGGTCGAAGAGGCCGCCAGGGTCGACGACATCGGGCGCTTGCGCATCTTTTTTCAGATCGTGTTGCCGATGTCCAAACCCGGGCTGGTTGCAACGTCGATGATCATCCTTGCGTTTATCTGGAACGAGTTTCTGTTCGCACTGCTTCTGACCTCGTCAAAATGGCAGACCCTTCCCATCCTGATGGCTGGTCAGAACTCCAGCCGCGGGGACGAATGGTGGGCGATTTCTGTCGCGGCGCTGATTTCGATCATTCCAATGATCTTTGTCGCAATTTTTCTCGGCCGCATGATGCGTTCGGGCTTTCTGGCCGGTTCAATCAAATAGAACCGCTATTCAACGGAGGAGACTACTCATGAAACAACTGCTATTGGCCACGGCCTTGGTCCCGATTGCCGGGTTTGCGCAGGCCCAGTGCTCCCCGGATTATTCCGGCGTGACCCTAACGGTATCGACGCAGAACGGTCCGTTCATCGCGTCGGCCCTAAAGACGGCCGCCGAAAGCTGGTCGGAAAAGACCTGCGGTGAAGTGGAGATCGTGGAATTTCCGTTTTCCGAACTGTATCCCAAGTTTCTGACCGCGATGAGCCAGCAAACCGGCGACTTCGATGTCATCGGCTTCATCCCGGCGTGGACACCGGATTTCGCGCCCTATCTGGCGACGATGCCCGACGATATGCAGCAGGGCGCGGCATGGGACGACATTCACCCCGTCTACCGGGACAGGTTGATGTCGTGGCAAGGCGAGATCAAGTCGGCCACTATGGACGGCGATATGCATATGTTGAACTACCGCGCGGATCTTTTCGAAGATCCTGCCAACATGGCAGCTTTCAAAGAGCAGTACGGCTACGATCTGGCGGCCCCGGTCTCTTGGGATCAATACTACGATATTGCCAATTTCTTTAACGCCAGCGATGTGGTCGATTACGGAACCGCCGAGGCCTATCGCCGTGGCGGCCAGCAGTTCTGGTACTTCTTCAGCCATGCGGCTAGCTATACCAACAACCCCGCAACCCCCGGTGCAATGTTCTTCGATCCCGAAACGATGGATGCGCAAATCAACAATCCGGGATGGCTGCGCGCCCTTGAAGAATACAAGGCGGGGTTGGAATTTGGCCCTCCCGGCTCTCTCAACAACGGTTCGGGCGATGTGCGGCCCCTGTATTCCGGTGGCTCGGTCGCAATGAACATCGACTGGGCTGACTCGGGTGTGCTTGGCGCGACGGAGGGATCTATCGCAGGCAATGTGCGCACGGCCGTGCTGCCCGGATCGACCGAAATCTGGAACTCAAAGACAGGCGAATGGGATAAGTTTGATGATCCAGTGGCGTCACCATTCCTGGCCTTTGGGGGTTGGCAGGTTGCCGTGCCGTCAGACAGTACGCAACAAGAAGCTGCCTGGTCCTATGTCGCCGAACTGACAAGCCCCGAAGTGTCCAGCGTCGCGATCGTGACGGCGAACACAGGTGTGAACCCCTATCGCCTGAGCCACTACGAGAATCTCGATAGCTGGTCCGACATCTTCACACCTGAAGAGGCACAAAGCTATCTTGGCGCACAGCGGGCATCGCTTGATTCCCCGAACGTCGCCCTTGACCTTCGTCTGCCCGGCTTCTTCTCATACACAGAAGTGCTTGAGGTCGAATTGTCCCGTGCGCTGGCCGGTGAGATCGAGCCGCAGGAAGCGCTCGATGCAATTGCAGCCGAATGGGACAAGCTCACCGACGAGTTCGGGCGTGACGCACAGCTGGCGGCCTATCGCTCCTCCATGGGCCTGCCCCCGCTGGAATAACAGACCAAAGGCGGCTCCGGGAATCCCGGGGCCGCTCCTCCCCTTCCTTCGCGTTCAATCTGACTGAAAGACAACCAAGCCATGACAAACGCCTCTTCAGAACCTCATGTCGCGTTCAAGGCGATCAGCAAGTCCTTTGGCGAACAACAGGTGATTCCGCCACTTGATCTGGAGATCAATCGCGGAGAATTCATTGTCCTTGTCGGCCCATCGGGGTGCGGCAAAACAACGACCTTGCGGATGCTGGCAGGGCTGGAAACGGTCACATCGGGCACGATCGAAATCAGCGGCAAAGACATTACAGACACGCGCGCGGGCGCGCGCGACTGCGCGATGGTGTTCCAGAACTACGCGCTTTATCCGCATATGAGTGTGCGTGACAATATCGGTTATGCCATGAAGGTACATGGGGCCGATCAATCTGAAATTGACAAACGCGTATCCGAAGCAGCGACACTGCTGGGTCTTGACCCCTATCTCGATCGCAAACCGAAAAACCTGTCCGGTGGGCAGCGGCAGCGCGTCGCCATCGGACGCGCACTTGTGCGAAAACCTCAAGTCTTCCTGTTCGACGAGCCCCTGTCCAACCTTGATGCAAAACTGCGGGTCGAAATGCGAACTGAAATCAAGCTGCTGCAAAAGCGGCTTGGCACGACAGCGGTTTATGTGACCCATGACCAGATCGAGGCGATGACGATGGCGGACCGCGTGGTGGTCATGCAGGCGGGAAAGATCGAACAGGTCGCTGCGCCCATTACCCTGTATGAAGAGCCAGCGAATAGATTTGTGGCAAACTTTATCGGCTCGCCCGCAATGAACTTCTTTGATGTCGCGATCCGGGATGGCGCTGTGCACCTCGGGGATCAAAAGCTCCCCCTGCCCGCCGAAACCGCCGCTCGCGTCGGCGCACGCGAAAAGGTCATCATGGGCCTGCGTCCCGAACATATGAACGGCGGCGACCACCCCGCAGAACTGCATGTGCAGTGCCAGACGCTTGAGCCTTTGGGCGCACATACATTGGTGCTGGGCGAGGTTGCAGGCACCAAAATGGTCGCACAGGTCGCACCACGCTTCCCCGCCCAGGCCGGTGAAACCTGCACGGTGCTGGCCGATATGGCGCATGTCCACTTCTTTGACCCTGACACCGAATTGCGGATCTAGTCATGCGCGATCTTTATCTTTCCATTGACGTTGGCACGGGTGGTATTCGCTCTGCGCTGGTTGATAGGGATGGGCGCATCGTTGCCTTTGCACATCAGGAGCACGAGCAGATCGTTCCGCAATTCGGCTGGTCCGAACAGCGTCCCGCGGACTGGTGGGCGGGAACGGTTGCAACGCTTAAGGCCGTATTGTCAAAAGTCGATAATGCCTCTGCGCGGGTTGCGGCCATTTGCGCTTGCGGGCAGATGCACGGCTCGGTTCTGATTGACGATGATGGCGTGCCCACCCTGGACGCCGTGCCGCTGTGGAACGACAAACGCAGCAACCCCCAGGTCGAAGCCTTTGCCGCGCGCGTGCCGCATGACCAGTCCTTGGGGTTGGCCGCCAACCTGCCCTCGCCCGCTTGGCCCGCGTTCAAGCTGGCGTGGATCGCGGAAAACCGGCCCGACGCGCTGGCGCGCAGTTCGGCATTGTTGATGCCGAAAGACTGGATCAACTTCAAACTGACCGGACGGCGCGCGCAAGATATAACCGAAGCCTCCCTGAGTTTTCTCATGGACTGGCGGACGCGCGAATGGTCCGATGAGCTTTGCGAGCTGACGGGCGTGTCGCGCGGGTTACTGTGTGACCTCTTGCGGCCAGAAGAAATCCTTGGCCCGCTTTTGCCACAAGTGGCCGAACAGACGGGCCTGCCAGCCGGGCTGCCGGTCCTTGTCGGGGCAGGTGATTACCCGATGGCGCTGATCGGCTCGGGGGTGATCGCACCCGGAATGGGGTCGGACGTGACCGGCACATCGACGATCGTCACCTTGATGCACGACGAACCGGTTCTAAGCGCGGGCATTTCAAACGTGATTTCCGCCAATGGTGACTGGGGTTCGATGACTTTGCTTGATGCGGGCGGTGATGCCGTGCGTTGGGCGCGGCGCGCTTTTCACGACAACGAACGCAGCTATGCACAGGTTGCCGAGGACGCAGCGGGCGCCGATGTCGGCTCCAAGGGCATGTTCTTCCTGCCGTATCTGTCGGGTGAACGATTTGGCGCGCACCGGAACTCGCGCGCGCAATTCTTCGGGATTTCCGCCAGCCACGGCTTGCCCGAGATGCACCGTTCCGTCCTTGAGGGCGTTGCCTTCTCTGTGCGCCACAAGCTGGACATGCTGCAAGGCGGGCACGGGCGGCCAGACCGGATCGTCGCCGCAGGCGGTGGTGCGCGCAATTACCTTTGGCTGCAAATCAAGGCCAGCATGTATAACGTCCCCTATATGGTGCCAGAAGAGCTGGAATGCGGCGTGGTTGGATCGGCGATGTTGATGGCAACGGCGACGGGGGCCGCGGACTCGTTGGAAAGTGCAGCGAAGACCATGATCCGCTTCACGCAGGACGTGCCCCCCAACCCACGTTGGGCCGAGGTTTATGACAGGATGATGCCGCTTTACGAGCGGCTATACCTCACATCGCAATCGTTTTATGACGAGCTGGATCATTTGGTATGACACGTCACGCGATCCTGTGGGACATGGACGGCACCTTGATCGACAGCGAACCCGTGCACGGTTTGGCCTTTGATGCGGCGGTCCGCGCGTTGGGGCTTATCATCCCTGATGGGTTTCACGATGACCAGATCGGGGCCGACGGGGAACACGTCTTTCAGGCTTTGGTGGATCAGACAGGTATCTCGATGGGCCTTGATGCGTGGCTGGCGCTGAAATGGCACCACTTTTGCGACCATGCGGACAGGATCGAGCGTCGGGAGCCGGTCAGTCGGGTCGCCGAAAAGCTGGCCGCACAAAATACCCCGATGGCCGTCGTCTCAAATTCCACCCCTGAAGAAGTCGTTCTTGGCCTGAAGATGACGGGCCTTGCCCACATCAGTGATGTGATCATCTCGCGGGCAGATGTCGAAGAAGGCAAGCCGGACCCGGAAGGATACCTACTTGCGGCATCGCGCCTGCGCCGCCAGCCCGACAATTGCCTTGTGGTCGAAGACAGCCTGCTGGGGTCAAAAGCCGGGGTGGCCGCAGGCATGTCTGTGCTGTTTCACCCGCAGTCGCCCCTGACAGACATGAGGCTTTTACCAAAGGGGGCCAGCTACCTTGCCCCTGACGCGGACCCGATGGAGACGATCGTCCGGTTCCTGACGAACGGCAACCTTGAGGAGGCATAGAAATGCGCGGTTTTGGTATTCACTCAAGCATCTGGACGATGGATTGGACGCCACAAGCGGCTGAACATGCCGTCGCGCAAGCCAAGCAGTACGAATTCGAATTCATCGAAGTCGCCCTGCTCAACCCCACAAATGTCGACACATCCCACAGCCGCGACTTGTTCGCCAAAGCCGGGATCAGCGCCGTCTGCTCGCTTGGGATGCCCGATGGGGCATGGCCCTCGCGCGATCCGGATGCGGGCCTCGTGTTCCTGAAAACCGCCATTGATGCCGCCGCCGATATGGGGGCCGAGGCCTTGTCCGGCGTCATTTATGGCGGGATCGGCGAACGCACCGGCCAGCCACCCACCACGGGTGAATACGACAACGTCGCACGCTGTCTGCGCGCCGCCGCCGCCCACGCAAAGCAGCGCGGCATCCTGCTGGGGATCGAACCCGTGAACCGCTACGAAACCCATCTGATCAACACCGGCTGGCAAGCAGTGGACATGATCGAGAGGATCGGCGCGGAGAACATGTTTATCCATCTGGATACCTATCACATGAACATCGAGGAAAAGGGCGCGGGCAACGGTATTTTGGATGCGCGCGCGCACCTGAAGTATATTCACCTGTCCGAAAGTGACCGCGGTGTGCCGGGTAAGGGCACATGCGATTGGGACGAGATCCACGCCACGCTGGCAGCTATCAACTTCAGCGGCGGGCTGGCGATGGAAAGCTTTATCAACATGCCACCGGAATTGTCATGGGGACTGTCCGTTTGGCGCCCCGTGGCCGACAGCACAGAACAAGTCATTACCGAGGGCTTGCCGTTCTTGCGCGGGAAGGCCCGCCAATACGGCCTTATCACGGGATGATCGGGTCAGGCCGACGATCTTTTGCTGCAAGTTTACGTTTCCCCTGCTGTATTCTTTTCGCTAGTGTGACGCCGTCAAAGGTTGGTGAGGTACAGTGAACAAACAAGACGACAACCTGCTGGAACAAATCAGCCGCCAACTGCCCGAATTGAAACGCTCGCAACGCAAGGTTGCGGATTTCGTGCTCGAGAACCCGGCAGCCGTGACGGAAATGCGGCTTTCGGATATTGCCGCCAAGACAGGTGTCAGCGAACCGTCGGTCATCCGGTTTTGCGTGTCTGTCGGGTGCAGCGGTTATCAGGATCTCAAAATTGCCCTCGCCCGTTCGCTGGCTTACGGACGGGCCACATCACACAGTGCCATCTCGCCGGTTGATGATGTGGATGATGTGATCGACAAGATTTTCGATTTCAACCTGTCCAGCCTGAACTGGGTCCGCTCCAAGCTGGACCACGCGCAAATCGTCCGGGCCGTGGATGCGCTCGCTGCAGCGCGCCAGATCCAGTTTTTCGGCTTTGGGGCGTCGGCAATCGCCGCGCTGGACGCGCAGCAGAAGTTTCCGCTGTTTGGCAAACCATGCGGTGCACCTGCGGACGGACATCAGATGATGATCATGGCGGCGATGCTACAGAAAGGCGATGTGGTCGTTGCGATCTCCAACACCGGAGCGACGCGCGAGATCTTGCAATCCGCACAAGTCGCACGGGACCGCGGCGCCGTGGTGATTGGCATCACAGGTGCGCCCGACACTCCGCTTGCACGCCGCTCTGACATCGTGATTTCTGTAGAAACGCTTGAAAATACAGACCTTTACACCCCGACGATCAGCCGGATCTCTGCAATGGTCGTGATCGACATATTATCAACCTTGTCAAGTTTGCGTTTACCCAAAGACCACCAAACGCGCATTGCCGAGATGAAAACGCTTCTGTCTGACATCCGCAACACCGGTATGCTGTAAACGACCGGCGCACGTGCCTGCTGTCATCGAACTTAACACCCACATAATAAGATCGGATCCGCAACTGATCTTTCAACAAACAAGGCCGCGCCAGCGAAAACTGGCGCGGCCGTTTGCGATTTCGAACACGACATGATGTGCTGCGCGTGGGGTTGCGGTGTTAACCAAACATCCGGACGCGCAGGGCATCAATCGCCACGGCGATAAAGATCATGAAGCCGCCAATCATGCCGACGTAGAAGGACGGAACCGACACAATCGCAAGGCCGACCTGAATAACCGTCAACAGCAAAACACCTCCCAACACACCGATAACATTGCCCCGGCCGCCAAAGACGGACACGCCGCCAATGATGGGCGCGGCAATGGCATAGAGCAAAAAGCTCTCGCCTTGGTTGGATGTGATGGCCATCTGCCAGGACGCCAGCAGAAAGCCCGCAAGCCCAGCCAGAAAACCGGAGAGCGTGTAGGTCTTGATCTTCACTGCATCCACGCGGATACCGGCAGACTTGGATGCGGTCGGGTTGCCCCCCACGGCATAGATGGAGCGGCCAAATACCGTACGCGTCAACACCACGCCCAATCCGATAATGGAGGCCACAAAGACCAGCGGCATAATCGGCCAGCCACCTGCAACAGTCGCCTGCCCGATCCAGACATAACCATCGCCCAGCTCAGTCAGGGTGCGCCCTCGGGTCATCGCGAGGAGCGAGCCTTGCAGGATAATCATCATCGACAGGGTCTGGATCAGGGAAACCATCCGTAGCCGCGTGATGCACAGCCCATTGAAAAAGCCGATGGCCGTCGCCATCGCGATACCGGCCAACGCACCACCCCACCACGGCAGGCCCAGTTGTGTCATGGCGATGGCGCCCACAGCGGACGAAAACCCTGCGTTTGCAGGGATCGACAAGTCGATCTCGGCCACCAATAGCGGCAAGCACATCGCCAAGCCGAGCACGCCCAGAACAGTGGCCTGAACCATGATGTTCTGCATGTTGAAAACCGTGAAGAAAAACTGGTTGAACATGCCAAACAAGATGACAAGGGCAACAAGCCAGATCCAAACCACGTTTTGCAACACCCAGGCCAACATGGAATTGGTCTCGGTTCCTTTGGCTTTCGCGGGCGTTGTATTTGCTGTTGTTGTATCAGTCATCGCGTTTTTTCCTTGCTTGATATTGCATCACGCAACGCCCATCAGTTTGCGCAGTTTCTCGGTTTCGATCTCGTCACCGACCAGTTGCGTGTGAATCTTGCCGCCAGCAAAGATGCAGACACGGTCGGCTGCACGGGCCAGTTCGTCGGTATCTGTTGACACGATAATCACACAGACGCCCTGTTCGCTGAGCGCGTCAATAATCGCCAGAACGTCCTGTTTGACACCAACGTCAATGCCGCGCGTCGGTTCGTCCAATATCAGCAAGCGCGGGTTCGTCGCCATGACACGGCCAAGGCAGACCTTCTGTTGGTTGCCCCCCGACAATGTATCAACGACCGCCTCAGGTCCGGCCGCCTTGATGCCCATGGACGCAAAGTAGCGGTCAGACAGTTCGCGCTCTTTCGTCGGTCGCAAGAACCCGTTGCGCGATACGGCGTCCAGTGATGACAGCGAGATATTCTGTCCGATGCTCATCTGGGTGACAGAGCCGTCTTTGCGCCGGTCATCAGACAAGAACGCAATGCCGGTTTCAAATGCAGCTTTTGGGTCGCGGGGCAGTTTACTTGGGGCCGCATCGCCCTCAAACTGGATCGTGCCGCTTTCGACTCGCACCAGCCCGAACAGGCTGCGAGCCAACTCTTTGGCACCGGCACCTGGCAGGCCGGTGAAGCCCAGAATTTCGCCACGGTGAATATCAAGCCGATCAAGGTTCAATCGGCCCGCGCGAACGTCCCTGATCGAAACGCCGGTCTCGACCTGCGCAAAGGACCTGTGCGTGCGCTGAAACAACTGCAACCCGCGCCCCAGCACCAACTCGCTTAGTTGTTCGGACGTCATGTCGCTCAGATTTTCGGATCCACCTGCCAACTTGCCATCACGCAGGACGGTGACGGAATCGCAAATGTCGAGGATCTCGTCATTGTAGTGCGAAATAAAGATAAAGGTTACGCCGTCATCTTTTAGGCGACGCATGAAATCAAACAGCTGGCTGCGATCCTCGACGGTTAGAGCCGCTGTCGGCTCGTCAAGGATGATGACCGTCCCGCCCGAGAACATCGCCCGCAGAATATTCAGTTTGCGCCGCGCCACCGCGTCAAGTTGGCCCGCGCGTTTGGCAGGATTGATCCCTGTATCGGCAAGCATCTGTTTGGCATCCGCGTGCAGCTTGCGCCATTGCACAAAGCCACGCTTTTCTGGCCAGATCCCCAGCATCAGGTTTTCTGCAGCGGACAGGTGATCGATGATCATCGGCTCTTGCGTGACCAGAAAGACACCTGCGGCTTCCATGGTTTTTACATCAGCCGCATCAATGATTTCACCGTTCAAATAGACATGACCGGATGTAAGAGGATTGTGCCCGGAAATAATCCCCACCAACGTGCTTTTGCCTGCACCGTTTTCACCCAAAAGACCATGAATGGCACCGCGCCGGATGGAAAAGCTGACGTCGCTCAGCGCCGAAAAGCTGCCATACATCTTGCCGACACTTTCCATGCGAATGATGGTGTCGTGCTCGGCAGAAACGTCACTTTGCAACAGTTGCATAATTGGCTCCTATCGGGGTTCCAGGCGGGTTGGACCCCCTACCGCAATGGCAGGAGGCCCTGGGAGGTCACAGCCCGCTTGGTGGGCTGCGAGTGGGATCTAGGTATACGGAATGCCCCAGACCGTTTCAGCGACGTAACCCCAGTGACGCTCATCGTCGGCGTTGGATGGGTCAATGACGAAGGGCGGGATAATCATCGTCGGGCCGGTGTCGCCCTCTACGATCTCTGCAGTTTCCCAGAAGTACTTTTCGTTGACATAGGGACCAATCGGGACTGCTTCGCCCTGCATGGCATGTTTCTGGAGCAGTTCCACCGCGATCTCACCATATGCGATCGGGTCCTGGCTGACACAGGCATCCATGTAGCCTTCCTTGATCCAGTTCAGTGCGACAGGCTCGCCATCAATGTTCACGAAAATCACGTGGCCGTCTTCACCGATCTTCTTCCAGCGATCCTTTTGCTGGAGGGCGGTGACAATACCGCGTGACGGGCTGTCGGACGGGGCGTGGACCGCGTCAAGATCAGGGTATTCGGACAGGGTAGACAGCGTCACCGACAACATCTGGTCAAGCGCACCTTCCGTCGGGCGTGCGAGGTAGTTGATGTTGGGGTATTTCGCGAATTCCGCATCCATGCCTTCCTTGCGCAGGCGCCATGCAACGGACTGAAGCGCGCCAAAGCAGTTCAGGACCGTGCCGCGGGGTTCGCCATACTTCTCTTCAAGGCGCTTGATGATTTCCTGCGCCGCGACTTGACCACCGATGAAGTTGTCAAAGCTGACCGTGATTGCGACATCCGCACCGGCGGCTGCCGGCGTATCAATGATACCGACCGGGATGCCCTGCTGGTTGTAACGACGGATGGCCGAAACAATAGCCTGGCTGTCAATTGGATCGCTGACGATCGCAGAGGGATTGCGCAGCATCAAGGACTGCCAATGAGCCAGCTGCTGTGTGTTGTCGAAGTTGGCGTTGGTAGCCTGGAATTCCCAGCTGTTGCCTTCGACAGCGCGTTTGACGGCCTCTTCCTGAATCACGAAGAAATAGTAGTCGAGGCTTTTGTTGGAGTAGGGCAAGAATACGCGATCTTGCGCGAACGACGCCCCGCCCATCAGGGTCGCTGCACTGGCAGCGGCACCGGTTTGCAAAAGCTGACGGCGGTTCATTTTGAATGTGTCAGACATACTTCTTATCCTCCCATTGGACTTTGACTATATAGTATTACTACATTCAATCCGGGTTCTGTCAACGCTATAATTGACTTGGGGTAACTTCACTAGGTCGTACGAAAAAGGCCGACATCCCAACAAAATTATAATTTTCAGTTGGTTATAAATCTTTTCTGCACACTTACCGTAATATCTTCTTTAAGCGCCGTCACGTCGCGCAGAGTTTTACTACATTTATGTTAGCGAAACGTAGGTCGTTCCATCAAAACAACCGACAACCATGCCGTCAGACTCACGCGTGAAAAGGCCATTTTCAACGACTCCGGGAATCGCATTCAGCGCCGCTTCGAGGATAGCAGGATCGTGGATTTCAAGGCAGTGGCAATCAATGATGAAATTGCCGCTGTCAGTAACGACAGGTTGGTCATCGAGCATACGGCGCACTGTCTTGACCTGTTTCACACCATGTTTCGTCAGCGCGTTCTGGATCGCACGCTCACTTTGCTTCCAGGCGAATTGCACGACTTCGACGGGCAGCGGGAAGGCACCAAGGTGATCGACGATTTTGGACTCGTCACAAATGGTGATCATCTTCTTGGAGGCATGTGCGATGATCTTTTCCCACAGCAGACAGGCACCACCACCCTTGATCATGTTGAAGTCGCGGTCGATTTCATCGGGCCCGTCGATTGTCAGGTCCAGTTCGCCGATGACGTTCGGGTCGGTCAGCTCGATCCCGGATTCACGCGCAACATCGTTTGTTGATCGCGAAGTTGTTGTGCAGGTTAGGTTAAGACCGTTTGCAACATGTTTGCCCAACTCGCGGACAAACAAATGCGATGTTGTGCCCGACCCAAGCCCCAGCTTCATGCCGTCGCGGACAAACTCCTCAATGACGCGTTTCCCTGCGTTCTGCTTTGCCGTATTTTGGTCAGTCATGATCTTCTCCTAAGGTGTGCTGATTGGTTTGCGCGCGGCCCCATCAGCGCCGCGATTGGTAAGATGAAACCGCGGCCGGTGCTGCGGATGCTAGAGCTTGTCGGTTTGCCAGGAATCAAGGGCAGGCAATTGGTCAGGGAATTCAGAGCCCTTTGCGACCGCAATCGACGTCACCAGCATATTGACTACAAGGTGGTGATTGAGGCGTGAGGCAAGAGGTGTCATCAGCTCGGTATGTTCGTAAGGACGCACCGCAATGGTGATGTCGGATTGCTGCGCAAGCGGGCTGCCATCAGCAGTGACGGACACAACGCGGGTACCCCCAGCCTTTGCGGCCATCGCGATTTCAACCATCTGCTTGGTCGCGCCCGATTGGGAAAAGATCAGCGCCACTTCACCCACACGCGCCTTTTCAGCGTGCATCCACTGCTTCTTGCGACCAATCACAGCCGCGCAGCGCATCCCCAACCGCTGGAACTTGTGTTCGGCATCAATGCTGGTGATTTCCGAAATGCCGGATGCGTAGATGCCGGTCCAAACGGAGGTGGCAAGCAACTCGCCCGCATCCGCGATTTGTTGTGGCACCAGGTCTTCCTGCGCGCGCTGAATTGCGTTGAGCGAGTTCCGGCAGGTCTTTCGGACGATGTTTTCGATACTGTCCTTTTCGGTGATCTGCTCATATTCGAACGGCGCGGATGGGACGAGCGTTTGGGCAAGATTGATCTTGAAATCCTGATAGCCATCATAGCCTAGACGCCGGCAAAACCGCATGATGGTCGGGTCGCTTACCCCGCATTCTGCTGAAAGTGCGGCCATGCTCATGTGCATCACCAACTCGGGCTGGGAACTGACATAGTTGGCGATGCGCATTTCGGCGGCCCCCATGTCATCGGTTTGTTCGATAATCCGCTTCAGCAGGCTGTTTTTGCTCAAGGCATTGTCTCCGTTCCAGCGTGAACGCGCACCTGCATAAGATCGGACAACCGGGCCAGACGGTGGCCTTCGGGCACGTCCAGCGCCATCCCTCCACCCCAAGGCACCGCGTAGAAGGGGACATTTGCACCCGTCGCCGTTGCCTGGTCAACCTTGGTGTCGCCCACATAGGCCCAACGCCCCGGCTTGACCACCATTTTATCTGCCACGGCGATCAGATGACCCGGGTCAGGCTTGCAGGCCGGCACGGCATCGGCACCGATTGCAACTTCGAATATCGCGGACAGCCCAAGAGCCTCCAGCACGCGTTGCGTCAGCGCGTGGGGCTTGTTGGTGCAAATCCCCATGCGCAAACCGCTGCGCGCCAGTGTCTGCAGATCCTCTTTGACATGATCAAAGAACCGCGTGTGCTTGGCGGGCGACTGCCAGTAGTTATCCAGATAAGCCTTATGGGCATGATCGACGGCATCATCATCGGTCGGGTGGCCGATGTGTTCGAAAATGTCCAACAACAGCTTGCGCGGGCCGAAGCCGATAAACTGTTCAATGAAGTCCGTATCCTGCGCCCCCCACCCCGAAGAGGTCAGGTATTGGTTTACGGCCGCTGCGATATCGGGCGCACTATCGATAAGCGTGCCGTCCAGATCGAAGATCACCGCATCAAGGTGCTGGTCGTTCTTGGTCATGAGCGGGCCCCCAACTGGTTAAGCGCGGCAAAGCTTGGCTGCAAAGCCGGATAAAGGTCTGCGTAAACATCAAATGTGGCGCGATAGGTTCTCTGGGTCGCTGCCGCGGGCTCCTGACGGGTCAGGTCGGTGCAGCATTGCGCCGCCTCGTTGACCGTGGCCCAAGCACCCTTGCTGACGCCCGCCAAAAGGGCCGCGCCAAATGCGCCACCTTCAGCGGCCCCCTTGGTGGTGACGACAGGACAATCAAACAGATCGGCCTGAATTTGGCGCCAAAGATCGGATCGCGCGCCGCCACCGGATGCTTTGATCAGATCACTTGCGATGCCCATCTGCGCCATCAGGCCGTAGATGTCATAAAACGCATAAACGATACCCTCCATCAGGGCGCGTGTCATGTGCCGGATATCGTGGCGCGCCGTCAGGCCGATAAATGCACCGCGCGCGGACGGGTCCGAATGCGGGCAGCGTTCACCGTTCAGATAGGGCAGGAACACCAGGCCTTCGGCGCCTGCTGGCACCTCGCCCGCACCTTGCATCATGTCGTCAAAGCTGAGGTCGGGGCACACGGTCTTGCGCAGCCAGCCAAGCGCGCCGCCTGAATTCAAGGACACCCCCATGCCGTGCCACAAATCGGGTGCCACGTTGCAAAAGACCTGCAAGCGCCCGCCGGTGTTGTCTTCGGGGGCCGTGAGCGCCGTGGCCAGAATACCGCCCGTGCCGATCGTCGTCTGAAGCACACCCGGTTCCGCCACACCTGACCCAAGCGTTTGAATGACCGAGTCGCCACCACCGCCGATCACGGGCGTGCCGACCTTCAGGCCGAACAGTTCGGCGCTTTTTGCAGTCACCGTGCCGCTGACATAAGCAGACTCGTAGCAGGGCGGCAAAATATCCGCATCGAACGGCAGTTTATCCAAGAGCGGCGCGCACCACGTTCGGCTGCGCACATCAAACAGGCCGGTGCCCGACGCATCCGAGACTTCGGTCGCGATTTCGCCGGTCAACACGAACCGCAGGTAATCCTTCGGGTTCAATGCGTGGCGCACCTTGTCGAACAGCTCTGGTTCATGGCGCTGCATCCACAGGATCTTGCCGCCGGTATACCCCACCAACATCTGATTGTTCGTCAGCGCCAAAAGGGCGTCTGCGCCACCTGCAAGCTCGACGATATCACGCGCCTCGGCGGCGTTGCGCTGGTCGTTCCACAGGATCGCCGGGCGCAAGACGGCGCCCTTGGCGTCAACCGGTGTGAACCCGTGCATCTGGCCCGACAGGCCAACCGCGGTAATGTCATCGGCAGGCACCGTTTGCAGCACCTGCGCGACGGACTGGCGCGCGCCCTCGATCCAAAGCGCAGGGTCTTGTTCGGTCCAGCCGGGATGCGGCTGATCCATGCCATAGGTCGCAGTATGTGTCGCCAGGACTTCGCCGGTGTCCGACAGAACCAGCGCCTTACAGCCGGAGGTGCCGATATCAATACCCAGAAAGGC
This sequence comes from Aliiroseovarius sediminis, assembly GCF_022678485.1. Classification (GTDB taxonomy): domain Bacteria; phylum Pseudomonadota; class Alphaproteobacteria; order Rhodobacterales; family Rhodobacteraceae; genus Aliiroseovarius; species Aliiroseovarius sediminis. The sequence continues at coordinate 157,380 of NZ_JALBYP010000034.1, forward strand.
CATCAGCCCGCCCCTTCCGGCAGGTCGTATCGCACCCGAAGGTGTTTGAAGTTCATGTATTCCAGCATGCCTTCGCGCCCGTGTTCATAACCGACGCCAGACTGTTTGCGCCCGCCGTATGGCGCATTGATGATGCCGGCATCCACGTTGTTGACCGCGACGTTTCCGTAATCCAGCCGCTGCCCCAGATAGCGGATTTCGTCTGCAGACTTGGCATAGACATAAGAAGCAAGGCCATAGGGCGTATCGTTTGCCAGTGTGACCGCTTCTGACAAAGTATCGAAAGGCGCGACGCCGACGATCGGGCCAAAGGTTTCTTCGGTCATGATCTGCATGTCATGGGTGCAGTCGGCCACCACTGTCGGGCGGAAGAAATGACCGTTTTCATACTCGTCGCCGACGGGTGCTGCGCCACCGGCCAAAACGCGCGCGCCTTTGGCTACGGCATCCGCAAGGTGCTCTTTGGTTTTGGCCAAAGGCTCGGCAGAAGCCATCGGGCCCATGTCGGCACCCGGGTTTGACAATCCGTCATCAATCGTCAGCGCGTCTGCCGCCTCTGCAAGCTTGGTGATGAAGGCGTCATAGACAGGGCGCGCAACGTAAATCCGGTTGATCGCGATGCAGATCTGGCCGCAGTTGCGGAACGACCGCCGCGCGGCCCCTTTGACTGCCGCATCCAGATCGGCGGTTTGTGTCACGACCAGCGGGCAGTTGCCGCCCAGCTCCAGCGCCATGCGCTTGACTGTGGTGGCCGATTTCTGGATGTGCAGCCCGACCTTGGAAGATCCGGTAAAGGCGATTTTATCAACGCCGGGATGTTCGACCAAGGCCTGCCCCACGACCGACCCCGGTCCGGTCAACACATTCACAACCCCGCGCGGGATGCCCGCGTCAATGCACTTTTGCCCGATGGCAAGGGCTGTGAACGGCGTGATTTCGGCGGGTTTGATGATGATGGTACAGCCTGCGGCCAGCGCGCCACACAGCTTCCAACCCACCAACTCGGCGGGATAGTTCCACGGAGTGATTGCACCCACGACGCCGATCGGTTCGCGCAGAACGGTCGATTCCATATCCGTCGTGTCATTCGGGATTGTCTCGCCGTGGATACGCGTCGCCTCCTCGGCATAGAAGTGGCAGGTTTCCGCCAGTTTCATGATCTCGCCTCGGGCTTCGTTGACCGGCTTGCCCTGTTCAAGCGTCATCAAGCGGGCCATCGGGTCGGCATCCTGCGCAATCGCATCCCCCAAGGCATGAAGGTGCTTGGCGCGCGTCACAGCGGGAAGTGCAGCCCACGGACCAAAAGCCGCTCTTGCCGCGCTGACCGCTGCTTCTATTTCAGCGGGTTGTGCAGTAGCGATTGCGCCGATCTGCGCGCCGTTCGCCGGGTTCTCAACGGGCGATTGTGGGCCTTTACCCTTGACGAGAGCGCCGTCGATCAAGACTTTTCCGTTAAGTTCATTCAGCATTTTGGGCATCCGATGTTAGAAAGATCGCGAAACGTAGTGGACAAAATATAGCAAAACTATGCGAATGCAAGTCCCAGTCGATCGTTTTGCTGCGGCCTTTGCTCCTTTATCCATGATATCAACAGGCTTTAATGATTGAAAATAAATGATTTTAAGCGTTTTCGCCATGACCTTTAACACGGCGGCGGTGTGGCACCGTGGCTTCTGGATTTGACATTGTCGGGGAAGTAGAGGTAGTTTTACTAACACTAGATTCTGATGAGGTTCAAAATGCTACCAATTGATTCCGCAAACGCCAAACTGGTCGGACGCGTCTGGCGTGAAGATGTTGCCGGGCCCGCGGTGGTATTGCTGCGGGCAGGGCATGTGATCGACGTTACCGCCCATTACCCGACGATGACCGATCTTCTGAACGCCGATGTCGCAGCACGCTTTGACACGCTGGATGGCGAAGACCTTGGCCCGCTTGAGAGCTTTGTGCATGCACCGTCTGACATGCGCCCTGATGCCGGTGCGTCCTGCCTGCTGGCGCCTTGCGATTTGCAGGCGCTCAAAGCATGCGGCGTGACCTTCGCACGCTCCATGATCGAACGGGTGATTGATGAACGCACCCAGGGGGACGCCGTCAAGGCCGATGCCTTGCGCAACCGAATCGGCGAATTGATTGGCGGCAGCCTCGCCAATGTCAAAGCCGGCTCCGAAGAGGCGCAAGCGGTAAAAACGGCCCTGATCGCCGAGGGGCTATGGTCGCAATACCTCGAAGTTGGCATTGGCCCCGATGCCGAGGTCTTCACGAAATCCCAGCCGATGTCGTCGGTCGGGCATGGCGCCGAGGTGGGTATCAACCCGGTTTCGGATTGGAACAACCCGGAGCCAGAGATTGTCATGGCGGTCGACAGCCAAGGCAACATTCGCGGCGCAACGCTGGGCAATGACGTCAACCTGCGCGACGTCGAGGGGCGTTCGGCGCTGTTGCTGGGCAAGGCCAAGGACAACAACGCTTCCTGTTCGATCGGGCCGTTCATCCGGCTGTTCGACGACAAATTCACCATGCAGGATGTTGAAACGGTCAACCTGACGATGAAAGTCACCGGCAACGACGGATTTGAAATGTCCGGCACATCCAATCTGTCCGAGATCAGCCGCTCGCCGTCCAATCTGGTGTCGCAGACGGTCAACGCAAACCACCAATACCCCGACGGCTTCATGCTGTTCACCGGCACCATGTTCGCCCCGACACAGGACCGCGGCGAGCCGGGCAGCGGGTTCACCCACAAGCTGGGCGATGTGGTGGAAATCAGCACCCCCCTCCTCGGGACGCTCAGCAACACTGTGACGCACAGCGACAAGGCCCATCCTTGGGTATTCGGCACGCGCGCCTTGATGGAAAACCTCGCCAAACGTGGGCTGTTGTCATGAAGCGGTTTGTTGTCTCCGATCAGGCCTTCGGCAATACCGACGCAGAGGAAAAGGCCGCCGCCGCGGCCGGCGCCGAATTTAACGCACATCAAGTCAGCACCGAAGACGACACGGCCAAAGTGGTGGCCGGTGCGCATGTCGTGCTCAACAACTTTGCGCCGATGACCCATCGCGTCATGTCGGGGCTGGCCAAGGATGCTGTCGTTGTCCGTTACGGCGTCGGGGTCGACAATGTCGACCTGGAGGCAGCCCGCGCCTTGGGCGTGCGCGTCTGCAATGTGCCGGACTATGGCGTCGAAGAGGTTGCAGACCACGCCGCCGCGATGGCCACGTTTCTCGCTCGAAAAGTAGCGATGTTTGACGCGGGTATCCGCCGTGGTGAATGGAAAATCGGCCAGATGGTGCCAGGACTGCGGTCGCTGGGGGATACCACGGTGGGGCTTGTCGGCTTTGGCCGGATCGCGCAGGCTCTTGCGCGGCGGATGCAGGCGTTCGGCTGCACCGTTATCGCCCATGACCCGTACGTGAACGCCACAGTGGCGGCTGACATGGGTGTAGAACTTGCGGCGCTGGATGATGTGATCGCGCGCGCACATATCGTGTCCCTGCATGTTCCGCTTCTGGCCGAGACCCGCCATCTGCTGAACGCCGCGCGACTGGCCGCGCTGCCGGAGGGTGCGATCGTGATCAACGCTTCGCGTGGCGGGCTGATCGACGAGGACGCCTTGGCCAAGGCTCTGACCGACGGCAAAGTCGCCGCCGCCGGTCTGGATGTGTTCGAGACCGAGCCCTTGCCCGAAACATCCGCCCTGCGCAGTGCGCCAAACCTGTTCATGTCGCCCCATGCCGCATTTTATTCCGACGGGTCCGTCAAGCGCCTGCAGCAGCTCGCCGCCGATGAAGGCCTGCGCGCGTTGCGGGGCGAACCTTTAAGATGTCAGGTTGCCTGAAATGATGGATTACAACAGCAAGCTGCGCCTTGACGGAAAAGTGGCACTGGTGACCGGCGCAGGACAGGGCATTGGCCTTGCCTGTGCGCAGGCCTTGGCCGCGACAGGGGCCGACGTGATCTGCACCGATCTTGATGAAGAACGTGCAATGGCCGCTGCAGAGCACCTGCGCACGGACGGGCACAAAGCACGTGGTATCGCGCTGAATGTGACGGATCGTGCAGCGCTTGAGGAGATGGCGCAGGCGATGCCCGCGCTAGATATTCTGGTGTGTAACGCAGGAATCGTAACGACACGCAGCGCCGCGGAAATGCCAGCGGACGAATGGGACGCGGTCATCAACGTGAACCTGACGGGGGTGTTTCGCTGCTGTCAGGCCTTTGGTCGCCAGATGGTGACAGCGGGGCGCGGAGCGATTGTGAACATCGGCTCCATGTCCGGCCAGATCGTCAACACACCGCAACCGCAGTCCCACTATAACGCCTCAAAAGCCGGCGTGCATCAACTGACACGCTCCTTGGCGGTTGAATGGGCAACGCGCGGCGTGCGCGTGAATGCCGTTGCACCAACCTACATCGCCACCCCGCTTCTGGATAACGTCGAGGGCGGTGACGCCTTGGTGGCGCGCTGGAAAGACCTGACGCCGATGGCACGTCTTGGTGAACCTCACGAGGTCGCGTCGGCGGTGCAGTTTCTGGCCTCGGATGCCGCCAGCCTGATCACCGGAAGCATCCTGAACGTTGATGGCGGATATACCTGCCTGTAATGCAAGAGGAGACAGCCATGGCCCAAGCACTTGTCCTTGAACGCGCGATGGAGCTTTCGTTGCGCGATATCGAACTGCCAAAAACGGTCGGCCCGAAGGACGTGAAGGTCCGCACCGAAGTGGTCGGCGTTTGCGGCAGCGACGTGCATTACTACCAGCACGGCCGCATTGGCCCCTTCGTGGTCGACGCGCCGATGGTGCTGGGTCACGAGGCGGCAGGGGTCGTGATTGCGACCGGGTCGGAGGTGTCGCAGCTCAGCATCGGTGACCGTGTTTGCGTCGAGCCGGGCGTGCCCGACTTTTCGTCACGCGCCAGCCGGATCGGGCTGTATAACCTCGACCCCTCTCTGACCTTCTGGGCGACGCCGCCCGATCACGGCTGCCTGACGCCCGAAGTGGTGCACCCCGCCGACCTTTGCTTCAAACTCCCCGACAATGTGAGTGCGGCACAAGGCGCGATGGTGGAACCGCTGGCCGTCTGTGTGCAGGCCGCGTCAAAAGTCGACATCAAACCGGGCGATATCGCGGTGGTTCTGGGTGCCGGGCCGATCGGCCTGTTGCAAGCGCTGACGGCCTTATCCTCGGGCTGCTCGCAGGTGTTCATCTTTGATCCGTTGGACGCCAAGCTTGATCTGGCCGACCAATATGACGGCATCACGCCACTTTATGGTCGCAACGGCACACCCGCCGCGCAGATACAGGCGGCAACCCAGGGCTGGGGCGCTGATGTCATATTTGAATGTTCCGGGGCCGAAGCAGCGTTTCGCGGTATTGCCGATCTGTTGCGCCCGGGTGGCACGCTGGTCTGTGTCGGCATGCCGATCAACCCGGTCGCCGTCGATATCGTCGCGCTGCAAGTCAAGGAAATCACCATTCGGACGGTGTTCAGATATGCCAACGTCTATGATCGCGCGATCAACCTTCTGGCCAGCGGGCAGATTGATGTTGCCCCCCTGATCACCGGAACTTTTACCTTTGAGGACAGCATCGCCGCGTTTGAACGCGCGGCAAAAGGCTTGCCCGAAGACGTCAAAATTCAAATTCAGATGCCGGACTGACCGGCCAGCGTTAAGGAAAACGACATGACAGATGATGCAGGGTTCGCCCCCCACGGAAAGCATTTGATTGCAGGCGAATGGGTCGCGGGGGAAAAAACCTTCCGCTCGGAACCCGCCCACGGCGCGGCACATGATTTTGGCATCGGGACACCGGCGCTGGTAGATCGCGCCTGTCAGGCAGCAGAAGAAGCGTTCTGGTCCTACGGATATTCCACCCGCGAGGACCGCGCCGCCTTCCTTGAGGCAATTGCCGAAGAAATCGACGCGCGCGAAGACGCCGTGACGCAAATCGGCACCTCTGAAACCGGCCTGCCGGAAGGCCGCTTGGTGGGCGAGCGTGGTCGCACCGTCGGGCAACTGCGCCTGTTTGCCAGCCATATCCGTGACGGTGCCTATCTTGACCTGCGCCACGACGCGCCCCTTCCGGACCGCCAGCCCGCGCCGCGCCCTGATTTGCGCATGGTGCAACGCCCGATCGGGCCAGTTGCGGTGTTCGGGGCGTCCAACTTCCCACTGGCGTTTTCAACCGCTGGCGGTGACACGGCCGCAGCGCTTGCTGCTGGCTGCCCCGTGGTCGTGAAGGGACATAGCGCCCACCCCGGCACTGGCGAAATCATCGCCGAGGCGATCCATGCAGCCATCAAGCGCTGCGATATTCACCCCGGTGTCTTTTCGCTGATTCAGGGTGGGCGGCGTGACGTGGGAACGGCCCTTGTGCAACACCCGCTGATCAATGCCGTCGGCTTTACCGGCTCGCTCGCCGGTGGGCGGGCACTGTTCGATCTGTGTGCCGCACGCCCGAACCCGATCCCCTTCTTCGGCGAGTTGGGGTCGGTCAACCCGGTTTTCCTGTTCCCGTCGGTTCTTGCCGACAAGGCCGAAAGCATTGCCGAAGCCTGGGCCGGATCGCTGACCATGGGCGCAGGGCAATTCTGCACCAACCCCGGTATCGTTGTGGTTCAGGCCGGATCCGCTGCCGACCGCTTTCTGGTCGCCGCGACCAAGGCGCTCAAGGCAGGCTCCGCGCAAACCATGCTGACGGACGGCATCGCAGAGGCGTTTCAAAGCGGCAAAGACCAGATCGCAAGTATGGATGGCGTCACGCAAATGGTGTCATCGGCGTCCGAGGGGCGCACGGCAGCGGCGCAATTGCTCACAGTGAAGGGGTCTGACTTCCTTGCAAACCCCGCCTTGGCCGAAGAAGTGTTCGGCCCGCTTGGCCTTGTGGTCCTCGCCGATAGCGCTGATGACATGCTGGCCATTGCCAAGAACCTGAAAGGCCAGTTGACCGTGACGGCGCATTTTGATGACGCGGATCACGGCCTGCTTGCCAAGTTGATGCCGATCATTGAACGCAAGGCTGGCCGCCTTGTCGGAAACGGCTTCCCGACCGGCGTGGAAGTTGCCGACGCCATGGTCCACGGCGGGCCCTATCCGGCCTCTACCAATTTTGGCGCAACAAGTGTTGGCACGCTTTCGATCCGCCGTTTCCTGCGTCCGGTTTGTTATCAGGACCTGCCCGAAGATCTCTTACCGCTGGGTTAGAAGATACCGGGCCAGCGCGTGCTACGGCGTGCGCTGGCGTGGAAACCCTCGCAGGGACGCGCAGTGGCCGGTAAATCTGGAGGCGGAGGAGCTATGGCTACGGCCTTGATCGACAGCTTCTACCCGATGGAACTTGAACTACATGGGATCTCGTTTTACGTGCCGATGAGGTGCGTCATAGAGCGCGTCTTTGAAGACTATGAAACCGGCCTTCCAGCCCGGGCAGTTGCTGTCGCCCTAAGCGCTGAGGGTGACGCCCGCAAGAAAGAACTTACCGTCAAGCCCAGTGCAATCCCCGACAAAGGGCCGAATCTTTTGCATCCGTCAATGGCAATGGTTTATGCAGAGAAAACTCATGACTTGCCGACAGCTTGTACGAAGAGAATGCCGTGATTAGCTGATATCAATAAGATGGGTGGCTGCAAATATGACTCGGTCCACCCTGTCTTGTTCAGTCTGGAAGCGCGCTCTCGTCTAGCGATAAGGTGGCATCGGTTACATGCAGCTCGCAGCCCGGTGTGGCAGCGACGTGTTTGATGAAACTTCCCCATGTCGTATCAGTCGGAACGTCGTCATCGATGACCTCCCCGTTCACCATATCCAGGATTGCCCTTTCACCATCAAACCCCATCATCATTATTGCAGTGCCGTCCTCCATGAAGCGATGTCTCAGCCGAAGGCCTGCTTGCTGCTGAGTGTCCGTCGTCAGAGTTTTTGGGCCCAATGGCATCCTGAGCTAAGAGAGAGTTTGGCTCATCTGGTTGGTTTGATTATGCGGCGTGCTGGCGGTGATGCAAGCGCCGCGCTTCGAGTGTCTTCCGTTTGATCCTTTCCATTACCTGACAGGGTATTGCGCAGCAACGCCCCGAGAAGGGCGTTGTTTTGGAATGGCCTTGTCGCGCCCGAAGTAGACGTCGGCGGATGTGACGTTTTTGATGCTCTCGTGATAGCGCTGATGATTGTAGTGATCGACGAAGGCCTCGATCTGAGCTTCGAGATCACCTGGCAGGAAGTCGTTTTCCAGCAAGATGCGGTTCTTCAATGTCTGATGCCATCGCTCGATCTTGCCTTGGGTCTGAGGATGATACGGGGCACCGCGCGAGTGCTTCATCCCCTTGTCCTGCAGCCATTCAGCCAAGTCGCCAGAGACGTAGCTTGACCCGTTGTCTCTCAGCAGACGTGGTTTGTGGACGACATGCACGCGGTCGCAGCCTGATGCCTGCAATGCGAGGTCCAGCGTATCGGTAACATCTTCGGCCCGCATATTGGTGCATAGTTTCCAAGAGACGATGTAGCGACTGTAATCGTCGAGAACCGTGCTGAGATAGAACCAGCCCCAGCCGAGGACCTTGATGTATGTGAAGTCAGTTTGCCAAAGCTGGTTGATGGCTGTCGTTTTGTCTTTGAACTCGTTCGCTGCCTTGATGACGATGAACGCCGGGCTGGTGATCAGATCATGCGCCTTGAGCACGCGATACACAGTGGATTCGGAGACAAAATAGCGTTCTTGGTCTGTAAACGTTACCGCCAGCTCGCGCGGTGACAGCTCTGTTTCCTTCAAGGCGAAGTTGACGAACCTGCGCTTCACCTCATCGGGCACACGGTTCCAAACGTGTTTGGGTTTAGGAGATTTATCCTGCAGGCCAGTCTCGCCGCGCTGAAGATACCGGTCGTACCAGCGATATGACCTGCTCCCCTTGGAGTCCGCGTTTATTGGTTAGCTCTGTTCAGGGTTTGGTCCTCTCTTGACCGTTGGTGATACTCCCACGGGGTTAG
>NZ_JALBYP010000035.1:0-502500 GCF_022678485.1 Aliiroseovarius sediminis
AACGTCCTATGCGCGGAATGATGGGCTGATTTGGCATCAGGTCATGGTCATGCTGAAGCGTTCCAGCATGTTTTAATGTGTGTCAGTTCGGCGTTTCGGTCAACAACATGTCTCTCCCATAACAAACACAGAGTACGCTTTTGCGGCTCTCACCGTCCTTAAGACGAGATCTTCGGGTCGTTGAACAGAAGGCCTGAACATTATCTACGAGGTCGAAAGCTCGCCTCTACGGCCCTTACAGAGAAAGGTCCTTCTGCCGTCGATCATCCCTCAAAGAAGGGACGATATGGTTCGCCGCGTTTGATGATCCCATGTACGGTGCGGGCCATCTTGGCGGCGATTGCGGTATACGCCTTGCGGCGCAAATGTGTGTTTTGCCGATCTTTGGCGATGTAACGCTCGAACTTGTCGCGGAAGCTGTTGGTGCGCTGCATGATGGCCACCTGACCGGCCATCCAAAGCGTGCGGCGCAATCTGGCATTGCCGTATTTGGACAGCTTGGTTTGACCCCGGAATGTGCCGGATTGGATCGTCGCGAGGTCCATCCCGCAGAACTTCAAGAATTGCCGGTGATGCTGAAAGCGGCGCAAATCGCCCGCCTCGGCCAAGATGGTCAGCGCATTGATCGGCCCGATCCCAGGAATGGAGGTCAGGAGTTGATAGTCGATATTGTCCTTGAGCAGTTCAACAGCGCGATCCTCGATCTCGTTACGCTGAGCAATCAGACTGCGCCCTTCACTCAGGACCAACCGGAACATCCTGGCGGCGTCGGATGCTGGTGTAATTGGCAAGCCTACAGATGACTTGGCAGTCTGATAAATATCTGCAAGCAAACGTTCTTTTGAGACTTTGCGACCGACAACCTCCCAGGCGTCGGCAATGAATGCTTCTTGGTCCATGGCAGAGATAAAATGCGGTGAAGGATAGCGTTCGAGAAAGGCAAAGAACCAATCGCTGCGCGAGCTGCGATGGAAGCGTTCTGCCTCGGGCCAATATAGCGGCAGATAATGGGTCAGGATGCGATGCCACAACTCGGTCTTCGATCGGGAGACAATGTCGTGCGTTTTGGATAGTTCTTGGAGATCGTTTGTGCCGCACAACAGTGGATCGTGATAGAACTGCTCGTTCCCGATTTGCATCATATGCAAGATGACCTGCGCATCCTTGGGGTCGTTCTTGTCCCAGCTGTTGTTCAAGGCTTCACGGGTGCGCGCCAAAGCAACCGAAGACACCAGCTTCACGTCGAAACCAGCAGCGCCGAGCCGGTATGCTAAGGCGCGATGGTAATTGCCCGTGGCTTCAAAAGCTGCGCGGACCGGGCGATTATAATCCGACAGTGTGGCGATCAATCGGTTGAAGTCTTCGAGCTGGTTCAACACGGTCAATCGGCGGCGGCGCTTCTTGCCCGGAACGGCGATCAAAACTTCATGGCGTGCCTTTGCGATATCAATCGCAACCAAAACAGGCTCGGTCTGTGCAATAGTGGTATCGGTCATAGTCGGTCTCCCTTGCGGTGTGGTTTGTTGCAAAACCATTGTAGGGACCTGAGACCCGGCTATGATCACCTGCTGCGCTATTTGGGGGCTGCGCAGGCAATCATAGCCTCTAAATCAATGTCATTCCGAAAGTGTTACGGCACGGAGTTCACAAGCCGGGCCATCCTGAAATGGGCCGACCAGAACGATGTGCCGTGGCATTACATCGACCCAGGGAAACCGCAGCAGAACGCCTTTATAGAGTCGTTCAACGGCAGCCTGCGCGACGAGTTATTGAACGAGGAGATCTTTGACACTTTGGACGATGCTCGGCGAAAGCTGGCGCTATGGCGATATGACTACAACGCCGTCAGGCCGCATTCGTCGCTCGGAAACCAGACGCCACTGCAAGCGCGCCGAGCGCTTGAGCAATTTGAGGGCTCCGCGCCCGGCGCGCTTGCCCAAACCGAAACCCATGAGTATCAAAATCAAACCCGCAGACTCTCGTTATGAACGAGGGACCAGCGGGGGGCAGGTCACGAGCTATATCGACGGGTTCCGAACATGACTGCCTGACGTCAGCACTCGTGGGACAGAATTGAGATTTAGCTAACGGAGGATTTCTGGTTCACCGCAGCGACCAAGGAGCGAAACTATTGACACCCCTCGCGCAAAGTGTGTTTCGTGATCATGACGGCGGCATTGGATGCGTGACGCATTTTTGCGCTGTATCTACGCGGCCAACAGATCTCGCTCCAGTTTCTCAAACATAGACACATCTTCTTCCGCATTCTCGAAGAGGTGCCCATAGACATCCATTGTCATGGTGATCGATGCGTGCCCAAGAAGCGTCTGGATCTTCTTCGGCGTCCAGCCTTGCTCAATGAACAGCGATGCGGCGGCATGTCGGAGTGCATGAATGCCAAACTTTGCATTTCCTTCGTGATCGACAATCTCGTTCTCAACCAACATTGGTTTGAACACGCGGTTGTAGATATTTGAGTAGTTCTGCACCTTGCCAACCGTATTTGGGAAGACCAGATTCTGATCGCTCTTCAGCCTTAGCGCCTGCCAATCGCCTAGTGTGTTGAGCACCATCGGAGCCATCGGGATCACACGGTCCCCTGCCCGGCTCTTTGGCAAGCCGATCTCGCAATACTCATCTGCACGCTGGAATACGCGTATTACTTTACGATCGAAGTCCACAGCCTCCCAGGTCAGTCCCCTCAATTCGGAAATCCGCATACCCGTGAAGATAGCCGTGATGAACATGGCCCGATGTGTCTTTGGGGCATTGTTGATGATCTTCCGGATCTCTTCCTTGGTGGGAATGTCAGCGCGCTTCGCATCGCGACGTGAGCTTCGTTTGACTTTCACTTCAGCAGCAGCATTGTGGGTCGCCCATTCGCGTTCCACGGCTTCCGAAAGAATGGCTCGCAGGCTGACCATGATCTTCTTTACCAGCGCACGGGATACGTCTTTGTCAAGCAATTCATCGATGAATTCTCGGACTTCACCGCGCGACAGGTCATTGACCAGAAGATGCCCTATCTTCGGTTCAATATGGATCTTGGCATGACTTCGATAAGCCTTGAGTGTGGAGCGTTCGAGCTCATTACGCAGACAGGTCTTCAACCAGCTATTGCTGGCATCTGAGACGGTTTTCTTGGGCTTGCCCATATGCAGTTATCCCTTTCGATTGTTCTGAACATATTATAGCGAGGGTGGATTAAGCCGTCGGGTGTTTTCCCATCAAGAATCTAAGAAATCTCACCAAATTACAGGTGGTTAAGATTGACTGTATTGCGACCACACCATCGGACCCGAATTCAATTGAAACTCCATTTGTTTCGGCGACACTCTAGCCGGGGGCATAGATGGCAGAAGGCAAGCCATGCAGCTCGTTTACGTTGTGGCTACATAGATGCATAATACGCATGAGTAGCTCGGCTTGCTTTCTGACATCCCATCTGGCCTATCTACTTGCCGAAGCCAACTCAGCCATTTCCATCAAGCCTTCCAGCGCCTTCTTGAACGGCCCTTCAAGTTCGATATCGCCGCGCATACATGCCATGCGAAACATCAAGACCACGCCCATCTCAGCATCCGTAAGCGGCAGGCCAAGCACGTCACAAAGCACTTCGTGAACACCGGGGTGATATTCTTCAATTGCCACCAACAAGAACTTGCTCGGATCCATACCAAGCGTCTGAGCAAGCGCAGGGATGCGTTGCAGCGGAACGCGTGTCACCCCTTGCTTCATCATTGACAGAACGTTTGGATGGTTGAAACCAACCCGGTCGGCAATTTCGCGTTGGGTAAGACCTGATGCGTCGATCGCGTCAGATAGATTGTTGGCTGTGGGGCTAAAAGCCATGACTGCACTCCTCAAGACATTGTCGTTTCGATATCTTGTGTTAGCGAGCGAGTTCACATCCTTGCGATGCAGTTAATCCGCCGCATGATCAAACCAACCAGATAAGCCAGATCCTCTCTCAATTCAGGTTGCCAGCTGCCCCAAAATCCCTGACGATGGACATTTAGGTTCTTAGGATTAAATTAGTGAAACGACAAAATTCTGAGCCATCGGTTTTCCAGATTGGTTTCAACACGAAAACCGCCAGAACGCTGGCTTCACTTTTTGAACGAAACGGATATAGAGCACGGCATTGGTTGAATGGCTTTCTTGCTGAAGACATCGTGTATAGTAAGGCTACAAACACCAAACCGTTGGAAGGTTGGCCCCGCGCACATTTCTTTTCAGGATTGGATTCTGTTCATAGACTTCACCTGCCGCAGGTAGAAGGTTTCAAGGAGTTTCGCTTCTTGAGGGAGAGTTTTCCAGATGCGATTTTCATTTTTGACGAGTGCGATGCAGACGACATAATTGCGAGCAAATTCCTAATTCGAAATGGCGAGTACGCAGTTTCTCAAGCTCATAAACTTGGAACAGATATCACCGATCTACCAGAAATTTGGATGTCTGATTGGGAGGAACATCGTGCCAGTTGTACCAACTACTTTCAGGACTATGAGGTGCCCCTAGATTTGTAGACTCGTTGCCGCCGCTGTCACTGCCGATGCAACGTCCGGCCGCCAGTTCTTCTTGCGCTTACAAGAACTCGATCCATAGACGGAAACACATTCGGCACAGACGGAGAAATCAACCCATAACTGTATTGACGACATTACCCACAATTTATCATATACAGTGCGGATGAACCGCAAGCTGTGAAGTGACGTATGAAACAGCCTCCTTGTCTGACACCATGCTCATGCGGTGACTCACCCCGCATCGTCGCAGAGCGTTGCCAGGTTGAAACCTCGGGTGTCCAAATCGACCGCTGAACTCAGAAGGGCGCGAACTTGCAAATCGACATCACACGGGAAGCTCTTGCGCCCAGATTGGAGAACATTCTGCAGGACCGGTCAGCGGCATGAATATCTCATTGAAAACGCCGTTGATCTGGTTGGTAAAGCGCATACCCATGCGTGACTTTGTCGTGCTTGCGGACAAGCCTGGCAGTGGAAAGCGGCTCCAGAAAATCCGGTCAGAGCATCAGCTGAAAGACTTTGTCAAAGTCGGTATGAACCTGTTCTGGCAACGGCAGGCGATGTTCGCGGGTGTTGCCCTTTTAACGGCTTACTACTTCGACTTCTTCCTTGCCTCTATATGCTATTTGTTCCTCCTGCTTGCGGAAGCAACAGACCTTTGCATTTCCAAGAAAGTGATCGTTTGGAAAGGTGGGAGCGTTCGAGAGACTAGGAAATATCTCGCTCTGGTCATCATGAGCCAGATTCTAAGCACGCTCGCAATCGCTTCATTTGCAATAGTAATGTCATGGTCAGAGGGTCCAGCCCTACATTTCACGCCCCTGTTCCTGTTGTTTGCCGCAGCGCTTTTTGCCGCCGTCAATAATCACCAGATTCCACAACTCCTTCTCATTAAGCTGGTGATTTACGGTCTTGCTTTCATTTTCATTCCCGCGCGCGACCTGATTGTCGTCCGACCACCAATTGACTCCTATCTTTGGCTGCAGTTCATCACGGTCGGCTTTGTTCTATATTTCATTGTGGATTGTTCGCGGATATTTGTTGATCTCTACAGGAAGAACATGCGCCAGTTCGAGAGCTTGAAGCTGGAACGCGACCGGGCCATGAGAGCGTCCGAAGCGAAGTCGCAATTTCTCTCTACCGTGAGCCATGAACTGCGCACGCCGTTAACCTCGATCAAGGGGTCACTTGACCTGATGAGAAGTGGCGCAGCGAGCGAGATACCTGCCGAGTTATCGCCTTTGCTGGACATGGCGCAGCGAAACACGGATCGTCTGCTTCTTCTTATCGGTGAGCTTCTGGATCTTCAAAAGATGGAAGCCAGCCAGATTGACCTGCAGTTAGAAGCGGTGAACCTGGAAGAAATAGTCCAGGAAGCAGTTGATGCCATTTCGCATTATGCGCGGAATTCAAGGGTCGAGGTTGCTTTCGAAACCTCTGGTGAAGCGCTCATGATCCTTGGCGACAAATCACGCCTGCTCCAGGTGATGGCGAACTTGCTCTCGAACGCGATTAAATTCTCTGACGAAGGAGACATCATCCGCGTCTCGGCAGAGAATGAAGGCGGAATGGCCATTATTCGCGTCGCCGACCAAGGTATAGGGATTCCTCAAGAGGCAAGGGATAAACTGTTCAAACCGTTTTCACAGCTCGATGCTTCCGATACCCGGAAGTTTGGGGGAACGGGCCTTGGATTGCACATCACAAAACGCATCCTCGACAAACACGGTGCGAATATAGACTTTGAGAGCGTTGTTGGCGTCGGCACCACGTTCTCACTTGAGTTTGAAACACTGCCCGACTGAGTGCCAAACAACACAGGAACAACGTCAATATGACCGAATTGCAAAGAATCCTGCATGTCGATGATGACGCGGATATAAGAACGATTGTGGAGTTGTCTCTCTGTTCCATAGGTGGCTTGACTGTGCAGTCATGTAGTTCCGGCAGAGAAGCAGTAGCCAGTGCGTTGGCCTTCCAGCCAGACCTTTTCCTCCTGGACATGATGATGCCAGGGATGACCGGAGAAGAAACCTGGACGGAGTTGCGTCGTCTACCGGGCCTTGAACAAGTACCGGTGATCTTCATGACGGCTAAAGTCCAAAACGAGGTTTCAGTGACGCTCAAACAATTAGGAGCGCTCGACGTAATAGCCAAACCTTTTGATCCGGTTGGGTTGCCCACCCTGCTACACGCGGCTTGGCATAGAGCCGCAACTGAATAGCGTCAGCAATCAAGAATTTCCAACTGCTGGGTCTACCAGCTTCCTATCCCGGTTAAGGTTCTCGAAAAATAGCGACCTCAACTCCCCCAAAGATTATTCACTGCCAAATTGCAGCCTCAATTCCTATCTACAACCCAACATGGAAAAGCGGTAGTCACTCCGAATACTGGACTTAGGAATCACCTATGCGAGATTTGAGAGTTTCCTAAGAACGACCGGGAGACGAGAAATTGAAGATCCTTGCCGTCGACGATGACAAGTATGTGCTGGAACTGCTTGATGCAATTCTCAAGGCTGACGGCTTTGTCGAGCATACTCTCGTGAAATCAGCCACGGCTGCATTACGGGAAATTTCGAACGCCACGTCTCCATTTGACTGCATTCTACTAGATATTCAGATGCCGGAAATGGATGGAATTGAACTCTGTGGTGTTATCAGGGCACTGCCTCACTACAAGACATGCCCGATACTCATGATAACGGCGATGACAGACCGATCCTATATTGATCGTGCGTTTGCTGCAGGTGCAACAGACTACATCAGCAAACCATTCGATCCGCTGGAGCTTGGCACAAGAATCCGCTTGGCCGAGAAACTGGTGAGCGAGCAACGGATTGCAACCGGATCGGCACGCGAGCTTCAGTCGCTTAGAAACAAGGTCAGTGAGGCATTCAACTTCTCGATTGACGATGCGGTAACCATCGACGAAGTGCCAGGGGCAATAGATAAGTTGGTCTTGGAAAACTATCTCCTGCAACTGTCTCGCGGAAAAATCTTCCAATCAATGGTTATCGGGTTCGCAATACGTGATTTTGAGGGGCTTTGGTCGCGTTCCAACTTGAGCGACACCCACATGACACTTGTGGACGTGGCAGATGCGATAGCACTCAATATGAAGAGTAGAAGCTATCTATTGGCATATTGTGGACGCGGCCGATTTGTTTGCGTTACCCAGCGTATCATTTCGAGCGCGCTTGATGATCTGGCGCAGCGAATACAGGCAAGTATTGATGAGTTTGAGGCCGCAGACCACGACAAGATCCGGGTCATCATGGGAGAGCCGGTTACAATGTCGCTCCTGGCTTCCCGAAATCCCTTGAAGTTGATTGATGACGCCATTGCATCCGCAGATCAAAATGGCCGCACTGCTCAACCGACGTCAACCAAGCCAAGTATTTGGGACCGAATTAACGGTCTGTTTACCCTAAGATAAGTGTGTCAAATATGGAATCGACAGATTATACCGCGCTAAATGACGCAATCATCAGTATCCAAGCGGAGTATCTGCGAAGTCTCGACCAACACTTCGAGCACTTCAGCAACCTTCTTATTTGTATCGACACCGATCACGATGCTGCGCATGCCATCGTCAAGATAAAGGAAAGGGCTCATCGGATATATGGCCTCGCTGCCACGATAGGTCTGGAGCAATTGGGCGAGAACGCTAAGCAAGTGGAGATCACAGCTGCGAAGCTGGATCAGGCGACAACAAAAAGCAGGGAGCAGTCTATAGAGTTGGTTTCACTGGTCGAAGGATTGCTCGATTACATAAAGAACCTTCAACACAGTTATCTCGACGCCTCTCGCACTGAGTAGAGGTATCACCAGATTGCACGTGCTGCTGCGATAAAAGGCCGTTTCACGAGTGAGCATATTTCTTGCCAACTTGGTTCCAAGGACCCGAGTCTGCGAACCCAGACATATTTCGCAAAAATATGGAAACACCAAGCGCAATCTAATACGCCACCGGCATCAACCTCAGACGCTCCTCATCCATGCGGCCTAACATTGGTGATCACCCCAATACTTATCCCATCGCAACGCCCAGCCACCAGAAATCATCGCGCAACTAATGTCACCGCTCAGAGGTGAAACGCACCACGCCGCAGTTCGATTACCGACCGCGCTTCCATCGGAAACGCATCTCAGAGGCGGCCCATCTATCAATATATGTCCATGTCTACCGATTCCGTCAGCTCGTCCGAGCAATCTTACTAACGCATCTCTTGCCTCTACGGGGTCCGCGTTCGGACAGGGATGGCCTGATGAACAGGTTCCATCCATCTCACGCGCCGCAATGCCGGCAAGCCTTAGACGTGGCCCCTCCTTACACCAGACCGGCCCATCTCCGTCCCAAACGTGAGCAGCCCCACTTGAGTGGTTCAAATTGAAAGTTAGTGCATGATTGGCCTTTGGTCCATCGGAACGATGGCCTCAGGTGCGGGCGGGCGGTAGCCCAATGCACTGTGTGGTCGTTTGGTGTTGTAATGGTTCCTCCATCTTTCGATGACGATTTGGGCTTCACGCAGCGAGTAAAAGATCTCGCCATTCAGCAATTCGTCTCGCATCCGCCCGTTGAAGCTTTCGCAATACCCGTTCTCCCAAGGCGACCCAGGCTCGATGTATGCTGTCTTCGCTCCAACCGCTCTGATCCAGTCTCTGACGGCCTCGGCGATGAACTCGGGGCCGTTATCTGAACGGATGTAGGCAGGCACACCTCGCAAGATAAACAGGTCTGTAAGAGCGTCGATGACCTCAGCCGAGTTCAGCTTGCGTTTCACCCGGATTGCCAGACATTCCCGGCTGTATTCATCCAAGATGTTCAGTGTTCTGAACGCCCTGCCATCGTCTGTTCGGTGATGCACAAAATCATACGACCAAACGTGATTGCGATACTCAGGGCGCAGCCGCACACATGAGCCGTCATTGAGCCAAAGCCGCCCTTTCTTCTGTTGTTTCATTGGCACTTTAAGCCCCTCACGTCGCCAAAGCCGTTCGACACGTTTGTCGTTCACTTGCCAGCCTGCGTCTCTCAACAGGGCAGCAACCCGGCGGTATCCATATCGACCAAACTGGCGCGTCAGCTCAATCATGTCCTCAACCAAGCGTTCTTCGTCAGCGCGTCCACGTGGTAATCGGCGCTGTGTGGATCGGTGTTGGCCCAGAACGCGACAAACCCGTCGTTCAGAAACCTTGAACTGACTACGCACATGATTGATGCAGGCACGTCGGCGCGAGGGGCTCAGAAGTTTCCCGATGCGGCCTCCTTTAGGATCAGCTTATCCAATGTCAGGTCAGAAACCGCACGACGCAACCGCTCGTTCTCTTTCTGCAGTCGCTTCAGTTCCGTGAGTTGTTTCGTGCCCATTCCACCGTACTTCTTCTTCCAGCGGTAATAGGTTTGTTCAGTCACGCTGATCTGTCTGATTGCATCAATCCGGGGCATGCCTTGCCCCATCAGAACTTCAACTTGCCGTAACTTAACGACAATCTCTTCCGGCTTGGGTCTCTTAATCGCCATTTCTGGTCCTCCGCTTTCCTAACAATAGGGGCGGACCACTTCAAAGGGGGAGGCTCATACGGCTTGAAGTTCCAGGGCATGAGATTTTTGATATCTTCCTGCATATGCCCGTTCAGTATCTTGCTCAGGACATGTTCGAGATAGGCCTGTGGGTTGATGCCGTTGAGCTTACAGGTGCCGATCAGAGAGGCCATGCGCGCCCATGACGCGCATCCTCCTGCGCTCGGTGGCTTAACGGTTCCTTAAGCCATGCATAGAAGCCCGAAAAATGGACCCGCAGCACCCGGCACATGGCCCGGACGCCAAACTCCTCGCGATGCGCCCGAATGAAGGCGTACTTCATTGGGACTCGCGCGCGAAGTACGCCGTTGCCTTTTTTAGGATATCACGCTCCTCGGTCACCCTGGCCAACTCGCGCTTCAGGCGCCGGTTCTCGGCTTCGTGATCCACGCCGGCATTCTTCGGCACAGGATCGCCGAACAGCTTCATCCACTTGTACAGAGAATGCGTACTAGCGCCCAAACGACGGGACACCTCCCGAACCGGACATCCCCGCACCGTGATCTGATGCACCGCATCCCGCTTGAACTCGTCGCTGTAATTGCTTGTCCCCATGTTGGCCTCCTTGCCTCAAAATTAGGGGGCAAAGCGTCTACAAATCTAGGGGCACCTCACACCGACCAACCAACCATTGAACCAATCACACTCGATCGATCACCTCTCCAAGGATTGATGGTCAACCCGGATCCCCCTGGCGGCAATGCGATCTAATAGCCCCGCAACCTTTCTAGGACTTCGGACCTTGAGCTGGGATTGAGCGGTAACCGTCATCACCCCGGCTCACCCACCGCATTTCCCTGTGCAAATATCACCAAATTCGAACGGGTTTAGTGCGGGGTTAGATCGGGAGTGTGTTTAGGGTTTGAAATAGCTGGCACGAAGCCAACGCAACTGTCTGGAAACCCTAGATCAAAGAGGCAAACAGGATCACAGATTTCGACCGCATCAAGACATCGGAGACATTTGACCCCTGATGCGCTGAGGGGCGCGAGAGCGAGCGTAGAGCGCGACTACGCCTTCCCCTTAGGGATAGCGGGGAGCGGGGTAGCGCGTGTCTACGACGCTGTATGGCGCTTTGAAAGGCATTGGCGGTATCCGTATTTCCGAGCATGATTTCGACGGACATCTCAACCGGGGTTAGCATCGGTAGTGCAAGGCGGCCCCGGTAATCCGGAGCGCATACAATGCACACCGCTTCATACCAAACCAATGTTTGTAGCAGCTGAATATATCTGACCGGGTTAATCTGGAACGTCTCCCGAGAGAGCAATGTGTAATGGGTTTTCTGCTACTTTGTGGATTCTTCTATCCGCTTCAAAACTCTGCGCACGGAGCTTGCAGACCATTCCCCGCCCCGGGTGGTTTTGATCCCTTGTTCGTTTGCGTGCGCAGCAAGAGCCTTTGCACTGGTTGATCGGCCGCCTTTCTTGAGGCTTTCTTTCAGCTCCGCAAGTTCACGAGCCTTTGAATCCGCATTCTTGGTTCGGATGATCCTGGACACGGCAGCGGCCTTACGGGTCTGACGCTGCCTTTCCTCAAGTGGACGCTCTGCCCTAGGAACAGGCTTCAACTCGAACTTGATGGGGGAGCTGGCCGTTAACAACGTCATTTTCTGCAGTTGGGATAGCTCACCGATATGAGCTCGCAACTTTAAGTCTAGAAAGTGCCAGCCAAATTGCTCCAGTTCGGCGAGCAAATCAAACCGCAGCTTCTGCGGGCATCTTGCAAAGATCCTCCTATAATCATCAATGACCACTCGCCCTTTCTTTCCGTCAATCTGATCCAGCAGGTGCTTCAAGGTCGGTAAAGAAGACAAACCCTTAACTTCTCGCGCATAGTCATGGTAAACACCCAGTTTCTGACCCTCGAGTCGATCAGACAGGTGCTTCAAGTTTGTCAGTTGCTGGGTTACGGCGGGATAGCCCACGAGGTTATTACGCGGTCTGGGCCCGTGTGTTATGAGAGCATATCCAAATAGCTTTACCATACAAACATATCCCACTTTAGTATTTCGACGACATTTGGATATGACTGCCATCTTGACATTCGTAATCGCTGCCGAGAACGGCCCAAGAGCTCTCCTTATTCGAGACACACCAGTAATTGAAAGCCATTGGTCAGCGAACGAGAAACACTGAGCTTGTCATGTCTGGCTGCTGATGCTCTTTGACTCAGTTTATCGGGCCTCCGACTTTGTGCACAGCACAACATCTGAAGCTATCGAATGAAACTTGTACCGACTACAAACAACACCATGCGTGCGCCGAAGAAACCTCAAAGCTGACCTGCCATGCCAAATCTACGCGGGCTCGAAAGACAACCACGGCAAAGACGCATCCAATTGGCCCCAAACGTCAGCCAGAGGCCTCCGGTAGTTGCAACTCAACGTTGGCCGGGGCCATCCGTGCAGTCGGCACGCTCCTGAAGCGACCGGAGGCAGTTATTGAGTGCATCGACGATGTTGCAATTGACCAAGATGCAGCCAATGCTCCGGAGACCTTTAGAGCACTGAATTGCCGCAGGCAATTCAAGCTCTTCGCACTGTCCCGCAGGGGATCAGTGATGAACCTAAGTTCCGGAGATGACCAACAACGTTCTCAGGAACCTGCGTTCCCATCCGGGAGCGTCATTGTCTAACTCATTAGTTCGATAATAAGTTAAAACAATCTCAGTAGATGAAGCTATGGGTAAGATAAGGTAAATAACCTAGGCTTTAGATTAAATTGTTATCTTATATATATTGTCTCTCATTTCCCGCCGCTAGGAACCACACGGCAAAAAGACACAATATATCGGACACACAACTCAGCGACCACTATATATTGGTTCGATTGGAAGACCTAATTCACCTTGCCGAACCCGCAACTAGTCACTCAGCAAGGTGAATTATTTCCGGCGCGGAGTCAACATTTCGGCGCTAGGACGTCATTGATGCCCTACTTCAACCACGTGAAAGAACTTGCAAAGCCTTGCGGAATCTTGATCGTGGATTCCTTGAGCAGTGTTTGACATATGTCCCCACCAAGAACGCCGCAGGTTTGAATCTGTTCTTGATAACATCAGGTCTCTCAAACTCACCAAATATCAACCACCAAACTTGGGCAATTTCAGTTTGTGTTGGGTGCTCCCTCGAATAGAACTCTGTATAGGCCAGAAGCTCCTTCGCAACCATCGCACTCAACGCAGTCTTAAACACTTTCTCAGCGTTCAAGTTTCGACCGCGTCGACCGGCGCAAATCTTATCAAGATCAGCGCACAGAAATTGCCAGAATCGAACAATATCCTCGACAATCGTATCGGGTTTCATCCCTGACTTCAGCGGTCGTCTGCTAGCTTCCGGAAGATAAACACCCAACAGAACCACCGAGTATTCCGCTGCACGAAATACCGTCCAAATATCTGATCCCTGCGTCCTTAGAGTAGGAGAGTTTAATCCGCCATCTTCAAAACGCCTAGCCTTTATGGTTATCCATTTCATGGCCAGCAACAACCGTCTAGTCGCTAGGCTTTCCGGCCAAGGCCGATAGTGCCCTGGGAACTCCCAAAAGTATCTCAAAGGTTGCACGAACCTGGACCTACCTGAAGTAGGAAATGGGCAGATTGTAGTATTTCCGTTTATTGATATCCCTTCACTTGAGAAAGGTATGTCAATTTCAGACGTTCTAAGGCTTTTTGTTGTTTCGATCACCGTTTCATCCCTTCCAGCAATTTCTTATGCGGCAATTCCATGCCCATTAATGGACTCAGATCGCGGACGACCATCACGCCAGATTGATATTCTGCTCCGACGTGCTTCACAGCTAATGGTGAGGCGCTCCGGTATTGGCGGCAGTGATTTAGCGCAGGAAGATAGTCTAGCGATCGCCATAACATTACCGTAACGCTCAACGTCGCTGAGAAAGGACGCATAACTCTCATCAAGGGCTGCAAGATGCCGTCTTCCGTCAAGATCGACATACACCCCTTTGTCGCGAATGCAGCGCAGCAGGATATCTTTCCCACTTGCCACATATGAGACCCCTCGAAAGCCGGTATCTTGGCCAGCGATACATCTGGCTGGATCTCCTTTCTCGAGAATCCACTGCAAACCATCATGGCTAAGACGTGCCGACCGGTCTGAATTTAGGTAGAATACTAGCTGTTTTCTCGGTTTCATCGAGCAATACTCCTTTGTTCACGAAATCGCTTCGCGTCGTTGAATTCACTAAATTTGGGTGTGTTTGGATGGTGCGACCCAAGCGCCGTCAGGCTGTCAAGTAGCGGTCATGCAGAGGGCATAAGCTCATCTCGCGTGACGCGTCGCCATTCAACACAGCGAACGCGTGTCCAACGGCCTTCCGGTGTGGGTCGGCGCCACTGAGGAAAAGGCATCTTCTGAAGCGCCGACAAGGCCTCGTCGAAGTCGTCGAATTCTCGTTCTGCACCTTCGGCATCAATCAGATACTTCCCGTCTTTGATCAAACCCGCATGGAACATACTTCCGTCTTTCGCCACAGGAACAAATACGACTTCTCCCAGTCCCTCATCTGCCTCGACGATTGAAACAGCATCACACTGTTTGCGCCAGATCGAGTCATTGAAATCGCTCTGGGCCGACAGCCAGGCGGCCGCCTCTTCAGCTTCGATCCGCATTTGGGAGCCATTGATCTCAGCAGGATTGCCAGCAAGCTTGTTCTTGATTGTCTGCGGCGCACGTCCGGAAAGAACTGCAAGCTCTAAAGCAGTTACCGGTTCGCCGTTGTCAACTTTCCACCGCGCCAGTGACTTGCGAAGCACCGCGACCAGGTGTTCGTCATCCAACCCCCACACCTGTGACGGCAGCAGAGCAAGAAGTCGCTCAGCTTGTTGTATCTGGTTGGCCAAGAATTGATATCGCTGGTCATCGTCCCGAGCCGTTGCCAGTACGATCCCGAAATCTGCATAGGCTGTGAGGTCGTGAAGAAGGTTGCCGATTTGGGTTTCGGAATAGATACCACAATAGTCTTCATCAAGAATTTCACGCCAACCAAGGTCTGAGTTGTTCCGTTGGAAAGCACAGGAGACCATGGTGTCAAAGCCCCGGGACGCACATTCCTCTCCAAGATAGCTCGCGCATAGCTCGAACATGACCTCCAAGGACCGGATTACACCTTCCTCGAAGAAATCCTGGTTGCCGAACGAGTGTTCGAAATCGATCGTGCGCTCGTGAACGCGCTCTGCAATGTCATCATTCGCCTTCATCTTAACCCCTTTCAGTGATCAGTTATAATCTCTGATACTGATTTAGGGTAATTGCAGCGAATATTCAATAGCTTTATCAGTATAGATTTCGATACTTGATACTTGATAATTCTATATGGCTATTCACTAAATCTCTGTCGAACCGCACGCCCCTCAAGCATCAATACTCGTAACCTTGATCGGCAGCATGTTGGCTTGGATTCGACTAACTTTGACAAAGCTGTGCAACACCCAAGAACGATCCACGCTACTGTCTAGTCGGCTCTCACAAGATGCGACCAGCTGGAAACGAAACCCTGCTTTCGCGAAACAGAACGGATCCAAAGTGGAATCCAGCGCAAGGCAACTGCAAGGCAAGGGAGCGAAGACTGTGAGCTCTTGGAAGAAATGGTGCCCGGGGGCGGAATCGAACCACCGACACGAGGATTTTCAATCCACTGCTCTACCCCTGAGCTACCCGGGCACGGGTGAACGGTTCATCGTTCGGGTGGGCGGGTTGTAGACGCGGGTGGGGTTGGTGTCCAGAGGGAAAATGCAGGATTTTCAGTGCGGGCCGTGACTTTCCTTGCGTGCCATGTCCAGCAGCGCGTCGGCGGCCTCGTCCAAGTCTGCCGGGTCCTCTGAAGGGGCCGCATAGGACCCATTCAGCCAACGCCCCAAATCCACATCCGCGCAGCGACGTGAGCAGAAGGGGCGGTATTTCAGGTCGGTCTGTTTCTTGCAAATCGGGCAGGTCATTTGGTGCCTTTCAAGCAGGCCCGCAAGCTCATGCGTTCGCGTTTGCGTTGCAGTTCAAAATTACCCAGCGTCGTCCAGCCGACAAGCGACGTTTCAATACCGTCAGCCCGAAATGCGGCGCGCAGGGCTTGTTCGATCTGGCGGCGGTCTTTCTTCGGGCTTGGGGCGAAGTCAACGACGATCTGCCCACCCAATCCACGACACCGCAGCGCACGCGGCAAGGCATGGGCGGTGGCGATGTTGGCCTTCAGACCGGCGGCCGGGCTAGTATCGCCGCCGGTGTTCACATCCACCGCGACCAAAGCGCGGGTCGGTTCCACAAAGACAGTGGCCCCACCCGGCAACGGCACGCGGCTTCCCAGCGCTGCATCTATCATATCGTCGACCTCGTGACGGTCGAACGCGCCGTCCGCGGCATCAAGCTGATCGGGTTCGGGCCATTCGCGCCACGCTTGATGATGCGGGTCAGCACCGTCGATCAACAGCTCCGGCGTCGCGCCATCACCATCCTTGCGCACAGACCGTGACAGGTCGAGCATCTGGGCGATGTCCTCGGCAATCTCGTCATCTGATGCGGTGGCGGCGACGGATCGCAGGATCAAGCCTTCGTCGGCCTCCTGCATCACGTCGTGCGCGATCTCAAGCAACCGCACACGGTCGTCATCGTCGCGTATTGATCGGCTGACATTCAGGCCCGGCGCGTCCGGCGTCACGATTGCAAAGCGGCTTTTGAACAGCAGTTTCTGGGTCACGGGTACGGCTTTCACGTCCTCTGCAAATCCGGTGACCTGCACAAGGATCGCCTGGCCCGGCTTCAGCCCCTTTCCTTGACGCAGAAAACCGGTTTCCCCGTCTGGCAGGCGCAGCATCATGCCCCCCTGCCCTTTCAGCGGACGATCGCAGATCGCGCGAAAAATCGCGCCGGGCAGCGTCACACTTTCCGGTGGTTCGATCAGCAGATCTTCCAGATGGCCGTCAACGATACGTGCGGCGGCCATGCGCCCCTTGTAGCGGTCAAGCGCGATCACGCTGCCCTTCATGTGCACTCTCCATAGATCGGGTAGCCTGCGGCCAGCAACAGGTTCGCGGTTTCGGCCACTGGCAGGCCGACAACTGCCGTATAACTTCCCTGAAGCCACGTGACGAAAGCCCCGGCTGGCCCCTGAATGGCATATCCGCCCGCCTTGCCGCGCCAATCGTCTGATGCAAGATAGGCGTTCAGCTCAGCATCCGACAGACGTTTGAATTTGACTGTGGTCACGACATCGCGCGCCCATGTCTGTTGTGCATTGCGCACCACGACCGAGGTGATGACCCGGTGGCGACGCCCGGAGAGGGCCAGCAGAAACTCGGCCGCCTGCCCTGCGTCGTCGGGCTTTCCCAGAATGCGGCGGCCCAGCGCGACGGTGGTGTCAGCGCACAGTACGACCTCGTCCGGCGCCACATCCATCGCGGCGGCCTTCGCAGCGGCGATCCGGCGACAATAAGCCAGCGGCAGTTCGCCCTTCTCCGGCGTCTCGTCCACGTCCGGAGGGCGCACATCATCCGCAACAAGGCCGAGCTGCCCCAGCAACTCGGCCCGTCTTGGGCTTCCAGAGCCCAGAATCAATCGGGGTCGGGTCATGCCCGGCAGACCGCTTACTTGAAGCGGTAGTTGATCCGACCCTTGGTCAGATCATAGGGGGTCATTTCGACCTGCACCTTGTCGCCAGCCAGAACGCGGATACGGTTTTTGCGCATCTTTCCTGCCGTATGTGCGATGATCGTATGGCCGTTTTCCAGCTCGACCAGGAATGTCGCATTCGGCAGGAGGTCCTTCACGACACCGGGGAATTCGAGCAGTTCTTCCTTGGCCATGTTCACTCCTGTTTTTTCACTCACCCTTTGTGAGCGCCCTTTAAATGGGCGCAAACTTCCAGATTTTCAAGGGAAATCCTGCTTGCCTGCGGATTAGACCTCGGTTTCATCATCTTGGCGGCGCGGCAGACCGAAACGTTCAAGGATGTGACCGCGAATCTGGTCGCGGGTTTGACGATAGGCGGCCAGCTTTTCGTCCCGCCGTGAGCCCAGCCCGGTGGGGTCGAGAATCGGCCAGTATTCGACGTCCAGATGGAACAGCCGCGTCAGCTCCAGCGCACGCCGTTGGCTGGCAGGGGACAAGGCAACAATGAGATCGAAACTTGAAAGGTCGTCGCCCCATTCTTCCATCTGGTCAAAGCTGCGCACACGATGGTTGGACAGGGTGATCCCCAGCTCGTCACAGACCGATATTGAGAAGCCGTCAATATCCATGTCGCTGTGAACGCCAGCGGATTGCACATAAATATCATGCCCATAAAAGGCTTTCATCATCCCCTCGGCCATAGGCGAGCGCACCGCATTGTGGTCGCAACAGAACAGCACTGACTGGGGACGGTCTGCGGACATACTTAGCCCCAGTGCAGGACACAAATCAGTGTAAACAGGCGGCGCGCCGTGTCGATGTCGACATTGGCTTTGCCCTCAAGACGTTCCTGCAGCACCCGCGCGCCTTCGTTGTGAATACCGCGCCGGGCCATGTCGATGGCTTCAATCTGACTGGGGGGCAGCTTCTTCACGGCGTCAAAATAACTTTCGCAGATGGCGAAATAATCCTTCACCACCTGCCGAAACGGGCCAAGCGACAGGTGAAAGACCGCCGCCTGATCGCCGCTTTCGGTGCGGGCATCGACCACAAGCCGCTTTTCGCGGATCGCGAGCCCCAAGTGATAGGGACCATCGGGCGGGGTTTGCCCATCGCGCCCATTCAGTTCAAAGCTGTTATCTTCCAGCAAGTCGAAAATGGCGACTTTGCGTTCCTGCTCGATGGCTGGCGTGGGTGCGGCAAGGCCGGTATCGTCGATCTGGATGTCAGTGATGCGATTCATGGTCATCGGGAACCTCTGCGGGTCAATCATTCAGGGCGTCAAGCCGGGCGCGAACGGATAGCCCGTGCGCTTCAAGGCTTTCGGAAATGGCAAGCGTTTCGGCAGCGGGTCCAATAGCCGACAGTGCCGCCGGGGTCATCCGGGCCAGCGTGGTGCGTTTCAGAAAATCCATCACCGACAGGCCCGAACTGAAGCGGGCCGACCGCGCCGTGGGCAATACATGGTTTGGCCCGCCCACGTAATCACCGATCGCCTCGGGCGTCCATTGACCCAGGAAGATCGCACCCGCATGGATACATTTTTCTGACAGCGCTTCGGGGTCGGCCACGCACAGTTCAAGGTGTTCGGGCGCGATGCGATTGGACAGTGCGGCCGCTTCGTCCAGATCGCGCACGGTGATCACGGCACCAAAATCGCGCCAACTAGCACCAGCAATCTCGCGCCGTTCCAGCGTTTCAA
Organism: Aliiroseovarius sediminis; assembly: GCF_022678485.1. Classification (GTDB taxonomy): domain Bacteria; phylum Pseudomonadota; class Alphaproteobacteria; order Rhodobacterales; family Rhodobacteraceae; genus Aliiroseovarius; species Aliiroseovarius sediminis. The sequence goes on from NZ_JALBYP010000035.1 coordinate 19,439, forward strand.
GGCGCGCATCGACTGCCGCGGCCACTTTGCGCCCGAAGGCCTCATCCGTGGTAATCAGCAAGGATTGCGCGCTTTCATCATGTTCGGCTTGGCTCATCAAATCCAGCGCCAGCCAGTCGGGGGCGTTGTCGGCATCCGCAATCACCAGAATCTCGGATGGACCGGCGATCATGTCGATGCCCACCTTGCCGAACACCCGGCGCTTGGCGGCGGCGACAAAAGCGTTGCCCGGCCCTGTGATCTTGTCGACCGGTGCTACCGTTTCGGTCCCATAGGCCAGCGCCGCCACCGCCTGCGCACCGCCGATGCGATAGATTTCATCGACGCCAGCTATACGCGCGGCCAGAAGTACAAGCGGGTTCACGATGCCGTCCGGCGTGGGAACCGTGATGGCAAGGCGCTCCACCCCCGCCACCTTGGCCGGGATTGCGTTCATCAGAACCGAGGAGGGATAGCTTGCCAACCCACCGGGCACGTAAAGCCCTGCCGCACTGACCGCCGACCACCGCCAGCCCAAATCGGCCCCGGCGTCATCCGTCCAGCGTTCGTCCTTTGGCATCTGCCGGACGTGATAGGCGCGGATACGATCTGCCGCCAGTTCCAGCGCCGCGCGGTCCGTGTCCGAGACCTTGGCGCATTCAGCTTCAATCTCCTCAAGGGTAAAGCGCAGCGTATCTGCAGTCAGTTCCAGCCGATCAAATTTCGAGGTCAGCTCGATCACCGCCGCGTCACCACGGGCGCGCACGTCCGCGATAATGCCAGCGACGGTATCATCCACCTCGGGGCTGTCCTCGCGCTTCATGGACAGAACCTCGTTGAAACGCGCCTCAAAATCGGCGTCGGCAGAGTTCAGAAACTGGGGCATGGCTTATTCCGGATGCTCGGGGATGTGCCGCGAGGGCGCGATATAGGGGCGGGTGACGTCTTGCAGGGTGACATCCAGCGCCTCGACCTCAAGCGCGATGGCGCCGTCGCCCGCCAAGATCAGTTCGAGCCGCCCCATGCCATCTTCATGTTCAGTGAACGAGATGGACAAAAGCGACAGGATCATATCCTTATCGCCCTTCTTGATCCCTTGGCTTTGAACTTTCAGAACATCCGACACCGATAGCACTGACTGAATACGTTCGACCGGGCGGGCGCGTTTTTCGGCCTCGGGCGCATCCTCCCACCGGAAACGATTCAGCAGAAGTGCAAAGCGCCGCCGCGTCGCATCCCACGCCATTTCAGAAGCCGGAAAAACCGCATCCTGTGTCAACGCACTGATCACCTGCAAATCATCGGCATCCAGAGCCATCAGGCGCAGAGCCGCTTCGCCACCATCTTCGAATTTCGCATCGCGTTGGGTGTTGGTCATTCTTTGATCCGTTCAATTTTTGCCCCGATCGAGGACAGTTTGCGCACAACCTTCTCATACCCGCGATCAAGGTGATAGACGCGACTGACGACCGTTTCGCCTTCTGCCGCCATACCCGCAAGGATCAGTGACACCGAGGCGCGCAGGTCCGTCGCCATCACCGGCGCGCCCTTAAGTTTTTCGACACCCTTTACCGTGGCGGTGCCGCCCTGAACGTCGATATCCGCGCCCATGCGGGTCAATTCGGGGGCATGCATGAAGCGGTTTTCAAAGATGGTTTCGTGAAGGACAGATGTGCCGTCCGCCGTGCACAGCATCGCCATCATCTGGGCTTGCAGGTCGGTCGGAAAGCCGGGAAAGGGTTCGGTCGTCACATCCACCGCAGAAACACGCCCATTCTTGCGCGCGACCTTGAGGCCACGCGCGGTTTCTTCGACGTGAATGCCAGCCGCGTCCAGCTTTTCAACGAAGCTTTTGACCAAATCAATGCGACCACCCAGACACTCCACCTCGCCGCCCGCGATAGCCGGAGCCAGCATATAAGTGCCGAGCTCGATCCGGTCGGTGACGACAGGGTGTGTCGCGCCATGCATGCGATCAACGCCCTGAATGACAATCTCGGACGTGCCATCGCCTTCAATCTGCGCGCCCATCTTGCGCAGGCAGTCGGCCAGATCGACGATCTCGGGCTCGCGGGCCGCATTGCGGATGACAGTCGTGCCCTTAGCCAGAGTTGCGGCCATCAGGATATTCTCGGTCGCGCCGACAGATGCAAAATCCAGATCAATTTCGGCACCTTTCAGCCCGCCCGACGCTTTGGCGTGAAGATAGCCATCCTTCAGCTCAATTTCGGCACCCAGCTTTTCAAGCCCGAAGATGTGCAGGTCCATCGGCCGCGCACCAATCGCGCAGCCACCGGGCAAAGACACCACCGCATGACCCAGCCGCGCCAGCATCGGCCCCAGCACAAGATTTGACGCCCGCATCTTACGTACAATGTCATAGTCTGCGACGTGGTTATTGATGTCATGCGACGACATCGCCAACACCTGTCCGTCCTGCATCGCCGTCGCCTCGGCCCCAAGAGAGGCGAGTAATTCCGTCATCGTCTTGATATCCGACAGGCGCGGCGCATTGGTCAGTGTCAAAGGCTCCTCCGATAACAACGTTGCCGGCATCAGCGTCAGACACGCGTTCTTCGCCCCCGCAATGGGTATTTCGCCGTGCAGTTCACCACCACCGGTCACAACTATCGAATCCATCTGCCCGCCTTTTCTATTGGTCTTTTTCTGTCTGCGACCGATCGGCCTCGTTATCCGCCCGCGCCCGCGCCTGAGATTTACGCCGCGCCATGTTGGCCTTCAGCGCAGCTTTCAGCCGCTCATCACGATCCGCCCCTTTGTTTCGGGGTTCCTGAGGTGTCTTCTTACGCTTCATGCCCTCTTCTGTAACGCAGGTTGAAAAAAGGGTCCAGAATGCGCTTGCGTCGCCCGCAGATTAAAGCTAATCAGCCGCCCACGACAGGACGCTGCTGTAGCTCAGAGGTAGAGCACTCCCTTGGTAAGGGAGAGGTCGAGAGTTCAATTCTCTCCAGCAGCACCACTTTTTCCTCTTTTAGATCAAGAAGATGCTGCATAATAAGAGGATAACTGGCCTCGGGTGTTACACTGAGGTGCTACACCGTGGTCCTGCAGATGCCCCGTCCGTATAAACGAAAAAGCTCCGGTATCTACTATTTCAGGCAGAAAGTTCCTGCCGATTTGCGCGGAAAACTGGGAGATACCAGTGTAAGCTGCTCTCTCCGCACCCGTGACCCCGAAGAAGCCAAGGTCCGCAATGCTGAGAAGGTGCGCGAACAGGCGATGATATGGGAGGCTCACCGCAAGAAACCTAGCCCATTGCCGATGCAGAAAATTGCTGCACTATGCGGTGTTTTCTATCGTGATTATATGACGATGCTGGAAGTAGAGCCGGGAGAGGCAGAAGTTTGGCATGAAATTCAAAGGCTAAATGCTCAACTAGATGCGTCCGTAGGGAATGCCCCATGCAAGCTCTCAAAGTGGTATGCCCCAACTGTTGATGAGTTGCTCTTGCAGCATACACTTGTTGTAGACGAGCAAAGTCGGGAGCGCCTGTTGACACAAATTCACCAAACGATGCGATTGGCGTCAGAACAGCAACTGAAACACGCACAGGGAGACTACAGCCCCGATCCGAATCTTGATCGCTTTCCAGACGCCTCTGTGCTTCTACAGGACGCCGAACAGGCACCAATTGCCCGCCCAGCGCCGAAATCTCTCAGTGAACAGAATGACGCTGAATCCGTATCCATTTGGAAACCCTTCAAGCTGTGGGAGAAGGACCACCTTGCAGACGGTAAGTCCCTCACGACTGTTGGGGACTATAAAGGCCAGTTGGTTTTTTAAAGTTGGTGTAAGCGGGTTCTATACAGATTTTTTACTACCAAAGAGTGACAGTTGATCGATCAATAAATTTCCAAGCAGCAATACGGAAAGTCGAAGTTAGAAATAAGCCAACACGATCGCGGACTTATTGTAACGTTCTGCCTATGACGCCACAACGAGCTGCTACATCGCACCCGACCCACCGGCTCCACCACTCCCTTCCGTCTTGCCTTACCTCGCCCACCTTTCGATCATTTCCATCTGCGTTCTACAGCGCAATCCTCAACATTCGTTAGAACTGTTGCGCATCCACCAACAGTCAGCAATCTAAAGTTGTATTTTGAAGTCGAACATAGGTTTGCGCTTGCATAAGTAATTGTTCGATGAAAACCTGAGCCATCCAGATGTCGCGACACGCCTCGCGGCAATCTATTATTGCTGGATACAATTTAGGGTTGTGTTTTCTATGGGTGTAACCAAGTATTAACCATGAGCCGGAATCAAGCGATCGACTCGCTGCTAAATGAATTGGGATCAATGGCCCCGGCGGGATATTTCGTCGGGCTTCACATCCGTTTTGCAGCACCTCTCTTGACGTTCCAGACCTACCCTAAATCCTGGGCTGACCATTATACGCGCAACGCTTATGCGCTGCGTGATCCGATGCTGGCTTGGGGGATATCGCGCACCGGCGCCACGCGCTGGAGCGATATCGACTTACCCGATCCGTTCGGCATTCTGAAGGATGCCGCAGCGCATGGGCTGGTCCATGGTCTATGTGTGTCCTGCGGTAAAATCTCGTCACGGACGGTAGCGGGCGTGGCCCGGTCCGACCGGGAATTCACCGATGAAGAGGTCGCCGCAATCAGCGGTGTCGTGCTTCGGCTTCACCATATTGCACAACCCCCTGACACCTTGACGAAAGCCGAGATCGAGGCCCTGCATGTGCTGGCCTCTGGTGAACGGTATGCAAACGGTGCGGTTGTGCTAGGCATTTCGGAAAGCGCGCTGAAGGCGCGGCTGGCTTCTGCCCGCAAGAAGTTATTTGCACGCACCTCGGCCGAGGCCATTCAACGAGCTAAGGACTATCGACTGATCTAACCCCGGCTGTCGCCAGCGCGTGCTTCCTGTTTTTCTTAACCAAACTGGAGGATGTCATGCAGACGACCACACTTTCTTTCGCCAATCTACACAACCATAGCGAGTTATTTGCGAACCTACTTCGCGCTAGACGGCAAAGTTTTATTGTGCAGAACCGTTGGGATCTGCCGGAAGCGATGGGCATGGAGTTCGACCAGTACGACACACCTGCCAGCCGTTGGGTTGCTGTTCACGAGTTCGGGCGCGTGCTCGCAGGCATCCGGCTGACGCCGACGACGGCACGCTGCGGCATCTATACCTATATGATACGCGATGCGCAGCTGGGACTGTTGGATTCGATCCCCTCGGACCTTTTGTATGAAGAAGCACCCGTCGCAGAAAACATCTGGGAAAGCAGCCGCGTTTTCGTGGCGCATGATACGCCCCAGCGTGCGCGGCGGCTGGTTCATGCGCATCTGATTTCGGAAATGACGAAATCCGCCCGCGACCTTGGCGCGACTCAGGTGTTGGGCCTGATCCCAGCCAGTTGGCCGCGATGGTCCAAACGTGTCGGTTTGGACACATCTGCCGCCGGTCGTGTGATGGAGATTGACGGCATCGACAACCAAGTCGTGTCGATTGATCTGTCCGGCAAGCTGCACTAGCGACGTCGGGTCGAGTGCGGGGCATATTTCATTTCTTTTCAATTACTTCGTGGGCGCCATGGTTGCGCCCACGGACGTGATTAACCCGGCGGCGCCCAACCATATCGGCGGCTGCGCTCTTGTGCCTCACCATCGAATGCGCGGAGATACGCCGCGACCTCTTACAAACACGTTTGTTGATCTTATTTATGGTCCAGAGGTGCTAGAGCCTCGTATCAGGACCACACAAAACGAGAGGATGGACCAGATGTTGAAGAAATTTTCCTATGCAGCTGCTGCAGTTGCACTGACCACCACGACCGCTTTGGCAGGCAGCATGGATGCCCCGGTTGAAGAGCCCGTCGTAACCTACGCCGCAGTTCCTGCCGCAACCCCGGACTGGACCGGTGGTTATGTCGGTGGCGAAATCGGTTATGTCGATGTGGGTTCATCGCCAGCAGGCCTTGAAGGCGACGGTCTTCTCGGCGGTCTTGTCGCCGGTTACGACTTTGACATGGGCAACTGGGTTGCCGGTGTTGGCGTCGATTATGACTGGGCCGATGTGGACTTGGGCGGCGGCGTATCACTTGATAGCGTTCTGCGTGTGAAAGCGCGTGGCGGTTACAAAATGGGCAGCGGCCTGCTGTATGCAACTGCCGGTTACGCAAATGCGGACACCAACACGCTGGGTAGCAGCGACGGTTGGGTTGCCGGTGCTGGCTATGAGCATCAGGTCTCCAGCTCGTTCAACGTTGGTATCGAAGCATTGTACCACGAATTTAGCGACTTCAACGGCAGCGGTGTCGACGTTGACGCCACCACCGTTCAACTGCGCGGCACCTATCGGTTCTAATACCGGGTCCTAGCAGTACGTAAGAGCGGCGCGCCAGTTTTGGCGCGCCGTTTTTTTGTGCGACAGATGTCTAAGTATGGAACCCAAAGGTTAGTCCGTCCACTCGAACGGACGTGTAAATTCGCCCAGACAGTGCGACACGGCCTCGCGATCAACATCACCTGTCGCGCGCAAACGCGCGACCAAACCACGCTTCTTGTCGTCGATCACCTCGACCACTTGCGCGGCGTGTCCCGCATCGGCCAAGGCCTTGTTATACACGCGAGTGATCGCAGACTTGCGCAGTTCAGGCTTGAAGACTTTTCCAACAGCGGTCTTGGGCAGTTCGTCCACGATTTCGATATATTTGGGCAGAGCGGCTTTTTCATGAATGTGTTTCTTGGCAAAAGCCATAAGTTCATCATTTGTCACCGCTGCGCCATCCACCAATTCAACATAGGCGCAGGGCAGTTCGCCGGCATAGCTGTCGGGCTGTCCGATTGCACCAACGACTGCGACGGCTTCGTGACCGGCCAGCACCTCTTCGATCTCGGCAGGGTCGATGTTGTGGCCACCGCGGATGATCAGGTCCTTGGCGCGGCCCGTGATCCACAAATAGCCGTCTTCATCCAGCCGCCCCAGATCACCAGTGCGCAAATGGGTGCCATAAGCGAACAGGCCTTGGTTTTTCGCCTCTTCCGTATAAGTCGCGCCGGGCACGACGCCGGGGTTATACACGCAAATCTCGCCCACCTCGTCCACGTCATGTTCTTTCAGCACTTTGCCTGTGTCATCACATGTCAGGATTTTCACATCCGAATAGGGGAACGGCACCCCGACCGACCCGACCTTCTTGGCGCCCAAAGGCGGATTGCAGGAAACAAGGCACGTCGCCTCGGTCAGCCCATAGCCTTCGACAATCGTCACACCCGTCGCGTTGACAAAGCGATTGTAAAGTTCGATCGGCAGAGGGGCGGAGCCGGAAAACGCTGTCTGAAGCGACGAAACATCGGCATCAACGGGCCGTTGCATCAGCGCCGAAAAGGCAGTCGGGACCGAGATCATGAAACTGACCTTATAACGCTCGATCAGTTTCCAGAAATTGTCAAACACCCCGTCACCGCGATAGCCGGCCGGCGTCGGATGAACAAAATGGCTGCCCGCCGACAGGACCGACATCCAGATCACATGGACCGCAAACACGTGAAACAGCGGCAAAGGGCAGATGATCACGTCGTTTTCGTCAAACAGCAGGCTGGATCCCAGCCAGCCGTTATAGATCATGCCGGAATATTTGTGCTGCGCCACTTTCGGCGTGCCGGTCGTACCGCCCGTATGGAAGTAAGCCGCCACGCGATCTTTATCGCCGTCGGCAAAATCCAGTGTCGTGTTCTGGCGTGACATCTCGGCCACGAAATCCAGCACTTTCGCCTTGTGCGTCACCGGGTTTTTCGGACGCAACAACGGTACCAGCCATTTCTTGGGCGGAGTCAGGTAACGGTTCAGGTCTACCTCAAGCACCGTATGCACGTCAGGCGCCATGGCGACAGCCTTGTCCGCAAGCTGTGCCACCTCGGCCTTGGGAAAGGACTTCAGCGTAACCAAAACCTTGGCTCCGGTGTCACGCAAAATGCCCGCGACCTGTTCAGCATCCAGAAGCGGGTTGATCGGGTTCACGATCCCCGAGATGGAGCCACCCATCATGACATAGAGCGCTTCGTTGCAGTTGGGCAGAAGATAGGCAACCGTGTCCTTTTCTCCGATCCCCAGCGACCGAAACAGGTTGGCGGTCTGGCAGGTCCGTTCCAGCATCTCCTGCCAGGTGACGGTCTCTTTGTGGTCAGTCGGACCCGAGGTCAACTGATAAGAAGCCGCCGGGCGCTGTGGAAACGCTTTCGCCGTCCGTTCCAGTAATTCGTAAAGCGTGGTCGCCTTGTCACGCTCATCCCACGGCATCTCGGATTCAATCGCGTTGCGGTCATCCATCGAGCCAAAATCATACATTCTGTATCCTCCCCTTCACCCGTCCCGGCGGGTGGTCATTTGAACACAAGAATGATCGGAAACCCCCTACCCTGCAAGTGTGACGTGACGTGGCTGCCCAAGCTGACGCAACGAGAGTGCTGCGCGCATGTGCAGGCATGCAACCCGCTGCCCGGTCAGGCCATGCCCTCGGTGAACTGCAACCGCGCTAGACGTGCATATAGCCCGTCTTGCGCCACCAGTTCATCATGGGTGCCTTGGGCAACGATGCGGCCTTCGTCGAACACCACGATCCTGTCGGCCTTTTTCACGGTCGCCAGACGGTGCGCGACGATCAGTGTCGTGCGGCCCTGCGCGAGTTCGTCCACCGCATGCTGCACCAGACGTTCGCTTTCGGCATCCAGTGCTGATGTGGCCTCGTCCAGCAACAGGATCGGGGCGTCGCGCAGGATCGCGCGTGCAATCGCGATACGCTGCTTTTGCCCGCCTGACAGCATCACGCCCCGTTCACCAACGTATGTGTCATAGCCTTCGGGCAGTTTTGCGAGGAATTCGTGCGCAGCAGCGGCGCGGGCAGCGGCCTCGACCTCGGCATCGGTGGCATCGGGACGCCCGAAACGGATATTTTCAAGGGCCGAGGCCGCAAAGATCACCGCATCCTGCGGCACCAAGGCGACATATTGGCGGAAATCATCGCGCCGCATATCGCGCAGGTCGATACCATCCAGCTTCACCGCCCCTGACTCAGGGTCATAAAAACGCTGGATCAGTTGGATGATGGTCGACTTGCCCGCACCCGATGGCCCCACCAGCGCCACGGTTTCGCCGGGCGCGACCTGAAGGCTGACATCTTCCAGCGCGGCCAGATTAGGGCGTGCGGGGTAATGGAAAGTCACATCCTCAAACGCGATGGACCCTTGCGGGCGCTTAGTGATCGCGATGGGGTTGATCGGGTCTTTGACCATATCTTCGGCGTTCAACAGTTCAACCAGACGTTCGGTGGCACCGGCGGCGCGTTGCAGCTCGCTCCAGATTTCCGACAGGGCGCCGACGGCACCGGCGACCATTACGGCGTAGATCACGAATTGCACCAGCGCGCCGATGGTCACGTTGCCTTCGGTCACGTCGCGCATCCCGATCCACAGCACGCCAACCACACCCGAAAAGATCAGCGAAATGACGATCACTGTCATCACCGCCCGCGTCAGAATACGCCGTTTGGCGGACAGGAAGCTTTCTTCGGTCAGGTCGGAAAACGCCACGCGGCTCAGGTCTTCGTGGGTAAAGGCCTGGACTGTCTGAACGGACAAAAGCGCCTCGGACGCGTTGCCCGAGCTTTTGGCAATCCATTCCTGGTTCTCGCGCCCCAATACACGCAAACGCCGCCCCAGCACGATGATCGGTACGATCACCAGTGGCACGATCAACAAGACCAGCCCCGTTAACTTCGCCGAGGTTAAAAGCATCAGGATCATGCCGCCAAGGAAGATGAACACGTTGCGCAGCGCGACGGACACGGAAGACCCAATAACCGACAGGATCAGCGTGGTGTCGGTGGTGATGCGGCTTAGCACCTCGCCCGTCATGATTTTCTCGTAGAAGGCGGGACTCATACCGACCACGCGATCAAAGACGGCCTTGCGGATGTCAGCGACAATCCGTTCTCCCAGCCGTGTGACAAGATAATACCGCAGCCCCGTGCCCAACGCGAGAAGCGCAGCAACCAGAAGCGCGGCAAGGAAGTACTTGTCCAGAAGCTGGCTTGTTGCGGCGCCGAACCCATCCACGACCCGCCGCACAGCAATGGGCAGGATCAGGGAGATACCCGCAGTGAACAACAGCGCACCGAAAGCTGCCAGTATCCACAGCTTATAGGGGGTCATAAACGGCCACAGTCCGGCCAAGGCGCCGATGCGTTTCGATTTCTCGCGTTCGTTCATTTCGACGCTCGAGGCGCTCGCTTCTCTTGCCATATGACCTGCTCCTTTCGGGGACAGATAGCCGGGCGCGGCGTGGCGCACAAGCGGCTCTGTGGCGAACGGTTGTCGCAGGGTGGCAGGCTTGCAGGCGTCAGGCCTTTCACATGACACCCGATCAAGGTATCATTTGCTTGTTTGCAACCGGCTGAAAGGAACCGCCAGATGTCATATGCAAAGCGCACGTGTGTCTTGATTGGCCTGGCGTGTGTGTTGGGATTGGCCGCCTGTGCGACACCGCAACAACGCTGCGTTGCTCAGGCCACAGCGGATGTGCGCAGCCTACAAGCCCAGATCAAAACAACAGAAGCGACCATCGCGCGCGGCTATGCACTGCACCGACAGTCGGTGCCTTACACGCGCACGCGTATTTGTCACAATAAAGAAGGGCTTGCCTTCCCCTGTCACCGCACTGGGTTTCACCGCATCGAAACCCCAGTAACCGTCGACATCGACAACGAAAAAGCCAAACTGGCGCAAATGAAGGCCAAGCTTGCCAAGGTGCTGCCCAAAGCCCTGGCTGCAGCGAAACAGTGCCGCAAGACTTATCCTGAATGACGCGGGTCGCCATCGTTCTGGGGGCGGCGGTGCGCCCCGATGGCACCGCGTCGGCTGCGCTTTGGCGCAGAGCCACCAAAGCGGCCGATCTATACCACGCCGGGCAAGTCGAGCTGATCATCGCGTCCGGCGGCGTGCCCCGCGCCGGATGCAGCGAGGCCGCATTGATCGCTCGCATCTGCACCGACGCCGGTGTGCCAGAATCTCAGATCCTGATCGAGGACCGGTCCCAGAACACTTTAGAAAATATCAGAAACTCTTATCGGCTCTTGCCGCCTGACCCCAGGATCACGCTGATCACGGACCGCTATCACACCCTGCGCGCCCGTTGGATGGCGCAAGAGTTCGGACTTAGCACAAACAGCGTCTCGCCCCGATTGCCCGCCGCCGCTGCCCCGCGGGTGATCCGGGGATATATCCGGGAAGCCGTGGCGCTGACAGTCTATGCCACACGCCGTGCGCAGCGCGCTATTTTGCGGCCGTCACGTTGATTGCGGTGCCAGTATTGCCGCGCCCATAAATGCGCACGTACACCAACCCACGACCTTCCATCAACCGCTTGGCTGCTGTCGCATCAATCGAGCCGTTCTTGGCCATACGCTCCATGTTCTTGCGGTTTTTGATCGTGCCGAAGAAAGGGTCAAACTCGTCCCCCGGTTGGCTGATCCCGTAGCGATGGAAATTGGCGCGGTCCTGACGCAGAACTTGCCACGGCTGGGTCAGCCGCGCGCCCGTCTGGTCCACCAGATCCGGCTGCCCGATATAGGCCGTGTAGGACCCGATCAAATCCTGCGCCTGCGCCCCCACTGCGAAGACCGACGACAACACCAGCCCAGCAATCAAAGTCGTGGCGGCTGTGCGAACAGGTCGTTTTTGGGTCTTGCGCGACATCACATGCCTTTCGATCATTGGTAGTAACTGGGGACCGTCAGGTGTTGGGTCAATGGCGCATGGGGAAGGGCCGCCCGTTTTGACCGCCCTGTGCGACTTTGGCGCGACACATTGGCCGCGCCAACCGTTCTGTTGGTATGACGCTTACTTACCTGCCGCGACGGTCAGGCCAAGCATCCGCCAAGCGTGCATTCCGCCGCGATAATAGTGGATTTTCTCAGCCGGAAACCCCGCTTCGATCATCCGCCGCGCAGCGGTGGGCGATTGACCGCACCAGTTGCCGTTGCAGAACAGCGCGACGGGCTTGGCATCTTCACACGCGAACCCATCGAAATCAATCTCGCACCCCAACTCGTCCAGACGGTCGGGCGCCTCGTTATACGGGATCGAGATTGCACCAGGAATGGTGCCGCCGGCATGGTCTTGCGGTATGCGACTGTCGACGACAATCACATCGGGGTCTTGCAACATATCAAGCAACTCCAGCTCTCCGATCGTTGTGACACCAGGGGCAGGTGTCATCGGCTGAATGCAGAAACTTGGACAGGGGCGCGAGGTCAGCGCCCAGTCCCCCGTCAATGCGTTCTGCGGATCGGGGTTGCGCGAGATCTCGACCGGCCCACTGTGGGTGTCGACGGTCACGGATGCAATATCGGGGCGGATGTTCACCCCTTCGGCGAAGACCGGGCCAGCCAGCATCAAAGCGGCCACAAAAGACAAGACGGGTTTCATGGGCATCTCCTATATCCGGGTATCAATCAAATGTTTCGAACACATCATACATGACCGGTTCGAAGTTTTTGCAAAGACTTGCGATCTTGCGATTGCGCTCGCGCATTTCATCAGTACGCAACATGGCCTGGAAATCTTCGCGCCGCTTCCACTGGGAATAATTCGCGATCCGCGTTTGTGCGTCGTTGACATGCAGGCCAGCCGCGACAAAGCCCGGCTGCTTTGAGATGAACTGGTTATAGGCGTCAGACAATGCGTCCAGCAGGTCCTGACAGGTGCCGGGCGTCATCTCGAACGTGGTGATAACGGTTTGATAATCTGGGGCTTTGCTGATGGTTGGCATGGCTTCCTCCTGTTATGAGAGGAAGCCTAATACCTTTCGCACGACAGATGAACCTAGGATTTGGGTGTAGGCGCAAATAGTGCACACCAATCCGGGGTCAGTCGAAGTCGAAAATCTCGGACAGGATCGACTTGCGCTTACGCTTCTTGTAACGCCGCCCGTGGCGATAATCATCATCGTCATCGTCGTCCCGATAGCGACCGCGATCCGGGCGGTCACGATAGCGATCGTCTGACCGGCGGGTATCGCGATCAGGGCGCGGTTCGCGCGCAACGATGGGGTCGGGCATGGGCGGCGGTGGGGCGACCGGGTCAGGGTCGGGCAACACGACCGCAGGCGTCGCTTTCTCGATAATCTTGTCCAGCTCGCCACGATCCAGCCAAACGCCCCGACATTTGGGGCAATAGTCGATCTCGACCCCCTGGCGATCGGCCATCTTCAGTTCGGTTCCGTCGATCGGGCATTTCATGGGCTGGATCCTCCTTATTTGCCTTAATTTGATGTAGGCACGAAAAAGCGGGCCACAAGGACCCGCTTTGGCAACATCTGTATGATCGGCGGATTACCGCGAAACGTGCACGGCACAGGGCGCATGGCGCACCACACGCGCGGCGGTCGATCCCAAGAAGAAATCCGTCAAACCCGGCCGGTGCGAGGCAACAACGATGCAATCAATCCCATGCTGGCGGGCATAATCCACAATGGCGTGACCCGCGTGGCCCGACACAACATTGACCGCAATCATGTCATCGCCGGCCAATTCCTGCTTCATGCGCTGTTCTAGCTCTTGCACGTTTTCTTCCAATTGTCCTTCAGGCAGATACTGCGCAACATAGGCGGGCACCTCCTCCATCACATGAAGGGCTGTGATCTTGGCACCGTCTTCGGCAATCGCTCGGGCGATGCTCAACGCTTCCTTTGTGTCGCGCTCGTGATCCAGCGCAATCGGCACGAGGACATTGTGATACATCTCGATGCTCCTTTATCCATGTGATTTCGGTATTGTTTTCTGCTTACACCACGATCCTGACCGGAACCATGACGCAGGTCAAACGAATCTGATCAGGCGGGGTGCCGCAGAACGGACCGGTCTTTCTTGACAGGATCAAGCAAGGGGTCTATTTCCGCCCCAACTCCGGGAGTCGCAAAGCTTCCGGTCCCATGGCTTTTGCCGGGATCGCCCCCTGTCAGCGCGTCGCGCCCACAGGGGCATCACTGGTTTGAGGTTTGGATTTGCGCAGCCCCGCCCCTATTTAGGGGTAAATGAAACGGCAAAGGAGCCGAATTATGTTCGAGAGCCTGTCAGACCGCCTGTCCGGTGTCTTTGACCGCCTGACGAAACAGGGTGCGCTGTCCGAGGATGACGTGAAAACCGCGCTGCGCGAAGTGCGTGTGGCATTGCTTGAGGCTGACGTCTCGCTGCCCGTTGCCCGCGATTTCGTCAAGAAAGTGCAGGAACAGGCCACCGGTCAGGCTGTCACCAAATCCGTGACCCCCGGCCAGCAGGTCGTGAAGATGGTTCACGATGCATTGGTTGAGGTTCTGACCGGCGAAGGCGAACCCGGTGCGCTGAAGATTGACAACCCGCCTGCCCCGATCCTGATGGTCGGTCTGCAAGGTGGTGGTAAGACAACGACGACGGCCAAGCTGGCCAAACGTTTGAAAGAAAAAGACGGCAAGCGCGTGCTGATGGCCTCGCTTGATATTTATCGCCCGGCCGCGATGGATCAGCTGGCCGTTCTGGGCACGCAGGTCGGCGTGGACACTCTGCCCATCGTGCCCGGCCAGAAACCCGTCGACATCGCCAAACGCGCAAAGCAGCAGGCGACGATGGGCGGCTATGACGTCTATATGCTGGACACAGCAGGCCGTTTGCACATCGACGAAGTGCTGATGGGCGAGATGGAGCAGGTCTCGGCTGTTGTGAACCCGCGCGAAACACTGCTGGTGGTCGACGGCCTGACCGGTCAGGTCGCAGTCGAGGTTGCACAGGAATTTGACGACAAAGTTGGCATTTCGGGCGTGGTTCTGACCCGGATGGATGGCGACGGACGCGGTGGTGCTGCACTTTCGATGCGCGCTGTCACCGGCAAGCCGATCAAATATGTCGGCCTTGGCGAAAAGATGGACGCGCTTGAAACGTTCGAACCTGAGCGGATCGCGGGCCGTATCCTTGGCATGGGCGACATCGTTTCGCTGGTCGAAAAAGCGCAGGAAACCATCGAGGCCGAACAGGCCGAACGCATGATGAAGCGCTTCCAAAAGGGTCAGTTCAACATGAACGACCTGAAGATGCAGCTGGAACAGATGATCAAGATGGGCGGTATGCAAGGGATCATGGGGATGATGCCGGGCATGAACAAGATGGCCAAACAGGCCGAATCCGCTGGCATGGATGACAAGGTGTTGAAACAGCAGATTGCCCTGATCCAGTCGATGACCAAGCGCGAACGCGCCAACCCGCAAATCCTGCAAGCGAGCCGCAAGAAACGCATTGCCAAAGGCGCCGGCATGGAAGTGTCCGAGTTGAACAAGCTTCTGAAAATGCAACGCCAGATGGGCGACATGATGAAGAAGATGGGCAAGATGGGCAAAGGCAAGATGCTGAAACAAGCCATGTCGGGCATGTTTGGCAAAGGCGGCGGAATGCCCGACATGGGCGGCATGGACCCATCGTCGATGGACCCGAAGGCACTGGAAGCGGCGGCCAAACAACTTGGCGCCAAGGGCGGCCTGCCCGGTCTGGGTGGCGGCGGATTGCCTCCCGGCCTGTCGGGCTTTGGAAAGAAGAAGTAAGCCCGTGACTGTCACCATCGAAACCCCGCGCCTTAAGCTGCGCCAGCCCGAGATGGGCGACTGGGAGGCCTTCGCCGCCTTCCTCGGGTCCGATCGTGCGCAGTTCATTGGTGGCCCCTATGCCCGCCGCGATGCTTGGCGCGCCTTTGCGCACATGGTGGGTCACTGGACCCTTCGCGGCTTTGGCATTTTTGTCGGCATCGAGAAAGCTTCGGGCAAACCCTTCTGCTCTGCTGGACCGTGGTTTCCCAAAGGCTGGCCCGAGCACGAAATCTCGTGGTCCGTCTGGACCGCCGATGCCGAAGGCAAAGGTTTTGCCTATGAGGCAGCACTTGCGACCCGCGACTGGGCATACACCCAACTTGGTTGGCCCACAGCTGTATCGTATGTCGACACGGACAACATGCGCTCCGCCGCGCTGGCGGAGCGCATGGGCTGCGTGATCGACCCAAACGCCGCGCGTTTCGCCGATGACAAGACCGTGGATTATGACAGACCCTATCACGTCTGGCGCCACCCCGCGCCCGACAGCGATGGCAGCCCGGAGGCATACGCATGACAGACGCAGTTACCTGCACCGATGAACTGTTGAAAGATCATCGCCAGTCAATCGACCGGCTGGATGCGATCCTCGTCTATACGCTGGGTGAACGTTTCAAGCACACGCAAGCCGTGGGTAAATTGAAAGCCGAACACGACCTGCCACCGTCGGACCCCGCCCGCGAAGCCAAACAGATCGAACGTCTGGAAGACCTGGCGCGCCGCGCTGATCTGGACCCCGAATTCGCCAAGAAATTCCTGAACTTCGTCATCGACGAGGTCATCAGGCATCACAAGAAACACCAGGAATGATTGGGGCCATGCCCCGCTCAAATAGCTAGCAAAAAGGAAAACTCTCATGGCTATGAAACTTCGTCTTGCCCGTGGCGGCTCGAAAAAACGTCCCTTCTATCGCGTGGTCGCCACAGACTCGCGTATGCCGCGCGATGGTCGCTTTCTGGAAAAGCTGGGCACCTATAACCCGCAGCTGCCGAAAGATTCGGAAGATCGCGTAAAGCTGGATATGGAGCGTGTGCAATACTGGCTGGACCAAGGCGCGCAACCCTCGGACCGCGTGTCTCGTTTCTTGGAAGCCGCCGGCGTTCTTGAGAAAAAAGAGCGTGCGAACCTGAAAAAAGGTCAGCCGGGCAAGAAAGCCCAAGAACGCGCGGAAGAGAAAGCTGAAAAAGCTGCCGCAGCCAAGGAAGCTGCCGAGGCACCCGCCGAAGAATAAGCCCTGTGGTGCGATTGGTCTAATGCGTCCCGCCACAAAGGCAGGCACATACCCCTTGGACGAGGCGCTCCCGCACGGGTGCCTCGTCTTGTCTTTTCAGCCAGTCACCGATCTACATACAGGTGAAAGAAGAACGTCCCATGGGTTTGCTTTTTCGTCCCTTTCGGTTGATCCTGATCATCGGCGCCGGTTTTCTAGCCGGGTTGCTATTTGAACGAAACGCGATGACCGACCGCTGCCTTGATCGCGGCGGCGCGGTGGACCGGGGCATTTGTACAGGTGCAAAATGAGCGATGATCGAATTTGCGTGGGCGCAATCGCCGGGTCCTACGGCGTTCAAGGCGAGCTGCGTATCAAAAGCTTCTGCGCAGAACCCGCGGCGATTGGCGATTATGGCCCGCTTTGGGACGAAGCTGGCACGCGCCAGTTTGCCCTGACCCTGGATCGTGCGATCAAGAACGGCTTTGCAGCCACCATTGACGGCGTGGCAACCAAAGAAGACGGCGACGCATTGCGCGGCATGCGCCTTTTTGCTGATCGCGACGCCCTGCCCAGCCTGCCCGATGACGAATTTTATCACGCCGACCTGATCGGCCTTGACGTTCTGGACACTGGCGGGCGGGCGCTGGGACGTGTCTCGGCTGTGCACAACCACGGCGCGGGGGACGTGCTGGAAGTGCATGGCCCTGGTTTGAAAAACGGTGCCCTTCTGCCCTTCACGATTGAGGCCGTTCCGACCGTTGATCTGGCCGCGGGCCGCCTGATCGTCGACCCACCCGAAGGCGCCTTTCCCGAATGACGCACGTCATCGTTCATGCGGGTTTTCACAAGACCGGCACGACCAGCCTTCAGAATTTTCTGCACGAAAATCGCACGGCGCTATCGCCCTTTTTCGACTATTACGGTCAGCGCCAGTTTTTGAACGCAGGCGCTGCGGCGCGCCGATATGCTCAGCGCCCCTTCCCACATCGACTTTATCTGTTTCGCCGCGCGTTCCGGAAATTTCTGTCCGGCACGCCTGGCAAGGACGTTATCGTTCTGTCACGCGAGAGTTTTTCCGGTGGAATGCCGGGTCATAGGATGCTGGGCGGGCGGATGATCACCTCGTATCACCGCGCGGCCGTGAAGTTGGCTCGTGTGATCATCTCTGAACTGCGCCGCCGTTTTGGCAGGGATGTGCAGATCACCTTTGTCTACACCACCCGCAACCGCGCCGATTGGATCAGGTCGGTGCATGGGCATCTTTTGCGATCGATCCGGCTGACGGATGATCTGGACACCTTCACAGCCCGTTTCCCCGCACAAACCGGCCCACGGGAAGAAGCGCAGCGGATGGTTCGCACCTTGGCACCCATTCCCGTCACCGTCGCGGCACTTGAGGACTATGCCAACGCGCCGCATGGTACCGCCGATGCAATCCTCGATTTGGCACTTGTCCCGCAACAGGCCCGACATGGCCTTGTTAGTGCGCCGCATGTGAACCGGGGACCATCGGCAGCATTGCGCGCCGCATTTCTTGAGTTGAACCGCCAGCCCATGTCCAAACCCGACCGCAAGGCCCGCAAGGAACGGTTGCTTGCCGGGGGCGACCCGTGCCCCTGACTTTTCAGCCTCGCCGAAACCGGGTAAGGGACAGAGCATGAGCGATAAATCTGATCAAGCCCCTGCCGACAAACCCGCGCGCGCGATGAAGTCGCACGGTAAGTTTGCGGTGTCGCCATCCCTTAAACCGCGCGAGTTGATGACGGACACGCCGCACTTTGCCGGAGTATGGACGGCGCGCATTATTACGTTGTTTCCTGGTGCTTTTCCCGGTGTTTTGGGCGAAAGCCTGACTGGGCGGGCGTTGAAAGACGGTCTTTGGACGCTTGAGGCAATCGACCTGCGCCCCTTTGGTGAAGGCAAACATCGCAACGTTGATGACACACCCGCTGGGGGCGGCGCGGGGATGGTATTGCGCGCTGATGTTGTGTCACGCGCGATCGACGCTGCGCAATCCGGCGCACCAACGGACCGCGCCAAATGGCCTATCGTTTATATGTCACCCCGTGGCAGACCCTTGACGCAAGCCTTGGCGCACCGTCTTGCAACCTGCGAAGGCATGACCATTCTGTGCGGTCGGTTCGAAGGGGTCGATGAACGGGTTCTGGAAGAATACCAGATCGAGGAAATCAGCCTTGGAGATTTCGTCCTGACGGGCGGCGAGATAGCCGCCCAAGCCATGCTGGACGCGACCGTGCGCTTGCTGCCCGGCGTTCTGGGTAACGAAGCCTCGACCGAGGAAGAAAGCTTTTCGGCAGGGCTTCTGGAACATCCCCAATACACCCGCCCTGCCACTTGGCGCGGGCGAACCATCCCCGAGGTGCTAACATCGGGTCATCACGGCAAGGTGGCCAAGTGGCGGCGCGAGATGAGCGAACAGATCACACGAGACCGCCGGCCCGATCTGTTGGACGCGGCGCAAAAGGCGAAGGACGAGGATGGCGATTAGCGAGTTTCGCTCAAGATTGTCCTGATGTTGGATAAAGGCAAAATTGTGGCACTGCCCTCAATGTGATCAACAATCCTCCAACAGCGTCTTAACTGTTTCTAAAAAATCCAAAAAATCACATTTTGCACCCTTCCGTATTCGCCAGTTCTGGGGAGCCCGGAAAGGCGAATATGTGTTATTTCTGTGACGTGCCATTGTTGATCCACGTTAACCGAAAGATTTGAAATGTAAGACTGGATACCTGCGCTCAGACTTTGATTTGTTCCTTTTTGCGAAACCCAATTTCCCCCCTGACCCTCTACGTGACTGCCCAATGGCAAGAAAGGTGAACAAAATGACACTTCTGATGACAGCGCGGGAAAACCGCATCAAAGCTCTGACTGCGATCGCGGCCAGCAAATCCACCACCCCGACACCACGCCCCACGTTTAACCTGAAACGGTGCCTTCCGGTGTTCCGTTCAGCCCGACGCGAACTTTCGGCACCTCTGCTTCTTACCTGAGCAACACCACTCACGAACGCCGAAACAATGGGGCTGTGCGATAATTCTCCGCGCGGCCCCTTTTTCATTTTTTGGCCCGTCATTTTTGGCCCGTTTTGGCTGTCATATGACCCTTGATCGGCGGCGGCATTGGGCCTATACACCGCTCGTCTGCCACTCATTCGAGTCGCGCGGGCGTTTTTCTTTTGGGCAGGTGTGTTCTTCTGCACCCGACATCCCGCTGGAAGAGCTGACTAAAGAAACGACGGACGATCTCCTGCGGGCGCGATGCGGACCCGGTGAAGGCAAGGAGCTCTTGGACGGCACCAAACTTTGCGGACCAACCGCAAGCAGACAAATAGGAGATGGTCAGATGAACCTGATCGCAGAACTTGAGGCGGAACAGATTGCCGCCCTGGGAAACGAAATTCCCGATTTCAAAGCCGGTGACACGATCCGCGTCGGCTTCAAAGTGACAGAAGGCTCGCGCACCCGTGTTCAGAACTATGAAGGTGTGTGCATCAGCCGCAAGAACGGCGACGGCATTGCCGGAACGTTCACCGTCCGCAAGATTTCCTTCGGTGAAGGCGTGGAACGTGTGTTCCCCCTGCACTCGACAAACATCGACAGCATCACCGTGGTTCGCCGTGGTCGCGTGCGTCGTGCGAAACTGTATTACCTGCGCACCCGTCGCGGTAAATCGGCCCGTATCGCCGAAGACAGCAAATACAAACCCAAGAAAGCCTGAGGAGCGTCAACATGAAAAAGGATCTTCATCCCGGATACCACATGATCGACGTCAAGATGACTGACGGCACGGTCGTGCAAATGAAAACGACTTGGGGCAAAGAAGGCGACATGCTGGCGCTGGACATCGACCCCTCGGTTCATCCAGCCTGGAACGGTGGCACTTCGCGCCTTATGGACACCGGCGGGCGAGTGTCCAAGTTCAAATCGAAATACGAAGGGTTCGGCTTCTAAGCCACGCCTATCTGAAAAAAGAAACGCCGCCCCGAACGGGCGGCGTTTTTCGTTATGGTCTTCAAATGTGGGATAACGACGTAGCAGCCTATGGCACTGAAGACTCACAGTTGATTTGGATGTCAGCAACCTCTTTCCCCCATCCACCTTCGTATCTATAGTCCCCGCTCATAAAAAGCTGCTAAACAGTCGGGGATACAGGCGTGGCGCATATTATCGTGGTCGGGAACGAAAAGGGCGGGGCTGGAAAATCCACCGTGTCCATGCATGTGGCAACGGCGCTTGCGCGGTTGGGGCACAAGGTGGGTGTGCTGGACCTTGACCTGCGCCAGAAAACGATCGGCCGGTTCATTGAAAACCGCAAAGCGACCATGGCACGCGAAGGCGTCGAGCTGGCGACCCCCGAATATCATGACCTGCCCGAGGTTGACGCTGCCAGCCTGAAAGCCGGTGAAAACCCCTATGACCGTCGCCTGTCGATGGCCGTGGCAGCACTGGAGGCCGACCGAGACTTCATCATCATCGACTGTCCCGGATCGCATACGCGTCTTAGTCAGGTAGCGCATTCGCTGGCCGACACGCTGATCACGCCGCTGAACGATAGTTTCGTCGATTTCGATCTGCTGGCGCATATCGACCCAGACACCAACAAGGTCAAAGGCCCCTCGGTCTATTCCGAGATGGTCTGGAACGCCCGGCAGGTGCGCGCCAAGGCCGGATTGAAGCCCATCGATTGGATTGTCGTGCGCAACCGGTTGGGCGCGCAGATGATGCACAACAAGAAGAAAATGGGCAATGCGCTGGATGATCTGTCCAAGCGTATCGGGTTCCGCGTGGCCCCCGGTTTCAACGAACGCGTCATCTTTCGCGAATTGTTCCCGCGTGGTCTGACCTTGCTGGATCTGCGCGATATTGGCGTGGTCGGTCAGATGAACATCTCGAACGTGGCGGCTCGTCAAGAACTGCGCGAATTGATGAAAGAACTGAAGCTGCCGAATGTCGAGGTGAAGATCTAGCGCGCACGCGCAGTTTTCCCTTTTCGCCCCACCTGCCCGCGTCTAACCTCGCCGTCATGTTGCGTTATGTCCTGACCCGCGCCCTGTCGCTTGGCCTGAGCCTTGTCGTTGCCTCACTGGTGATCTTCGCAATGATTGAGGTCATTCCGGGCGACCCGGCATCTTTCATGTTAGGCCTGAATGCACAACCCGAAGCGGTCGCGGCCCTGCGCGATGATCTGGGGCTGAACGGATCGCTGGTCACACGCTATCTTGATTGGGTTGGTGGGCTGATGACCGGGGATTTCGGCATTTCCTACACTTATCGCGTGCCGGTGGCCGAGCTTGTGCTGGAACGTCTGCAAGTGTCCCTGCCCTTGGCGCTCTATGCGCTTGGGCTGTCCACCTTGATCGCCATTCCCGTGGGCATGTTCGCAGCCGCACGACAGGGTCGCACGTCTGATTACGCGATCATGGGGGCAACTCAGCTTGGCATTGCAATTCCGAATTTCTGGTTCGCGATGCTGCTGGTCATGCTTTTCGCCGTGCAGCTTCGCTGGTTTTCTGCCGGTGGGTTTCCGGGTTGGGACGAAGGATTCTGGCTCGCCATGAAGGCGTTGACCCTGCCCGCCGTGGCACTTGCCTTGCCGCAAGCATCCATTCTCGCCCGCGTCATGCGATCATCTCTTTTGGATGTGCTGCATCAGGACTATATGCGCACCGCACGCGCCAAGGGGTTGAGTATCGCGCAGGCCACACGCCACCACGCACTGCGCAATGCATTAATCCCGGTTCTGACCATTATCGGCTTGCAGTTCAGCTTTCTGCTGGCCGGTGCGATCATCATCGAGAACGTCTTTTTCCTTCCCGGTCTCGGGCGGCTGATTTTTCAGGCCATCACCCAGCGTGACCTTGTCGTAGTGGAAAGCGTGGTGATGCTGCTGGTCTTTGCGGTGATCCTTGTGACTTTTTTGATCGATGTGGCCTATGCGGTGGTTGATCCCCGCTTGCGGAGGCGCCGATGACCCGCTTGCCCGCCCAACTTTGGATCGGCGCGGTGCTCAGCGCCGCCTTGCTTGCCACCGCCCTTCTGTCCTTCCTCTGGACACCCTATGACGTGACCACGCTAAACATCGGCGCAAAGCTGAAACCACCTTCAGCAGAGTACCTTCTGGGCACCGACCATTTTGGGCGCGATCTTCTGTCCATGCTGATGGAGGGTGGACGCATTTCAATTGCCGTCGCGGTTCTGGCTGTCGGCATCGGCATGGGCGTGGGTGTGCCGCTTGGCCTTCTGGCCGCCGCCCATCGGGGTGGTTGGCTGGACGAGGTGATCATGCGCGGCAATGACCTGATCTTTGCCTTCCCGGCTCTGGTCATCGCAATTCTGATCACAGCCACCTTCGGCCCGTCGGCCACCAACGCGATCGTCGCCATCGGTATCTTCAATATCCCCGTTTTCGCCCGTGTGGCGCGTGGTGGCGCGATGACGATCTGGACGCAGGACTTCATCATGGCGGCACGTGTCGCGGGCAAGGGCAAGGTTCGGATCAGTGTCGAACACATCCTGCCCAATATCGCCAACCTTCTGATTGTGCAGGGCACCATCCAGTTTTCACTGGGTATTCTGGCCGAAGCAGGGCTCAGCTACGTTGGCCTTGGCGCCCAGCCCCCGATCGCCAGTTGGGGCCGGATGTTGGCCGAGGCGCAGACGATGATCTATTCTCACCCGCGCCTTGCCATCGCGCCGGGGCTGGCCATCGTCGTGATGGTGCTGGGCCTGAACTTGATGGGCGACGGGCTGCGCGATCTTCTGGACCCTCGAATCAGGCGGGCACGCACATGATCCGCATCGAAGACCTTGCCCTGTCCATCTTCGGCACCCCGATCCTGCGCGATGTGGACCTGACCGTCGCCGCGGGTCAGGTGTTCGGACTGGTGGGCGAAAGCGGATCGGGCAAGTCGATGACGGCGCTGGCCCTGATGGGGTTGTTGCCGCGCGGCATGACCACATCCGGGCAGATATGGCTGGACGATACTGATCTTACTAAGCTGGACGAAGACGCGATGTGCGCCATTCGCGGCCGCCGCGTCTCGATGATTTTTCAGGAACCGATGACGGCACTGAACCCGGTCAAGACCATCGGCGATCAGGTGGCCGAGACGCTTTTGATCCATGGCCGCGCCAGCCGCAACGATGCCCGCCGCATCGCCGCCGAAAAACTGACCCGCGTGGGTTTGCCGCAAGACCGCTTCCCGCTGGACCGTTACCCGCACGAACTGTCGGGCGGGCAGCGCCAGCGCGTATGCATCGCCATGGCTATCGCGCTGCATCCAAACCTTCTGATCGCGGATGAACCCACGACCGCGCTGGACGTGACCACACAAGCACAGATATTGGATCTGCTGAAGGAACTGGTCGCCGAAGACGGCATGGGGCTTTTGCTGATCACCCACGACCTGGCCGTGGTGGCTGGCATGGCCGACCACGTCGCCGTCATGCGCAAAGGCGAGATCGTTGAACAGGCTGAAACCGAGACCCTGTTTCGCAACATGTCGCACCCTTATACGCGGCAGCTGCTGGATGCCTCTGGCCACGTGCCCGACGGTCAGGCCATCCCGCAAGACACCCCGCTGCTTGAGGTGCGCAGCGCGGTGCGTGACTACCCCTTACCCCGCACGCACCTGTTTGGCCCGACCCCGCAATTTCGCGCCGTAGACGAAGTCAGCTTCACATTGAATAAGGGCGAGAGCCTTGGGCTGGTCGGTGAAAGTGGCTGCGGGAAATCGACACTCAGCCGCGCCATTCTGGGTCTGGAACCGTTGCAAAGCGGAGAGATCCTTCTGAATGGCACGCCCATCGCGCCCGACATGCCGCACGCCCGCCGCGCCGGGCTGCAGGTGGTGTTTCAAGATCCCTACGGCAGCTTCAATCCCCGCTGGACAGTGGAACGGCTGGTCGCCGAGCCCTTTCACCTGCTGGGCAGCCGCCCCCTCGACTGGCGCGACCGCGTGCGCGATGCGCTGGCCGAGGTGGGCCTGGACCCCGACGCCATGACCCGCTATCCGCACGAATTTTCCGGCGGTCAGCGACAACGTATCGCCATCGCTCGTGCCTTAATCCTGCGTCCGGAACTGATCATTCTGGACGAAGCCGTGTCTGCGCTCGATGTTTCGATCCGCGCCGATATCCTTGACCTGCTGGCAGAACTTCAGTCACGTCATGGCATGGGGTATCTCTTCATCAGCCATGACCTTGGCGTTGTGCGCTCGATCACTGACCGGGTGCTGGTGATGAAGGCGGGCAAGATCGTCGAGGACGGCGCGACCGAGGCCGTCTTTGCCGCGCCGCAACACACCTATACCCAAACCCTGATCAATGCCGCGCCGGTCATCCCGCCCGCATGGAAGGAGGCTTAAGATGAAAGAACTTTGGTTCGATCCGACCGAGATCCTGATTGGCGGTTCGTGGCGCAAGGCCGAGCGCACGCTGCCCGTCG
The DNA here is from genome assembly GCF_022678485.1 of Aliiroseovarius sediminis. Taxonomy (GTDB): domain Bacteria; phylum Pseudomonadota; class Alphaproteobacteria; order Rhodobacterales; family Rhodobacteraceae; genus Aliiroseovarius; species Aliiroseovarius sediminis. The sequence continues at coordinate 44,757 of NZ_JALBYP010000035.1, forward strand.
AAGACCCCTCGACCGGCGAGGTTTTCACGCAGATTGCGCGCGGGGCGGCGGCCGATATCGACGCCGCAGTAGCCGCCGCACATACCGCGTTGGACAGCGACTGGGGCCGCATGACGGCAACCGAACGCGGGCGCATCCTGACCCGCATCGGGCAGTTGGTTGAAACGCGGGTGGAAGAGCTGACCGCGCTTGAGGCGCGCGATGTGGGCAAGCCCCTGACCCAAGCGAAGAACGACGCCGTGGCTCTGGCGCGATACTTGGAATTCTATGGCGGCGCGGCCGACAAGGTGATGGGCGAAACCATTCCCTATCTGGAAGGCTACACCGTCTACACGCTACGCGAACCACATGGCGTGACAGGTCACATCGTGCCGTGGAATTACCCGATGCAGATCATCGGACGGTCCGTCGGGGCGGCACTTGCGATGGGCAATGCCTGCGTGTTGAAACCAGCCGAAGAAGCCTGCCTGACCGCACTTGCCTTTGCGCGACTGGCCGAAGAGGCCGGGTTGCCGAAAGGCGCGCTGAACGTCGTCACGGGGCTGGGCGAGGAAGCAGGTGCTGCCCTGTCCGCCCATCCCGGTGTTCAACATATCAGCTTCACCGGCTCGGTGCCGGTCGGCGGGTTGGTGCAAGCCGCCGCCGCGCAAAACGTGGTGCCGGTGACGCTGGAACTTGGGGGCAAGTCGCCCCAGCTGGTGTTTGACGATGCCGATCTGAACGCCGCCCTGCCCTTTCTGGTGGGCGCATGCATTCAGAACGCGGGCCAGACCTGCTCGGCCAGTTCACGGGTGTTGGTGCAGCGTGGCGTCTATGACGACGTGGTGGCGCGGATGGGTGCGGCCTATGACGCCTTGAAAGTCGGGCCTGCGACTGCCGATCTGAATGTCGGCCCCGTGATCTCGCCCCGCCAGAAAGAGATCGTCGAAACCTTCCTTGCGAAGGGCCGCGACCTGCGCGTGGCCGGGCGTGGGCAGATCACAGATACCCCCGAAGGCGGGCATTACGTTGCACCGACCCTCTTTTCAGATGTGCCACCCGATCACCCGCTGGCGCGGGACGAGGTATTCGGCCCCGTGCAGGTCGTTATCCCGTTCGACACCGAGGATGAGGCGGCCAAGATCGCCAATTCCACCGATTATGGCCTGGTTGCGAGCATCTGGACCGCCGACGGCGCGCGCCAGATGCGGCTGGCGAAACAGTTGCGCGCTGGACAGGTGTTTATAAACAATTACGGCGCGGGCGGCGGGGTGGAGTTGCCCTTCGGGGGCGTTGGCAAATCCGGTCATGGGCGTGAAAAAGGGTTCGAGGCGCTTTATGGCTTCTCGCAACTCAAAACCATCGCCGCGAAACACGGGTGACACATGGGTGCGACGCTGAAAATCCCCAACCGACAGGCCCGCCATTTATGGCTGTGGACCAACGCGTTGTCGGACACGCCCACCGGCGCGCTGGACCTTGACGTAATCATCTGGCGGTTGGGGTTTGTGCAGATCGACACGATCCGCAACGTGACCCGCGCGCATAACCATATCCTCTGGAGCCGCAATCAAAACGTGCGCGAAGGGATGATCTGGGATCGGCTGGCCAAGCGCGAAGTGTTCGAGCATTTCACCCATGACGCCAGCCTGATCGACAGGCGTGTTCTGCCCTTCTGGCGGCGGCAGTTCGACCGTCTGGGCGCGCGGGTGGGGCGCCATGACTGGTATCAATCCGGGTTGGGACAAGCCCAGATCGCCGAAATCCGGCAACGCATCACGGACGAGGGCGCATTGTCCACCCACGCCTTCGACACCAAGGTTGAAAAGCGCGAGATGTGGGCGCGCCCACCGCACAAGAAAGCACTGGACCAGATGTGGTATGCGGGCGAACTGGCCACCTGCCACCGCGAAAACTTCGTGAAGTTCTATGATCTGGGCGAGCGGGTTTTCCCAACGCATGACCCGGCGGAGGATGCCCACGCCGTCGACTGGCTATGCTCTGCCGCGATGGATCGGCTGAGCTTCGGCACGAGCGGCGAAGTGGGTCGTTTCTGGGAGGCGATGAGCGCGCGTGAGGCGAAAAGCTGGTGTGACGCCGCCGAACTCGTGCCGGTTGAAATTGAAACCGCTGATCGCGGCAGCGTCACCGCCCTTGCCCATCCCGACATCGAAACGCGACTTGCTGACCTGCCCGCACCCACCACGCGGCTGCGCATTCTGAACCCGTTTGACCCGGCCATCCGCGACCGCACGCGGTTGGAACGTCTGTTCGGCTTCGATTACCGCAACGAAATGTTCGTTCCCAAGCCCAAGCGGCGGTGGGGCTATTACGTCTATCCTCTGTTGGAAGGCGACCGCTTCGTCGGGCGGATCGAGCTGAAAGCGGATCGCAAGACCGGGCATTTGACGGTCGTCGGTTTTTGGCCGGAAGCAGGCGTGCGCTGGACGCTCGGCCGGCACAGTAAACTGGACGCCGAACTGTCGCGATTTGCGCGGTTTGCCGGGTTGGATCAGGTGCATTGGCTGACCCCGCGCGGCTGACTTGCACCGCTGCCCAAAACGGCGCAAGCTTGGCGCAACAACTAAGGGGGATCGGATGCGACTTCATGGAAAAACGGCCATTGTGACCGGCGGGGCGTCGGGCTTCGGCGCTGGTATTGTTCGCAAATTCGCAGCCGAAGGTGCGCGCGTGATGGCCGCCGACCTGAACGACGATCTGGCTCGCACGGTGGCAGCCGAGGTGGAAGGTGTCGCCCATCACGTCGATGTCTCCAGCGGTGACAGCGTGGCCCAGATGGCGCGCGCCGCGCATGAGCTTTGGGGTCATGTGGACATTATCGTGAACAATGCAGGCATCACCCATTTGCCCAAACCGATGGAGGAGGTTGACGAGGGCGAGTTCGACCGCGTCTTCGCCGTCAACGCCAAGTCGGTCTACTTGATGGCGCGTTATTTCGTGCCCTCGATGAAGGCGGCGGGCACGGGCGCGATTCTAAACGTGGCCTCGACCGCCGGCCTCAGCCCGCGCCCGAACCTGAATTGGTATAACGCCTCCAAAGGCTGGATGATCACCGCGACCAAGGCGATGGCGGTCGAACTGGCCCCACATGGCATTCGCGTCAACGCGATCTGCCCGGTTGCGGGCGAGACACCGCTTCTGTCCAGCTTCATGGGCGAGGACACGCCCGAGATGCGCACGAAATTCCTGTCCACCATCCCGCTGGGCCGGTTCTCGACCCCCGAGGACATGGGCAACGCGGCGTGTTTCCTGTGCTCGGACGAAGCATCGATGGTGACGGGTGTGGCGATGGAAGTCGACGGCGGGCGGTGCATCTGATGAAACCCGGTCCCCGAAACCTGATCACTGACGTCGCTGGCCTGCGGGTCGGCAATGCCGAGGACGAGGTGATCAAAACCGGCGCGACCGTGCTGGTAAGCGACGCACCCTTCACCGCAGCCGTTCACATCATGGGCGGTGCGCCGGGCACGCGCGAAACCGCACTGCTGGCGCCCGACAAGCTGGTGCAACAGGTGGATGCGCTGGTGTTGTCGGGTGGCTCGGCCTTCGGGTTGGATGCGGCGTCAGGTGTGGCGGACGGCCTGCGCGCGCAGGGACGCGGGTTTCAGGTGGGCGACCAGCGGGTGCCGATTGTTCCGGGGGCGATCCTGTTTGACCTGCTGAACGGCGGTGACAAGGGCTGGGCTGAGAACCCCTACAAGGCACTTGGCCGTGCTGCGCTGGACGCGGCCAGCGGCACATTTCCCTTGGGCTCGGTCGGCGCGGGCACCGGCGCCACGGTCGATGGGTTAAAGGGCGGGCTTGGCTCGGCCTCGCTGGTGCTTGAGAACGGAATTACAGTCGGGGCGCTCGTCGCGGTGAACGCCTTGGGCGCGGTGACGATGGGCGACGGCCCTGCCTTCTGGGCCGCCGCGTGGGAAATGAATAGCGAGTTTGGCGGGCATGGCATCGGCACCCATGACCCGGCACAAGAACCGCGGCCAGAAGCACGCATGGGCGAAAACACCACCATCGCCATCATCGCAACCGATGCAGAGCTAACCCAAGCACAGACCACACGACTGGCCACCGCCGCCCATGACGGCATGGCACGCGCGATCCACCCCAGCCATACGCCCTTTGACGGCGATCTGATTTTTGCCGCCGCCACCAATGCACACGCCTTGCCGGACGCGGGCTTCGACGCGCTGCGGTTGGGCCATGCCGCCGCCACCTGTCTGGCCCGCGCCATTGCCCGCGGCGTCCACGCAGCGACCCCCGCCGATAACGATATTCTGCCCACATGGACTGAGAAGTTTTCTTAAGGAGGATCATATGAAACACATGCTCAAAACCATCGCCATCGCAGCGGTGCTGACCCCGGCACTGGCCCACGCAGATGACGTGACCGACACGCTTGAAAGCGCTTTGAAGGCGTATCAGGAAGGTGACATTAACTACACTCTGGAAGAGCTTGAATATGCGAAACAACTGCTGAAAGCGATGAAAACGGCGGACCTTGCCAAGTTCCTACCCGAAGCGCCCGATGGCTGGACCCGCGAGGTCTCAACCGAGATGAGCGCGGGCCTTGCCATGATGGGCGGGGGATCGGGGGCCGAGGCGACGTATTCCGACGGAACCGACGAATTCAAGATCACCATAATGGCGAACAACCCGATGGTTGGCGCGTTGTCGGGCATGTTGTCCAATGCCGGGCTGATGGGGGCCAAGCTGGAACGTGTCGGACGGATGAAATACCTTAACCAGAATGGCGACTTGTCGGGCATCGTTGACGGGCGGATTCTGATAAAAGCCGAAGGGGCCGATGCCGCGGTGATGATCCCCGTGTTGGAAACCATCGACCACCGCGCGCTGGAAGATTTCGGGCGCTAAGCCCCAGCTAAAAGCGCCGCCACCATGTCGCTGTTTGGGTCGGCCAGCGGGGCGATCACATCGAAATGGTGGCGGTTGGGGGCAATGGTCAGTTCTGCCTCCGGCCAGCTCAGCGCCAGATCGCGGGCCTGATCCAGAAAGGCGGGGCGTTCGTCAGCCCCCACCCAGACGGACGTCGCAATGCCCGCGCGCTGATCTATCAGCGTGGGGCTTTCGGCCCGGGCTTCGGCTTCATCAAGGTTAAGTGTGTCGTTCATTGTAGTCTGAATCAGCGGTCGCAAATTGCCCAGCGGCGAGATTGGCATGATCCGCGCGATCCGATCGCGGCACGCAAGATCCACATCAAGGCAGTTCATTCGCGCCACCAAATGCCCGCCCGCCGAATGACCCGCCAGATATATCGGGCCGTCGACCTGCTCTGCCGCGGTGTCGATCGCCTTCGCGACCGCCCGGGTGATATCTAAAATTCGCGCGCTCGGGGCCAGCGGATAAGACGGTAATGCCACCGCGAATCCCTGCCCCACCGCGCCCGCGGCCAGATGCGTCCAATCGCGGCGCCCGAACGCCATCCAATAGCCACCATGGACGAACACGACCAGACCTTTCGCCATGCCGTCCGGCAGCACCAGGTCAAATGCATTCGCAGCATCTTCACCATAGGGTACGTCCAACCGAAGATTGTTGTGCGATCTGCGGAAATCACCCGCCATTTTCTGCCATTTCGCAGGGAAGTCAGGCCCATTCGGGATGAAATCCGCGTTCGCATAGGCTATGTCAAAATTCATGACTAATATCCTGTGATTGCGTCGGGCCAGTCCCGAACGACACATGAGCTATGGGAGAGCAAAATGGCCGCCAATGCAACCGAGCTTAAAGAGCTTCTGAAAGACCCGTCGCTGCTTGAGACCCGCGCCTATGTGAATGGCGAATGGATCGATGCTGAAGATGGCGCAACCTTCGACGTCAAAAACCCAGCGCGCGGCGACGTGATCGCCAAAGTGGCCGATCTGTCCCGCAAAGAGGTCGCGCGCGCCATCGAAGTGGCCGACAAAGCAGGCCGCGAATGGGCCAAGCGGACGGCGAAAGAGCGCGCCAACATCATGCGCAAATGGTTTAACCTGATGATGGAGAACCAAGGTGACCTTGCCACGATATTGACCGCCGAGATGGGCAAGCCACTGGCTGAAGCCACCGGAGAAATCGCCTATGGCGCCAGCTTCATCGAATGGTTTGGCGAAGAGGCCAAGCGCATCTATGGCGAAACCATCCCCGGCCACCAGCCAGACAAACGCCTGATGGTGATCCGTCAGCCGATTGGGGTTGTCGCCTCGATCACGCCGTGGAACTTCCCCAATGCGATGATCACCCGAAAATGCGGCCCGGCCGTGGCTGCGGGCTGTGGTTTCGTGGGCCGTCCGGCGGCGGAAACGCCGCTGTCTGCCACCGCTCTGGCCGTTCTGGCCGACCGCGCAGGCATTCCGGCGGGGGTGTTCAACATCGTGCCCAGCTCGCGCAGTTCGGACATCGGCAAAGAGTTCTGCGAGAACCCCTTGGTGCGCAAACTAACTTTCACCGGGTCCACCAATGTTGGCCGCATCCTGCTGCGTCAGGCCGCCGATCAAGTGCTGAAATGCTCGATGGAGCTGGGTGGCAACGCCCCCTTCATTGTGTTTGATGACGCCGACCTGGATGCCGCCGTCGAAGGCGCTATCGCCTGCAAATTCCGTAATAACGGCCAGACCTGCGTCTGCGCCAACCGGATCTATGTGCAGGAAGGCGTCTATGACGATTTCGCTGCACGCTTCGCCAAAGCCGTGTCCGCCCTGCCCGTCGGTGACGGCCTGAACGAAGGCATCGCCCTTGGCCCGCTGATCTCTGAGGACGCGGTTCAGAAGGTGCGCGAGCATATCGCGGATGCGACCGACAAAGGTGGCGAGATCATTTTGGGCGGCACGGAACATGAAAAGGGCGGGTTGTTCTTTGAACCCACGATCATCAAGAACGCTACGCGCGAAATGGATGTCGCCACGGACGAGACCTTCGGCCCCATGGCGCCCTTGTTCAAGTTCAAGGACGAGGACGACGTAATCGCACAAGCCAATGACACGATCTTTGGGTTGGCGTCTTACTTCTACGCCAACAACCTCAGCCGCGTTTACAAAGTGGCCGAGGCGCTGGAATACGGCATCGTCGGCGTGAACACCGGCATCATCTCGACCGAGACCGCGCCGTTTGGCGGCGTGAAGCAGTCGGGTCTTGGCCGCGAAGGTTCGCGCCACGGGATCGAGGATTTCCTTGAGATGAAATATATCTGCATGTCGGTCTAGTCATATCTACAGGATGGACAGGAAAACGGAGGGGCAACCCTCCGTTTTTGGTTAAACAGGGACAGCATCTCTTGTCATCAATGTGATCATTTCAACTTGATCTCTGTTATAGCCATAAGTGAAGTGGGTTGCGTGATCTTGGAACTTAAACAGATCCCGGGCTCCCATCTCACCCAGTATCGGATCCAGAAATCGGTTGCCGGTTTTGTATGGATCACCAAATGCGTCTAATACCTCGGTGCGCGAGAGGCGGAAGAGCGGTTCGAATTCAGAGTAACCACCAAACTTTTGAGAATACGCAAAAATAGTCGTTATCTTACCATCGGCAGCACATCTCAACTCAAGACCGTTGACTGGAAAAGTATAAACACGGTCCAAACAATAAGCAGGGTCCAGAGGCTCGAGCTGACGGGGCCAATGCTTGTATGGCTCAGTCTCCAGTAGTTTAGATGCATCTTTTCCCAGAAAGCTCTTTAACCGCTGTCTGCTCATTCTGAACGATCCGCTTTGTGTAGCTTCAATTAGCAGGCGAAGGTCCCGTCCGGCAATACACTTGACCCTTCCCCTCCCCCATCCTACTTTCCTATCGCTACCCCTGCCGGGGTGGCGACATTCTCAGGGCGGGGCGAAATTCCCCACCGGTGGTCACAGCCCACGAGCGGCCTTTTGCGAAAAAGGTGTCAGCAGACCCGGCGAAATTCCGGGGCCGACGGTTAAAGTCCGGATGGAAGAGGATGGTCTGAGGTGCGCGGCTGACGTGTGCCTTGTCCTTCTGCCTTGGGTCAACGCGTAAGGAAGAAAGGACACTGCGCAATGGCTCAACAACTGACATCGACCGCGCCTGTCAAGGCGGCTGGTCTTATGGTTCTGGCGGGCGCAAGCTTCGCGGTCGTGAACACCGCCCTGCAAGGGGCGACTATGAAAATGGGGGCGTCCGCGCCCTCGGTCACATTCTGGCAATATCTGATTGCATTGGGGTTTTACCTACCGTGGGTGGTTCGCCACCGAGCGGCAGCGATGAACACCGGGCAGATCTGGCTGCATATCCTGCGCGTGGCATTGGCCGCCGGGGGCGTGCAGCTTTGGACGCTGGGCTTGGCGCATGTGCCGATCTGGCAGGCCATTGCGCTGATCCTGCTATCACCCTTTTTTGTAACCTTTGGCGCGGGGCTGGTTTTGCGCGAAACTGTGTCCATCCACCGCTGGGGTGCGGTCGTTCTGGGCATCATCGGCGGCGCAGTAATCCTTGAGCCTTGGTCTGACCGGTTTCAGATTGCCGCCCTTTTGCCCGTTGGCGCTGCGGCACTTTGGGCCGCCAGCTCGGTCATCACAAAGTTTCTGACCCGCGCTGACGGGCCTGAGACAGTGACGATCTATCTTCTGGTCCTGCTTGGCCCATTGAATGCTGCGCTGGCGCTGGGGTCGGGCTTTGCGCTGCCGGCGGACGCGATCTGGCTGGTCGTGGGGGCTGGGCTTCTGACGGCGTTTGCCCAACACGTATTGGTGCGCGCCTATTCCCTGGCCGATGCGGCATACCTGCAACCTTTCGATCACTTGAAACTGGTGTTCAACGTGCTGCTGGGATTTGCGGTGTTCGGCTTTATGCCCACCGGGTCGATGTGGCTAGGCACGGCGATCATCCTTGCGGCCAGCTTTTATTTGCTGGAACAGGAACGTCGCCACCCCGCTTAAAAGCAAAAGGCGCGGAGGTACCCCCCCGCGCCCGACTTCTACATACGACTGATGGGCTGATTAGGCCTCGATCGTTTTGTGTTCCACGTCGTTCGATTTTGAAATCTCGATCCGGCGTGGTTTCAGGGCCTCGGGCACTTCGCGAACAAGGTCGATATGCAACATGCCGTGTTCGTGGGCCGCGCCGGTTACGCGCACATGATCGGCAAGATGGAACCGACGTTCGAACGCGCGGGTAGCAATGCCACGATGCAGATAGGTCCGCTCTTCCTCGTCCGCCTTTCTGGCCGAGATGATCAGCGCGTTTTCACGAACCTCTACCGACAATTCGTCATCCGTAAAGCCCGCCACGGCGACCGAGATACGCCAGCCGTCTTCTGCTGTCTTCTCGATGTTATAGGGCGGATAGGTTTCGCGGCTCACGTCATTTGTCAGCACACGATCCATAAGATCGGCAACCTGATCGAAGCCAACGGTGGCCCGGTATAGGGGCGTTAGGTCAAAGTTACGCATTATGTCCTCCTAAAAGCGACAATGGTTGGGCCTTCCCTTTGTTGGGACAGGCAATTGAGCGGGCCCGGCCATCCGGCACCCGCAGCATAGATTTAAGACGGAATTTCAGCCCTTCAAGGGGTCAGGGGCGCAGGAATTTTGCGCCACCCGGCCCCGCGGCACCGGTGCCAAAGGTGCTGACCGGCGGGCGTGACACCGTCTGCGACCGCGTGAACACGCCGTCGCCATCGGCCAGCATTTTCAAAAGCTCGGCCAGTGGCGTTTCCAGGTTCGTGCCCAGCGACACTGGAATATCACGTACCATCGCCTTGGCCGATATGACCGATACAATCGCAGGTGTTCCGTCCTGCACCACGAAAACAGGCGCGCCGGATGATCCGAAGTCAACCGAGCAGCTCATCACCAGCGCGCCGCTTTGGCGGGCCAGAACCTTGCACATTTCCTGCAATGCCGGGCTATCAGCACGATCACGAGCATAGGAGACGACACCCACCTCGGCGCCCTTGCGCGGGCGCGAATGAACCGCGAACGGCCTGACCGAGTTCTTACGGATCGGTTGGTCCAGCTCAAGCACCGCAAGATCGTTCACAACCCGGGCCGCCTTGTCGTTGCCCGCAAATTCGAAACCGGGATGCACGACGGCGCGCCGCACCCCGCGATAGGCAGAGGCCCGGCCATTTCGCCACCCGGCCAGAAATTGGATATCTTCGGGCCGGACACGTTCGCGGGTGGTCTTGTCGAACATGCAATGCCCAGCGGTCAGCACCAGATTGTCGGCAATCAATGCCCCCGTGCACAACCCGCCCGCGCCGATATTCAGCCGCCCGACACCTTCCCAGCCGCGACTTTCGTCACTGGTCATCAGCGTCCGAAGGGGGGACGGGTCCGAAGCGACCAAGGGGCTGGCAAGCCCCAATGCCACCACCATCAATGCAATTAGCTTCTTCATGTTTCTGCCTCTGGCGGGACGTTTCAGGCGCCCTCTGACCATATGTCTACGGCGAAAACAGTCGTAAGAGAAAGGAAAAACTAGCACGATCAGCCCAATTTACGCGGCTGTGGCCCGCCGGTGGCCCAGTCCAGCAACTCGACTGTGTGGACCACAGGAACGCCGGTGCCGGACCCAATTTGCATCATGCAACCGATATTACCAGCGGCGATGATCTCGGGCGTCTTGGCTTCCAGATTGGCGACCTTGCGGCGTTTCAGCTCTTGCGAGATCGCGGGTTGCATCAGGTTATAAGTCCCGGCAGAGCCACAGCACAGATGCGCATCGACGGGTTCGACGATCTCGAACCCTGCCCGTTTCAGCAAGGTCTGGGGTTGGGTTTTAACCTGCTGACCGTGTTGCAGACTACAGGCGGAATGATAAGCGACCCGCGCATTCATCTGCGCTTCGGGCAGGTCGAGTTTCATCAAAAGCTCGCTGACATCCATGGCCAGCGCAGACACTGTGGCAGCGTCTTCGGCCAGCGCATCGTTGCGGAACATGTGCCCGTAATCCTTGACCGTCGTGCCACAGCCCGAGGTGTTGATCACGATTGCGTCCAGCCCGTCGCCTCGTTGTTCTGCCATCCATGCGTCGATGTTGGCGGCGGCCTGCGCGTGGCTGTCGTCGACTTTGCCCATGTGATGGGTCAACGCGCCACAACAGCCCATGCCCTTCGCCACGACAACCTCACAGCCCAGACGTGTCAGCAGGCGGATGGTGGCGTCGTTGATATCCGTATCCAGCGCCTTTTGCGCGCAACCCGTCAACAGCGCCACCCGCATCTTGCGCTCGCCCTTGGCCGGGAAGGTCTGCGGGGTGTCGTTCGAACTGGGACGCGGCAGCTTTGGTGGTGCCATTTCCAGCATCGCCTTCAGACGCGGGTCGGGCATGAACCGGCGCAAAGGTCGCCCCAGCCGCGCGGCCTGCATCGCCAGCCGGAACCGGCCCGGATAGGGGATGATCTGCGCCAGCATCCAACGCAGCATCCGGTCAAACAGCGGGCGTTTATAGGTCTGTTCGATATGCGCGCGGGCGTGGTCGACCAAATGCATGTAGTGCACCCCCGATGGGCAAGTCGTCATACAAGCAAGGCAGGACAGGCATTTGTCCACATGCTCGACCGTTTTTTTGTCGGCGGGGCGTCCGGCCTCCAGCATATCCTTGATCAGATAGATGCGACCGCGCGGGCTGTCCAACTCGTCGCCCAGCACTTGATAGGTTGGGCAAGTCGCGGTGCAGAACCCGCAATGCACGCAGGACCGCAGGATTTCATTGGCGCGCTTGATCGCGGGATCTTTCAACTGCTCGTCTGTGAAATGCGTTTGCATGTCAGGCTCCCATCAGGCCGGGGTTCAGGATGCCGCGCGGATCGAATTTTGCGCGCAGGCCGCGGGTCAGCGCCGCGATGGGGCCGGGTTCTGGCTGGAACACCGGCACCGAGGCGCGCGTTTCCGCGCTGGCCCGCATCAATGTGGCGTGGCCGCCGATATGGCTCAGATCGTCGCGGATCATCTGGGCGCCTGCATCGCCTTCGTCGGCCACGCGCAGCCAGACCAGCCCACCGCCCCAGTCGTAAATTGCGTCTGGCGCCAAAGCGCCCAGCTCTCGGACAAGCGTTGGCCCATCGGACGGTTTCACCGAAATGCGCCAGACCGCGCCATCTTTTCCGGCAAAAGGTGTGACGTCGCGCAGGTCGGACCAGAGGGTTGCGGACGCCGCGCCCTTGACCATATCGAAACCTTGAAGCACGCCGTCCCGCAGAGCTTTGGCACGATAGGACACCGATTGTTCCAAGCCTTCAAGCCGCACCGTCGTCTGCCCGTTCATCTGCGCAGCCCCGGTTACATCGAACGGCGACCCCAGCGCTGCGGCCATCGACGTCACAGCGGTTTCCGCCGATTGTCCGTCGCAGATCAACGTGGCCTCGGTTTCAGGAATGGCGAGCACCTTCAGGCTGACCTCGGTCAACATGCCCAACGTGCCCCAGCTTCCGGTCATCAGCTTCACCAGATCATAGCCGGTCACGTTTTTCATCACCCGCCCGCCGTTTTTTAGGACCCGCCCCTGCCCGTCCACGAAACGGACGCCAAGGCAGAAATCACGGGCCGCCCCAACTTGGATGCGGCGCGGGCCAGAGGCATTGGTTGCGATCACCCCGCCGATGGTCGACCTCCCCTTGGTGCCCAAAAGTGCGCGCAAGTCGCCCGGTTCAAACGCGAGCCGCTGACCTTCGCCCGCCAGCAGTTCTTCGATCTCGGTCAGCGGTGTCCCGGCGCGCGCCACTAGAGTCAGCGCGCCGGGTTCATAGAGGGTGACCCCAGTCAGGCCGCGTGTCGAAAGGTCCGCACCATCAACCGGCGCGCCGATATCGCGGGTGCCTCCGCCCCGGATGCGCAGAGGGGCGTTCGCGGCGGCAATCACCTCGGCCAACTCTGCTTCTGTTGTCGGGGTCATGACGCGCGCCTTGTTTCCGTGGACGCCAAGGGGAACACCTTGGCCGGGTTCAAAAGCCAGTTCGGGTCGAACACGTCTTTCACCGCCAGTTGTATCTCCAAATCACTTTGATTGTATTGTGAAGCCATCAAGTCCCTTTTTTCTACTCCCACGCCGTGTTCCCCGGTCAGGCATCCACCGACCTCGACACAAAGCTTCAGAATGTCGGCGCCGAAGGCCTCGCATTTCTCGAGATCGCCGGGCTTGTTGGCATCAAACAGGATCAGCGGGTGCATGTTACCATCGCCCGCGTGAAAGACGTTGCCCACGTCCAGGCCATATTCCTTCGACATCTCGTCAATGCGCCGAAGCACCAAGGGCAGTTCAGACACCGGAATTGTCCCGTCCAAGCACATGTAGTCGTTGATTTGCCCCATCGCGCCAAATGCCGATTTGCGGCCCAGCCAGATCTTCGCGCTTTCCTCGGCCGATGTGCTTTCACGCAGTTCCACCGGATTGTGGGTGCGCGCGATCTTGACGATGCGCGACAGTTGGTCGTCGATTTCTGCGTCCGAGCCTTCGACCTCGATGATCAACAGCGCCTCGCAATCGGGGTATCCTGCGCCCGCAAAGGCTTCGGTCGCGCGGATGCAGGGGCGGTCCATAAATTCGATCGCCACAGGCAGGATGCCGGATTTGATGATGTCCGAGACACAGGCACCCGCGACCTCGTTTGAATCAAAGCCGATCAGCACTGGCCGCGCGCCTTCAGGTTTGGCAAGGATGCGCAAAGTTGCCTCGGTCACGATGCCCAACTGGCCTTCGGACCCACAGATCAGCCCCAACAGGTCCAACCCGCCCGCGTCCAGATGCGCGCCGCCGATTTCCAGAACCTCGCCGTCGGCCATGACCATGGTCACGCCCATCAGGTTGTTGGTGGTAACACCGTATTTCAGGCAATGCGCCCCACCCGAATTCATCGCGATGTTGCCCGCAATCGCGCAGGCTAGTTGAGAGGACGGGTCGGGCGCATAGAAGAACCCTTCTTCCTCGACAGCGCCTGTGACCGACAAATTGGTGCGCCCCGACTGCACGCGGATGATCCGGTTGGCATAATCCGTTTCCAGCACCGCGTTCAGCCGGGCCACGCCAAGGATCACGCTGTCTGCCGTGGGCAATGCGCCACCTGCCAGCGATGTGCCTGCCCCGCGCGGCACAACCGGCACGCTTTCTTCATGGCAAATGCGCATGACGGCAGCGACCTCGGCGGTCGACGTCGGCAGAACGGCGCAGAGCGGTGGACATTTGTATGCGGTCAGCGCGTCACATTCGTAAGCGCGCGTCTGGATCGGGTCATGCACCACCGCCCCCTCTGGCAACACCGATTGCAGGCGCTTCACGATCTGATCCTTGCGCGCGAGGATCGCGGGATCGGGGGTCGGCATCTGCATAGCGTGTCTCCTTTGCTCGGCATGAGACAAGAATGGAAGTCCCCACGTCTTTTCGCAAGTGAAAGGCGCGGGGGCGGGGCGTAGATTAGCTGCGCGACCTATCGACCCCGCGCCGCGCGCCCCCGCGCCCTTCGATCAGCCAGGCCCCGATCAGCGACAACGCAGCAAGCGCCAGCATCAGCCAAGGCGGCGCCAGCGGAATAACCCGGATCGCCTGCGTTATATAGGCGTTGCGCGGCGTGTATCCAACCCAGCCACGCCCGTGAGCTACCTGCCCGACGCGCACCGGGCGCAGACCGGGCACGCCGTCTTCGATCCGTTTGACAGTGCCCCCGGTCGCGTTGCCAACAGGGGCAAGCGGGGCAGCATCGGCGACCGGCTGTTCAAATTCGCGCAACGCAGCCAATCCGCGGACCACGACGGTCGTCAATTCGCCCTGATCGACACGATAGAGCCCTTGTTCGGCGGCCTCCACATCCGCGACAAAGACGCCGGGCGCCTGTTCGGTCAGGGCCAAATCGGCCTGCGTCCCATCGGGCGCGGTCATGGTAACGTCAGGCAAGCTGTCGGCCATCGTGCGCCGGGTGATCTGCAACCCCGTGTCGGTGGCGGTGGCGGTCAGGGCTTCTTCCTCAAGCTCGGGTTCGCGCATCAACCAGTGGGCCAGACGGCGCAGCAGCTCAAGTTGGGGCCCACCGCCCTGATAGCCGCGGGCCCACAGCCACGCGTGATCAGATCCCAGAAGCGCGACGCGCCCCTCACCAGCCCGGTCCACGATCAAAAGCGCTCCGTCATCGGGGCCGGTCAGGATCGTGTGGCCGCCGGTTGGTTCCATCTCGACCCGGCGCAGCCACGGGCCCCAGCCGTCTTCGGGGGCAAAATCGGCCAGATCGCGCGTGATTGGGTGGCGGGCACCGGCGTCGTTGATAGCGGGGCGAAACGCGTCCTCGACCAGCCGACCGGTCGGGAAAGCGGGCAGGATGCCCGACAGGGCGGATCGCGCGATGCTTTCCGCCCCGCCCAGCGATGGCCCAGCCGCGATCAGAATTGCGCCGCCCCGTTCGACATAGGATCGCACGCTTTCCAGATAGCCGCCGGGCAGGATACCGCGCAGGCGGTAGCGGTCGAAGATAATCAGATCAAATTCGTCGATCTTGTCGACGAACAACTCCTGCGTCGGGAAGGCGATCAGGCTCAGTTCATGCACCGGCACGCCGTCCTGCTTATCAGGTGGGCGCAGAATGGTGAAATGTACAAGGTCCACTGCCCCGTCAGATTTCAGCAGGTTGCGCCAGGTCCGGGTGCCGGGATGCGGCGTACCCGACACCAAGAGCACCCGAAGCCGATCGCGCACACCGTTGATTTCGATCACGGCGGCGTTGTTGCGGTCGGTCAATTCGCCCTCGGTCGTGGGCAGGGTCACATGGATCAGATTGCGCCCGGCATGGGTCAGCGTGATGGGCAGTACAAGTTCGGCCCCGATCCGCGCTATAACAGGTTCGGGCGTGCCGCCATCGCGCGACACCAGCAATTCGACAGGCCCTTCGACCGGGGGCGTGGCGCCCAGCGCATCGACCCGAAGGCGAATTTCGGTCGGCTCGTCCAGAATGGCGAAGGCTGGGGCTTGGGTGACGGACAGGCGCAAGTCCCAATCCGCCGCACGGCCCGTCAGCAAGGTCTGGAACGGCGCAGGCAGATCGGGTGCCAGTCCCGCGTCATGCACCACACCGTCTGTGACCGCGACCACCCCCGCCACGCGGTCGCGCGGCAGGTCGGCCAGGGCGGCCGAGATGGCCTGCATCAGATAAGTGCCGTCCGGCGTTGCGGGGCGGGCGAATTCGGACAGCGTGCGTTCGGTCAGCTCCAACCCCGTGCGGGCGGCGACCTGAGCGCGCAAGACCTCAAGCGCCGCGGCATTCTGGGCGGCGCGGTCGGACAGGTCTTGCGAGGCGCTGTCATCCACCATCACCAGCAGGATATCGGACAGGGGGGATCGGTCTTCTTGTTGCAGGGATGGACCCGCAAGAGCCACCAGCACCGCCAGCGCGGCCACACCCCGCAGCGCCCAGCCCGTCAGCCCGCGCCAGATCGCGACGATCAGCGCCACAAGGGCCAGCACCGCCAGCGCTCCGATCACCGGCCACGCAAGCCCGGGTGAAAATATGACGTCGGCGGCAGTCATTCCCCCAACCTTTCCAAAAGCGCAGGCACGTGCACTTGGTCGGATTTGTAGTTGCCCGTCAGAACATGCATCACAAGGTTGATGCCAAAGCGCACCGCCATTTCGCGCTGTCGTTCACCCGCCTGCCCCCGCCCCACGGGAAACATCGGCGCGCCGTCGGAGCGGATGGCCCAGGCACCGGCCCAGTCATTGCCGCCGATGATGACCGGGCTGACCCCATCGTTCAGGTTGCGAAACGGCATGCCTTCGGCGCGTTCGGCGTTTGGGGGGGCAGCCTCGACCCACGCAGGGCCACGGGCGCGACCGGGAAATGCCTCAAGCAGATAGAAGGCGCGGGTCAGCACATGGTCGTGCGGCACCGGTTCCAGCGGTGGCAGACCCAGCGGCAGGGCGATTGAGCGCAAGCGGCGGGTCGCGGTGCTTTCGCCACCGAACCCGGCGTCGCGGGTGTCAAACAGGATGAAACCACCAGCGGCCAGATAGGATTTCAGCCGGCCGTAAGCCTCGGGGCTGGGTTGTGTGCTGCGGTCGGTCACAGGCCAATACAGAAACGGGTAAAGCGCCAGATCGTCGCTTTCCAGATCAAGCCCAACGGGTGGCGCCGGCTCGACCGAGGTGCGCGCAAACAGCTGGTCAGACAAGCCCAGAAGCCCAGCCTTCGCGACATCGTCGGTGGCGGCGTCTCCGCTCAGGACATGGGCCAGCGTCACGGTGCTCGCAGCGTCAATCGCACGGCTGGTCGCATCGGTTGACTGTGCCCGCGCGTCAGGCGCATGGGCAACCAGCACTGCGACGGCCACTATCCCGGCACTGATCGCCCGTTTGGTGGATCGCCGCCACAGACGGCCCGAGACCCACAAGCTGGCAAACACGTCCAGCGCGCCAAGGATCAGCGCGGCGGCCAGAAGATAGGGTGCCAGAGGACGAGCCGCGCCCATCTCGTCCCAAGTTGGCGTAATCCGGGCGGGCCATACCGCGGGCGACATCTGCGCATCCGGACCCAACGTATTGACCGCCAGCACGCGGTCATCGTCGACATACAGGCCCGGTGGCACCTCGGCCCGCGCGCCTTCCAGAAGCTGGGGCCCATCGACCCCTACCTGCGCGCCGCCCGGTCCAAGCTGGCCGAACGCATCCAGCAGCCGGTCAGCCTGCCACTGCGTGCCTTCAAGCGCCTGCGCCTTGATCTGTCCGGGTCGGGTCGAGACCGCGAGCCGCTCGAGCATTTGAACAAACAAACCCGACAGCGCCAGCGACGACCATTCCGCATTGGCCGAGATATGAAACAGCACCACCTGCCCGTCACCCAGCGCCTTGCGGGTCACAAGCGGCGTCCCATCGGCCAGCGACGCGATGGTGCGGTCCGCTAGATCGGGGCCCGGTTCAGCCAGGATTTGGGCGCGGACAAACACGTCTTCGGGCACCGACAGCCCGAAAAAGGGCGAGGTTTCGGGAAACGGTGCCAGCGCGCGGGGGGCGCCCCAGCTCATCGCGCCGCCAACCACCCGACCGCCTGACCGCAGGGGCACGGGCAACAGGATATCCTCGACCCCGCGTCCGGTATCCGCTGCGGCCAGCCGGGGCCCGGCAAAGCGCAGCAAAAGCCCGCCCTCGGCGACCCAGGCGGCCAGTGCCTTCTGATCAGCCTCGGCAAGGCTGGACACGTCAGGCAGGATCACCACCTCGGGCCCCGCGTCGACCAGGATCGGGATGGCGTCATCCTCGATCACCTCGGCGGACGGAACCAGCGCCTCGCGCAGATAATGCAGGGGGGACAGAAGCTCCAGCCCCTCGCGCGATTGGGTGCCGGTCAAAAGCGCAACGCGGCGGCGGCGCAGGCTGTCGTCAGCCAATGTCACCGCGCCCGATGCACGATGATCGGTCAGTTGAAATCGGGTGATGCGGTTGCGCAGCTCGGGCGGCAAGGTCATCTGCGCCTTGGCGCGCGTGGAGCCAGCCGTGAAGGTCACTGGGGCCGAGGCCAGCACCCGTTCCACTCCGGTCGGATCGGGGCCGATACCCTGCACTGATAGCGTGGCCCCCTGCCCCGATACGCTGCGCAGGGCTTCGACGACCAACGCGCCGTCCTGCGGGGTCGCAGGCAAAAGACCGTATCGAGGCGCGGTGGGCTGTAAGACCTCGACCTTACCCTTGGCTTCGAACGCGGCCAAAAGATCGGCGCGTCCGTCGCGGGTCAGACCATCCGACAGCCAG
This sequence comes from Aliiroseovarius sediminis, assembly GCF_022678485.1. Lineage (GTDB taxonomy): Bacteria > Pseudomonadota > Alphaproteobacteria > Rhodobacterales > Rhodobacteraceae > Aliiroseovarius > Aliiroseovarius sediminis. Next base: position 63,432 of record NZ_JALBYP010000035.1, read on the forward strand.
ACAGTATCAGCGCCCTCTACATTCGCGGCCCAACTGGGCGCGACCCCGTATGGCGCATCCCAAGACACCGGGGCCAATCCGGGCAAACGTGCACGCCAATCCCGGGCGCTGAGCCATTGCGGCACAGGCGTGTCGTCCTTTGTCACCTGGTGCGACAGAACCACCGCAACGGTGCGCCCAGCCTGTGCGGCTTGGTCCAAGTGCCCCTTGATCGCATTTATACGCTGGGGCCAATCAGATGCCGCTGGCCAATGGGCATCGACGAAAATCAGAAGCGGACCACGCCCCGGTTGGCGGGTGTCAGGGTTCAGGACCGGCCCCGCGAACCCAAGGATCAGCGCCGCAACCGCCAGCAAGCGCAACAAAAGCAACCACCACGGTGTCCGGTCGCTTTGCGCATCACGATCTTCCAACCCCAACAGCAGCGTGACCGCGGGGAACCGCCGCCGGATCGGCGCAGGTGGCACCGCGCGCAAAAGCCACCACAGAACCGGCAGCGCGGCCAGAGCGGCCAGCAGCCACGGGGTCGTGAAGGCAAGGGGCAGGCCAAACATCACCTGTGTCCTTCAATCGCGTGGTAAAGCCACAAAAGCGCGGCGCTGTCGGCGTCGCCCGTGTGGTGGGTGTGAAACTGCCAACCCGTCTGGCGCGCAAGGTCAGACAGTTCAGCTTTGCGGGCGGCCAGTCGGGCCAGATAACGGTCGCGCAACTCGTGCGCCTCAAGCGTGTCGTGTTCCAGGCTGCCGGTCATGTCCTCGAAAATCATGCGTCCGTGGAAGGGAAAGCCCTCTTCCACCGGGTCGAGGATTTGAAACAATACACCGGTGACACCGCGATCGGCGGCGCGGGTGACAGCACGGCGAACGGGTTGGGTATCGCCCAGAAAGTCCGACAGGAACACCGCGCGGGAACGGGCGGGAAGTTCTGCAAAATCGGCATCGGGTGGCGACTGCAGGGCCCCGGCCAAGCGCGACAGGGCAAGCTCTCCGCGACCGGCGGGCGCGGGGCTGGTGGCAAGCCCGACCCGTTCGCCCCCCCTGACCAGAAGCACGGCCAGCGCCATCGCGATCAACCGCGCCACATCACCCTTGCGAGGCAGATCAGCCGATGAGCAAAAGTCCATCGAGGCCGCAGGCTCCACCCAAAACAACACGCTTTGCGCCGCTTGCCATTCCTTTTCCTGAACATAGTGGTGGTCAGATCGGGCCGAGCGGCGCCAGTCGATCCGGTGAGCGGGATCACCGGGCTGGGCGGGACGAAATTGCCAGAACGCATCCCCCTGCCCCGGTTTGCGTCGCCCATGTTCGCCCAACTCGACACTGGCCGCCAAATGCCGGGCGCGTGCCAGAAGGGGCGGCAGCCGCTGGGCCAACCCCTCGGCACGGCTGCGCAATGTCGGATCGGGGGTCACGCGGCGGCCTGCGTGCGCGTGGTCTGATCAACCACCGCGTCGATCACATCGGCAAGATGATGCCCCCCGGCACGTGCGCCATAGCTTAGCGCCATACGGTGGCTGAGAACCGGGCGGGCAAGCGCGCGCACGTCGTCGATGCCCGGCGCCAGCCGCCCATCAATCAGCGCGCGCGCGCGTGTCAAAAGCATGAGGGCCTGAGCCGCCCGCGACCCCGGCCCCCAACTGACGGTTTCGCGCACGATTTGCGCAGCACTGTCATCATCGGGCCGACAGGCGCGCACCAGGTCAAGGATCGCATCAACCACGTTTTCACCAACCGGCATCCGGCGCAAAAGCTTCTGCGCGGCGACAAGTTCCGCTGCTGAAAAGACCGGTTCGGCCTGTGCGTCCTCGGTGCCTGTGGTGGCCAGCAAAATATCACGCTCGGCATCGCGGTCGGGATAGCCCACATCGACCTGCAACAGGAAACGGTCCAACTGCGCCTCGGGCAGCGGATAGGTGCCTTCCTGCTCCAATGGGTTTTGCGTGGCGAGGACATGGAAGGGGGCGGCCAGTTCATGGGTCTGACCCACGACCGACACCTGATGTTCCTGCATCGCCTGAAGCAGCGCCGATTGGGTGCGCGGGCTGGCGCGGTTGATCTCGTCTGCCAACAGAAGCTGACAGAAGATCGGGCCTTTCAGGAACCGAAACGAGCGTGTCCCTTCGGCGCTTTCCTCCAGCACTTCAGCGCCAAGAATATCTGAAGGCATCAGGTCGGGCGTGAACTGTATGCGCCCCTCGTGCAGGCCCATCACTGTGGACAGCGTTTCCACCAGCCGCGTCTTGCCCAGCCCCGGCAGCCCGATCAAAAGCGCGTGTCCACCAGCCAGAAGCGCAGACAGCGTCAGGTCAACCACCTGTTCCTGCCCGATAATCCGACGCGCAATCACCGACTTTGCGCGCGAAAGCGTATCGCCCAGCGCCTCTATCTCGTTCACAAGGGGGTCGTTGGTCATGGAAAAATCTCCGCAGCACTATTACATTTCATTAAACGGCAAACGCATCGGGGGAACAAATGACAAAAGCGGCAAGTGACGGAAAATCGCCGGAAAAAGACGCCACCGGCAAGAACATGACCGAGGCATTGGCCGATGCAGCCCGCAAGGCGGGGAAAAAAGGTCCGCCGCCCGTGCATCTGTGGAACCCCGAATTCAGCGGCGATCTGGACATGCGGATCGCGCGGGATGGGACTTGGTTTTACCTTGGCACCCCCATCGGGCGGCACGAGTTGGTGAAGCTGTTTTCTTCCATCATTCGCAAGGACGGCGACGACTATTTCCTTGTCACACCGGTCGAAAAGGTGGGAATCACCGTGGACGACGCGCCCTTCGTCGCCGTCGACTTCGAGGCGTCAGGCAAGGGCCGCAACCAAGTGCTGACCTTCACCACCAATGTGGGCGATGAAACCGTGGCGGGGCCGGATGCACCCATCCGCATCGAGCGCGACCCTGAAACCGGCGAGCCGTCACCCTATGTGCTGGTGCGCGTCAATCTTGAGGCTCTGATCGACCGCAAAAGCTTCTATCGTCTGATCGATCTTGGTGCGCATGAAGAACACGAAGGCGATCAGTGGTTCGGACTGTGGTCCAGCGGCGTCTTTTTCCCGATTATCCCATCGAAGGAATTGAAGGTCTGACAATATACCTCGCCCCGCCCGCGCTCTTGGGCTAGGACACCGGCATGAGCAGCTTGAACAATCTTGAAATTTTCCTTGTCGCCCCGCCGGGCTTGGAACCCGTGCTGGCGGATGAGGCTCGCGCCGCAGGTTTCGCCACCCCCACTGCCGGCCCCGGTGGTGTTACAACTCATGGCGGCTGGGACGAAGTCTGGCGCGCCAACCTGACCCTGCGCGGGGCCACACGTGTGCTTGTGCGGCTGGGCAGCTTTCGGGCGTTTCACTTGGCGCAGTTGGACAAACGGGCACGGAAGTTTCCGTGGGGCGATTTCCTGCGCCCCGATACACCAGTCAGGGTCGAGGCCGTGTGCAAACGGTCAAAGATCTATCACCACAAGGCCGCCGCCCAACGGATTGAAACCGCGATCAGGGAAGAGCTGGGCGCGCTCGTGTCAAAAGACGCAGCGCTGGTTCTAAAGGTGCGGATCGACGACAATCTGGTGACGATCAGCCTCGATAGCTCGGGCGAGAGCCTGCACAAACGGGGCTACAAGACGGCCACCGGCAAGGCCCCGATGCGCGAGACTTTGGCGGCCCTGTTTCTGAAGGCCGCGGGTTATGACGGACGCGAGGCAGTTTTGGACCCGATGTGCGGGTCGGGCACCTTTCTGATCGAGGCGGCCGAGATGTCAGTGGGTTTGCTGCCCGGTCGCGCCCGCGACTTTGCGTTTCAGCAACTGGCCAGCTTTGATGCCAATGCCTTCGCGAAAATGAAAGCGGCGGCTAAGGTCGATGTCACGTCCAGCACGCCCCGCTTTTTCGGGTCTGACCGCAATGCCGGCGCGATTGCCAACAGCCAACAGAATGCCGAAGCCGCCGGGGTCGCCCTGCTGACCGTTTTTACAGAAGCCACGATCAGTGACCTGCAACGCCCAGACACGCGCCCCGGTTTGGTGATTGTAAACCCGCCATATGGCGGCCGAATCGGCAATAAGAAATTGCTTTTCGCGCTCTATGGCACATTGGGTAAAGTGCTGGCCGAACGGTTCGCGGGGTGGCGCGTGGCAATCATCACCAGCGATGGCGGGCTTGCCAAGGCGACCGGTCTGCCCTTTTTGCCGCCCGGACCTCCGGTTGATCATGGCGGCACCAAGGTCAAGCTCTACCAGACCGACACGTTACCATGACCTAAGAAAGCCGGGGTTTTTCCCGGCTTCTCATTAGCGTGGCCTAGATCTGAGCTGTTCAAAATCCCCACTTCGCAGCAAGATCGGTGAAAAACCCCTTTGATGACTTCAACGCCACCCAGTTGTTTACATAGTTGATCCAAACCTGATCGTTTTGCGGCAACATCATCGCAATCGGCGTTGGCGCGCGGGGCGTTTCCACTGGAATTTCTGTGACTTGCGGGAATTTCTCTTTCAATGTTGCGCCTTCGATGTTCGACGTGATGAAGACATCTGCGCGTCCCGCTATCACCTCTTGATAGCCACGCGCCGGGGCTTCGACGACCTTGATATCTGCATCGGGGAACCATTCACGGACCATCATCTCGAACGACGTGCCAAGCGTTGTTGATACCTTCACCTCGGGTTTGTTAATGGTGTCCCAGCCATCGTAATTCGCGGACTTGTCAGACGTCGTGAACGGCAGGATCTGAACCGCGATGTAGGGGTCTGAGTAGCCCGCGACCTTCATGCGCGACGGCGAGATAGAGGCCGACCCGGTCATGTGATACTTGCCCGCGACGATCCCGTTCACCAGCGTTTTCCAGTCCGTCGGGACGAATTCAACCTCGACCTCAAGATCTTTGGCAAGCTCGGTCATGACGTCGATGTCATAGCCACGATAGTTATCGGTCGCGGGGTCTTTCATGGTCATCGGGTTCCAGTCGCCCGTGGTGCCAACCTTCAGGACCCCGCCAGAAAGAATATCGTTGAGCGCCGACTGGGCCTGCGCCCCGCTAGCCAGCATCGTGATTGCCAGAAGCCCGGCTCCCAGAGTTCGCAGAAAATTCATCGCACGCGTGTCCTTTTTGGTGGTTATCAAGTTTGGAGCATGTCCATATACAGTAGATACCTTACGAGGCCGGGCAGCACTTGGATGTGGTGCTCACAATCAGTTGAACAGATCACGGACAAAAGAACCAGTGGCGAACATTGACCAAGGCACCCACGCGATAACGTTGCAAGACGTGAGCAAGTGGTATGATGACTTTCAGGTGTTGAGTGACGTGACCCTGACAGTTGATCCCGGTGAAAAGCTGGTGATCTGTGGTCCCTCGGGGTCAGGGAAATCAACGGTCGTACGCCTTTTGGCTGGGTTAGAGGCGCACCAATCCGGAACGATCCGCGTCTATGGTCGCCCTGTGGGCGCACAGGGGCGCGGCGATGTCGGTATGGTGTTTCAGCAGTTCAACCTGTTTCCACATCTGACGGTATTGGAGAATTTGATGCTTGGCCCGGTTCGCGCTATGGGAACGTCGCGACGCGACGCCCGCGACCGCGCGATGGCCTATCTTGAACGTGTCCGCATTCCAGAACAGGCCAACAAACGCCCCGGCCAATTATCAGGCGGACAACAGCAGCGCGTCGCAATCGCACGTTCGCTGTGCATGGACCCCAAGCTAATGCTGTTTGACGAACCGACCTCAGCGCTGGACCCGGAAATGATTGCTGAGGTGCTGGAGGTGATGGAAGATTTGGCGCGCGACGGCATGACCATGATCTGCGTGACCCACGAAATGGGCTTCGCGCGCCGCGTAGCAGACCGGATCGCCTTTATGGATGGCGGCCAGATAGTCGAGGTTGACACACCCGAGGTCGCCTTTTCGGCCCCGAAATCAGCGCGTTTCGCACTGTTCCTTGACAAGATTCTGAAACACTGAGGGGCGTGATGATAACCAGAATTCGTCTGTCCGTCGCGCTATTGTCGCTGTGTACATTGGCGGCTTGTTCGGCCCCGGTGGGAACGTGGGGATGGTATGTGATCGACCCATTCACACCCACGGGCTGGACCAACATAAAGTTTCTGTTCCGTGGATTTTCATCGACTATCCAGCTTTCAGTCCTTGCGGCGGTGGCGTCGATCATCATCGGATTGGTCGTGGCCCTGCCGGCTTTCGCACAAAGCCGCTGGCTGCGCCTTCCCAACCGCATCTATGTCGAATTCATTCGCGCCATCCCCCTGCTGCCAATGCTGTTTTGGGTTTTTTACGGGCTGCCGGTCGTGCTGCGAACAATGGGCATCAACTTGTCTATTGATCCGTTCTGGGGCGCGGTAATCACCTTGGCCTTGTCAGACAGCGCATTCACAGCCGAGATTTTCCGATCCGGTATTCAAGCTGTTCCTCGCGGACAAGCCGAAGCCGCGCAAACCATAGGGCTAAGCCGCGCACAGGCGATGCGTTATGTGATTCTGCCGCAAGCAGTGCGACGCATCCTGCCACCGCTGGCCAACCAGTTCATCTATATCGTGAAAATGTCCGCTTTTGCGTCCGTCATCGGGATGGAGGAGCTGACCCGCCGCGCCAATGAATTGGTCGTGACCGAATACCGACCACTGGAAATCTACACGCTTCTGATTCTGGAATACCTTGTGCTGGTGCTGATCATCTCGGCCGGTGTGCGGTGGCTGGAACGTCGGATGAATGCGGATGAAAGCCGCTGATTGTCCGCGCGCACGTCAATTCAGATCGTCCAACAACCGCTTGTGCTTCTTCGCTTCTTCAATAGCACCCGCCAAAGTCTCGATCCCGCGGGAATGCAGCATAGCCAACATTTTGCACAGCACCTCGGCGGTTGCCTGGGCATCACCAAGGGCCGTGTGGCGCAAGTTGGTCGGGATCGTGACGCCCAGACGTTGGCATACGGCATCCAGCGTATGTTCCTCCGTCGTACCAAACAAAATCGCCGAGAGCAGCACCGTATCAAGGATCGGATGGCTCCATTCAACGCCGCAATCATTTGCGTGGCGGCGCAAGAAAGCCATGTCGAACGGCGCGTTATGGGCAACCAGAACCGCACCGCGCGCAAAGTCGTGCAGGTATTTTCCAGCCACCTTAATGGTCGGTTGCCCGCCCACCATCGCGTCGTTCACGCCATGAACCTTAGTGGATGACGCGGGGATTCTGATTTCTGGATCAACCAATTGATTGATTATCTCACCCGGTACGATTTTGCCTTTCACAACCCGAACCGCTCCGATCTGGACCACTTCATCCTTGTGGGGCAACAGCCCTGTGGTTTCAGTATCGAACACGACATAGGTCAGGTCGTTCAGGTGCATATCCATCAGGTTGTCGGTGGCCTGCCCCTCCATCAAATCAAAATCAAAAACGACAGGGCGGCTTTCATCGGGCGCAATGTTGGCATGCGCGTCGTCGATGGTGACCAGATATCCTTCGCCCGGTCCAAGCGGTTTAAGGCGCGTGTCGAATTGTAGTTCGTTGACCGTCGGCAAAGCGTCAAAGCTTTGCTCTAACCCGCTGGAAGCCATCTTCTTATACGCCGCCAAGAACGCGCCTTTCTGAAAATAATCAAAGATCGATGAGTTCAGGCGCGGTGGACTGACCTGCGACAACACACCTGCCGCCTGCGTGTCATAAAGCACGATCTGGTGCGAGGCGTTCACCAGGATCATCGCCACCGGGATGTCCGACAAAAGGGCTGTCAGGCGTGCTTTATCAGCCGACAGGCGCGCCGTTTCCGATGCGACGACGCTGGCCTGATCCATTGTGGTTTTCAAAAGCTGTTCCGACACTGCTTCGGCCGCTGGGGCAAGATCGCCCAAATAACGCGCGGCGTGCCGGTCGACCCCACCCGCGCCTGCATGGGCGCGCGACCGCAAGCTCGTTGCCAACCGATTGATCGGACGCGCAACATTTTCATCAAACAGAAACCAGATCCCGGCAGTCAATGCCAGCAGCCCGAAAGCAGACAGTACGCCCGCGAATACAAAACCTGACGCAACACCCGCACTGCCCGCCCGCGCATATCCGATGGTCAGCGCAACCGCCACCAGCACCACCCCAGAGACTGCCAGAAACGCGAAAAACAGGAAAATTCGCAAGCGCAAGGACAGGGTGGTCAGGATTTTCATGGCTTCACCTTCAGGTTACAGAGAGGTTACAGATAGCGGTCAATATCGGGTCATCATCGGGCACTTTGGTCCATTCAACACCCGATACCTGACCCGAAGCATCAAATTCGACCGCATCAATCAACGGCGCGCGTTTGCCCGCTGCACAATCGCCCAGAACGACCATCTGGCGGGCTGGCGACCAGCGCCCCATATAAAGCAGATCGACCATACGCAGCTCTGATCGCACCGCATGAGTGCGCAGCGAATGTTCGTCCATCGCGACAAAGCGTTCCACGAATGGCACCGCATAAGTCCAAGGGCGATACAGCGATGTGTTTTCGACCTCCATCACGATGGTCATGCCTTCGGGCAGCAGGTCGCGTGTGCGATCATACCACGCGTATTCGGTGGCGACGGTGGTCGCGATCATGGCCAGCCCCGCGCCCACCGGCATCGCCCATTTGGGAAGCCTGCCGCCGGTCAGCTTGTTCAGTATCAGCACCAGGCCCGCCCCGACGAAGGCAGAAACCAAGGTGGCGATCATCTCGTAAAACATTCAGTGTCCTTCCTGCGCGCGCCCGGCGTCAGCCCAGCATCCCGCGCCCGTGCCCAATGGCACTTTGCATTGATTTCACCACAACGAACGCGTTGCGCAAATGGCTGCGGTCGAATTCTGACAATGTCGCAGGCGCAAGGTAGTTATCGGGCGCCAACCCCGCCTTGACCTGCGCAGCTTGATGATCCAGCCGCGTTTCCGCAATCAGGTCATAGGCATCCAGCAAGTCCTGCCCGCCCGATTGGCTTAGCCCGCCCGCGTTCATCGCCGCAACCAGACGGGCGCGGGTGTTAACCTCGGTCAGTTGCGCTTGAAGCGCATACAGACGCCCCAGATCGACGATTGGCACGACGCCGTTATGCTTCATGTCCAGATGGTCCTTATGTTCGCCCGACCGGATCGTCGCGAACCCGCGCAACAGCCCCAAGGGCGGCGTGTGTTTCAGCCCGTTGGACACCATATGCGCTACAAAGATCGAGTTCTTAGCGGCCATGCCAAGCGTGTCGGCCTGAAGGTCGGAAAACAGCGTCTTGTCCCCCGCAATCGGCCGTAAATCGAACATGACCGAGGCCAGCATCTGCGCCTCGGGCACCGGTTTGTTGATCCAGCTTTCGAAATACCCCCGCCAAACCGACAGCGGCTGACACCAACGCGGGTTTGTCGCCATCATGTCGCCGGGGCAATAGACGTAACCGCAGGTGTCCAGCCCATCGCAAACAAATTTGGCCAGTTCTGCGAAATAGCCGGTGCGGTCGGCATCCGTTACATCGTTGGACAGGATCAGGCAGTTATCCTGATCAGACACGCCGGTTTGTTCTTGCCGCCCTTGACTGCCACAGGCCAGCCAAAGATACGGCACCGGAGCGGGGCCGAGTTTTTCCTCGGCCAGCGCGACCAGACGGCGAGTTGCCGTATCTGCAATATCAGTGATCAAGCGGGTGACGACCTGATGGGGGCTACCACCTGCCACAAGCTGAAGCAGCAGTTGTGGAATACGCTTGGTGACGGTGCGCATTTCCTGCGCGTCGGCGGCTTCGGCGATTTCACGCACCAATTCGGCCGAGCTGACGGCCTGAAACCGGGTCAGATCCGTCTGACTGACAATGCCCACAAGCTTGTCGCCCTCCACGATTGGCACATGGCCGATACGTTTTTCCATCATCACATGCAGCACGTCCGAACCGATATCGGACGGCGACAAAGTGATCGGATCGGGCGTCATGACCTGATCGACGGGGGTGTCGGTCGGCAGCGCCTCGGCCAGCACCTTGCCAGACATATCACGGATGGTCAGGATACCAGTCAGCCGGTCGCCTTCGGTCATGCACAGGCACGACACGCGATGGTCGCGCATCAGGATTGCCGCCTCGCGCACCGTCGCATCAGGGGGTGATGTAATCGGGTTGCGGGCCATGAAAGTGTCCACTTGGGTGGTCGCAAGGCTTTGCTGGGCTTGCCTGTCGGGCTTATCGGCACGGCTTCGGTCAAAGAAACGGCGCACCGGGTCGTATTGGGCCAGCAGCGTATCGAATGTCGCGGCGGGAAGGACCAGCACGGTCGCATCCGTCACCGCACGGGTCGCCGTCATCGCCCTGCCGTCGCGCAGAAGCCCTCGTTCGCCAAAGGAATTTCGCACACCCAACTGGCTGACGGCTTCGCCGTGTTCGTCTGTAACCTCGACCTCGCCTTGATAGATCAGGAACAAGCCAGGCAGTTCGGTGTCCAGATCGTAAATCCGGTCATCCGCCGCAACCGCGCGCGGTTCGGTCCGGGCTGCAAGATCGCGCAGCGCGTCCGGCGGCAGAACATCATAGGGGTGCACGGATTGCAGAAAGCGAAGGATCTGGTCCTGGTTCAACGGCATTCAATCGGGCCTTTACAAAAAAGAAATATCCCGCCCGGTGTGGACCGGACGGGACAGGATTGGAAGGGGGCGGGGCGCCGCAGGGCCACCCCGCCCAAACCTTTAGTGATCCTGAGCCGTGCCGGCGCCACGCGGCACGCGCACGCTTTCCACCAACTCGCGGATATGTGCGGGCGTCGGCTTGGTCATGCCGGCAACCACATAGGCAACCGTGAAGTTGATCATTGCACCAACCGCACCGAACGATGTCGACTTGATCGTGCCCAGAAGCGGGTTTGCATCCGTGAAGCTGTTCGTGCCGGGCACGAAGAACCAGCCTTTATGCAGGAAGATGTAAACCAGCGTCACAATCAAGCCCGCCAACATGCCGGCAACCGCGCCGGTGTTGTTGATCTTGGTCGAGAAGATGCCCATCATCAGCGCCGGGAAGATCGACGCCGCTGCCAGACCGAAGGCCAAGGCCACGGTTTGCGCAGCAAAGCCCGGCGGGTTCAGACCAAGATAGCTTGCCACGACAATGGCAACTGCCATAGCGATCCGCGCGGACAGAAGCTCACCTTTTTCCGAGATGCCGGGATTGAACGACCCTTTGATCAAGTCATGCGATACCGCTGACGAAATCGCCAGAAGCAGACCGGCAGCAGTCGACAGCGCAGCGGCGATACCACCGGCGGCCACCAGACCGATCACCCAACCGGGCAAGTTTGCAATCTCGGGGTTGGCCAGAACAAGGATGTCGCGGTTGAATTCGACGAATTCATTACCGTTCCAGCCATTTTCAGCAGCCTTTTCCTGCATCGCCGCATCACCATCGTTGTAGTATTGGATCAGACCGTCGCCGTTCTTGTCCAAGTGGTGCAACATCGCACCGCCAGCGATCAGGCTTTCGACCTCGGTCTGGACCTCGGTCACCGGACGGCCATCCGCAACGACCGTCACCAGATTGTGGTTTTCCTCGCGCAGAGTTAGCACAGCCTGAGAATTATCGGCCAAGAATGTTGCAGCGGCACCAGCGGTTTCAGGGGCAAAGCTCAGCAAGCCGGTCTTTTCCCAAGTCTCCATCCAGTCGTATTCGGCTTCGGTTTCGACCTGCTCGACGGTCACGGCACCACCTTCGATGCCACCATTGGGCCACATCAGTTCCGAGATATTCAGACGCGCCATGGCACCAACAGCGGGCGCCGTCAGGTAAAGCAGCGCGATGAACACCAACGCCCAGCCAGCCGACCAACGCGCGTCCGACACTTTGGGAACGGTGAAGAAGCGCATGATCACGTGCGGCAGACCAGCAGTACCAATCATTAGCGACAGGGTGAACAACACCATGTTCAGTGTATCCGCATGGTGGGCCGTGTATTCGTTGAAGCCCAACTCGGTCACGACCGCATCAAGTTTTGCCAACAGCGGTTCGCCCGATGCGACGTGATCGCCAAACAGGCCAAGGGCCGGAACCGGATTGCCCGTCAGTTGCAGCGAGATGAAGATAGCCGGGATCGTATAGGCCATGATCAACACGACATATTGCGCCACCTGCGTATAGGTTACGCCCTTCATGCCGCCGAAAACGGCGTAAGCGAACACAACCGCCGCACCGATCAGAAGGCCGGTGGTGTTGTCGACTTCAAGGAAGCGACCAAAGGCCACGCCCACGCCGGTCATCTGACCGATAACGTAAGTCGTCGAGGCAACGATCAGACAGACAACGGCCACGATACGGGCAGTTTGGCTGTAGAAGCGATCGCCGATGAATTCCGACACGGTGTATTTGCCAAACTTACGCAGATAAGGCGCAAGAAGCAGTGCCAGAAGCACATAGCCACCGGTCCACCCCATCAGGTAGGTCGAGTTGTCATAGCCTGTGAATGCGATAAGACCCGCCATCGAAATGAACGAAGCCGCCGACATCCAGTCAGCCGCCGTTGCCATCCCGTTAGTGACGGGGTGAACACCACGCCCAGCGGCGTAGAATTCCGAAGTTGAGCCCGCGCGGGCCCAGATTGCAATGCCGATGTAGATCGCGAAGCTCGCGCCGACAAACAGCAGGTTGATCGTAAACTGATCCATATGTTTTTTCCTTACTCTTCGTCGACGCCGTGTTCACGGTCGAGCTTGTTCATGCGCCAGGCATAGTTGAAAATCAGAATGAGGAAGACGATGATCGACCCCTGCTGAGCAAACCAGAAGCCCAGATCCGAACCGCCGACAGCGATGCCCGACAGCAATGGGCGCAGCAGAATGCCGAACCCGAAGGAAACGATCGCCCATATCACAAGGCTGATCAGAATGATGCGCACATTGGCAGACCAATATGCTGAATTGGATGAGTTTTCGGCCATGAAGCCACCTCCCTATCGTTCCAGTGACGGGGGGCTCATGCCGCCCCGCCTGTCCCTTTCCTTATGCAATCGCGTCCTCAACGATGGCATTCAGGTTGCCCGCGATCTCGTCGATGCCAAGCATCGCGTTGACCGTTTTCAGGCTGCCCTTGCCCTTGTAATAGGCAATGAGCGGTGCCGTTTGCGCGTGGTAAGCTACTAGGCGACTTCCCACGGTTTCGGCGTTATCGTCGGCCCGGCGTTTCATGTCCGTGCCGCCGCATTTGTCGCAGACGCCATCCTTGGCCGGCTGCTTGAATTCGTCGTGATATCCTTCACCGCATTTTCCGCAGGTGTAGCGACCGGAAATCCGGCTCACCATCGCTGCGTCGTCAACCTCAAGGCTGATGGCGGCATTGATCTTCTGACCGTTTTCGGCCAAGAGCGCGTCCAGCGCCTCGGCCTGAACGGTTGTGCGGGGGAAGCCGTCAAGGATGACGCCCCGGGCGCAATCGGGGTCTGCCAAGCGGTCGCGCAGAATGGCGATTACGATGTCATCAGACACCAGTTCACCCGCCTCCATCACCGCTTTTGCTGCCTTGCCTGCATCCGTGCCAGCCGCCACAGCCGCGCGAAGAAGGTCGCCGGTGGATAGTTGCACAAGACCGAACTTTTCCTCAAGCTTCCGGGCTTGCGTGCCCTTCCCGGCCCCGGGGGGGCCAAGAAGGATCAGCACCGGCGCGTTCTCATTCGCCGCGCTCATCACGCGTCACCCTTTTTCAGGCGGTTGTCGATCAGATCATCCACCACCGAGGGATCAGCCAAAGTCGATGTGTCGCCCAACGCGCCGAAGTCATCTTCGGCAATCTTGCGCAGAATACGACGCATGATCTTGCCCGAACGGGTCTTGGGTAGGTCCGGCGCCCATTGGATATGATCCGGGCTGGCAATCGGGCCGATTTCCTGACGAACCCAGTTGCGCAGTTCGGTTTTCAACTCGTCAGTATATTCGACGCCCTCAAGCAGGGTGACATAGCAATAGATACCCTGCCCCTTGATCTCGTGCGGGAAACCGACCACGGCGGCTTCGGACACCTTGGCGTGGGCGGCCAGCGCGCTTTCGACCTCGGCGGTGCCCATGCGGTGGCCAGACACGTTGATCACATCGTCCACCCGACCGGTGATCCAGTAATAGCCATCCGCATCGCGCCGGCAGCCGTCACCGGCAAAGTAATACCCTTTATAATCCGAGAAATACGTCGCCACGAACCGCTCATGATCGCCGTAAATCGTGCGCATCTGGCCCGGCCAGCTGCCTTTGAAGCACAGCACGCCTTCGGCTTCGGTTTCGTGAATTTCCTCGCCCGTGGTGGGTTCAAGGACGACCGGCTGCACGCCGAAGAACGGTGTCGTAGCAGAACCCGGCTTGGTCGGGGTTGCACCCGGAAGCGGTGCCAGCATATGCCCCCCGGTTTCCGTCTGCCACCACGTGTCGACGATGGGGCATTTGCCCTTGCCAACCACGTCATTGTACCAGTTCCAAGCTTCAGGGTTGATCGGCTCACCCACTGTGCCCAACAACTTCAGGTCGCTCAGGTCATATTTGGTCACGAATTCATTGCCACGCGCCATCAGGGCGCGGATCGCAGTGGGGGCGGTATAGAACTGGTTGACCTTGTGCTTTTCGCACACGGCCCAGAACCGGCCCGCATCCGGGTAGGTCGGCACGCCTTCAAACATCAACGTAGTCGCGCCATTGGCCAGCGGGCCATAGACAATATAGCTGTGACCCGTGACCCAACCCACATCGGCCGTGCACCAATAAACGTCGCCGTCGTGATAATCGAACACGTACTCGTGCGTTATCGCCGCATAAAGAAGATAGCCAGCTGAACAGTGCTGCACGCCTTTCGGCTGTCCGGTAGACCCTGACGTGTACAGGATGAACAAAGGATCTTCGGCGTTCATCTGCTCCGCTGGACAATCCGCCGACGCGTCCGCCATCATCGCGGTATAGGAATGGTCGCGGCCTTGCTTAATGGGCACATCGCCGCCGGTGCGCTCCACAACCAGAACCGGCGTATTGCCCAGATCGCCATGTTCAAGGGCAGCATCCACGTTGGTTTTCAGAGGCGTGTTGCGCCCACCACGAGGGGCTTCGTCGGCGGTGATCACCAGTGACGCCTGACAGCCATCAACACGAGCGGCCAGCGCCTCGGGCGAGAATCCGGCG
Organism: Aliiroseovarius sediminis; assembly: GCF_022678485.1. Taxonomy (GTDB): domain Bacteria; phylum Pseudomonadota; class Alphaproteobacteria; order Rhodobacterales; family Rhodobacteraceae; genus Aliiroseovarius; species Aliiroseovarius sediminis. Next base: position 78,553 of record NZ_JALBYP010000035.1, read on the forward strand.
AACACGATGGAATGGATCGCGCCGATGCGCGCGCAGGCCAGCATGGCGTAAGCTGCTTCGGGGATCATCGGCAGATAAAGAACGACGCGATCGCCTTTCCCGACACCCATGCCCTTCATGACATTCGCCAGTTTCGAGACTTTTTCGTGCAGCTCGCGATAGGTGATGCTTTTCGACAGATCGGGATCATCGGCTTCCCAAATGATCGCCACCTGATCACCGCGCGTTTCCAGATGGCGGTCGATGCAATTTTCGGCAACGTTCATTTCACCGTCTTCGAACCATTTGATCGACACGTTCGGGTGTTCAAACGTGGTGTTCTTGATCTTGGTCGGCGTCTTTGACCACGTCAGGCGGGTCATCTGATCGGACCAAAATGCTTCCGGGTCATTCACCGAAGCGGCATACATTTCCTTGTATTTCGCAGCATCAATATGAGCGTTCGCGACAAATTCCGCAGACGGGGCATAGGTTTTGTCGGCCGTGTTTTCCAACGACATGCAGGGTCCTCCAAATAAATCCTCTGGGTCGCGCGTGCCGCGCGGTCCATGGGCGCAGCTCTGGTTAACAGCGTTTTCCCAATGGTTTTGAAAATAGGGGGACAAACCCGCGCCAAACAACAGTTTTTCTGTAAATTTATTTAACAGGCTGCGGTGATGATTGTTAATATTTTTCGAATAGTGGCGATTTCTTGCAGAAATGCTGGTATTTGCATGTGAATGACGCGCCACAGGGGGTGTAAAAAAAGTACACGCTATTTCGAAGCGTTGTAGAATGACGAACCCTGAACATGACGCTTTTTGCTCGCTGTCGGGCATAGGTTGTGAGTCTGCACACGGGTGGGACTTGTCGCTACGTAAAGATAAACGGCTGTGCTGCACCTGTAGGCCGCAACAAAAAGGCGGCTGAGGTGTCGCGACTGGCTGGACCGTCGGATCAAAGGTGAATATCACCGCAACATCTACAGCCGCCAAGGAGCACCATATGCCCAACCCGCATCCCGCCTGGATCGCCGTCAACTGCACCCCGCATCGACTTCACGTCTGGTTGATGGACACTGCCTGCGCGACGCTGGAAAAACGCGTGGGTGAACATTGCGGTCGTCCCGTCGCAACGCTGCACAACATGCTGGCGGATGTGTTGTGCGACACGCCCCTGTTCACAATGGCATGTGGGTTATCAAATGCTGGCGCCCCGCCGCACTTCGTGCCTGTGCCCAGCGCGCCCCCGGGCCGTGCGGCCGCGACACGGGTCACGGCGGGGGGATTGGATCTGCATCTTCTGCCCGGTCTGCACCAAACCGCCCCTACCGATGTGATGTACGGGGACGAAACTCTGATCGCCGGGTTTCTGGCGGCAGAGGCCGATTTTGACGGCATCCTGTGTCTGCCCGGCAACCACACAAGATGGGCCCATATCAGCGCAGGCGAGGTTGTGAGTTTTCGTAGTTTCATGACAGGCGAATTATTCGGGCTGATCACAGGCAAATCGCTTTTGCGCGAAACAGTCGCCGGGGGCGGTTGGGATCAGAGTGCCTTCAATACGGCACTGGCAGATACCATGTCGCGGCCGACCGATCTGGCGGCGAAGTTCATGTCTTTGTATGCCGAAGGCATGCAAGACACCCTTCCCCCCGCGACCGCCCGTGCGCGGCTGTCAGCCGCGTTGGTGGGTGCGGAACTGGGGGCGGCGAAACCCTATTGGCTGGGTCAACAGGTGGTGATCCTTGGGCAAACCGATTTGGGGGCGGCCTATCACGCCGCGCTGGCCGCGCAAGGGGTGGCAGTGCGTATAGTTGACGCCACGGACCTCCCCCTTGCTGGCCTGATCGCGGCTTATTTAGACGACTGAAACGCCCATTGGCGCCAGACCACCGGCAGACCGACGCTGACGTGTTAGTGGCGCACCACATAGACCGAACATTTCGAATGGCGTACCACGCGCGCCGCGTTCGGCCCCAGAAGATAATCTTTCAGGTCAGGGCGATGCGCGCCAATCACGATCAGATCGGTATTGCTGAGTTTCGCGGCGCGCAGCACCTCTTCATAAACCGAGCCCATCGCGACGATATGGCGAACATCGGTGTCCTGATCCGGCCCAAGTACGTCCTTGGTCATCGCCTTCAGCAGATCACTTGCGTCATTCTTGGCACTTTTTATGTGATGGTCCTGAAAATAGGCACCAACGACCGTCATGCCAAAATCCGGCACGACGGTGATGACATCCAGTTGCGCATTATCCATCCGGGCCAGCTTGGCCGCCGTGTTCAGAACGTCTTTTTCTTCGTCGGGACGGTTGATGTCGACGGCACACAAGATGGTCTTGGTCATGCCACTTCTCCTTGCAGTGTTTCATCTTCAGCGCGGCGCGATTGCAGAAAGGCGATAAGGGCCAACAGCATCAGCGCAGGGATGAAGATCAGTTCTTTTGGCAATTGACTGGACGGGGCTTTCACTGTGGCGATCTGCACCGGTTCGTCGCCATAGAAATCAAAGGTCGACAACTTATCCGACAGGAACGTGCCGAACATTGGTTCGTCCAGTTTGATCGTATCACCTTCGGGCACGATCATAATACCCAGATTGTCCATCCGGGCTTGGGCATCTGCAGCCTCGGGCACTTCGAACACAACGGTCAGGTCCTTGCTTTCCAGCGTATCGAAATCAGGGCCACGGATCACGGCGCGAAGCTGGTCGCCGGGCGATGCCTCGCCCAATGCGGTTTCGAACTGCGCCGGCGGGATTTCCGCAAATGGCGGCTGAATCTGGTTCATGAAGAACCCCGGACGGAACAGCGCGAAGGCGATCAGCAGCAACGCCACCGTTTCCCAGATGCGCGATTTCGTCAGGAAGAAGCCCATCGTACCTGCGGTAAAGACCAGAATACCGATCGTCGCCACGACAAACACGATGATCCCCTGCATCCACGTCACGTCGATCAACAGAAGATCGGTGTTGAAGATGAACACGAAGGGCAGCGCCACGGTTCTGAGTGAATAGAAGAACGCCGTGAACCCGGTACGGATGGCATCACCGCCCGACACAGCCGCCGCCGCAAAGCTGGCCAGCCCCACAGGCGGCGTCACATCGGCCATGATCCCGAAATAGAACACGAACAGGTGCACCGCGATCAAGGGCACAACCAGCCCCGATTGCGCGCCCAGTTCGACCACCACTGACACCATCAACGACGACACGACGATATAGTTCGCCGTGGTCGGCAGGCCCATGCCAAGGATCAGCGACAAGATGGCCACAAACACCAGCATCAGGATCAGGTTGCCACCCGATAGGAACTCGACGAAGTCGGCCATCACCTGTCCGATCCCCGTCAACGACACGGTGCCAACAATGATGCCCGCCGTGGCAGTCGCCAGGCCGATCCCGATCATGTTGCGCGCACCGTCGATCATCCCGCCGATCAGGTCCATAAAACCTTCGCGCAGCCGCCCGACCGGATCACCTTCGCCGCGGAACATCGCCTTAAGCCATTTCTGCGTCAGCAGGATACCGAACAAAAGGAAGGTTGCCCAGAAGGCCGACAGACCTGGCGATTTCCGCTCGATCATCAGGAAATAGACCAATACGATAATCGGCAGCAGGTAATACAGCCCCGCCTTGTAGATCTTGGCAACATCGGGCAGTTCGACGACCTCTGCGTCGGGGTCGTCCTGTTCAAGGTCCGGCACCTGCGCGGCCAGATAGATCAGCGCGACATAGATGGCAAACAGCAGGATCGACAGAACCCAGCCCGATCCGGACGGGAAAAACGACACGATCCAGCCCACAGGGTATTGCGTGGCATAGCACAAAAGCGCAAAGCCCGCGAAGAACAGAAACATGCCGCCGATGGTCTTACCCATCGACACCACCTTGTTGCCGATGGTCGGCATACGGTTTTTCACCGCCTCAAGATGCACTATATAGACCAGCGCGATATAGCTGATAATCGCGGGCAAGAAGGCGTGGGTGATAACCTCGACATAAGAAATGCCGACGTATTCCACCATCAGGAAGGCAGCCGCGCCCATGACGGGTGGCATGATCTGACCATTGACCGAGGATGCAACCTCGACCGAGCCGGCCTTTTCAGCTGAAAAGCCCACGCGTTTCATCAACGGAATGGTGAACGTGCCGGTCGTCACGACGTTTGCGATCGACGAGCCTGAAATCAGGCCAGTTGCAGCCGAGCCCACGACGGCGGCTTTGGCCGGTCCACCGCGAAGGTGGCCCAGCGCGCCGAACGCCATCTTGATGAAATAGTTGCCAGCACCTGCCCGATCCAGCAGCGCGCCAAACAGAACAAACAGGAACACAAACTTGGTGGACACGCCAAGCGCGATGCCAAAGACACCTTCGGACGTGATCCACATATGGCTCATCGCCTTACGAAGCGACGCGCCCGCCCAACGAATCTGGTCGGGCACAACATCTGACGAGCCGAAAAAGACATAAAAAAGAAACACCAGCGCCAGCGCCACCATTACAGGTCCAAGCGTGCGGTAAGCTGCCAGAAACAGAAAGCCCAAGGCGATCAGCGACACGATGGCGTCGGTATCATCGGCCAGGCCCCCATTGCCCACGATCTTCTCGTAAAAGAAATAGCCGTACAGGGCGAGCAGCGCACCCCCGATACCAAATATCCAGTCATACCACGGGATGTAGTTCCTTGGGCTGGATTTGAACAACGGATAGGCCATTGCGGCCAGAAAAATCGCGAATGCCAGGTGAATCTGGCGCGAGTTGTTGATCAGATCCCCCGGCAAAACATAAGGCGCCACCGGCGAGGCCAGCAGCACCTGAAAGATCGACCAGATCAAAGCGACCGCAGCGATCATCAGCCCGATCGACCCTTTGGGGTTACGGGCGCCTGTATCGCTAGAGGCGACCAGTTCTTGTAGTTCGTCTTCGCTGAGTGCGCGATCTTGCTTTGTGGACATCTGTCCCTCCCTTGGCTGCACGGGGCAGCCCGCACTGGTTTAATTCTTGATCACATGCCCAGTCTTTGCGCCGGGTCAGAGTGCTTGGGGGCAGCGCACTGCCCCCAAGTATCTTGTCTGAACCGAGCTTACTCGATCAAACCTTTTTCTTTATAATACTTCACGGCACCGGGGTGCAGGGGGGCCGACAGACCGGCCGATGCCATCTCTTTCGGGTCAAGATTGGCGAAAGCCGGGTGCAGACCTTTGAAGTCTTCGAAGTTTTCAAAGACCGACGAGACAACGGCATAGACGGCCTCATCCGACACCTTGTCCGAGCTGACGAAAGTTGCGCCCACACCGAAGGTCTGGGTGTCTTCGTCGTTGCCGCGATACATGCCGCCGGGAATGGTCGCGATGCGGTAGAACGAATTGTCTTCGACCAGCTTGTTCACGACATCGCCGGCAACTTCCACCAGCACGGAATCACAAGCAGTGGTGGCTTCCTGGATCGACCCCGAAGGGTGGCCGACGGTGTAAACCATCGCGTCGATCTGGTTGTCACACAGCGCTGCCGACTGCTCGGCGGCTTTCAGTTCGGTCGCGAGCGAGAAATCGTCGGTGGTCCAGCCCATTGCATCCAACAAGACTTCAATGGTGCCGCGCTGGCCCGAACCGGGGTTGCCGATGTTGACGCGCTTGCCCTTCAGGTCTTCGAACGTCTTGATGTTGCTGTCCGCGCGGGCCACGACCGTAAAGGGTTCAGGGTGCACCGAGAAAACGGCGCGCAGACCTTCGAAGGGGCCGTCATCTTCGAAACGCGAAGACCCATTATATGCGTGATACTGCCAGTCAGACTGGGCCACACCAAACTCCAGCTCGCCTTCGCGGATGGTGTTGATGTTATAGACCGAGCCACCGGTCGATTCGACCGAACAGCGCACTCCGTGGTCCTTGCGGCCCTTGTTCACCAAGCGGCAAATCGCGCCACCAGTGGGGTAATACACTCCGGTCACACCGCCGGTGCCGATCGTGATAAACTCCTCGGCCATTGCGGCCGGGGCCATCATCGCGGTTGCCGCGACCCCCACGAATGCCATTTTGAAGTTGTTCAACATCATTATACTCCCTTGTTTTGATGTGTTGATGTTACTCGCACCACACTTCGGCCAGTTGCCGATTGCGCAGTTCGACTTCTGCAATACGCTCTTGTGCCACTGCACCCGAGCGCGCGACAACCATTCCAATGATCGTTTCGATCAGGAACAGGGTTGTCACGTAGGATGAATAGAAATTCGCGCTGTCGGCGGTAACCACGAAGCTGATGGTCGCATATTCCAGCGCAGGGCAGGCATGGGTGTCGGTGATGACAATTACATTCACCCCCATCTGATGGGCCAGTTTCGCCGCCTTGATCACGTTCGAGGCAAAAGGTGGCTTGGTCACGATCAAAAACGCGTCATCCTCCCCCATTCCCGACAGCGCACCCCCCAAAGATGCGCCCATTCGATTCGCCAGAAACCAGTTATCCGAGCAGAAATTGGCCATATATGACATATATTCCACGATACCCGTCGACCCCAGCGCACCCAACAACAAAACCTTACGTGCATTCACCAACACCTCGACGCTGCGATCAAGGTCTTTTTCATTCAGCGAGGCAACAGCGCGGCTGAGATTGGACTGACAAGCCGTAAAATGCTTGTCGATAAAGCGATCAGTGCCGTCGCCATGCTGCTTCTGAAGCTGACCAGCGCGGGCAGCGAAATTGTTCACGCGGCGGTCAATCTCGGCGCGCATTTCTTCGCGCAATTCTTCGAAATCCGCATAGCCCAGCGCCTTCGCAAGTCGCGAGAACGACGCCGGCGACACCCCGCTATTGCGCGCCACTTTGCGCAAGGGCCGCGTCACCACATCCAATGGGTCCGCCACCAGAACGTCGGCGGCGCTGCGCAGCGCAACGCTTAGGTCGGCGTAGGCCGATGCAAGCCTCTGATCGAAGCTTTTATTCAAGATGTCCCCCCTTATTGGACAAAAATTAGTGTTCTCTTTGTTTCAGAGATTGTCAATCATCGTTTTATTTGTTTCAGTGTCGAAAGGATTGAGAGGGCACCATGTCACACGTATTCCCCAGACACACCAAGGTCATTCCCCCCGTCGCCATCAAGGGCGATGGTATTTATATAACTGATTCAGAAGGAAAACAGTACCTTGACGGGTCCGGCGGTGCGGCCGTTTCCTGTCTGGGTCATTCCGACCCGGACGTGACGCAGGCGATCAAGACTCAGGTCGATCAACTGGCCTTCGCCCATACCGGGTTCCTATCCTCGGCCCCTGCAGAATCGCTGGCTGATCGCCTGATCGCTCACGCGCCCGAGGGGATCGAGCGGGTTTATTTCGTCTCGGGCGGGTCGGAAGCCGTTGAAAGCGCGCTGAAACTCGCGCGGCAATACATGATCGAGATCGGCCAGCCGCAGCGCACCCGGTTCATCTCGCGTCGGCAAAGTTATCACGGCAATACGCTGGGCGCGCTTGGCACCGGTGGCAACGAATGGCGGCGCGAGCCGTTTTCGCCAGTGATGGTGTCGGCCTCGCATATCTCGCCATGCTATGAATACCGCCACCGGCACGATGATGAGACTCAAGAAGAATACGGCCAGCGCGCCGCCAACGAGCTTGAGGCCGAATTGCTGCGCCAAGGCCCGGAGAACGTCATCGGCTTCCTTGCCGAACCTGTCGTGGGCGCAACCGCAGGCGCCGTGCCCGCCGTGCCCGGCTATTTCAAACGCATTCGCGAGATTTGCGATCAATACGGCATTCTGCTGATCTTGGACGAGGTCATGTGCGGCATGGGTCGCACCGGCACCTTATTTGCCTGCGAACAGGACGGCATCGCCCCAGACATGATCACCATCGCCAAGGGGTTGGGCGCAGGCTATCAGCCCATCGGCGCGATGCTGTGTTCGGGCAAGATCTACGAGGCGATCGAGACCGGCAGCGGCTTTTTTCAGCACGGTCACACCTATATCGGCCACCCGGTTGCCTGTGCGGCCGCTGACGCGGTGGTGCGCAAGCTGACCGATGGAGGGCTGACCACGCGTTCGGCCCAGATGGGCGAAAAGCTCATGGAGGCGCTGACCGCCGAGTTCGGCCAACATCCCAATATCGGCGACATCCGCGGGCGCGGCATGTTCCGGGGGCTTGAAATCGTCGAAGATCGCGAGACGAAGTCGCCCTTCGCACCCGAAAAGGCCATCGCCGCGAAGCTGAAGAAACAGGCCTTCGCCAACGGGCTGATCTGTTACCCGATGGGCGGCACGATTGACGGGCGGCATGGCGATCACATCCTGATTGCTCCGCCCTTCATCATCACCGACGCACAGATTGACGAGTTGGTGGAAAAGCTGTCCACGTCGCTGGGGCAAGTGCTGTGACCGGCCTGCCCGCCCTTATGGTCGCCCCCAACGGCGCGCGGTTGACCAAGGCCGATCACCCGGCCCTGCCGATGACCCTGCCCGAAATCATCGCCACGACGCGCGATTGCCACGACGCTGGCGCCGATGGCTTGCACCTGCATCTGCGCGACCGCGAAGGCGGTCACCTGCTGGACGCCGGCGCCTACCGCGAAGCGGTCGAGGAACTGACCACCCAACTGCCCGCCATAGCCGTGCAGATCACCACCGAGGCGGTCGGCAAATACGAGCCACCGCACCAACGCCAGGTCGCGCTGAATTCAGGCGCGTCGATGGTGTCGGCGTCGGTCCGCGAACTGTGCCGCGACCCCGAAGATGTGACCCGCGCCTTTTATGAGGACTGCGCCGCGCGCGGCATCGCCATCCAGCATATCCTGTATGACCGCGAGGATGGCGAGCTGCTGGCGCGCACCCTGCCCGATGGACTGCTGACCGCCCCCGACCTGCAGCTCTTGTTCGTGCTGGGGCGCTATGCGGCGGATCAGAACTCGGACCCCCACGATCTGGATGATTTCCTTGACTGGATGGGCGCTGCGGGGCTGTCGCCCGACTGGGCGGTTTGTGCCTTCGGGCAAAACGAAACCGCTTCGCTGGTCTATGCCGCAAGCAAAGGCGCCAAATGCCGGGTCGGGTTTGAAAACGCGCGGGTTCATGCGGATGGACGCGTGGCAAAGGACAATGCCGAAAGGGTGAAAGCGGTGCGTGACGCCATTTCGGCCAAGATGAACTGACCCGCGCAGCACCGCGAGGCGCTTTTATGCCTTCGACAATGCCGCAGTATAATCATGTCGTCAGAATGGCCGCGCTTTGCCGGATCATTCCCTCATAGGCCCGTTGGTGGCCAGCCCCAATATGGTCCTGTTGTTGCCCGGTTGGTATAGACGCGAGCTGTCGCAGATGCGCCAAGCCCACCAACCAACTCACTGAACACGCTTGCTTTATACGAGATCCCGCTGCCTTATTTTGAGCGTCAGCAATTTTCTGGTATAAACAATCCATATTATTTTCTGGTATTGTTTATTTCTAACACCTGAGTTTTCTGATTGGCGGTTGTCACGATGGCCGGTTTTACGCGCTCATTGATCAACACTGCCGGCGTTCGCGCCGATTGGGTGGACTTGCGCGATCAGGATTACGTCCCCAACCTGACCGTGTTGCGCGATACGGTATCGCTGAACCCGAACCTGCTGGCGCGTGACCCGGCAACCGGGTTGCAGGTGCCGATCTTCGGCGCGCGCAATCAGGGCAGCAGCGGGCGCTGCGTCGGCTTTGCGCTGGCCAACCTGATCGACATCCAGCGTCACTTGCAACATCTGCGCCGCACACCCAGTGTAAGCGATCTGCCCGAACCTGATCTTTCCAAGGTGCAGGAGGACATCGTCAGCGCGGATATGCTGTATCGGATGGCGTCCTTCCATGACCGCTATCCCGAACTGGAAAACGGCGAGGTTCTGGCCGAAGAAGGTATCCTGACGCTGAGATCCGCAATCAAGGGCTTTTATCACCACGGCGTGTGCCGCGATTGGCCGTTTGGCGAACCCGCCGCCGATGACGGACGGTGGCAAAGCGAATGTTATGCCAAGGACGGGCCGGACAAGGGACGCAGGTTCACCACGGTCAACCAAGCCAAGAAGGCGCGGGAAATCGGGCTGGGGGCGTATTTCCGGCTGGCCTCGATCCTCAATCATTTTCACGCCGCATTGAACGATGCCGAGGCGATCCTGACCACCGCGAATGTGCATGACGGCTGGTTGGCCGCTACGCCGGACAACAACGGGGTGATCACTTGGCCGCCTGCGCAGGGCAAGATGGGCACTCATGCCTTTGTCATAACGGGCTATGATGAAAATGGGTTCCATGTCCTGAACTCATGGGGGCCGGACTGGGGCGGCTATCAGGGGCAAGCTGGGATCGCACTTTGGCCCTATGCCGATTGGGCGCAGAACGTGGTGGACAGTTGGGTCTTGCGCCTTGGAGTGTTCGCGCCATCAGCGTTCGGGGCATCGGTCGGCGAAAAAGGCACCAAGGGGGATACTGGCCCGATCCAGTCCGGCTCGACCCCCTGTTTCGAGCTTGTGGGCCACTATATGCACCTGGACGATGGATATCATGTGGCAACAGGCTCGTATCCGTCGTTCAAGGATGGCTGGACGCGCACCCGCAACTACCTGTCCGAACGTCTGGACCCAAAGGCAAAGCCGGGCAATGCCGACAACCGCTATCGCGGCGTATTGCTGTGGATCCCCGGAAGCCTCGAAGGGATCAAACCCGCCTTTGCAGACGCGGTCGGGCGCAAGAACATGATCAAGGATCTGGGCCTTTACCCTTACACGGTTTTCTGGTGCAACAGCTTTGTCGAAAAGTCGCTTGAGGTGCTGCAAAGCCTGTTTGACAGTTGCGAAGAGCAAGCTGGCGAAAACGCCGCCCATCTGGACGAACTGATCGAAGACCGCGTGCGCGGTGTCGGGCGTGCCTTCTGGCGCGACATCGAGCTGGGCGCGCGCCGCGCACTCAGGGGCACCGAAGAGCTGCCCTATGAAGATTTCGAGGCAGAGGACCAGACCCAGATCAAGACCGGCTTTGTCGGCAGTCTTCTGATGGACCTCTTGGACCTGAAGAAGCAGACCGGGGGCGAGTTGCACATCGTCGCGGAGGGCGCAGGCGCCTTGGTGGTGCACGAGATATTGTCCCTGCTGGAACACGACATGCGCTGTTTCGACCCGGCCATGCTGAGCCCTGGCGGTTTGGACCGCTTCGACACGCTGCACCTGATCCACCCGGCCATTGGAATGCCGCGCGCGAAGAAGCGGCTTATCCCGCTGATCCAGAACATGAACGGACCGGCGACGGGCAAACGTAAACGCAAAAGCACCTCGCGCAGCCCCGTAGTGCAGGAATATCTGACTTACGAGACACCGCCGCGCGCGCGCATCTACGTCCCAACACCGAAGCTTGAAGAGCGCGTGAATTTCGGTGCCTATGGGAAGTCCATCCTGCATCTTGTGTCCCGCGCGTTCGAGGATCGATACCCATTGCCGCAAGACGCCGATGACACCTCGGCCCCCTATCTTCTGCGGCCCCGCCCGTTTCTGGGCATGTCGAACGTCGCGGACGACCGCGCATCCCCGGTGCGGGGCGCGGTATTTCAGCTGAACCGTATCGCGGCACAGAAGCACGATCTGGACCGCGTCCCCCAGACCGCCCTGAACGACGACCCAACCATCACCAACAGCATATTCGATAGCATCAGAGGATTTCAGAAAACGTAACGCTAGACACCACAAAGGAGAGATACATTGACCAAGATCACAGTAGAGCAACTGATGTCGAAAATGGCGGACCTGGACGCCGATGATACCGCGTTCTCAGAGTATTTCATCCTGGACGAAGACAGGTCCGGCCCCTTTTCGCCGCGTTTCAAACTGAACCCGGCGACAGTACAAATCCCGCGCGGGGCCAATGCCGCCCACCGATCAGCAGCCGCGATGAATGGCGCCAACTGGTTTGCACGAATGAGCCGAAGAAACGTGTTTTACCAAAAGCTGGCGCGGGGGTATGACGGCCCGATCATTGTGTCCGAAGGCGACAGTTGGTTTCAGTATCCCATCCGCCTGCGCGACACGATCGACCACCTGATGCACAGCTATGCGATCTATTCCCTCGGCGCGGCGGGCGATCTGTTGAAGCGGATGGCCGACAAGCAGGAATATATCGGCGCCTTGCAAGATACGGGCGCGGAAATCCTGTTGCTCTCGGGTGGCGGCAACGATCTGGTCGCCGGTGGCGCCTTGGCCGCCCATCTTGAGGCTTTCGACCCAGACCTTGCCCCCGCCGACTATCTGCTCCCGTCCTTTCAGGCGCTTCTGGACGACGCGCTTGGGCATTACGGGCGAATGTTTCGGCAGGTTCACCAAGTGCTTCCCCATGTCAGCATTCTGTGCCACGGCTATGATTACCCCGTGCCCAACAAGGACAAGTGGCTGGGCAAACCGATGGAGTCCCGCGGCATTCGCGACCGCGGGCTGCAAATGGCCATCGCGGCCGAGATGATGGACCAGTTCAACCGCCGCCTGCGCCGCCTTGCGCGCTCCATGCCGCATGTGACCTATATCGACTGCCGGGGCGTGGTGGGCAATCACCGTTGGTTCGACGGGCTGCACCCGACAGGCGCCGGCTATGGCGATGTCGCGCAGAAATTCCGTCGCGAAATCAACCGCATCGCCAATGCCCGCAGCGGCCCGCCGGTGGTCATCGGTGGCCCCTTCGGGTCCGCAACCGAATTGTCGCGCGCCCTTCAGACCCCGCCGGTCATCGCTGGTGGACGGGCCAAGGGCATGTCTCTGCATGTGGGTGTGAACACCGTCGACCCCAACCATTATGACGGGTGGGACGGTCAACTGACGGCGTGCGAGGCGGACGCCCTTGCCATGCAAGACATCGCCACAGCCGAGGGATTCCAGCCCGAACTTCTGCTGACAAGCGACGCCACCCGCCAGAACGTCGTCGACCAGATCGAGCGTGCGGCAAAAGACCTGTCGCCGGGTGATATGTTCCTGTTCACCGTGTCGGGCCATGGCGGTCGGGTGCCTGATTTCAATCAAGACGAAGACCATGACGACGACAGCCAGCGGATGGACGAAACGCTGTGTCTGTATGATTTCCAGATTGCAGATGACGAGCTTTACATGCTCTGGACCCTGTTCCGCGATGGGGTCCGCGTCCTGATCATGCCAGACACCTGCCATTCGGGCTCGATGGCGCGGTTCGGACCGACCGCCCCGACCGAGCTCTTTGGCCGCGCCATGCCGCAAGACCCGCGCATCCGGGCGATGCCTCTTTATGTCGAAGAACGCGTCTGGCGGGCCAACGAAGCCGCCTATCGGACAGCGTCAAGGTCATATAGCGCGATGAAAGAGAGCGTGATGACCGCGCCGCTCAGCAGTCCCATTCAGGCGTCTGTCCTGAACCTTGGGGCGTGCAAGGACACGCAATACGCGATGGACGGCCCGCAAAACGGGGCCTTCACCGGCGCGCTTCTGAAAGTCTGGGACGGCGGGCGGTTCACCGGCGACTACCGCGCCTTCCGCGCCGCCATCGACGCCGAGATCGACAGCGACAGCCAAACTCCGCAGCTGTTTGAACGCTTGTTGAAAGAACCGAATTTTGTTCTGGATCGGCCCTTCACGTTACAACCCGTTGGCATGCCGACCGGCATGTTTGGCGACACGCCAAAATCGCGCGCGGCGCCAATGGCTCCAGCCCAAGAGGACGAGGATGAAGGCGAAGAAAACGATCTTCTTCCCGATGCCGAGGTCGAAGCGATCCTGTCCGCCAAGGCCCGCGGTGCCGGGTTTCGCAGCGCCACAGCAGCGCTGGAATGGGCGGACTACGCAGATTTTGATGGGTTCATCCGCTCGCTCGGGCTGCGGAACTTCAGCACGGACGAGTTCCTGATACTTGGCGGCGGGCACTCCACCCCCGGCGGGAAATGTCAGGGCAAGAACACCTATCCGCCGCGCAGCCTTTGGACGAATATCGCCAAGACCGCGCAGGCGCTGGACCATTTCCGCGATCGGATCGGCAAACCCATCGCCATCACCAACGCCTATCGCGGGCCGACCTATAACGCCTGTATCGGTGGGGCAAAACAAAGCCAGCACATGAAATTCTGCGCGCTGGATTTCAAGGTATCTGGGATGCCCGCCCCCGAAGCCGCACGCGCCCTGCGTTGGCTGCGCGACAAGGAAGGGTTCTTTACCGGCGGAATTGGCCGTTATAACAGCTTCACCCATATCGACACGCGCGGCATCAACGCCACATGGCCGCCCGCGTTTCGCGATGACAAGCTGTCAGGCTCATCGCCTTTGAACAAACGCGAGCCGCGCGATTTGGCGGAGCGTATTGCGGTGCTGATCTCGACCATTCTGGCGAAGCCCAGATCCGCGCCGGGTGCTAAATCCCGTGGTTCGGCCTTTGCTGACCCGGTCAGCCGGTCGGGCGACGATTTCGACCCGACCTCGGAAAACGCGGCGCATCAGCAATCGCTACAAGCCGCCGTCAGCGCATCCAGCGTGATTTCCTTCGTTGAAAACCTGACGCCAAGCCAGAAAGAAGACGTGCTTCTGTCAACACTGTTTGCCCAGCGCGCCGCGGACGCCAAGGCCGATCCGATCAAGGAACGCGAACTATGGCAAGCAACCTATATGGACATGCTCAGCCTGATGGGCTGGTCGCGCGAGGCCGCCCCATTCGAGGCCAGCCAGAAGATGAAAGGCAATGGCAGTTTCGACAAGGTGGTTCTGGCCACGCTGGCGCAGGTCGCCACCGGCAACCAGTTCAAGATCGTCGAAAGCGCGATGGAAGCGTTGCGCGGGCTTGCGGCGGATGACGGCAAGATCAAGCTGTTCGACTTTGAAACCTCGTCCTCCACCGGCGGCAATTTCCAGATCGGCAGCGCCGAGGCATCTGGCGACGTGATCTCGATGGCGCTTGGCGCGTTCAACTTCAGCTTCAAGGACAAGAAGCAGAACATCCTGTTCGTGTCCTGGGGCAAGAACGAACTGGATTATTGGCTGTCGGCGCAAAAAGTGGCCCTTAGCCCGACGATCTATGCCGATGTGCGCGAGATCATTCGCGACAAGCTGTCGGACACGCGCAAAACCCTGATTGCGGATATCGACATCGGATGACGCGCCCCGGTGATCTCCAAGCTCTGCAGCCACCTCTGGGTCGGCTGCAGATCGCGCCCAAGCATTTGTTAATTCTGCTGCTGCCGGTCGCCGTCCTGATCGCGTCTGAATATCTGCTGGGCACGTTCGGCGACACGGCGGTCGTGGTCCCCGACATCACGCTGAACCAAGTGTCGCCGCTGGTCGAATTGGGCGCACGGTACAAGTTTCTTGCGGCCCTTTTCTTCTTTGCCGCCGTGACCATCACCCTGACCGGCATCTTTGTGGTCGAGCTTTGCGCCCGCCACACGCTGCGCTCGATCGGGTATACGCTGGTCGGGATTGTCGTGGTGATTGCGGTCTCGCTCAGTTTTTCGACATTCGAACCGGACTGGATGCCGGCCGGTTTTGAATCCCACTATCTTCTGGGCGACAACCTGTTTCGCACCGCGCTTGGCATCGGAAAGTTACCGGGATGCGCACCGGGCGGGGCCTTGGCCGAGGCTTGCGCGGGTCAGGGGGCGTTCTTTGCGATGAAATACCTTTTGAACCATGTGAATATCCTGACCTCGCTGTCGGCGGCGGCCATTATTGCAGGGATGGTCTTGTGCTTGGCGCGCCCACCAAAGGCCGATCTGACCACGCAGGACGGGCTGATATCCGAAGCCCACGCCTTGCAGACGGCGCAAGAGACTGCACAGCGCTATCTTTACTGCTCGGGCGTGCTGTTGACGACTGGCATGGTGCTGGTCTTGTCGTGGATGTCATGGCCGAACGCCATGATTGTGGATGACCAGGTGCGCGCTGCGCATTCGGGGGTCATCAACGCCTTGTCAATGTTTCGCGGCGTGACCTATTCAGTCCTGATCTTGTCCTACTACATGCCGGTCAGCCTGATCCTGAAAGTCAGAATCGAGCGTTTCAAACGGGCCGCCAGCCGCGTTGGACAGGCTGACCTTGGCACCGAGCTAGAGGGGTTCAACATCAACCGCATCGACAGTCTGGACGCGTTCAAATCTATTCTGGCGATTGTCTCGCCAATCCTTGCCAGCGCCATCGGCTCGTTCGCCGATCTATCGTTTCTTCAGTAGATCTGAAACACAAAAAAGACCGACAAGGGATGCCTCGCCGGTCGCTCTTTACAATATCGTCCCGGGTTTAGTTCGCAGCCTGCCGAAGCAGTTGCGTGATCCGGCGCACGCTGGCGCGACGGTTGGCGCGTTCGTCACCTTCGGTCTGAACCTTCAGGAAGCCCTCGCCGTAGCCCTGAACAACAAGGTTTTCCGGCGGCACATCAAAATATTCCGTCAGGGCCAGCGCAACTGATTCCGCACGGCGATCAGACAGCGCAAGGTTATACGCGGCCGAGCCTACGGCGTCGGTGTGACCTTCAATCAGGAACACCTCGTTCCGGTCCTCTTCGACATACCTTTGAATAAGCTTGCCCAACCGCGACAGCGACTTGGCCTGATCAGGCCGGATCGCCGCTGACCCGGTTTCAAACGTGATCGCGTCAAGGTCGATCACCGGCACAAGGGCGCGCACTTCGGCGATGTTGCGGATCTGGGCCAAGCTGAAGCGACGTTCAAAGGCGGCTTCCTGTGCCAAGGCTTTGCGCAACGCCTCTTCATCCGCATCAGCGGACAGATCAGGTCGCGGGGCGGGGGCAGGCAACGATGCTACATCCACCGGTTCCACATCGACTGTATCGTCGATCAGATAGGTTTGCGTGCCATCCTTAGCCACATGCACGCGACGCAGCACACGGTATTCAGCATCACGGATGGTCACGATTTGCGACCCGTCCTCGCGCGTGATCGTGGTGCGGGTCGATCCGTCGCCGAAGGTTTCCGTGCGCAGTTTCGATCCGGGCTGACGCAGCAGCGCATTGTCGTCTTTGATGACCTCAAAGCTGCCATCGTCGCGCGTCACGACCACCCTGTCGCCCGAGTTCAACGCCACCTCGCGATTGTTGGACAGAATGGCGCCCACAGCGACTGCGCCCAAGCCCAGCAGCATGGCCGTTTCGCCTTTCGACAGGCCGCCCTTGTCTTTCGCAGCGGCTTCTGGCTTGGCTTTTTTCGAGTCCGCAGGTGTCGCGGTTTCGCCGACCTTGTTGGCAAAATCTTCATCGGACGAGCGCGCGGTTTCTTCCGTCACCACCTCTTCTGTGATTTCGGCAACCGCATCGCCGTCAGCGGGTGCATCCGCTGCGGCAGTAGCGGGCGCTTCGCCGCTTTCGGCTTCGGGCTGGACGGGCAGGTCCGGGACGGGGGCCTCGGCTTGCTCGGCTTCGCCTTCCGCGGCGCCCTGCGTTTCATCACCTGCCTTTTCCAAAGCCTCTGCCAGCGCGGCTTCGTCTTCGGTGGTCGCATCTTCAGGCGTCACGTCTGTCGGTGCCGGCGCGGGTGCCGGCGTTTCCGCAGGGGCCGCAGATTGTTCTTCTTCAACAAATGCCTCGTCAGCCGGGACCTCGGCACCCTCGGTTTGATCGCTTTCACTTTCAGACGGCGTCACGGGATCGGCCGGCACGGGCTGCGGTTCTGCCGGAACCTCGGTCTGTGTCTCGGCGGGTGCTTCGGTCGGCGCTTCAGTGGGAACGTCTGCTGGAGCCTCGGCAGGAGTTTCTTCCGGCACCTCGGCGGGTGCTCCTGCAGGGGCTTCGCTCGGAGCCTCGTTCGGCACTTCCGTCGGTGCCTCTTCCGGGGTTTCCGCAGGCTGCTCTTCCGGAACTTCCGCGGGCTGCTCGTCAGGCGCTTCCGCTGGTGTTTCTTCGAGGGCTTCTTCGGGCTGCTGGACAGGCGCTTCCGCCGGAGCCTCTGCCGGTTCAGCCGGAGGTTCTTCTGTGGGCGCAGCGTCGGGAGTGTCGCTGGCGGCACCTTCGGCCTGTGCCTCAGCCTCAGCCTCGACGGGCGGAGTCTGGGCGGAGTCTTGCGGCGCTTCTTCCACCTCGGGCTGTTCCTCGGCGACGTCCTCGGCGCTCGCCGCAGCCGCTGCGTTCTGGCGCATCGCTTGCAATTGCTCGGCCATCTCAGGGCGCAGGGTGGCCGCGACCCCCTCGCCGCATGGAAGACTCTCGCCGTTTTCGCACACCATCGCGGTTTTCGGCACCGCGAACACGCCATCAGCACAGGGCAAAGGCGCGCCGTCTTCACAAATCATCTGGGCTGTCGGCACCTTCTTGACCCCATCGGCACAAGGAAGATCGCTGCCATCAAAGCACAAGAATTCGGGAACCGCCGCTTGGTTTGTTTGCGCAACCATCGGTGCTGGAAAGGCCAGCGATATGGTCGCGATCAGGGCGGTTGAGGATTTCCAGGACTGGCGCATATCGGCATCTCCAATTCATCAGGGTCTAGTTTGCTTTAATTCCTACAACGTCCACGCGCCGGGTTCGTTCCATTTGGTAAACGGACAGCAAGTTCGGCGCGATTTCGCCTTGCTGGGCAAGTGGTGGCGGTTTGATGCATGATTCGGACGTTGGGCGGCGTGCCAGCAACGCCTATCCAAGTTCCACGCGACCCAGACGCCGAAACGTTCGCCCCATTTTTGCCAGCGGTATGAATTGCTTAATCCGTTCGCCGACCACACGCTCCGCACTTTAGCAATTATATTTGCACTTTTTCTTTACATGCAAATAAATTTGCAGCCTAATTGCGCAAGGACATGATGTCCGGATAAATAAAGGGAGATCACATGAAACCGCTTAAAAAAATTGTTGCTGCAGCGGCCTTTGCCCTGACAGCCACAACCGCAATCGCTGACGATCTAATCGTCGCTACAGACACCGCGTTCGTGCCGTTTGAATTCAAAGAAGGCGACACCTATGTCGGCTTTGATATTGATATGTGGGACGCCATCGCCACCGAAATGGGCGTCAGCTATGAACTACGCCCGATGGATTTCAACGGGATCATTCCGGCACTGCAAACCGGTCAGGTCGATGTGGCGTTGGCTGGCATCACCATCAAGGACAGCCGGAAAGAGGTCATCGACTTCTCGGACGGCTATTATGACAGCGGCTTCCTGCTGATGGTACCGACCGACAGCGACATCACTGGCGAAGCTGATCTGGCAGGGAAATCCATTGCTCTGAAAACTGGCACATCCGCCGCCGATTACGCCGCCGATAACTTCAAGGATACCGAGGTTCGCCTGTTCCCCAACATCGACAACGCCTATCTTGAACTGCGCACAGGCCGCGTCGACGCCGCCATGCACGATACGCCCAACGTCCTGTACTACATCGCAAATGCCGGCAATGGCGAGGTCAAATCCGTGGGTGCCCAGATGCAGGCGCACCAATACGGCATCGGCTTTCCTAAAGGCAGCGCGCTTGTCGAAGACGTGAACGCCGCCTTGGCCGCGATGAAAGAAGACGGCCGTTATGACGCGATCTACGAGAAATGGTTCGGCACGAAACCTGCCGAATAAGCGTTAGCCCTCAAGCCCGTGCCTGATCGGCACGGGCCCATTTATCGGAGATCCCATGCAAGTTGACTGGTCCATCATACCCGGCTTTATCCCGCAGCTTATCGAAGGTGCGAAAGTCACTATCTATATCACCGTTCTTGGCCTGATCGGCGGCATCATCATCGGGCTGATCGCCGGATTGATGCGCGCCTATGGCGGCAAGATCATCAACGCCATCGCGTTCACCTATATCGAACTGATCCGCGGCACACCGATCGTCGTGCAGGTGATGTTCCTTTATTTCGCGTTGCCGGTTCTGGCCAATATCCGCATCGACCCGATGTCAGCGGCGATCCTTGCGATCATGGTGAACGCGGGCGCTTATATCGCGGAAATCGTGCGTGGTGCGTTCCTGTCCATTTCGAAAGGGTTGACCGAGGCCGGGCTGGCCATCGGGATGCCGCATTGGAAGGTTCTGGTCTATATTGTTGGGCCTCTGGCCTTTCGCCGCCTGATCCCGCCGCTGGGCAACCAGTTTATTGTCAGTTTGAAAGACACGTCCCTTTTTATCGTCATCGGGGTCGGAGAACTGACGCGCACCGGTCAGGAGATCATGGCCGCCAACTTCCGCGCGGTCGAAATCTGGACCGCCGTCGCGATCTGCTATCTGATCCTGACCGGGACCATGACCATCGCCCTTCGGTTTATTGAAAAGCGGATGAGGATCCTATGAGCTTTATCGAATTTCGTAAAACCCTGAAAAAGTTTGGGGAACTGACTGTCTTGCAGGATGTGGATCTGTCCATTGATCAAGGCGAAGTCGTGGTGCTTGTTGGGCCTTCGGGGTCAGGCAAATCGACCTTGCTGCGCTGCATCAACGGGCTTGAAACCATCTCGGGCGGCGATCTGATCGTGGATGGCTTATCGGTGAAGGGCGGTAATCGACAATTGCGCGAGATCCGGCAAGAGGCCGGCATGGTCTTCCAGCAATTCAACCTGTTTCCACAGATGACCGCGCTGCAAAACGTGGCTTTGGGGCCGCGTAAAGTGCGTGGCGTCGCCAAGGCCGAAGCCATGCGTCAAGCGGAGGATATGTTGGCCAAGGTCGGCCTGTCGGACAAGGGCGGGCATTATCCGTCTGAACTGTCAGGCGGGCAGCAGCAACGCGTCGCCATCGCCCGTGCACTCGCTGTAAAGCCCAAGGTCATGTTGTTTGACGAACCCACCTCGGCGCTGGACCCGGAATTGAAGCAAGAGGTTCTGAACGTCATGCTGCAACTTGCCAAGGAAGGCATGACCATGGTTGTCGTCACCCACGAGATGAGCTTTGCCAAACAGGTCGGCACGCGCCTGATCTTCATGGAACATGGCAAAATCGCCGTCGATGGCAATCCGCGCGATGTGATCGACAACCCTCCCAACCCGCGGATGAAGGATTTTTTAAGCCATGTCGAATGAACCGAATCCAATCGGCTGGCTGACCACCCACGGCGCCGCGTTTCAGATCGGGCAGGCCATGGGCGCACAGGGGCGGGACGCGGTGCATCGGCATCTTGTGCCGTCCAAAATCTGGGCAACTGTCACCCACCCTCGCCACGACACCACGATAGAGCGGCTGATGCTACATACCAGATCCCGCTTCCCGCACATCTGGGACGAGCTTTGCGGCATTGCCGAGGGGCTGCAGCTGCCGCAGCGGGATGTGTTTGCTTGGAACTGTCGGGGGGACATCCTAGCCTCGGCACCCGATGGCTGCACGACCATCCAACAACCCGGCCCAAACATCGGAATCGCACATAACGAAGACGGATTGCCCTTCTTTCGGGGGTCGTGCTTCATTCTGGACGCCCGGCCCGAGCTTGGCTTGGGGTTTCGAGCATTCTGCTATCCCGGCTCGTTGCCCGGCCACACGTTTGGCTGGAACGACGCTGGTCTCTGTCAGGCGGTAAACAACTTGCGGCTGACCGGCATCGCCCCGGACATTCCGCGTATGGTGTTGGGGCGGGCTGTGTTGGGTTGCGCAACTTTGGACGAGTCCATTCGCATCCTGTCAGACGCGCAAAGCGGCGGGTTCCACATGTCGCTGGCGCAGGTCGGTGATCCACGGCTGCTGAGTGTCGAATACGGCGGCGGCCAATCTGTGGTCCGGCAGATTACCCAGCGGGCCGCCCATGCCAATCACGCCCTGCATCTGGATGCCCCGGACCAGATCGTTACCGGGTCATCGCACGACCGGCAACAGCGGGCCGACCAGCTTGTTATACAGTCCGAGTCCAGCGCGTTGGACATCCTGCGTGACGAGGCACCGACCGGCCTGCCCATTCGGCGCGACGACCCGGCTGACCCCGACCACGAAAACACTCTTGCCACCTGCGTATTCACGGTTTCTAACTCCGGCATTGATTGGAGGGTTTATGGCGAAAAACAAGGCGGAACAGCCTATCAAAGCGAAAGTTCGCGGGTCTGACAACGCCCCCGCGTCACTTGAGGAAATTCGGTCCCTGCTGATCGACATCACAAGGGGCGATACCGATGTGGCCTTGGGTACGAAGGCCCGCAACGTGCTGGGTCAGATCCTCGATCTGCAGGGCAGTCCCGACCTGTTGTCGATCACGACGCTGGCCAAACGAGTAGGCACGAACCCGTCGACCATCACCCGGCTGGCACGCGGCCTTGGGTTCCAGAATTTCGGCGCGTTCCAAAAAGCCCTGTTCACCACATCCACCGCACAGCCGGGGGCGTTTTATCTGAAACAAGCCCAGACCGCATTGGACAGCGGCGATCAGACGACCAAACAGCGCGCCGCCCAACTGTGCCACGAAAATCAGGCCAATATCGACCGGTTCGTGGAAACCTTCGATCCCGAGAGCTTTAACCGCGCCGCGACCATGATCGCCAAGGCGGGTCGGGTCACGGTCTTTGGAATCCGGCAATTCCAATCACTGGCCGCATTTCTGGCCTATGGCCTGCGGTTGATCCGGTCAGACGTGTCCCTCCTGAACGCAGTCGGTCTTGGCATTGCCGAGGAGCTTGCGGCAATGCGCCACGGCGATGTGTGCATCGTCGCCAGCGTCGCGCCCTATTCAAAGCAAGTGGTCAATGTCGCCCAGATTGCTGC
Source organism: Aliiroseovarius sediminis (assembly GCF_022678485.1). Lineage (GTDB taxonomy): Bacteria > Pseudomonadota > Alphaproteobacteria > Rhodobacterales > Rhodobacteraceae > Aliiroseovarius > Aliiroseovarius sediminis. The sequence goes on from NZ_JALBYP010000035.1 coordinate 101,143, forward strand.
CGAACAGGGGCTGACGGTGATCGCGATCACCGACCGGGCCAGTTCGCCCTTGGTGGCACATTCCACCGCGGCGATATTTGTGTCACATCAAAGCAGCTTCATCTCGAACTCGATCACCAGTTTCTTTGCGGCGGCAGAATGCCTGATCAACGCGGTCGCCGCGACTGTGCCAAAAGAGACCAAGCTGGCGTTGATGAAGCGCCAAAAACTGATCGAACGTTTGAATATTGAAGATGGCGATGGCGGCAAAACGGGCTGAGGCCCGGCCCAACAGCCCGCCGCGCTTATTCCCTTTGCTACCGTTCATGATTGTCACCGTCGCAAATACACTTATGTGTCAAAATTGACCCAATCGTATAACATCAACATCTTGGGCTGTTTTTTTCCGCGCGCTGCGTAAAGTTACGGAATGCACCTGCTTCGCCTTACCTTGATCCTGTTTTTCCTGACGCTGCCCCGGATGGGGGCGGCACAAGAGCTTCGGGTGTTGACTTCGTTCCCACCGGAATTCTCGACCCCATATGTGGCGATGTGGGACCAAGCCGCGCCTCAGACCGATATCCGCGTTTTGAACAAGAATACCGTTGCCGGAATTGACGAAATCTTGCGGGGGAACACACGCGGCTTCGACGTATTCTGGGCCTCGTCCCCCGAAGCGTTCGAGCTGTTGTCGCGCCATGCAGCCTTTGCTGACCCGGCAGTATGCGGCAAGGGTGGCCCGCGCGCGGTCGAACCTTTCGCGCTTTCCTCGGTCGGCTGGGCGCGGCGCGTAGACAGCAGTCTGTTCATGCCGGCGGATTGGGACGATCTGCTGCGCCCGATCTATCGCGACAAGATTGCAATGGCACGCCCAACCCGGTCAGGCACAACACACATGATGCTTGAGCAAATCTTGCAGGTGCGCGGGTGGAACGATGGCTGGGCTTATATCCTTGAGCTTGCGGGCAACATCTCGACCCTGACGGCGCGCAGCTATGGCGTGCCGGACGGGCTGAAGACCGAACGGTTCGACATCGGACTCACCATTGATTTTTTGGCGCAATCGCAACGCGGTGTGCTGGATTTCCGCTATGGGCGGCCGGTCGTGATGACGGCAGCACGGGTCGGTATCCTTAAGGGCGGCCGCGCTTCAAGCGCGGCCTGCGACTTCGTACACATGCTGCTGTCGCCCAAGGGCCAGCGCACGCTCGTTGCCCCCGAGATATCGCGCATCCCTTATAACGCCTCGGTCAGGTCCGATGTCGCACCCGAACTTCCCGACGGCATTGTCGAGGCATTGGACCGCGCCCGACTGGATTATGACGCGGGCCTGTCGTCAGATCGGTATTGGGCGGTGAACACGTTGTTTGATGTCATGGTCACGGATATGCTGGTCGAACGTCGCAATTTGTGGCGCAGATTTCATGCCTTGGCCGACACGCATAACGGCAGTGATCTGCGCGCGATCAGGGCGCTTTTGACCCGCGTGCCTGTCACTGGGAACGAAGCGATCAAGGCCAGCGAGCAAACACAAAATGGCGTAGCCACATCCACGCTGACAGGCGTTGGCGCACTTGGGCGCAATTTGGTGCAGGATTGGCGCGACCGGGTCATGGACGTGACGCAGCAAACAGATCACGCCTTGCGCGCGCTGGAAGAACAGGCTGACCGATGAGGCGCCTTTGGGACCGCATCGCGCCCAAGATCTGGACGCGGTTGTTTCTGATGGTTGTTGCAGCAATACTGTTGACTTGGATCGTGGTTGGCGCCTCGTTTTATTGGCTGGGCAGTGCGCGGGGCGTGGTCACGAACCTTAGCACAACACAGGTGCCGCGTCTGGCACAGACATCGCGCTTATCGGCAAAAACGGCTGACCTCGCGATGCTCAGCAATCGCATTCAGGCAGACGGCGCCGAGCGGCCCGAGGTGCTTGAGGCGATGCTGAGAAACTCGGTCGCCGAGTTGAGCGACTTCATCAACGACGGCTTCGACACAGCGATCACCCGACAGGACGCGGACGCCTTGCAACACCATTTGGCGAAAGTCATTCGTAAGGTAGACGAGGCCCAGAAAATACAGGCCGATCTGTCATTCAAAATTGACCAATTGCGCTGGCTGAACGCGGATGTGCAGGACGAAGCCGCCGCCGTGATGGCCGATTTCGCTTTCAACATCGAGGTTCTGACCCGCCGCCTGACCCGCGAAGCCGATCCCGGCATCCGCCGCGAGATGGCACAAATGTTGACGGACGAGCTGGCACTGCAAACCACGTTCTCGAATATCGGAAACGACACGGGGGCGGCGACAACGCTGGCCATCCAGATCGCGACAAGCCAGTCAGCCGCGCAGCTTGAACAGTTTGAAAACCTGGTGGCAGACGCATTGGCGCGCGTGAATGCCAGCGTTACCACCCTGCCCGCCAAGGCCGAATATTTGTTCCTGCGTCAAGCAGCCGAGGCATTGGGCCGCATGACGACCCAACCCAACGGCGTGGTCCGGGACCGCAAGGCGTGGCACCAGACCCGCGTCACAATCCAGACCGAACTGGACACGGTGCTAACGCTGTTGACCCGGATGCAGCGCCAGCTGCTGGTGCAAACCGAAACGCAACGGGCCGACATTACGACGCTCAGCCGGAATTTTTCGGCAAATGCGACGGTCACGCTGCGGTTATTGCTGGCGATGACCGTTCTGGCGGCGGGTGGTGGTCTGGCGATCCTGTTTTATTATGTCCGGCCGTCAATCATCCAGCCGATGGTCACGCTGACCACCGCCATGCGTCAGATTGCCGATGGTGAAACCCCCGCGCTGGATGGCCTGCCTGTCCGCAACGACGAAATCACGCAACTGGCATCGGCTGTAACGGCGTTCCAGAACTCGGTTACGGAACGTGATCAGGCCATCGCCAAGCTGCGCCAAACTCAGAGCGAGCTTGTGCAGGTCGGCAAGATGGCCGCATTGGGGAACCTTTCGGCCGGAATCAGTCACGAACTGAATCAGCCCCTAGGCGCCATCCGACAACGGCTTCGACTGGCGCAGATGGCAGCCGAAAAGGGCGATATGGCGCGGCTGACAGCGCAAACCGAAACAATTGATGCGCTGGTCACACGGATGGAACGCATCATTTTACATTTGCGTCGGTTTGCCCGACGGTCGGAATACCAGCGCGAAACCGTACCGTTGGCCCGCGTCATTCGAAGCGCTCAGGAGCTTCTGGCGGCTCAGATTGCAGACCACCAGATCAAGTTTCGCATCGACCCCGACCTTGAGGATGCCACGGTGATCGCCGACGCAATCCTGCTGGAACAGGTTCTCGTCAATCTGTTGTCCAACTCCTGCGACGCCATCGCTGCGACCGGACAGCCCGGCAGCATTCTGATACGGCACGAGGACGGAGGGAAGGATGATCTGAGCTTTTCTATCGTCGACACGGGGATCGGGCTGGGCGACCTGCCCCCGGAACGTGCGTTCGATCCATTTGTGACCACCAAAGACCCCGGTGCCGGGCTGGGTTTGGGCTTGTCGATCTCGTTCAATATCATCACCGGGATGAACGGCACGCTTTCACTGGGCGCACGCGCCGATGTCGGCACCCGGGCCACGGTGACTTTGCCAAAAGGGGGGGACGCACATGCGACATGATACGCACCAAATCTATGTTGTCGATGATGACAAGGATTTCCGCGAGGCCACCTGCGAACTTTTGCAGGAAGAAGGGTTGATGCCGCGCGCCTTCTCGGACGGGCAGGCGATGCTTGATTTGCTTGACCCTGAATGGGGCGGAGTCGTGCTGTGCGATATCCGCATGGCCGGGCTGGACGGGTTCGACGTTCTGAGACGCGTGCGCCAAGCCGCACCTGACGTCCCAGTGGTGATGATCACAGGCCACGGCGATGTGCGCTTGGCCATCGCTGCGATCAAGGCAGGGGCTTATGACTTTCTGGAGAAGCCGGTGCAGCCCGATTTCCTGATCAGCATGATGAAACGCACGCTGAACGCGCGCAAGTTGGTGATTGAGAACAAGCGGCTTCGCAGGCGGATAACACGCCGGGGCGGGCTGGCAGGGCAATTGGTCGGCCGCTCGCATGTCATGAAACAATGCCGCAAATCGTTGCTTGATTTGGCCCCGCTGCCCATCACAGTAACACTGTTTGGCGAAACCGGCACCGGTAAATCGCTTGCTGCCCGGATGCTGCACGAGTTCGGCGAGGGTTCAGGCGGGTTTCACATTATCAACTGCGCCTCTGTCCGCGCCGATGGTATACAGGCCGAACTGGACGCCATCGCACAGGACGCCGACACACTCTACATCCGTGCGGTGCACAAGCTGGATATCACTTCCCAAACGCGCCTTGCCGATTATCTAAGAAGGCGCGAACGCCCGCGCGTGATTCTGTCTTATACAGGTTCGCTGATCGACCCGACTGACACCAATGCCCTTAGCGACGAACTTCTGTATCTGGTCAATGTCGCAACGCTTGAGATGCCCGCGCTGCGCGACCGTAACAAGGACATCTTTCTTTTGCTGGAAACCTTCCTTCGCGAAGCCGCCGAGCGATATGGGAAGCGTTTGCCAAAGATCACTAAAGATATGTTGGACCCGCTTGGAAAGCACGACTGGCCCGGCAATGTCCGCGAATTGCGCAACGTGGCCGAGCGCATGATCATCGGTCTGGCTGTGGATTTGAAACAGACCAAATCGGGCGAGTCTCGGGCGCAACTGTCATATGATGACGCGATGGCACAATTCGAACGCAGTCTGCTGGAACATACCCTGCGCGAAACGGCAGGCCGCAAGGGTGAGGCCGCACAGCTTCTATCGATTCCCCGCAAACGGCTTTATCTGCGGATGAAGGCCGTCGGGCTGCTTTCACCGGGTCAGAATTAACCCAAAGCGCGGGTCATTACTGCCCCATTAACGGCCAAGATGGATGATTTCACGGGAAAATTGACGGTTCTGCACTGCGCTGTGACCTTTCGGAGATGCGCTGGAGGAGCGCAAATATCTATTGGGAGGCAACCATGAAAAAAATACTCTATTCATCCATCGCAGCAACGGCGCTGTCAGCGGGCGGCGCTTTGGCCGACGGCAAAATCACGGTCATCACGTCTTTCCCGGACTCGATGACCGGCCCGATCGAAGCGGCGTTCGAAGCCGCACACCCGGAATTTGACCTTGAGGTTCTGAACAAGAAAACGTCGGCCGGGGTAAAATACATCCAGGAAATCGCGGGCAAGAACACTGCTGACATCTTCTGGGCGTCAGCACCCGATGCGTTCGAGGTTCTGAAAAGCAGCGACCTGCTGGCTGGTGTCGAAATCAAATCCGAAGGTATCCCCGAACGTATCGGCGCTTACCCCCTGAACGACCCGGACGGCAAGTATTTCGGTTTCGCGGGCGCCGGGTACGGCATCATGTGGAACGAACGTTATCTGAAAGCGAATGATCTTGAGCCGGCCACCGAATGGGAACAATTGGCCCAAGCCAAATATCACGGCCATGTGGGCATGTCGGCCCCGTCGCGGTCCGGCACCACGCACCTGACGGTCGAAACCCTGCTACAGGGCGAAGGTTGGGACAAGGGCTGGGCACAGTGGAAGCGTATCGCCGGCAACTTCTCGACCGTGACGGAACGCAGCTTTGGCGTGCCGGATGGTGTTAACACCGGCAACTTTGGACTGGGCATCGTGATCGACTTCTTCGGGTTTTCGTCCAAGGCGTCAGGCTTCCCGGTTGATTTCGCCTATCCGACCGTGACCGCGCTGGTTCCTGCCAACGTGGCTGTCGTCAACAACGCCCCGAACGAAGCGGGCGCCGTGGCCTTCATCGAGTACCTGCTGACACCCGAAGGGCAGTCGGTTCTGCTGGACCCGGCGATCATGCGTCTGCCGATCAACCCGGCCACCTATGAAAACGCGCCCGAAGGCTTCCCCAACCCGTTCGAGGATTCGACCATCGGCGCAACGGTGGAATTTGACGTCGAGAAATCGGGGGCACGCTATAACCTCGTCAACTCGATGTTCGACGTGATGATCACCTATCGTCTGGCTGATCTGCGCGCCGCCGTGGGGGCAATTCAGGCTGCCGAGGCCGCTCATGTGGACAGCGGTAACGAAGAAGCAAAAGCTCTGATCACCGAGGCGTGGGCCCTGATCGACGCCAACCCGATTGACGAAGCAAAAAGCCTTGATCCCGAGTTCGCGGGCGTCTTCACCAAGAAGCGGAAGAAAGCCACCGACGAAGTCGAAGCACGTCAGGCCGAGGTTGAACAGGAATGGGATGCGACCGTCGTCGCAAACTATGCGAAAGCCAAGGAATTGGCTGACAAAGCCGCCGCGATGTAATCCTGTTCGTCGGACCTGACACAGGTTCGATCATGCTGCCACCACTGCAAACGTGGTGGCAGCCCCTAGGAAAGACCTGATAATGTCAAAAACCCCTTCCCCGGCGGCGCGCGCCAGCGCGGGCCTTGCAGATCGTTTGCCGCGCTGGCTGGTGCCGAACCTGACAGGTGTACATCTTGTCGCCATTTTCATCGCGCTCTTGCTGATCGGGCTGTTGCTGGTGCCCGTCGCGCAGGTCATGATCGTCGCGTTTCAAGACCCTGCAACCGGCGCGGCCACATTGCAGAACTTCGTTGATTTCTTCCGCACGTCGTTGTTTCGCGAAAGTTTCTGGAACTCGTTCTATGTTTCGGCCATGTCGGTGGTCGTAGCCACCGCAATCGCGCTGCCCTTGGCTTACATTACCACACGGTTTCACTTCTCAGGCTCGATCCTGATCCAAAGCCTTGGGTTTATTCCGCTGATCATGCCACCTTTCGTCGGCGCTGTGGCGATGCAATTGATCTTTGGTCGCAACGGCACGGTGAATCTGCTGCTGCGCGACTGGTTCGGTTTTGACATCCCCTTTATGGAGGGGCTAAACGGCGTCATTCTTGTCCAATCCATCCACTATTTCCCCTTCATCCTGATCAACCTGTCAGCATCCCTGCGCAACATTGATCGGTCGATGGAGGAAGCCGCACAGAACCTTGGCAGCCACGGTCTGCGTCTGTTTCGGCGCATTGTCTTCCCGCTTGCCATGCCCGGCTATATCGCCGGGGCGGCGCTGGTCTTTATCAAAGTGTTCGACGATCTGGGCACGCCGCTTTTGCTGAACGTGAACAACATGCTGGCACCGCAGGCGTTCCTGCGTATCTCGTCCATTGGGATCAGCGATCCGATGGGCTATGTGATCTCGGTCATTCTGGTTGTGTTCTCGGTCATGTCGCTGTGGGCATCTTTTCTGTTCATGCGCGGGAAGGAATACGCCACCGTACAGAAAGGCGGGGGCGGCATGGCAAAACGCTCTCTAAAGCCCGCCGAGAAAGTGCTGGCCTATGGTGCTGTGATCTTCATCCTACTTCTGGTCTTGTCGCCCCATATTGGCCTGCTACTGCTGTCTTTTGGCACAATCTGGTCCTTCGCGCCGTTGCCCGACGGCTATACGCTGCAGAACTATGTGACTATGTGGGAAGGGTCCAAAACCTTCATCATGAACACTGTTCTATATGCAGGCATCGCCGCCACGCTGGACGTGATTATCGGCACCGCGATTGCCTATATCGTATTGCGCACACAGATTTTCGGTCGCAAAGGGCTGGATTATCTGGCCACCGCGGCGCTGGCGGTGCCGGGGGTGGTGCTGGGCATCGGCTATCTGCGCACATTCCACGCAATCGACGTGCCCTTCACCGACAAGCCAATGGCAAGCTGGTGGGTGATTATCGCTCTGGCCTTGATGATCCGGCGGCTGCCCTATGCCCTGCGTGCTTGCACGGCGGCCCTGCAACAGGTCAGCCATGCGCTTGAGGAAGCCGCAGAAAGCCTTGGCGCAACCAAGCGCCGGTCGATTCAGAAGATCGTGATCCCGCTGATGACCGGCGGCATTCTGGCGGGCTTTGTCACCAGCTTCGCCACCGCCGCGGTCGAGCTGTCGGCAACGATCATGCTGGTCAGTTCCAACAACGACGCCCCGCTGGCATACGGCATCTATCTGTTCATGCAGACCCCGTCAGGTCGAGGCGCAGGCGCCGCGCTTGGCATTGTCGCCGTCATCGTCGTGGCAATCGGCACCATCGCATCGCAGATCATTATCGAGCGTGACAAGAAACTGAAGTCATCGGGCGACGCCCACTGAACGGCAGAGGAAACAAGACATGAAAAAAGCTGGTATCACGATTGAAGACCTTCACCTGTCTTTCGGCGACACCGAGGTTCTGAAGGGCGTCAACCTTGACATCCGACCCGGCGAGTTCTTCGCCTTTCTTGGCCCATCCGGGTCCGGCAAATCCACGCTTCTGCGGGCGATTGCCGGGTTTGGCCCAACGCCCAAGGGACGCATCTTGATCGGAGAACGGAACGTGGTCGGGCTGGACCCGTGGAAGCGCAATGTGGGGATGGTGTTTCAATCCTATGCGCTGTGGCCACATATGTCGGTGCGCGACAACGTGGGTTTCGGGCTGAAGGAACGCAAAGTGCCATCCGCCCAAATCCGGGCCAAGGTCGATGCGGCGCTTGAGCTTGTTGACCTTGCGCATCTTGCGGACCGGATGCCCAACCAACTGTCGGGCGGGCAGCAACAGCGCATCGCACTGGCCCGCACCGTGGTGGTCGAACCGGACGTTTTGCTGTTGGACGAACCACTGTCCAATCTGGACGCATCTTTGCGCGTCCATATGCGGCGCGAGCTTTTGCGCCTGCAACGGCAATTGGGTCTGACCACAATCTTCGTGACCCATGATCAGGAAGAGGCAAACACCACCTGCGACCGTATGGCCGTTCTGGACATGGGCATAATTCAGCAGATCGGATCGCCTTTGGAACTGTATGACCAGCCCGAAAATCTGTTCGTCGCCAACTTCCTTGGCACCGCGAATATTCTGGAAGGCCGAGTCGAGGTCGACGGGGGCGCAAGGCGCTTTGTGACAAAAACGGGCGACCACCTGTCCCTGCCCGATGGCAACATGGATGACGGCCAAAACATTGTTCTGCGCCCGCAAAACATCGCGATCAGCCGCACCCAGGCCAGCGACTCGCTTCCTGGCACGGTGCAACACAGCGAGTTTCTGGGCAGCCAGATCCGATATCTTGTATCCGCAGGGGGCACTGAAATCGTGGTTGATCAAAGCCACCGCGCCGGGCAGGACTGGATCGAAACCGGTGCCGATGTGCATCTGGTAGCAAACACAAGCAGCGCGGTGGTTTTGTAATGACGCAACTTCCAGAACTGAACATGGCACATGACGTTTTTCTTCTGCGCCACGGCGAAACCGAATGGAACAAGGTCCACCGGGTGCAGGGGCATAAGAATTCGAACCTGACGGAACTGGGCCGCGCGCAGGCCCGCCAACAAGCCAAAATCCTCAGCACGATACGCCCCACCCTTGGTGCACACACACTGTGGGCCAGCCCGCTGGGGCGGGCGCAGGAAACGGCAAGGCTGGCCTTCGATGGCACAGCCTTTTCCACCGACGCCCGTCTGTCAGAAATCAATTGCGGCGCGTGGGAGGGCACAACCCATGAGGATCGGGTCGCGCGTGATCCCGACGTTGTTGCGGGGCTTCAATCGGAATACGACATGTATACCAGCGGTCCGGGCGGCGAGCGCACGAAAGAACTTGCTGCGCGGCTTTCTGCGTTCCTGTCAGAGCTGAACGGCCCCGCGATCATCGTGTCGCACAAGGTCGCCATCGTCGTCATGCGGGCGCTTCTAACGGGCGACGATGACGGACTTCATTGCAACCTTGTCCCGGCGCAGGGCAGTGTGTTGCAGATCTCGGGCCGGGTGCCGGTGACGCATCAGTTGGACTGAGCCGAAACAAAGCGGCCCGCACTTCTTTGCGGGCCAACCGCACTGCGTATGGAAAACGCACCTGCGAACCCCCATATTCATGTCACGCAGCAAGACAAAGGGGATCGCTTTTGACCACCTATGAAAAATCCAAAGACGCCATCGGCAATCTGTCACCCGAACAATACCGCGTGACGCAGGAAAACGGCACTGAACGACCCGGCACCGGTGAATATCTGGGCAACAAACAGCCCGGCATCTATGTTGATATCGTCTCGGGCGAGCCGTTGTTTGCGTCGTCCGACAAGTATGACAGCGGATGTGGATGGCCCAGTTTCACCAAGCCAATCGAAACGGCCCATATCAACGAACTTCGCGACGACACGTTGGGCATGGTCCGTACCGAAGTCCGGTCGGCCCACGGCGACAGTCATCTGGGTCATGTGTTCCCGGACGGCCCGCAAGATCGCGGTGGCTTGCGATACTGCATCAACTCTGCCTCGCTTCGCTTCGTTCATCGTGACGAGATGGAAACAGAAGGCTATGGTGCGTACCTGGATCAAGTGGAGGATATCTGATGGCACAAGAACGCGCAGTCCTGGCCGGAGGTTGCTTTTGGGGTATGCAGGACCTGATCCGCAAACTGCCCGGCGTGATCTCGACCCGCGTGGGATACACTGGCGGCGACGTGCCCAACGCAACCTATCGCAACCACGGCAGCCACGCTGAAGGGATCGAGATCACCTTTGATCCCGCCCAGATCAGCTATCGCAAACTGCTGGAGTTCTTCTTCCAAATCCACGACCCGACCACGCCGATGCGGCAAGGCAATGACGTGGGTGCTTCTTATCGGTCGGCAATCTATTACGTGAACGGTGCGCAGAAGGACGAGGCGCTGAATACCATCGCCGATGTGGACGCCTCTGGGCTGTGGCCCGGCAAGGTTGTGACCGAGGTCGAACCGGTCGGCGATTTCTGGGAGGCAGAACCCGAGCATCAGGATTATCTGGAGCGTATTCCCAACGGTTATACCTGCCATTTCGTGCGTCCCGGTTGGGTCTTGCCCGAACGCGACGCGGCGGAATGAAAGACGCGGCGGAATGAAAACTGGCCCGGCCTGCGACACTGATGGCGCTGGCCGGGGTTTCGCGGGCCGAACCGCAATGTCGCAGCGACGGCCCTTGCCGCCCGGCCCGACTTGCCGTTATCTGCCTGTGTCATGACAAAGTTCTTCTTACTTCGCCCCACCGCGGCCCGCATTCGTCACCTTCCCGCACGCTACGCCACAGCCGCCCTTGCGGCCATCACGGCCTGCGGCCTGTCCGTGCAGGCCGCGCAGGCCGATCAGATCACGGTCTTTGCCGCCGCCAGCCTGAAAGATGCGATGGATGTCGCGGCCAGGGACTTCGAAGCCGAAAGCGGGCATGACCTGACGATCTCCTATGCTGGATCGTCGTCACTTGCGCGCCAAATTTCGCAGGGTGCACCGGCGGATCTATTCATCTCGGCCAATGTGACGTGGATGGACGTTCTTCAAGACGACGGACAGATCCTGCCTGAGACACGGGTTGACCTTCTGGCCAACACCCTTGTCCTAATCGCTCCGACCGACGCCACCCCACCCACAGTGAATGAGGTCAAGGACCTGGCCGGGTATCTGAACGGCCGCCGTCTTGCCATGGGGCTTGTCAACGCCGTGCCGGCCGGCATTTATGGCAAAGCCGCACTGGAAGATCTTGGTCAATGGGACGCACTCGCCCCCCTTGTGGCGCAGGCCGATAACGTCCGCGCCGCGCTGGCGCTGGTCGCCTTGGGCGAAGCGCCGCTTGGCATCGTCTATGGCAGCGACGCACAGGCCGAACCCAAGGTGCAGGTCGCCATGACCTTTGACCCCGCAGGCCACGCCCCGATCCGATATCCCGCCGCTGTGATCAAGGGTCAGAACGAGGCACCGGCCACCGAGCTTCTGAATTGGCTGCAACAAGACGCCGCCAAGCAGATCTTCTTTGATCACGGTTTCTCGGCGTTGGACGGGTCATGAGCGATTGGCTTGGCCCGGATGAATGGCAGGCAGTCGCGCTGTCGTTGAAGGTCGCGGGCTGGGCCACGCTTTTATCTTTGCCCCTCGCGATCTTCGTCTCCCACGCACTGGCGCGGTGGCAGTTTCCGGGCAAACAGGTCGTCAATGGCCTTGTGCATCTTCCGCTGATCCTGCCACCAGTCGTCACCGGCTATCTTCTGTTGCTGGTCTTCGGTATGAAAGGCCCCGGTGGGCGGCTGCTGGACGCGTTGGGACTTGGCATCGCGTTTCAATGGACGGGGGCGGCCCTAGCCGCCGCGATCATGGGATTTCCGCTGATGGTGCGCGCCATTCGCCTGTCGATCGAAGCGGTCGATCAGCGGCTTGAGGACGCTGCCGCCACCCTTGGCGCCCCACGTCCACTGGTCTTTGCCACCGTCACCCTGCCGCTGGCCCTTCCGGGTATCCTGACCGGTGCCGTCCTTGGGTTTGCGAAAGCCATGGGCGAATTCGGGGCGACGATCACCTTTGTGTCGAACATTCCGGGGCAGACGCAGACCCTGCCGTCGGCAATTTATAGTTTTTTGCAAGTGCCCGGTGGTGAAACTGCAGCAGTGCGTCTGGTCATCGTCTCGATCATCATCGCGATGGCCGCGCTGATCCTGTCCGAAGTCTTCGCCCGCCGCCTGTCCAACGGGATGGAGGGCGCATGACCCCTCCCGCCCTGTCCGTCCATCTGCATCAGGCGCTGTCCGGCTTCACGCTCGACGTGGACTTCGACGCACCCGCCGGGCTGACCGTGCTTTTCGGTGCCTCGGGGTCCGGCAAGACCTCGGTGATCGACGCGGTGGCAGGGCTAGGCCGGGCCGCAACCGGGCGCGTTGCCTTGGGCGACCGGGTGTTGATGGACAGCGCGCAGGGCCTATATCTGCCGCCGCACAAACGACGCCTCGGCTATATCTTTCAGGATGCCCGCCTGTTTCCACACATGAGCGTCGAGCGCAATCTGGACTATGCACGACGGATCACCCGCGCGCCCAGTGACCGCCCCGCCTTTGACCGCGTCGTCGAGATGCTGGGGATCGGCCCACTTCTGGCACGCCGGCCCAGCCGGTTATCGGGCGGCGAAAAGCAGCGTGTCGCCATCGGGCGCGCCCTGCTGGCCCGGCCCCGGCTGATCCTGGCCGACGAGCCCCTTGCCGCGCTGGACGACGCGCGCAAGGCGGAAATATTGCCGTATTTCGAGCGGTTGCGCGACGAAAGTGATGTGCCGATCCTCTATGTCACCCACGCCGCGACCGAGGTCGCGCGACTGGCCACCACCGTCGTCGCTTTGGACGCTGGCCGCGTAATCCGCCAAGGCACCGCCGCCGAGGTGCTGGGCGACCCCAGCTTTACCCCCGGCGGCGACCGCGCCATGGGCGCGGTGATCGAGGCCGTGGTGAAGACCCACCATGATGACGGCTTGACGGAACTGGATGCGGGCGGCGTACCCTTGCTGCTGCCACATATCGACCAATCACCCGGCGACCGGCTGCGTCTGCGCATCGCCGCGCAGGACGTGATCCTGTCCAAGACCCGGCCCGAGGGGATGTCGGCCCTGAACATCCTGCCCGGCACCATTGCCGACATCCATTATGGCAACGGTCCGCGGGCGGTCGTGTCGTTGGACAGCCCGGCAGGCCGAGTGCTGGCGCGGCTGACCAAACGATCCGTTCACGCGCTGGATCTGCGCGCGGGCGTCAAGGTCTTTGCGGTGGTGAAATCGGTGGCGGTTGCGCCGGGCGATGTGGGCGGGCCTGCCCGCTAAAGCTTGTCGCGCAGCGAAAACCAAAACATTGCCGCCACCAACAGCGGCCAGCGCATCGCCACCCCGCCGGGAAACCGGGGCGTGGGGACCGATGCCATCAGGTCAAAGCGCTCTGCTTGCCCCGCAATAGCCTCGGCCGCCATTTTGCCGCCCAGTGTCGCCATGGACACGCCATGCCCGGAATAGCCCGACGCCGTCAGCACATTGCCCTGAAGCCGCGCGAAATGTGGCATTCGGTTCAGGGTGATCCCCAACGTCCCGCCCCACGCATAATCGACCTTGGTGTCCTTCAGTTGCGGGTAAATCTCCAACATCGGTTTTGACACCAGCTTCACGATGTCTTTCGGGAACCGATAGCCATAGCTTTCCGCCCCACCGAACAGCATCCGGTTATCCGCAGACAGGCGGAAATAGTTGATCACGAACTTGCTGTCGGCGACCGCGTGCCCCTCGCGGATCAGCTCTTGTGCGAAGGCTTCATCCAAGGGTTCGGTGGCCAGGATATAGTTGTTGATTGGCATGACGCGGGCGGCGATCTGCCCCTCAGCATGGCCAAGGTAACCGTTGCAGGCCCAAAGCACGTGTTTGGCGGCGACCTTGGCGGTTTCGGTTTCGATCTGCACGGTTGCACCGTGGCTCAGGCCGGTGACGCGGCTGAGTTCGTGAATGCGCACGCCCTTGGCGGTCGCGGCCCGTGCCAACCCGAAGGCAAAGCGCAGCGGGTGGATATGCCCGCCCCCCATATCCAGCGTGCCGCCGTGATAAGCGGGTGAGCCGCAAAGGTGCCGCATCTCGTCCCGGTCCACGGGCCGGATCAGGTCATAGCCATATTCATCGTTCAGCTTGCGCGCATAGGCATGACTGTCGGGCACGAAACGCGGGCGGTGATCGGCGTGCAAGATGCCATCCGTGAAATCCGCGTCGGGTGCATGGGCTGCCACCAGATCGCGAACAAGCTGGACGCTTTCCAGCGATAAATCCCAAAGCTTGCGGGCATCGCCCTTCCCGACCATCTCCTCTAACGCGTCTTGTTCCAGCCGTTGACCGGTGCCGACCTGCCCACCATTTCGGCCCGAGGCGCCGAAGCCGACGCGCTGAGCCTCAAGCAGCACCACGTCAAAGCCACGTTCTGCCAAGTGAAGGGCGGCTGACAGCCCGGTAAAGCCGCCGCCGATGATGCAAACATCGCAATCCAACGCCCCTTTCGCGACCGGATAGGGGCCGGGCGCGTCGGCGGTTGCAGCATACCACGACTGCGGGTATTCCCCGCGCCGGTCATTGGCAGTCAGTAAATCCATGCGCCCCCCGAAGGCGAAGGGGCCGGCAGTCTCCCGGCCCTGTGGTCAGGTCAACCCGCGACCATCAGTCCTTTTTCTTTTACGATCTCATAGGCTTCATCCAACGACGTGCGGGCCCGGTCGATCAGCGTGTCGATCTCGGCCTTCGTGATAACCAAAGGGGGCGAGATCACCATCCGATCACCCACGTGGCGCATGATCATGTTATTGGCAAAGCACCGCTCGCGGGTGATATAGCCCACCGTCCCAGCGTCGGCAGCAAAGGGCGCGCGGCTGTCCTTGTCTGGCGTTAGGGCAAGCGACGCCATCATGCCGACAATCTTGGTTTCGCCCACAAAAGGGTGATCAGCCAGCGAATGCCACTTTTCGGCCAGATAAGGCGCTGTTTCCGCACCCACGCGATCCACGATCCCCTCTTCTTCCAAGATACGCAGATTTTCCAGTGCAACCGCACAGGCCACTGGATGGCCGGAATAAGTATAGCCGTGGTTGAACTCGGTCGCGGCAAGTACGCTTGCCACCTTGTCTGACACAATCGAGGCGCCGATGGGGACATAGCCCGAGCTGAGCCCCTTCGCGACGGTGATGATATCGGGGGTCAGGTCGTAGGTCTGCGTGCCGAACCAATTACCGGTGCGGCCAAAGCCCGTGATCACCTCGTCCAGCACCAGAAGGATATCGTATTTCTGGCAGATGCGCTGGATCTCGGGCCAATAGCTTTCGGGGGGGACGATTACCCCGCCCGCGCCCTGGATCGGCTCGCCAATGAAGGCCGCAACGCGGTCCGGGCCAATCTCTTTGATCTTGGCTTCAAGCTGGCGGGCGCGCTCCAGGCCGAATTCCTCGGGCGCCATGTCGCCGCCTTCGGCATACCAGTTGGGCTGGTCGATAAACTCGATCCCCGGAATCGGCAGGCTGCCCTGCCCATGCATCCCCTTCATGCCCCCCAACGACGTGCCACCGATGGTCGACCCGTGATAGGCGTTCCAGCGCGAGATGATGACATCCCGTTCCGGCTGGCCTTTTTCGGCCCAATAGGTGCGGATCATGCGGATATTGGTGTCATTCGCATCTGAGCCGCCATTGGCATAGAACACATGATTCAGATCGCCCGGCGCAAGTTCAGCCAGTTTCTGCGCCAGCGCGATGGCCGGCACATGAGTGGTTTGAAAAAAGGTGTTGTAATAAGGAAGCTCGCGCATCTGGCGGGCGGCGACATCAGCCAGTTCATCCCGACCGTAGCCGATATTGACACACCACAACCCGGCCATCGCATCCAAGATCTGCTCGCCTTCGCTATCCTTCAGCCAGATCCCATCAGCCGAGGTGATGACACGCGCGCCATGCTGCTTCAGGTCGTTATCCGTGGTGAACGGGTGCATATGGTGGGCGGCGTCGATGGCCTGAAGCTCGGCCGTAGGCAGGTGATTGGTGATCTTGTTCATATCATGAACTCCTAAAACAGTGCGCGGCAAAGCGGAGGGGGAATCGTCCACCCTGACCGCCTGCGAAAAGCTTGCGCCAGAATATGATCAAAAAACGCAGTGTCAACGACGACTCGCCAATATGATCAAATCTACTCCGCCAGCAAGGTCTGCCGAACCTGGGCGATTCCCTGTTCGATATCGCCGCGCACGGCGGCGGCAACGCGGTCGGCATCGCCCGATTCCAGCGCCTCAAGCGCCTCGATATGTTTGTCAGGCAGGTTGGTGGTGCCGTAGCGCCCCAATACAACACGCAAGGACGGACCGGCACGCAGCCACAGCATGTTTGCGATGGACGACAGAACCTCGGAATTCGCCAGATCGTAAAGATAGGCGTGGAACCGATAGTTATTTTCCAGATACCCCCGCACGTCGCCCCGGTCGATCGAAGCGTTCAGTTGATCATCATAAGCAACCAACCGATCAATATCCGCTGCACCTATGTTTTTCGTAGCCAAACGAGCCAACTCCGGCTCGATGCTCAGGCGTGCAAAGGCAATATCATTCCACTGCGCCATGTCCGGCTGCGGAACGGATACGCGCCGGTTGCCTTTAAAAACCAGCGCGCCTTCCGAAGTCAGCCGCCGGATCGCCTCGCGCACCGGGGTCATGCCGACATCGAGCCCCCCGACCAGCCCCTGTATCGTCACCGGCTGGCCCGGCGCCAGTTCGCCAAACAGAATCATCTCTCGCAGTTGGCGATAAACGCGTTGGTGGTCAGGCAGCTTGGCGGGTTTGTCGGACACATACGCCCCTTTCATCACAAGTGTTTGCCAATTCCGGCAGCAAAGATAATCTTTGAAAGCAATCTACTATGCCATCCGCAATTTTACCATATTGCGCCAAAGGTATTTATTTGATCAAATGTTGCAAAATGGGGCGTGCCCCAAAAACAGGGAGAGAACGAGACATGAAAAAGACTTGGGTAACATTAGGTGCCGCACTGGCCTTGGGGGCAACAGCCGCCACCGCCGAAGAGGTGCGCGTTTACAACTGGTCAGATTACATTGACGAAGATCTGCTGTCGCAGTTTGAGGAAGAAACCGGGATCGACTTGATCTATGACGTATTCGATTCAAACGAGGTTCTGGAAACCAAGATGCTGGCTGGTGGATCGGGCTATGACGTCGTAGTGCCGACCGCGTCCTTCATGGAGCGCCAGATTACGGCGGGTGTGTTTCAAACACTGGACAAGTCGAAGCTGCCCAATATCGACAACCTTTGGGACGTGATCGCCGAACGCACAGCGCAATTTGACCCCGACAACGCCTATTCGATCAATTACATGTGGGGCACGACGGGTATGGGGGTGAACGTCGAGAAGGTCAAAGAGGCTTTGGGCGACGATGCTGCAATTGACAGCCTCGCCCTGATCTTTGACCCGGCCAACATGGAAAAGCTGGCGTCCTGCGGCGTTCATATTCTTGATGCCCCCGACGAGGTGGTGCCAGCCGCACTGACCTATCTGGGCGAAGATCCCAACAGCCACGACCCGGAAGTTCTTGCCAAGGTCGAGCCGCTGATGTCGGCGATTTCGCCCTATGTTCAGAAATTCCACAGCTCGGAATACATTAACGCGATTGCCAACGGCGACATTTGTGTTGCCTTCGGCTGGTCCGGTGACATTCTTCAGGCACGTGACCGCGCGGACGAAGCGGATAACGGTGTGGAAATCGTCTATAATGCCCCGAAGGAAGGTGCACTGATGTGGTTTGACCAATTGGCCATTCCGGCTGACGCGCCCAACCCCGAAGGCGCGCACAAATTTCTGAACTTCATGCTAGATGCGAAAAACATGGCGGCGGCATCGAACTATGTCTATTACGCCAACGGCAACAAGGCCTCGCAAGAGTTTCTTGAGGAAGACGTAATCGGCGATCCCGCGATCTATCCGACGGAAGAGGCAATGGCGAACACCTATGTCAAAGGTGCGTATCCGTCCAAGGTCCAACGGGTCGTCACCCGTATGTGGACCGCGATCAAATCGGGCACCTAAGCCCGCCCGACCCCTCGCACGCAGTTGCGAGGGGTCTTTCACTCACCCGAGGTTTCCATGTCTGACACCGCACGTGCACCGGTCTGCGTTTTCGCGCCCTGGGACGATATCCAAGCCAAACCCCTGATCCAGTTTCAGAATGTCACCAAACGGTGGGGGGATTTTACTGCAATTGATGACCTGTCCATCGACATCTATGCTCAGGAATTCTTCGCGCTTCTGGGGCCGTCGGGCTGTGGTAAAACGACAATGATGCGGATGCTGGCCGGGTTCGAGACCCCAACCGAGGGCAAGATCCTGATCGACGGACAGAACGTCGCGCCCATCCCGCCCAACAAGCGGGCGGTGAACATGATGTTCCAAAGTTACGCGCTGTTTCCGCACCTGTCGGTGGCCGATAACATCGCCTTTGGGCTGAAACGCGACAAGATGCCAACAGACCAGATCACCGCGCGGATCGAAGAGATGTTGTCCTTGGTGCAGTTGAACAAGTTTGCCAACCGCAAGCCGCATCAAATATCCGGTGGGCAACGTCAGCGCGTGGCGCTCGCGCGGTCACTGGCCAAGGCGCCCAAGCTTCTGCTGCTGGACGAACCCCTTGGTGCACTGGACAAGAAACTGCGGCAGGACACACAGTTCGAATTGATGGACATTCAGGAAAAGACCGGCACGACCTTTGTGATCGTCACTCACGATCAGGAAGAGGCAATGACCGTCGCCAGCCGCATCGCCGTGATGGATCACGGCAAGATCATTCAGGTCGACACGCCTGCTAAAATCTATGAAGAGCCCCGCTCGATTTATGTTGCTGACTTTATCGGTGATGTAAACCTGATCGAAGGCAACGTATCGCGGACCACCGAAGGCCACGCGACCATCAGTTGGGCTGAGGGTCAGAACGAACTGACCGGCATTGCGCGCAATGATATCATTCCCGGCTCGGTTGCGACGCTGGCGGTGCGGCCCGAAAAGCTGAACATCTACACCTCGCGTCCCAAGGATCAAAGCAACGTGATCAAGGGCAAAGTGCTGGACATCGCCTATCTGGGCAACATGTCCACCTATGTGATTGAGACACCGACCGGCCAGCAGATCAAGGCACAAGTCGCCAATACGCGCCGCATCCAACGCCGTCAGATCACGTGGGAAGACAAGGTCTGGCTCAGCTTTACCGAAACGGCTGGCGTGGTGCTGAACCAATGAAACGCCTTGGCCTGATCCTTGTCCCTTATCTGTGGCTTTTGGCCCTGTTTCTGGTCCCCTTTCTGATCGTCTTGAAAATCAGCCTTTCGGACACCGAACTGGCCATCCCGCCCTACACCCCCACGCTGGACATCGCCGAAGGGTGGGAGGGGATCAAGACTTGGTGGGCCGGGCTTGATCTGGAAAACTACACTTGGCTTGCATCCGATGACCTCTACTGGAAAGCCTATCTGTCCAGCCTGAAGATCGCCGTCATCTCGACCCTGCTGACGCTGATTGTCGGCTATCCGATCGCCTACGGGATGAGCCGCGCGCCCGATGAATGGCGCCCCACCCTGATGATGCTGATCATCCTGCCCTTTTGGACCAGCTTTCTGATCCGCGTCTATTCGTGGAAGGCAATCCTGTCGAACGAAGGACTTTTGAACCAACTTCTGATTTATCTTGGCATCATCACGGACCCGCTGGTCATCCTGAACACCAACGTCGCCGTCTATATCGGCATCGTCTACACCTATTTGCCCTTCATGGTGCTGCCGATCTATTCTGCGCTGGAACGTCTGGACGAAAGCCTGCTGGAAGCGGCCGAAGACCTGGGCTGCTCGCGTTTCACCGCCTTCTGGCTGGTGACAATGCCCCTGTCAAAACAGGGCATCATCGCGGGTTCGTTCTTGGTCTTCATCCCGGCCATGGGCGAGTTTGTGATCCCGGCCCTGCTGGGCGGGTCAAAAACCCTGATGATCGGCAAGGTGCTGTGGGAGGAGTTCTTCTCGAACCGTGACTGGCCCGTTGCCTCGGCGGTTGCGGTCGTGCTGCTGCTGCTTCTGATCATCCCCATCGTCCTGTTCCAGCGGAACGAGGAAAAACAGCGCGAGGCCCAGAAATGAGACGTCTTTCGTGGTTCAACACCGTGTCCCTGTCGCTGGGCTTTGCGTTCCTCTATCTTCCGATGATCATCCTGATCACCTACTCCTTCAACGAAGGGAAACTTGTCACCGTCTGGTCGGGCTTTTCGACCAAGTGGTATGGCGAACTGTTCCGCAACGAAGCCTTCCTGAACGCCGCTTGGGTTACGTTAAAGGTCGCGGTGATGTCATCATCCATCGCCACCGTTCTGGGCACCATGGCGGCCTATGTCATGGTGCGCGCGGGCCGCTTTCCGGGACGCACGTTGTTCTCGGGCATGATCTACGCGCCCCTTGTGATGCCCGAAGTGATCACCGGCCTGTCGCTGCTGCTGCTGTTCATCGCCATTGGGCTGGATCGTGGGGTGCTGACGATTGTTCTGGCGCACACGACCTTTTCGATGTGCTTTGTGTCGGTCGTGGTCTCGTCCCGCCTTGTGACATTCGACCAATCGCTGGAAGAAGCCGCGCTTGACCTTGGCTGCACGGGGTTCGAGGCGTTTCGTCTTGTCACACTGCCCATCATCATGCCTGCCGTCGTCTCGGGTTGGCTTCTGGCCTTCACCCTGTCACTGGACGATCTGGTAATCGCCTCTTTCACCTCTGGCCCCAGCTCGACGACCTTGCCGATCAAGATTTTCTCGGCCGTCCGACTGGGGGTCAGCCCCGAAATTAACGCCCTGTCCACCATCATGATCGGTCTTGTCACGGTGGGGGTGATTGGCGCCTCGCTCACCTCGAAACGATCAATAGCCAAACGTCAGAAAGACGAACAAGAGGCCATCCAATGAGCAATTTTCTAGCCGAGTACGCCGCCTATTGCGAAACACATGGCCGCCCCGACCGGATCGAGCTGATGCTGTGCGACATCAACGCCGTTTTGCGCGGCAAATGGCTGCCGGGAGACGATGAAAAGAAAATTGCCGAAGGCGCGGTGCGTCTGCCCCTGTCGACCTATGCACCCAACATTCTTGGGGCCGAGGTTTCGGAAACGGGACTTGGCATTGTCGTTGGCGACCCTGACGGACGGATCGTGCCCATCCCCGGGTCATTAAAACCGGTGCCATGGGCCAAGGGCAACATGACGCAGGTGCAGGTCGAAATGCTTGACCCGGATACGGGGAAGATCAGTGAACTATCCTCGCGCAAGTTGCTGTCCAACATGGTCGACCGGTTCCACGACAAGGGCTGGCATCCGGTTCTGGCCAGCGAATTGGAGTTCTATCTGATCCAGCCCCGCAAAAGCGAAGACGAAGCCCCAACCCCGCCCGACCGCAGCCCGGACGCGCAGAACTATGATCTTGAAGTGCTGGAACGCACCCAAGACGTTCTGGACGACATTCTGGAAATGTGCGCCATTCAGGGTATATCCACCGACACGCTGATCGCCGAATACGGGCCGGGACAGTTTGAAGTCAATTTTCACCACACGCATGACGTAATGAAAGCCGCCGACACCGCGCTTCTGTTCAAACGCCTTGTGCGCGGCGTGGCGCGCAATCACGGTATGGAAGCCACTTTTATGGCCAAACCCTATGCCGACTTTCCTGGCAACGGGATGCACCTGCACGCCTCGGTCGTTGATACGGACGGCAAGAATATCTTTGACGATGGCAGCGGCAACGCCTCGGCCACGCTGCTTGCCGCCGTTGGCGGTGCTTTGAACACGATGCGGGAATTGCAGGCGATCTTTGCGCCGCATCTGAATTCTTATCGCCGCTATCGCCCGATGAGCTTTGCACCTTCGGCCCCCGACTGGGGATATGATAACCGCGCCGCCGGTGTGCGCCTGCCGGAAATCGCTGGCCCCGGTGCCCGGCTGGAGCATCGCATCGCAGGGGCAGATGTAAACCCGTATCTGGTTATCACGGCTATTCTAGGGGGCATGTTGCACGGGCTGGAAACAAACCCCGAATTACCCTTGCCACTTGATGATCCAAAAGCCGAAGCCGCCCCCCGTCTGACTGCCGACTGGATCCGCGCGGTCGACCGGTTTTCGCAATCAGACATCGCCGCAGACATCTTCGGCGAACGCTATCGTGACATCTATGCCGCCGTGCGGCTGGACGAGATTGACCAACTGACCAACGAGATCAGCCAGATCGAATACCGCGCCTATCTCGGCCGCCTCTGACGCCCGTGCCGCGCCGCATCTACGAAGACTACGCCTATGGCGACGCGGCGCGGGCCGAATGCATCTGGCCGCTGCCCCAAGGGCACTGGCCAGCGCTGGAAGGCGACGCGAGAGCCGAAGTCGCCATCATCGGCGGTGGCTACACCGGCCTGTCGGCAGCCCTGCACCTTGCGCAAGCGGGCGCTCACGTCACGCTGCTGGAAGCCCACAACCCGGGCTGGGGCGCTTCGGGACGGAACGGAGGGTTTTGCTGCATCGGCGGCGACAAGCTGGGCATCGGCCCCATCCGCAAACTTTTCGGAGCCGATGCGGCACACGGCTATGTCACTGCCCAGCGCGCCGCGATCGATCTGGTGCGCGATCTTCTGACCACCCACAACATCGACGCCGACACCCACTCCGACGGCGAGCTGCAGCTGGCCCACCACCCCCGCGTCATGTCGGCCCTACAAGCCGAACAGGACGAATGGGCAAACTATGGCGTAAAGACGCGGCTGATCGAACGTTCAGATTTGGCCGCAAAAGGCGTGACGGGCGCCTTCCACGGTGGGCTGCATGTGCCGCTGGGCTTCGCGCTGAACCCCGGCAAATATGCCGCCGGCCTTGCCGAAGCCGCCTGCAAAGCCGGTGTAACCGTCCATGCGCACAGCCCGGTCACCAACATCACCCGTTCAGAAGGCACCTACCTGCTCGAAACACCAACCGGGCGGCTGACTGCCGACAAACTCATCCTCGCCACCAATGGTTATGGCACCGACGGCCTGCCTGACTGGATGACAGGTCGCTACCTGCCGCTGCAATCCAACATCCTGGTGACGCGCCCCCTGACAGACGAAGAAATCAAGGCACAAGGCTGGACCACGGACCTGATGGCCTATGACAGCCGCCACCTGCTGCACTATTTCCGGCTGCTGCCCGACCGGCGCTTTCTGTTCGGGTCACGCGGCAACATCCGCGCGACCCAAAAAACACACGCGACGATGCGCGCGCGCCTGACCCGCGAATTCGGCGCACTTTTCCCCGCATGGGCCAAGGTCGAGACACCTTATTTCTGGTCAGGCCTCGTCAGCCTGTCGCGTGACCTGCTGCCCTATGTAGGCCCGATCGGGGACTGGGAAAACGCATGGGCGGGTATGAACTATCACGGAAACGGCGTCGCGATGGGCACTTGGGTTGGGGCAAAATTGGCTGATATGGCGCTTGGCACCTGCCAACAGGAACCCGTCCACACACGCCCCCTGCCCCGCTTTCCATTCCCCGCAATCCGCCGTGCCTATCTCTACCCCGCACTTGCGCGCTACCGCCTGCAAGACGGCCCGCCACCACGCTGACCCTGCGCGGTTTCTTCTGGCCCGAAATATCCTGGGGTGAATGCGCGACAGCGCAGAGGGGCAAGGCCCCTATTTCCCCAACACCCCGGCATAAATCTGACGCATTACGTTCTTCTGGACCTTGCCCATCGTATTGCGCGGCAAAGCCTCGACAACAACCACGCATTTGGGCTGCTTGAACTTTGCCAGACGCCCAGCAAGACCCGAAAGCACACTGGCCTCATCCAACGCAGCGCCAGACTCAGCCACCACGACGGCGACAACCGCTTCGCCGAAATCGTCATGCGGCACACCGATGACGGCACTTTCCTCCACACCGGGCAGATCGTCGATCACGGCCTCAACCTCTTTCGGATAGACGTTGAACCCCCCGGTGATGATCAGATCCTTGCTGCGTCCGACAATGGTCACATAACCCTCAGCGTCAATCATCGCCAGATCGCCCGTGATGAACCAACCGTCGGGGCGCAACTCCTCTGCCGTCTTGTCCGGCATTCCCCAATAGCCCGCAAACACGTTGTCGCCGCGCACTTCAAGCACACCGATCTGACCTTCAGGCAGCACAGCGCCGGTTTCAGGTTCGCAGACTTTGACCTCGACCCCTGGCAGAGCCAGCCCGACGGTCCCGGCGCGCCGCGCTCCGTCGTAGGGGTTCGAGGTGTTCATGTTGGTTTCGGTCATCCCGTAACGTTCAAGGATCGCGTGGCCCGTGACCTCGCTCCACTGCGCATGTGTCTCGGCCAGAAGTGGGGCCGAGCCAGACACGAACAGCCGCATATTCCGCGACGCCTCCGTCAAGCGGGGATCTTTCAGAAGCCGGGTATAGAAGGTCGGCACCCCCATCAGGGCCGTTGCGCTTGGCATGGCCTCAATGATCGCATCCGCATCGAAACTGGGCAGAAAAATCGCCGCGCCGCCTGCCATCATCGTCACATTGGTCGCCACAAACAGCCCATGGGTGTGATAGATCGGCAGCGCGTGAATCAGTACGTCCCGGTTCGAAAATCGCCAATAGTCGCACAGCGTCATGCTGTTTGACGCCAGTGCGCGATGCGTCAGCATCGCCCCTTTCGACCGCCCCGTGGTGCCCGAGGTGTATAGGATCGCCGCCAGATCCCGCGGGCCGCGCGGGATCGCTTTGAAACCGCTAGACTGCGCATCGCGTTGGTCGATCAGGGTCCCATCACCCCCCGCACCCAGCGTCAGGATACGGGTCACATTTGCCTGCTGCGCGACCGGGCTCAGCCCGTCTACTTGCGCGGGATCACACACGAAAACATGGGGGCTGGCGTCGTCCAGAAAATACGCGATCTCATCGGCTGTATAGGCCGTATTCAGCGGCAAGAACACGCCACCTGCCAGCACGGTGCCGACGTAAAGCTCCAGCATCTCAGGCGCTTTCTGGGCCTGCACTGCGACGCGATAACCGGGGCGAAGCCCCAACGCGACAAGGGCGGCGGCCATGCGTTCGGCATTGGCCCAGAACTGCCCATAAGTCGTCTCCGCTTCGGTCTGCCCGTTGATCAGGAAGGGGGCATCGTGGCGTCCGTCTGACCCGGAAGTGATCGCGCGGGCAAGGTGGTTCTGGTCGTACATTTTGGCCTCCTGTCGTTGGATCGGGATTAGCGGCGCAGGGCGTGCGGGTCAATCGGGCCCGAAACGGGGCGGGGTATGATCAAATTGACAAACCTTTCAATTATCCCATGTTGGGCGCATGAAAGACCCTAACATCTGCATCCCCTATTTCTCGGGCTTCGGCCATACGCGGCGCATCGCACAGACGATTGCTGAAGGTGCCGCCGCGCCCACCCGCCTGATTGATGTCGAATATATCACATCCGAGGATTGGCTGGCGCTGGACGCCGCAGACGCCATCATCTTTGGCGCACCCACTTATATGGGGTCGGCCGCTGCGCGCTTTTCCCTGTTTCTTGAACAGGTCGACACGCGGTGGGAACACGGGCATTGGGTCGACAAGATCGGCGCGGGCTTCACCACCGCCATCCACCCCTCGGGTGACAAGCTGGCGACGCTGCAACGTTTATCTGTCTTTGCCGCGCAAATGGGGATGATCTGGGTCGGTCCGTCAGATATCGGCGCGCCGGTCAAGCCGGACCGCCCAGGCCTGAACCGATACGGAAGCTGGCTGGGCCTGATGGTGACGGAACAACTCGGGGCAGCGGACGACCTGCCAGCTGATGACCTTGCCACGGCGCGCAGGTTTGGCAAACGGGTCGCTTCGGTCACGCAACGTTGGGCGGCGGGCTGCTGACAAAGAAAAACCCCCGCCACTGTTGCGGCAGGGGTCACGCGACAAAGATGCCGACTTATTTTTGAGTGATACGACCTTCTACCGTGGGCGCGACAGGCGCGGTCTTAATCATGTATTCGGCCAGAACATCCGCCACATCCGGCCCGAAATCATAGGCGTTTTCAGCGTCGCGGAACATCTTGTAACCGTCGCCGCCGTTGCGCACATAGTTGTTCGAAACGATACCATAGGTCTTGGCCGGATCAATCGCGACCCATTCACCATCTTGCATCACCAAAACCTCGGACACACGTTCGCCAACGGGTTTCGACGGATCGAACGTGTATTTCAGCCCGGCCACCTGCAGAAAGCGGCCTGCGACTTCTTCGTGCTGGCTGACGCCGTTTTCAAGCGCCTCGACGACAGTTTCACCGCTGACCTGAAAGGTGGACAGGGTGTTCTGGAAGGGCAGTACGGTCAATACCTCGCCCATTGTCACATCACCCGCGTCGATTGAAGCACGAATGCCGCCGCTGTTCTGGAGCGAGATCTGGATGCCCTGGTCCTTGACCCTGTCCAACATAGCGTCGGCAATCAGGTTGCCCATCGCGCATTCGACGGCGCGGCAGGTTTCGCGTTCGCCATCAATAACCTCCGAGGTTTCGGCAACGACCTCGTTGCGAATTTCATCCAGAGGCACGGCGGCTTCTGCGATGCGAGCGACAGTCGCTTCATCCTCGGCAACCGAGCCGTCCATGATGATCGGTTCGCCCTTAGCTTCGGTGATCTTGCCGTCGTCATCGAAGGTGACGTTCAACTCGCCCAGAAACTTGCCGTAAGCATAGGCCTGAACGATGGCAGTGTCGCCCACCATGGTCGGATAGGGGCCAACGGCATCCTCGTTCGTGTTGGACAAAAGCGTGTTGGTGTGGCCGCCCACGATGATATCGACACCGGTCGTTTCCTCGGCAACTCGTTGGTCCACGCCATAGCCAGAGTGGCTTAGAACGATGATCTTGTTCACACCCTGCTCGGTCAACTTGTCGACCTCGCCCTGCACGGCGTCCGCCGGATCGGTGAAAATCACGTTGGGGCCGGGCGATGCCAGTTCATCGGTATCTTGCGGGGTCAGGCCGATCAGGCCCAGTTTTTCGCCGCCCTGTTCGATGATCGTGGATTTTGCGAGCTTGTCGGCCAGCAATTCCTCGCCTGAAAAATCGGCGTTGGACATCAGGACCGGGAAATCCACCGCATCCATGAAGCCGCGCAGCACTTCGGGGCCGTCGTCGAATTCGTGGTTGCCCACGGTCATCGCGTCATATCCCATCTTGTTCATCATCTCGGCGGCCAGCTTGCCCTTGTAATAGGTATAAAACAGCGATCCTTGGAACTGGTCGCCGCCATCCACAAGGATCGAGTTGTTGGACCGCGCGCGCGCTTCCGCGATGGCGCTGACCAAACGGGCCGAGCCACCGAAGCACTTGCCTTCGGCGTTATCCTCGGCCGAACACCCCGCATCGTATTTGCTGATCGGTTCGAACCGGGCGTGGAAGTCGTTGGTGTGCAACACGGTCAGCGTGTAATCTGCTGACGCCGCCCCTGCGGTCACGGCCAGCGCCGCAACCGTTGTCATGAAACGTATAATCATTCGAAAGCTCCCTTTTATGGACAATTTGCAAACAGGTTGGCGCAGCCGGGCCACCTTGTCAAAGACCGTGATACGGGAGGTGTGTTACAGAGCGCCAGCTGGCCTGCCACGCGCAGTCCATTTGCACAGATAAACCAATGCAGCTTGACGACACGGCGCCAGCGCGGCACATCAGGATTATGCAGATTTACAAAATTCTTCGCGCCGATGAATGGCAAATGTTCCAGAATGCAGGCCAGACGCACGGTGCGCCGGTCGATCTGGCGGATGAGTACATTCATTTCTCAACCGCCGAACAGGTGCGCGAGACCGCCGCCAAGCACTTCGCAGGCGAGGACGGGCTGGTGCTGGTCGCGTTTGAGGCTGACGCCATGGGCGCGCAGTTGAAATGGGAGCCTTCGCGCGGCGGCGCGCTGTTTCCGCACCTGTATCGTGAACTTCTACTGTCCGAGGTGCTTTGGCACCAAGACCTGCCTATTAGTCCTGATGGACATATCTTCCCCGAGACAATGGCATGACCCAAATCGAAAAACTCGCGCTAAAGGCGCTGCACCAGATGGACCCCGAGCGGTCGCACGCCCTGTCACTCACGGCGCTAAAGGCAGGCGTCGTGCCCTTGCCGGGGGTGGTGACGACCGACCGGCTGAAGACCAAATTCTGCGGCATGGACCTTCTGAACCCCGTAGGGTTGGCGGCGGGCTACGACAAGAATGCAACCGTCGTCGACGCCCTGACCCAAGCGGGCTTCGGCTTTGTCGAGGTCGGCGCGGTAACGCCCCACGCGCAGCCCGGCAACCCCAAGCCGCGCTTGTTTCGACTGACCGAAGATCAGGCCGTTATAAACCGCTTTGGCTTCAATAACGAAGGCATGGACGCCGCTGCCACGCGTCTGGGCCGCCGGTCGCGGCTTCGCCCGGTGCCGGTGGGATTGAATCTGGGGGCTAACAAGGACAGCGACGACCGCGCGGCGGACTACGTGCGGGTTTTGGAAACCTGCGGCCCAGTTGTCGATTTTGCCACCGTCAATGTCAGTTCGCCAAACACGGAAAAACTGCGCGATCTGCAAGGGGCAGATGCGTTGCGCGGCCTGTTGTCCGGCGTGCTTGAGGCGCGCGAGGGGCTGGATAAACATACGCCGATCTTTCTGAAGATCGCCCCCGACTTGACCGATGCTGAACTGGCCGAAATCGCAAGCGTCGCCCAAGAAGTTAAAGTTGACGCGATCATCGCCACCAACACTACCCTGTCACGCGACGGCCTGCGCAGCCACCACAAGGACGAGGCCGGCGGCCTGTCCGGCCCCCCTTTGTTTGAGAAATCCACCCGCGTGCTGGCGCGCTTGTCGGAATTAACCGAAGGAACGATGCCGCTGATTGGTGTCGGCGGCATAGCCTCGGCCGAGGACGCATATCAAAAGATCCGCGCGGGCGCCTCGATCGTGCAGCTTTATTCGGCACTGGTTTATCACGGCATCAGCCTTGTCGAGAAAATCGCGCTGGGTCTTGATGAATTACTGGAACGCGACGGCTTCGAGCATGTCTCGGACGCCGTGGGCACAGGACGAAAGGATTGGCTATGACCGAGATCTGGCACAACCCCCGCTGTTCGAAATCGCGCCAGACGTTGGCGATCCTGGAAGACCGCGGCGAGAACGTGACCGTGCGTCGATATCTGGACGACCCACCTAACGAAGCCACCCTGCGCGCCGTTCTTGCCGCGCTGGATGCGGCACCAATCGACATCACCCGCACAGGTGAGAAGCGATTTAAAGAGCTGGGATTGACCAAGGACACGCCTGACGACGATTTGATTACCGCGATGGTCGCCCATCCGATCCTTATCGAACGCCCCATCGTGATCAAAGATGGCAAGGCTCGTGTGGGGCGCCCGCCGGACCGCGTCACAGAAATCCTTTAGGTCGATGCCTCCAAAGCCGGATAACGCAGGCCCAGCGTGACGCCGCGCGCTATGAACGACACCAACAGCGCCAGCCAAAGCCCATGATTGCCGAAAAGCGGCATCAGCGTCAGCACGGAGATGATATAGATCACGGCCGTCACAATCATCATGTTGCGCATGTCGCCCGTGCGGGTCGCGCCGATAAAGATGCCGTCCAGCATCCATGACGGCCACCCCACAAGCGGCGCGAACACCATATAGATCAGGAATACCCGCGCCGTCACGCGCACGTCTTCGGCGGTGGTCATCAGGTCTATCGCCGCCCCCCCGAACAACAGAAACCCCAACGCCAGCAGGGCCGAAATCCCGGCCCCCCATTGGCTGGACATGATCGCCGCCCGACGTAACGCGGCCTTGTTGCGCGCGCCCAGCGCCTGGCCCACGAACGTCTCGGCCCCAAAGGCAAACCCGTCCATCGCGTAAGCCGTTACATTCAGGAATTGCAGCAGGATCTGGTTGGCCGCGAGTTCGACATCCGAAAAACGTGCGCCAAAGAACATGAAGCTGGTGAAAATTGCAGTCAGCAGCAGCGAACGGATCATGATATCGGAGTTGACAACGGCCATACGGGTCAAGATCA
Source organism: Aliiroseovarius sediminis (assembly GCF_022678485.1). Classification (GTDB taxonomy): domain Bacteria; phylum Pseudomonadota; class Alphaproteobacteria; order Rhodobacterales; family Rhodobacteraceae; genus Aliiroseovarius; species Aliiroseovarius sediminis. Next base: position 131,576 of record NZ_JALBYP010000035.1, read on the forward strand.
CTCGGTCCAGAACCCGTGCACGCTCGCGCCACGCCGGGTTGCGGAAAGCGTCCCGGCACAGCCACAACCCCAGTGCCGCTCCGCCAAATTCGGCGATCAAGGTGGCCACGGCCACGCCTTCGATCCCCCAGCCCAGACCAAGGACGAACCACAGGTCCAGCGCGATATTGATACCATTCATAGCGACCTGCAGCACCAGCACGGATCTGGCGCGCTCAAGCGCGATCAGCCAGCCGGTCAGCGCATAGATCGAGATGGCAAACGGCGCGCCCCAGATCCGGATCGAGAGATAGTCGCGCGCCATACCCTCGACCTCGGCCGAGGCTGGTGCGATTTGAAACGCCGCCCAGAACAGCGGGATTTGCAGCACAACGACCGCCAGCCCAGCCGTTCCCGCGATCATTAAGGCGCGGGTCAGCATCGCCGATACCTCGCCTGATCGCCCGGCGCCATAGGCTTGTGCCGTCAGGCCCGTGGTGCCCATTCTGAGAAAGCCGAACAGCCAATAGAACGTCGTGATCACCACCGCACCAATGCCAACCGCGCCAATCGGCGCGGCTTCGCCCAACTGTCCGATAACGCCGGTATCCACGACGCCCAGTATCGGCACGGTCACATTGGACAAGACAATCGGCCCCGCGACCGCAAGAATCCGGCGGTGGGTGATCTGCACGGCGCGTGCGGTCATTGCTGGGGCATCAGGAAATGGCCCGTCGCCTGTGCGTAAAGTTTGTTACGTTGGTCCTGCCATGCCTCGACATGCACCGACGCATAGCGCCGCCCTTGCCGCACGATCCGCGCACGCGCATAGGCGTCACGCGGCAGGCCCGACCGCAGGTAGTCGATCGAGAAGTCGATAGTTTTCGGCAAATAGGGCAGGTTGTCGGGCCCAAGCGTGCCGGGGTCCAGCTTGCCTGTCTCCATGTCCTCCCAAAGTGACACCCAACTGAGTTCGATCACCGCAGCCGTTTCCAGAAAGGCCGCCGTGACACCACCGTGGATGGCTGGCAGCAGGGGGTTGCCGATCAGCTGTTCGGAGAACGGCAAAACTGCGGTCAGCTCATCCCCGTGCCGCTCCACCGTGATGCCCAGAAACTGAAGATAGGGTACGCAGTCCACAATCGCCGACAGGGTGTCGTCACGGCGCTTCTTGACCACCTCGACCGATTCGGGGCGCAGACGCTTTGGCGGGATGCTCATGGTTTGTCGCTCCCGCTGATCTCGGTCGAGATCTCGGTAGATCTCCGTTTCGGGTCGCCATCTGCTGAAAATGCGCCGGTTGCCGTGGCCACGGGCCGACTTTCATCTTCATCCAACGCCACAGCGCGCACGAAGGCAACCGATCGCGTGACGTGATAACACGTGGCGCGGGCAGTGATCCTTTGGCCGGGCGTCGCGGGGCGCATATAGTCGATACGCAGATCAATGGTGGCGGTGATCGCCGGGGCGTCAGGGTGGCTCATCACAGCCGATCCGCAACAGGTATCCATCAGCGCCGACACAGCGCCGCCGTGGATCACGCCGGAACGCGGATCGCCAATGAAACGCTTGTCGTATGGCATGGACATCACCGCCTCGCCGTCCCCCAGTTCATCAAGGGTCATCCTCAGAGCTCCGCAATGGGGAATGGCCTCGGTGAACTTCCGTGCAATCTCGGCCTTCTTTTCCGGCGTCAGATTCTTGATCATCACGCAGCCCCTTCTGGTTGTTCGTGCCATTTATTGGCAATGGCTTACCGCGCGTCCAGCCCCAACTTTGATAGGCACCGTTGGCGGGGCCGTGGTTCTACGCAATTGCACCGCCAGCGCGGCTCGACTAGGTTGTGCGCAACAGGATAGTTCATGGGGCACCGATGACCGACGATCGACTGAACTTCAAGGAAATGTGCGCGAAGTTCGACGTCACGCCGCGCACGCTCAGATATTACGAGTATATTGAGCTTCTGAGCCCCGAAAAAGAAGGCCGCGCCCGGTTCTACACCCCACGCGAAGTCGCACGCATGACACTGATTCTGCGCGGGCGGCGCTTCGGTTTTTCATTGGAAGAACTGCGTCAGTGGCTACTGATCTATGATGAAAAAGGCACCGAGGCGCAAAACCGCGCTTGGGTTGAATTGGCAGATCGCCAGTTGCTCGGCCTGCGCGCGCAGCAAGAAGATCTGGCGGAAAGCATCCGCGACTTGCAAAAGTTGCGCGACGACGTGGCCCAGGCGCTGGACTGACCCCAAGGCCGATGGCCCTTGTTTTCAAGCCGCTGTCCGCGCATCATATCGGAAATCCCAGCTTGGCTTGACCTAAAGAAAGCCCGGCGCATGGTGGACATCGCAGTCTTATGGCACGTGTGAAGATTTCGACGTGACGTAACGACAACAAAACTTCTGACGTCACGTTTCATTTACGTTAACGTAAACCTATATTGTATAACGTGCTGGTCAGACAACGCGACCGGCGTCGGGTAATGATTGGAGAGAGTATGACCGACCAACTTTTGACCATTCGCCAAATGTGTGACGCTTATGGCGTTACCGCACGCACGTTGCGGTTTTACGAGGCGAAGGAACTGATCGCCCCTATTCGCGAAGGGCAGAAACGCCTGTTCACAAGGCGCGACCGCGCGCGGTTAAAGCTGATCCTGCGCGGCAAGCGCTTCGGCTTCTCGCTAGAGGAAATCCGGCAGTTGTTGGATCTGTATGACCGTGGCGATCAGCAAAAAACGCAGCTGCAACGCACATACGCAGTGGCCTCAGGTCATCTTGCCGACCTGAAACGGCAGCGCGAAGAATTGGACGACGCCATCGACGATCTGACCGAACAATTGAAGTGGGTGAGCGATAGAATCGCCACGCTTGACGATGACACAAAAGACCAAGGATAAGGACGCCCCATATGCCCAGCTATACCGCGCCAACCAAGGACATGAGCTTTCTTCTGCACGAAGTGTTGAAGGCCGAGAAACTGGAAATACCGGGATATGACGAACTTGAGCCCGACTTCACAGCGGCAGTTCTGGAAGAGGCCGGCAAGCTTGCTAACGAGGTTCTGACACCCCTCAACGTGGTGGGAGATCAAGAAGGGTGCCGACTGGAAAACGGCGTGGTCTACACGCCGTCAGGTTTCAAGGATGCGTTCGAAAAAATGAAGGAAGGCGGCTGGACCGGGCTGGACATGCCCGAAGAATTCGGCGGCCAGAATATGCCGGTCCTGCTGGGAACCGCAGTGGGCGAGCTGTTTTCCGGCGCGAACCAGGCCTTCACCATGTATCAGGGCCTGACCCACGGTGCGGCCTCGGCCATTCTGGCGCATGGCACGGATGAGCAGAAGGCGACCTATCTGCCTAAGATGGTCAGCTGCGAATGGACCGGCACGATGAACCTGACCGAACCGCATTGCGGCACCGATCTGGGTCTGATGCGGACCAAGGCCGAACCGCAGGACGACGGGTCATACAAGGTGACGGGGCAAAAGATCTTTATCTCGGCCGGTGATCACGACATGGCGGATAACGTTATTCACCTTGTGCTGGCGAAAATCCCGGGCGGGCCGGATGGCATCAAGGGCGTATCGCTGTTCATCGTGCCGAAGTTCAACGTGAACGAAGATGGCTCAGTCGGAGCGCGCAATGGTGTCAGCGTCGGTAATATCGAACACAAGATGGGCATCCACGGCAACGCGACCTGTGTGATGAATTATGACGAGGCAACCGGCTATCTTCTGGGCGACATGCACAAAGGCATGCGCGCCATGTTCACCATGATGAACGAGGCCCGTCTGGGCGTGGGCATGCAAGGCTTGGCGCAAGCCGAAGCTGCGTATCAGAACGCCGTTGAATATGCCAAAGACCGCCTGCAAGGGCGCGACGTGACGGGGCCAAAGAACCCCGATGGCCCCGCCGACCCTTTGATCGTGCATCCGGATATTCGCCGGTCCCTTATGGATCAGAAAAGCTTTGTCGAAGGCGGACGCGGCTTCCTTCTGTGGGGGGCGCAACTGATCGACCAAGCGCACCGCGCAGAAGATAAAGAGGCGGATGGCCTTATCAGCCTGATGACCCCGGTTCTGAAAGGCTTCCTGACAGATCAGGGCTTTGACATGACCGTTCTGGCTCAGCAGATCTATGGCGGGCACGGATATATCGAAGAACATGGCATGAGCCAATTTGTCCGCGACGCCCGGATCACCCAGATTTATGAGGGGGCAAATGGCGTTCAGGCTTTGGACTTGGTGGGCCGGAAGCTCGCCGCCGATGGTGGCAAGCCGATCATGGCGTTCTTCGAGCTGATCAAATCGTACTGCAAAGAACAGAACGGCGACGAGATGAAGGATTTCATCGAACCACTGAAAGAGGCATCCAAACACCTGCAAGCCGCGTCAATGTACTTCATGGAAAACGGCATGAAGAATCCCAACAACGCGCTCGCTGGCAGCTATGACTTCATGCACCTGTTTGGCTATGTCTGCCTGGGCTACGCTTGGGCGCAACAGGCGCGTGCCGCGCTGGACGCCCTTGCAGCCGGTGCCACTGACGCCACGTTTTACGAGACCAAGCTGACCACCGCGCGTTACTATATGGCACGCCGCCTACCCGCCACGGGGATGCATCTGGCGCGCATCGAAAGCGGTGCAGATACGGTCATGGCACTGGACGCGGAGCAGTTCTGAGCCACGCCAACCAAGCTGAGGAGAGACAATGCCCAAACGCTTCAAACTGACCCGCCGCTTCCCGTGTGCGATGACCGAAGACGGCTATCGCCGCCTAAAGCGTTTCGCGCGTGAGGCCGGGCTTGATGAAGGCGAGGCTTTGTCTTTCCTGTTCGAACATTTCGACAGCGTGACGGATCACGACAACCTGACCGCACGCTTGCGGCTGTTCAATTCGGAACTGGACGCGCGCAAACGCTGATTGGGCCACGCCCGGAGGGACCAGATGACGATCAAACTTTACTGCTTTGGTGAAAGCGGAAACGCCTATAAAGCTGCGCTGACACTGGAAATGTCCGGCCTGAAATGGGAGCCCGTCTTCGTCGATTTCTTCAACGGCGAAACCCGCAGACCCGAGTTTCGCGAACTGAACCCGATGGGCGAAGTGCCGGTGATGATCGACGGGGATGTGACATTGTCGCAATCTGGGGTCATTCAGGACTATGTGTCCTCGAAATCCGGCAAATTGGGCGGGCGCAGCGCGAACGAGCGTCGCGAAATCCTGCGCTGGCTGTTCTGGGACAATCACAAGTTGTCCGGTCAGGCGGGCATGACCCGGTTCCTGATAAACTTCATGGCCGAAGACAAGCGCCCGGCCGAAGTTATCACCTTCATGCAAGGTCGCCTGAAATCCGCCTATGAGGTGCTGGAAGGCGAGCTGAGCAAGAACGACTGGCTGGTTGGCGACGCCATCACGCTCGCTGATATCTCGTGCTCTGGCTACCTTTTTTACCCTGAACCCTTCGGCTTCGACCGCGCTGAATGGCCCGCAATCGACGCCTGGCTGACCCGCATTGCGGACACGCCCGGCTGGAAACACCCCTATGACCTGATGCCCGGCTCCCCTGCGGACCGTGCGTGATTTCGAAAGGACGAATAATGACCGACGCCTATATCTATGACGCCGTGCGCACCCCGCGTGGCAAGGGCAAGAAAGATGGCACCTTGCACGAGGTGACCGCCGTGCGCCTCTCCGCAATTGCGCTGAACGCACTGAAAGAACGTAACAACCTTGAAGGCCACGCCGTCGAGGATGTAATCTGGGGCAACGTCACCCAAGTGGGCGAACAGGGCGCATGTCTGGCCCGTTCCTCGGTGCTCTATTCCGATCTGGACGAACGCATTCCGGGCGTGTCGATCAACCGCTTTTGTGCATCAGGCTTGGAAGCCGTGAACATGGCCGCCAACCAAGTCAAAGGCGGCGCGGGCGACGGCTATATCGCCGGTGGCGTAGAAAGCATGAGCCGTGTGCCGATGGGCATGGATGGTGGCGCGATTGCCGCCGATCCGTTCCTAGCGATGAAAGCGTATTTCGTGCCGCAAGGCATTTCGGCTGACATCATCGCGACCGAATTTGGTTTCAGCCGTGACGATTGCGACGCTTATGCCGTCGAAAGCCAGAAACGCGCCGCTGCTGCGCGTGCCGATGGCCGCTTTAAGTCGATCATTCCGGTGAAAGATCAGAACGGGCTTGAGATCACGTCCGAGGATCAGATGATCCGCGAAACCACGATGCAGACGCTTGGTGGACTGACCCCCTCGTTCAAAGCGATGGGCGAGGCGATGCCGGGCTTTGACGCTGTGGCCCTGCTGAAATACCCGCATCTGGAAAAGATTAACCATGTGCACCACGCGGGGAACTCGTCGGGTATCGCGGATGGCTCTGCTGCGATCCTGATCGGCAACAAAGAATTCGGCGAACGTCACGGGCTGAAGCCCCGCGCGCGCGTGCGCGCGACCTCGAAAGTTGGCACCGATCCCACGATAATGCTGACCGGACCCGTTCCCGCGACCGAGCGTGTTCTGCAAGCCGCTGGCATGTCGTTCGGTGATATCGACCTGTTTGAGGTGAACGAAGCGTTTGCCTCTGTCGTGCTGCGCTTCATCCAAGCATTCGATGCCGACACGAACAAAGTTAACGTGAACGGCGGCGCCATCGCAATGGGCCACCCGCTGGGCGGCACCGGGGCGATGATCCTCAGCGCCCTGCTGGATGAAATGGAGCGGTCGGACAAGGAAACCGGTCTTGCCACGCTTTGCATCGGCTCTGGCATGGGCGCGGCAACCATTCTTGAACGCGTATAAGAAGGAGACGTTAAAATGGCTGATTTTCACTATTCCGTGGACGCCGATGGCGTCGCCACCATCACTTGGGACGTGCCGGAAAAATCCATGAACGTGCTGTCCTATGACGCCCTGCGCGAGTTGGATGCACATATCGACACCATACTGGCAGACGACGCCGTAAAAGGCGCAATCATCACATCCGGCAAGAAAGATTTTGCCGGAGGCATGGACCTGAACGTTATCGCGCAAATGAAAAACGACGCGGGTGACAACCCGGCGAAGGGTCTGTTTGACGGTGTGATGGGTATGCATGGCGTGCTGCGCAAGATCGAACGCGCAGGCATGGATCCCAAGACCAACAAAGGCGGCAAACCAATTGTCGCTGCCCTGCCCGGCACCGCGCTTGGCATCGGTCTGGAAATCCCGCTGTCCTGTCACCGCATCATCGCAGCGGACAACCCGAAGGCCAAGATCGGCCTGCCGGAAATCATGGTCGGAATCTTCCCGGGCGCAGGTGGCACCACGCGCCTTGTGCGCAAGATGGGCGCGATGGCGGCTGCTCCATTCCTTGTGGAAGGCAAGACCGTCGCCCCGGACAAAGCGAAAACGGCTGGCCTGATCGACGAGGTTGTCGCACCAGACGAACTACAGGCCCACGCGAAGGAGTGGGTGCTGAACGCCACTGACGCCGACATCGTGAAACCGTGGGACGCCAAGGGCTACAAAATGCCCGGCGGCGCGCCCTATCACCCTGCTGGCTTCCAGACCTTTGTGGGCGCGGCAGCGATGATCCACGGTAAGACCAATGGCGTCTATCCGGCCGCCAAAGCTTTGCTTTCGGCGGTCTATGAGGGCGCTTTGGTGCCGTTTGATGACGCGCTGCGCGTGGAATGCCGCTGGTTCGTGAACGTGCTGATGAACCCGTCCTCCAGCGCAATGATCCGGTCGCTGTTCATCAACAAACAGGCTTTGGAAAAAGGCGCTGTACGTCCAAAAGATGTGGCTGATCAATCGGTTAAGAAGGTCGGCGTGTTGGGCGCTGGCATGATGGGGGCTGGCATTGCACTGGTATCCGCCATGGCAGGGATCGAGGTCGTTTTGATCGACCAGACCCAAGAAGCAGCAGATCGCGGCAAAGCCTATTCCGAGGGCTATCTGGACAAAGGCATAGCCCGCAAAAAGGCAACGCCTGAGAAGAAAGAGACCGTGCTGGCCGCGATTACTGCAACGACGGATCTGGACGCGCTTAAAGGTGCCGATCTGATCATCGAGGCGGTCTTTGAAGATGTAGGCGTAAAAGCCGAAATGACCAAGAAGGTCGAGGCCGTCGTGGGCGAAGATTGCATCTATGCCACCAACACCTCGACCTTGCCGATCACCGAGCTGGCCAAGGCGTCGGAGCGGCCCGATCAGTTCATCGGCATCCACTTCTTCTCGCCCGTCGAGAAGATGATGTTGGTCGAGATCATCAAGGGTAAGGAAACCGGAGATCGCGCGGTCGCCAAGGCGCTGGATTACGTGCGCCAGATCCGCAAGACGCCGATTGTGGTCAATGACGCGCGCTTCTTCTACTGCAACCGCTGCATCATTCCCTATATCAACGAAGGGATGCGCATGGTTGGCGAAGGCGTTGCGCCTGCGCTGGTCGAAGGGGCTGCGAAACTGCTTGGCTTCCCGGTGGGGCCGCTGCAATTGGTCGACGAGACCTCGATTGATCTGGGGGTCAAGATCGCCAAGGCGACCAAGGCCGCGATGGGCGATGACTATCCCGACGAAGCGGTGGACGAAATCATCTTCTGGATGGCCGATCAGGGACGCATGGGTCGCAAGGCCAAAGCGGGCTTTTATGACTATGACGAAAAGGGCAAACGCAGCGGTCTGTGGGACGGTCTGGGCGAAAAATTCCCGCTATCGGAAGATCAGCCCGACCTGTCCGAGGTTAAGCATCGCCTGATGATGGCCCAAGTTCTGGAAGCCGTCCGCGCGCTGGAAGACGGCGTATTGGAAGACATCCGCGAAGGTGACGTGGGCGCGGTTCTGGCTTGGGGCTTTGCACCGTGGTCAGGTGGCCCGTTCAGTTGGCTGGACATGATCGGCGCGAATAAGGCGGTCGAGATCTGTGACGGTCTGACAGACGCCCACGGCGCGCGGTTCACCACGCCTGCACTGCTGCGCGATCTGGCCGACAAGGGCGACACGTTCTATGGCCGGTTCGATACTGCAAAAGACGCGGCATAAGCGAACAGGTTATTGATTTCAAACCGGCCCGGAGCTTGCTTCGGGCCGGTTTCTTTTTACCAGCCAACCCCGCCTTCTGCTAAAATACATAACCAAACCGCCTGATATCCGGCGCGCAGATATCTGCGATAAGTTCGGCGTCTTCGTCGTTGTAATAAGTGCGATAATCGGCATCCCGGTCTGATCGGTTCTCATGCGGCATGCGACCGAATTGAAATCCCAGATGCGCCTCGAACGGGGCGAGGTCGGCGGGCAATGCCTCCATCCGGGCAAACAGGTCACATCGCTCGTGCCCATGCTGATCGGTGACATAGGATGCAAAGGGGGCGTTGGCAAAACTGTCTTGTGTGAAGGGGTGGTTCAAGAATTCCGAGAATGTCAGCGCATGGGCCAGATCGACGGCTGGGTGGTCGAAATGCTGCGCCTTCAGCCAATGATAATAGCTGACCATCCTGTCCCACGGGTTGCGCACCAGTGTCACGACAAAATAACCCTCGATCTGTTGTGGCGTCACCAACCCCACGATGTCGCGCAGCGTCGAATGTTTCCACAACCGTCCCGCGCTTTGGACATGCTTGAAGCGCCGCCGTCGGCGCATCGCCTTGGGGGTGTCGCCCAGCAGAATGTCGTCTTTCATCGCGCGCGCCTCCAGCGCCAAGGCCAGAGACGTGCCGCCGGTTTTGGGCGGATGGATGAAGATATAGCGGCGACCGTGCGAGATGATCATGCGCCAATCCTAGCCGCCTTTCACCCCGGGTGCGAGCGCAGCGAGATGATGACGCCCGATACGATGATCAATGCCATCCCCAGAATGGCCCGCAGCGGAACAGGATCGCCAAACAGCACCAGCCCCCAACCGGCGGCGAATGGCAACAACAGATATTCATAGATCCCGACCTGCGCGGCATCGGCCAACTGATAACCCCTGAAAACAAGCCCGACTGCCACAAGGGACCCCACCGCTTGCATCAAGGTCAGCGCCCAGCTTTGCGCCGTGGGCCAGACCAGACCGCGCAGGATGAAACCTTCGGCCCCGGCAGGCGCATTCTGCGGCCAGATTATCAACGTTAGACAGCCCAACAGGCCGAAAAAGCCCAGCGCCAGAAAGAAATACAAAAGCATCGACAACGCGCTTTCGCCTTCGCACCACTGACGCGTGGCAATCCCGCCGATGGCATAGAAAAACCCGGCCGCCAGCGGGACAAGCGCCACCGGATCAACACCATTTGCGAACGGATCAAGGACGATCAAGACGCCCGCGAACCCGACCAAGGCCGCGATAATCCGCGTTGCGCCGATGGGGTGGCCCAGAAACACCGCACCGATCAACAGGATCCAGATGGGTGCCGTAAACAGCCCCGCCGCCACTTGGCCCAGCGGCAGAAACCCAAGGCAACCGAAGTAAATCAGCATCGCAAGCGCTGCAAACCCGCCGCGCAACATCACCGCCCATCGCCGCATAGGCGTCAGCCGCGCGCGCGCCAGCGCCGCCACGACACCCAGCACACCTACCGCCATGATCGTGCGGATCAAGTGAAACTGCCACAATCCAAGATCGCTGGCTATCAACGCAACGAAGCTGTCAAAGAACCCCAACAGAAACATCGCCAAGCCGATCGTGTTTGCTGCCGCGATGGTGCGATTGGCTGTCATGTCGGTTTCCGCCCTCTTTCGCGTGTTCAAGACATTGACCGCGTTGGGCCGGTCTGGTCTGCTTCAACAATAACTTGCACGGCAAACGATGCGCGACAAGACAGGGAGTTACACCGATGGGCTGGATGAAGGACGAGACCGGACTCGAAAAATGCGCGGCAAATTTCGTGCCTTTGACGCCGCTTTCGCATCTCAGACGTGCCGTCCGCGTTTTCCCTAATCGCGAAGCGTTGGTGTATGGCAACAGACGCTTCACTTATGGAGCTTATTTCGAACGGGTGTCGCGGTTGGCGTCAGCTCTGACCAAGCTTGGCGTCGCACCCGGCGACGTGGTCGCCACGCTTCTGCCCAACGTGTTGCCCCATGTGGAAGCCAGCTTCGGCATCCCCGCCTGCGGGGCTGTCTTGAACACCATAAACATTCGGCTGGATGTGGACACCGTGGCCTATATTTTCGGCCATGGCGAAGCCCGCGCGGTTCTTGTGGACACACAATTCCTGCCGCTTGCCGAAAATGCCATCGCAAAGATGAACGCAGACGGCGCCTCTCAGACGCCAACGATAATCGAAGTCGCAGACCCCGACGCAGGCTTTCCGGCGACGGGGCAATATCCGGAATACGAGACCCTCGTCGCCAGCGGCGATCCCGACTTTGACTGGATCATGCCACAGGACGAATGGGAAAGCCTTGCGCTAAACTACACGTCTGGCACCACTGGGCAACCCAAGGGCGTGGTCTATCACCACCGTGGCGCCTATCTGATGACTATGGGCACGCCGATCAGTTGGGGCATGACGCTCTATCCGCGCTACCTGACTATTGTGCCCTTGTTTCATTGCAACAATTGGAACCACTGCTGGATGATGCCTGTCCTTGGCGGCACGATCATATGCTGCCGGGATATCACCGCAAAAGCCATCTATGACGCAATCGCGGATGAGGGTGTGACCCATTTCGGCGGCGCCCCAATTGTGCTGAACATGCTGATAAATGCGCCAGAGGCCGACCGCCGAAGCTTCGATCACGTGGTCGAGGTATTCACCGCCGGCGCGCCACCAGCCGCCGCCACGCTGGCGGCGATCGAGCCGCTGGGCTTCAATGTCACGCAGGTCTATGGCCTGACCGAAACCTACGGCCATGTCACTGAATGCCTTTGGAATGGCACCGAATGGGACGACCTTCCGCAAGCCGAAAAGGCTTCAATCAAAGCGCGCACCGGTGTCGCAATGCCGCAGATGGAGCACATCACGGTCATGTTCTCTGAGACGATGGAACAAGTGCCGATGGACGGCGAAACCATTGGCGAGATCATGATCCGCGGCAATCCGGTGATGAAGGGTTATCTGAAAAACCCCGATGCCACCCGCGAAGCTTTTGAGGGCGGGTATTTCCATTCCGGCGACATCGCGCATCAGACCCCGGACGGCTATATCCGCATCACGGATCGCGCCAAGGACATTATTATCTCGGGCGGCGAAAATGTCAGTTCAGTCGAAGTTGAGGGCGCGCTGATGCACCACCCGGCGGTCAGCCTGTGCGCGGTGGTCGCCAAGCCTGACGACAAATGGGGCGAAGTGCCATGCGCCTTTGTCGAATTGAAGCCCGGCGCCACCGTGACCGAAGACGAGTTGATCGCCTTCGCGCGCGACCGGCTGGCCGGGTTCAAGACGCCCAAGATGATCGAGTTCTGCGAACTTCCCAAGACCTCGACCGGGAAGATACAGAAATTTGAATTGCGCGAACGTGCACGTAACGCGACCTGACGCTGTGGCGCATTGCCCGACGATCGGCAACGCGGTATCCTTGACCTAATGATAACGAGCAGACGAGCCGCGCGCCGAACATGACGGCCCTGACAAAATATGACCGGCTGGAAGCCACCGGACTATGGCGTGCGTCCCCCGATGCGCAGCGCCGTGATGTAGTCGTGTCGCTTGGCAATGCGACGCTGACAATTTCCGACATGCACGATACGGCGCTGGCCCATTGGTCCCTGCCCGCCATCATCCGGCTGAACCCCGGCGAACGCCCTGCCCTGTTTTCCCCCGGCGAGGACGCGACCGAGGAACTGGAACTGGACGACGACACTTTGGTCAAAGCGATCGAGACCGTGCGCAAGGTCGTTGCAAAACGCCGCCCCCATCCGGGCCGGTTGCGCCACTGGATCAGCGCGGGCATCATCGGCCTGCTCGTCGCGCTTGGCGTATTCTGGCTTCCCGATGCGCTTCGGGATTATACGGTGTCGGTATTGCCCGAACCCACGCGCGCGACCATTGGGCAACGTATCCTGAACCGTATTGGCCGCGTGGCTGGCAAGAAATGTAGCGACCCAAACGGGCAGACGGCGCTGGAGCTTTTGAATACCCGCATCCTTGGTCGTGACGCGCCGCGCGTAGTCGTACTGTCTGGAGGCGTGCAGTCCGCCGCCCACCTGCCGGGTCGGATCACCCTTCTGAACCGCGCGCTGATCGAAGACTACGAAGAGCCGGACGTGGTCGCCGGATTCATCTTGGCCGAGGACATGCGCAGGCAAACCACCGACCCGATGAACGCAATGCTGAAACATGCAGGGCTCAGGGCCACCGGGCAGCTTCTGACCACGGGCGATCTGCCCGACGGCGTTATTGACAGCTATGCAGAAGACATCCTGACCACGCCCCCTGCCGACCTGACGGATAAGGCTTTACTGGCCCGCTTCGGCGACGCAGGCGTGCGGACGACGCCTTATGCCTATGCGCTGGACCTGACCGGCGAAACCACGCTTGAGTTGATCGAGGCCGATCCGGTCGCCCTGCCAGATGCCACGCCATTGCTGACGGATGCCGATTGGGTGCGTCTACAAGGTATTTGCGGCGAATAACGCGCCTACTTGGTGCCAAACATCCGATCGCCCGCGTCACCCAGACCGGGGATGATATAGCCTTTTTCGTTCAGTTTTTCATCCAACGCTGCGGTGATCACGGGCACGTCGGGATGCGCCTCTTTCATCCGCGCAACGCCTTCGGGGGCGGCAAGCAGGCACATGAACCGAATGTTGCGCGCCCCGGCCTGTTTCAGCAGATCAATTGCCGCGGCCGAGCTGTTGCCGGTGGCCAACATCGGGTCCACGGCAATGACCAGACGATCCTCCAGCGTTTCCGGCACTTTGAAGTAATATTGCACGGGTTGCAGCGTCTCCTCGTCGCGATACAGCCCCACGAAGCCAACGCGCGCGGATGGTATCAACTCGAGCACCCCATCCAGAAGCCCGTTACCCGCCCGAAGGATCGACACCAACGCCAGCTTGCGCCCAGCCAGAACCGGCGCATCCATTTCCTGCATCGGTGTCTTGATCCGCTTTTCCTCCATCGGTAAGTCGCGCGTGACCTCATAGGCCAGAAGCTGGCTGATCTCGCGCAGAAGCTGGCGGAAGTGGTTAGTCGACGTTGCCTCGTCGCGCATCAAGGTCAGCTTGTGCTGAATCAGCGGGTGTTTCACAACGGTAAGATGGTCAGACATCCTGGGTCTCCAAAATCTTGCGCACACGGGCGCGGGTCGCGTCGTCACAGAACGCAGCGCCAATCGCGCTTAGGTTCAGCGCCTTGAAATCCGTCGCATCCCAGCCGAACTGGCGCGACAGGTTTTCATATTCCTTTACCATATCCGTGCGGAAAAAGGGCGGGTCGTCGGTCGACACTGTCACTTTCACGCCACGGTCGCGCAGCTTGGCAATCGGATGGCTGGCGAGGTCAGGATAGACGCCCAGAAACACGTTTGATCCGGGGCAGACCTCAAGCGTGATGTCATCTTCGATCAGCCGCTCCACAAGCGCGGGGTCTTCGAAGGCGCGCACGCCGTGCCCGATGCGCTGCACGCGCAGATCGTCCAAGGCAGCGCGCACCTCGTCCGGGCCGTTCCATTCGCCTGCATGGGTGGTCAGGTGCAACCCTGCCTCGCGCGCCATGTCGAAGGCATAGGCGAAATCGCCCTGCGTGCCGGATTTTTCGTCCCCGCCCATGCCAAAACCAGTGATGAAGCCACCCGCCGTTTCCTGCGCACAACGCGCGGTTTCGCGCGCCGCATCCGGCCCGAAATGGCGCACCGCTGTCACGATGCCACGCAGGGTGATGCCCATGTCGCGCTCGGCCTCGGTGGCCGCGTCCTGAATGGCAGAAAGATAGTCGCGCCAAGCGGAAACATCGCGCCCCCCGCAAAAATCGGGCGAAATGAAGGTTTCGACGTAAATCACACCAGCCTCAGCGCAGTTTTCCAGAAAAGCACGGGTCAGCCGCGCGTAATCCTGCGGGGCTTTCAGCACGGACGTGGCGGCCTCGTATACCTCAAGAAAGTGCCAGAAATCACGATAGGCATAGCCACCATCTTCGGTGAATATGCCTGACAGATCAACGCTTTGCTCTTTGGCCAGGCTGCGGATGAAATCGGGTGGCGCGGCGCCTTCGATATGAGTGTGCAGCTCGACCTTCGGCAGTGATTTATAGCTCATAGAAACGATGTCCCCGCGCCGCGCGCGTCTAATCCAAGATGAGCGGCCACAGATGCCCCAATGTCGGAAAAACCGCAAATACCAATTTCGCGAGCGCCCAGCCCGGCGCCGATCACCGGCACCCTTTCGCGTGTGTGATCGGTGCCGACCCATGTCGGATCATTGCCGTGATCGGCGGTGAAGATCAGCAAGTCGCCATTACGCATCTTGTCAAACAGACGCGGTAGTTCACCATCAAACCATTCCAGCGCACGGGCATAGCCGGACACATCGCGACGGTGGCCATATTGGGAATCAAACTCGACAAAATTAGCAAACACCAGATCGCCATCCTGCGCGGTGTCCATCGAGGCGACCAGATGCTCTATCAACTCTGCATCCGCGCCCTTTTTCAGCGTGTCGATGCCCCGGTGGGCAAAGATATCGCCAATCTTTCCAATCGCATGGACCTTTCGCCCCGCATCATGCACCCAGTCGCACAGGGTCGGGCTGGGCGGGGTCATCGCGAAATCGCGGCGGTTGGTGGTGCGTTCGAAACCCTCGGCCTCGGACCCGATGAAAGGCCGGGCAATGGCGCGTCCGACCTGCATTTTGTGCACGATGGGTGCAATTTCCTCGCACAGATCAATCAGCCGTTTGAGGCCGAATGTAACCTCATGAGCCGCGATCTGGATGACACTGTCGACCGATGTATAGACGATGGGCTTGCCGGTGCGCACATGCTCTGCCCCCAGATCTTCGATGATCTGTGTGCCGGAGGCGTGTTTGTTGCCCAAAATACCATCGACACCCGCGATCTCGCATATCGTCCGGGTCAGGTCTTCGGGAAACGCAGGCTCAGTGTCGGGGAAATAGCCCCAGTCCCACGGCACCGGCACGCCGGCAATTTCCCAATGACCCGACGGCGTGTCCTTACCATTCGAAACCTCCTGCGCCGCACCCCACAAGCCTTGCGGGCGCGCGTCCAGTCCCGGCGTATCATCGCCAGAGGCCAAGCGGATTGCAGCGCCCAGACCAAGCTCGTCAAGATGTGGCATCTTCAAAGGGCCAGAGCGCCCGTCCTCGGCACGCCCATCCGCACAGGCTTGCGCGATATGGGCCAACGTGTTGGCACCCGTGTCAGGCACGGTCTTATCATTGAAAAACGCGTGCGCATCGGGTGCGCCGCCGCAACCAGCACTGTCCAGAACGATCAGGAAGGCACGGGTCATGTGATCACCATATGCTCAGGCCCGAAGGCGCCCGGCAGAAGCTCGGCCACGGTCATGGTCAGGCTTTCACCGCCCATCGTCATCATCGTGACGGTCGCATCCGCGTCCGCGAACTCCGCCAACTTCTGGCGGCACCCCCCACAAGGCGTGACCGGTAGGGGCGCATCGGCGATCACGACCACCTCGACCACCTTGCGATCCCCACCCAACGCCATTGCTGCAATTGCGCCAGCTTCGGCACAAGTGCCTTCGGGATAGGCGACATTTTCGACATTGCAGCCCGCGTAAACGGCGCCTGAGGCACAGCGCAGCGCAGCGCCCACCTTGAAGGTGGAATAAGGCACATAGGCGTTTTCACGGGCGGCTTTCGCAACGTCCAACAGCGACATCTGACCTCCTGATCCATCATGGTTCTTATACCTCATCACCGTGGCGCGCAGGGGCGCCGGATGCAAGACCAAACCGTGCACGTATTGACCTGAGCGCCATTACCTGCGCTAAGCTGTAATTGTGCAAGCAGACTTGATCGCGAAGGGATGCCTATTGTAAGGCTGTGTCGCAGATAGTTTAAAGCTAAACCTCTCGGAGGAGGACACCCTTGAGCGACGACAATTACCCCCGCAAACGCGCCCTTGATTACCATGAGTTTCCGCAGCCAGGGAAGCTGGAGATCCGCGCAACCAAGCCCATGGCAAACGGTCGTGATCTGAGCTTGGCTTATTCCCCGGGGGTGGCTGAGGCGTGCATCGAGATTCAGAAAGATCCAACCGCTGCAAGTCGTTACACGGCGCGTGGCAACCTGGTTGCGGTGGTGTCGAACGGAACCGCCGTGCTGGGGCTGGGCAATATCGGGGCGCTGGCCTCAAAGCCCGTGATGGAAGGCAAGGCCGTCCTGTTCAAGAAGTTTGCCAATATCGACTGTTTCGATATTGAGCTGGACCAGAATGATCCCGAAAAGCTGGCCGAGATCGTTTGCGCGATGGAGCCAAGCTTCGGCGCGATCAATCTGGAAGACATCAAGGCTCCGGATTGTTTTATCGTTGAACAAATATGCCGCGAGCGGATGAACATTCCCGTGTTTCACGACGACCAGCACGGCACCGCCATCGTTGTAGGTGCTGCGGCCACCAACGCGTTGCGCGTCGCGGGCAAATCGTTTGATCAGATCAAGGTTGTGTCCACCGGCGGGGGGGCTGCGGGCATTGCCTGTTTGAACATGCTTCTAAAGCTGGGCGTGAAGCGCGAAAACGTCTGGCTGTGTGATATCGATGGGCTGGTCTATGACGGGCGCAAGACTGATATGACACCGCAAAAAGCAGCCTTTGCGCAAGGGACAACTCCGGCAACGCTGGACGAAGTAATTGACGGCGCTGACCTGTTCCTTGGCCTGTCTGGACCTAGCGTATTGAAGTCCGAAATGGTTGCCAAGATGGCGAAGCGCCCAATCATTTTCGCTCTTGCCAACCCTACGCCCGAGATCATGCCGGACGAGGTGCGCGCGGTTGCGCCCGACGCCCTGATCGCGACCGGGCGGTCGGATTTTCCGAACCAGGTCAACAACGTCCTTTGTTTCCCGTTCATCTTCCGCGGCGCGCTTGATGTTGGCGCGACCGAGATCAACGACGCGATGCAACTGGGTTGCATCGAAGGAATCGCGGCGCTCGCCCGCGCCACCACATCCGCAGAAGCCGCCGCCGCCTACAAGGGCGAGCAGCTGACATTTGGCGAGGATTATCTGATCCCCAAACCCTTCGATCCACGTCTGATGGGGGTTGTCGCGACTGCTGTCGCCAAGGCAGCAATGGAAAGCGGTGTCGCAACGCGACCTGTGGATGACATTGACGTTTACAAAGAAACGCTGGACGGCTCGGTTTTCCGCTCGGCCCTGATCATGCGCCCGGTATTCGAAGCCGCCGCCACCGCCGAACGCAGCATCGTCTTTGCCGAAGGCGAGGATGAGCGGGTGCTGCGCGCCGCCAATGCGATGCTCGAGGAAACCACCGACGCGCCGATCCTGATCGGGCGACCAGATGTGATCGCGCAGCGTTGCGAACGCGCAGGTCTGTCGATCAAGGCCGGCCGTGACTTCCAGATCGTGAACCCGGAACGCGACGACCGGTATCGCGACTATTGGGGGGCTTACCACCAGATCATGGCGCGCAGTGGCACCACGCCCGACCTTGCCAAGGCAATCCTGCGCACCAACACCACCGCGATTGCTGCGATCATGGTGCATTTGGGGCAAGCCGACAGCATGATTGCCGGCACGTTCGGACAATACCTATGGCACCTGAATTACATCCGGCAAATCTTGGGTACGGATGGATTGCACCCGGTTGGCGCGCTTAGCCTGATGATCTTGCAAGACGGCCCTCTGTTCATCGCCGACACCCACGTTCACAACACGCCCAGCGCGCAAGAGATTGCCGAAACCGTCTGCGCCGCCGCCCGCCATGTCCGCCGCTTCGGGGTCGAACCGAAGATCGCGCTGTGCTCGTATTCTCAGTTCGGCAACCATGCCGGCGACAGCGGCATACGCGCGCGCGAGGCGTTGGATATTCTGGACAGCAAGCCGCGCGACTTTGCCTATGAAGGCGAAATGCATGTGGACGCAGCCCTTGATGTCGATGTGCGCAACCACATCTTCCCCGGCGCCCGTTTTGACGGGCCTGCGAATGTGCTGGTGTTCACCAATGCCGACGCTGCCAGCGCCGTGCGCAACACGGTCAAGGTCAAGGGCGGCGGGCTTGAGGTCGGGCCGATCCTGATGGGCATGGGCAACCGCGCCCATATCGTGACCCCGTCGATCACTGCACGTGGGCTTCTGAACATGTCGGCGGTCGCGGGCACGCCGGTTGCCAAGTATGGCTAACGCGCGTCGATCCGGGGCGACTCGGGTCTGACAGCCTTTGCAAGGTGGGGTTTGCAAGTTTGCAAATTCCACCTTTTTCAAATTTCCAGGGCCTGTTCTTCTGAGGTTTGCAAAAATTTGCACCACACTCAGCCATTAATTGCAAATTTGACTGCTAAACCGTCGCACCTTAAAACGCCGCGCTTGCCCTGATGGCGGGCAGAAGCGTAACAATTTGTCTAAGGGAAACTGGAGAAAGTGCACCATGGCATACAAAGACGTATACGCAGCCTGGCAGGCCGACCCCGAGGCCTTCTGGATGGACGCCGCCCAAGCGATCGACTGGGATAAACTCCCGTCCAAGGCGCTTTTTGACGAGAACGCGCCGCTTTACGAATGGTTCTCGGATGGCATGGTGAATACCTGCTACAACGCGGTCGACCGGCATGTGGAAAACGGGCGGGGCGATCAGGTGGCGATCATCTATGACAGCCCGATCACTGGACGTCAGGCCAAGATCACCTATGCCGAGCTTAAGACACGCGTCGCCGCGCTGGCCGGCACCTTGCAAGAGAAGGGCGTTGAGAAAGGCGACCGCGTCATCATCTATATGCCGATGGTGGCTGAGGCCCTGATGGCGATGCTGGCCGTCACCCGCATCGGTGCGATCCATTCGGTCGTGTTCGGCGGGTTTGCATCCAAAGAACTTGCGGTGCGGATTGACGATGCGAAACCCAAAGCGATCATCGCGGCATCCTGCGGGATCGAGCCGGGACGCGTCGTCGCCTATAAGCCGCTTCTGGACGGTGCCATCGACATCGCCGAACACAAGCCCGATTTCACCATAATCCTTCAACGCGAAGAAAGCCCCGCTGATCTGATCGAGGGGCGCGATCACGATTGGGCCGACCTTGAAGCAAGCGCCACTCCTGCCGATTGCGTTCCGGTCGAAGGTAACCACCCGGCCTATATCCTCTATACCTCTGGCACGACCGGGCAGCCAAAGGGCGTCATCCGTCACACCGGCGGGCATCTGGTGGCGCTGAACTGGACCATGAAAAACATCTATAACGTCGATCCCGGCGATGTGTTCTGGGTGGCGTCCGATGTGGGCTGGGTCGTGGGGCACAGCTATATCGCCTATGCGCCGCTGATCCACGGCAACACCACCGTCGTGTTCGAGGGCAAACCCGTCGGCACCCCCGACGCCGGCACTTTCTGGCGGGTAATCTCGGAACATAAAGTCAAAAGCTTCTTCACCGCCCCCACCGCCTTTCGCGCGGTGAAGCGCGAAGATCCCAAGGGCGAGTTCATCAAGAAATACGATCTGTCCTGCCTGAAACAGGTCTATTTGGCGGGCGAACGCGCCGATCCGGATACCATCGTCTGGGCGCAAGAGCAGTTGCAAATGCCCATCGTGGATCACTGGTGGCAAACGGAGACCGGTTTTGCTATCGCCGCGAACCCGCTGGGGATTGAAGAGTTGCCGACGAAGCTTGGCTCGCCTTCGGTGCCGATGCCGGGTTATGACGTGCAGATTCTGGATGAAGGCGGGCATGAATTGCCTGCGGGCGAGTTGGGTGCGATTGCCATCAAACTGCCCCTGCCCCCCGGCACTTTGCCCAACCTATGGAACGCCGAAGAACGGTTCAAATCCAGCTATCTGAACACGTTTCCCGGTTATTACGAAACGGGGGATGCGGGTTACAAGGATGAAGACGGATACCTTTACATCATGGCCCGCACCGACGACGTGATCAACGTCGCGGGCCATCGCCTGTCCACCGGCGGGATGGAGGAAGTTTTGGCCAGTCACCCGGACGTCGCCGAATGCGCGGTAATCGGCGTGACCGATACGTTGAAAGGTCAATTGCCGCTTGGGCTGATCTGCCTGAACGCCGGCACCGACCGCCCGGACGATGAGGTGGCGGCAGAATGCGTCAAACTGGTGCGCGAAAAGATCGGGCCCGTTGCGGCATTCAAATTGTGCGTCGTCGTGGACCGACTACCCAAGACACGGTCCGGCAAAATTCTGCGCGCCACCATGGTTTCGATCGCAGACGGCACGGATTACAAGATGCCGGCGACCATCGACGATCCAGCCGTTCTGGACGAGATCCGCGATGCACTGCAAAGCCTTGGGTATTCGCAGTAAATGCTGGCAAATTCGCACCAAAATCTCCTCTGACAGCGGTTCGGAGGAGATTTTTTGGATTTTTACCCCCTATATGAATACAACCATATCGTAAGGGGTAAATATCTGTGGGTGGAGCGATGGATTATGGACGAACATGCTGACTGCGCCGACGCGGCGCTGACGT
This sequence comes from Aliiroseovarius sediminis, assembly GCF_022678485.1. Taxonomy (GTDB): domain Bacteria; phylum Pseudomonadota; class Alphaproteobacteria; order Rhodobacterales; family Rhodobacteraceae; genus Aliiroseovarius; species Aliiroseovarius sediminis. The sequence continues at coordinate 153,097 of NZ_JALBYP010000035.1, forward strand.
CTGCTGGTCGTGTCGCTGATGATACGCAACCCTTGGCGATGGTTCTGGCGCCAGCGCGCACAGTTGATCTATTTCCGGAAACGGCATTTGACGAACTTGGCTGCATGGCGACCTACGCCGATACGATCGACGATGCAAAGGCCATCTGCGCGCGCGATAAAATTGATCTGATGGTCCTGCCGTTGCGCATGGATGATCGCAACGTGCTGCCGTTTATCCGCGACGTTCTGATGAAACACGAAGATCAGGCGATCGTAGTCGTATCGCAAAGCGATCAAATCGACGACGCGGCCGAGGCGATGCGACTGGGCGCACAAGACTGCATTTTCATTCCGTTCACCGAAAACCGGTTAAAGAAGACCATTAGGACCGTGCTCCAAAAACAGGCGCGGCGCTTGGGTCGACAGGTTTCTCATGGTCAAAAGGGGCAGCCGCTCGCGCCCCGCCCCGCGCCAACGCCGCCCGACACGGCCTTGTCATCAGTCCCGGCTACATCCGAACAGCGGCACGGGATGGTCTTGTCAGATCTGTCAATGAAACCTGTTTTGCGCGCGCTCGACAAGATCGCGTCTTCTTTGGCACCGGTCTTCATCAACGGCGAAACAGGCACGGGAAAAGAGGTTCTGGCCCGCGCCATTCATGCCGAAAGCCGCCGGTCGAGCAACCCGTTTGTGGTGATCGACTGTGCGCGGCTGACCTCGGAAACACTGGGACAAGAGGTTTTTGCAGATCACCGCAACACGTCCGACGGCGCAGCAAGGACCGCCGACGGCAGGACACTTTTTCTGGATGAAATTGCGCGCACGGACCTGGCCGTGCAAAAGCAGTTGCTGCGTTTTCTGGACAGCGGAGAGATCGCCCCACAAGGCACCCTGCAAGCATCGAAAGTAGACACGCGCATCATCTGTTCCAGCACGGAAAATCCCCGCGCTGAGATCAAGGCGGGACGGTTGCGCGCGGACCTGTTTTACCGGTTGCATGTGGTGCCGATCACTCTGCCCGCCTTGCGGGACCGCGGCGACGATATCCTTGCAATCGCCCATTCCAAACTGCTTCAAACCTCCCGGCATGAAGGCCGGAAATTTCATGGGTTTAGCGCAAGTGCAGTTGATATCCTGACCCAGCACTCATGGCCGGGCAACATTCGCCAACTTATAAATGTCATCTGGAATATTGTGCTACATCATGATGCGGAATGGGTCACAGCTGACATGCTACCAGACGAAATACTGACTGATCACCAAGCCCCTGGCGATCAAACCCTGCCTGCACCCGCATTGACTGCAAGCGGGCTGGTAGGACGCCCGCTAGCCGAAATCGAACGCATCGCGATTGAGGAAACAATCAGGTCACAGGGCGGTTCCATTCCAAGGGCCGCGCAGGTATTGGGGGTGTCACCGTCGACCATCTATCGCAAGCGCGACGGCTGGGAGGATCTCTAGCCGTCGGTCAGACGAATTGCTCTCGAATCAACCGCTCCTCCAGCCCGTGGCCGGGATCAAACAGGATACGGTGGGCGATCTGGTCGTTCGATTGGATTTCGACTGACACGACGTTGCGCACCGACCGCCCATCCGCGTCCGCCATCACCGGACGTTTTTCATGTTGCAGCACGTCGAAACGCACCAGCGCATCTTTCGGCAGCAGCGCCCCCCGCCAGCGCCGCGGGCGAAACGCGGCAACGGCGGTCAGGGCCAACACGTCCGACCCGATGGGCAAGATCGGGCCATGCGCGGAATAGTTATAGGCGGTCGACCCCGCAGGCGTGGACAAAAGCGCACCGTCGCAGGCCAGTTCATCCAGCCGCATCCGCCCATCGACACTGATTTGCAACTTTGCGGCTTGCGGACCAATCCGCAGCAGGCTGACCTCGTTGATTGCCAAGCCGGTATGCACCTTTCCATCCGCGTCCTCGGCACGCATGGAAAGCGGGTTTATCACCTCTTCTTCGGCAGCGATCAGCCGTTCGATCAGGTCGTCGGGCGAATATTCGTTCATCAGGAAACCAACGGTGCCGCAATTCATCCCATACACCGGCGCGCGCAGATCCTGAGTGTCGTGCAACGTCTCTAACATGAAGCCATCGCCGCCCAGTGCCACGATAATATCCGCCCGGTCCGGTTTCACCGTGCCGTATCGTGCAACCAGCTCATCCAGTGCCGCCTGTGCGATTTCGGCATCGCTTGCGACAAATGCGATCTTACGGCTCATGTGTGGGTTTCCTGATTGACTGCCTTCGTTTCCGAAAGAAACACAAGTTTCCGCAAAGTGCCAGAAATTGCCGCGTCTTTGTCCGTCCACGTCGCTTTGAGGGCTTGTGATTGGCGGGGTTTCCGATAGGAAATCCCAATATCCGGCCTCCAACCTAAGGAAGATGCGCATGACTGCCACACGTGACCAAGGTTTCTTCACCGAATCTCTCGCCGCCCGCGACCCTGAACTTTACGGCTCAATCACTGACGAACTGGGCCGCCAGCGCGACGAGATCGAACTGATCGCATCGGAAAACATCGTGTCCCGCGCCGTGATGGAGGCGCAAGGGTCGGTTCTGACCAACAAATATGCTGAGGGCTACCCAGGCCGCCGTTATTATGGCGGGTGCCAATATGTGGACGTCGCCGAGACTCTGGCGATCGAGCGCGCCAAGGAACTGTTCGGCTGCGAATTTGCCAACGTGCAGCCCAATTCGGGGTCGCAGGCCAACCAAGGCGCGTTCATGGCGCTGATCCAACCCGGCGACACGATCCTTGGCATGGATCTTGCGTCGGGCGGGCATCTGACGCACGGCGCACGGCCCAACCAGTCGGGCAAGTGGTTCAATGCCGTGCATTACGGTGTGCGCAAACAGGACAACCTGATCGACTACGACCAGATGGCCGAGCTTGCCAAGGAACATAAGCCGAAGCTGATCATCGCAGGTGGGTCCGCCATCCCGCGCCAGATCGACTTTGCCAAGTTCCGCGAGGTCGCCGACAGCGTCGGTGCCTATCTGCTGGTCGACATGGCGCATTTCGCCGGGCTGGTGGCGGCGGGCGAACATCCCTCGCCGTTTCCCTATGCGGATGTGGCGACCACGACGACCCACAAGACCCTGCGCGGCCCGCGTGGCGGTATGATCCTGACCAATCGCGAGGATCTGGCCAAGAAGTTCAACTCGGCCATCTTCCCCGGATTGCAGGGCGGCCCCCTGATGCATGTGATCGCCGCCAAAGCCGTCGCCTTTGGCGAGGCGCTGCGCCCTGAATTCAAAACTTATCAGAAACAAGTGCGCGCCAATGCGGTCGCGCTTGCCGATCAGTTGATGAAGGGCGGGTTGGACATCGTCACCGGCGGCACCGACACGCACCTGATGCTGGTCGATCTGCGTCCCAAGGGCGTGACGGGCAACATCGTCGACAAGGCGCTTGGCCGCGCGCATATCACCTGCAACAAGAACGGGATTCCATTTGACCCGGAAAAGCCCACCGTGACCTCGGGCATTCGGCTGGGCACTCCCGCCGGCACCACACGCGGCTTCGGCGAGGCCGAATTCCGCGAGATCGGCGATCTGATCGTCGAGGTGGTCGACGGGCTGGCCGCCAACGGGGAAAACGCCAATGACGCGGTCGAGGAAGCTGTGAAAGCCAAAGTGGCCAAGTTGTGCGCGCGTTTCCCGCTTTATCCAAACCTCTGATCAAGCCCGCAGGCTGCGCGTCGCTTCGCACAAAACGATTATTAGAACACTGAAAGGCCCCGGTACATCGCCGGGGCTTTCACTTTTTCAACATCTGACAGTTTTCAAAGGGCCATGCCTAGATCAGCCCCCGCCAGGCGATCATGCCCGCCACCAAAAGAGCAACGACAAGAAGGCTGAACAACACACTGGACGCCACGCTGATCAGAACAGCCCGGCGCCTGTCCCATGGGTCGACTTGATGCAAATAATGTTCCAGCGCGTCGGCGGATTTCGCTAGCCGCTGCGCGTCGATCTGCCGTCCGAGTTTGGGATGCGACGACAGATGCATGGCTTCGACCAGTGCAGCCCCATCCCGACGCAAATGTCGCGGCAACAGACGCCCGGCGCGGCGAAGCTTGGTTTCAAAGTCCGCGCCGCGAACATCCAGCCGCCGTTCCAGCAATTGGCTCAGCCGCTCTGTTCGTGCATGCAGATCCACATCGCGCCCCTTACCTTTCGCATCCCCTCTTCGCCGCCAGCATAACGACACACCTCATAGGACGGAAAGGGCCAAAGCGCGGAAAAAGGGGTTCAAGCGCACGCGAAGGAGCGTTATCAAGCAACATGCTTGAAATGCTGACATATGGTACCGATACGGTGCAGCCTCCGATCCTGATTGCACATGGTCTTTTCGGCTCGGCGCGCAACTGGGGTGTGATCGCCAAACGTCTTTCAGAAACGCGCCGCGTGGTCAGTGTGGATATGCGCAACCACGGGCAAAGCCCTTGGGCGGCCAGCCATACCTATCCTGACCTTGCCGGCGATCTGTCCGAGGTGGTGGCCAGCATCGGCAAGCCAGCCGATGTAATTGGGCATTCGATGGGCGGCAAGGCAGCGATGGTGTTTGCCACCAGCCAACCGCAGATGGTTCGTCGCTTGGTGGTGGCTGATATCGCGCCTGTCGCCTATTCTCACAGCCAGCAATCCATGATCGATGCCATGCGTGGTATCGACCTGTCACAGGTCAAGACCCGTGGCGATGCCGAGCGACAACTGGCGCAGTTGATTGACGAGCCATCCGTGCGGGCCTTCCTGCTACAATCGCTGGACGTGAAGGCGCAGAAATGGCGACTGAATCTTGATGTTCTGGACCGGGACATGGATCTGATCACCGGTTTTCCCGACATAAATGGGCAGTTCGACGGTCCGACACTGTTCTTGTCTGGTGCAGCGTCAGATTACGTGCGCCCTGACCACCGGCCCAAGATCAAACAAATGTTTCCTAAAGCTCGCCACGCCAAAATCATCGGCGCAGGTCACTGGTTGCACGCAGACAAACCGCGAGAATTCGAAGCATCAATAAGCGCGTTTTTCAGCACTTGAGCAGAGGGCATGGCTGGCTTGAAAAGTTGAAAACTTGCCGCGACCCATGAGGTGAAATGCTGCGCCGCTCAGGAAAACGGCTGATTTAGGCATGCAATCTTCCGGGAATCTGCGGGGCAAGCTGAGAACAAGTTTTCATTCAGGTCAAAGACCACAGCTCAGCAGCAAAGCGTGGCAATCGTTTCTTAGCAAATATAATCTTGATACCAGTATAAGCAGATGAGCAACATGCTATGACAACCCACTTGCAGAGAGCTTTATCCACGCATGGAACCGAGAGCGGGTCTGACGGCGGACATCCACCATACGTGACGCTGAAGGCGTTAGCCGTGTTCAATTACACCGAGGTGCTTTCCAATCCAACACGCAAACACACCAACAACGGTATACTGTCGTCCGTTTCAAGAAACCGATAATAAGCGCTGCAGGTATCTAGGAAGCCAGACACGCCTCCATTTGAACCTCGCGTATCGGTGGTTCCGTCGCCTTGTGTTTATGCACCAAGTGACATTTTTCCGGCCAAGGAATGCCGCCTGCATTCTGTAGTTTCTGCCGCCCAGGATGACGCCCTATAACCCATAACGACCGACATCCCTAAAGCCGCGAGTTTCTTGACGTCACAGACTATGCAAAGTTCCTAGCTGAAATGCCGATATTTCTGGGGCCACGTGCGATGCAATCCGCCATGTGCGGCAAAGCTGGCTCTGGCCCAGTTAAAAACGAGAGGGATGGTGGAGCCTAGCGGGGTCGAACCGCTGACCTCTTGCATGCCATGCAAGCGCTCTACCAACTGAGCTAAGGCCCCATCCAGTGGCGTTTCCGCCGTCTTTGCGCGGTATCTATGCAAAGGCGCCTATGGGTTCAAGACCAAAAAAGCGCCTTTGCGAAAAATTCGATACCAGCTTAGTCGTCGTCGTCCGCGGCGACGTCGGCAATCTCGTCCAGCGGCACGTCAGCGTCGTCTTCGTCGTCCAGAACGTCATCGCCCAGATCGACATCTGCCGCATCTTCGTCGTCGTCATCTTCCAGAACCGCATCGGCGTCATCCACCAGATCGTCCTTCGTTGTCGCCTTGTCTTCCTTGTCGGCAACCATAGTGCGCGATGCTTTTCCGGTTTCGAGGTTCACAACCTCACCCGTATACGGGCTGACCACCGGATCGGCGTTCAGGTCGTAAAAGCGTTTACCGGTCGTTGGGCAGACGCGTTTAACGCCCCATTCTTCCTTGGGCATGTAAAACCCTTTCCGTTCTGTCTAAGTCGTGCGAGATTTGCGCCAACTGACACATGAATGCAGGGGTGTCAAAGCCTTTTCCCATCATGGGCGAATACCGTGGCATTTGTAAGGAAAAAGGGACCGAATGTTCTGGTCAAAGAAGACGGACCGGCTGACCAAGGCCGAGCGGATTGATCTGGGCGAAGCGCCCTCGGTTGCGGTTCTTTTGCGCCCGTCGACGCGCGCGAGGCGTTTGTCGTTGCGAGTGTCCAAGCTGGACGGACGTGTGACCCTGACGGTGCCACAAGGCGCGTCCCGGACCGAGGCGGTACGCTTTGCCAAAGACCGCGCTGATTGGATTCGCAAGCATCTGGCCGACACCGTGCCCGAACTGCGGCCCATGATCGGTGACAACATTCCGTTTCTGGGCCAGCCCCACCAGATCGTCACCGCCCCCGTGCGTGCCGGGCGCGTTGAGGACGGGCAGATCCTTTTACCACAAGGCGATCGCACGCAAACCTGTGCCCGACTTGAGGTATTGCTGAAAGCCGAGGCCCGCAACCGTCTGTCACGCGCAAGCGCGCGATATGCCCGACAGGTGAACCGTGATTTCGGACGGCTGACGCTGCGCGACACGCGGTCGCGATGGGGGTCGTGCAGTTCTGAGGGGAACCTGATGTATTCTTGGCGTTTGGTGATGGCACCGGAAGGGGTGCTGAATTATGTCGCCGCACATGAGGTTGCGCATCTGGTCCATATGAATCACTCGGCCGCCTTTTGGGCGCAAGTGGGCGACATTTACCCGGGTTATCAAACGCCGCGAAAGTGGCTCCGTGACCACGGTTCACTTCTGCACCAGTACCGTTTTCGCGACTAGGGCAAGGCACTGTTGACGTTGGGCGGCTTTGTGATCACAGTTGGAAAATGCCTGCCCATTTTCGACAAAACCCTGACACCTCAAGCGCGCATGATCGCGTGTATCGCAGCCTGCGATCGCGTATCATGTATGGCGAACTGGATCCGGGGCAAAGCCTGACAATACGGGGCATCGGCAAGGAATACGACGTCTCGATGACCCCAGCGCGCGAGGCAGTGCGCCGCTTGGCCGCAGAAGGGGCGCTGACTCTTTCCAGCTCGGGCCGGGTCTCAGCTCCGGATCTGACGGGGGAACGTATCGAAGAATTGGCCGCCCTGCGATCCCTGCTGGAACCGGAATTGGCCGCGCGTGCCCTGCCCCGTGTGCATATGGCGCTGATTGATCGGCTTCGCACGATCAACGGGCGCGTTTCCGAGTGTGTGACGAACAAAGACGCGGTCGGCTATCTGCGCACCAATCTGGAGTTTCACCGCACGCTCTATCTGCGCGCGCAGGCCCCCGCGATCCTTGCGATGGCCGAAACGGTGTGGTTGCAGCTTGGCCCAACAATGCGCGCCCTATATGAGAGGCGCCAGCGTACCGATTTGCAAAAACATCACAGAATGATTCTGTCGGCGCTGGCCGCTGGCGACGAACCCGCACTGCGTCTGGCCGTGCGAACGGACGTAACCCAAGGGTTAAGAATGCTGGTTCCAGAGTGACTTGCATCAAGTCCGCAACCAAATGAAAAACTCAACAGCTTGAACATTCTCGCCGGGATTTCGACCAACAATCCCGCCAGTCCTGATTGGTCGCAACTCATGATCTCCAAAAAAGGCTAACGTTTCCGTTGGGGCAACTGTTAAGGTTAAATACTTAACAAGTGATGCACTCACCCAAGGGAGGATAAAATGCCAAAAAAGATCGTTGTCGGATACGATGACAGTGACAGCTCGAAAGCGACGCTGGACTTCGCTATCGAGTTGGCCAAATCGCAAAGTGCGGCCATCGTCATCGCGCATGTGCTGGAGTGGTCGCCCTATTCATTCCTGACACCAAACGAGATTGAAGAACGCCATAAACGCCGCAATGAAGAACTGCATCGCGCCGAAACTGCCGTCTTGGCCCCCGTCGTCAAAGGGTTAGAGGGCAGCGGGGTCGAGGTCTCGACCGCGCTGAAATACGGCGGCATTGCCGACACATTGTGCGACATCGTGAAGGCCGAAGGCGCAGTTCAGATCGTCGTTGGGCGGACCGGGAGTTCCGGGCTTTCATCGCGCATCTTCGGCTCGGTCGCGGGCACATTGGCACAGATTTCGCCAGTGCCCGTCACCATTGTTCCATGAATAAACCAACAGGTATTGTTATGAAAAGAACACTCAACGCCGCGGCGATGTCCGTGTCGGCCATGGCGGCAGCAACTACGCCGGCCATGGCGCAATCCATTGATGAAAAAGTAAATCAAATCTTCTCAAGTGCGACCGGTTGGTTCGTGACCCTGATCTTCAGCCCCTTCCCCGGCACCACATTTCCGTGGATTGTCGCTTGGCTGGTGATCGCAGCCGCCGTTTTTTCTATCTATTTCGCACTGATCCAGTTTCGCGCCTTTCCGCACTCGATCGCGCTGGTTAAAGGCGATTATTCCGACCCCGATGACGCGGGCGAGGTTAGTCACTTTCAGGCCCTCGCAACCGCTTTGTCAGGCACGGTCGGGCTGGGCAATATCGCAGGCGTCGCTGTGGCAGTCGGCATCGGTGGGCCGGGGGCGACTTTCTGGATGATCCTTGCGGGCTTGTTGGGTATGGCAACCAAGTTCACCGAATGTACGCTGGGTGTGAAATACCGCAACGAATACGAAGATGGCACCGTATCCGGTGGCCCGATGTATTACATGACCAAGGGCTTTTCCGAACGCGGCCTGCCTGCGGGCAAGTTCATGGCGGTTCTATTCTCGATCTTCTGTATCCTCGGCTCGCTGGGTGGCGGCAACATGTTCCAAGCCAATCAAGCCCATGCCCAGATCGCCAATGTGGTCGGCGATTACCCAGGCTGGATCACCGGCATCATCTTCGCAGGCATCGTATTCGCAGTCATCATCGGCGGTCTGAAATCCATCGCCAGCGTGACCGAGAAAGTCGTACCGTTCATGGGCGTCCTTTACGTGCTGACCGCCTTGGTCATCCTTTTAATGAACGCCAACATGATCGGCTGGGCGTTCGGTCAAATTTTCGCTGGCGCCTTCACCGGACTGGGCGTGGCCGGCGGCATGGTCGGCGCCCTGATCCAAGGCTTCAAACGTGCCGCATTCTCGAACGAAGCTGGCGTGGGGTCAGCCGCCATCGCCCACTCGGCCGTGCGCACCAAGGAGCCGATCACCGAGGGCTTCGTGTCCCTGCTTGAGCCGTTCATCGACACGGTCGTAATCTGTACGATGACGGCGCTTGTGATCATCATCACCGGCCAACTGATCAGCGACCCCGCAACCGGCATGTACTTGCTGGATGAAGGCGGGACGACCATTCAGACGATCGACGGCAATAAGGGCGTGGCGCTGACTTCGGCGGCGTTCTCGGCTTCGTTTGGTTGGTTCAAATACGTGCTGGCAATCGCGGTGGTGCTGTTTGCCTTTTCGACCATGATCAGCTGGTCCTATTACGGCCTCAAGGCTTGGACCTTCCTGTTTGGCGAAGGCCACACGAAAGAGGTCGTGTTCAAGGTGATCTTCTGCATCTTCGTGGTGATCGGTGCCTCGGCCAATCTTGGCCCGGTGATCGACTTCTCGGACGCAGCGATCTTCGCGATGGCAGTGGTCAATATCGTGGCGCTGTATTTCCTGATGCCAATCGTAAAGCGCGAGCTTCACAGCTATCAATCACGCCTGAAATCAGGTGAGATCAGAAAGTTCCACTGACCTAACCCGCCATCACAACGGGTTAAAAAGCGAAAGCCACCGGCGCAAACCGGTGGCTTTCTTTCTGTCAAATCGCCGCTTACGCGTGGATCGCGCCATCCCCGCAGGCCAGTGCCGCTTCGCGCACCGCTTCCGAGAAGGTCGGGTGGGCGTGGCAGGTGCGGGCAAGATCTTCTGCCGAGCCGCCGAATTCCATCAAGACGCAAGCCTCGTGGATAAGATCACCCGCTGCAGGCCCGATGATATGCACACCCAGAACGCGGTCAGTGTCCTTGTCCGCCAGGATTTTTACAAATCCTTCGCCCTGAAACATGGCTTTCGCGCGGCCATTGCCCATGAAGCTGAACTTGCCGATTTTGTAGTCGCGGCCTTCGTCCTTCAATTGCTCCTCTGTCTTCCCTACCGAGGCAACCTCGGGCGCGGTATAGACCACGCTTGGTATGACGTCGTAGTTCACATGTCCCGCCTGCCCGGCAATGACCTCGGCCACGGCCATGCCTTCGTCTTCAGCCTTATGGGCCAGCATCGGGCCTTCGATCACGTCGCCAATGGCCCAGATGCCATCCACGGATGTTTTCCAGTGATCCGTGGCGATCTGCCCCCGCTCGGTCATCTTGACGCCCGCAGCCTCAAGCCCCAGCCCATCCACGAACGGGCGGCGACCCGTGGCGACCAGCACAACATCCGCGTCAATCGAATGATCGCTGTCATCCTTACGCAGCTTGTAGTTCACCGTCGCCTTGGTTTTCTTGGCATCCACATTCTGAACGGCCGCACCCATAACGAAGTTCAGGCCCTGCTTTTTCAGCGACCGCTGGAAAGTCTTGGCCAAATCCTTGTCCATGCCCGGCGTGATCATGTCGAGGTATTCGACCACCGTCACCTCGGACCCCAGGCGCGCATAGACCGAGCCCATCTCAAGCCCGATCACACCCGCACCGATGACAACCATCTTCTTCGGGATTTTCGGCAGCTCAAGCGCACCGGTCGAAGTCACAACGATCTTTTCGTCAACCTCTACCCCCGGCAGGCTGGACGGCTCGGACCCCGATGCGATCACGATATTCTTGGCGTTGTGAACGTCGTCGCCCACTTTCACCTGACCAGCGGCGGGGATCGACCCCCACCCTTTCAGCCAATCAACCTTGTTTTTCTTGAACAGAAACTCGATGCCCTTGGTGTTCTGGCCGATCACATCGTCCTTATAGGCCAGCATTTCCTTCCAATCGACGGACGGGGATTTCCCCTTCAAACCCATCTTGGCAAAGTTATGTTCGGCTTCATGCAGGCTGTGGCTGGCATGAAGCAGAGCCTTAGACGGGATGCAGCCGACGTTCAGGCAGGTGCCGCCCAACGTCTCGCGCCCCTCGACGCAGGCAGTTTTCAAGCCAAGCTGAGCGCACCGGATCGCGCAGACATAGCCGCCTGGGCCACCGCCGATGATGATTACGTCATAGTCTGCCATGAGTCTCGTTCCTTTCATTTGGGGTCTGGACGTGGCGCATGTCGGCCATCGTCCCGCTCACCCCGGAGCATGTTTAACTAGTGATATTCATATGAGCGCCGAGATCAACATCACCACCGTCGCGATGAAGCCCACGAACCAGATCAACGACCGCCACGGCGTCCAACCGAACAGATAGGATGGAAGATACAAAAGCCGCGCGCCTAGATAGATATAAGCGCATGTCGCGGTCGTTGCGGTGGACTGGTCTGACATCGTGACAACCACCACAGCGGCAGTGAACAGGATCAACCCCTCGAAATGGTTGTTCAACGCCCGCTGCGCCCGGCCCGCCTTGCCCGTCAGTTCACGCGGCTTATCACGGGGCGAGGCCGCGTATTTCGACCCCACCTGCATCTGTGCAAGCGCCGAGTAAATAGTGAACTGGACCACTTGGAATAGGGCCGCGAGGGCGAGGATGGTGAGTTCGGGGGTCATGCTAATTTATCCACCATTTCGGCCTATCGACGGATCACCTCGCTAGGCACACGTGCGTTATCAACGACTCTTTCGCGCTAATTCTTTTAAGACCCCGTGCGGATCACTTAACTTTTTCTCGGTATACTCACACTCATTGTTGTCGCAACTAAACCGATGCCATTCCACGCCGTAGTGGAGCGCTCCAAATTGAGTGTGTGGTTCTTTTCTTTCTAAACCGAGACGTCCACTGCGACACTTAGGACAATACTCACCATTGAGAGCTTCATCCAAACGCCGCTGAACTTGAGCAAGCTTGTCATCCTTTTGTGAGATTGCCAACTTCGCATCCGAAAGCGCCATTTTGGCTTCTGCCAATGCTGACATAAGCTCCGCCAGCTTCATTTTGTAAGCAGCCTCATCGACAGATTTATCGATCTCGCGAAGATCGTTCGCGAGATCGATAGCTAGTTTCGCTGCAGTGAGGCCGCCGACAATATCCATCGTAGCTTACAAATCCATCAACAACCGACGCGGATCTTCCAGCGCCTCTTTCACGCGCACCAAGAACGTCACAGCACCTTTACCGTCCACAATCCGGTGGTCATAGGACAGCGCCAGATACATCATCGGGCGGATGACGACCTCTCCGTTGATCGCCATCGGGCGGTCCTGAATTTTGTGCATGCCAAGGATACCCGATTGCGGCGGGTTCAGGATCGGCGAGGACATGAGCGAGCCATAGACACCACCGTTCGAGATGGTGAAGGTGCCGCCCTGCATTTCGTCCATCGACAGTTTGCCGTCACGGGCGCGGCGACCCTTTTCGGCAATCGCTTTCTCGATGGTGGCAAAGGACATGCTGTCTGCGTCCTTGATCACCGGAACCACAAGACCCGTGGGGGTGCCAGCGGCGACGCCCATGTTCACGTAGTTCTTGTAGACGATGTCGGTGCCGTCGATTTCGGCGTTCACCTCGGGCACTTCTTTCAGCGCGTGACAGCAAGCCTTGGTGAAGAACGACATGAAGCCCAGACGCACGCCGTGTTTTTTCTCAAACTCGGCTTTGTATTCGTTGCGCAGGGCCATCACCTCGGTCATGTCCGCCTCGTTATAGGTGGTCAGCATGGCGGCGGTGTTCTGGCTGTCTTTCAGACGGCGCGCGATGGTCTGGCGCAGGCGCGTCATCTTCACACGCTCTTCGCGCGACGCATCACCGGCGGCACGGGGGGCGGCAGGTGCAGCTGCGGGCGCAGAAGCGGCAGATTTCGTCGCCGTTACGGCGGCGGCCACATCATGCTTCATCACGCGACCGTCACGGCCTGTGCCTTCCACATCGCCCGATTTCAGACCAGCCTCAGCCATCGCTTTCTTGGCTGACGGGGCGTCTTCGACGTCCTTGCCCTTGGCGGCGGGTTCTGATTGCTCGTCACTCGGGCGCGGGGCGGGTTCGACCGTGCCATCCGCGCCACCGCTGATCACCGCCAGCTTGGCGCTTGCATCAACCGTTGTGCCTTCGGGGGCCAGAATTTCGGCCAGAACGCCACCTGCTGGGGCCGGCACTTCGACCGAAACCTTGTCGGTTTCAAGTTCGCACAGCATTTCATCCTGCGCGACCGCATCGCCGACTTTCTTGAACCAGCTTGACACCGTCGCCTCGGTCACACTTTCGCCAAGGCTGGGAACCATGACATCAATCGGTGCGGCGTCATCGTCCGATTTTGCTGGGGTTGCGTCGGATTTCGGCTCGGCCTTTGGCGCGGGGGCCGCTCCTTCGCCTTCGCTGATCGTAGCCAAAAGCGCGTCGACACCAACCGTTTCGCCTTCGGCGGCGACGATTTCGCCCATTGTGCCAGCGGCGGGCGATGGCACCTCGACGGTGACTTTATCGGTCTCAAGCTCACACAGCATTTCATCGACCGCGACCGCATCGCCCGGTTTCTTGAACCATGTGGCGACGGTCGCTTCCGTGACGCTTTCACCCAGCGTGGGGACCCTTACTTCAATGCTCATGGCTTAATTTCCTTCCATGTTCAGCGCCGCGTCCACGAGCGCCTCTTGTTGTTCTTTGTGGGTTGAGGCCAGACCCGTGGCAGGCGAGGCCGCAGCCGGGCGCCCCGCATAATTGGGGCGCGTATGATCGGCCCCGATCCGGGTCAGTACCCATTCGATATTCGGCTCAACGAAAGTCCAAGCACCTTGGTTCTTGGGCTCTTCCTGGCACCAGACGATCTCGGCCTGCTTGAAACGTTCCAGTTCCTTCACCATCGACATCGCGGGGAAGGGATAGAATTGTTCAAGGCGCAGGATATAAATATCCTCAATCCCGCGTTTGTCGCGTTCTTCCAGCAGGTCAAAATAGACCTTACCCGAACACATCACCACGCGCTTGATCTTGTCGTCCTTAACCAGCTTGGCGTCGGACCGGCCCGTCCCGTTGTCGCGGTCGCCATCATCCCACAACACGCGGTGGAAGCTGGACCCTTCGGTGAAGTCTTCGGCATCCGACACCGCCAGTTTGTGACGCAGAAGCGATTTCGGCGTCATCAGGATCAGCGGCTTGCGGTATCCGCGGTGCATCTGGCGGCGCAGAATATGAAAGTAGTTGGCTGGCGTCGTGCAGTTGGCGACGATCCAGTTATCACCACCACACATTTGCAGGAAACGTTCCAGCCGGGCCGAGCTGTGTTCCGGCCCCTGCCCCTCATAGCCATGCGGCAGAAGGACGGTCAGACCCGACATGCGCAACCATTTGCTTTCGCCCGAGCTGATGAACTGGTCAAACATGATCTGCGCGCCGTTGGCAAAGTCGCCAAACTGCGCCTCCCACATCACCAAGGCGTTGGGTTCGGCCAGCGAATAGCCATATTCGAAACCAAGCACCGCGTATTCTGACAGCATCGAATCTATCACCTCGTAACGGGCTTGCCCGTCACGAATGTGGTTCAGCGGATAGTAACGTTCTTCGGTTTCCTGATTGATCAGCCCCGAGTGCCGCTGGCTGAATGTGCCGCGCGTTGCGTCCTGGCCGGACAGGCGCACCGGAAATCCCTCGGTCAGCAATGACCCGAACGCCAACGCCTCTGCGGTGGCCCAGTCAAAGCCCTTACCGGTTTCGAACATTTCTTTCTTGGCGTCCAGAAGGCGGCCAACGGTCTTATGTAGCGGAAAATCTTCGGGCGCCCCGGTCAGCGCCTTGCCAACCTCGGTCAGGGTTTCCGACGCAATCTCGGTTGTGCCGCGCTGATATTCCTCGTTCTTTCGACCCAGATGCGACCAACGCCCGTCCAGCCAATCAGCCTTGTTCGGTTTGAAGTCTTTTCCGGCCTCGAACTCATCATTCATCTTGGCCTGGAAGGCGGCCTTCATGTCCTCAATCTCGCCTGCCGGAAGCAGCCCGTCGTTCACTAGCCGATCCGTGTAGATCTGAAGCGTTGTCGGGTGCTTCTTGATCTTCTTGTACATCAGCGGGTTGGTGAACATCGGCTCGTCACCTTCGTTGTGACCGAACCGGCGATAGCAGAAGATATCCAGAACCACGTCCTTGTGGAATTTCTGACGGAACTCGGTCGCGACGCGCGCGGCGTGGACCACAGCTTCCGGATCATCCCCGTTCACGTGGAAGATTGGCGCTTCCACCATCAGCGCAATATCCGTGGGATAGGGCGACGAGCGAGAGAAGTGGGGGGCCGTGGTAAACCCGATCTGGTTGTTCACGACGATATGCATCGTGCCACCGGTCTTGTGACCGACCAGACCTGACAGGCCAAAGCCTTCCGCCACAACACCCTGACCAGCAAACGCGGCATCCCCGTGCAACAGGATCGGCAGCACCTGATCACGGTTTTTGTCGTTCAACTGCTCTTGCTTTGCACGCACCTTGCCCAGAACAACCGGGTTCACGGCCTCAAGGTGGGATGGGTTCGCGGTCAGGCTGATATGCACGACATTGTCGTCAAATTCACGGTCAGCGCTGGCGCCAAGGTGATATTTCACGTCGCCCGAGCCATCCACCTCTTGTGGTTTGAAACTGCCGCCCTGAAATTCATTGAAGATCGCACGGTAAGGCTTTTGCAGGACGTTCGCCAACACCGACAGGCGCCCGCGGTGCGGCATCCCGATGGCGATATCTTTCAGACCAAGCTGACCACCGCGTTTGATGATCTGTTCCATCGCAGGGATGAGCGCCTCGCCGCCATCAAGGCCGAACCGCTTGGTGCCCATGTATTTGACATGCAGGAACTTTTCGAACCCTTCGGCCTCGACCAACTTGTTCAGGATGGCCTTTCGACCTTCGCGAGTGAACGTGATTTCGCGGTCAAATCCTTCAATGCGTTCCTTCAGCCAAGCTGATTGGACCGGGTCCGAGATATGCATGAATTGCAGTGCAAAGGTACCGCAATACGTACTTCTGACAATTTCCAGGATTTGTCGCAGCGATGCGATCTCCAGCCCCAACACGTTGTCGATGAAGATTGGGCGATCCATATCCGCTTCGGTGAAGCCATAAGAGGCTGGATCAAGCTCTGGATGTTCGCTTTCGTCGCGCATGTTCAGCGGGTCAAGATCAGCCGCCAAGTGGCCCCGAATACGGAAGGCCCGGATGATCATCAGCGCGCGAATACTGTCCAGCACGGCCCGCTTGACCTGATCGTCCGACAGCTTCACGCCCTTCTCAGCCGCTTTCGCTTCGATCTTCTTCCCTGCCGCTTTGGCATCCGCTTCGGGCGCTTCAGGCCACTGTCCGTCCAGCGCGTGAACACGGTCCCCACCCGGCATCGGGGGCCAATCATTACGCGCCCATGACGGCCCGGCCGCCTCGGCGGTCACATCCGCGCCATCGTCCCCAAGCTCGGCAAAAAATGCATGCCATGCGGCATCGACTGCATCGGGGTTTTTGATATATTGCGCATATAGCTGCTCAAGATACTCGGCGTTGTGGCCTTGCATGAAACTTGAGGCATGGAAAAGGTCGTTCGGGCTCTGATCCGTCATGGGTGTCACCTGAAAATTAGTAAACGCACGCCCCGGGAAAGGGCGCGCGAAGTGCTTGCTTATTTGCCGATCGCTTCCAGCACGGCCTCGCCCAGTGTAGCGGGGCTGTCGGCGACCACAATACCTGCCGCGCGCATGGCTTCGATCTTATCCTCGGCCCCACCTTTACCGCCAGCGACAATCGCGCCTGCATGGCCCATCCGACGACCCGGAGGCGCCGTGCGGCCCGCGATGAAGCCTGCAACTGGCTTCCAGCGGCCTTTTTTCTTCTGGTCAGCCAGGAATTCAGCCGCTTCTTCTTCGGCCGAGCCACCGATTTCACCGATCATGATGATCGACTGGGTCTCGTCGTCGTCCAGGAACATGTCCAGCACGTCGATATGCTCGGTGCCTTTGATGGGGTCGCCACCGATCCCGACAGCGGTCGACTGGCCCAGACCAATATCCGAGGTCTGCTTGACAGCCTCATAGGTCAGCGTGCCGGAACGCGACACAACACCAACCGAGCCACGTTTGTGGATGTGGCCGGGCATGATGCCGATCTTGCAGGCATCCGGCGTGATGACACCGGGGCAGTTCGGGCCAATGAGGCGGCTTTTTGAGCCGTCAAGCGCACGCTGCACACGCATCATGTCCAGCACCGGGATACCTTCCGTGATGCAAACGATCAGCTCCATCTGCGCGTCAATCGCTTCAAGGATCGAGTCCGCTGCGAAGGGCGGCGGCACATAGATGACGCTCGCGTTCGCTTCGGTCTTGGCTTTCGCCTCGTGCACCGAGTTGAAGACCGGAAGGTCCAGATGCGTCTGCCCACCTTTGCCCGGCGTCACACCACCGACCATCTTGGTGCCATACGCAATGGCCTGTTCCGAATGAAAGGTGCCCTGCGAGCCAGTGAAGCCTTGACAGATGACCTTGGTGTTTTCGTCGATAAGGACTGCCATTTGGGAGTCTCCTTTATGTGCGGGGTGCCGATTGAGGCACCATTATTTTAGTGCGCGTAGGGCCCAAATGGGTCCGGTGCTGTTTCCACCGGCGACCTCTAGAGTGAGTTTCTGGGCGCCGTTGGAAAATACAGCGCGGCTGGAAGCGCCCGTTCCGGAAAGCGGCCCACCCGAGATCGGTAGATTTTGGCCGGTTGGCTTGAACCCTGCTTGCTGCAACTTTGACGTTATCGCGATGTTCATGACCTCATTACGTGGCCAGACGTTGCCAAATGACATTCGGCAATTATCATCGGGCTCTGTCCCTGCGTGAACCCAAGTCCGATGTCCGATCTTGCGACCGGATGCAAACACGCCTTTTTTAAGCCCCTTCGAAGTCATCACCGCCTCTCGATTATCAGAGGCAAGAACCACTGGCACGCAGATCGAAACAAAATTCTGGGCCTTGCTCGTAATCGTTTCTGCCGCGGAACGAGTCGCAGACCCGCTCTGGTTCCCCACACAGGCGGCAAGCAGCGCGCTCATTCCTACGACGGTGGCTATAAGAGTAAGGCGACGCTCCATCAGCCCTTCACCGCTTTCACGATTTTCTCAGCCCCGTCCGACAGGTTATCTGCCGCGATGACGTTCAAGCCAGAACCGTTGATGATGGCTTTGCCCTCATCCACGTTGGTGCCTTCAAGGCGCACGACCAGCGGAACTTGCAGGCCGACCTCTTTCACAGCCGCGACAACGCCTTCGGCGATGACGTCACAGCGCATGATGCCGCCGAAGATGTTGACCAAGATGCCTTTGACCTGTGGGTCCGAGGTGATGATCTTGAAGGCCTCGGTCACTTTGTCTTTGGTCGCGCCGCCACCAACATCAAGGAAGTTGGCGGGTTCAGCACCGTACAGCTTGATGATGTCCATCGTGGCCATCGCCAGACCAGCACCGTTCACCATGCAGCCAATCTCACCGTCCAGAGCGATGTAGTTCAGGTCGTATTTCGACGCTTCCAGCTCTTTGGGGTCTTCTTCGGTGGTGTCGCGCAGCTCGGCAATGTCCGAGTGACGATAGAGCGCGTTGCCATCAAAGCTAACCTTCGCGTCCAGCACTTTCAGATCGCCGCTGTCGGACACGATCAGCGGGTTGATCTCCAGCATCTCCATGTCTTTCTCAACGAAAGCTTGGTAAAGCTGGCCCATCAGTTTGACGCATTGCTTGATCTGTGCGCCTTCAAGGCCCAATGAGAACGCGATGCGGCGGCCGTGGAAGCCTTGGTAACCCGTCGCCGGATCGACCGAAAAGCTCAGGATTTTTTCAGGGGTCGCGGCGGCGACTTCTTCGATGTCCATGCCGCCCTCGGTCGAGCAGACGAAAGAAATACGCGAGGTCTGGCGATCCACCAGCAGAGCGAGGTAAAGTTCACGCTCGATGCCCGAACCGGCTTCGATATAGATGCGGTTGACCTGTTTGCCCGCCGGGCCAGTCTGGTGCGTGACCAGCGTGCGGCCCAGCATCTTCTTGGCCTCTTCGGCGGCTTCTTCCACCGATTTGGTCAGGCGCACACCGCCTTTGTCGCCTGCGCCGGCTTCCTTGAAGGACCCTTTGCCACGGCCACCTGCGTGAATTTGCGCTTTGACCACCCAAAGGGGGCCGTCGAGTTCACCTGCGGCGGTCTTGGCTTCTTCTGCTCTCAGAACAGCGCGCCCATCAGAAACGGGGGCGCCGTAGGATTTCAGAAGGGCTTTCGCCTGGTATTCATGAATATTCATGAAGTCATCCTATCCAGTTGGTCCATTTGGTCGGGGACACCATGCACAAAAGGAGCGGTTGTCGAAAACACTTTCTGCGGATTTTAAGGTTTTAACGCTAAACCCGTCTTTTTTGTGATCACACGTCAAAACCTGTGATCACAAAAACCTTCACCTGCGCAACATTGCCTAATTCGCTTGATTCTAAGGGTACACGGGCAAGCGTGGCAGCCAAACAAAAAGGGCGTCCCAATCAGGAACGCCCAATTTTGTGATCGACAGATCGACTTAAGCCAAAGTGTCGTCAATGCCCTTGCAGGCCGAAACCAGACCTTTAACAGCGTCGACAGATTTGTCGAACATCGCTTGCTCGTCCTTGTTCAGCTTGATCTCGACCACTTTTTCGATGCCGTTGGCACCGATGACGGTCGGGACGCCAACATAGAAGCCGTCCAGCCCGTATGCACCGTCCACATAAGCCGCGCAGGGCAGCAAGCGTTTTTGGTCATTCAGATAGGCCTGTGCCATCTCAATCGCGGAGGCTGCGGGAGCATAGTACGCCGACCCAGTTTTCAGAAGGCCCACGATCTCGGCACCTCCGTCACGGGTGCGTTGCACGATGGCGTCCAGTTTTTCCTGGCTGGTCCAACCCATCTTGACCAGATCCGGCAGCGGGATACCACCAACGGTCGAATAACGGGTCAGCGGGACCATGGTATCGCCGTGGCCGCCCAGAACGAACGCGCTGACATCGCGCATGGATACGTCGAATTCTTCCGCCAGGAAGTGACGGAACCGTGCCGAGTCCAGAACGCCGGCCATGCCAACGACTTTGTTGTGCGGCAGGCCCGAGAACTCGCGCAGCGCCCAAACCATCGCGTCCAGCGGGTTGGTGATGCAAATCACGAACGCATCGGGCGCGTTGGCCTTGATGCCCTCGCCGACAGATTTCATGACTTTCAGGTTGATGCCCAACAGGTCGTCGCGGCTCATCCCCGGTTTACGCGGCACGCCGGCGGTGACGATACACACATCTGCACCAGCGATGTCAGCGTAAGATGTCGTGCCGGACAGCGCGGCGTCGAACCCTTCGACGGGGCCGCTTTCAGCGATATCCAGGGCTTTCCCCTGCGGGACACCATCTGCGATATCAAACAAGACGACATCGCCCATTTCCTTCAATGCAGCAAGGTGGGCAAGAGTGCCCCCAATCATGCCGCTGCCGATAAGCGCAATCTTAGGTCTGGCCATGAGGTTGATCTCCGATCAGTTGTTTTCGGGCGCATGCGTAGTCCTTATGCGCCCTTCGCGCAAGGGCGCTGCGCTGCGGCATGGGGTGGCTGTTGCAACCGACCGCTTCACGCGATAGCGCTAAAACTGTCATTTTCCAGCGGTTTGAGGGGACCACGATGCCCGAGGTACTTGACCTGACATTCTTTGCCTTCGCGATCCCTGCGGTTATCTTTGCAGGCATTTCGAAGGGCGGCTTCGGGTCTGGCGCTGCTTTTGCAGCCACGCCGTTGCTGGCGCTGATTCTGGAACCCGGTGCGGCGATCGGGCTGATGTTGCCACTGTTGATGATGATGGATGTGACCGCGCTGAAACCCTATTGGGGCAAGTGGGATGCCCCGTCGGCGAAAGCGCTGTTGTTGGGCACGGTGCCGGGTGTTGCGATCGGGGCGGCTTTATATTCTTTCGCAGAGCCCGACATCTTTCGGTTGCTGATTGGCCTGATAGCGGTCGGGTTTGTTGTGTTTCAAGTGGCGAGGGCACGCGGTTGGATCACGCCGGCGCCAAAGCCGATGTCTGCCGGTCTGGGCGGGTTCTGGGGGTTGGTTGCAGGCTTCACCAGCTTCATCAGCCATGCTGGCGGACCACCTGCGGCGGTGTTTCTGTTGTCGCGCCGCCTTGATAAAACAACGTTTCAAGCAACGACAGTAATCTGTTTCTGGGCAATCAACCTTTTGAAATTTATCCCCTATTTCGCTTTGGGGATTTTCACATGGCAAACCGCCAAGGCAGATCTGTTCCTGATCCCATTTGCCATCATCGGCGTCTGGATCGGCGTTCATTTGCATCACCGGCTGTCAGAACGGGTCTTCTTTGCCTTCACCTATTTGTTCCTGATCTTGACTGGCGCGAAACTGATTTGGGAGGGGCTGACCTAGCCCGCCGCATCCCGGCTTCGGCAAAAATTTCTGCGCCGCGGCAAATCTGGCCTTGCGAAATGGTGCGCAGATGTGATCCCTTGCGCAACAATATTGCGGAGGTCCAGAATCATGTCCACTCGTCCATATCGTTCCGTCCTGTATATCCCCGGCTCGAAAGAGC
Organism: Aliiroseovarius sediminis; assembly: GCF_022678485.1. GTDB lineage: Bacteria > Pseudomonadota > Alphaproteobacteria > Rhodobacterales > Rhodobacteraceae > Aliiroseovarius > Aliiroseovarius sediminis. The sequence continues at coordinate 175,044 of NZ_JALBYP010000035.1, forward strand.
GTGCGCTAGAGAAAGCACGCGGGTTGCCTGCCGACGCGATCATCTTCGATCTGGAAGACGCCGTCGCGCCCGATGCGAAGGTCGCGGCACGTGCAACATTGAAAGCCGAACTGAACAAGGGTGGTTACGGCAACCGCGCCAAGATCGTTCGCATCAACGGGTTTGACACCGACTGGGGCAAAGACGACGTGGCCGCCTTCGTTGGCGCGGATATCGACGCGATCCTGATGCCAAAAGTTGATTCAGCGGCGCAGCTGGATGAACTGGCCGCCCTGATCCCCGACGTGGATCTGTGGGCGATGATGGAAACGCCGCTTGGCATGTTGAACGCCGCCGAGATTGCTGCCCACCCGCGCCTGAAGGGGTTTGTGATGGGCACCAACGACCTTGCCAAGGAACTCAACACCCGCTTCCGCGCTGATCGTCTGCCGATGATGGGCGGGCTGCATCTGTGCCTTTTGGCGGCCAAGGCACATGGCGTGGTGATCATCGACGGTGTCTATAATGCCTTCAAGGATGACGAGGGGCTGAAGGCCGAATGCGATCAGGGTCGCGACATGGGGATGGACGGGAAAACCCTGATCCACCCTGCGCAACTGGACATCGCAAATACCGCCTTTGCCCCATCCGAAGATGAGATCGACCTGGCCCAGCGCCAGATTGCCGCGTTCGAGGAAGCCGAGGCGTCGGGCCAAGGCGTCGCGGTTGTGGATGGTAAAATCGTCGAAAACCTGCATGTTGTGACGGCAAAAGGAATTCTGGCCAAGGCAGACGCTATCGCCAAGACGGCCGGCTAAAGCGGAGAACACACATGACCATCCTGATTATCGGCATCGCCCTTTGGTATGCCGGGCATTTCTGGAAACGCGCCCTGCCCGCGCGCCACGCCGCCATGGGCGACAAGGCGAAAGGTGTTTCGGCCCTGATCCTCGTCGTCAGCATTGTCGTGATGGTCATCGGCTATCGCAGCGTGGAAAGCTATGACCTGTTTGCCTATCCGTCTTTCCTGAAACATATCAACAATCTGGCCATTCTGTTCGCGATCTATTTCATGAGCCCCGGCCCGTCGAAAGGCGCGCTGTTTTACAAGATGCGCCACCCGATGCTGACTGGCTTCATCATCTGGAGCGTGGCGCATATCGTGGTGAACCCCGACTTTGCCTCGATCATCCTGTTCGGCGCCCTGACAATCTGGGCAGTCGCCGAAATCATCGTGATCAACCGGGCCGAGCCGGATTGGACCCCGCACCCCAAGGGCACTATCGCCAAGGATGGCATGTTTCTTGCGGCGTCAGCGATCCTGACCGTGATCATCGGCTATATTCACGGGCTGGTCGGCCCCGCAGTGTTCGGAGGGTAGCGATGAAGCTTTATCGACTGCTGACCGAAGACGACACATCGGCGTTCTGCCACAAAGTCACCGCCGCCCTGAACAAGGGGTGGGAGTTGCACGGCGACCCCGCCTATGCCCACGACGCGGCCTCTGGCAAAATGCGCTGCGCGCAGGCAGTCGTGAAGGTCGTTCCCGGCGACTACACCCCTGATACGAAACTGGGAGAGCACTGATGGCGAAAACCAACCCCGGCCGCTTTTTCGAAGACTACAAGCTAGGCGATGTGATCCACCACGCCGTGCCGCGCACGGTGGCCGAAGGTGAACGCGCGCTGTATCATGCGCTCTATCCCGCCCGTCATGCGCTGTATTCATCGGACGAGTTTGCAGGCAATTGCGGGCTGGACGGCTCGCCCATTGATGACCTGATCGCTTTCCATATCGTGTTCGGCAAGACGGTTCCCGATATTTCCCTGAACGCCGTGGCCAATCTTGGCTACGCCGAAGGGCGGTGGCTGAAACCGGTCTATCCCGGCGATACGCTGCGGTCCTCGTCCGAGGTGATCGGGCTCAAGCAGAACTCCAACGGCAAGTCCGGCGTCGTCTGGGTGCGCACACGCGGCGTGAACCAGATGGACGAGCCGGTTTTGGAATATGTGCGTTGGGTGATGGTCCGCAAAGGCGATCTGGACGCTCGCGCACCCGACACCGTGATCCCCGACCTGAAAGATGTGGTTGACGCGGGCGATCTGGCGATCCCCGCCGGGCTGTCCTTCGAAGGGTATGATTTCACCCAAGCCGGCGAGGCGCATCGCTGGGGCGATTATGAGGTCGGTGAAAAGATCGACCATGTGGATGGCGTAACAGTCGAAGAAGCAGAACACATGCTGGCCACCCGCCTGTGGCAGAACACAGCCAAGGTTCATTTCGACGCCACATTCCGTCCTGACGGGCATCGGCTGATTTATGGCGGGCATGTGATCTCGATGGCGCGGGCCTTGTCGTTCAACGGGCTGGCCAATGCGCAGATGATCGTGGGCCTGAACGGCGGCGCACACGCGAACCCCTGTTTCGCAGGTGACACGATCCGCGCCTGGTCCGAGGTGCTGGACAAAGCCGACACCGATGCCCCGGGCGTAGGTGCGATCCGGCTGCGTCTGGTTGCCGTCAAGCACGGAACGACCGATTTCGCGCTGAAAGGCGACGACGGCAAGTATCTGCCCGGGGTCATGCTGGATCTGGATTATTGGGCGTTGATGCCGAAATAAGCGCCAAGTGAGATGTGGGACCCGCGTCGGCTGCACAGGCCAAGACGCAGCGACCCCGAGTCCCTGATTTTTTCAGTCAGACTTACGCGGACCAGGAACTGTGATCACATCCAGAATTTTCGTGATCACAAACCCTTCATTCCCATCTTATTCGTGTAAATTCCATGTGTTTTCCAACGCACAAGGCGTGACTCTGTCCGATAAGGGGGTTATGCCTGTCGTAACTGTCTAAACTGACGAAAGGACGCCGTCATGGCCGACGTGAATAGGGGTGATCGCCCTCTTTCTCCGCATTTGCAAATTTACCGTCCGCAGTTGACCTCCATTACCTCGATCTTCGCAAGGATCACGGGAATCGCTCTGTTGGGTGCCGCGGTTCTGGTCGTCTGGTGGTTCGCCGCGGCAGCGATAGGCCCGGAGTATTATGACGTTGTGAATGGTCTGATGACCTCGTTCATCGGTGATGTGATCATGTTCCTGGCGCTTTGGTCGCTGTGCTATCACGCGCTGTCCGGCCTGCGTCACCTGATTTGGGATATCGGCATCGGCCTGGACATCGAAACCGCCGAAAAGATGGGCATTGGTGTCATTGCCGGGTCCGTCATTCTGGCGATCATCGTCGCCGTGATCGTGTAAGGGGGCAGACATGCATTATTTGACCGACCGCAAACGGGCTGAGGGCAAAGGGGCCTCTGGCTCTGGCACCGAACACTTCTGGGGTCAGGCGATTTCGGCCGTTGGCCTGCTGATCCTGATGCCGCTTTTCGCGCTAACGTTCGGCAGCGCCCTTGGCATGCCATATGAAGAGGCGCTGGCTTATTATCAACGCCCCTTCCCCGCCATCATTGCCGCCATGACACTTGTGACCGCGATGGTTCACTTTCGTCACGGCATCCAAGTGGTGATCGAAGATTATTCTCGCGGCCTTACCAAAAAGGCTCTCGTGATACTTTTCACCGCCCTATCCTATACCACGCTTGCAGTTGGCCTGTATGGCCTAGCCCGCATCGCGTTCTAAGACCGGAGAGCAACCCAAATGGCAGCTTACGAATACGAAACGCACGATTATGACGTGGTCGTGGTCGGTGCCGGTGGCGCTGGTCTGCGCGCGACGCTTGGTATGGCCGAACAAGGTCTGCGCACCGCCTGTGTGACCAAAGTGTTCCCGACCCGCTCACACACTGTCGCCGCACAAGGCGGCATTGCCGCGTCCCTGTCCAACATGGGCCCGGACAATTGGCAGTGGCACATGTATGACACCGTCAAAGGCTCGGACTGGCTGGGCGACACGGATGCGATGGAATATCTGGCCCGTGAAGCGCCTAAAGCGGTTTATGAGCTGGAACATTACGGCGTCCCCTTCTCGCGCACAGACGAGGGCAAGATTTACCAGCGCCCGTTTGGCGGACACACCACCGAATTTGGCGACGGCCCCCCCGTGCAACGGACCTGCGCCGCCGCCGACCGGACCGGCCACGCCATCCTGCACACGCTGTATGGCCAGTCGCTAAAGAACAACGCCGAATTCTATGTCGAATACTTCGCGATCGACCTGATCATGTCTGATGACGGCGAATGTCAGGGCGTTGTGTGCTGGAAGCTCGACGATGGCACGATGCACGTTTTCAACGCCAAGATGGTCGTTCTGGCCACGGGCGGTTATGGGCGCGCGTTCTTCTCGGCGACCTCGGCCCACACATGCACCGGCGACGGTGGCGGCATGGTGGCACGCGCGGGCCTGGCCCTGCAAGATATGGAGTTCGTGCAGTTCCACCCGACCGGCATTTACGGTTCGGGTTGTCTGATCACCGAAGGTGCGCGCGGCGAAGGCGGCTATCTGGTGAACAGCGAAGGCGAACGGTTTATGGAGCGATATGCGCCCCAATATAAAGACCTCGCCCCGCGCGATTACGTGTCCCGCTCGATGACGATGGAAATCCGTGAAGGGCGCGGTGTTGGTCCTGAAAAAGATCACATCTATCTGCACCTCGACCACCTGCCAGCCGAAGCGCTGGCCGAACGCCTGCCCGGCATTTCGGAAAGCGCCAAAATTTTTGCTGGCGTTGACGTGAATAAGGAACCGATCCCGGTTCTGCCCACCGTTCACTATAACATGGGCGGTATTCCCACGAACTATTGGGGCGAAGTGTTGAACCCGACCAAGGACGACCCAACCGCTGTTGTGCCGGGCTTGATGGCCGTAGGCGAAGCGGGCTGTGCATCTGTGCACGGGGCGAACCGGCTTGGCTCGAACTCGCTGATCGACCTTGTCGTTTTTGGCCGCGCCGCTGCGATCCGCGCGGGCAAGGTGGTGGATGCGGAAGCATCGAACCCGGTTCTGAATCAGGCATCTGTTGATAAGGCATTCGATCGGTTCGATGGGTTGCGTCATGCCAAGGGCAGCGTGCCCACCGCCGAATTACGGCTTGAGATGCAGAAAACCATGCAGGCCGACGCCGCTGTTTTCCGCACCGCCAAGACCATGAAGGAAGGCGTTGAAAAAATGACCGAGGTGGCCGCCAAGCTGGACGATCTGGCTGTCACCGACCGGTCGCTTATCTGGAACTCGGACTTGATGGAGACATTGGAACTGACCAACCTGATGCCCAACGCGCTCGCTACGATCCACGGCGCCGTCGCGCGCGAAGAAAGCCGCGGGGCGCACGCCCACGAGGATTTCCCCAAGCGTGACGACGAAAACTGGCGCGTTCATACCGTCAGCCGCGTTGATGGCAACAAGGTTGACCTTAGCTATCGCCCCGTGATTACTGATCCGCTGACCACCGAAAATGAAGGTGGCATCAGCCTCGAGAAAATCGCGCCTAAAGCGCGGACGTTCTAAGGAGGACACGATATGGTTCAATTCAAGCTTCCGAAGAACTCGACCATCCGCACAGGCAAGACTTGGCCCAAGCCCGAGGGCGCAAGCAATGTCCGCAAGTTCCAGATTTACCGCTGGACGCCGGATGACGGCGAAAACCCGCGCGTCGACACCTATTTCGTCGACATGGACACTTGCGGGCCGATGGTTCTGGACGCGCTGATCAAAATCAAGAACGAGATTGATCCCACCCTGACCTTCCGCCGGTCGTGCCGCGAAGGGATCTGTGGGTCATGCGCGATGAACATTGACGGCATCAACACGCTGGCCTGTATCTATGGCATGGACGAGATCAAGGGCGACGTAAAAATCTACCCCCTGCCGCACATGCCCGTGGTGCGCGACCTGATCCCGGACCTGACGCATTTCTATGCGCAGCACGCCTCGATCATGCCGTGGTTGGAAACCAAGACAAATCGCCCCGCGAAAGAGTGGAAGCAATCCATCGAGGATCGCAAAAAGCTGGATGGGCTCTATGAATGCGTGATGTGCGCCAGCTGCTCGACCGCTTGCCCCAGCTATTGGTGGAACGGCGATCGCTATCTTGGGCCAGCCGCGCTGCTTCATGCCTATCGCTGGATCATCGACTCGCGCGATGAGGCAACTGGTGAACGGCTGGACGAGCTAGAAGACCCCTTCAAGCTGTATCGCTGCCACACGATCATGAACTGCACGAAGACGTGCCCGAAAGGTCTGAACCCGGCCGAAGCGATTGCGTCAATCAAGAAGATGATGGTCGAACGCCAACTGTGATGAGCGATCTGATCTATGCAATATCATTGGCCGCCCTTGCCGGGGCGGCCATTCCTTTTGGGGCGTGGCTTGCCGGATTTGATCGGCTTTTACCCGGCTGGATTCGCAACGAAACAAACCATTGGGTCATGGCGTTCGGGGCCGGTGCGTTGTTATCGGCGGTGGCACTGGTTTTGATCCCGGAAGGCATCGACCGCGTACCCGGCTTAATCGCGGTCGTGCCGGTGCTTCTCGGGGCGCTGGCAGCTTTGGCCGCCGATATTGCGCTGTCTCGCCGCGGTGGGTCCAAGGCGCAGTTCATGGCAATGCTGATGGATTTCATCCCCGAGGCCATCGCGATGGGCGCCATCCTGACCGCTAAACCCAGCCTTGCCCTTCTACTTGCCGCCCTGATCGGCGCACAAAACCTGCCGCAGGGGTTCAATGCTGATCGCGAGCTGGTGGAAACGTCATCAAAGTCGCATGGCAGGCGGCTGTTGCTATTCGTTGCGCTGGTGCCTGCCGGGCCGATTGCCGCCACCCTTGGCATGACACTGTTTGCCAGTGCGCCCGCCCTGTTGGGCATCTTGATGCTGTTTGCAGCGGGCGGAATTCTGTATCTGATGTTTCAGGACATCGCGCCGCAGGTGCCGGTCGAACGGGAATGGTCCCCGCCCTTGGGCGCTATCCTTGGGTTCGCGTTGGGGCTGGGCGGGCATATCCTGACGCTGTAAGCGATCCGAGGGGATCATTCGCGCGCGCGCAGCACCTGTGCGGGGCGGGACGACAGCGGGCGCCACGCATAGAACAGCCCCGCCAACACCGTCGCCAACACACCGCCCGACACAATCGCAATCGCGTTCCATGCATCAAAGGCAAAACGTTCTTCCATGATGTAATGCGTGACGGCCCATCCCGCCAAGCCGCCCGCCAGCACCGCGATCACACCAGCCGCCGCACCTAACACGGCCGAGCGGATGGCGAAATTCGTCAGGATCGCAGGACGCGTGGCGCCAAGGGTTTTCAGCACAGCGGCTTCGTATGTCCGCGCACGTTCACCCGCAGCCGCCGCGCCCATCAGCACGACAAAACCGGTCAACAAAGTCGCCATCGCACCATAAGTGATTGCGGCGGCCACCTGCCCCATGATCCCCGTCACCTGCGTGATTGCGTCGCGCACCGAGATCAGCGTGATATTCGGATAGGCCCGGCCAAGTTCACGCAAGATCGCCCCCTCGCCTGCCTCATCGGCATAGATCGTGGCGATATAGCTGTGTGGCGCGCTTGCTAGCGCAGTGGGATTCATGGTCATCACAAACCCCATCCCGGCCTGGCTAAAATCGACCTCACGCAGGCTGGTGATTTGACCGGTGATGTCACGGCCCAAAATATTCACGGTCAGGTTATCGCCAATACCTATGCCCATTTCCTGCGCTTCTTCAGCGGCGAAGCTGATCTGAGGCGGACCCTCGTAATCCTGGGGCCACCATTCACCAGCGACAACCGTGGTCCGGGTCGGGGTGGCGGAATAGGTCAGGCCACGGTCCCCGCGCACGACCCAATGTCCGCCCGCGACCTCGCGCGCCGGGCGGTCGTTGATGCGGGTGATCATGCCGCGCAGCATTGGTGCGGTGTCAATCCGACTAACCGCGGGGTCGTCTGCCAGCCGTGCAGTTACTCCGTCGATCTGGTCGGATTGGATATCGACCACGAAAAAGCTGGGGGCAACGTCTGGCAGATCACGAGCGATAGCACCGCGCAAATTATTGTCGATCTGGCCAACGGCTGCCAGCACCGACAAGCCAAGGCCCAACGACATGACGACCGCCCCAGCCTCGCCGCCCGGGCCGCCAACCGCCCCCAGCGCCATGCGAAGTGTAGGCCAGCCGCGCAGGGCTTTCTGATGGCCCAGCCATCGCGCCGCGCGTCGCACCGCCAACCCCGTCAGAACAAGCGTGGCAAAGGCTGCGGCAAGGCCCGCAAAGCTCCAGATTGCCAATCGGGGCATCCCGGAGAGATGCGCGGCAGACCAGATCAGCAGCGCAAGGATCATCACGGACAACCCAACAAATACCGGACGCGGCAAGCGCGATATTCCAAGGGCGGCATCACGGAACAACGCCGTCGGCGATACTTGCTCGGTGCGTGCAAGCGGCCAAAGCGTGAACAGAAGAGCGGCCAGTATACCGTAAAGCGCAGCCTCAAGCAGCGGTCGGGCGTAGATCGAGATCTCGGCCGTGATGGGAAGCGTCTGTGCAATCAGGGGGGCGAGCGCGACGGGGATCAGAACGCCCAGCAGAAGCCCAACCGCAACGCCAACCAAGGTCAAAAGGCCAATTTGCAGGAAGTATGTAAGAAATAAGATGTTCCGCGACGCTCCCAGCGCACGTAAGATCGCAATTGTCTCGGTCTTACCATCCAGATACACCCGAACAGCAGCCGAAATTCCGACCCCGCCGACGGCAAGCCCGGCAAGCCCGACCAGCACAAGAAATGCGCCCAGCCGATCCACCAATTGCCGCAGCCCGGGGGCTCCGTTGCGAGCGTCCCGCCACCGGGCGCCATTGGGTTCCAGGGTCGGCATGATGGTCGCCCGGACCGCATTCAGGCTGGCGCCTTCGGCCAATCGAAGCTTGTAGTGGCTGTTAAACAACGTCCCCTCTGTCAGCAGCCCCGATCCATCCAGCGCAGTCCGGCGGACGATCGTCCGTGGGCCAAGGCTGAAGCCCGCGCTAGCATTGTCTGGCTCTTTCACCAGTTCAGCCATAAGAACGAACTCGGCACCCCCCAGTTGAAACCTGTCGCCCTTGTGCAGGCCCAGACGCGTCATTAACAGATCGTCCATTACCGCACCGGGCAGACCGCCCTGCCCGTTCAACGCAGCCCGCAAAGACATGGGCGGGGCGAGTTCAACCTCGCCAACCAAAGGGTACGCATCGTCGACCGCTTTGATCTGAGTTAACCCGCGATCGTCGCCCACGACAGCCATCGACCGGAAATCGGCGGTGACGGTCATCGCGTCGCTGTTTGCGGCCAGTATTGCTGCCTCATCCTCGCCCGCGAACCGATAAGTAAACGATACCGACGCATCGCCCCCGAGCAGCACCGCCCCTTGCGTGGCAAGCCCGGTGCGCAACCCTTCCCGCACACTGCCAACGGCGGCGATGGCAGCGACACCAAGGACCAGACAGGCCAGCAGAATGCGAAAACCACGCACACCGCCGCGCATCTCGCGCCGGGCCAGACGCACCGCCATGGCAAGGCTTTGCATCATGTCAGCAATCCATCCTGAATATGCAAAATCCGATCACAGCGTTCGGCAAGTTCGGGCGCATGGGTGACAAGGATAAGCGTCGCGCCGTGGCGGTCGCGCAGGTGAAACAGAAGGTCCATGATGCCTTCGCCGGTCGTGCGGTCAAGGTTGCCAGTGGGTTCATCCGCCAGCAGAATGTTGGGCCGGGGGGCGGCGGCGCGGGCCAAGGCCACGCGCTGTTGTTCGCCGCCGGACATCTGACTGGGATAGTGGTCCAGTCTGTGGGACAGGCCGACAGCGTCCAATTCCTGCGCCGCGCGCTCGAAGGCATCCGCAGCGCCGGCCAGCTCCAACGGTGTTGCGACATTTTCCAGCGCGGTCATGGTGGGGATCAGGTGGAACGACTGAAATACGATCCCCATATTATCCCTGCGAAACCGCGCGAGATCATCCTCGCCCATCGCGCCCAGATCGTGACCAAGAACGTGAACCGACCCAGCGGTGGCTTGCTCTAGCCCGCCCAATAACATCAGAAGTGAAGATTTACCCGACCCTGACGGCCCAGTTAGACTCACCGTTTCACCCATGTTCACATTCATGTCGATGCCCTTGAGGATCTCGGTTCGTCCGGCATTATGACCAAGCGTCAGACAGGCGTCGGTCAGCGTTATGATCGGCTTTGTCATCGAAAATCCTGTTTGGGGGAAATGATGTTGATACCAAGTGCATATGGGGTTTTGACCCGGCTTCTCAAGTGTTTGGCCATCATGGTTGCGTTGTCCGGGGTGGCACGGGCCGAGGGCGTGACCATATTGGCGCTGGGTGACAGCCTGACCGCAGGATACGGGTTGCCACAAGAGGATGGCTTCGTGCCGCAGATGGAGGCCTGGCTGAACGGCAACGGCGTCGAGGCCACGGTGATCAACGCTGGTGTATCGGGTGATACGACGGCGGCAGGCGCCGCGCGTCTGGACTGGGTTCTGACGGACGAGGTTGACGCGGTGCTGGTCGCATTGGGGGCCAACGACATGCTGCGCGGGGTTGATCCTGCCGTTACGCGCGACAACCTTGACACCATCCTTGCGACGCTGTCGACACGTGACTTGCCGACGCTTTTGATCGGAATGCCGGGGCCAGCCAACTATGGCCCAAAATACAAGGCCGAGTTTGAACAGCTTTTTGTCGACCTTGCCCAAACTTATGATGTCCCATTTTTTCCGAGCTTTCTGAAGGGACTGACAGATGCGGCGGGATCGGCCACGGATGCGTTACAATATCTTCAACCTGACGGCCTGCACCCATCCGCAGAAGGTGTATCTTTAATTGTGCAGGCGATGGGCCCAGCTGTGCGGGCCGCTTTGCCGTAACCTGCCCGCGCCCGGTGGATGGTCGGCGGCAGGGTAAAACCGACTTTCGTATATGTTTTTCACCTTGAAACCTATCCCTACTGACACCTGTTCGTGGCGGCGTCACTATGCGAATGTTGCGCCTTGAACAATTGGCTTTGCCGGAAGCCGACCCAATCACACGATGCGGAGCGCCCGAGTGGACATCCTTCTATTGACCGAGGATCTTGCAATCCAACGCAGCTTTCACACTGCGCTGGAAACAGGGCGCGATGATCTGCTTTCGGTCTGTGTCACGACACGAGAGGCCGAAGCCTGGTTACACGATCACCAGAAACCAGCGGTTGTCGCAGTCGATTTCGGCACACCGGGGTTGGGTGGGCTGAAGGCCTTGGGCCGGCTGATCAAGCTTGCACCGCGCACTCGGTTGATCCTGTTGACCCATACGCCATCGGTTGCTGTGGCCCGTCAGGCGCTGCGGCTGGGGGTTGTGGCATGCGTACCCGCATCCCTTACGCCCGATGATCTGCCCGCGATCCTGACGCTTGTTCAGCGACCCAACGACGTGATCGTATTGCCACAAGGGGCGTTCGAGACGCCCGTTAAGGATCGTTTGCTATCGCGTCGTGAACGACAGATCTTGGCTCTGTTGTGCGATGGCCAGCAGAACAAGGAGATCGCCCATACGTTCGGCATTAAAGAGGTCACCGTAAAAATGCATATGCGGTCGGTGATCCGCAAGCTGGGCGCGCGCAACCGCACCCATGCGGCGATGATCGCCCGCGACCGCGGATTGGTCTGATCGCTTATTCCTCGGGCGGGGCGTCATCCCAACGGTCGCTAAGGATGCGGTGGCTGTCACCCTCGGGGTCTTCGTATTGCTCGCTTTTCAGGGTCCAGAAAAACGCGGCCAGCCCAAGACCCCCAAGCAGAAGCGAGGCGGGTATCAGATAGACAAGCACGTTCATAGGTCAGCCTTTCCTCAGCCTTAGCGCGTTCAGTGATACTGTCACCGACGAGGTCGACATGGCAAGGGCCGCCGCCAGCGGTGTGGCCAGCCCGATTAGGGCAATCGGGATTGCGATGGCGTTATAGCCCGCCGCGATAGCAAAGTTTTCCTTGATCCGGCGCGTGGCGGCCTTGGATAGATCAATCGCAGCGGCCAGCGGCTCCATCGACTTGCCCAGTAGCACGATGTCGGACACGACGCGCGCGGCCTCAAGCGCCGAGGCGGGCGAGATTGAGACATGCGCGGCGGCCAACGCAGCCGTATCGTTCAGCCCATCGCCCACCATCAAGACCTTCTTGCCCGCGTTGCCCAGACGGGCGACATATTCGGCCTTGTCTTCGGGCAATGTGTCGGCCTGCCATTCGGAGATGCCCACACGCCCAGCAATGTCTGCAACAGCGGCGGGGACATCGCCTGAAATCAGCGTGACGCCCATGCCTTTGGCCTTCAGTGCGGTGATCGCCTCGACCACGCCTGGGCGCAACGCGTCGGTGAAGGTAAACGCCACAGGCCGCGCGCCGGACACCGCCAGATACGTCGCCGTTTGCCCAACCGAATTGGCGCCCAGCCATTCGGCGCGTCCTAGACGGACGGTCTTGCCCTGCCATTGGCCTTCGACACCGCGGCCCGGAACTTCGCGCACCTGTGTCACCTCGGCAGGTTGAAAACCGGCGGCGCGGGCTGCGTGGGTCAGGGATTGTGCCAAGGGATGGCTGGACCCTTCGGCCAACGCCAATGCCACCTGAACATCGCGGTCCTTGTGATTGGACAGCGCGTCGAGCGCGGGCTTTCCTTCGGTCAAGGTGCCGGTCTTGTCAAAGACAACGTGATCAACCTCGGCCAACCGCTCCATCGCGGTGGCGGATTTCAGCAGCATGCCTTGCTTGAACAGCCGCCCCGACGCCGCCGTGGTGACGGCAGGCACCGCAAGCCCCAGCGCGCAGGGGCAGGTGATAATCAGGGTCGCGACCGCGATATTCATCGCCATACGCCAGTCGCCGGAAAACCACAGCCAGAACAAAAACGCAGCCAGTGCCAACAGATGCACAACCGGCGCATAGACCGCCGCAGCCTTGTCGGCGAGCGAGGTATATCGGTTGCGCGCGGTTTCCGCGATGGCGACAAGATCGGCCATCCGGTGCAGGGAACTGTCACGCCCCGCCGCTGTCACACGCACGGTCAGGGGGCCGGTCAGGTTCACCTCGCCCGCCGACACGATACTGTCAGCTGCGGCGGCGACCGGCAGGCTTTCCCCGGTCAGAAGTGAGCGATCAAGCTCGCTTTCCCCCGACACCACGATCCCGTCCACCGGCACGCGGGCACCGGGCACAACGCGGACGATATCACCGGGCGACAGGTCAGAGACCGCCACCTGTTCATCGGCCTGACCGGGAATGACGCGGGCCGCGCGGGGCACCTCAAGCGCTGCAAGTTCTTCGGCTGCCGATCGCGCCACGGCGCGTGTGCGGTAATCAAGATACCGCCCGGCCAGCAAGAAGAAGGTCAGCGACAGGGCCGCATCGAAATAGGCGTGTTCGCCGGAATGCATCGTCTCGTAGATCGACATGCCCAAGGCCAGCAGGATCGCCAGCGAAATCGGCACGTCCATGTTCAGCCGCCCAACGCGAAGCGCGGACCATGCGGATCGGAAGAACACCTGGCTGGAAAACCCGATGGTGGGAATGGCAATGGCCGCGCTGATCCAATGAAACAGATCGCGCGTGGCGTCCGTCGCCCCCGACCAGACCGCGACGCTCAGCAACATGACGTTCATCATGGCAAAACCCGCCACGCCCAGCCGCATCAGCAGGTCTTTGCCCTGCTTGTCTGTGGCGGTCGAGGTCAGTTGCCCCGGATCAAGCTCATAGGCCTCAAACCCGATGCCGGTCAGGTAATCGGCAAGTGTTTGCGCCTCGACCCCCGGATCGGTTTCCACCGTGGCCCGTTTCAGCGTCAGGTTCACGCGCGCAGAGCGGACGCCATCCTGACTGGCCAAGCTCCGTTCAACCCCCGAAATACACGCGGCGCAATAGATCTGGGGCAGCGACAGAAGCACGCGCTGTCCCTCGGCCCCGTTGCCGCGATAGCCCTTGCCTGCTTGCGCTTCGGCAAGCGGTGCTGCGTCACAGGCGGGGCAGGCTGAAATCGGAGTGCCCATCTTGTCATTCCTTCCTTACACGCAGACCCGCGTCACTTGGCCGAGATATAAATAGGGATGCGGCGTTGAAAGCTGGTGCCATTATCGGCGATGACGTTCAGACGCAGGTTCCAGTTGCCTGCGCCCAACGGGCCGACCTGCGCCAGATACAGGCCATTCGAACCCTGATTGAAATCGGGTTCGCGATCTTCCTTGACGTGCGTGGCCCGGCCCAGCAGACCATAGACGGATTTCACCGTGACCGCGTCGCCGGCCTGATCCTTGATATCAAGGATCAAAACCTCTCCATCGACTTCGGCGCTGACATCCCAGCCCAACGCGTCCTGCGCGGCCTTTTGCGTGTCGAACTTCTGGCTGGCCACATAGGAATTGTCGGTTTCCAGCCCCGGAAAGGTGCCGATCGCCGAATACGCCATGAAGATGTTTACGCCGATGATCACTGTAAAGGCGGAAACGACGATCGCCAACACATGCTTGCCGGTCAGTTCGAACTCGGGTTTGTCTGTCTTGTCAGCCATGTTAACGCCCCCGTCCATTGAACACCGTATCCATATAAGTTCGGTCGCCTGTGACACCATCCACCACCCAGATGCGCAAATCAGTGCGACTGGTTCGAGCGGCCTCTGACCCCGGAGGGGCAACGACATACAGACGCTGTTTGGCTTCGGTGTCAGGCGGCGCAACCAGCACAAGCTTGTCGCTGCCTTCTAGTTCCACCGTCATCGGACTGTCTTCTGCGACCGAGAAATAATAGGGCCATTCCTCGCCATGGCGGTTGCGAACGCCGACATCATAGGTGTTGCGGATCGAGCCGTCCGCCAGCGTGACATAGGTCGGGTTACGCACCGGGTGGATGGTCACGTCGACTTTCGGGCGCACAAACAAGGCCACGGTCAGTGCGATGCCCACCAGCGCCCAAAGTGAGGTGTAAAGGATCGTGCGCGGACGCAGCAGGTGTTTTATGACCGGAATTTTCTCGTTCCCGGCGCGTTCGTGGCTTTCATCCGACAGGGCGAGGTAGTCAATCAGGCCGCGCGGTTTGCCGACCTTGTCCATGATCTCGTCGCACGCGTCGATGCACAGGCCGCAGGTGATACATTCCATCTGCTGACCATCGCGAATGTCGATACCCATAGGGCAGACGTTGACGCAGGCGTTGCAGTCGATGCAGTCACCCATATCGTCACGCACCTTGCCTTTGCCCCGCGGCTCTCCGCGCCAGTCGCGATAGGCGATGGTGATCGTGTCCTCGTCCATCATAGCGGCTTGAATGCGCGGCCATGGGCAAGCGTAGATACAGATTTGTTCGCGCGCGATGCCGCCAAAAAAGAATGTTGTCAGCGTCAGGACCCCAATGGTCGAATATGCCAGCGCGTGCGCATTGCCCGTCAGCAGATCGCGCAGCAGCGTTGGCGCATCCGCAAAATAAAATACCCAAGCGCCCCCCGTGGCGACGGCGATAACGATCCAGATCGCAAACTTTACGACGCGCTTACGGATCTTCTCGGCGTTCCATTTTTGGCGGTGCAGACGCAGGCGGGCGTTTCGATCGCCCTCGATCCAACGCTCGACCAGAATGAAAAGGTCAGTCCATACCGTTTGCGGACAAGTATATCCGCACCAAACCCGCCCCGCGGCCGAGGTAAACAGGAACAACCCAAGCCCCGCCATAATCAAAAGCCCCGCGATGAAATAAAACTCATGCGGCCAGATTTCGATCCAGAAGAAATAGAAACGGCGGTTGGCCATGTCCACTAGAATTGCCTGATCGGGCAGGTTCGGCCCCCGGTCCCAACGGATCCAGGGCGCAAGATAATAGATGCCCAGCGTGATCCCCATGATCCACCATTTAAGGCTGCGAAACGTGCCCTTTACCCGCTTGGGAAAAATTGGCTCGCGTGGGGCGTAAAGCTGTTCAGGGGTGTCAGACATGGACGACTTCCAATCCGGAGTTTCAAGTTAACCTTGGAATTAAGAACTATTCTACATTGCGGCAATGATGTGGATCAAAGATTTCACCACGGTCACTCAGACCCTTTGGCCTTAGTCATTGATAATTATCAAGCTTTCAATATGTCGCAGCGCCATCGCGCCGCATCCGGTCAATTGGCCGCACCCGGCCGCGACACAGATCGCCGGCATATCGCATCGACACCGGCGCCAGCCTGGTAACTGCAAGACCCCGCCCGCCTGCGCGACCGGGGTCTTAAAGAAGGTGGCACCGACCCCAGAGAAACGCGCGAACAGGATCAGGGATCGGTGCCGTTGACCGGGGAGTGAGCCCCGGAACCGTGATAGCTGGCCGGTGGCTTATTCGCCGCCGCCCAACTGATGAACATAAGCCGAAACAGCGTTGATCTGGCTATCGGTCAGCTTACCGCTCCAGGCGGGCATGACGCCGAAGGGACCAGTCGCGATGATCTGGGTGATCTCTTCCCTCGTGTCACCATACAACCAGATCGCGTCGGTCAGGTTCGGCGCGCCCTGGCTGCGATCGCCTGTGCCATCTTCCATGTGGCAGGCCGTGCAGTTGTCGGCAAAGACCGTTTCACCGTCTGCCACCAACGACATATCGGCGTCGGGCTTGGTCACCGGCGACAGAGACATGACATAGGCCGTAACCTGATCAATTTCCTCGTCACTCAGATAATCGTCGCCGAAGACCGGCATTTCGGAATACCGCGTATCGTCATCGTCTTCCGACCGGATTCCGTGGCGCAGGGTATATTGGATTTCTTCCAACGTACCACCCCACAGCCAATCGTTGTCCAGCAGGTTGGGATATCCGATGTTACCTGCCGCACCTGATCCGTGACACTGCGAACAGAAGGTCGCAAAGGTCGCCCGGCCCGACTGGATCGCATAGTTATGCAGATCAGTGCCGGGTTCCAAAGTGTTCAGTTCGACCGAGGCCAACTGCGCTTCAAGTTCGCCGTTCATGGCAGCGAAGCGATCGATTTCGGCGGCGACTTCTGCGCGCGTCGAATAACCCAGATAGCCAGCTGTCGCACCTTTGATCAGCGGCCAAGCCGGATAGGCAATCGAATACCAGACACCCCAGATGATCGTCAGATAAAAGACCCAGACCCACCAGCGTGGCAGGGGGTTGTTGAACTCCTGAATACCATCCCACTCGTGGCCGGTCGTCTCAGGTTCTTTCTTTTGTACAGGTTTCTTACTCATTGCCGCTTCTCCTCCTGATCTGAGCTTCCGGTTTCCCGGTCATCGGCAGGTTTGTCTTCGTGGCGGAAGGGGATGTTGGCCGTGTCGTCGTGTATCTTGCGGCTGCCGGGGCGAAACGCCCAGACGACAACCCCAATAAAAAACAAGAACATGGCCAGAAGCACCCAACTGTCAGCGATTTGTCTGAACAGGGAATAGGTGTCCATCATCCCTACTCCTTACCGGCTCGGGTCAGGTGTGAAGGTCGAGAAGTCGACCAACGTGCCCAACATCTGCATGTAGGCGATCAAGGCGTCCATTTCCGAAACCCCCGGCGCACCGTCGAAGTTGCGCACCTGCGCCTTCGGATAGCGTGCCAAAAGCCCATCATAGTCGCTGTCAGGATCGGCCTGTGCCAGCCAGTCGGCTGCGGCGTTTTCCATCTGCTCGTCGGTGTAAGGCACACCGACGATCTGATTGGCTTTCATCAGGTCTTCGATATAGGTCGGCTCGATCAGGCGGTTCGCCAGGAAGGCGTATTTCGGCATCACCGATTCCGGCACGACCGACTGCGGATCTTTCAGGTGATCCACATGCCATTCGTCCGAATACCGGCCACCGACGCGGGCCAGGTCAGGCCCGGTCCGTTTCGATCCCCACTGGAACGGGTGGTCATACTGACTTTCCGCGGCAAGGGAATAGTGACCGTACCGCTCTACCTCGTCACGCATCGGGCGGATCATCTGGCTGTGGCAGACATAGCAGCCTTCGCGCACATAGACCATCCGACCTTCAAGTTCGAGGGGCGAGTAGGGACGCATCCCCTCTACATCCTCGATCGTGTTTTCCAGATAGAAAAGCGGCGCGATTTCAACGATGCCACCAACAGCAACAACCAGAAGGCTACCGACCATCAGAAGCGTTGCGTTCTTTTCAAGAACGACGTGTTTGTCGAGAATTCCCATTGGTCCTTCCCTCCTTATTCAGCCGGTGCCGTTTGGGCGTCGCTGGCAGTCTCGGCTGCAGGCGAACGCATAACGGTCATCCAAAGGTTGTAGCACATGATCAGAGCACCCGTGAGGAACAGAACCCCACCCATGCCGCGCACCACATACATCGGGAACTTGGCGGCAACGGTGTCAGCAAACGAGTTCACCAAGAAGCCTTGCGCATCAACTTCGCGCCACATCAGGCCTTCCATGATGCCCGTGACCCACATCGAGGCTGCGTAAAGCACGATGCCAATCGTGGCGAGCCAGAAGTGCCAGCTGACCAGTTTCAGGCTGTAAAGCCCTGCACGGTTCCACAGACGAGGCACAAGGAAATACAGCATCCCGAAGGTGATCATCCCGTTCCAGCCCAGCGCACCCGAGTGCACGTGACCGATGGTCCAGTCCGTATAGTGTGACAGCGAATTCACGGCGCGGATCGACATCATCGGGCCTTCGAACGTGGACATGCCGTAGAAGCCGATAGACACAACCATCATGCGGATAACCGGATCGGTGCGCAACTTGTCCCATGCGCCCGACAGGGTCATCAGACCGTTGATCATACCGCCCCAGCTCGGCATCCACAGAATGACCGAGAACACCATGCCCAACGTGCCAGCCCAGTCAGGCAGCGCGGTATAGTGCAGGTGGTGGGGACCAGCCCAGATATACAGGAAGATCAGCGCCCAGAAGTGGATGATCGACAGCTTATACGAGAATACCGGACGTTCGGCCTGTTTCGGCACGAAATAATACATCATCCCCAAGAAACCAGCGGTCAAGAAGAAGCCAACGGCGTTGTGGCCGTACCACCACTGCGTCATCGCATCTTGCACACCCGAGAAAAGCTGGATGGATTTTGAACCGAAAATCGACACCGGCATCGCCAGGTTGTTGATGACGTGCAGCATGGCAATGGTGATGATAAAGGCCAGATAGAACCAGTTGGCCACATAGATGTGGGGCTCTTTCCGCTTCATCAGCGTTCCCATGAACAACACAAGATAGGCCACCCAGACGATGGTCAGCCATACATCAGTAAGCCACTCGGGCTCGGCGTATTCTTTCGATTGAGTCGCGCCCAGCAGATAGCCCGAAGCAGCCATCAGGATCACGATCTGATAGCCCCAGAACACAAACCACGCCAGATTGCCGCCCCAAAGGCGGGCGCCAGACGTGCGTTGCACGACATACATTGACGATGTGACCAACGCCGTGCCACCGAACGCAAAGATTACCGCCGAGGTGTGCAGCGGGCGCAGGCGCCCGAAGTTCAGGTAGCCTTCTGCCCAAGCAAAGTTGAGGTTCGGGAAGGCCAACTGAAACGCGATAAACGTCCCAACCAGAAAGCCAACCGCCCCCCAAAAGGCAGTCAAGGCAACGCCCACGCGAATGGGGCCATCCATATAGCCGGTTTCTACGACTTTCACTTCACCCACGCGGCGAAGTGAATAGATAAACAGGCCTGCTGCGATCAACATAATCAGGATGGCGTGCACCTGATAAGCGATGTCGCGGGCATAACTTGCAGCGATTACGGCCAGCACTGCGATGAGGCCGTAGATCGCCAATTTGAGGTAATCCCACATTTTGCGTCCCTTCGTCTGATGTCACTTGCCCCCTCCCACGACCGGCTGGGGCAGTTTTTGACTTTCGTCGGTTTGGACCTATCCCCACAAGGGTGCTTTGATCCACATCAAAAACGCGTGATCGCCACAGTTTTCCCCGGATTGACCCATGTCAAAGCGTCGCAGGTTCGGTGCAGGCAACTTTACAACTATGCCAACCCGGAGGCCAAGCGATGAATTACCGCACCGTAACCACGATTATGACCGATACCAACCACTGCAAAGGCGCGCTTGAGGCCGCAAAGACTGTCGCCACCCAGCACGACGCGCATCTAGAGGTGCTGTGCTTGGGAATCGACCGTTCGCAGCAAGGGTTTTACTATGCAGGGGCGTCGGCGATGGTTGTGCACGACAACCTTGAACAGGCCCGCGATGACGCAGCCGAGCTGGAAGCCTGCGCTCGACAAGCCCTGTCGGCACACGCTCTACCGTGGTCGACTGCCGCATTGACGACGCAGTTGGTCGCCCTGAACGGCGTTGTGGCCCACCGGACGCGGTTTTCCGATCTGGTCGTCCTGCCCCGCCCGTATGGCGAAGGGCGCGGACATGATGCGGAAGCAATCGTCGAGGCTGCATTGTTTGACGGGGCTGTTCCCGTTCTGGTGTTGCCCGATGGTGCCAAATATCCGCACGCTGTCAGCAAGATCGTGGTGGCGTGGAACGAAAGCCCCGAAGCCCTGTGCGCGGTGCGTCAGGCGATGCCATTCCTGCAACAGGCCGATTCGGTTTCGGTTGCCATCATCGACCCGCCGCAGCACGGCCCTGAACGGTCCGACCCCGGTGGGGCGCTGTGCCAGTTCCTGGCCCGCCATGGCGTGCGTGCCGAAGTATCGGTGCTGGCTAAAACCATGCCGCGCATTTCGGACATTCTGAACCGACACGCCAATGATCGCAGTGCCGACATGATCGTCATGGGGGCCTATGGGCATTCGCGCTTCCGCGAATCCATCCTTGGCGGTGCCACCCGACATATGCTTGAGGTAGCAGAGGTACCGATCGTGCTGGCACACTGATCTGTCCGGCTCACACCTCCTGAAGACAACGAAGGGCGCCACACTCGGCGCCCTTGATCCGGTATCGCAAGGCGATATGCCCGCGCGTTGCAGGTTTCAGGTGATCGGCGCGCCATCCATATCGTCGCCAGCCTCCGTAATCAGGGCCTCAAGGTCGGGAATAATGACACGGCGCTTGCCTTCAAGCTTGATGACGCCCGATTTCTTCAAAGCTGACACCTGACGGCTGACGGTTTCCAAGGTCAGCCCCAGATAATCTGCCATCGCCTCGCGCGTCAAAGGCAACTCAAAGCTCATCCCGTCGCGCGGGGGAACCTTGTGCAGCGCGGCATCGCGACGTGCCACAATGGCCAGAAGGCTCGCGATTTTTTCGCGCGCCGTCTTCCGCCCAAGCACCAGCATCCATTCCCGCGCGCTGTCCAGTTCGTCCAGCGTCATCTGCAACAGCCGCGTACCGATGGCCGGCGTCCGCTCCATCATGTCCTCGAACGGTTTCTTGCGAAAACAGCACAGGGTCAGATCCGTCACCGCCACAACATCGAAAGGGGTCGTGTCGCGTCCCGGTCGTCCGATGAAATCAGACGGCAGCAGCAGACCAACCATCTGAGTGCGCCCATCCTCCATCGTTTGACTGAGTGTGGCGATACCGCTGACCACGCTGGACACGAATTCCATCGGGTCGCCCGACCAGATCACAGGCTGCCCGGCTTCGAACGTGCGATAGTATTTGATTGCGTCAAGCTGCTCCAACTCGTTCGGTTCGCAGCGTGCACACACAGCACGGTGACGGATTGGGCATCCGCCGCATTCACGTGTATTAAGGCGAGTATTAAAACTGATGTCGTTCATGTTTTTTTTAACAAGATATCTATCTTGTCTTGATCCTGATCAATGATGCGCGCGAGTTTCTGGTTCAACTCTATGCGAATGGAGACTTATTCGCAACTTAAACGCCTTGGTCTTTTTGACGCGCGCGTGCCCCGCTATACCAGCTATCCGACTGCCCCGCATTTCAAGCCGGGGGTCGGCGCTGAAAATTTGTCCGACTGGATTAAAGCCATCCCCGCCGGTGACGCGATTTCGCTTTACGTGCATATCCCCTTCTGTCGGCGGCTGTGCTGGTTCTGTGCTTGCCGCACACAAGGCACTTCGACATCGGAGCCCGTCGCCGCCTATGTCGAGACGCTTAAGCAAGAGCTTGAGACGATTCGCGGCCTGCTGGCGCCCGGGATCAAGCTAGAGCACCTTCACTGGGGTGGCGGAACGCCCACGCTTCTTCTGCCCGAAATGATCGCGGACCTGACCGCGTCGATTCTGGATGTGACGCCGCTGGCGCAAGACGCCCAGTTCTCGGTTGAAATCGACCCATCGGAAATCGACGACGCGCGGCTGGATGCGCTGGCCCAAGCCGGTATGAATCGCGCCTCGATCGGGGTGCAGGATTTCGACCCGATGATTCAAGAGGTCATCGGTCGCCCGCAAAGCTACGAGATCACGAAACAGGCCGTGGACGGATTGCGTTCGCGCGGCATCAACAGCCTGAACATGGATATCCTGTATGGCCTGCCGCACCAGAACACGGCGCGGATCACCGATTCGGTCGAAAAGCTGATCAGCCTTGGCCCAGACCGCGTGGCGCTGTTTGGCTATGCTCACGTTCCGTGGGTCGCACGTCGTCAGACCTTGATCCCGACCGAGGCGCTGCCCAGCGCCGAAGAACGGCTTGGCCTTTACAACACCGCCCGTGATCTGTTCATCGCGGCAGGCTATGATGAAATCGGAATCGACCACTTCGCCCTGCCCTCGGACGGACTGGCCAAGGCACACAAAGCGGGCACGATGCGGCGAAATTTCCAAGGCTATACCGAGGACGCATCGCAGGTGATGATCGGGGTCGGCGCAAGCTCGATCGCGCGCTATCCGCAAGGCTATGCCCAGAACGAGCCTGCAACCTCGAAATACCAAGCGGCGGCCCGCGACGAGCGGCTGGCGGGGGCGAAGGGGCACGTCTTTACCGCCGAAGACATCGCCCGCGGTCGCGTCATCGAAGAACTTTTGTGCTATTTCCGCGTCGACTTTGCCAAATTGGCGGACGAGCTATCGCGGCCTGTCGATAGCTTTCTGTCGATGGTCGACGGGCTTGAACACACCATGCCCGAAACCACGGATCTTGACGGCACCATCTTGTCCATCCGACCACAGGCACGCCCGGTCGCCCGTATGATCGCGCGCCATTTCGATAATTACGAGATGAACGAAAGTGGCCACAGCCAGGCGGTTTGATAACCGCCTGCGCTATTTGTCCTTGCGCAATGTGCGTTCGGGATATCCCGCTTCGGTGGCGATATCGTCCAGCACTTGCACAAGAGTCTTTTCGTGATCAAACTTGCCGTTTTGCAAGAATTCCGTGACCTGCGCGATCACCAACGGGTTCACCATCATGAACGTATGTGTGACAGGCAGGACGATGTGATCATTCATGCCCTCAATTCGCGTGCTATCGACGGACACTTTTCCATCATCCGCCCCTTCTATGACCGCCGAATAGATCGGGTTCAGTGATCTGTTACCCGCGATCACGCCCAACTCGAACGCGGCTTGACCGACTCGATTAGGCACGGAATCCTCGCTTGTACCCAATTGAAGACCCGCGGGGCCATTTAACCACTCGAATGGTTCCAAATCGCCAAAAGCATCGACCAGCTGCGATCCCCGGTTTGGCGGTGCCAACATCACCACGCGCCCCATATCTGCGGGCCGATGATCCTGCAGCCAAACACGCGCCAAAATGCCACCCATTGAGTGGGTTACGAAATGCACCTTCTGATCACCGCACGCGGCCAGCGCAGGGGGGATCGCCGACTGAACCAATTCACCAATCGGCGCCTTGGTAGAGGGATAACCAAGGTTCACAACTTGATAACCAGCGACAGTCAGGCTTTCCTCCATCACCCAAAGGGACGACGGGGAGCGGGCAAGCCCGTGCAACAGCACGACGCATTCTGCACGCGCGATGCCAGTCAACGTGGTCATAAGGCCAAGGGTCAGGGTCAGTAGTTTTATCATACCGGATAGATACGCGTCCCATAGGCCGGTTGCGAGTGGCAACTTGCCACGGATTGACAGATAAGCAACTCTCGGCGCATGTCGATTACATTCAACACCCCCCGTTTGGCCGTTCGCGCGCTGCTTCTGCACGAAAACCGTCTGTTGATGGTCAATGCCTATGGCGGCCGGAAATCAGGTCTTTTGTGCCTGCCCGGCGGCGGGGTTGAGCCAGGCACCAGCCTGCACGATAACCTGACCCGCGAAGTGCATGAGGAAACCGGGCTGGGCATTACGGTCGGCGATCCTGCCTTGGTGAACGAATTTCACGACCCCGACAGCGGGTTTCATCAAGTCGAAATCGTGTTCCGATGCACTTTGGTCAGCGGGCGACTTGACCCCGGGTGGCAAGACCCCGAGGCAATCGTCACCGACCGGCGCTGGGTCACGCACGAGCAGATCGCGGGGCTGCATTTCCGCCCATTGTCCCTTCCCGCACTGGCATGGGGCGACCCTAAGGCCGCCCCATCATATGACGCATTGGAAGCGATTGTGCGATAGCTCAGCGCACCTCGGTATAAAACCCCGGTGCAAACCAGCGGATGATCAACGCCCCTGCCCCGGTGATGGCAACCGCAAGCATGGCGATCCAGCCGATATAAGGGATCAGCGCCAAAAGTGTGATCGCCGCAGCGCCGACCAGTGCAGCCAACGCACGCTCGACCAGAGTTTCGGGCAACGGGCTGTTCAACAGACCCATCACGCCAACGCCAAGGATATAAGTGCCGATCACATAGCCCGCGAGGCCCAGAAGTAACGCCAATACAATAGATGCCGGTATCAACAAAATGCCGACACCAGTCATCGCAAACAGGAACAGCGATCCAGCCAGCGCCGAGATGGTCAGGAACCCTATCCACAACGCGCGCACGGGTGATTCCAAAGTGCGCAACCGCAGGGCCAACAAGAAGGACGGCGTGATCGCGGCGATCAATGTCACCAGAACCGTCAGGATCAGAATGCCGACGATTTTGTCCAAGAGCCACCCCGCCCAACCATATCCGGCCCCATCGCGCGTGGCACCGCCATCGGGGTCCGCGCCAGCGTCGAAGGCCCGGGTTGGGTGGCGCTCGATCCGGTCGGCAGTCACCACCGTTTCCGGGATTACAATGTCGTCGGGATTGTCGGCGTAAATAAACAGCTTGCCGTCAATACGGGCATCGCCGCCGAAGCCGATGTTCTTGGAAGAAAAGCTGGCATCGCCTGCAATCACTCCTGTCAGCATGATATTTTCGGCCGCGATCAACGCGCTGTCGCCAACGGCTCCGTTCACCTCGACCCGTTGTGCGGCAACGCGAAGGTCGCCCCCAATCGCATCACCAATCAGCACTGTGTCACCGGCCAGTTGCGCATCCCCACCAACGCCGCCCGCAACGTTCACATTCATACCGGCGGCATAAAGGCTCTGCCCGACAGGTGCCAGAATCGACACTGACCGCCCCCCCGCATGGGCGCTGCCGCCGACAGGGGCCGAGATCACCACCGTATTGCCAACGATAAAGGCGTCATCCACCGGGTCGCCCGACAAGGTCACGTTGTCGCCCGCCATGTAAGCATCATCACCGAAGCGATAGACTTCTTGCGCGCTGGCAGGCAGCGCCAGAAGCGTGACGAAGAAAAGAATTAAGGTTCGAAACATGGCTGTCCCTGCCCATTATTGATGTTATGCCCGTTAACATAGACGGCACTTCCCCGTTTGTAAGGGGGACACCAAAAAATTCCACCACAAAAGAAAAGGGCGCCCATATGAGCGCCCTTTAGACTTTGTATACTTTACGACGAAGGGGCCCGGCGGCCAATCGCCGTTCGCATCCGATTTTCCTGATGGAAAATCAGATTACATCATGCCGCCCATGCCGCCCATGCCGCCCATGTCGGGCATGCCGCCGCCAGCAGGGGCGTCTTTTTGCGGCTTGTCGGCAACCATGGCTTCAGTGGTGATCAGCAGACCGGCAATCGAGCCTGCGTCTTCCAAAGCAGTCCGCGTTACCTTGGCGGGATCAATGACGCCGAACTTGAACATGTCACCATATTCTTCAGTCTGCGCGTTGAACCCAAAGGTCACGTCATCGCTTTCACGGATCTTGCCAGCAACCACAGCACCATCGACACCAGCGTTTTCTGCGATCTGGCGCAGCGGAGCTTCCAGAGCCTTGCGCACGATGTTGATGCCGGCGTTCTGATCGGCGTTTTCGCCTTTCAGATCGACAAGCCCTTTGGCGGCCTGAACCAGCGCAACACCACCACCGACGATCACGCCTTCTTGCACGGCCGCACGGGTCGCGTTCAGAGCATCGTCCACACGATCTTTACGCTCTTTCACTTCCACTTCGGTCATGCCACCGACGCGGATCACGGCAACACCGCCTGCCAGTTTGGCAACGCGTTCCTGCAGCTTCTCACGGTCGTAGTCGGACGTGGTTTCTTCGGCTTGCGTGCGGATCTGAGCGACACGCGCTGCGATCTCGGCTTTTTCGCCAGCACCGTCGACGATGGTGGTTTCGTCTTTGGTGATCTGGATTTTCTTGGCCGAACCCAGCATGTCCATGGTCACGCTTTCCAGCTTCATGCCCAGATCTTCCGAGATCACTTGACCACCAGTCAGGATCGCGATGTCTTGCAGCATGGCTTTGCGGCGATCACCGAAGCCCGGCGCTTTGACAGCAGCGATTTTCAGGCCGCCGCGCAACTTGTTCACAACCAGGGTTGCCAGCGCTTCGCCTTCAACATCCTCTGCGATGATCAGCAGGGGCTTTTGCGATTGGATCACGGATTCAAGAAGCGGAACCATCGGCTGAAGCGACGACAGCTTCTTTTCGTGCAGCAGAACAAGGCAGTCGTCCAGCTCGGCAACCATC
Organism: Aliiroseovarius sediminis; assembly: GCF_022678485.1. Lineage (GTDB taxonomy): Bacteria > Pseudomonadota > Alphaproteobacteria > Rhodobacterales > Rhodobacteraceae > Aliiroseovarius > Aliiroseovarius sediminis. The sequence continues at coordinate 201,781 of NZ_JALBYP010000035.1, forward strand.
TTGTCGGGGTTGGTGACGAAGTAGGGCGACAGGTAGCCGCGGTCGAACTGCATACCTTCAACGACGGTGGTTTCGGTTTCGAGGCCTTTGTTTTCCTCGACCGTGATGACCCCTTCGTTGCCAACTTTTTGCATCGCGTCGGCGATCTGGCGGCCGATTTCCGATTCACCGTTGGCCGAGATGGTGCCGACCTGTGCGACTTCGTCCGAGTCCTTCACTTCGCGGGCCATATCGCGGATGCTTGCGACAACAGTGGCGACAGCGGTGTCAATGCCGCGCTTCAGGTCCATCGGGTTCAGGCCAGCAGCAACCTGTTTCAAGCCTTCGCGTACGATCGACTGGGCCAGAACGGTGGCTGTGGTGGTACCGTCGCCGGCTTCGTCATTGGTGCGGCTGGCGACTTCTTTCACCATCTGCGCGCCCATGTTTTCGAACTTGTCTTCCAGTTCGATCTCTTTTGCGACCGTCACACCGTCCTTGGTGATGCGTGGGGCACCGAACGACTTGTCCAGAACCACGTTGCGGCCTTTCGGGCCAAGGGTCACTTTGACAGCGTCAGCGAGGATATTGACGCCACGCAGCATTGCATTGCGGGCATCGGTGCCGAACTTTACGTCCTTAGCAGCCATTTAGCTTACTCCTGTTAATACGTGTAAATCGGGTCAGACAATCAGGCGATAATGCCCATGATGTCGGATTCTTTCATGATCAGCAGCTCTTCACCGTCGATGGTGACTTCGGTGCCGGACCATTTGCCGAAAAGGATTTTGTCGCCTTCTTTGACGTCCATGTCGATGCGATCGCCGTCTTCATCGCGCGCGCCCGCGCCAACGGCGACGACCTGGCCTTCGGCAGGCTTTTCCTTGGCGCTTTCCGGAATGATCAGGCCGCCTGCTGTTTTCTCGTCGCTTTCGACGCGGCGGACCAACACGCGGTCATGCAGTGGTGTAAATGCCATTTCTGAGACTCCCTAAGCTCAGTTTCACTTTCTTAGCACTCACCGGATGCGAGTGCTAACGGCAGAGAGTTAGGGCGTCATTTTGCGACTGTCAAGTAATCGGGCGCGCAATCATGTCTGCGCAGGGTCAGATTTGCAGCAACGCCATCGCACAGCGTGACCCAAAGGGCAACCAACCGTGTGGTGGCGGGCTGAGTCACTCCGCTAACAGATGCTCGTAACGGGCGTCGGTCAGCGTCTTCATAAACGCAACCAGCGCATCAATGCGCTTGTCATCCAGCGCGGGACCGTGAATCAGCTCCGTCACCGCAAGGTTTTGCGGAATTTCCGGCATCGCCCAAGGCTTGTTCGTTTCGGGGTTGATCTGGCGGTCTTTGTCCAGCGTGTTGTATTTGTTGTAAAACAACACGACTGTCCGCAAATCTTCGAAAACGCCGTTATGCATATAGGGGCCGGTCACGGCGATATTGCGCAGGGTCGGCACCTTGTAACGCCCCCCCGCATCGGCCGTGTCGATGTCCGGATTTGCCAGAAGGCCAAGATCCGGGCCTTTCACCCCGTTGACCGCGCGCACCGCAGCGTTCGCAGGCGTCCCGATGTTGTGATATTCATAATTGCTAAAGGTCTCGTCCTGCGCGATGGGCGAGGTGCGCAACTGGTGACACAGGTTGCAATTTGTGAACTGCTCAGAGAAGAACAGGACACGGCCCAGTTCCTCCTCGTCCGTCAGCTTGACGTCGCCACGCAGGAAACGATCATACTTGCTGTCGAAGGGTGAAAACAGATCGGTGCTTTCGAACGCAGCAATCGCCTGTGTCATTGCATCATAAGCGGCAGCGTCATCATCCCAAACATCGTCCCCGAACAGAGCTTTGAAAGCCATCACATAGTCGCTGTTCTCAGACAACCGCGCGACCACGGATGCCTCGTCAGGCATTCCCATCTCGATCGGGTTCAGGGGTGGCCCGCCCGCCTGTCCGGCCAGCCCGGCCGCGCGCCCGTCCCAGAACATGCCCCCGCGCCAGGATTTCTTATCAAGTTGCTCGAAATCAGGTGTGAACCTGGCATAGGTCGCTGTCGGCGCGGTTCGGTCACCTAAGCTGATTCCATCGTCGCCCAGCGACACCGCACGCCCCACATCTGTTTCGCGCGGATCGACAAAACCGTATTCCGGGTCGTGGCAGGTTGCGCAGGATTGTGTGCGGTTTTTCGACAGATTTACATCAAAAAACAACGCCTCGCCCAATTCTTCAGGACTGTCGAACGCCGCGACCGGCGTTGCCAGCCCCATCATCAGAACCGAGGTCAAAAACACGCGCATAAGATCAAGCTCCAGTTGATAATTGGCAGCACTTAACCGAAAATCGCGGTGATGAAAATTGATCCTGATCAAAAAAGTCGGATTATTTATTCACAATCCGGTGCGCCAAGGCCTCGTGGCCGTCTGCCGTCAGGGCATAGACGCCACGTTCCACTCGTTCAAACCAGCCATAGTGATTGATTGCCATCATCCGCGTCGCGGATTGAACCCCCGTGACTTTGGCAAGCGCGGCACCTTTCATCGGCCCCTTTTTCGCCAAACACGCCGCAAGTTTCTCGGCGTCCTGCCGATAGGCCGTCACCACCTTGCCTTTCGTGCCGCCGGTATTAGGATCACCATCGCGCCGTGCAAACTCCGACAACAGACGCCTAGACTTGACTTGGGACTTGCGCGGGTGGAAAGGGCCGGGATCGGCATGGACCTGCACCAGCCCATCTTTCAGACGCACCGACAGAACCCCAACGCCAAGCCGTTTGCACAGGCCCACATTGCCCTTGAACGCGCGCCAACCGGGTTTACCCGACCAGCGCGGCACCGCCACATAAACCAGATCACTGACCGCCTGACGCGCAACGGCCTGCTGCAACAGCGTCAGAGAAAACCCCGCCTTCAGTTCCACGATCACCGGCGGCTGACCCGCGCGCAGGGCGACTACATCAGCGGCGCCGATTTCGGCTTTCACCTCGTACCCCGCATGTTCCAACCAGGATTTAACGGGGCCATAAAGGGCAGTCTCGGAAGGTTTCGACATGCACCCTTTCTAGCGCCAACACACCGGCGCGGCCAAGCCGTTTACGCACGACATCTGTTCCTCTTTTCGGGCATCCGCACCTGGAAACCTCGCCCGCTCCGATGCTGCAATGCAGCACGTGACAAGAGCGGGCGCGCATCTTATAAGGCTGGCGAAATAAGCGACTCTTACAGACGGACAAAACACTATGACCACCCTTGTTTTCGGCCACAAATCGCCCGACACCGACTCGACCGGATCGCCCATCATCTGGGCTTGGTACCTGAACGAGATCAAAGGCATTAACGCCGAGCCCGCGTTACTGGGCGAACCCAATACCGAAGCCGCATGGATGCTGACCCGCTGGGACCTGCCCAAGCCGCGCATCATTGCCGATGTGGACGATGGCCAGCCCTGCGTGATCGTCGATACCAATAACCCTGCCGAGCTGCCCGCCAATATCAACGGCGCAGATGTGCAAGCGATCATCGACCACCACAAGCTGGTCGGCGGGCTTGAGACCAAAGGCCCCATCGACATCACCATCCGTCCGCTCGCGTGTACCGCGACCATCATGTATGACCTGATGGGCGAAGACGCGGCCAAGATGCCAGAGGCCATCAAGGGCGCGGCGCTGACTTGCATCCTGTCGGACACGCTGGAATTCCGTTCGCCCACCACCACCGACCGCGACCGGGAAGTGGTCAAGGTTCTGGCGAATGATCTGGGCGTGAACGTGACGGAATACGCAGCCGAGATGTTCGCCGCCAAGTCGGACGTGTCCGAGTTTTCCGACGCCGAGCTGATCCGCATGGATTCGAAGGAATACGAAGTCGCAGGCACCAAGTTCCGCGTCAGCGTTCTGGAAACCACCGCGCCGGAGATTCCGTTGGGCCGCAAGAACAGCCTGATGGAGGCCTTCAAGGCCGTCGCAGCCGAAGATGGCGTCGATCAAGTGCTTCTGTTCGTCGTGGACATTCTGAAAGAGGAAGCCACCCTGCTGATCCCGAACGACGTTGTGAAGGGCGTGGCCGAGAAGAGCTTTGGCGTAAAAGTAGAGGGCGACGCGGTTGTCCTTCCGGGCGTGATGAGCCGGAAGAAGCAGATTATTCCGAATTTGGCTATTTAAGCCGAGGTGGATTAAGCACTTACAAGGCCCGCGCGACGTCGCGGGCCTTTTGCGTTGGAGACGATGGGTCCGCGCGGCGCACTCTATCTGGCAAAGCGCAGCAGCACCGCCCCCAGCAAGGTTGTCAGCGTCGCAAAGACCTTTATCAGGTCCAGCCTTTCCTTCAGGAAGAACACGCCGATCAGCAGCGCGAAGATAATGCTGGTTTCGCGCAGGGCCGTCACAAGCGCAATCGGGGCTTGGGTAAAGGCCCATGTTACGATGGTATAGGCGATGAAAGATGCGCCCCCGCCCAGCACGAAGGCCCGCCGCCCCGTCGTTGCCACGACCCTCAGCGTCATGGGCGATCTGATCGCAAGGTACAGCGCCATGATGGCCCCGTTGCAGATCGCAAGCCAGCTGAAATACCCCACTGATGTGCCCGCAAGCCGGGCGCCAAGGCCATCAACCAACGAATAGCTCGCGATGAACAGCCCGGTTATCAGCGCCAGCCCCGCCGCAGTTTTGTTGAATTGTCCGTCGGCCCGTCTGACCAGCGTCAGGCTAATGATCCCGCCCCCGATGATCAGAACCGCAAGCATTTGCATCGGCGCCAAATGGACGCTCAGAACCGTCACCGAAACCAGCGCCACGATCAATGGCGCAGCACCCCGTGCGATGGGATAAACCTGCGTCAGATCACCGGCCTCGTATGATTTCAACAAGAATATGTGATAGCCAGCATGAAGCACGATGCCCGCGGCCAGATATGGCAAGCTTTCAGCCGCTGGCGCGGGTACAAAAAGCAGGGCGATCAGCGCAAAGGGAATGTGCCCGATCACAACCGCGCCCATGCTCAGCATTTTATCTGCACCGCCTTTTACCAAGGCGTTCCAGACTGCGTGCAGCAAGGCGGCCCCGATAACGGCAACGAATACGATCATGCTCATGGGTGGAAATCCTAGTTTGCGCCTAAGCGGACTGTAGGCGAAATGCGTGACAATACAATCAATCTTGCCAGGGTCCGCTTCGCCCCACATCGCCCCGCATGAACGCAACCTTCCCCTAGCCACCCCCCTCTGCCTCTGCCATATCTTCCATTAACGAAGGAGATCCGCCATGACCCGCATTATCGAAAGCCTCACCGACATTTCCGCGACCTACGACGCTTATTTCGTTGACCTGTGGGGCTGCGTGCATAACGGCGTTCATGCCTTCGACGAGGCCGTTGCGGCCCTGCGCAAGGTCCGCGCGGATGGTGGGTTTATTGTTCTGGTCACCAACGCGCCACGTCACCGAGCGTCGGTCGAAGGGCAGTTGGATCAGATCGGTGTGCCGCGCGATTGCTGGGACACTATCGCGACCTCGGGCGACAGCGCACGGGCGGCGATGTTCACCGGGGCGGTCGGCCAAAAAGTCTGGTTCATGGGCGAGGCGCACGACCGATCCTTCTTCGATCCGATGGCAATCATCGACGATCCCGTGCGCATCAAAGAGGTCGCGCTGAAGGACGCCGAGGGTATCGTTTGTTGCGGGCCATTCGACCCACACGCCCACCCCGATGAATTGCGCCCCCAATTGCTGCTGGCCAAGCAAAACGGCTTGAAACTGCTTTGCGCCAACCCTGATATCGTCGTTGATCGCGGGGGGCAGCGGGAATGGTGCGCGGGTGCCATTGCCCAGCTTTACACCGAGATGGGTGGCGAAAGCCTGTATTTCGGCAAGCCCCATCCCCCAATTTACGACCTTGCGCGACGTCGCATGATCGCCGAAGGGCGTTCGGTATCGGATAATCGCATTTTGGCCATTGGGGATGGGATCGCCACCGACATCAAAGGTGCCTTGGGCGAGGATATTGATTCTCTTTTCATCACGGGCGGTTTGGCACGCGATGAGACAAAAACCCATAACCAGCCTGATCCAGACGCGCTGGACCAATACATTAAGTCCGAGATGATCACGCCCACCTTTGCAATCGGTTATTTACGTTAATACAATACGTTGTTTTAAATAGACATTCCTGAGACCGTCGGGCGCTAAACTTGTGCTGACGTGGCAGCCTGCAGAACAATCTGCCGGGTATTTTCCCGAAGGTTTCCCCTTGATTTTCTGCAACTGCAAAGTAATGTTATTACCAATAGGGGCGCGCTTTCATCTTTTTATTTCCCGGAGGACCCTGATGTTGGACAATTTGCCACGCGGAACGATCTGCATAGAAGAGCTGGAAATCGGGATGATGCGCCATGTCACGAAAGAAGTGACCGACCGCGATATAGAGATGTTCGCCGAGATTTCGACCGATCGGAACCCGGTGCATCTGGATGACGACTACGCCAACGACACGATCTTCGAGGGTCGCATCGCGCATGGGATGTTAACCGCTGGCCTGATCTCGGCGGTGATTGGTGAACAACTTCCGGGCCACGGCACAATCTACATGGGCCAAAGCCTGACGTTCCTTGCCCCTGTGCGCCCCGGCGACACCGTGCGCGCCGAAGTTACCGTGATGGAGATTGAACACGCAAAACGCCGCGTGACGCTGAAAACCGAATGCCTTGTAGATGGCAAGCCGGTTTTGAAAGGCGAAGCGAAGGTGCTGGCGCCCTCGGCCAAATTTGACTGAATACAACTTTTAGTTTATTAAGTAAAAACCCTGCAATTTATGATTGCAAATTGGTAGAGGCTTTTATAAGCTGCCGTCGGATCACTACTGCTTATAAGGGTTTAATTATGCGTAAATTTCTGCTGATCGGCTGTATTTTCTCGTTAGGCGCATGCGCTGCAGGGATGGAAGCAACACCGGTCGTATCGCAATATAATGGCGACAGCGTCAGCATCCAGCTTGACGGAAACCAGATGGCAATGCTTGATAGCGCAAGCAAAGAAGAAGCATTGCGCAAAGCTGACGCCGAAGCCGCGCGTATTTGCAGCAAGGGCCACAAGAAACGCGCAGAATATACAAGCCATCGGAATATCCCGACATCTCAGTACACCACAGTTGTAGAACGTCTGTACCTGTGCCTCGGCTGATCTGGCGGGGCACGTCGGGGGCTGATTTTCTCGCCAAATCGCCCCTACCCGCCCGTCGGACTTGCACCTGTTCGCTGTGGACGCTAAGGCCACGTCATGCGGATCGTTCGGGATTATCAGTTTGTTGAAAAAGCGGATCGCGGTGCCTCGGCCGCGATTGGCAATTTTGATGGTGTGCATCTGGGCCATCAGTATGTAATCGACATCGCTCGCACGCAAGCTGAGGCCGATCAGACGCCGCTGGGTGTAATGACGTTCGAACCCCACCCCCGCGAATATTTCGCCCCCCAAAGCGGCCCTTTCCGTTTGATGAGCGCGGATGCCCGCGCGCACCGGCTGGAAAAGCTTAGGGTCGAGCGGTTATATGAACTCAGCTTCAACGACACCCTGTCGGCGTTGACCCCGGAAGACTTCGCTCAGCGCGTGGTCGTGGACGGGCTGGGCCTGAGCCATGTGGTCATTGGCGAAGATTTTCACTTCGGCAAGGGGCGCGCGGGCACATCCGCAGACATGGTTGCTTTGGGTGCGAAGATGGGTTTTGGCGTAACCGTCACACCGCTCATGTCGGACGGGGTGGGCGAGGTCAGTTCGACCGCGATCCGGCAGGCGCTCAGCGATGGTTGTCCTCGCGACGCCGCACGCATGTTGGGCCACTGGCACCGGATGGAGGGCGAGGTTGTTCGCGGCCATCAGCGCGGGCGTGAGCTGGGATATCCGACCGCCAACATGTCCATCGCCGGTCTGCACCCGCCCAAGTTTGGCGTCTATGCGGTTCAGGTCGATATCCTGACCGGCCCGTACCAAGGCAGTTACAACGGAGCGGCGTCGATCGGCACACGGCCGATGTTCGGCGAAAACCTTGCAAACATAGAAACCTTCATTTTCGATTTCACGGGCGATATCTATGGCGAGCAGATCTCGGTCGCGCTGATCGACTTTCTGCGCCCCGAAGCCGTGTTCGACGACGTCGATGGGCTGGTCGCCCAAATGGGTGCCGACTGCGCCCGTGCCCGTGACATTTTGGCGAGCTTATGAGGTCAACATGATCCGTCATATCGTATTTTTCACAGTAAAGCGCCCTGAGGACCGTGAGACGGTTCGCGAAGGGTTGGAATTGTTAAAGGACATTCCCGATTGCCGCCTGCTGGAAGTCGGTGTCAACCTTGCCGATGATCCGATCCCTGGTCCATCGCCTGACTTCGTCGTGTATGGCGAATTCGACGATGCGGCGCAGTTGGCCGCCTATAAGGCCCATCCGCTATATCAACAGGCCATCGAACGGGTCCGTCCGCTGCGCGAGTTGCGGATCGCGGCCGATTACACCGCGGGCTGACTAATCCGCCATCGCCCCCAATCCGGGCATCAGAAAAGGCCACGCATGACCAAATCTCTGCGCAAGAAGTTCTGGGAGCTACCGCTTGATCGTCTGACCCCCACCGAGTGGGAGGCGCTGTGCGACGGCTGCGGCAAATGCTGCCTAAACAAGCTTGAGGATGCGGATACCGGCGAGATCGTGTTCACCCGCGTTGCCTGCCGTTTGCTAGACAACGAAACTTGCCGCTGTGCGCAATATGACATTCGCCTGCAATTCGTACCGGAATGTATCGTCCTGACCCCGAAGAACATCGGTGAGACGGCTTATTTCATGCCCGCCACCTGTGCCTATCGCCTGCGCCACGAAGGTAAGCCGCTTTACGACTGGCACCATCTGATATCCGGCGATCCTGACAGCGTGCACAAGGCTGGACAAAGCGTGCAAGGCTGGACCGTGCCGGAATTTGAAGTACCTGAAGATGAATGGGAAGACCACCTGATCGAGGAGCCGCATTGATGTTTTTCGCCTCTGACAATTCCGGACCAGCCCATCCGAAGGTGATGCAAGCCTTGGCCCGCGCCAACGACGGTTACGCCATGCCCTATGGCGCCGATACCCTGATGGACGAGGTCCGCGCGCGCATCCGCGAGATATTCGAGGCACCACAAGCCGCCGTCTATCTGGTCGCCACCGGCACGGCAGCCAACGCGATTGCGCTGGCGACGCTGTCGCAGCCGTGGGAGACCATCTTTTGCACGCCTCAGGCGCATATCCACCAAGATGAATGCAACGCGCCCGAGTTCTTCATGGGCGGCACGAAACTGACCCTTGTCCCCGCCGATCACGCCAAGATGACCCCTGCCAGCTTGCACGCGGCGATCGCGGCCGAGGAAAGCCGCGGTGTGCACGGCCCCCAGCGCGGCCCCGTGTCGATCACCAATGTGACCGAGCGTGGCACGGTCTATTCGGTCGCCGAGTTGGACGCTTTAACCAAGGTCGCCAAAGAGTTCGGCCTTGCCACACATCTTGACGGCGCGCGCTTTGCCAATGCGCTGGTTTCGCTTGGCTGCACACCGGCCGAAATGACGTGGAAAGCCGGTATTGACGCAGTCAGCTTTGGCGGCACCAAGAACGGCTGCATGGGGGTCGAGGCGGTGATCTTCTTCGACCCGAAACACGCGTGGGAATTTGAGCTGCGGCGCAAGCGCGGCGCGCATCTGTTTTCAAAGCATCGTTACTTGTCGGCACAGATGCTGGCCTATCTGACCGACGACCTGTGGCTGGACCTTGCCCGGCGGTCGAATAATGCCAACGCGCGGCTGGTGCGAGGGTTGAAACAGATTGAGAGCGTGCATTTTCTGCACGAACCCGACGCGAACATCACCTTTGCGGGCTGGTCGCGTGCAGGGCACCGCCGTTTGCACGACGCGGGCGCTGCTTACTACGTTTGGGACGACAATCTTGCTGGCGATGACCCGGACGAGGTTCTGACAGCCCGCATGGTCGCCGATTGGTCGATGAGCGAAGCCAACGTGGACAGGTTTCTTGACTTGGTGCGGGGTTAGGCAACAACAGGCCCGGCTTCGCGCAGGAAGGCCAGAATGCGATCCCCCACCTGGATGGGATGGGTGACTGGTGCCATGTGTCCCGCCCCGTCGATCACATGACGCCGGACATTGGGCAACCGGGCTTCTAGCGCGTCATGCACAGCGCTGATCAGCGCGGGCGAACGTGCTCCCTCCATCAGCAAAACGGGCACGTCCAGACGCTCCAACGCACCGGGCGCAAGTTGGCCGTGGATGTCGTCATGGGTGACGGGCTTGCCTGCTGGAATCAGATGAATCCGGCGCGCCATATCCTCGCGCTGGGACAGGGGCAGAGATTGCCACGCCGCGTCGCGGCCCCACAACATATTGAACAGCCGCGCAGCCTCCATCCGGTCACCATCTTGCACGGCTTGCGCAAACGGGCCGTTCATCAACGCTGTATTTTCAGCATAAGCCGGATGATTACGGGCCGCAGAAAAGAACACGGGTTCGAACATTGTCAGGCTGCGGACCCGTGCGGGGTTTCGCTGGGCCAGACGCATGGCAATCGTGCCGCCATAGCTGTGCCCGATCAGATCAACAGGCCCGGTGGTCTCGCGGTTCAACAACGCCTCGGCGATATGAACGCTTGTGTCCTGATAGTCGCCGACCCCGTCCCAATCGGCGCTGCGCCCGTGGCCCGGAAGGTCAAGCGCAAGCATTTTCAATTGTTCTGACAAGACCCGCTCGACCCCGCGCCAGGCGCCGGAATGGGCCAGAGAGCAATGCACCAGAAGCGCCTCTCGCGCGCCCTGCCCCGCCCTGTGCCAATAGGTTGGGTGCCCGGCAAGAGGTTCGACTACCATCAGGTTTTGGCTCCCAGATGGCGGTCCAATGCGTCCAACCGATCCTGACCCCAGAATTTTGCGCCATCATCGACAACATAGAACGGCGATCCGAAAACGCCTGCGCTGACGGCATCTTCAAGGTTGCGCCCGTAAGCTTCCGCCCCCGCAAGCAGACCACTGTCGGCCAACGCCCGATCATAACCCGCATCCGACAGGCAGGCTTTGATCACGGCATCATCGGCGATGTCCTTTTCTTCAGCCCAACAGGCCCGCATGATCCCATGCACCAACCCACCCAGGTCGCCGCCACCGACCGATTGCGCTGTGATGATTGCGTAAGACGCAGGCGCGCCGTTGGTGGGCCAATGGGCCGGGGTGTAGTTCATCTGCATGTCCAGCGCGCGGGACCAGCGTTTCAGCTCTTGCATCCGGTAGTCCATTCGCGATGGGTGCCGATCCTTGGGCAACGTCCCTCCGGTGCGGGCAAAAAGCTGTTCGACATCTAGCGGCTTATACGTGACGGTCGCCCCGTGACGGTCCGCGATCCCTTCAAGCCGCGATCCGGCCAGATAGGCCCATGGCGACAACACCGTGAAATAATAGTCGATATGGCTCATTTTTCGGCCCCCTGTTGCGCCAATGCTGTTTCAAGGAACCTATCCCGATGTTATGGGGTGTCAACGTCACGATTCTGTCATACCGATCACGCCGGGAACTGCTGCCATGCCATCCTCAACCGAACCGAAACTTATTTCCGGCAATGCCAATCGGCCCCTTGCCAAAGCTGTCGCCAAACGCATGTCGATGCATCGTGGATCGCCGGTCGGGCTGGTCGATGCACGGGTCGAGCGTTTCAACGATCAAGAGGTCTATGTCGAGATTTACGAGAATGTGCGCGGTGAGGATATGTTTATCATCCAGCCGACCTCAAACCCGGCGAATGACAACCTGATGGAGCTTTTGATCATCGCGGACACTCTGCGCCGGTCGTCAGCCTCGCGCATCACCGCTGTGATCCCCTATTTCGGTTATGCCCGGCAGGATCGTCGCTCCAGGGCACGCACACCGATTTCGGCCAAACTGGTGGCAAACCTGATCGCCCAGTCGGGGATCGAACGGGTGTTGACGATGGACCTGCACGCCGCCCAGATACAGGGGTTCTTCGACATCCCGGTGGACAACCTTTATGCCAGCCCGATTTTCGCGCTGGATCTCAAACATCACTTCAAGGATTGCATGGACGATGTGATGGTGATCTCGCCCGATGTGGGCGGCGTCGCACGGGCCCGTGAATTGGCCAAACGCATCAACGCGCCTTTGGCCATCGTCGACAAGCGTCGTGAAAAGGCCGGCGAGATTGCCGAGATGATCGTGATCGGCAATGTCGAAGGCAAGCGGTGCATCATCATCGACGATATCTGCGACACGGCTGGCACCCTTTGCAAAGCGGCCGAAGTTCTGATGCAGAACGGCGCGCAAGAGGTGCACGCCTATATCACCCACGGTGTCATGTCCGGTCCGGCTGTCGAACGTGTCAGCAATTCCGTGATGAAGTCACTGGTCATCACCGATTCGATCGAGGCGACCGACGCCGTGAAAAACGCTCCCAATATCCGCATCGTGCCCACCGCACCGATGTTTGCACAGGCGATCCTGAACATTTGGGGCGGCACCTCGGTCTCGTCGCTGTTCGATCACGAAACGTTAGAACCGCTATACGAGAGCTTGTATTCGTAATAGGATTGCGTTGTTCACCAAATGTCAAAGGCCCTTCGGGGCCTTTTTCTTTTGCCGCTCATAGCTGTCGCACCAACACGAAGAAATAAAAGCCCCGCCAACTGGGCGGGGCTTTTATTGTTATCATGATATTGGCGGGCTCAGGACTTGACCGAAAGGCCTAGTTCGCTGCCCATAGCCTCGATATCCACCGAGCGCTTGGCGAGTTCGTCCAGGTTTTCAGGCGTCGCGTTTTGCGATGCAGCGGCGGCGTCGGATACGAATCCATCCAGAACATCTTGTGTCATTTCCGACACCGGAACAGCGCGTTCGGCCAGAATCGATGTGCCGACCGCTGTGATTTCCGCAAAGCCTCCGGTCACGGCAAATTCGGCGTTTCCCTCAGGCGCTTCGACGCGAACGATACCAGGACGCAACGTCGTGATCGTCGGTGCGTGGTTCGGCATCGCCGTCAGGTCACCATCAGCGCCCGGGAGCTGGACCGCTGTCGCCTGAAGTGAAGCCAGGCTTCGTTCAGGGGATACCAGATCAAATTGCATCGTATCAGCCATTCAGGGCCTCCTTAGGCAGCGTCTGCCGCCATTTTTTCGGCTTTCGCGATCACTTCTTCAATGCCACCAACCATATAGAAGGCGCCTTCGGGCAGGTGATCGTATTCGCCAGCCACAACCGCTTTGAACGACGAGATTGTGTCTTCCAACGGAACCTGAACACCGTCCGAGCCGGTGAACACCTTAGCCACGTCAAACGGCTGCGACAGGAAACGTTCGATCTTACGCGCGCGGGCGACGGTAAGTTTGTCTTCTTCCGACAGTTCGTCCATGCCGAGGATGGCGATGATGTCCTGCAGCGACTTGTAACGCTGAAGCACCTGCTGAACGTCGGTCGCGACCTTGTAATGCTCGTCGCCGATGATCAGCGGATCCAGCAGACGCGAGGTCGAACCCAGCGGGTCCACAGCCGGATAGATCCCTTTTTCCGAGATCGCACGGTCCAGAACGGTCGTCGCGTCAAGGTGAGCAAACGAAGTTGCAGGTGCAGGGTCAGTCAAGTCATCCGCGGGAACATACACGGCCTGAACCGATGTAATGGACCCCGATTTGGTCGACGAAATACGTTCTTGCATGGCGCCCATGTCGGTGGCCAGCGTCGGCTGGTAACCAACCGCCGAAGGAATACGACCCAGAAGTGCGGACACCTCGGAACCGGCTTGCGTAAAGCGGAAGATGTTATCGACGAAGAACAGAACGTCGGAACCGGTGTCGTCGCGGAACTGCTCCGCCAGCGTCAGACCGGACAGGGCCACACGCATACGGGCTCCGGGAGGTTCGTTCATCTGGCCGTAGACCAGCGCAATTTTAGATTTCTCAAGATCGTCAGGAACGATAACACCGGATTCGATCATCTCGTGATACAGATCGTTACCTTCACGGGTCCGTTCACCAACGCCAGCAAACACGGATACGCCCGAGTGCACTTTTGCAATGTTGTTGATCAGTTCCATGATCAACACCGTCTTGCCCACACCGGCACCGCCGAACAGACCAATTTTACCACCCTTGGTATAAGGGGCCAGCAGGTCGATAACCTTGATGCCGGTGGTCAGGATTTCGGTTTCGGTCGACTGTTCGTCGAATGCAGGTGCGTCGCCGTGAATGGGTCGGCTGTCTTTCGACTTCACTGGGCCTTTTTCGTCAACCGGCTCGCCGATGACGTTCAGAATACGGCCCAAAGTCGCGTTGCCAACCGGCATCGAGATCGGGGCACCGGTATCGGTCACGTCTTGACCGCGCACCAAACCTTCGGATGCGTCCATGGCGATACAGCGCACGGTGTTTTCACCGAGGTGCTGCGCCACTTCCAGAACCAGATTGTTGCCGTTGTTGTCCGTGGTCAGGGCGTTCAGAATGGCCGGTAGGTCATCCTCGAACTGAACGTCCACAACGGCACCAATCACCTGTGTGATCTTACCTTTAGCGTTAGCCATTGTTGTTTCTCCGGTTTCTTAGAGCGCCTCGGCGCCCGAAATAATTTCGATGAGCTCGTTGGTGATCACAGCCTGACGCGAGCGGTTGTACTGAATGGTCAGTTTGTCGATCATCTCGCCAGCATTGCGGGTTGCGTTGTCCATGGCAGCCATACGCGCGCCTTGCTCGGATGCCGCATTTTCCAACAAGGCCGAGAAGACCTGAGTGGCCACGCCAGAGGGCAGAAGCGTTTTCAGGATGCCTTCTTCCGACGGCTCATAGTCGTAGACGGTCGATGCCTCGGCCCCCTCTTCGGGTGCGTCGAAACTGGCCGGAATGACCTGCTTCTGGGTCGGAACCTGCGTGATCACACTTTCAAAGGTGTTGTAGAAGATCGTCGCAATATCGAACTCATCCTCGTTGAAGCGATGAATCAGGTCGTTGGCGATCGACTGCGCGTTGTCGTAGCCGACATTGCGCACGCCCGACAAATCCACATGGCCGATCATGTGATCACCATATTCACGCCTCAACTGCTCGCGACCTTTTTTGCCGACAGTCAGGATCTTCACAGTCTTGCCAGATGCCAACAAGTCAGCTGCCTTGGCGCGCGCCAGTTTGACGATTGACGAGTTGAAACCACCGCAAAGTCCGCGTTCGGCGGTCATGACCACCAGCAGGTGGACCTGATCGGAACCCGAACCCGCCAGCAGTTTGGGCGCACTGTCCCCGCCTGTTGACGCGGAAGCCAACCCACCCAGAACGGCGTTGAACCGCTCTGCATAGGGGCGCCCAGCTTCGGCAGCCTCCTGCGCCCGCCGCAATTTCGCGGCGGCCACCATCTGCATGGCCTTCGTGATCTTACGAGTGTTCTTGACACTCTGGATCCGGTTTTTGAGGTCCTTAAGGTTGGCCATCGTTCAATGCCCCCCTTAAGCGAAGTCAGCGGCGAAGGCGTCCAGCGCAGCTTTGATTTTTTCCTCAAGCTCACCTTTAACCTTGCGGTCGTTGTTGGTGATGTCGTCAAGCAGGTCAGCATGTTTCTGGCGCAGATGGTTCAAAAGGCCATCCTCGAAACGCCCCACGTCGCCAACAGCAATCTTATCAAGATAGCCGTTGGTGCCCGCATAAATGACGCACACGATTTCCGCGTTGGTCAGCGGCGAGTATTGCGGCTGCTTCATCAACTCGGTCAGACGTGCACCACGGTTCAGCAGCTGTTGCGTTGCCGCATCAAGATCGGACCCGAATTGTGCGAAGGCTGCCATCTCGCGATACTGAGCCAGCGACAGTTTCACCGGACCGGCAACCGAAGACATGGCCTTGGTTTGCGCACTTGAGCCAACACGCGACACCGACAGACCGGTGTTCACGGCAGGGCGAATACCCTGATAGAACAGCTCGGTCTCAAGGAAGATCTGACCGTCGGTGATCGAAATGACGTTGGTCGGAATAAACGCAGACACGTCGCCGCCTTGGGTTTCGATAATCGGCAGAGCTGTCAGCGACCCGGAACCGTAATCTTCGTTCAGCTTGGCCGAACGCTCCAACAGGCGCGAGTGCAGATAGAAAACGTCACCCGGATAAGCTTCACGGCCCGGCGGGCGGCGCAGAAGCAGCGACATCTGGCGATAAGATACCGCCTGTTTCGACAAGTCATCATAGGTGATCAGGGCGTGGCGACCGTTGTCACGGAAATACTCGGCAATTGCGGTCGCGGCATAGGGGGCCAAGAACTGCATGGGCGCCGGGTCAGAGGCGGTTGCGGCCACAACGATAGAATATTCGATTGCGCCGCTTTCTTCCAGCTTCTTCACCAGCTGGGCGACGGTCGAACGCTTCTGACCAATAGCCACGTAAACGCAGTAGAGCTTCTTGCTCTCGTCATCGCCAGCCGCGTCGTTGTACGACTTCTGGTTCAACATGGCGTCCAGTGCCACGGCAGTCTTACCAGTTTGGCGGTCGCCAATGATCAGCTCACGTTGGCCACGGCCAATCGGGATCATCGCGTCAACCGATTTCAGGCCGGTTGCCATCGGTTCATGAACCGATTTGCGCGGGATGATGCCCGGCGCCTTCACGTCGGCCACGCCCCGCTTTTTCGCGTTGATCGGACCCTTGCCGTCGATCGGGTTGCCCAGACCGTCCACAACGCGACCCAGAAGCTCGTCACCGATTGGCACGTCCACGATCGAGTTCGTGCGCTTGACAGTGTCGCCTTCTTTAATGTCACGGTCCGACCCGAAGATAACAACACCAACGTTGTCGGCTTCAAGGTTCAGGGCCATTCCGCGGATACCACCGGGGAATTCGACCATTTCACCAGCCTGGACCTTATCAAGACCGTAGACGCGGGCGATACCATCACCCACTGACAAAACGCGGCCGACTTCGGCCACTTCGGCATCTTGGCCGAAGTTCTTGATCTGGTCCTTCAGGATCGCAGAGATTTCTGCAGCTTGGATACCCATTATCCGACCTCTTTCATGGAATTCTGAAGTGCATTAAGCTTCGCCCGGATCGAGGTATCGATCATGCGCGAGCCCACTTGGACGACAAGGCCACCGATGAGGGTTTCATCGACGGAAAGGTTAATGTTCACATCCTTGCCGATAGAAGCCTTCAGGGCCTTGGCAAGTTTGTCTTGTTGCGCCTTGGTCATGGATTTGGCGGCGGTCACCTTGGCGGTAACCTCACCCTTATCCTCGGCAATCAGGTCCCGCAGGGCTGAAATCAGTTGCGGCAGAACAAATAAACGCCGCTTCTGAGCCATCAGCCCAAGCGTATTCACGACCATCGGCGAAATTTTCATCTGTTTGGCGACAGCAGAGATTGCGGCACCCTGTTCATCCCGGCTGTAAACCGGTGAACTGATCAGGTCGCGAAGATCTTCGCTATCGGCGAGAGCAGCCTCAAGCGCGGCAACGTCCGCCTCGACTGCTTTCAGTTTCTTACCCTCTTTGGCCAAGTCAAAGACGGCAGTAGCATAACGCTGGGCAATGCCAGTTGAAATCGAGACTGGTTCGGACACGTCCACCCTTCCGATGTCTTTAGCCCCTTTGTGATCTGCCGGTTGGCAAATCGGGGCGGCCTACAGATGCCGCAAGTTCTCGCGTGTCATCTAAATCGTCGAAGCGTTTAGCAGGGATATGCGCCCCTCGCAACAGGCTTGCATGGGTTATCGCCAACATAAGCCCGCCTTTTTCAGGCTTCTGCCGGCGGACGGGTGGCAGACCCTTTGACCCAAGGGAAAAAACCGCCCCACAACGGCGCGAAGTGTCACATCCCGGTTACAGTCGCGCGCGATGCGTCCTGCGCAAATTCGCGGCTGACCGCGTGACCCGTTGCGCCGGATGCCCGCAACCCGGTCGCTGATTCTGCCTTTGCAAACTAAAGGCGCAAACGAATTAGTCAGCAGATCGCGAGGCGCTGGGTTCAGGGGCACCCAGCCCCCCCAACACTTTCAGGGGGCGCTTGACCGCTTGCGCAAGGCCCGGCCGTTTGGGTGCGGGGATCTGTTTTGACACCTCGACCATCAAAACGCCGCCTGCGGGGATCAGAGGCAACTGCACGCCAACGCGCTCCCAGAAATTACCGGTCTTCAGCCAAAACCGCTTGGACGAGGGTGGCTGATGCAGCGCCGACAGATGACGTTCGACGCGAAAACCATTTTCTTTCAACAACCCCTCAAGCTGGGTCAGCGTATAGGGACGACCATAACCGAAGGGTGTCGCGTCCGATCTGGCCCACAGCCCAGCGCGATTCGGTGTAATAAACAACGCACGGCCACCGGGGCCAAGCACACGGTAAGCTTCTTGCAGCATAATGGCCGGGGTCTCGGATGTTTCAAGCCCGTGCATCACCACAAGTTTGTCCACCACGCCGGTATCCAGCGGCCACGCCGTATCCTCGACCAAGACCGAGACATTCTTCATCCCTGCTGGCCAAGCCATCACCCCTTGCGGGGCCGGCATCAGCCCCAGCACCCTGCGCGCCGACGTCAAATATGGCCGCAAAAGGGGAACGGCAAAACCAAAGCCCGCAACCGTCTGCCCCTTAGTTCGTGCAGGCTGCCACATCTCGACCACCTTATCACGAATGGCCTTTTGCGCCGCACGCCCCAGCATACTGCGATAATAGAAGTTTCGAAGATCCTGCACATCAAGATGCATGATACTTTCCGCCGCCTGCCCGGTTTCGATGGTCAAAGACTATCTGATCATTTTCAAATTGGAATGCGCGGCGCTCAGAAATCGTTCGCGCCGACGTTTTTTCAAACGTCGGACCGCGCCAAGTGCGACCGCGTCTGGCGCATCACCAATGCCAAATTATTCGCTGGCATCTCGATCAAATCGACACGCGTCAGTCCGGCGTCGGCGGCCCACGTCTCGACTGCTTCGATGTCTTTATAGCCGGCACCTGGGTTTTGGTCGGTCAGGGATGCATGAAAGACGCGGTCCCCGTCCGACCGAAACGCGCCACCGATACGAAAGGGGCCATACAAAAACCAATGGCCGGAAGGCGACAGATTGCGCGCCACCCCATTGATGACCGCCTGCGCGGCTTGGATATCAATCAAGTGCATTAAGTTTACCGTCATCACCATCGCGAACGGGCCGGTACGCCAACTGGGGGCGGTTGCATCCAAAACCTGCGCAACGCGCATGTTTTGCGCGCCTTTGTGCGCCCGCCACGCATCAATACTGATCAAACGTTCCGCGTCGATATCGGTGGGTTGCCAGATCGTATCGGGGAATGCCCGCGCCATGGCGACCGCATGTTCGCCAGTGCCTGATGCAATCTCAAGCGCGACGCCACGGGGGGGGACAAAGGGTCTTATCGCTGACAGGATCGGTGCCAGATTACGCGCCGCCGATGGCGCAAACAATCGCCCATCATCTTGCCCTTCCGCCGTTGGATGCGGCAGTTCTTGTGCCATATCAGCCCCCCAGACTGCCTGCAGTATTGAGCCTTGACCCCGTTTGGGCAAGAGTAGAGATGAAAACCGGAGAAACACATGCTTACCTTGGTCACAATCCCCTGCCTAACCGACAACTATGCCTTCCTGTTGCATGACAAGGAAACCGGGCGCACCGCGCTGATCGACGCACCCGAAGCGGCTCCGATTCTGGCCGAAATATCGACGCGCGGCTGGGAACTTTCGGATATCTGGCTGACCCATCATCACCCGGACCATATTCAGGGCGTCGCCGACGTCGTCACGGCAACTGGTGCGCGGGTGATTGGCGCCAAGGCCGATGCCCATCGCCTGCCCGATCTGGCCCTTGCCTGCGACGATGGCGACAACTTCGACTTTGCGGGGCATGACGTACATGTAATGGATGTATCCGGCCACACCATTGGCCACATCGCCTTTCACGTACCCGATGCGGACGTGGTCTTTACCGGCGATAGCCTGATGGCGTTGGGATGCGGGCGCTTGTTTGAGGGTTCCCCTGATCAGATGTGGGCCAGCCTTTCCCGGCTTTCGGCACTACCAGCGGACACCTTGGTCTGCTCTGGCCATGAATATACGGCTTCAAATGCCGCCTTTGCCGCCACGATAGAACCTGAAAACGACGCTTTGAAACAGCGGATGGACGACATCACGAAGCTGCGCGATGCCGGTCAGCCCACGGTGCCATCGCGTCTGACTGACGAACTTGCAACCAATCCTTTTCTGCGCGCCCACTTGTCCGACGTGAAAGCCGCCCTACATATGGAAGCCGCCACCGATACCGACGTGTTTGCCGAAATTCGGCGCCGCAAAGATAATTTCTGACAGTCAAATTCGATCAATCACGCCTGCGAGAGCGAAAATTGACAAGAAAAGGCTTGAAGAAGCGGCCGGAAAACCGAACTTTAATTATATGAGGCGACGGTAAAGGCGGCGAACCGCCACGCGGCAGATCCCGCACTAATTACGAGGAGTGTTCAACGTGCCATCTTTCTCAAAACCGCTCGAAGAAGCCATTCACCACGCATTGGCGTTGGCGAATGAGCGCAAGCACGAGCTGGCAACGCTGGAACACCTGCTTCTCGCGCTGCTGGACGAACCCGATGCTGCCCGCGTGATGCAGGCCTGCTCGGTCGATCTGGACGTGCTGCGCAAAGTTCTGGTCGAATTCATCGACGACGAACTGACCACGTTGATCACTGATCTCGAAGGCAGCGAGGCCGTGCCGACCGCCGCCTTCCAACGGGTCATTCAACGCGCCGCCATACATGTTCAAAGCTCTGGCCGGACCGAGGTCACAGGCGCCAACGTGTTGGTCGCGATCTTTGCCGAACGCGAATCAAATGCCGCCTTCTTCCTGCAAGAGCAGGACATGACACGCTATGACGCGGTAAACTACATCGCCCACGGTGTGGCGAAAGACTCAAGCTTCGGTGAAGCTCGCCCGATCTCTGGTACGCCGGATTTTGAAGAGGACGTGCAAGACGCCCAGCCTGCCGAAGAAAACGACAGCGCGCTGGCGAAATACTGCGTCGATCTGAACGCGAAAGCCCGTGAGGGCGAAATCGACCCCCTGATCGGTCGCGCCCACGAGGTTGAGCGCTGCATCCAGGTGCTGTGCCGCCGCCGCAAGAACAACCCGCTTCTGGTAGGCGATCCCGGCGTGGGCAAGACCGCAATTGCTGAAGGTCTGGCGGCCAAGATCGTCGGCGGTGAAACACCCGAAATCCTGTCGGAAACGACGATCTATTCGCTGGATATGGGCGCGCTTCTGGCGGGCACCCGATATCGTGGTGACTTCGAAGAGCGTCTGAAGGCGGTGATGAAAGAGCTAGAGGATCATCCCGACGCAGTTCTCTTCATTGACGAGATTCACACCGTGATTGGCGCCGGGGCCACATCGGGCGGGGCGATGGATGCCTCGAACCTTCTGAAGCCCGCGCTTCAGGGTGGCAAGCTGCGGTGCATGGGCTCGACCACCTATAAGGAGTTCCGCCAGCATTTCGAAAAGGATCGCGCGCTTAGCCGCCGGTTCCAGAAGATCGACATCAACGAACCGACCGTCGATGATGCGGTGAAGATTCTGAAAGGTCTGAAACCCTATTTCGAAGATCACCACAGCGTTAAATACACCGCGGATGCGATCAAAAGCGCGGTGGAGCTTTCTGATCGCTATGTCAATGATCGCAAACTGCCCGACAAGGCCATTGATGTGATTGACGAAGCCGGGGCTGCACAGCACCTTCTTGCACAAAGCAAGCGGAAGAAGACCATCGGCGTCAAAGATATCGAAGCGGTCGTGGCCAAGATCGCCCGCATTCCTCCGAAAAGCGTATCGAAAGACGATGCAGAAACTCTGCGCGATCTTGAGAAATCGCTTAAACGCGTCGTGTTTGGGCAGGACACGGCGATCGAATCGCTGGCTTCAGCCATCAAGCTGGCGCGCGCGGGATTGCGCGAACCCGAAAAGCCCATCGGTAACTACCTGTTTGCCGGTCCCACGGGTGTTGGCAAGACCGAGGTTGCCAAGCAGTTGGCCGACAATCTAGGGGTCGAGCTTCTGCGCTTTGACATGTCCGAATACATGGAAAAGCACGCAGTTTCACGCCTTATCGGTGCCCCTCCGGGCTATGTCGGCTTTGATCAGGGTGGTCTGCTGACTGATGGCGTTGATCAACATCCCCACTGTGTGCTGCTTCTGGACGAAATCGAGAAAGCACACCCGGATGTTTACAACATCTTGTTGCAGGTGATGGATAATGGCGAGTTGACGGACCACAACGGGCGCACCGTCAGCTTTCGCAACGTGGTCTTGATCATGACCTCGAACGCGGGTGCTGCGGAATTGGCCAAATCAGCCATCGGCTTCGGTCGCGACCGTCGCGAAGGCGAAGACACCGCCGCGATCGAACGCACCTTCACGCCGGAATTCCGCAACCGTCTGGATGCAGTCATCAGCTTCGCACCACTCGGCAAAGAAGTGATTCTGCAAGTGGTCGAGAAATTCGTACTGCAACTTGAAGCCCAGCTTCTGGATCGCGGCGTCAGCATCGAACTGACACGCGCCGCAGCCGAATGGATTGCTGAAAAAGGCTATGACGATCGGATGGGCGCCCGCCCCTTGGCGCGCGTCATTCAGGAACACATCAAGAAACCGCTGGCGGAAGAACTGCTGTTTGGCAAGCTGTCTAAAGGCGGTCTGGTGCAGGTGAGTGTGAAGAACGGCAAGCTGGATTTGCAGATGGACAAGCCAAAAGACCCGCAGTTGGGATCGCGCAAACGCCCACCGCTTCTGACAGCCGACTGACGGCACCTGAAATGAACGACAAATAAGGATCGCGAACGTCCTCCAAGCCCCTTATCGGATGTGTTGAAAGGCCTCGGCAAGCAGTCGGGGCCTTTCGTTCGTTATCTGCCGGCTCCGCTACTGGGCACAGGGACTGCGGGAAACCTTCGATCAGTCTCGCTGATCACCGCGTTTCCGTAGTCGGACCTGCCTTTCTGGTTCCTCATCACACCACACAAGCAAAGAACTATGGCAGGTTTTTATCATCCAAGGCCTTCTGGAAAGACTGCCGGTTGATGAGCGCACGAAGATGGCCCAATTTCTCGTGTCCTAGGCCAAGCGCAATCTTTCCACGGTCCATTCCCAAATCCAGCGTGAAGAGCTGAGTATGAAGCTGATCAAATCCTCCGGGACAGTTGGCGAAGATCGGCCTCAACCGCCGAAGAGATCACGTTCGCAGATATTTCACTTGGCAGCCCTATTCCATTGCCGGGGTCGTTTCGTGTCGCGTGATCCCATCCAGTTGTGATGAAAGCAAAGATTTCGATGATACTGACCAGCGTTACGGGCATTTAGCGGAAGTGCCAGTCTACGGTCCCGCCATTCGCACTCGGTGTCGAGAGTGGACGTGGAGCAGGATGAACGTTGCTTCGGATCATGTAGAAATAGCTGTCGACGCTCAGAGGGGTGCCAATGCACATCAACAGCGCGCATCGCTCGATCGAAATATCCGGCCGATCCGACTTGAGATCAATGACACGGTAGAGTTCTGACTTGGTGTGATAAGGCCAATCAAATGGCGCGGCACGCGGTCGCCACGCAAGCCGCCTCAAGATCTCGCTGTCGAACTTCGAAACCATGCTGCGAAGCATCAGTGAGGGGGCGAATTGATGGATGTCCTGCCGCACGAAGCCGCTTTCGTGAGGCAACCGAAGGCCGAGATCAACAGCCGCAAGACCCTCGCAAACGATCTCGGCCCCAGCGGTGACCTTATCGAGGTATTTCTTGAACTCGGACCCCGTCCAGAAACGCTCATGGCACCACCAGCAGTGGCCTTTTGCCAGATATCATTGGCCGCCATATCCACTTTGATCTTCGCCATATCGCCCGAGGATCGAACCGGAGTTGCCCAAGGGCGATGAAGCCCGAACTGCGTGCGCAATGCAGAGGTGCTGCACGGCTAGCGACGTGCGCCTCTTGCGGTCGGGCCGGCCACCGTGTCTCTTCCAGTCATCATCTTGAAGATTACCGGCCTGGTGGTCGGTGACCTGCCGAATTCGATTACAGAGGGAATCCAACTCTTGGTAGACGCCAGGTGGCGCAACATCGGCAATCTCAATGATCCTCGATAGAGAGGTTCCGTGAACTAGAAGGTTCCGGATCTGCCCCGTCTTGGCTTGCCGCCGATGATTGCGTGCTGGATATCCGAGGGCAAACGTAGATCGACACCACGTGCGGGCGTAGCGCTGATGCCAGGCCTTGGTCCGTCAGTCTTCCCGCAAAGATCGCGCCGCTTCTCGGCGGTCTTGCCGTGCAAGACGCACTGCGCATTCCGGTAAGAGCCCACATCTACGCCGACAAACCGTAGTTGAATGCGTCCTTTCAGGGCTATTGCAGATGTTCCGCACGACGGACTTCACCCGACACGTCCTTGATGGGTTCGTTCAAGTCGCGTTTCTAAGGATAAGGTTGACCGCAATGTGACCAACCGAAGTAGTTTCGCCATCACATCTGGCAAAGAGGCTTGGGCAGCCTCTTTGCCTTCCATTCCATGAGTGGCCTCAGCGTTCGGTGAGTTTCAACTCGATTCGTCGGTTTTGCGCGCGGGCTTCGGGCGTGTCGGCGGTGGTCACAGGACGATATTCGCCAAAGCCTGTCGCCGCCAGACGGTCGGGCGGGAAGCCCAGATCGTTGATCATGTATTCCACTACCGACAAAGCGCGCGCTTGGCTCAACTCCCAGTTGTTGCGGAATCGTCCGGTGCCGGACAGGGGCACATCGTCGGTATGGCCATCGACACGAATGATCCAATCCACCTCGTCCGGAATCTCGTCGGCCACATCTGACAGAAGCGCCGCGACATTGGCAACCTGCGCGCGCCCCTGAGGTTGCAGGGTCGCATCGGCGCTGGTGAACAGCACCTCGGACGAGAACACAAAACGGTCGCCCACGATCTGCACACCTTCGCGATCACCAAGCACCTGTTTCAGCTTTCCGAAGAACTCGGACCGATAGGCGGCAAGCTCTTTCGCTTCGGCCTCCAGTCGTTTGCGTTCAGCCTCCTCTAACGCAGCGCGCTTACGTTCCTCTGCCGCCGCCCGGGCCAACGCCGCGTTCAATTCCGCGCCCAGTTTCTGAATTTGCACCTGCGCCGCCAGATCGCGCGCCTGTCCATCATCCAGAATTGCCTGCAGGCTTCCCAACTGCGTGCGCAGCGCCGCGACCTGTTCATTCAACAGCGCGATCTTGCGTTGGCTTTCCGCGCTTGCCGCCTGCTCTTCGGCCAGGGCCGCATTTGCCTCGGCCAACAGACGCGCGCGTTCTTCGGCCTTGGTCAGCGTTTCATCGGCCATGTTCTCGGCTTTCAGGCGCGCGGCCAACGCGGCCATCAACTCCTCCTCCAGATCAGCATTTTCGGCAACCTGACTGCGCTGTTCATCAAGCTGCGTCAAAGCCGAGGCCAGACGTTCTTCCAGATCAACCCCTGCCGCCCGTGCCGCCGCCAACAAGGTCAACGTGTCTTCAGCGCGCTTGCGTTCTGCCTCCAGCGCCAAGGTCATGGCGGTCAATTCGTCATCCGCGGTCCTGAGCCGCTCGCGCAGCGCCGCTGCGGCGGCCGCCTCCGCAACGCGGGCGGCTTCTTCTTCGTCCAACGCCGCAGCGCGCTCGTCGGCCTTGGTTTCCAGATCGGCGACCAACGCCTCAAGCGCCTCGCGCCGGGCGGCGGCCAACCGGGCCGCCTCGGCGTTCGCGTCCACCTCGCCCCGTGCTTTGGCCAGCGCCAAGGTCAGCGCCTCTTGCTCGGATATCATCCGCTCTTGCGCCGTCTCAAGTTCCTTGACCGTGGCTGACAGGGCGGATCCCTCGGCCAACGCCTGATCGCGTTCGGCCAGAAGGGTCGCAACCTGCGCTTCGAAACTGGTGATCTTCGCAGCCTGCTGGGCCAAGTCATCCGCCTGCGCTTCGGTCTGCGCTCTAAGTTGCGCGATCAGCGCCGTCTGCGCGTCAGATGCCGCGCGCGCCTCGGCCAATGTTGCATTCAACGTGCCCAATTCATCCTGCAACGCGGCGCTGCGCGATCGTTCCAAACCCAGCGCATCGGCCAATCCCGCGACTTGGCTGGACAACTCGTCCAGTTTGTCTGCCTGTCCCGAAATGGTCTCACGCAAGATGAACTGGACAATCATGAAGATCGTCAGGACGAACATCAGAACCAGCAAAAGCGCGGTCATTGCGTCAACGAAGCCCGGCCAGATCGAGCCGCTCATCCGTTGCACCGATCGACGGGTCAATGCCATGCGTCAGCCCTCGTCCTGGCCCGAGGCGACGCGGATCGAATGAATCAGCGTCGCCATATCGCCACGCAGATCCGCAAGGCTTTCCTGTCGTCCCGCCTGCATTTCTTCCAGAATGCGCAACAACTGCACGTCGATCGACCGCAAACGCATACGGCTTTCCGCATCGGGTTCTTGCTCGGCCTCGTCGCGTTGCACTTGCAAGGTTGCGATCAGCCGTTCTTGCCCCTCGGCCAGCCGTGTCAGCGCCTCGCCCACCCCCGCATCGCGCCCCAGATGGGTCGAGACAGCGTCCAGCTTTTCGGCAAGCTGGCCAAGCCGATCATCCAGCATCGCGCGCTGCACGTCGGTATGAGTGAACAGCGATTGCATGGCTTCGATCTGTTCCGCCAACACGCCCAGATAGACGCTGACCCCGGCTTCGTCCGTGTCCCCATCACCCGAAGCAAAGCTAATCCGGGTGAACGACGACAGCCATTCCTCTAGCTCGCGATAGAATCGGTTTTGGCCATGGCCTGCGAACAGTTCCAGCAGCCCCACCACCAGCGACCCCGCCAGCCCCAGAAGCGACGACGAAAACGCCGTGCCCATGCCGCCCAATTGCGCCTCAAGCCCTGTCATCAAGCGGTTGAATACCGTGACCCCGCCTTCGCCTTCGCCGGGGGCAAGTGACCGTATCGTTTCGACCACGGCAGGAACCGTTGTCGCCAACCCATAAAACGTGCCCAGAAGGCCCAAGAAAATCAGGAGGTTGACGATGTATCGCGTAATATCCCGCGCCTCGTCGATACGGGTGGCGACACTGTCCAGAATAGACCGCGATGACGAGGAACCAATCTGTAACTGCGCCTTACGGTTCGATCGCAAAAGTGCGGCCAACGGCGCCAAAAGGCGCGGTGAGCGCGCTGGGTCATGCCCGTCGCGATCCCGCACATAAGATTCGATCCAGCCCACGGACGAAAAAACCTGCCAGACCTGCCAGAAACAGGCTAGCAGCCCGATCACGAACACAAACAAGATGAACGCGTTTAAATATAGGTTGGCCTGAAACACCGGCATGACCCGCGGCAGGGCGATGAACACACCAAACCCGACCAGCCCAAGCACCACCAACATCAGAAAGATCTGGCGGATGGGATGTGTGAAAGACGGCTCGACCCCGTGTTTTTTGGGCGCAGTCAGCGTCCCGCGATCCGGATGATCCATGCGGGCAATTCCTTGTCGCCATTGTTGTTGCGCTCAGGATAGGGGCAACGGAAGCAGGTGCCAAGTGCTGTCTGACCGCTATTGTCCCGTCAGCGCGCGCACCTGTTGCGACAGCCAGCTAAGGTCTTTATCCTCGATGCCTAATTCGGTCAAATGGGTTGCCGTATTGAACAGATACTCGGTGTTCGGCCCACGCCCGCCGACCGCGCGCGCGATGATTTGCGCCTGCTCATCAAGATCGATCTGGCAATATTGCACGTGCACCGGGTCGATCACGTATGTCACCGCCTCGACCGCACGGCCATCGCGAAGCGACACAGTCAACCGTTTTTCGAGATAGGCCGATGATACGAGCTCGCGTTCGCGCAGATCAGCAAGCGTCTTGTCATAGCTTTTGGGACACGCGCGAAACGCCAGACCCTGACAATGCGCGCCGTTCATCTTGTCCAGCGCCAGCACAAGGCCGGGGGTGTCTTCTGTGCCGCGATGATGGATGGACCTCATGCAAAAGCTACGGTGATAGTCGGGCAAGCTCGCCACAACCGCCTCGGTGTGATCGAAACCGGGGTTCCACATCAACGAACCATATCCAAAGACCCAAAGATCCTGCGTGCTCATTTCACTCGCTCTTCATCATTTGTCGCGTTAGATACCCCAATAACAACGCAGGCGGGCAAGAGGAAAGAGTGATGCGTAAATTGATCGTGATTGCCCTTCTTCTGGCGGGACTGTGGGGCGGATATTGGTTCATTGGCGCGAAAGCGACCGAACGGGCGTTTGCCGGCTGGATTGCCGCGCGGCAAGCCGACGGCTGGGTCGCCGAGGTCGATGACCTGACGACACAGGGCTTCCCCAACCGGTTCGATACGATCTTCACGGGGCTGGAATTGGCTGACCCGGACACCGGCCTGTCATGGATCGCGCCTGAATTTCAGATTCTCGCACTGTCATACAAGCCTCATCACGTGATCGCGGCTTGGCCAGGCACGCAAATCATCGCAACCCCACTGCAACGGATCGAGGTGTCAGGCCGCGATCTGAAAGGTTCGATACTGGTCGCACCAACGCCCGCGCTGACCTTGCAGCGCAGCTCCATCGTGCTTGAAGGCGTCAATCTATCCTCCTCGGCTGGCTGGACCTCGGGGTTGGAGCGTGGACAATTCGCAACCCGGCAGCTCGATAGCGGCCAAAACCGTCACGAAGTGCACTTCGAAGCCGTCAATCTGACCCCTGCCTTGTCCTTCGTACAATCCAAGGACGAAGATGACTTGCTGCCACCGGTGTTCGAAGGGGTCACCCTGAAGGCAAATGTGGATTTCACCGCCCCTTGGAACCGTGCCGCGATTGAAGAGGCGCGCCCTCAAATCACCCATATCGACCTGACCGAGTTCAAAGCGAAATGGGGCGAACTGGAATTGTGGCTGGCCGGTGCCGTGGACGTAGATGATCAAGGCATCCCCACGGGGAACATCACCGTCAAAGCCCGAAATTGGCACCAGATGATCGAGGTCGCTCGCGCGTCCGGCGCGCTTGCCCCCAGCCTTGTGTCCACCGTCACAGGCGCGTTGCAGTTCGTGGCAGGGCTTTCGGGGGACGAAGAAACCTTGGATGTCCCCCTGCGTCTGTCAGGCGGAACGATGTTTCTTGGCCCCATCCCCATTGGTACAGCGCCCGTCATTGTCATCCGCTAACGCCGCGCCTCTGGCTTGCACCCGTTTCTTCTGGCCTTAAATATCCCGGGGGGAATGCGCGAAGCGCAGGGGGGCAGCGCCCCGATCAACGGCAGTACGCCCCACTACGATAACGGGCTGTGTCCAGATGCAGATGATCCTTGTGATATCTGTCGGCATTGGGCCCAAGCACCGTGCCAAACGGCCCGCATGCCGCCTTGTGCATTTTTTTAAGCACCTTGCCCTGCACCGGATCACGCCAGCCTTTCAAAACCGAGATATCGGCCCCACTTTTCAACCGAATGGCTGCGATATCAATTGCGCGTCCCCGACCATGTTCGCTGATCTTCGCACCCGCCTTGCCGTTGCGGGTGCGGCACGCGTAATGGGCGACCACACGCAACGACGAGGGGCCTCCGCCAAGACGCCCTACTGCCGGAACAACGCCCTGGCGCACCCATGTATTCAGCGCCTTCGCCGTGGTGCAGTCCATCAACGCGGGTTGGCTGAGTTTGACACCTGACACCTCGGTAACGCGCACCGGATCGGACACGCCGCAGCCGCGTATCCGGCCCACAATTGCGGAGATGTTCTGGCCCTTGATTTCGTTCACCCCGCAGATCCGGCCTCGACGTCCCGAGGACGCGGGTGTCGGCGTTGCTGCGGCGATCTTTTGCGTAAACCCGCGGGGGCGATCTTTGGGGCGAAGTGACTGACGCACAGCAAGAGCGGTTGGCAGGATTTTCACAACTGATGTCGGAACGGTTTCTGGCACTGCCCTTTGTACCATCGGGCGCGGTTCAGGTCGAAACGACGTATCCGGCGGCGCAGCAACAGCCGCAAGGCCCAGTCCACTTCCCAGCAGACAGCCAATCAGGCCCTTGACGAAACCACCACTCTTGTCAAAAACCCTTGCCATTGCGGCCCCTTCTCTTTTGCACCTGCCCTGCGGCGGATCAATCAATCGTGCTTGCCGGACCGCCCGAAATCCGGCGCGTCCGTATCCTGCCCAGCTTCGATAATACCACGGCGGATCGCGCGGGTTCGAGTAAAATAATCATGAAGCACCTCGCCATCCCCGGTTCGGATGGCGCGTTGCAGGGCGAAAAGCTCTTCGGTGAAGCGGCCAAGAATCTCTAGCGTTGCATCCTTATTGGCTAGGAAAACATCACGCCACATGGTCGGGTCGGATGCCGCAATTCGCGTGAAATCGCGAAACCCAGCTGCGGAATACTTGATGACCTCACTGTCGGTCACACGCGACAAATCATCCGCGACCCCCACCATCGTATAGGCGATCAGGTGCGGCGTGTGGCTGGTCACGGACAAAACCAAGTCGTGATGGTCTGCATCCATGATGTCCACATTTGCCCCCAACCCCTGCCAAAACGCGGAAAGCCGGTCGGTGGCAGCGTGCGCAGCGCCATTGGGGACAAGTATGCACCAGCGATTGTCAAAAAGCTCGGCAAAACCGGCACGGGGGCCGCTGTGTTCGGTGCCTGCAAGCGGGTGTCCGGGAATGAAATGCGTGTGGTCGGGAAGATGCGGAGCGACCGCGTCGATCACCGCCCGTTTGACCGACCCGACATCGGTGACAGTCGCGTCGCGCTGAAGGCAAGGCCCGATTTCGGCGCCGACGGCTTCCATTGCGCCGACGGGCACGGCAAGAACGACAAGGTCAGCACCTTGAACTGCCTCGGCAGCCGTATCGACGACGCGATCACAGAAGCCGATTTCACGCGCGGTGTCTCGGGTGGCAGCCGACCGGGCGGTGCCGACAATCTCACCCGCCAGCCCTGCACGACGCATCGCATGTGCCATGGAAGACGCGATCAGCCCAAGCCCAATCAGCGCAACGCGATTATAAATCACGCTCATTACACGTCCCCTTCTTCACGCCGGTCCTCATCCAGCAGCATCAGCTTGGACCCCGGCGCACCGCCTTTGAAACGCCCGATCATATGCGCCACGCGGCGGCAGGACGCCTCGTCCCCAACCGTGATGCGAAGGCAGTGCGGCAGATCGTATCCCGCAACCATTCGCACGATGATCCCCTGTTCCTGCAGGAACGTATCGCACGCGGCGGCTTCGTCGGAATTGGCGAAGCGGGCCAGAATGAAGTTCGCGCACGAAGTGTCGGACGGCACGCCAAGCTCGGCCAATGCCTCGGCCAGCCATGCGCGCAACCGGGTATTCTCAGACAGACAGCGCGCCACGTGATCACGGTCACGCAGGGCGGCCTCGGCCGCAGCCTGCTGTGCCATCGACAGATTGAAGGGGCCACGGACGCGGTTCAACACGTCAATCACCGCGGCCGCGCCATAGCCCCAACCGATCCGAAGCCCACCCAGTCCATACATCTTAGAAAACGTGCGGGTCATGAACACATTGTCGTATTTTTCGACCAGCCGCGCGCCTCCGTCAAACCCGCCAACATATTCGGCATATGCCCCATCGAGTACCAGCAACACATGGTCCGGCAAAGCGCGCGCCAGCCGCGCCAGCTCAGCCTGGCTGACCATTGTGCCGGTGGGATTGCCCGGGTTGGCAATAAACACAAGGCTGGTTTGGTCGGTGACGGCGCCAAGCACTTCATCCACGTCGACCATCCGTTCACGTTCTGGAACGACGACGGGCGTCGCGCCCGCTGCCAACGCCGAAATCCTGTACATGGAAAATCCGTGCTGGGTATAAATCACCTCGGTCCCCGGACCAGCATAGCACTGACAGAGAAACGTTATGACCTCATCCGAGCCAACACCGCAGATGATACGATCAGGATCAAGCCCATGCAGATCACCGATCGCGGCGCGCAAGCTTGCGTGATCGGTGTTCGGATACCGATGTAAGTCATGTGCCGCCCGTTGAAACGCAACAATGGCATCGGGGCTTGGTCCGAACGGGTTTTCATTCGAGCTAAGTTTGATCACATTCGCCACGCCATTGACGCTGGACGCACCGCCCACATAGGGCTTGATCTGCATGATCCCGGGTTGTGGTTCGATCTTGGTCATAACATAGCCCCCCTCACAGGCTGATTTACAGAGGTCGCCGCCCCCAAGAAAGAGCGAATGCGTCCCGCGTTGAATTGCATCCGATGTTGCGGCTTCGCTGCACCTGCGCCGCCAGGGGGCGCAAAAAAGAAACCCGCCCAAGCTGACCTGGGCGGGTTTGCAAAACTCTGCGATGTCGTAAGACGGGCTTAGTTCTTCGCGTAGAATTCGACGACCAGGTTCGGTTCCATCATCACCGGATACGGCACGTCAGACAGGCTGGGCGTGCGGGTGAAGGTGGCGGTCATTTTCGAATGGTCAACCTCGATATAATCCGGCACATCGCGTTCGGGCAGCTGCACAGCCTCAAGCACAACGGCCAGCTGCTTCGAGCGGTCGCGGACTTCGATGACGTCGCCTTCCTGCACACGGTAGGAGGGGATGTTCACCTTCTTGCCGTTCACCTTGACGTGGCCGTGGTTCACAAACTGGCGGGCGGCAAAGACTGTCGGCACGAACTTGGCGCGATAAACGATGGCGTCCAGACGGCGTTCCAGCAGGCCAATCAGGTTTTCACCGGTGTCGCCTTTGACACGCTCGGCTTCACCATAGACGCGGCGGAATTGTTTCTCGGTCAGGTCGCCATAGTAGCCTTTCAGCTTCTGTTTGGCGCGCAGCTGCAGGCCGAAATCCGACAGTTTACCCTTGCGGCGCTGGCCATGCTGGCCGGGGCCGTATTCGCGGCGGTTGACGGGGGATTTGGGGCGACCCCAAATGTTTTCGCCCATGCGGCGGTCAATTTTGTACTTGGCAGCGGTGCGTTTGGTCACGGCTGTTCTCCTTCAGCAAAGTATCGAAGGGCGTTGTCCTTTGGCCGAAGCCCGACAGGCATCCCCTTGCGGGGGCCACCAACACCAATGAAAACCGGCCCCTTACGGGACCGGATTTGCGGCTTATAGCGCCGTGAGTGATGGTGTCAACGTCTGTCTTGCTTTGCACGCGCCGTTTTCAGCGCATCGCAGCGGTCTGCACACTCGAATGCCCGCGCCGCACCCGTTTGGCATAAACCAGACGCGCAAAGTTCAGTTGCGGAAACATGCGGAATAGTCGGCTGCGCTGTGCGGGATCAACCATCGCCAAGTCGGCATTGGCCGGGTGAAAACTTTCGGTCTGCACGCCGTTGGCCCACACAATCTCATGATTTTCCAGAAGCACGTGGTAGTAGACAGCTTCAGGCAGGGTATAGTCGACCACGACCCGGCGTTCATCTACCAGATCACGGGCCGAGATCAGAACCTCGTCTTCATTGAACATCTCACGTGCCCGCTTGCCGTTCAGCAAGATTTGATGCCGCCCCGAAACAATCAGGTCTGAATCCGGCTGCCCCGACCGGACAGCCCCCGCCCGCAGCCGGATTGGCCGTTTGTCCGGCGCTGCAAAAAGCTGCGTACCTGTGATTCTCTGACACCCAATCCACAACACCTTTTGGGTGCCACTATCACGGGTCAGAATGGTCTCACCTTCGCGCAAATTTTCGACACGGACATCTCCGCTTTGACCGCGTAGGCGCGTGCCGGGGGTCAAACAGACAACCCCTGCGGGTTGTTCGACCAGCATATTCTTGGCGCTTGGCGTCATGCAGGCGCGCACCACCTGAAGGTCTGTATCAGCCGGAGGCACCTCGCCGACAAACATCAAGAGTGTTTGATCCCCGACGCCCTCTATCAAGGTGACGACATAGCCGGCATGACCATCCGTTACCTCGAACCCCATGTTCAATGCCTGACCGTCAACCGAATGGGACCCCAGAGGTTGCGTGGGATTGACCGCCGCCCTGACCATTTGGTGCACACAAAACGCCATCCGCCGGCGTTCGTCCTGTTCCTCGCTTGCTTTCTCAAGCTCGCGCAACTCGCGCGGTCCGTCGACGCGTAACGGGGACCCCGTCCAGCGCCAAATCGAACCAACACCAAGGGACTCCACCGATGCCTTCGGCAATCCGTCCACTTCTGTCTGCGACCAAGAGATGACAAACGTGCCTTCAAAGCCCGTTTCCATGCTCGATAACCTGCCATTTTTCTTTTTTATTACCCAAACGCTAGCATGGGTGATTCGGATTGTTAAGAAAATTGTCACGTTACCGCCCCCCTGCCCGACCTGTGCGCGATCAAAACGCAACACACGGCTTGGCTGCGCACAATTGCAAAGGCGCGCGGCAAGACGTATGGGGTTTATAATACCCCCAACGGAGCGCACGCCATGCCCGTCATCACCGAGATTGAAGACCTGCGCCGCATCTATAAACGGCGGGTTCCAAAGATGTTCTATGACTATGTCGAAAGCGGCAGTTGGTCCCAGCAAACCTTCCGCGAAAACAGCTCGGATTTCGACAAGCTGTATTTTCGTCAACGGGTCGCGGTGGACATGGACAACCGGTCGACAAACACGACCATGATCGGCCAAGATGTGGCAATGCCGGTGGCACTGGCGCCGGTCGGCTTGACCGGGATGCAATGCGCAGATGGCGAGATCAAGGCCGCTCGTGCCGCCGAGAAATTTGGCGTGCCCTTTACCCTATCCACAATGTCGATCTGCTCAATAGAAGATGTGGCCGAGCATACCAGCGCACCCTTTTGGTTTCAGGTTTACACGCTGAAAGACAAGACTTTTATGCAGCGGCTGTTTGACCGCGCGCGCGCTGCTAATTGTTCAGCCATTGTGATCACGGTCGATCTGCAGGTGCTGGGCCAGCGTCATAAGGATATTAAAAACGGCCTGTCCGCCCCGCCCAAGTTGACGGCCAAATCCGTCGCCAACATGATGACCAAGGTGCGATGGGGTATGGAAATGCTGGGCACCAAGCGCCGGTTTTTCGGCAATATCGTTGGACATGCGGAAGGCGTCGATGATCCATCGTCCCTCAGCGAATGGACCGCGCAGGCGTTCGACCCTTCTTTGGATTGGGACCGCATCCGCGAATTCAAAAAAATGTGGGGCGGCCCGATGATCATCAAGGGCATTGTCGAACCGGAAGACGCAATCAAAGCCGCAAACGCTGGCGCCGACGCGATCATCGTATCCAACCACGGGGGG
The DNA here is from genome assembly GCF_022678485.1 of Aliiroseovarius sediminis. GTDB lineage: Bacteria > Pseudomonadota > Alphaproteobacteria > Rhodobacterales > Rhodobacteraceae > Aliiroseovarius > Aliiroseovarius sediminis. Next base: position 237,041 of record NZ_JALBYP010000035.1, read on the forward strand.
CGCCAATTGGATGGAGCGCTAAGCTCGATCCGCGCGTTGCCGGCGATCATAGACGCCGTCGGCGACCGGGTCGAGGTCCACCTCGACAGCGGTATCCGTTCAGGTCAAGACGCCCTGAAGGCGATCGCAATGGGGGCCAAGGGCACCTATATCGGGCGGGCATTTACCTATGGGCTGGGCGCCATGGGCGAAGACGGCGTGACCAAGTCGCTTGAGATCATCCACAAAGAAATGGATGTATCCATGGCGCTGTGTGGACATACCGACATCAACACTGTCGACCGCTCCATTCTTCATATTCCGACAGGGTTTTCAGGCAACTGGGAAGAGTGACCGCACCAGTCAGAAATAACTCCGCACCAAGGCGCCGGAAATCAACGTCCAGCCATCGGCGACCACAAAAAACGCCAGCTTGAATGGCAGCGAGACGATCGCGGGAGGAACCATCATCATCCCCATCGACATCAGGATCGCCGCAACGACCAAGTCGATGACCAGAAATGGCAGGAAAACCAAGAAACCGATCTGAAAGGCGCGCTCGACCTCGGACAGCAAAAACGAAGGGACAAGCAACGACAACGGAGCCTCGTTGCTTATTATCGTGTCCGTCGTCTGTTCCCGCAACGCCGCCAGATGGCTGAAGGTTTCAGGGTCAACACGAGCCGCCATGAACACACGAAACGGATCAATCGCCGCCATGAACGCAGGTTCTAGGTCCAAGGTGCCCGTAGAGAACGGTTTGCCACCCTGCATCCATGCCTCGACAAAAACCGGTTCCATGATGAAGTAAGTCAAGAACAATGCAAGGCTGATGATCAGCATATTGGGCGGTGACTGCTGCAACCCGATGGCCTGGCGCAAAATCGACAATACGGTCACGATAAACGGAAAACACGTGATCATTATGGCCAGTCCCGGCGCAAGGCTTAGCACCGTAAGAAGTACGAAAACCTGTATCGTGCGGGTGGCAAGCCCACCCTGCTCATCGCCCAGCGACAACGTGATATCCTGCGCGCTGGCCACGCCAGCCGTAGCAATGACAATCATCACGACCAGCGCAAAAGCGACCGCCAAGCTGATCGGTTTCATCTGCACGCCGTGCCTCACAATCCGGTTTTAAGATCGGCAATCTCGGTCAAGCGGACGGCCAAACGACCTTGCGCATCGCCCTCCATCTCTTCCAACTCGCCACGCCCGATTAGTTTGTCGCCAATGTAAAGCTCGACCGGATCTTCTATACGCTTGTCCAGCGGCAAGATCGTATCCTGCGAAAGATCGAGCAGTTCCTGAACCGTAGGCCGTGCGCGTCCAACCGAGATCGTAATCTCGATCGGGACCTGCACGAATGGGTTGTTCGCTTTGGGTGTGTCATGCTCAGTTGGTAGGTCAACCATGGTCGAATGCCTTCTCATTGATGTCATAAAGGGCCGAAACTGCATCCTTGATGCGCGCCAGCGCCGACGTCAGGTCGACGCATCGTTCAGATGTCGCCGAACGCAGGAAAACCTGTCCGTCGGGCAATGTGTCGTCCTCAAAGATCTGAAGCGGCGTGGCGTTCACGCGTGCCATGAGGTGGTTAAGGGCCGGTCGACTGCCCTTCGACACGCGCACCTCAATCGGTGTATCGGCGGCTTGTGCGGCTAGTGGCATAATCTCGTCGTTGATCACATGGCCCAGCGCCTCTTGTATGACCTCCGGCAGCAGCGTGTCGACGATGGCGCGCAGCAGTGGCTCAAGCGAGCCAAGAACATGGCTTCGCGCTTCGTGGAAAGTGAAGCCCAAGTCTTCCAAATTGCGGGCGAATTCGGCTTCGATCCGTTCCTTATCCTCGCCTGCTTCTTTTACGGCGTCATCCCAACCGGCACTATATCCCGCCTCGTACGACGCCAGCCGTATCGCCTCCAGTTCGTCATCGGCGAGCTGGTGCACACCGGACTGCGGTGACGAGGCGTTGACTCGATCAAAATCCTCTAATGCCACGAGTTTGTTCATCGAGTCGCCTCTTCGTCGTCTTCCATCCAACCGCGCAGAATTTCGACAGTATCTGATTGCCGTTCCGCAATCAGATTACGCAACCGTTCGACAGGATCAGGACCGGTGATATCGGTTTGGTCGGGTGATATGACCTCCGCATTTGGTGCGGCGCCCAGCAAGACCGGAAAATCTGTCGGTGCATTCTGGCCAGGCTTCGGCAACCCGGCGGTATCGGTATTCGCGGCAACATCTTCAGAGGGTCCGGGCAGTGCCCCCGCCGCCGCCTCACTTTCGGTAACTCGCGGTGCCGCAAAAATAGGACGCAGCACGAAAAGACCAAGCACAAGGGTGACGATCGCCAAAACCGCCATTTGGACAAGCGACATAACGTCAATCGCCATACCGGAGAGAATCCCGCTTGCGGGGCTGGAACCCAATGCGGGAACGGGTTCAAATTGCAACGATTTGATGGTGATCTGGTCGCCCCGTGCCTCGTTATACCCAACCGCCCCGGCAACCAGCTCGCGCAGGTTTGTCAATTCGTCCTCAGCTCGGGGTGTCCACACCTCGTTGCCCGCGCCGTCTGTCGTTCTAATGCCGTCGATCAAAACAGCGACAGTCAGACGCTTGACAGCGCCCGGGGTCGTCACCACCTCGCGTGTCGTCTCTGACACTTCATAGTTGATACGCTCGCGCGTCTCGGAGGTGTTGGACGACGAATTTCCAGCGCCCCCCGCATCCCCATCCGGAAGATTGGAGGCGACGGTCACACCTGCACTTTCGCTATCTTTTGCAGAATTCGACGTCTCAAGCGTGTCTGTGGAAACAGCCACCCGGGCTTCCGGATCAAATCGGCGTTCGCGAATTGACTCCTGCTCGGTGGCGGTTTCAAGGTTCAGCTCGACCACCGCATTCCCAAAGCCAACGCGCGCCTCCAGCAACCGTTCGACATTCTGTTTCAGCATCATGGCGCGGTCCGACGAAAGGTTATTCAGGTCAGCCTTTTCATCCCCGCTGGCGATCAGCCCGCCCCGGCTGTCAATAATCGATACGCGATCAGGCGACAGGCCGGGGACCGCAGAGGCCACTAGAAATTTCAACGCCGTCGCCTGGGATGACGGCAGGGTGCCGCTGGCCGTCGTGACCGTAACCGAAGCCGCAGGCTGATTGCGAACACGAAATTGCTGGGACGGTGTATTGGCAATGTGCACACGCGCATTTTGGATCAACGGACTTGCGACGATCGTGCGCGCCAATTCGCCTTCTTTCGCACGCCAGTAGGCCGCATCAAACATCTGAGATGTGGTCCCAAATCCGCTGAGACCGTCCAGCAGTTCATATCCTTTCGCGCCATTGGCTGGCAGGCCTTCGCTGGCCAAGGTCATGCGCAGGCTGTCGCGCTGGGCCGTATCAACAAAAATCGACCCGCCGCGTATCTCATATTGCACACCCCGTGCCTCAAGCGCGTTGACGACATCCCCCGCCGCCCCGCTTTCCAAGCCGGCATACAGCAAAATCATTTGCGGCGACGACGCCATGCGGGACAATCCGATTACCGCCACGAACATGGCGATGGTGGATGCCACCACAATCAGACGTTTCCGCATATCCAAACTGGCCCATACCGAGGCGATTTGCTGCACGACGCAACTCCTTTAACCGAGCGGGCTTCTGCCCCCGTCACAAACCGACTCTTCACTGAACGGGCTTAATAATTGGTTAGTGCCCGGCGGTTTATAACGAATCGAACAAATAATTTTGGGGGGCCCATGACTGGGACCGTAGAAAATATGGAAACCGATGCGGATACGCCGAAAAAGAAATCCAAGAAGGGTCTTCTGATTGGTGTGCTTCTTGCGCTTGTCCTTGGTGGGGGTGGTTTTTTCGCCACTTATTCCGGGTTTGTTGGCGCTACTGCCTCGCCCACTGACATCGCAAAACAGGAGGCGCCCGTCGCAGATCTGCCCACCCTCGCCTTCATCGAGCTTGAGCCGTTGGTTATATCGTTGGGATCCACGACCGGCAGCCGTCACCTGCGGTTTCGCGGCTCGCTGGAGATTGTGCCAAGTTACGAGGCCGACGTGACTTACGTACTTCCGCGGGTCATAGACGTGCTTAATTCATATCTTAGGGCGGTTGATCTGACCGTGTTGGAAGATCCGGCGGCCCTAATCAAACTGCGCGCGCAAATGTTGCGGCGCATTCAGCTGGTCACCGGTGAAGGCCGCGTGCGCGACCTGCTGATTCTCGAATTCGTCCTCAATTAATAAGGAGGGATAAGTATGGAAATTCTCGCTGATATCATGTTGGGTTTTGGTGCAATTGGTGCCGCGATCTATTGTTTTGTTCTGTCTAAGCGTCTGCGGCGGTTCAACAATCTTCAAAATGGCATGGGGGGGGCTGTTGCCGTCTTGTCGGCGCAGGTTGATGACATGACCACCACATTGAACAGTGCGCAAGACGCGGCGGCGCAAAGTGCGGACATTCTGACAGATCTGACACGGCGGGCCGAAGCCGCGACCCAGAAACTTGAGCTGATGATGGCCAGTTTACACGATCTGCCAGAACATAACCAAACAACAGTGCCCGAAACGTCAGAGCCGGAGCCAGCACCCACCTACCCCAATAACCAGCGCAACAACAGCGATGAGTCCCCGGTTTTCTTCAGCCATCGTGTATTGGAAGCTGCGGAATGACGCGCCCCAGAAAGAAAAATAAGCTGACAAGCCGTCGCGCAGCCAACAGGCGCGCTCTTCTTGTCCTTGCTTTACTGTTGGGTGCGTCGGGACTGATTAGACTGGGAGGATTGGGTGCTGCGGTCGCCGATGATGTGGACGCGTTGCTTCGCGGCACCTCCGCCAACCAGGAAGAGCTGCCAATCTGCACAACCGAAGCCGATATTGAAGCTGTTTTGACCGCTCTTCGACAACGTGAAGCGTCGGTGGTCAAAAGAGAAGCCGCATTAGAAGCGCGCATGAAAGCTCTTGCAGATGCCGATCAGCAGTTGACTAACAAGATGCAAGCTTTGGTGGCCGCCGAAGATAAGCTTTCCGCTACGATGGCCATCGCAGAGACAGCCGCATCCAATGATCTGGAGCGCCTGACGGTGCTTTACGAAAACATGAAACCGAAGCAGGCAGCTCCACTATTCGAAACAATGGACCCAGAATTTGCCGCCGGGTTCTTGTCGCGCATGAAACCGGCGGCGGCGGCCCAAATCATGGCTGGGCTAGACCCGCAAGTTGCCTACGCCATCAGCGTGATTTTTGCGGGCCGCAATACAGATGTGCCCACAAAATAAGAAAATGGTCGGATTTTATTAACTTGGACCTGCCATTCTAACCGAACCGCAATTGAACATCACAAAGGGGGCCAAAATGATCGGAATCGTCGGCATAGCAATCATCTTTGTGATGGTGTTTGGCGGCTACCTTGCCGCCGGCGGCAAGATGGGGATCATTCTCAAATCCTTACCTTTTGAATTTACCATGATCGGCGGGGCCGCAGCAGGTGCCTTCATTATTTCGAATGATATGACAGCGATCAAGCACACGTTGAAGGATTTGGGTAAGGTTTTTAAGGGGCCGAAATGGCAACCGGACGATTATCGCGATCTTCTATGTCTGCTCTTTTCGTTGATCCGCCAGGCACGACTGAACGCCGTCGCACTGGAGGAACATATCGAGAACCCGGAAGACAGCCTGATATTCGCCCGCTATCCGAAAATTCTGGCCGACAAAGAAGCTGTCGCGCTGATTTGCGACACGCTCCGATCGGCGTCGATGAACTACGATGACCCCCATCAGGTTGAAGAGGTGTTGGAAAAGCGGATGGATGCCAACCTGCACCACGCCCTGCATTCAAGCCATGCGCTTCAGACCGTCGCGGACGGCCTGCCGGCATTGGGAATTGTCGCTGCTGTCCTTGGTGTAATCAAGACGATGGGGTCCATTGATCAGCCACCCGAGATTCTGGGAAAAATGATCGGTGGCGCTTTGGTCGGAACGTTTCTAGGCGTTTTCTTGGCCTATGGATTGGTTGGTCCGTTCTCGGCCAAAGTAAAAACAGTGGTCGAAGACGACGCCCATTTCTATCAACTTATCCGCGAAGTTCTGGTCGCAAACCTATATAACCACTCGGTCAATATCTGTATTGAGGTGGGGCGCCAAAACACGCCGGGTCATCACCGGCCCAGCTTCTCTGATCTTGAGGTTGCTCTAAAAGAAGTCAAGCAGGTCGCCTGATGCGTGTTATTTCTCTACTTCCTTGTTTGTTATTTTTCTGGCCTATGACGCTGGCGGCAGATGACATCAGAATAAGGTCAGGCGAGCATGCTAATTTCTCCCGACTGGTCGTTTATGTCGATCCAGCCAATACGCCTCATTTAACCCGTACGCCTAACGGTTACAGGCTGACCTTGCCCAACACTGCCAACAGTTTTGACACGTCCACGGTGTTCAAATTCATCCCCCGCACCAGGATTAGCGCGCTGACCTCACCAGCCAGCGGCATTTTGGACATTTTCGTACCTTGCAATTGCGGCGCCAAGACGGAACTGCTGTCCGGCGGGCGGTTCGTGATCGACATAACGGATACACCACCGTCCGACGACAAGGCCGAAACAGAAAATCCCCCTACGGCCGCTGGGACCGACCAGACGATCAGTGCGCGCGTCGCCCGACGCGGTTTGCCCATCGCGATAAAAACACCGAATGACAAAGCACGTCCTGTGGTTCTCGAGACCGGAGACAGCCACGAAGCCAAGACCACTACTTCAGCCTTAAAAACACATCCGCTGAAAGAAGGCGACCTGCTGCAAGAACTCGCACGGGCAGCCTCCCAGGGACTGTTAACAGCGCCGTCCATTCCGGCTTCATCCGAACGAAATCCTGGGCCGGAGAAATTGTTGACTGATGATGAAGACTTGCCGCGAGGACCAGATCCAACTGTATCGGCGGATGCGCATATACGCGTCCAAACGGCGATTGATCGCGACACTGGTCGTTCGCCTGATCAACCTGCGATCACAAAGACCGGAGAAAGCTGCCTATCCGGCGAATCTTTCGCAGTCGCGAACTGGGGAACTGAGGGTACGAAGACATTGGACTTCGCGGCCTATCAGGCAAACCTGATCGGTGAGTTTGATAAACTACAGCCCCAAGCCCTCACGGATCTTGTGCGTCATCTGATTTATTTGACCTTTGGGGCCGAGGCCAGATCCTATCTCAAACTACATGGCAAAGGGTTGAACGATTTCGAAAACATGATGTTAATGGCAGAGATTCTTGAGACAGGATCATCTATAAATTCCCACCGGATGACTGCGCAACTGACATGCGATGGACCGGTGGCGCTCTGGGCCGTGCTTGCCCATCCCCGCCTGCCCAGAGGCATCCCTATCAACACCAGCAGTGTAATTTCAGAGTTTTCTTTGTTGCCACGTCACTTAAGGCAGCATCTTGGACCCTTAGTTATGCGAAAGCTCTTGACCATCGGGGATACGGAAACCGCAATCGAAATCAATGAGATCACACAACGAGGCGTGAAAATTACCGACACCGATCATACGTTGTCCGAAGCAAAGCTTTCAATCGCGACCGGCGAAACAGAAATGGGTCACCGAGCACTAACAGATATAGTGGATGCGGACGATGAAAACGCTGTCGAGGCGATGTTAACATTAATCGATAATCTGATCGAAACCGAGGCGGGCATTCCTCAGCGAACAATTGAACTCCTAGCCTCACTCGCGCACGAATACCAAATGTCGCCGGAAGGTCGCAAGCTGGCCATTGCCGAAACAAGATCCCTGATCTATGCAGCCCGCTTCAAAGACGCACAAAAAAAGCTCGACCAATTATTAGGCTTCCCGAATGCCGCTGACAAAAGCCACCTTACGATTCTGAATGAATTGGGCGAGCAGTTGACCGAAGCGGCATCTGATGGCGTTTTTCTGCGGCACATCATCGGTCAAGACCGGTGGAACATTGCCAGCGAGGAAACCAGAACCACCGTTGCTAACCGGCTGCTGGAACTGGGCTTTTCGAGCGCAGCGAAAGATCTTCTTGTTCAGAACAGCGCCCCACCGGGCAGACGGGCGCGCATCCTGATCGCCAAAGGGGCGCTTGCCGACGGTGATGCCAAAGTCGCACTTGGATATCTTGCCGGGCAGACCAGCCCGGAAGCGCGGGACCTCCGCGATGCAGCAATGATCGCAACAGGACAACTTGCACCAGAAATCGAGACATCCGTTAATGCGGTGCCTGACGAAGACGTAACCTCCGGGTCGGTGACACCGCTTGCGAGCTATCATGCGCTGATCGAACAGAGCCGCGCCACCCGATCGCAAGTTGATCAAGCATTGCAAGCTGTTCCGGCGAGGTAGATCACCATCAAAGTTACGGATTATTAAGCATGCATACGTAAATTGGCAGGAACATAGATGCAAGAATTGCGACTCAATGCACAGTTTACAGAAGCACCAAGATCTCGGACTGACCACCCACGTCCAAATGCGACTTGGATCATGGCTGATACCGCCATTCTCTAGAACGATAGCTGCGGCATCATGGCTTTTGATTTCAGCGAGGATCAGAGCAGCACTTTCTCGACCAACGCAAGAACAGCTTTGTGACCATGTGGCCGAAGTTGCATCGGCCCAAACCGACGTACCTCTGTCGGTCGTGAAAGCTATCTCACTAATCGAAACCGCCCGCAAAGAACAAGGTCAACTGCGCGCGTGGCCATGGACGGTGAGTATGCAGGGCGAGAGTGTTTGGTTTACCTCACCACAAGACGCAAAAACCTATGCCCATCGTCATTTCAAAGTCGGTGTGCGCAGTTTCGATGTTGGCTGCTTCGAATTCAGTTACAAATGGCATCATCAACACTTTTCTTCTATCGACGAAATGTTGGCCCCCAAACAGAACGCGCTATACGCTGCGCGTTTCTTATCAAAGCTGTTTCGGGAATTCGGCGACTGGATGTTGGCCGCGGGCGTATTCCATTCGCAAACGCCAGCGTTGGCCAAGGAATACAAACAACATTTTTTCAGAAATGACGCCCGCGTATTGGCGCAAGGCCCCGCGTCGGCGAACGATCCGTCCCCGACAAGCAGTCAATCACCGACAGCTGGGTTAAGATACCAACCGCCAACCCCAGCGCGCGGAAATACCTACCAATTACTTCGGGATAGCGACGCGGGCACGCCACTTGGATCACTTGTGCCGCAGAACGCAAACGCCGCATGGCGCGGCATCATTTTCGTGTCGCGGAAGAGGTTTTGGTAATGCCCTCCATCAAAGACATCTTCCAGCCGACCATCCTGCTGGCGCTTGCACTGATGGCGATCATCGTCATGATGATTTTACCTATGCCCGCTTGGGTCTTGGATGTTGGACTGGCCGCCTCATTTGCGCTGGCGATCCTAATGTTCACCGTGACATTATTCATCGAACGCCCGTTGGATTTTTCAGCTTTTCCGACAGTCTTGCTGGCATCTCTCATGTTGCGTTTGTCGTTGAATGTATCATCAACGAAACTGATCATCGGGCAAGGACACACCGGCACATCCGCCGCTGGCAGCGTGATCGAAGGGTTCGCCAGCTTTGTTATGGGCGGTAGCATCCTGCTGGGCTTGGTCGTTTTCTGTGTTCTTTTGATCGTGAACTTCATCGTGATTACGAAAGGCGCCGCTCGGATGGCAGAAGTCGGCGCGAGGTTTGCGTTGGACGGCATGCCCGGCAAACAACTTGCTATCGACAGCGATATGTCTGCCGGGGCGATTGACCATACCGAAGCCAAAGCCCGCCGCGAGAAGGAGCAAGCTGAGACAACATTCTTCGGCTCCCTCGATGGCGCCTCCAAATTTGTAAAGGGCGATGCGATCGCCGGGCTTTTGATCACTTTTCTGAACCTGGTCATGGGGTTGGTGATCGGCGTGGTAATCCATGACATGGAAATTTCGCGCGCCTTCCAAACCTACGCAATCTTAACCGTCGGTGATGGCTTGGTGACGCAGATTCCCGCGGTTGTAATCTCTATTGCTTCCGCGCTTTTGCTTGCGCGCGGCGGCACGTCGGGTTCGACCGATCTCGCGCTGTTTTCACAGTTGGGCAAATATCCCTCAGCGCTGGCGACAGTGGCTGTATTGATGGCGTTGTTCGGGCTTGTGCCGGGTCTGCCTTTCGTACCCTTTATGGTGGGGGCGCTTGCATTGGCGGCTGCAGCTTGGAAAGGCCAAAAGATCCAGAAAACAAAGGCGAAGGATGAAGCCGTCGACCTGGTTGACACAGATTTCGCGCCGCAGAAAGAAAGCCTTGGAGACATTTTGGATCTGGACGATATTCATGTCGAGTTTGCGCCTGATCTTGTTTCGATGGTGCTGGACCCTGCTACAGGCCTGGACGCCCGGATTTCAAGCATTCGCAACCACATCGCCGGGTCGTTTGGGTTGATTCTTCCCGAAATCCGACTAACCGACAACAGCACCCTGCCGCCCGGCACGTATGCCATCAAGATTCAAGGCGTCGAACAGGCGCGCAACGTTTTGCATCCCGATCATGCGTTGGTCATCCTGTCTGGTGACGATGGCGACGTACCTGCGGGCGAAGATGTGAAAGAGCCCGTGTACGGTGCTCCAGCCCGCTGGATCAGCGACGATACTCACGAAGCGGCCGCGTTGTCAGGCTGCGCGGTCGTCGCCCCGACCGAGGTACTTGCGACACATCTGCTTGAGGTGATGAAACGCAACTTTTCACGGCTTTTGGGGTTCAAAGCGCTGCGACGTCTGCTGGATGAATTCGTCAACCTGTCTGACACGCCGCGCGCCGAAGCAAATCATCGTTTGTTAGACGAACTCATCCCCGAGAAAGTACCGCTGGACCTGCTGCATGCCGTATTGCGTCTGCTTTTGGAGGAGCGTGTCTCGATCCGCAATCTACCTCTGATCATCGAAAGCATTGCTGAAGCCCGACCGACGTTTTCCTCGCCCGACGCGATTTGTGAGTATGTGCGCCAACGGCTCGGCTTCCAACTGGTCGCAGAATTGAAGCGCGAAGACGGGACCGTTCCATTGGTTCAACTTGCACCGGAGTGGGAAGCGATGTTCCAGTCGCACCAACTGGAAGGCGACCGTGGCAGCGATATTGCCTTGCCGCCAGAGGACTTCAACAAACTGGCAAATGCGGTCGCCGACCGTGTCGCGCGCGCCGGCGAGAACGGTATATATCCGGCTGTCGTGACCTCTTCTCGGCGGCGACGCTTTCTTAAAACAGTTTTGTCGGCGAAGGGCATCGCCAACCCTGTTCTATCTTTCGAGGAAATCGGGACCGAGGCCAAACCATCCTTGGTCGGCATGATCCCCGCATGACCGACGAACTGGCGCAAATTTTGAGCTTCGCCCAGCAATTGCTGCAGTACGGCGCCATCATCTTTCTGCGCGTGGGCGCCGCAATGGCTGTTCTGCCCGCTTTTGGGGAAAAGTCTGTTCCCGCGCGGGTCCGCCTGTTTCTGGGGTTGGCTTTTACTGTCATCGTTGCGCCAAGCGTCACGCCCGATATTGCAATCGGTACGATGTTGCCAGATCTGGGCCTGCTTTATATCTCGGAGCCTTTGATTGGTTTGGGCTTCGGAATCGCCATCCGTCTTATGATCATGGCGCTGCAAGTCGCGGGAAGCATTGCTGCCCAGTCGACATCGCTGGCACAGTTGATGGGTGGCGCGAACGCCGATCCGCAACCCGCGATCGGGCATGTTCTGGTTGTGGCGGGGCTGGCGTTGGCGGCTATGATGGGCTTGCACGTCAAACTGGCCGAAGCGTTGATTCTGACCTATCGCGTGTTTCCCATTGGCGCATTTCCTGAAACACAGGCGTTTTCCGATTGGGGCATCCGGCAGATTGCGGAAGCGTTTTCGCTGGCTTTCACGCTGGCTGCACCCTTCGTCATCGTGTCGCTTCTTTATAACGTTGCCCTTGGCGTTATCAACCGAGCGATGCCTCAACTGATGGTCGCTTTTGTCGGCGCCCCTGCAATTACTGCGGGTGGCTTGATCCTGTTACTTCTGACGGCCCCGCTTCTTCTGCCGGTCTGGCAAGCCGCACTTGAGGCGGTGTTGGCCAATCCGTTCGGAGGCTGGTGATGTCCGACTCCGAAGACGATGACAGCAAACAACACGAACCGACCCAGAAGAAACTGGATGACGCTCGAAAACGGGGCGAGGTGCCACGCTCGGCCGATCTGAACACGGCAATGTCATATATGACCTTCCTGCTGATCGCCGCGTCGTTGGGGGCGGCAAGCTTGAAGGGCATAGGTGCGTTTCTTGCGGGGATCCTTGCCCGATCAGACCAGATTGCCGAGGCTGTCTTTCAGGGCGGCGCCCCATTTTCGGGCACACTTCTAATGGGTATCGGCACGCACATGGCACCGTGGCTTCTGACACCCGCTGTGGCTGTTTTAATCCTGACCATCGCGACCCGTAGCTTCGTCGTCGCGCCCGAAAAATTGCAGCCGAAACTCAGCCGACTGTCGTTGATTTCAAACGCAAAAAACAAGTTTGGCCGCTCTGGCTTGTTCGAGTTTCTGAAAAGCTTTGTTAAACTGACGATCTATGCGCTTGTGCTTGGTCTGTTCATCTGGGTCAACCTGCCCGAGATGCTGGCAACGCTGTCGCTGAGCGCGGGCATGACGACCGTGGTCCTTCTTGAATTGTGCCTCAAGTTCCTCACGCTGGTCTTGTTGGTCGCGCTAATCATCGGCGGCATAGATTATTTCTGGCAATATAACGAGCATCTGCGAAAGAACCGCATGTCACACAAAGACCTCATGGACGAAATGAAGCAGAACGAGGGCGACCCTCATATGAAGTCTATGCGCCGACAGAAAGGGTATGATATTGCGATGAACCAAATGCTGGCCGATGTACCCGATGCGGATGTGATCGTAGTAAACCCCACGCATTATGCAATCGCATTGAAATGGTCGCGCCTGCCGGGCGAAGCGCCCGTCTGCATCGGCAAGGGGGTAGACGAAATCGCCACGCGCATCCGCGAAGTCGCCAGCGAGAACGGCGTGCCGATCCACAGTGATCCACCGACAGCACGCGCGCTTCATGCAACGGTCGAGATCGGCCAAGAAATCCCGCCCGATCAGTATCAGGCCGTTGCGGCCGCAATCCGCTTCGCCGAAAAAATGCGCAGTCGCGCGCACGGTGCGTTTGGAGGTGCGGGATGAGCAATCAACTCTCGGATTTAAGTGATTTGGCGAAGATGCGACACGACGTGGCCATGAGTGATCTTGCGCGCCACAACCGCGATATTCAAGAACTTGAAAGCCGCATCGCAGACCTGCGCGCGCGGCTTTACACCATCCCCGATACGGGATTCGACGATGGTTTGGCGCTGTCGCTGATCAGCGGACATTACGACACATGGCAACGTTGGGCCGAACAGAAGCTGGCAAAGCTGAACATCCAGCTTGCCCGTGCCCGCGCGGAAAAAGAGGCCATCACCACCGAAGCCCGCCTTGCCTTCGGACGAAAATCCGCAACAGACGCGCTGCTTGACAGGGAAAAGTTGGCGAAGCACCGGGCGGCGATCAAGCGGTCTGAGCTTGCGTTGTCAAACAACGATCCACGCAAGAAATCTCTTTTCATTTGACGGCACCCGGTCTATAGCCACGGCTTCAACCGCGGGACTTACACCCTTGGAGGAATCCCGCTTCAACAAACTGGAGAATTTCCATGGCAAAACAGATTCCTGATCTTGAAGCCACGGTACGGACGGGGACAGGCAAGGGGGCCGCTCGTCAAGCTCGCCGCGAAGGCTTGGTACCGGGTATCGTATATGGCGGCGGTGTAGAGTCGCTGCCAATCAACATTCCCTTCAACGAACTGCTGAAAAAGCTGAAAGCCGGTCGTTTCCTGTCGACCCTTTGGAACCTGAAGGTCGATGGCGAAGATGACGTGCGCGTCATCTGCCGTAACGTCCAACGTGACGTCGTCAAGGATCTTCCGACCCACCTTGACCTGATGCGCCTGCACCGCAACACCCGGATCAGCCTTTTCATCAATGTCGACTTCACCAACGAAGAAGAAGCGCCCGGCCTGAAAGGCGGCGGTGTTCTGACCGTTGTGCGCCCAGAAGTCGAACTGAACGTGACGGCCGGCGACATCCCCGAAGAGATCGTCGTTGACCTGACAGGTCGCGAGATTGGTGATGTGATCCACATTTCGGACGTTGATCTTCCGAAAGGCGCGAAAACCACTGTTGACCGTGATTTCGTGATTGCAAACATCTCGGCACCCAGCTCGCTGCGCTCAGCTGATGACGAAGAGGGCGGCGAAGGCGAAGAAGTCGCACCAGATGAAGTCGAAGCAACTGAAATGAAGTCTGAAGAATAAGTCGGCTCATCCCGACGAAGACAAAGCGGGCCCTGCGGGGCCCGCTTTTTTATGTCTGGGTGTCCGGGTCATCAGGCAACCGTTGAAACACCACCAGATTGCCGCGCGACCCCCAAGGCATATAGGCAAAGTCAGCCGCCGACATTCCGTCGAAAATATCCCGGATCGCGGACGGTGGATAGATTTGAGGATGAATTTCCATGATCACCATCTTCACCATGTCGGGCCAATTCTGTCTGGCCAGGTCTTTCTCGGCACCCTCAACATCCATGATGACCAGATCGGGCTGAAAAGCATCCAATACGTCCCGCAGTTTATGTGCAGGCACCGACGTCCTGCGCGCGGCACCCTTTCTTTCCCCATCCGCCAAGGCAGATGACCAAAAGGCCGGCTTGATATCGAACTCCACACTATCGCCAACGAAATCATCCGGTACCACAGCGCCATGCAGCAAGCGAACCTCTTCCGCACCATTCAAGGCGAGGTTCGTGCCAATGGTCTGCACCATTTCAGCATTGGCCTCTATCGTGGCGACATTGCCCGGCGTCACAATGCGCGCGGCCTGAAGCGCGATATAACCCGCGCCGCCACCCAGTTCGAGCACGCGATCCCCTACCTTAAGATGCCGCTTCAGCCCGTTGACCTCTTTCCATTCATAAACTTCATCGCGAAGCTGTTGGTCCAGCTTGTCGGTCAGGCAGTGACCAGGGATTTGAAGCTTGATTCCATCTATCGAATATCGCGGCAATGGGATCTCCGGTCATGATGCGCAGGGTGATTGCAACCTGTGTGGACGATCAGTAATTTGGTCTTGCCGCAGCATGTCCGGGGCAGGGGCAACATGTCCAGCACGAAAGGTCAGGGAATGAAAATGTTTGTGGGGTTGGGAAATCCCGGTCCGAAATACGCGGGCAACCGCCACAATATCGGGTTCATGGCGCTGGACCGTATTATGGATGAGCACGGATTCGCTCCGTGGCGCGGCAAGTTTCAGGGCGCCATATGCGAGGGACGTCTGGGCGGCGACAAGGTTATCTTGCTAAAGCCCGAGACCTTCATGAACCTCTCCGGCCAATCCGTCGGCGAGGCGATGCGGTTCTACAAACTGACGCCTGACGACATCATCGTTTTTCACGACGAATTGGACCTCGCGCCCGGAAAGGTGCGGGTGAAAAAAGGCGGCGGCCACGCGGGCCATAACGGATTGCGTTCGCTTCACGCCCATATCGGACCGGACTATACCCGCGTGCGAATGGGGATCGGGCATCCCGGCCACAAGGACGCCGTTGCGCCCTATGTGTTGCGCGATTTTGCCAAAGCCGATCAGGATTGGCTGGACGATGTGTTGCGTGGCTGCGCCGACGGCGCCATCGATCTGGCCGAAGGCGACAACGGCAAGTTCATGAACGCCATAGGGCGCCGCGTGAACCCGCCAAGGTCGTCGAACAGCACGCCGAAAGCTGACATACCGGATCAGACCACCGCTGCCCCAAAAAACAAGACGACCACCCAAGACACCCGCAGCCCCCTGCAGAAACTCATGGATAAGTTTTCATAGGTTCCTGCCCAACTCGGTTGACGCATGGTCGCGTGAATTTTCATGGACGACGGATGATTTGACCGGCAACTTAGAGAAAAAAAGGGGGGGGATATGCGGAAATTCATGAAACGTGTGGCGCAAGTGATCGTGGTGCTTGCTGTTGTGGGCACCATTATCGCGGTTTGGAACCGTGAAAAGATCGGTCGGCTGCTTGCAGTGAACTCTTTGTTCACTGAAGAAAAGATTGTGGACAATTTCTCGCACATGGATCGCGCTTTCCTCATTAAGCCAATGACACGAAAAACGGGCGAAGTGTCGCCGCTTGCCGAGGGGCCATCCATTGCATTGCCGCCTGGGGCCGAGGATTGGATCAAGGACCGTTCGGTTACTGCACTTGTCGTTCTGAAGGATGGCCAACTGCGGCACGAAAGCTATCACCGTGGCACAGAGCCAGAAGACCGGCGCATCAGTTGGTCGGTTGCCAAAAGCTTCTTGTCGGCGCTCATGGGAATTGCGCTTGACCAAGGCGCGATTGCGTCGCTGAACGATCCGGTGGAAGAATATGCGCCCAGCCTGAAAGGCAGCGCATACGAGGGCGCGACGATCCGCAATGTGTTGAACATGTCGTCTGGCGTTGTCTTCAGCGAGGATTATCTGGACTTCAATTCAGACATCAACCGGATGGGCCGCGTGCTGGCGTTGGGGCAGTCGATGGATGATTTCGCCTCTGGGCTGACCGCGACCTTCGCCCCACCGGGCGAGACTTGGCAGTATGTCTCGATAGACACGCATGTGATTGGGATGGTCATCAGAGGCGCGACCGGACAATCCATCCCGGACCTGATGGAAGAACACATCGTGCAACCAATGGGTTTCGAGGCCGATCCCTATTACCTGACCGACGGTTATGGCGTCGCTTTTGTGCTTGGCGGGCTGAACCTGCGCACGCGCGACTACGCGCGGTTTGGGCAGATGTTCTTGCAAGATGGGCGCTGGAACGGGAAGCAGATCGTGCCGGCGGATTGGGTGGCCGCATCAACCACGCCTTCAGCCCCGACAGCAAGCGGCGCCCAGCAATATGGGTATCAATGGTGGATCGCCCCGGACGCGCCCAAAGGCGAATACTTCGCGCGCGGTATTTATGGGCAGTATATCTTCATCGACACGGCGCGTGACGTAGTGATCGCAATGAACGGCGCTGATCGCGGGTTTCGGACCGAGGGCGTCAATGACACCAACATCAAAATGTTTCGCGCGATTGCCGCGTCGATGGACTGACCCCCGATCAGTTGGCGTCGCGACCTTCGGTGTCGGACATGTCAAAGCCCAGATACTTGGCGACGGTATAGATATCTTTGTCGCCGCGCCCGCACATGTTCATGCAGATGATGTGATCTTCCGGCAGCTTGGGCGCGATTTTCATCACATGCGCCAAAGCATGGCAAGGTTCCAACGCAGGGATTATCCCCTCGGTCTGACAGCAAAGTTGGAATGCATCCAGCGCCTCTTTGTCGGTGATCGCCACATATTCGGCACGACCTATATCGTGCAGCCAACTGTGTTCCGGTCCGATGCCCGGATAATCCAAACCTGCGGAAATTGAATAGCCATCAAGAATCTGCCCGTCATCGTCTTGCAACAGGAAGGTGCGGTTACCATGCAAAACACCCGGCCGCCCGCCGCTCAGAGATGCGCAGTGCTCCACGGCGTCATTCACGCCCTTTCCGCCGGCCTCAACCCCGATGATCTGCACGCTTTTGTCGTCAAGGAACGGGTGGAATAAGCCGATGGCGTTCGAACCACCGCCGATGGCCGCAATAATCGTATCAGGCAAGCGACCTTCGGCAGCCTGCATCTGTTCCTTGGTTTCCTTGCCGATGATCGACTGAAAGTCACGCACCATGGCAGGGTAAGGGTGCGGACCCGCAGCCGTACCAATGCAATAGAATGTGTCCGAGACATTCGTCACCCAGTCGCGCAGCGCATCGTTCATCGCGTCCTTCAACGTGCCGCGACCTGAACTGACGGGGATCACCTCGGCCCCCAGCAGCCGCATCCGAAATACGTTCGGCGCTTGTCGCTGCACGTCATGCGCACCCATATAAACGATGCATTTCAGGCCAAACTTGGCGCAGACTGTGGCAGTGGCTACGCCGTGCTGCCCTGCCCCGGTTTCCGCAATAATACGGGTCTTGCCCATACGGCGCGCCAGAAGGATCTGGCCCAGCACGTTGTTGATCTTGTGCGCCCCGGTATGGTTCAACTCGTCCCGTTTCATATAGATCTTGGCGCCGCCCAGATGCTTGGTCAGCCCCTCAGCAAAATAAAGCGGGCTGGGGCGGCCGACGTAATGGGTCCAGAGATGCTGCATTTCGGCCCAAAAACTGTCGTCCGTCTTGGCTTTTTCGTACTCTGCCTCAAGATCAAGGATCAGGGGCATCAGGGTCTCGGACACGAAGCGCCCGCCGAAATCGCCAAATCGGCCCTTTTCATCGGGGCCATTCATGAAACTGTTGAATAGATCGTTCGGCATGGGTCCACTCCGGTTCTTGCGGGGCTTCACACAGCGACCCCAGCGGCGGCACAGAACGCCGCAATCAGCTTGTCATCCTTGATCCCCGGCGCAGTTTCAACCCCTGACGAAACATCGACCTGTCGCGCGCCGGTCAAGCCAACAGCCTGGACAACGTTTTCGGGGGTTAGTCCACCGGCCAACATCCACGGGCACGGCCAATATTTGCGCTGCAGAAGCCGCCAATCGAAGGCCACGCCATTGCCGCCGGGCAGATTGGCATCTTTCGGGGCCTTGGCGTCGATCAGAAGCTGATCCACCACGGGCGCGTAGCGGTCTATTTGCGCAACATCCTCGGCGGTCGCGATACCAATGGCTTTCATCACCGGCAGACCAAACCGCGCCTTTACCTCGGCAACGCGTTCGGGGCTTTCCGACCCATGTAGCTGAAGCATATCCACGGTCGTGCCGTTGACAATCTGTTCCAGCGTCGCATCGTCCGCATTCACGGTCAGCGCCACCTTGGCCACCCCAACCGGCACGTTCAACATCAAAGACGCCGCATCGGCAACAGTCACGTTGCGTGGGCTTTTTGGAAAGAAAACAAAGCCAAGATACCGCGCACCAGAACGTGCCGCAGCGTCGACATGCTGCGACTGTTTCAAGCCACAGATTTTAACAGTAGCACCCATTTTTTTAGCCAGCGTCGTCGATCAGCGCCAGAACGTCGTCACCCGTGCGCGATTTCGGTTCGCGCAAAGTCTTGACCTCACGCGCCAGCTTGTCGCGCTCTTTCCGGGCGCGCGCGGCTTCTGCGCGGATCTTGTGTTCCCGGAACCATTCCCAGACGAATCCAAGCAGAACGCCCGCAATAACCCCGCCGAAAATCACCACAAACAGGGGCAACGTCAGCGACCAACTCCACCCAAGAAACCCGGACAGCTCTTGTGGCAGAAGATTGACTGTGACCATCGCCCGATTGGCGAGCGCAACCGTGATCAGAACAATCGCCAAGATTGCCAGAAATGCGTAACGAAAGTAGCGCATGGATACCTCTTATTTGCCGTTCAACCGGTCCCTGAGCAGCTTGCCAGTTTTGAAGAACGGGACATGTTTTTCTTCGACTTCGACCGATTCCCCCGTCCGGGGATTACGCCCGATACGAGCATCCCTTTTCTTGACGGAAAATGCGCCAAAGCCGCGCAGCTCAACCCGGTCACCGCGCGCCATCGCCTCGATGATTTCTTCAAATATCGTGTTCACGATGCGCTCGACGTCGCGCTGATAAAGGTGCGGGTTTTCATCCGCGATCTTCTGGATCAGTTCCGACCGGATCATTTGGTCCCCCCAAATTGGCTATGTAATGGATTTTGCATCCTTATTCCGTCCGACTATAGGACCAAACCCCCGGACGAGATACAAGCATTGCCGCATCAAGGTCGTAAATTTGGCGTGAATCGTACCATTTTCTTGGGATTTCCTGCCCGATGCCGCACTGGCGAATGGTGTGATGTCGGGTTGCTGGGGATTATTGCAACGCAGCGACCTTTATTGATTCGATACAAAAACGGCCCCGCACAACGCACGGGGCCGCCTGATTTTCAAAGAGGCAGGACTTAGTCGTCTTGCTTCAGCGCGGCGCCAAGAATGTCACCCAGCGATGCACCGGAATCCGAGGAACCGTATTGCGCGACGGCCTCTTTTTCTTCGGCGATTTCGCGGGCTTTAATCGACAGACCCAGACGGCGCGATTTCGAGTCCACGTTGGTCACGCGAACGTCCAGCTTGTCGCCAACCTGGAAACGTTCGGGGCGCTGTTCGGCACGGTCACGCGACAGGTCCGAGCGGCGGATGAAGGATTTCATGCCTTCATATTCCACTTCAATGCCGCCATCTTCGATTGATGTCACTTCGACAGTGATGATCGAACCACGCTTCACGCCGCCAACGGCTTCTGCGAAGGGATCACCGTCCAAGGCTTTAATCGACAGCGAGATACGCTCTTTGTCTGTGTCCACTTCCGAAACAACGGCTTTGACGACGTCGCCTTTCTTGAACTCTTGAATAGCTTCTTCGCCACGCTGGTCCCAAGAAATGTCGGAAAGGTGAACCATGCCGTCGATCTCGCCTTCCAAGCCGATGAACAAACCGAATTCGGTGATGTTCTTGACTTCGCCTTCGACCTCGGTGCCCTCGGGGTGGGTTTCTGCAAACACCTCCCACGGGTTGCGCATGGTTTGTTTCAGGCCAAGCGACACACGGCGTTTTGCCTGATCGATTTCCAGCACCATGACTTCAACCTCTTGCGAGGTCGACACGATTTTGCCGGGATGGACGTTCTTCTTGGTCCACGACATTTCAGACACGTGCACCAGACCTTCAACGCCCGGCTCAAGCTCAACAAACGCACCGTAGTCGGTGATGTTCGTCACGCGGCCCGTGTGGGTTGTTTCCAGCGGGTATTTACCAGCAACCAAATCCCACGGATCGTCCTGCAACTGCTTCATACCAAGCGAGATGCGGTGCGTTTCCTTGTTGATCTTGATGACCTGAACCTTGATGGTCTCGCCGATCGACAGGATTTCCGACGGGTGGTTCACACGGCGCCATGCCATGTCGGTGACATGCAGCAGGCCGTCAACACCGCCAAGGTCAACAAATGCACCATATTCGGTGATGTTCTTGACGACGCCGTCAACCGCTTGGCCTTCGGTCAAGTTGCCGATGACTTCAGCACGCTGTTCGGCACGCGATTCTTCCAGAATTGCACGACGCGACACAACGATGTTGCCACGACGACGGTCCATTTTCAGGATCTGGAACGGTTGCTTCAGACCCATCAGGGGGCCTGCGTCGCGCACGGGGCGCACATCGACTTGGCTGCCGGGCAGGAACGCCACAGCGCCGCCCAGATCGACCGTGAAGCCGCCTTTGACGCGACCGAAGATTGCACCTTCAACGCGGGCGTCGTCGGCATAGGCTTTTTCCAAGCGGTCCCATGCTTCTTCGCGGCGGGCCATCTCACGCGAGATGACGGCTTCGCCACGCGCGTTTTCGGCAGAGCGCAGGTAGACTTCCACCTCGTCACCAACTGCGATTTCAGGGGCTTCGCCGGGGTTTGCGAATTCTTTAACGTCGACGCGGCCTTCCATCTTATAGCCTACGTCGATGATGGCTTGGCCCGCTTCGATGGCGATGACCTTGCCTTTGACAACCGAACCCTCTTCGGGGGTGTCCATTTCGAAGCTTTCATTCAGGAGGGCTTCGAATTCCTCCATAGTTGCTTTAGCGCACATATGCGTTTTGTTCCTTTACAAGTGCTATTCGGGCCGTGCGGTTGGCTCCGCAGGTCTTGGGTTTTCCAATTTGGTCAACAGGTTATCCGCAAAACAAAGAGGGCCGGTATCTCCGACCCTGCTCGTATCCCTGTCATCGCGGCGTTTTCACCTTGTCGACAGGGGCGGGGAATACGTGGATTCTGCCAATAAAGCAAGAGGCGTTGACGATCAGCGCCGCGCGTCAATCGCGGACACGGCGCGCGCAACTGCGTCGCCGATGGACAGATCAGACGTGTCGATGATCACCGCGTCGTCTGCGGGTTTCAAGGGGGCTTCGGCCCGTTCACTGTCGCGTTTGTCGCGCGCCTTCACGTCGGCCAACACATCTGCGCGGGTTACGTCCATGCTGTTCTCGGTCAGTTCAAGATATCTGCGTTCGGCGCGCACTTCGGCGCTGGCGGTGACGTACAGTTTCACTTGCGCGTCCGGGCAAATCACCGTGCCGATGTCGCGCCCGTCCAGAACCGCCCCGCCATCACGGGCGGCAAATTCGCGCTGAAACTCGAAAAGGGCCGCGCGCACATAGGGCAGAACGGCCACGCGGCTGGCGGCCTCTGCGACCTCTTGCGTGCGCAGATTTCCTTGCAGGTCCTGTTCCGTCAGCGACTTGGCCGAGGCCACCGGATCGCCCCCCGCAAGCACCTTGGCGCCGACCGCGCGATACAGCAGCCCGGTGTCCAGATGGGCAAAGCCGAAATGCGCGGCAACCGCCTTCGAGATCGTGCCCTTGCCCGCAGCCGCCGGGCCATCTATGGCGACCGTAAACCGTGTCATGTGTTTGTCCTTACCAGTTGTGCACCCAGACCTGCCATAAGCGGTTCGAACGCGGGGAAACTGGTGGCGATGGGGTTGCCATCGTCCAGATGGATGGGCCTGTGCGACGCCATTCCAAGGCAAGCAAAGCTCATCGCGATCCGGTGATCCAGCACGGTGGCAACCGTTGCACCACCCGGCACGCCCTCTGGTCCAAGCCCGTCAACCGCCCACCAGTCTTCGCCTTCATCCACCGTCACGCCAGCAGCGCGCAAGCCCTTGGCCATCGCGTCGATGCGGTCGCTTTCCTTCACGCGCAGTTCATGCACGCCGGGCATGTTGGTGGTGCCGGTGGCAAAAGCGGCAATGACCGACAGGATCGGGTATTCGTCGATCATGCTGGCCGCGCGTTCGGGGGGCACCACGATGCCTTTCATATTGGGCGAAAAGCGCGCGCGCAGGTCGGCGACAGGTTCGCCGCCCTCTGTGCGCTCATTCTCGAAGCTCAGATCGGCACCCATGTCTTGCAGCGTTTGGAACAGGCCAG
This sequence comes from Aliiroseovarius sediminis, assembly GCF_022678485.1. Lineage (GTDB taxonomy): Bacteria > Pseudomonadota > Alphaproteobacteria > Rhodobacterales > Rhodobacteraceae > Aliiroseovarius > Aliiroseovarius sediminis. The sequence goes on from NZ_JALBYP010000035.1 coordinate 260,107, forward strand.
CGCGGGTTGGGTTCAGCCCGATATTCGGTACCAAGACGTCCGAGCCGGGCACAATCAGCGCCGCGCAAACCGGGAACGCTGCCGAACTGGGGTCACGCGGCACGGCGATGGATTGCGGCTGCAACTCCGGCTGGCCGGTCAGGGTGATCACGTGACCTTCGTCGGTGTCCTCAACGGTGATCTGAGCGCCGAAACCCGCCAGCATCCGTTCGGTATGGTCGCGGGTGGCCTCTTTCTCGATCACCACGGTCTTGCCGGGGGCGTTCAAGCCTGCGAGTAGCACGGCGGATTTGACCTGCGCCGAGGCCATGGGAGTCGCATAGCGCACCGCCACGGGTTCACGCGCGCCGACGATGGTCATCGGAAGCCGACCCCCGTCTCGCCCATAGCTTTGCGCCCCGAAAAGCGCGAGCGGATCGGTGACGCGCCCCATCGGGCGCGACCGAAGCGAGGCATCGCCGGTGAAGGTTGCCGTAATCGGTTGGGTGGCCATCGCCCCCATGATCAGGCGCACACCGGTGCCCGCGTTGCCGCAGTCAATGACCTGCTCGGGTTCTGCAAAGCCGCCGACACCCACGCCGTTCACGCGCCATTCGCCGTCGCCCACATGTTCGACATCGGCGCCAAACGCTCGCATCGCATCGGCCGTGCCCAGCACGTCTTCGCCTTCCAAAAGGCCCGTGATGTGGGTTTCGCCCACAGCCATCGCTCCAAGGATCAGGGATCGGTGGCTGATCGACTTGTCGCCGGGCACGCGCGCCTCGCCCGTCAAAGGGCCGCATTTGCGCGAGGTCATGGGGATGGCGGGGCCGTGTCCGGACATGTGTCTTCTCCTGTAGTCTGCGAATTCTGATAGCGCAGACATTTGGGTGAAGCCAGAGCGAAAGGGGCTTCGCCCCTCGGCCTGCGGCCTCACCCCAGGATATTTTGGGCCAGAAGAAACGGCGGGGGTGGTCAGAGGCGGCGGAAGGTCAGGTAGTGGGGGGTGCGGGTTTCGCGCAGGGCTTTTTGTTCGTAGCGGGTCGAGATCCAGTCGTCCCAAGAATCGCGCCAGTCGGCGGGTCGTTCGCCCAGCCATTCAAAGCCTGCGCGCGGGACCTCTTCCAGCGTTTGGCGCACGTAATCGGGGATGTCGGTGGCGACGCGGAACTCGGCCCCCGGTTTTAGCACGCGGTGGAAGGGTTCGAGGTATTCGGGCGTCACGAAGCGGCGGCGGTGGTGTCTTTTCTTGGGCCATGGGTCCGGGTACAGCAGGAAGGCCTTTTCAATGCTGTGCTCTGGCAGCACGTCGAACAGGTCGCGCACATCGCCCGGATGGACGGCAATGTTTTCGCACCCTGCCTTGCGGATCTTGCCCAAGAGCATGGCGACGCCGTTGATGTAAGGCTCGCAGCCGATGATCCCCACATCCGGGTTGGTGGCGGCTTGATGCACCATGTGCTCACCGCCGCCAAAGCCTGTTTCCAGCCAGACCGGCTTGCCACCGAAAAGGGCGTTCAGGTCAAGCGGGAGGCGGTCGGGATTTTCGTTCCAATCAACCGCGCCGGGGCTGAGTGCGGCGAGATCCTTGTCCAGATATTCCCGCTGACTGTCGCGCAGCCCTTTGCCCTTCAGGCGGCCATAGAAATTGCGCCACGGCGCGCCCGAGCGGTGCTTGTGCTGTGTGGGGTCATCTTGTGTCATGGCCGCGCCTATGCCGTGCAAAGAGCGGCCGCGTCAAGTGACGGGCCGCCCTTTGGTGTTCATTTGCAATGGCAATCTGGGTCAGACGGCCTTTTGCAGGGCCTCGACCAGATCAGTTTTTTCCCAGCTGAACCCGCCATCCGCATCCGGTTCGCGACCGAAATGCCCATAGGCGGCGGTACGTTCATAGATCGGCTTGTTCAAGCCAAGGTGTTCACGAATGCCGCGTGGGGTCAGGTTCATAACCTGACCGATCGCTTTTTCGATCTCAGTTTCGTCAACCTCGCCGGTGCGGTGGGTGTCGACGAGAATGGACAGGGGATGCGCCACACCGATGGCATAGGACAGTTGCAGCGTGCAGCGTTTCGCCATGCCTGCCGCCACGATGTTCTTCGCCAGATACCGCGCGGCATAGGCGGCCGAGCGGTCCACCTTGGTGGGATCTTTGCCGGAAAACGCGCCGCCGCCGTGCGGAGCAGCGCCGCCATAGGTGTCCACGATAATCTTGCGCCCGGTCAGCCCTGCATCCCCGTCGGGGCCGCCGATGACAAATTTGCCGGTCGGGTTGACGTGCCATTGGGTATTGTCGGTTAACCAGCCATCAGGCAGCACTTCGCGAATATAAGGTGTCACGCGTTCGCGCACATCGTCGGGGGTCATGCTGGCGTCCAGGTGCTGGGTGGACAGGACGAGCGATGCGACTTCAACCGGCAGGTCGTTTTCATAACGCACGGACAATTGCGACTTGGCGTCGGGGCCCATCCAAGGTTCGGTGCCGTCCTTGCGGACTTCGGCCAGGCGGCGCAGGATGGCGTGGCTGTATTGCAGGGGCGCGGGCATAAGCGCATCGGTTTCGACGCTGGCATAGCCGAACATGATCCCCTGATCGCCGGCCCCCTCGTCCTTGTCTTGCGCGGCATCGACCCCTTGGGCGATATCGGCGGATTGGGCGTGCAGATAGCTGTCGATATTCAGGTTGGCCCAGTGGAACCCTTCCTGTTCATAGCCGATATCCTTTACGCATTGCCGCGCGATGTCTTCGACACGCTGGATGACAGTGGCCGGGCCGCGCACCTCGCCGCCGATGACCACACGGTCGGTGGTGGCGAAGGTTTCGCAGGCCACGCGGGCTTGTGGATCTTCGGCCAGAAAAGCGTCAAGGATAGCGTCCGAGATGCGGTCACACACCTTGTCGGGATGCCCTTCGGAAACGGATTCCGAGGTAAATACGTGGGTCTTGCGTGTCATTCGTGTCATGAAAGTGCTCCGATGTTGAAACCCATACCACGTCAGGAAGCCGTTGTGGCGGGTAGTGCACCCGCGTCGCACGACTATTCAGGGTTGTCAACGCGCTTCTGGGTCGCAGTGCGCGAGCGCGTAGCCTGAAGCGTGAACAATGCAACAGTCAGCACAATCGCCAGCGGCAGATCGCCATAGCGGGAAAATAACGTGGGCTTGCCTGCGCCCGGTAATCTGGCGTCCAGATACCCCGCTTGCCCCAGCGGGATCGAAGCGCGCAGTTCGCCGCGCGCGTCAATGATCGCAGAGATGCCCGTATTGGCCACCCGGATCACCGGCAGGCCGAACTCGATCGCGCGAAACCGGGCCTGGGCCAGGTGTTGGTAGGGCATCGAGAATTCACCGAACCAAGCGTCATTCGTGGCATGCAATATCCAGTCGGCCCGTTTTTGGGCGGCCCGAATGTCACGCGGGAACACCGCTTCGTAACAGATCAGCGGCAGGGCCGATCCGGCAACGCCCGTATCCATTACCTCCGCGCCCGGCCCTGCGGAGTAGCCGTTACCGGCGCGGGCGGCGAAGGCGCTTATGCCGAACTGCTCGAGCCAATTGCCCAATGGGATGTATTCCCCGAACGGAACCAGATGATGTTTGTCATAGATTGCCTGCACCTGCCCGGTGCCATCCAGCAAGGCAAGGCTGTTGTAGTACATCAACCCGTCGCCCCGTTGCACTCCGAACAGGACCGGCGCGCCCTGCGCGGCATCGGCGATGGTCAGGCGAATGTCATCGGCCCATTCCAGCAGGGTCGGCACCGCGGTTTCGGGCCAGATCACAAGGTCGGGGCGGGGTTGGCCGGGCGCCGGGTCGGCGGCAGTGAAGGCCACCTGCCGGGTCACGAAATCATAGGCGTGACGCGGGTCCCATTTCAGGTGCTGGGGGGCGTTGGGCTGAACCAGCCGCAGGATCGCATCGCGGTCAGGCGGTGCGGGGATTTGGCCGCGGTTCAGGCTGACGCCCAAGGCGCTTGCGACAACTCCGACAAGTATGGCGGCGTGCATGATCCGACCGCGCACGCGCAGATCAGAAGCCGCAATACACGCCAGCAAAGCGGCCGTCAGGAAGGTCAGCGCGCCCAACCCACTTGCCCCGATATAGGCTGCAAGTGGCGCAAATGTGGTCTCGATCCATATATGCCCCGGATTGGCCCACGGAAAGCCGGTGAACAGCCGCGCCCGGACCAGTTCAGCCCCGGTCAGCGCAACCGCAAGCGCAAGCCACCGCAACACCGGTATCGTCACGCGGTGCGCAATTGCACCTGCCACGCCCCACAACAGCGCAAGCCCTGCAGCCATGAAAAATATCGCGAAAGGCGCCATCCAACCGTGGCGTGCAGCGTCGACAAGAAAAGGGTTGATCAGCCATGACAGCGCGACGGCGAAATAGCCCACGCCCAGCCCCCAGCTTCGCCAAGCCGATTGCCACGGGCTGTTGGCGCGCGCAATCAGATGGAACGCCGCAGCAAAACCCAGCATCGTGCAGATCGGCCAATTAAACGGTGCCTGACCCAATGCGGCAAAACTGCCCAGCGCGGCGGTCGCAAGGACGACGCCACCACTTGCCGCACGGGGCCGTCTAATCATGCCGCCTAGTCCTGAAGCTTCGACGGTAGACGCACGCGCAAGCGCTTGATGCGACGCGGGTCGGCATCGACCACCTCAATCTCGGGTCCTGCGGGGTGGGTGATGACTTCGCCGCGGGCCGGCACATGACCGGACAGCACGAAGACCAGACCACCAAGCGTGTCTATTTCCTCGTCATCAACTTCGTCGCCGCTCAACTCGACGCCGATCTCGGCCTCAAATTCGTCCAGGGGTGCCTTGGCCTCGGCCAGATAGCACCCCGGCTTTTCCTCGATCCACAGCGCGCCTTCTTCAAGGTCGTGTTCATCCTCGATCTCGCCAATTACCTGTTCGATCAGATCCTCGATCGTGACCAAACCATCGACCCCGCCATATTCGTCAATGACAAGGGCCATGTGGATGCGCTCGGTCTGCATTTTCTGAAGCAGCACGCCAATCGGCATTGAGGGCGGCGCATAGAGCAACGGACGCAACAGCTTGCGCAGCGCATAAGGTGGCAACTTGGCAGCGGACGCCCCGTTGAACCCGTGGTTCAGCGCCAGGTCTTTCAGGTGAACAAGGCCGATGGGCGTATCCAGCGTGCCGTCAAACACCGGCAGACGCGTCAGCCCATTTTCGCGAAACAGCGCGACCAGATCATCTTTGCCAGTATCGACCGAAACCGACACGATTTCGGCCTTAGGAATCATCACATCCTCGACCCGCATACGGCGCAAGTTCATCATGCCCGGCGGGACAGCTGATGATGCCCCATTGGGCACGGCGGGTGCATGGCGTGGTGGCTCGTCCGTCGCATCCGAGTGGCTGAGCGCCCAGATGATACGACCAAAAAAGCCGCTACTGTTGTCTTCGGTTTCCGTCTGCGCGCTTTGCGCTGCGTCAGAAGATCCGTCTTCGGTGTCGCCCATCTTTCCTTTTCCACAATCGCGCATTAATGCGCAGGTTATCCTGTATATGGGTTGCAAATGCCCATCTTGCCAAGGATTTCAACCTCCAGCCCCTCCATCAAGGCTGCATCTTTGTCGTCTATGTGATCATAACCCAACAGATGCAACATTCCATGAACCAATAAATGGGTCACATGGGCGGGGAATTGCTTGCCCTGCGCGGCGGCTTCACGTGTGCAGGTGTCAAATGCGATGGCGATATCGCCCAGTTCCGGGTCTGTTGGCGTGTGCGGATCACCGCCCGGCTGATCGGACGCGCGATCCTCGGACGGCCAGGACAGCACGTTCGTTGGCGTAGGCTTGTCGCGAAAATCCGCGTTCAACGCCGCGATGCGTTTGTCATCGCAGGCAAGCAGGCTGACCTCGAACCCGTCACCAAAGGGCGGCGTCAGGCCAAGGTGGGCCAAGGTTGCTTGCGCCGCGTGGTCGGCCAGCACCTCAAGCCCCGCAGCGTTCCAGCGATCATCTTCGAACACCACATCAACGATCATGTCAGCTGTCGCGCTGGTTGCGCCGGGCCTTGTTGATCATCGCCGTCTGCGCCGCGTCGTCATAGGCTTCGATGATCCGGGCCACCAGCGGATGCCGCACCACGTCTTTCGACGTGAAATAGTTGAACGCGATCTGGTCAATGCCCTTCAGCAGACCTTCTGCGTCCCGCAAGCCGCTGTCCACCCCGCGCGGCAGGTCGATTTGCGTCCGGTCGCCCGTCACCACCATGCGCGAGCCTTCGCCCAGCCGGGTCAGAAACATCTTCATCTGCATGGTTGTGGCGTTCTGCGCTTCGTCCAGCACCACGAAGGCGTTTGACAGGGTGCGCCCGCGCATGAAGGCCAACGGTGCAATCTCGATCCGCTTTTCCTCGATCAGTTTGGCGACCTGCTTGGCGGGCAGAAAATCGTTCAGCGCGTCGTAAAGCGGCTGCATATAAGGATCGACCTTATCCTTCATGTCACCTGGCAGATAGCCCAGCTTCTCGCCCGCCTCGACCGCCGGACGGCTAAGGATCAGGCGATCCACATGGCCGCCCAGAAACATGTTCACGCCCACCGCGACGGCCAGATAGGTCTTGCCGGTGCCCGCAGGCCCGATCCCAAACGCCAGTTCGTTCTGGAACAGGTTTAGGACATAGGCTTTCTGCGCCTCGGTGCGTGGCTCAATCGTCTTCTTGCGGGTCTTGATTTCGACCGCGCCGCCCCGAAACATTTCCATCTGGTCGCCGTCACGGGTGCCGGTGTCGTCATCGGCGCCACCCATGCGAATCTCGGCGTCGATATCGCCGGGCTCGATCCCCTTGCCGCTTTCCAGGCGCTGATAAAGGGCCTGCAAAACCTCGACCGCCTTCACGCGGGCGCTGGCTTCGCCGAACACGGCTAACTGGTTGCCGCGCCGCACGATCTGCACGCCCAGATGGCTTTCGATATGAGTCAGGTTTTTATCAAACTCACCGCACAGGTCGATCAGCAGGCGGTTGTCGGGAAATTCAAGCAGCGCTTCTTCGGCGGTCGATGCGTCAGGCGCGGTTGTCAGGTTGTCAAAGCCCAATAGGGGTCTCCTGGTCATATCCTATATGGTGATGGTGCCAAGTGCCGATGCCGGACGCAAGCCCCATTGAAAAAACTTCAAGTTTTCGAGACAAAGCGCCACGGCCCTGCCCTAGGCGACCAACTCGCCTGCAAGCGAGTTCGTGCTGCTGTCAACGATCCTTACCCGCGCCAAATCGCCGGGCTTGCCATTGGGGGCCGCGACATGGACCGCGTGCAAGTGGTCAGATTTCCCCACCATCTGACCTTCCAGACGACCTTGTTTTTCAAACAGCACGCCGACCTCTTTGCCGACCATGCCATGCTGGATAGCGCGTTGTTGTTCCGTCAACAGGGCTTGCAGCCGATGCAAACGATCCGTCGCTATCGCGTCATCCACCAACGCTCGTTCCGCCGCAGGTGTACCCGGACGGGTCGAATATTTGAAACTGTAAGCCTGCCCGTAATTCACTTCGCGGATTAGCGACATCGTATCTTCAAAATCTTGATCGTCCTCTTCAGGGAAACCAACAATGAAATCGCCCGATAGCAGGATGTCAGGTCGGGCCGCGCGGATGCGTTCGATCAAGCGCAGATATTTCTCGGCAGTGTGGCTACGGTTCATGCGCTTCAGGATCTTGTCAGACCCCGATTGCACGGGAAGGTGCAGATAAGGCATCAGCTTTTCGCAGGTGCCGTGTGCTTCGATCAGATCATCACTCATGTCGTTGGGGTGCGAGGTGGTGAAGCGGATGCGTTCCAACCCATCGACATCGTTAAGCGCCCAGATCAGACGCGCCAGCGACCAATCGCCCCCCTCGCCCGCACCGTGATAGGCGTTGACGTTTTGCCCCAGCAGGGTGATTTCGCGCACGCCCCGTTCGACCAGATCACGGGCTTCGCGCAGGATGCGGTCTGCCGGGCGGCTGACCTCGGCCCCACGGGTATAGGGCACGACACAGAAAGCGCAGAATTTGTCGCAGCCTTCCTGCACCGTCAAGAACGCAGACGGGTTGCGCTTGGCCTTCTGGGCCCCGTGCCGCACGGGCAGATGTTCGAATTTGTCTTCTTCGGGGAAATCGGTGTCCAGCGCCTTTTCGCCCTTCGCCACCTGCTCCATCATCTGCGGTAGGCGGTGATAGGTCTGCGGGCCGACCACCAGATCGACCAGCGGCTGACGGCGCATGATCTCTTCACCCTCGGCCTGCGCCACGCAACCCGCCACGCCGATTTTCAGGTCTGGCTTGTCAGCTTTCAGACCCTTGAAACGCCCAAGCTCGGAATACACTTTTTCGGCCGCTTTTTCGCGAATGTGACAGGTGTTCAGCAAAATCATGTCCGCGTCATCGGGGGTGTCCGTTTGCACATACCCATCCGCGCCCAGCGCCTCGGACATGCGTTCGCTGTCATAGACGTTCATCTGGCAACCATAGGTGCGAATGAAAAGTTTCTTTTGCTCGGACATGACGCGCATTTCCCGTTGGATAAAGCCTTGGATCAGGCCCCGTTTCCTATAGCAAAGCCCATGCACCCGCAACGCTTGCAAAAGACATTGATTTCATAGCATTTTGGCGCGAATGCCGCAGAATCTGGCGGCAAGCGAAAGGGACCGATGCGGTATCAAGGCTTGACAGACTTCCTGAATACCGGTGCCAAGGTGCTGGCAAAAGGACCGGTGGCGATGATTTTCGTCGAGGATCTGGTCGAGGTCGAAAGCACCATCACCCACCACCAGAACGCAGGCTTTGCCGAACTTTTGGTGTTTTCCCCCGACGCGCTGGAACTGCCCGATGAACTGGAGCGGGTGATCCACCGCATCCCGTACAGCACCACGCGCACGGGTGCGTTGGAACATGCGGTCAACAAGATCATCGAGGTGGCCCCCGGCACATGGCTTTATTACTGCTTCAACGCCGAATACCTGTTTCATCCGTTTTGCGAGGCACGCTCGATCGGGGAACTGGTCGCCTTTCATGCCGAGGAACGGCGCGACGCGGTGCTGACCTATGTGGTCGATCTGTACGCGGATGATCTGGCGCAACATCCCGATGCGGTATCTTTGGAACACGCTTATCTGGACAAATCTGGCTATTACGCGCTGGGGCGGAAGGATGAGCTTGGGGAAATAAAGGACCGACAGTTGGATTTCTTCGGCGGACTAAGGTGGCGATTCGAAGAACACATCCCGCCCGTGCGACGCAAGATCGACCGGATTTCAATTTTTCGCGCCCAAAAAGGGCTAAGGCTGCGCGCCGATCACACGTTCAATGACGAAGAATACAACACGTTCGCCTGCCCGTGGCACAACAACGTCACCGCTACGATCGCTAGTTTTCGCACCGCGAAGGCGTTGAAATCAAACGCTGGATCGACATTCGACATTCCGACCTTCAAATGGCACAACTCGGTCCAATTTGATTGGTCTTCTCAGCAGTTGCTGGACTTGGGCTTGATGGAGCCGGGGCAGTGGTTTTGAGGTGAGTTGAGATTGTTCCCCGGCCTCTCTTTACATCAGAACTGAGTTCTTTAGGGTCACCCCATCACACGAGCACCCGCGCAGAACGCGGCCTCGTCCATCAATCCCCCTTACATTATGAGGTTTTTATGACCGAAGTCACATCCGGCGCGACTGTGCGCATTCATTACACCGGCACTCTTGAAGACGGCACCGTCTTTGACAGCTCCGATGGCCGCGACCCACTGGAATTCACCGTCGGGTCCGGCATGATCATCCCCGGCCTGGACAAAGCCCTGCCCGGCATGTCGGTCGGCGAGCAGAAGAAAGTGACCATTGCCCCGGAAGAGGCTTATGGCCCGCGTCAGGATGAAGCGCTGCTTGAAGTGCCGCGCAGCGACATACCCGCGGACATTCCGCTGGAGGTTGGTTTGCAGCTTCAGATGACCGGGCAGCAGGGGCAGCCGATTCCCGTAACCGTGACCGAGCTGTCCGATGAAAGCGTCACGCTGGACGCCAACCACGCATTGGCTGGTCGGACGCTGATTTTCGATTTTGAAGTCGTCAGTGTCGCCTGAATTGCAATGACGAAGTGCGGGCGCGCGGTTTGCGCGCGTCCTAAGGGGCGTTGCCCCTCGCGGCTGTGCCGCTCACCCCAGGATATATTTGGCCAGAAGAAACGGGCGATTTGCTTGGTGCGCAACTTACTTGCGGCGCAAGCGGATAACCACGTCGACCTTCGCAATCTCGGCCCCTTTCGGGGCAGTTGGAAGGCGCGAGATTTTCAGGTCTTCGTCGGGGGCGTCCATCAATTCTTCGGTGTCTTCCCAGAAGAAATGCGGATGGTTTGACGTATTGGTATCGAAATAGCTGCGCGCCCCGTTGACGGTGATTTCGCGCAAAAGCCCGGCCTCGGAAAAGATGCGCAGGGTATTGTAGACCGTGGCGAGCGAGACCCGTTCGTCACTGTCGCGTGACGCTTCATACAAGCTTTCCGCCGTCACGTGGCGGTGCTGACCGTCACCCATAAGAAGTTGCGCCAAGGCAAGCCGTTGACGCGTCGGGCGCAGGCCCGCACTGGCAAGCCAGTTTGCTTCGTTCTGTCGGTTCAGGTCAGTCATGACGCGCCTGTGTGGTTTGCAAGGTTTCGTATATCATTGTTGAATATAGGGGCTCTGCCACGAAAGTTCCAATTATTTCTATTCCGGCAGAGCGCGGATGTCGCGTTGAAGCGTGTTGCCTGCACTTGCGTCCGACTTGGCGCGGGTGATAGAGGATGAAGGAAGGAATAGACAAGATACGGGGCACGGGGAATGGCGGATTATCCGACAAGTTTTGGCAAGGAAGACCTTTTGAAATGTGCGCGGGGCGAGTTGTTCGGCCCCGGCAACGCACAGCTTCCCGCCCCGCCCATGCTGATGATGGACCGCATCACCGACATTTCCGCCGATGGTGGTGCACATGGCAAGGGCCACGTCATTGCCGAGTTCGACATCACGCCGGACCTTTGGTTTTTCGACTGCCATTTTCCCGGCAATCCCATCATGCCCGGATGCCTTGGGCTTGACGGTCTATGGCAGTTGACCGGCTTCAACCTTGGTTGGCGCGGTTGGCAGGGGCGCGGGTATGCTTTGGGTGTGGGCGAGGTCAAGTTGACCGGAATGGTGCGCCCGGACCGAAAGATGCTGACCTACAAGATTGATTTCACCAAGGCCGTTCAGACCCGTCGTCTGACCATGGGGGTCGCAGACGGGATTGTGGAAGCTGACGGAGACGTTATCTATCAGGTCAAGGATATGAAAGTCGCCCTGTCGGAAAGCTGACAGGACCACAGGATTTCCGGGGTCGGGATCTGCCCGGCACCCACATGCGAAGGAGTGCGCTTATGCGTCGAGTCGTCGTTACCGGTCTGGGCATTGTCTCGGCCATCGGGAACAACAAGGACGAGGTTCTGGCCTCGCTGAAGGCTGGCAAATCCGGCATCACCGCCAATCAGGACATGGTCGATCACGGGTTTCGCAGCCAAGTCGCGGGCGAGCCGAATATCGACATCAAGGCGCATGTGGACAAGCGCGCGTTGCGGTTCATGGGACCGGGAGCGGCCTATGCCTATATCGCGATGAACCAGGCAATCGCGGATGCGGGGCTTGGCGACGATGATGTGGTCAATCCGCGCACCGGTCTGGTGGCGGGGTCTGGCGGGCCGTCGACCAGCGCGATGTTTGCGGCTCATCAGACGGCCTTGAAGACCGGCGCGACCAAGCGGATCGGCCCGTTTGCGGTTCCCAAATGCATGGGCTCGACCATTTCCGCGAACCTTGCGACTGCGTTTCAGATCAAGGGCATCAACTATTCGATCACGTCGGCCTGTTCGACCAGCCTGCATTGTATTGGCAACGCGGCTGAACAGATCATGATGGGCAAGCAGGACATCATGTTTGCCGGTGGTGGCGAAGAACTGGACTGGACCCTGTCCTGCCTGTTCGACGCGATGGGCGCGATGTCGTCGAAATATAACGATACGCCGGAAAAAGCGTCGCGCGCGTTTGACGCGAACCGCGACGGGTTCGTCATTGGCGGTGGCGGGGCCATTCTGGTGTTGGAGGATCTGGACCACGCCAAGGCGCGCGGCGCCAAGATCTATGCCGAAGTCACGGGTTATGCCGCCACATCGGATGGTCACGACATGGTGGCACCTTCGGGTGAGGGCGGCGAACGCGCTATGCAATTGGCGATGCAAATGCTGCCCGATGATCGAAAAGTGGGATATATCAACGCGCACGGGACCTCGACCCCCGTTGGTGATGTCGGAGAAGTGGAAGCCGTCCGGCGCGTCTTTGGCGAAGGTTCCACCCCGCCGATCAGTTCGACCAAATCAATGACGGGTCACAGCCAAGGCGCCACAGGCGCACAAGAAGCCGTGTATTGCCTGTTGATGCTGGAACATGATTTTATCGCGCCCTCGATCAATGTGGATGAGCTGGACCCGGCCATCAAACCCGAAGAGATCGCGACATCGCTGGTTGAAAACGCCGGGCTTGATACCGTGATGACCAACAGCTTCGGATTCGGCGGGACCAATGGCTCGATGCTGCTAAGCAAATACCGCGACTGATCTTTGAAACATATGTGAGGAACTGACATGGCTGGGCTTATGCAGGGAAAACGCGGCCTTATCATGGGGGTTGCCAACAACCGGTCCATCGCATGGGGCATTGCGCAGGCAATGGCGAACGAAGGGGCGGAGCTTGCGTTTTCCTATCAGGGCGAGGCGTTCGGGCAGCGGGTTCAGCCGCTGGCGGCCTCGGTCGGGTCAGATATTCTGGTCGATATGGACGTGACGGACGACGCGGCGCTGGACAAGGGGTTTGACGATCTGTGGACCAAGTGGGACAGCATTGATTTTCTGGTCCATGCGATTGCCTATTCCGATAAGAACGAGCTAACGGGCCGCTTTGTCGATACCAGCCGCGCGAATTTCAAGAACTCGATGGATATCAGTTGTTATTCATTGATCGAGGTTGCGCGCCGCGTCGCGCCCAAGATGACAGATGGCGGCACGATCTTGACGATGACCTATGGCGGGTCGAACCGCGTGACGCCGTTTTATAACGTCATGGGCGTCGCAAAAGCCGCGCTTGAGGCATCTGTACGCTATCTGGCGAACGACCTTGGCCCCGATGGCATCCGCGTCAACGCCATATCCCCCGGCCCGATGAAAACGCTGGCAGGCGCTGCCATCGGTGGCGCGCGCAAGACGTTCCGGCATACCGAGGCGAACGCCCCCATGCGTCAGAACGCGACGTTGGAAAGCATCGGCGGGACCGCTGTTTATCTGGCGTCCGACTATGGCGCCTGCACAACCGGCGAGATCATTGCTGTTGATTGCGGCTTTCATGTTCTGGGGATGCCGCAGTCCGAAAACCTCTGACGGTGATCGACATCAGGGCCGATACGACCAAGCCATCTGCTTGCGTGCCCTTCCCATCCAGTGCTTACTACGAGCAAAGATCGGAAGACGGGGGCAATCATGCAGAATTTTACCGCGCGCGATGGCTTGACGCTGGCGTATCGGGACGAGGGCGAAGGCCTGCCGGTGCTGGCGCTGTCGGGCCTGACGCGCAATTCGGAAGACTTCAATTTCATCGCGCCACACCTGTCACGTGTGCGGCTGATCCGCATGGATTACCGCGGGCGGGGCGCATCTGATTGGGGGCCTTATCAAACCTATACCGTGCCGCAGGAAGCCGACGATGCCTTGATGCTTTTGGATCACCTGGGCCTTGACCAAGTGGCGATCTTGGGAACGTCGCGCGGCGGGTTGATCGCGATGGGGATTGCGATGGCCGCCAAGGAACGGCTGCTGGGTGTCTGTCTGAACGATGTCGGCCCGGTGATCAACCCAAGCGGGTTGGACAACATCATGGGCTTTCTGGGCCGCGCACCCTCTGCCCGTTTCTTCAAAGACGCAGCCGAGGCCCGCGCCAGCGCCATGACAGCGGCGGGCTTTCACAACGTCCCGATGGAACGATGGGATGCCGAGGTCCGCCATCTTTATGCCCAGTCAGAAACTGGGCTGAAAAACCGCTATGACCCCACTTTGCGCGATGCAGTGATCGAGGCGGGCGCGCAGCCCACCCCGGACTTATGGCCGTATTTCGACGCGCTTGAAGGTGTGCCCGTCGCGCTGATCCATGGCGAAAACTCGGATCTTCTGACCGATGATACCGTGGGGGAAATGCGACGGCGCAACCCCGATATGCGCTATGGTCGGGTGGCCGATCGGGGCCACGTTCCGTTTCTGGATGAACCAGAGGCGTTAGAGACCATTCACGACTGGCTGGAGGACATGCGGTGAATATCGACGAAATCCGCGCCGCCGCCGCCCGCCTTGATGGGCACGTGCGCTACACGCCTTTGTTGAATTCACCATTTTTGGACGAGATCGCAGGCAAACGCGTTTTTTTGAAAGCCGAATGTCTGCAACATACGGGAAGCTTCAAATATCGCGGTGCGCGCAATGCCATCGCAAAGCTGGACGACACCCGGCGCAAGCGGGGAATAATTGCCTATTCCTCGGGCAACCATGCGCAAGGAATCGCGCTGGCCGCTCATCAGGCCGGTGCCAGTTCTGTGATCGTGATGCCATCCGACGCACCCCAGCAGAAAATCGACAACACCCGCGCTTTTGGGGCCGACGTCGTGCTTTACGACCGCGAACACGATAACCGCGATCAGATCGGTGACACATTGGCCCAAGAACGCGGGCTAACCTTGATCAAACCCTTCGACAACGCCGATGTGATCGCCGGACAAGGTACTGTCGGCCTGGAAATCGCCGCACAAGCGCGGGCGAACGGAATTAACAGCGCATCGGTGCTGGTTCCGTGTGGCGGCGGTGGCTTGACTTCCGGTGTGGCGCTTGCCCTTGAAGTCGAAGCACCGGGCTTGCGCGTTCACACGGTCGAACCAGAGGGGTTTGACGACACTGCACGTTCACTGGCGTCAGGACGCATCGAACACAACACAAAGCGGTCAGGGTCCGTTTGCGATGCGATTGTCACGCCGTCGCCGGGCAAACTGACTTTCCCGATCATGCGAAACCTATGCGGTCCGGGCCTGGTGGTCAGCGAAGATGATTGCCTGCGCGCGATGGCCGCCGCATTCACCCGGCTGAAGATCGTGATTGAACCGGGTGGGGCGGTGGCGCTGGCCGCAGGCCTGTTTCACGCGACCCAGATTGACGGCGATACAGTGATTGCCATCGCCTCTGGCGGCAACGTCGATACACCCATTTTCATCGACGCGCTTAATCGTTTCACCTGATCGGAGGGCCATATGACCGACTTCACCATCGCTTCTTTCAACGTGAAAAACCTGATCGGGCCGGATCAGGAATATTATGAATTTCAACGCTATACGCCCGAAGAATACGCGTGGAAGCGCGACTGGATGGCCGATCAAATGATGGCGCTGGATGCCGACATCATTGGCTTTCAGGAAATCTTCGAAGAAGACGCTCTGCGCGATGTCATTGGCGAGGCTAACAAACGCGCCGCCATCTTGAACGCGGCCACCATACCGGATGAAAGCAAGGGCTATCACCGCAAGGCGATTTTCCGAAAGCTGGCGATCCGCCCGTGGGATCAAGACCATCTCGCCTTCGCGCCCAACGCCGCCGATGCGGGCCCCGGCCAACGCCGCCCCGGCGTCGCGATCTTGTCGCGGTTTGGCTTTGCCGAGACGCCGCAAGTCATTCAGGACTTGCCCGAGCCGCTGACCATCCCCTTCGCCCCCCTGCGCGGGCTTGAAGGTGAGGCAGGCGAATACACCCTGACGCGCCTGTCCCGACCCATCCTGCGCGCCCGCATCCCCATCGGGGATCAGGTGGTCACGGTATTCAACTGTCACCTGAAATCAAAACTAGGCGAATTCATCCGCCCGCCCGGTGCCGATTTCGCACCCGAAGAGGATCTGACCAACTACGACCCGGTCGGTCGCGCCCTTGGGGCCGCCCGCGCGGCCATGCGCCGGATGACCGAAGCTTGGGTTCTGCGTGGTTTTATCATCAAGGAATTGAAGGCGGGGCATCCCGTCGCGGTGCTTGGTGATTTCAATGATGGCGAACATGCCGTCAGTTCCGAAATCGTTTCGGGCGAGGTGCCATTCAAGAACTATTCGTGGATGTTGCGCCACGACGCGAAATCAGATCACGACCGATACTCCAAAAAAGAGAACATCCAGATCACCCGCGAGGTCGAAGCGGTGCGCCTTCACTCCGCCGAAAAACTGTTCGTGCGCAAATCACTTCGCGACATGGTCTATACCTCGGCCTTTGGCGGGGTTTTTGAAAGCATCGACCAGATCTACCTCAGCCGGCATTTCCACCCGGACAATGACCAGCGCATCGCAGACATGACCTATTTCAGCGTGTTGAATGACCACATCACCGATGGCTCTCACCCCGAGGCGCCGTATAATAAACTCGCGTCGGATCACGGACAGATCATGGCCTATCTGACCATGCGCGAGGATGAGGGCTAGATGATCGTCATTCCGGGTGATGACAGCCCTACCCTGCATGTTGTCGACAGCGGCCTTACAGATGGCCCTGCGGTCGTGTTTGCCCATGCGCTGGGGTCCGACCTGACGATGTGGGATGCGCTGCTGGTGCACATGCCCGACAGCCTGCGCCTGATCCGCATGGATATGCGGGGACACGGTCAAAGCCCCTGCCCTGACGGACCTTATCCGATGGGCGATCTGGTGGGGGATGCCGCGCGAGTTCTGGACCGGCTGCACGTCCGTGACTGCGTGTTCGTCGGCCAGTCTATCGGTGGCATGATTGCGCAGGGGCTTGCGGCCGAACGGCTCGATCTTGTGCGCGGCCTGGTCGTGGCGAACACGGCGGTAAAGATCGCCACGCCCGCCATCTGGGCGGACCGGATCGCAGCCGTGCGCGCCGCTGGCATTGACCCCATGGTCGAACCGACGATGGACCGCTGGTTTGCCCGCGCCACCCGCCGAGATCAACCCGAGCTTGTCGATGCCGCCCGCGCCCGTCTGCGCGCCACAGCCCTGACCGGATACCTGGGCTGTATGGAAGCGATCGCAGGCACCGATCTTTACGAAAGCACCGCGCGCCTGCGCCTGCCCACGCTGGCCATCGCCGGGTCCGAGGACGGATCAACCCCCGCCGACCTTGTGCGCGAAACCGCAGGTCTGATACCCGGCGCGCAGTTCCACCTGCTTCGCGGCACGGGCCATATGGGCCCGGCCGAGAAGCCACAGGACTTTGCGCACATCCTGACCGGGTTTCTTGACGGGCTGGGGCACATCTGATCGCTGGTGCCCTCATCAACTCAAAGTTGCCGTAACGTAAAACGTCGCGTAGGGTCATGATCATGAACAACCAACAGGGGGTCATGATGAGACACACATTCGCAATCCTAACGGGCGTCGCCTTGGCGTTCGCGCCTGCCGCCAGCATGTCGCAAGAGGCGGCGATCTACAGTGGTATGGACCGCATTCATCCCGCTTGGGCGAAAAACGGCATGGTCGTCGCGCAGGAAGAAGTCGCCGCCGAAATCGGGCGCGACATACTGGCGGCCGGGGGCAATGCCGCCGATGCAGGTGTCGCGGTCGCCTTTGCGCTGGCAGTGACCTTGCCACGCGCGGGCAACCTTGGCGGGGGCGGCTTCATGATGATCCATGACGCTGAGACCGGCGAAACCAAGGCTATCGACTATCGCGAGATGGCCCCGCAAAGCGCCGACCGCGATATGTTTCTGGATGAAGAAGGCAACGCCGACAGCCAGAAATCGCGCTTCACCGGCCTTGCCACGGGCGTGCCGGGCACGGTCGCCGGGATGCAGATGGTGCTGGATGAATACGGCACCATGACCATGGCCGAGGTCATCGAACCCGCCATCCGCCTCGCCCGTGATGGCATCACCGTGACCGCGGATCTGGCCGACAGCCTGATAGGGCTTGAGGACCGGTTGAAGGCATGGCCGTCGTCCCAGGCGATCTTCTACAAGGAAGATGGGTCATTCTATGCGCCCGGCGACACTCTGGTTCAGTCCGATCTGGCCGCGACCCTGCAAAGCATCTCCGATCAGGGTCCAGATGGTTTCTACACTGGTGAAACCGCGCAAGCCATTGTGGATGCGGTGCAAGCTGCTGGCGGGCGTATCACGATGGAAGACATGGCCGGATACAAGGCGCTGAGCCGCGAGCCGGTCAGCGGCACCTATCGCGGCTATGAAATCGTGTCGATGCCGCCCCCGTCCTCGGGCGGGATTCACATCATCCAGATCCTGAACACGTTGGAAGAGTATCCCATCGGCTTCCTTGGCCACAATTCGTCCGAAACCATTCACCTGATGGCCGAAGCGATGAAACGTGCCTATGCCGACCGTTCGGAATATCTGGGCGACCCGGATTTCTATGATGTGCCGCAGGCTGAACTGACCTCAAAAGACTATGCGCGCGATATTCGCGATGACATCTCTCTGGCCCGTGCAACTCCGTCCGATCAGATCAAACCGGCCGATCTGACGCCCTATGAAAGCGATCAAACCACACATTATTCGATCGTGGACAAGGACGGCAACGCGGTGTCGAACACCTATACGATCAACTTTTCCTATGGGTCGGGCATGGTTGCCGATGGCACCGGCGTTCTGATGAACAACGAAATGGACGATTTCGCAGCGAAACCCGGCGTCATGAACGCCTATGGATTGATCGGCGGGGACGCAAACGCCGTCGAACCCGGCAAACGCCCGCTGTCGTCGATGAGCCCGACGCTGGTCACGAAAGACGGCAAGGTGTTCATGGTCACCGGCAGCCCCGGCGGGTCGCGCATCATCACCACGGTTCTTCAGATGATCATGAACGTGATCGACCACGGCATGAACGTCGCAGAAGCCACCGTCGCACCGCGCATCCACCACCAATGGCTGCCCGAAGTGCTGCGCGTCGAAGAAGGTCTGAGCCGCGACACAATCGCAGCCCTTGAAGCCAAGGGTCACGTGGTCGAGGTCATGTCGACCATGGGCTCGGCCCAGTCGATTGTCGTGGACGAGGAAGACGGGCTGTTGCTGGGCGGGGCGGACACGCGCCAGACCAGCTCGGCCGCGCGCGGTTATTGACCACTCAGGCAGGCGGGTTTCGACCTGCCTGCCTCACTGCCCGGCGCGTGCCGGACCGCCAGGACTTGCACCCAAAAGGTGCTGGGCGGGATACTGGGCTTTCAGCTGACCAATGGCGACCCCGGAAGGACTCGAACCCTCAACCTGCTGATTAGAAGTCAGCCGCTCTATCCAGTTGAGCTACGGGGCCGCACGACGAAGCCTTACCCCCGGCGCAGCCCCCCTTTCAACCGTAAAACGACGGATCAGCCTCTGATCTGCTTGGCAACCACCCACGACACCGGCAGCGCGACGATAAAGCCTGCGACGGCGGCATAGATGATCGGCTGCGCGGTATCCATGCCGACGGTCAGCGCGGCGATGATGAAAATCCCGGCGAGCGTTGCGCCAAGCAGGATATAGATGACAGCGGCGAGGCGGAACATGGCATTCTCCTTCGATACATTCGCGAATACGCACGTTTTGTGGACCGAGGACCGCCGCGCCTCTTTGATCTGGATCAGTCGCCGATCATTGCTTTTGCGACAAAGTAGCTCACTGGCAACCCGACCACGAAGCCGACGCCCGCTGCGCCCAGCAAGGGCCACAGGCCGGACACGCCGTTGACCAGCGCAACCACGACCAGAACCGAGGCCAGCGTGGACCCGATGATCCCGTAAAATGTCATGACGATCTTAAAAAGCGGTGAGCGCATCAGGGGCCTCCTTGCCGGGCGACATAGCCGACTGGCCCCGCCCTGCCTACTTCTTCTTCACGAACTGCGTCAGAATGACAATGCGCTGCCCTTCCACGCGACCCTCGATATGCTCGGGATTGTCCGCCACAAGGCTGATCCCGCGCACCGCCGTGCCGCGTTTCGCCGTGAACCCCGCGCCCTTCACGGGCAGGTCCTTGATCAACACCACGTTGTCGCCCTGCTCAAGCGTCGCCCCATTGGCATCCTTGTGACTGGACGCGGCGGCGACATTGTCGACCCACGCCTGCGTGTCCTCGTCCAGATACACTTGGTCCAGCAAATCCTGCGCCCACGGGGCATCCAACCGCTTCAACATCCGCACAGACAACACCTGAACCGCCACATCCTCGGACCACATCGAGGACGCAAGCCCCCGCCAATGGTTTTCCTCCGGCGTGCCGTCGATCTGGGCGGCGCAGGTGGCGCAAATGTCAGCCGAGGCGTCCGCGGGTCCGCCGGGGACGGGGAAGGAAGATAGAGGGGCGGCTGAGGCGCAGAGGGGGCAGGTCATGGGGGCTCCTAGGTTGGGTGGTGGAGCTATAGGTGGGAATGGAGTGGAGGGGAAGGGGAGTGGTCGGGGCGGCCTAGAGGCGAAACTTGCCCGCTTTCTTGGCAGGTAAGAAGCTTTATTCATCAAGCGGGTCAGCAACATTTTTGATTTCAGCGACATCAACCAAGATAGCGGCTGCAGCAACACCTGAAAACACTGCATACAGGAAAACAGTAAAGCCAATGAATGATAGCCAACCATTAGGCCATGCGACAACGCAAAAAGAAAGGGTGAGCGCGGCAAATTGAACTAAGAGAAAGTGGAAAAAAGCAGCAACAACCTTAAGAAAGAAGCTTTGGTCACCTCCTTCTTGCATTACAGCAAGGAAGGCGCCTTTTGTTAGTGCGAGAAATATCGCGATCGCACCGAGGGAAAAGGCGGTAAGTCCAGGAAGAACCGAAATTGCAAGCCCTGTCCAGAGAACTGTTGCCTCTGGTTCGGTGGGAATGAGCCACAAGGGATTCAATAGAATCGATAAAAGGACAGCGGCCCATAGATACCCAGAGGAAAGAAGGGAGGCCAATCCCCCGTAAGCTTTCCAATAGGTTACAATTGCGGACAATCTAAATCTCCTGAGCCAAGGTGCGAAGCACGCCAACACTGCTATCTTCCGCAGCCATCGTTTTCTCGATTATAGTTGGACGCTGTGTTGTATCGATTATTTTCTTATGTCCTTCAGTATCTACACCTGTTGCTACAACTTTGCCATTCTCCGCGCCAACTTCGATTTCTGCTCTAAGTTCGTCATCAATTTCAATAGTTTCGACAGATTTTGCCTTGGTGTATTCTGACTTCTGTTTATTAATCCCTTGTCGCTTAAGCCTTTCAATTAGAATTCTTTTTTCCTGTGACAGATCATCACCTGAATTGGGAAGCGAGAAGCCCAACGAAATTTTTTTCACGACGGCTAACTCGAATATCTGTTCGATTGTGTCATGTTCAGGCAGCACTGTTACGCTCAAATCGATGCCTAAATCTGCCGCAGTCGCAACAAGCACCTTCTGCAGCGCCTTGCCAAGCGAAGAGGGTGTAATAAGATCGCCCTCATCATTCTTAAACTCACAGAAAAGTAAATGATCTGCTTCCCTAAAGGTAAAAGAAAACACCTTTGAAGGGAAACCGAACCCCTCAGCATCGTCATTCAACAAACTTGCCAGATCTTGCCGCTCTAGGGATGACGTTTCGATGGCCTTGCCCTTGAGCTCGTGCCAAATTGCAATTCGACCATGGAAGAAACCATCTTGGGATGGCGACGGTTTTCCAACTTTGGCGAACCAGTTGCGGCCATACGGTCGCCCTTCCGCTTCAGCGGCCTTACTAAAAATTTTATGGTAGATACCATCTGGGTGCGGGTTAGCTGCTACATTGAGCACTGTAAACTTCGCAATTCTCGCTCGCATTTTTATACCTCAACAGAAAATTTCTTTCACTTCACCAAAATCCCTATGAGATTTCTACTCATAATTGTATGAGTGGGTGACTTTTTTTGACTGAGACTCCCTGCAAGTCAGGGTACCGCTGGATATGGAGCAAGCACAGCAAAGTAGCCGCACCGGCGTGCGCACGCGATTTGCTTTGCAATTCGCTGCCGCGCACTGCGCGCATAAGTTGGCCGACTTTTAGTCGTCCATCTTAAGCGCGCTAATAAACGCTTCCTGCGGGATGTCCACTTTCCCGAATTGGCGCATTTTCTTCTTACCGGCTTTCTGCTTCTCCAGCAGTTTCTTCTTCCGGGTCGCGTCTCCGCCGTAACATTTCGCGGTCACGTCTTTGCGCAGGGCGGACAGCGTCTCGCGCGCGATGACCTTACCGCCAATCGCCGCTTGGATCGGGATTTTGAACATGTGGCGGGGGATCAGGTCTTTCAGTTTTTCAACCATCGCGCGGCCACGCATTTCGGCGCGGTCGCGGTGCACCATGGTGGACAGCGCATCTACGGGTTCGTCATTCACAAGGATCGACATCTTGACCAGATTATCCTCGCGATAGCCCAGTATTTGATAGTCAAACGATGCGTAACCCTTTGTTACGGATTTCAGGCGATCATAGAAGTCGAACACTACTTCATTCAAGGGGAGGTCATAGACAACCATCGCGCGCGACCCGGCATAGGTCAGGTCCAGCTGGATGCCCCGGCGGTCCTGGCACAGTTTCAGCACGTCGCCCAGATATTCGTCGGGCACAAGGATCGTCGCTTTGATCCGCGGCTCCTCCAAATGATCGACGGTTGAGGGATCAGGCATGTCGGCAGGGTTGTGCAGTTCGAACTGTGTGCCGTCTTTCATAAACACGTGATAGATCACGCTTGGCGCGGTCGTGATCAGCTCGATGTCATATTCACGTTCGATCCGGTCGCGGATCACCTCAAGGTGCAAAAGACCAAGGAAACCACAGCGGAAGCCAAAGCCCAACGCGGCCGAGGTCTCCATCTCATAGCTGAACGACGCATCGTTCAGGGCAAGTTTTTCAATGCTGTCGCGCAGGTCTTCAAATTCTGCTGTGTCCACAGGGAACAGGCCACAGAACACCACCGGCTGCGCCGGCTTGAAGCCCGGCAACGCATTGGTCGTGCCTTTCTTCTCATGCGTGATCGTGTCACCCACCCGCGTGTCGCGCACCTGCTTGATCGAGGCGGTCAAAAAACCGATCTCTCCCGGTCCCAGCTCGTCGACCGGTTTCATAAGCGGGGTAAACACACCTACGCGGTCCACCGGATAGACGGCGTTTGTCGACAACATGCGAATACGCTCGCCCTTTTTCAGCTTGCCGTCGATCACGCGGATCAGGACGATCACACCCAGATAGGCGTCATACCAACTGTCGACCAGCATCGCCTTCAACGGCGCGTTAGGGTCGCCTGTTGGCGCGGGTAGGTGCTGCACGATGGCTTCCAGCGTTTCGCGAATGCCCTGACCGGTTTTGGCCGACACCTGAATGGCACCCGACGCGTCGATGCCGATCACATCCTCGATCTGTTCTGCCACGCGGTCGCAGTCGGACGCGGGCAAGTCGATCTTGTTCAGGATCGGCACGATCTCGTGATCCGCGTCGATGGCCTGATACACATTGGCCAGCGTCTGCGCCTCGACACCTTGGGTCGAATCCACAACCAGCAGCGACCCTTCAACCGCCCGCATTGACCGGCTGACCTCATAGGCGAAATCGACGTGGCCGGGGGTGTCGATCAGGTTCAGAACGTAATCCTGCCCGTCATCGGCGGAATACTCTATCCGCACCGTATTGGCCTTGATGGTAATGCCGCGCTCCCGCTCGATATCCATGCTGTCGAGCATCTGCTCTTTCATGTCCCGCAAAGAAACGGTGTTTGTCTCCTGAATCAAGCGGTCAGCAAGCGTGGATTTCCCATGGTCGATATGCGCGACGATCGAGAAATTGCGGATGTGTTTAAGGTCAGTCATGAGAGAGGGATATGAGGGGGAAATAGGGTTTGGTCAATGGCGTTGATGTGATTGCGCGGCGTTATCGCAAATGCTCGGTATTCCCCCGGCGCGCCTTGCCGCGATCTCACCGGCAATACCTTTCATTTTAACATCGTTCTGAATATAAAACTCGACCGCATCCGCCTGATCCCGGCCACAAGCATTAGGTTTGCTTTCATGAAGCGATCAAACGTGGACAGGTCGGCGACAACGACGCGCAGGACGATGTCGCGGTTGCCGCTCATCAGGTGGCATTCCATGACCTCTTGTATGCGCGATACGTCTCGTTCGAACCGGGTCAGCGCAGGCGCGGATCTGATTTTCACAAAGATAGACTCCGCCCGCGTCTTCGCGGCAAAGATGTCATTTGGTGCAAAAACAGTCGGGCTGGATAAGGTCTATGGCATGGACGCCGGTATTCTCGCTCCATGCGCCATTGGCCGCAGCCTGAAGGCCAACACGATCGCACAATTGCGGGTGAAGGCGGTGACTAAGGGGCAAACAACCGACTTGCAGCCCCGCATGACGCCAATCTTCTGGCGCAAAGCGGAATGCTGGATGCGCCCGACTTCGTGGCCAACGGCGGCGGTATCATCAATGTGGCAACCGAGGTCTTGCAGATCGAAAACCGTCAGGACTGGGTTGGCCGCAAACTTGCTGCGCTGGACGATACGATGGAAGCAATCTTAGCCACGGCGGCAAAAAGAGGGATCAGTCCGGCAAGCATCACTCAGGACATGGTGGCCCGAAACATCAAAGCCCACGCGGCTGTAGCCCCCTTTGCCTTGGCAGCATTGCGGCGGCCCGCGCAACGTCCTAACCTTTGACAAGCCAACAGAACAATAATCGAAAGCCCATGACTGCAGCTGCCGACATTCTGACAATCACGCTGAACCCTGCGCTGGATATCTCGACCGGGGTAGACGCGGTGCGACCGGACGAAAAGCTGCGCTGCGACGCGCCGCTTTTAGATCCCGGCGGCGGCGGCATCAATGTCGCCCGTGCAATCCGACTGTCAGGTGGATCGGCCACTGCGTTTGTCGCGCTGGCGGGGTTTCGCGGTCAGCAACTGGCCGCGCTGCTAAAAGCCGAAGGTGTGCCGATGATCCCCTTCTCGCTGAATGGCGAAACCCGCATGTCACTGGCTGTCAGCGACCGGCAGGATGGCACCCAATTTCGGTTTGTGATGCCCGGCCCGGCTTGGTCCGACACCACCCTTGCTGCGCTTTGCGATCAGCTTTCGCAAGTGATTGCTGCGAATACGCACGTGGTCCTGTCCGGATCGCACCCGCCCGGTGTCCCCGACGATTTCCCGAAAATGCTGGCCGGCATCACACGCGCCAAGGGGGCGGTGCTAACGCTGGACACATCAGGTGCGGCATTATCAGTGCAGACGACACGCGACGGCGCCATGGCAGATATCCTCAGACTCGATAACGCAGAAAGCGAGACTTTGGCCGGCCGCGCACTTTCCAACCTTGCCGATGTCGCGACGTTTGCTCAGTCGATTGTATCAGATGGGCATGCAAGGGCGGTCGTGCTGGCGTTGGGCGCGAAAGGGTCGGTTTTGGCGACGGCCGATCAAATCTTACATGCCGCGACGCCGCCTGTCCCGGTGGTCAGCAAGGTCGGCGCGGGTGACAGTTTCGTAGGCGCATTCACCCTTTCGCGCGCCAAGGGCGACGACTGGTCCGAGGCGCTGCGCCACGGCACCGCCGCTGCCAGCGCCGCAGTGATGAGCCCCGCCACCGATCTGTGCCGCCCCGATGATCTGCGCAGCCTGTTGCCGCAGGTCAAGATCACGAAGCTGTGAACAGCAATGGAAATTGCATCAAACTGTAAAAGAAGGTATCTTGTAACCGGAACGGGCGCCAAAGACCCGTCATAGACCGAGGCAGATTTTTACGAGGACAGCAATGAAACGGGTTCTTCTTTCACTTGCGCTGATCACAGTCATCTTTCCCAGCCAAGCCGCATTCGCAGGCAGCTCGATCGAACGGGCCTGCCTAAGCGCCGACCGCGCCAACGCTTCGCGCGCGCTGTGTGGCTGCATCCAAAACGTGGCCGACGCAATGTTGACCAACCGCGAACGCGCAATGGTAGCCAAATTCTTTAAAGACCCGCATCGAAGCCAGGCAACGCGGCAATCGGACCGTCGCTCGGACGAACGGTTCTGGCAGAAATACAAGCGGTTCGGGCAAGCCGTGACCTCTAACTGTCGCCGCTGATCAACCCGCTAGATCGGCCAACAATCCGCGCGCGGCGGCTTCCACAAGGTCCAGCGTCTGATCAAAATTTCGCGTGAAATACGGGTCGGGCACGTGGTCCATCCCCGTATCGGGCGCGAAATCCGTAAACAGTGCGACGCGCGTGGTCGCTTCCGCGGGGCGCAATTTCTCGATATCGGACAGGTTGCTGTCATCCATGGCGATGATTAGGTCAAACTGCTTGAAATCGGCGGGCGTGAACTGGCGCGCCCTAAGCGTTGACAAATCGTAACCACGGGCGCGCGCGGCGTCTTGCATCGGCCCATAGGGCGGATTGCCCACATGCCAGTCTGATGTCCCTGCGCTGTCAATCTGAACGTGTAGGTCGGGGTGGTCGGTGGCCAAAGTGCGAAACACGCCCTCGGCGGTGGGGGAACGGCAAATATTGCCCAGACAAACGAAAAGGATGCGGTGATTCATGGGGCTGTTCTAGCCTTTGCACCCTTGCGTGTCACGCCTATCGAAGACTCGGCGGGCGTAGCTTCGCCCACCGCCTTTTACCTTCTTGCAAACCTATACCATCGGGGTCAAAACCGCGCCATGTCACGCCTTAAACCTTATGCCATGTCCTGCCCTGTGTCCCTGTCACTTGACCTTCTGGGCAACCGTTGGGCGTTGCTTGTACTGCGCGAACTTCATGCGGGTCCAGCCAGCTTCGCACAGATCAGGGGCGGATTGCCGGGCATTGCCACCAACATGCTGTCGGCACGCCTGACCGAGCTGTGCAACGCGGGGCTGATTTCCAAGACCCGTCGTCTCTATGCGTTGACAGACGCCGGATTATCGACCCGCGCGATCTTGTTTGAACTTGCCCGCTTCGGCCGCAGCTTACCCGCGCCCGACGCACCTTCGGACCCCGACGGCATATCGCATCGCGCCGTCGTTTTTGCCGGGGCCATCGAACGCGCCGCTGGCCCTCTTGACGACATTCGCGCACAAATCACCCTGAACGGCGAACCCTTCGCCCTGACCGTCTCAGGCGGGCGCGTGGCGTTGCAGGCCGGGCCGATGCCCCTTGCCCCGGTAGAGCTCGCGTTTGAATGGTCGGATGTCGAAGCGGTGGCGCGTGGCGACCAACGCGTCGCCCATTTCGTCGCCGAGCGTGAGATCGCCGCCGAAGACCCCCTTCAGGTCGCCGCTCTGTTGGACCTTCTACAAAAGGCCATGGATATCTACGGAGGTTTCAAGTGACGCGGATCGTGATCCTGACCGGTGCTGGTATTTCTGCCGAAAGCGGGCTGGGCACCTTTCGCGACCAAGATGGGCTTTGGACCAAGTACGACCTGGACGAGGTCGCGACCCCCGAAGGCTTCGCCCGCAATCCCGACCTGGTTCACGCATTCTATAACGCCCGGCGCACCAATTGCCGTTCAGCGCAACCAAACACCGCCCACGAGGCGTTGGCGAAGCTGCAATCTGCCCATTCTGACGACGTCACCATTGTCACGCAGAACGTCGATGACCTGCATGAACGCGCGGGCTCGACCGATGTCATTCACATGCATGGCAATCTGAACGGCGCGCTATGTGCCGGGTGCGATCACCGCTGGCCTGCGCCACTGGAAATGTCGTCCGCGGACCTCTGCCCCGCTTGCGGAAATGGGTCAACCCGACCTGATATTGTGTGGTTCGGTGAAATGCCCTATGCCATGGACGAGATTTACCAGCATCTCACCGAGGCCGACCTGTTCGTCGCCATTGGCACCTCTGGAAATGTCTATCCCGCCGCAGGCTTCGCCGCCGAGGCCCGCGCCGCCGGGGTTGAAACATTGGAGCTAAACCTCGAACCATCCGCCACAGCCGGCGTGTTTGACAAAAGTCGCCACGGTCCGGCCACGGCGATCGTACCGCAATGGGTGGCCGAAGTTCTGAGAGCCCAAAAAAAAGCGTGACCGCACCTTAACAGGTGCGGTCAACAAACGACGATTAACTCCTGCTTCGTTACGGCATCAGTTGGTCTGCGTGCTGCCCTGCTTCTTCTGGCCACCACCCATCTTGCCGTGATCCATCTTGCCTTTCTGCATACCGCCACCCATCGGGTTGCGGGTCAGATCAACCGGGATTTCGACTGTCATCTCGCCTGCTTTTTCAAAAACCAGCGTAACGTTGATGGTCGATCCATCCTCAAACGGTTGGTTCAGGCCCATGAACATCACGTGATCGCCGCCGCGCTCAAGTGCATGCATGCTGCCAGCGCCGACCGGAAAGCCGTCTTCGACTTCCATCATCTGCATCACACCTTCGGCGCTTTCCTTGTGGGTGTGCAGCTCGACACGCTTTGCCACATCCGATTTTGCGGCGATCAGGCGGTCATCTTCCTCGCCTTGGTTCATGATCTGGAAGAACGCGGCACCCGCCATCGCGTTCGGGCCAGAGGCGCGGGCATAGGCGTCCTCAATCACAATCTCGCCCTCTGCCATGGCAGGCAGCGCGAACAGGGTGGCCGCAGTCGCGGCAAGAATGGTTTTCATAGGGGACATGGTTGTATTCCTTTGGTCCGTCGTTGAGTTGGTCTGCTAAGCTGGGGTCAAGCCAGCAAAGGCGGACCACGCGCTGACGGCGTCAGTTCCGTGCGACCGCCAAGCGACGCGGCCCGCACCGGGCCGATCCGCGCCAACAGCTGCTGAACAGGCATGTGTATCATGGGCACAAAGAACTCGGCCGCAAACATCTGAGCGCCATCGGGACACAGATGAACCGAATCGACGGGCTCACCATCCGGGCCAATAGTCATTGTTACCATCCCAAGGCCCGTGCAGATCACCATATCGATGGCAGAACCCATATCTGGGCTGCTACCACGCGCATGCGCCAGCGAAAAACTCGCCGCGGTCAGCACCAAAGCCAGAAGATATGCAGTGAAAGCGCGCAACATAGGATAGGGCTAAGCCGCTTTTCCATCCTGCACAAGCGACAAAACGTAACAGATGAAAACAAGCTAAAACCGCCCAAAGCAGCTAAGCTCGGGCGGTTCAAATCCGGTCAAACCGGGGCACGAGGGCTCAGGCAGTTGCCAAAGCCTTCGCGACGTCTTTCTTGATTTTCAGCGCGTTGGCCGACAACTCGACATCTTTGGCCTTCGCCAGAAACGCATCCAGACCGCCACGGTGATCCACCGACCGCAAAGCCGCTGCAGAGATACGCAGCTTGAACCCACGGTCCAGCGCTTCGGACTGCAACGTCACATCGTTCAGGTTCGGCAGAAACCGGCGGCGGGTTCTGTTTTTCGCATGGCTGACATTGTTGCCAGTCATCGGGCCTTTTCCGGTCAGTTCGCAAACGCGCGACATGGCTCTTTCCTTGCTCTATCGGGCTGGATTGGTGAGGTTCTCAGCACGCCCTCGCGCCGCTCACGTCCAGCCGGTCAATACAAACGGGCGCCGCAGTGGCAGCGCCCCAAATTCCGTTCGCGGTGAATAGACGCCTTCCATAGGCGCGTCAAGTGACTCTTGCCCCGTTTCATACAGGAATTTACGCGAACCCACCAGAACCCGTAAAGCCCGTTTCTTCTGGCCCAAAATATCCTGGGGTGAATGCGCGCAGCGCAGAGGGGCAAAGCCCCTGCCACGCCCAGCCCCTATACTTCGGCTAAAAATCCGCCTGATTGCCGCTCCCACAACCCAGCATAAATGCCGCCCTGCGCCAGAAGTTCATCATGACTACCGCTTTCGATGATCTGCCCTTCGTCCAGCACGACGATCCGATCCATCTGCGCAATTGTGGACAGTCTGTGGGCGATGGCAATCACGGTCTTGCCTTCCATCATCCCGTAAAGCGTCTTCTGAATAGCCGCCTCCACTTCACTGTCCAAAGCCGAGGTCGCCTCGTCCAACACAAGGATCGGCGCATCCTTCAACATGACCCGTGCAATGGCAACACGCTGACGTTGCCCCCCAGACAATTTCACCCCGCGTTCCCCCACATGAGCGTCATAGCCCCGACGGCCCTGCGGGTCCTCCAGTGTCTGGATGAAGTCATGCGCCTCGGCGCGGCGAGCGGCGGCGATCATCTGGTCTTCGGTTGCATCGGGACGCCCATAAAGCAGGTTCGCCCGGACCGAGCGATGCAGCAGGCTGCTGTCCTGCGTGACCATACCGATCTGTGCGCGCAAACTGTCTTGCGTCACCTCATTCACGCCCTGACCGTCAATCAGAATGCGCCCGCCCTCGGGGTCGCGAAACCGCATCAGCAGATTCACAAGGCTGGACTTACCTGCCCCGGATCGCCCGACCAGCCCGACCTTTTCGCCCGGATGCACCGTTAAAGAGACATCTTCCAGCCCACCCGTTCCCTTGCCGTAATGATGGGTCAGACCGTCAAAAACAATCTTGCCCTCGGTCATCACCAGATCGCGCGCGCCATCCACATCTGTCAGTTCATGTGGCACTGCGATCGACCGCAACCCTTCGCGGATGACACCCATATGTTCAAACAGGCGGATCGTGACCCACATGATCCAGCCAGACATACCGTTCAGGCGGATCACCAGCGCAGACGCAGCGGCGACTTCGCCTACCGACACCTCGCCGACTGACCAAAGCCAAACAGCTGACCCCAGCACGCCGACGATCAGCACACCGTTCAGCAGGTTCAGCCCGAAGCTCAATTCGGTCATCAGACGCAGAAACCGCTGGAACCGCAGACGTAGACGTTTCAGCGAGGACAGCGCATACCGCTCTTCGCCCGACCCTTGGGAAAACAGTTTCACGCTTTCGATATTGGCGTAAGCATCGACGATCCGGCCCGTGACAAGGGACCGGGCATCCGACCATTTCTCGGACGCGACGGACACGCGTTTTGCGATGTAACGGACATACAGGATGTAGAAAACCAGCCAGATTCCCAAAGGCAGCGCCAGCCGTGCGTCGACCTGCCCCAAGATTACCATCGCACTCAGCACATATGTCGTGGCATAGAAAATAGCCTCGAAAAACATATACGTGCTGTCCTCGACCGCCGGGCCAAGCTGCATCACGCGGTTGGACAGCCGTCCAGCAAAATCATTTTGGAAAAACCCAAGCGACTGGCCCAACATATGCCGGTGCGCCCGCCAGCGGACCTGTTCTTGCATATTGCCCGCAAGCGTCTGTTCCAGAAGGAAACGGTTAAGGGTGATGGCAAGCGGTCGGAAAACGATGATGAACACGGCGGCGAACAGCAGCTCGACCCCATGTGTGCCCCAGAAATTTTCAGGCGTGGACATGTTCATCAGATCGACGACACGTCCCGTATAGAAAATAACGCCTGTTTCGATCAAAGCAACCACGATACCGGTTAGCCCCATCCAGATCATCCATTTTCGAAATGGGCCGAATTGCGATTTGAAAAACGCCCAAAGGGTGGCGGGCGGCGTGCCCGTGCCACCGGACGCAAAGGGATCAACGAGGTTCTCAAAAAAACGAAACATGAGGGCGCTCCGTGCGCGTTGAGGCGTAAGATGTGATGGATGGGGCTTGCGACAGCCCGTCAGGACCGCAGCTTACGATCGGTATTTGGTCCTGAAATGGTGCATCCTGCATCTTTCCTTCATGCTGGTCGCGAAACGCTAGCCGAGATGTTAGCGCCGATCAAGACTACTAACACACGTGCACCCATATTCGCCAATGGTGTATTGTGGAGAGGGTCGAAGGGGCGCTGCCCCTCGCGTCTGCGCCGCTCACCCCGGGATATTTCGGGCCAGAAGAAACGTGGGTGGGTTTAGGCGTTGGGCGGTGGGCGCAGGTGGGTAAGGATGTCTTCCGCTGCGCGTGTGGCCGAAATTTGGCCTGCGGCGACCTGCTTTCCCAGTGTTTCGATCCGGGATTTTATATCCGCTTGATCAAGAGCAGACAGCAGGCCGATGCGCACATCTTCTTCGAACCAATGGCGCGCCTGCTGGGCGCGACGTTTATCCCAGTGCCCATGGTCGCGGCGCCAGTCAATCAGTTCACGCATCGCCTGCCATGCCGCTGGCAGTCCGTCCTTGGTGATCGCGGACACCGTCATTGCCTTGGGAAAGCCCTCGGGGTCATAGACGCGTTTACGCAATAGCCGCAACGCGCCCGAATAGTCCGCGCGGGTGCGCAGGGCGGCTTGTTTCAGGTCGCCGTCGGCCTTGTTGATCAGGATGAGGTCGGCGATCTCCATGATCCCGCGTTTTACACCCTGAAGTTCGTCCCCGCCGGCTGGTGCCAGCAACAGCAGGAACAGGTCCGACATTTCAGCCACCATGGTTTCAGATTGGCCGACGCCTACAGTTTCGATCAACACGATGTCAAAGCCTGCTGCCTCGCACAATGTCACGGCCTCTCGCGTTCGGCGCGCGACACCGCCCAGTTGTGATTGCGAGGGCGAGGGGCGGATAAACGCATTCTTCTCGCGGCTCAGGTGCTCCATACGGGTTTTGTCGCCAAGTATCGAGCCGCCCGAGCGAGCCGAACTGGGATCGACCGCCAGCACGGCAACTTTCATGCCTTGTTCGATCAGGAACATGCCGAAGGT
The DNA here is from genome assembly GCF_022678485.1 of Aliiroseovarius sediminis. Classification (GTDB taxonomy): domain Bacteria; phylum Pseudomonadota; class Alphaproteobacteria; order Rhodobacterales; family Rhodobacteraceae; genus Aliiroseovarius; species Aliiroseovarius sediminis. The sequence goes on from NZ_JALBYP010000035.1 coordinate 292,726, forward strand.
CTCGATGAAGGTGGATTTGCCGACGCCCGGCGTGCCGGACAAGCCGATGCGCAAGGCTTGGCGGTTCGACGATGCCAGTTCCTCTAATAGGTCAACAGACTGCTGGCGATGGTCGGCCCGACCGCTTTCCACCAGCGTGATCGCCTGTGCCAGGGCACGTCGTTCGCCTGCAATGACGCGCGTTGCCAGATCCTGAATGTTCATGGTGCCTCCGGTATTTTGCACTTCATGCCGTGCTGGCTGCAGTCTGTCCAGAGGGCGTGCGGGCAGCCGCTTAGTTCTGGACCACACGACGCGGACGCCCGATAAGGGGGCATGTCCGACACGTTGCCCATTCATGACGCGCTGCCCGATCTTTTGTCTGCTCTGAACACGGCGCGACGGGCTGTGCTGATCGCGCCGCCCGGAGCGGGCAAGACGACAGTTGTGCCGCTTGCAATGCTTGAGGCGGGCGCCTTCGACCGCAAGCTGGTGATGCTGGAGCCGCGCCGCCTGGCCGCCCGCGCCGCCGCCGAACGGATGGCGCAAACATTGGGCGAAGCTGTTGGCGAAACCGTAGGTTATCGCATTCGTGGCGAGGCTAAAACCGGCAAGAATACCCGGATCGAAGTTGTTACCGAGGGCATTCTGACCCGAATACTGCAATCAGACCCGTCGCTGGACGAGATCGGCGCGGTAATCTTTGATGAATTTCACGAACGATCTTTGAATGCCGATCTTGGCCTTGCGCTGACATGGGAGGCCGCGCAAGCCTTGCGCGACGATCTGAAGCTGGTCGTTATGTCCGCCACGCTGGACGCAGAGCCGGTCGCTCAGCTCTTGGATCGCGCGCCCATCGTGCGATCAGACGGGCGGGCTTTTCCGGTCGAGACGCGCCACTTGCCCGCCCCTTTGCCGAAAACCGCGCGCCTGCCGGAAGCGACGGCTGATGTCATCCGGCAAGCGCTTGACGAAACCCAAGGCGGTATTCTGGTCTTTCTGCCCGGCGAAGGCGAAATTCGCCGGACCGAAGCCACACTGCGCCCGCATTTGCCTGCCGATTGCCAATTGCTCCCGCTGTTCGGGGCTATGGATTTCGCGGCTCAGCGTGCTGCAATTGCGCCTGCCGTATCTGGCCGAAAGATCGTGTTGGCAACGTCAATCGCAGAAACGTCGCTGACCATTCAGGACATTCGCGTGGTGGTCGATGCGGGCCAATCGCGCCGCGCCCGGTTCGATCCGGGGTCGGGCATGTCCCGACTGGTAACCGAGCGCGTGTCGAAAGCCGAAGCAGAACAGCGCCGGGGGCGCGCGGGTCGGGTCGCGGCGGGTGTGTGCTATCGGCTGTGGACCAAGGGCGAGGAAGGCGGCCTGCCCCCGTTTCCTCCGGCCGAGATCGAGACCGCCGACCTTGCACCTTTTGCCCTTGAACTTGCGCAGTGGGGGGCATCCGATGGTGCCGGTCTGGCTTTTCTGACCCCGCCAAACCCAGGCGTTCTGTCTGAGGCGCAGGCGCTTTTGCGTGCGCTGGGGGCGCTGGATGCGTCCGGGCGGATCACGGCGCATGGTCAGGCCCTGGCAAGCTTGCCGTTGCACCCGCGCCTTGGGCATATGTTGACGACCGCCGGGCCACATGCCGCCGACCTTGCAGCCCTTTGGGGCGAGCGTGACCCCCTGCCCCGCCATGCGCCGCGCGACTTGTCCTTGCGGCTTGAGGCCATTCGCAACCCCAAGACATTCGAAGCACGGCGCGGTCTTACGCCGAGCCGAGGCGCCATTGAACGGATCCGCGCTGAATCGCAGCGCCTGCGCAAGCGCGTACAACCAGGCTACTCTGCGCTGACCGACGCGCAGATGGCCGCGCTGGCCTATCCTGATCGGATTGGGCTGCGCCGCCCGGGCGACACCCCTCGGTTCATTCTGTCTGGCGGCAAGGGTGCTGTGATTGACGAAAGCGACCCGCTTGCCGGCGCCCGTTTGGTCATCGTCACCGACACCGACGGCAACCCGCGCGAAGCGCGCATCCGACAAGCCATCCAGATCAGCGAAGCTGAGCTGCGCGAGCTGTTTCCCGATCAGATCGCTTGGGTCGATCACTGCGCATGGTCAAAGCGCGATGGGCGTGTGGTGGCCCGCCAGCAGGAAAGGCTGGGCGCGGTGGCTCTGGATGACCGTATGTGGAAAGATGCCCCCACCGAAGCCATAGCCCGCGCAATGCTGGACGGGGTGCGCGATTTAGGTCTGCGCCCGTCAGGCGCCGCGCGCCGGTTCATTGCACGGGTGGAACTTCTGCGCCAAAGTGGCGCGGACCTGCCCGACATGTCCGACGCCGCCTTGCTGGAAACGCTCGAATATTGGCTACTGCCGCATCTGACCGGCGTCAAAACCGCTACCGACTGGAAACGCTTCGACCTGCTCGCCCCCCTGCGTACGCGTTTGGACTGGTCGCAAATGTCGCTGCTTGATCGCAAAGCACCTGCCCATTTCACCACGCCGATGGGCCGAAAAGTCCCCATCGACTATTCGGGCGAGGCCCCCGAAATCAGCCTGCGCCTGCAAGAGATGTTCGGAACAACCCGCCACCCAAAGATCGGCAACACCCCCCTGCGTGTCATCCTTTTATCGCCCGCAGGGCGACCGGTACAGACCACGACGGACATCCCGAATTTCTGGGCGACGAGTTATCAGGACGTGCGCAAGGACATGCGCGGGCGTTACCCGAAACATCCTTGGCCCGACGACCCCACGCAGGCCGACCCCACACTGCGCGCCAAACCGCGAAAAAAGTGAACTTCTCGGCGTGAAACGGTCGGAAATGACCGTTTCTCTGCCGTTTACTTGCAATTTACCGGCAATGTCCCATATTCATATGGTTACAAAATAAATCGAGCGGAAAGCTCGTAGAACGCGCAGGTAGAAAATGACATCATTACTTAAACAGGCCTGGGAAGAGGTCTTTACGCCATTATTTCAACGCCCAAATCGGGTGCAAGTCGCAGCCTTGTGCTATCGCGGCAAGGGCGACGATAAAGAGGTTTTGCTGATCACATCACGCGGCACTGGCCGGTGGATATTACCCAAAGGCTGGCCAATGGACGGGATGGACGCCGCCGAAGCCGCCCGCGAAGAAGCCTGGGAAGAAGCAGGCGTGGCCGAAGGCCAGCTGAACCGCGCGCCCATCGGCGCATTTGCTTCGGAAAAAGAAATGGACCACGGCGGCATCGCCCAATGCACGACCTCGGTTTTTCCTCTGAAGGTCGTGAAGCTTGTCGATGATTTTCCCGAAGCTGGCGAACGCAAACGAACCTGGGTGACAGCCGATCAAGCGGCCGAGATGGTCAGGGAAAAAGAACTTCAGGACCTATTGCGCAAATTCTAAGGCGCTGGCCAAGGGCTTTTCGCCACACCCCGGCCGATCCTTAAAGCAATCCACGTCGAATCTGTTGCATTTGAAGGCTCAAGCGTCTAGCGGAAGCGTGAATTGGGGTGTTTCGTCCCAGTCACATGTTACCGCACGAGCCGGGGGAACCGACGATGGGCCAAGACAAACGTGGCAGCCAGTGGCGGACACTCGACAAGGATCTGAACAAGATCAGTCAAGTTGAATATGCCACGCAATACGTTGCCCGCCCACTGGTCGGCCTTGGTATCGCCCTTGCCTTCATCGTGGTCGCAGCCCTTGGGGCGGCGATTTTCTTCGGTCAAACACCAACATCGCTGGTCGTTGTCATAGCAGCCGCCTTTGGCGCTTATATGGCATTGAACATCGGCGCCAACGATGTCGCCAACAACATGGGGCCTGCAGTGGGCGCCAACGCGCTGACTATGGGCGGCGCGATCATCATTGCAATTATCTGCGAAAGTGCCGGTGCCTTGCTGGCCGGGGGGGATGTTGTCTCGACCATCTCGAAGGGCATCATCGACCCAACAGGATTTGATCAGTCACGCACCTTCGTATGGGCCATGATGGCGGCGCTGATTTCGTCTGCGCTTTGGGTAAACCTCGCCACTTGGATCGGTGCACCCGTTTCGACCACCCACGCCGTCGTCGGCGGCGTGATGGGCGCAGGCATCGCTGCGGCCGGCTTCGCAGCTGTCAGCTGGGGCACGATGGGAAAAATTGCGGCGTCTTGGGTGATTTCACCGGTGCTGGGCGGTGCCATCGCCGCGCTTTTTCTGGCCTTGATCAAACAAAAGATCATCTATCAGGATGATAAAATCGCTGCCGCGAAACGCTGGGTGCCGGTGCTGATCGGCATCATGGCTGCAGCCTTTGGGACCTATCTTTCCATCAAGGGCCTGAAACGGATGGTCGAGATTGACATTGGAACAGCGCTATTGATTGGCGCTGTGATTGGCGCTGCTGCCTATTTCGCTTCCGTCCCTCTTATCGCCCGAAAGGCCGAAGGACTTGAAAACCGCACAAAGTCGCTGAAGGCACTTTTCGCCCTGCCGCTGATTTTCTCGGCGGCACTTCTGTCCTTTGCTCACGGCGCAAATGACGTGGCCAATGCGGTGGGCCCACTTGCTGCCATCGTTCATGTGGAGAGCTTCGGAAACTTTGCCGCCACAGTCTCGATCCCCACTTGGGTTATGGTGATCGGCGCCTTTGGTATCAGCTTTGGGCTAATGCTGTTTGGTCCGAAACTCATTCGCATGGTGGGCAGCCAGATCACCAAACTGAACCCGATGCGCGCCTATTGCGTTGCGCTGTCCGCTGCGATCACAGTTATCGTCGCCAGCTGGCTGGGCCTGCCCGTCAGCTCGACCCATATTGCCGTGGGCGGCGTTTTCGGCGTGGGTTTTTACCGCGAATATCATATGGAGCGTCGCCTGCGAGCCACCTCCGCCGCACGCCCCGAGGTAAAACGCATCGCCCCCGAAGAACGCCGCCGCCGCAAACTGGTGCGCCGGTCGCACTTCATGACGATTGTCGCAGCCTGGGTCATCACGGTCCCTGCCGCTGCTGTGATGTCCGGCGTGATCTTTATTCTGCTCAACGCTTTCATGGCTTGAACGACGATCTGAACGTGTCTTTCTTCTGGCCTTAAATATCCTGGGGTAGGTGCCACGCGCAGCGTGACACCGTAGGGGCAAAGCCCCTACCGGATCTGATGCGTCTTACGCGCCCAAACACCACCGCATAACAGCCTTCTGCGCATGCAGGCGGTTCTCGGCCTCGTCAAAGATCACCGATTGCGGGCCATCCATCACGGCGTTCGTCACCTCTTCTTCCCGATGCGCAGGCAGGCAGTGCATGAACAATGCGTCGGGCTTGGCGTGGGCCATCAATTCATCGTTGATCTGATAGGGGCGCAGAAGATTGTGACGGCGTTCGCGCGCTGATGGCGCGTCATGCATCGACACCCACGTGTCGGCCACGACCAGATCGGCCCCGTCAACGGCCTGCACTGGATCACGCACGACCTCGATTGTGGCACCGTTGGCGCGAGCTTCATCTATAAAGACCTGTTCGGGGTCCAGAACACCGGGACCGGTAAACGTCAGGTCGAACCCGAATTGCCCAGCAGCATGCAGGAACGAGGCGCAGACATTGTTGCCATCCCCTGCCCAGACCACCTTCTTGCCGGCAATCGAGCCCCGATGTTCCTCATAGGTCAGGATGTCGGCCATGATCTGACACGGGTGCGAACGATTGGTCAGCCCATTGATGACCGGCACATCGGCATGTTCGGCCATCTCAAGCAACGTTGCTTCCTCAAACGTGCGGATCATGATCATGTCTACATATCGGCTGAGAACGCGGGCGGTGTCGGCCACGGTCTCGCCGTGTCCCAACTGCATCTCGGAGCCGGACAGAACCATTGTCTGCCCGCCCATCTGCCGCACGCCTACATCGAAGCTGACACGAGTGCGGGTCGAAGGTTTTTCAAAAATCAGTGCAACCATCTGGTCTTTCAACGGCTGTTCATCATCCAATGCACCCTTGGGCTGCCCCGCACGCGCCATTTTGATCCGATGCGCTTCAGATATCATGCTGGTCAGATCGGCTTTGTCGGTCTTGTTGATGTCAAGAAAATGTCTCATGTGCTCCGGCCCTCCACAGCCTTGGCAGCGATTTCAAGCCGGCCCACGGCCTCGGCGATGTCGTCGTCTTCAATGGTCAGGGCGGGTAGGATACGCAGCACGTTTTCGCCCGCAGGCACGCACAACACCTGCGCACCATAGCAGGCGCGCAACACCTCGGTGTTGGGCGCATTGCACACCAGACCAAGCATTAAACCAGAACCCCGCACCGAGGCAAAGACATCGGGATGCGCCGCGACCAGACCTTCCAGTTTCTGACGCAGCAGACCGGATTTGCGGCGCACTTCGTCAAGAAAAGCCCCGTCCGACACGATCTGCATGACTTTGACCCCAATGGCACAGGCCAGCGGGTTACCACCATAGGTCGACCCATGTGTGCCAGCCACCATACCGCTTGCGGCGTCTTCGGTCGCCAAAACGGCCCCCAGCGGGAACCCACCGCCGATGCCCTTGGCGACCATCATGATATCAGGCGTGACCCCCGACCATTCATGCGCAAACAGCTTGCCGGTGCGCCCCATACCGCATTGAACCTCATCAAGGATCAACAGGGTGCCAGAGGCATCACAAGCCGCACGGATAGCCTTTAGCTCGTCATCAGGAACGGGGCGGATGCCGCCCTCGCCTTGCACAGGTTCGATGATTACTGCGGCCACATCGCCTTCAGACAACGCATTGGTCAGCCCGTCCAGATCACCGAACGGCAGATGGGTAAAGCCAGGCAGCAAAGGGCCGAAGCCCGCCGTCAGCTTGTCACCCCCTGCCGCCGCAATTCCGGCAGACGACCGTCCATGAAACGAGCCGTCAAACCCGACAATCCGCGCACGATCGGGTTGCGCCTTGTCGTGCCAGTACTTACGCGCCATCTTCACCGCCAATTCGCACGCCTCAGTGCCGGAATTGGTGAAAAAAACCGTGTCCGCGAAGGTCAGATCGACCAGCATGTCCGCCAGTTTTTGCTGTTCGGGAATGGTATAAAGGTTCGACACATGCCACAACTTCGCGCCTTGCGCTGTCAGCACCTCGACCAATTCCGGGTGCGCGTGACCCAACGCGTTGACCGCGATCCCCGCGCCAAGATCCAGGTAACGCTCTCCGCGCTCCGTAATCAGCCAGCTGCCTTGCCCACGCTCGAACGCGAGGTCAACACGGTTATAGGTCGGAAGAAGCGACGGGATCATGTCGGTATCCTTTATAAAAGAAGCCCTTGGGTGCCGTATGGCTGGCTTCAAGTCAACAATTTCAGAAGAGTTTAGCGCAATCGCGCGGAAACAAACGGTGCGGGACGTCAGACGCGGGTGCGTCGGCGTCGGCTGATGGCGTTATGCTGGCGTTTGTTCATGGGGTGGGCTTTACGCCACGGTCCGTCACCTGTCCAGACTTTTTGCGCACCCAGCCTTGATTGATGCGGCATCTGCGCTTGTATCCGCCGCGCCTATGACTAAAATAGACGCTTGTGAATTCACTGGCTATCCGGGCGATCCCGGGGCCAACCCCAAGAACGGGAAAAAATATGTCCTGGACCGACGAGCGCGTTGAAATCCTGAAAAAGATGTGGGGCGAGGGCCAATCTGCCTCGGTCATCGCAAAAGAGCTGGGCGGCGTGACCCGCAATGCCGTGATCGGTAAGGTGCACCGATTGGGCCTGTCGAACCGCTCGGCCGGTGGCACGAAAGCCCCGGGCAAGGAAAAAGCCGCGCCCAAGGTTGCACCCAAACCAAAGGCACCGCCCAAGAAACCCGCACCGAAGAAAGAGCCTGAAACGGCAAAGCCCGCCGCCGAGGCCAAACCGATCCCGGCGCGCAAGCAGATCATTCCCGCAGGCCAACCCCTGCCCCCGCAACCCTCGGCGAACGAGATCAGCCCCGAGGCGTTGGCCTCGGTGCGTGAAATCGAAAAGGGTGCGAAAAAGCTGCATTTAATGGAGCTGACCGAACGGACCTGCAAATGGCCCATCGGTGACCCGGCGACCGACGATTTCTGGTTTTGCGGTCTGCCGGTGCAGCAAGGCAAACCTTATTGCGAAGCGCATGTGGGCGTGGCGTTCCAGCCGATGTCCTCGCGTCGCGACCGAAAACGGTAAGACAGCCACACGGATCGACCAGCCGCTGCCGAACGTAGGCAAGACAACCGGGCCTACCTCTTGGGAAAAGCTTAGGCGATTTTTAGGGCAGTACTGGCCGCACAGACTATCGCGGCCAGTGCCAATTGCCGCACCAAAGCAGACGCGTCGAAAATTGACTGGAATTTGCTTATCGTAAATGGGTTTCAGGCTAGAGAAACAGAGCAAACCGAGGCTATGATCGTTTCGTGATCATGGGTGCGTCGTCTGCGAACAACACACAGACTGTCGTTACCGGGCCGACATAGCCACCACATACGGCCGCGCTACCGCTTATGGAAATAATGCTTACGGAAGTTCCAACACCTATTTTGGCGGGCAAAGCGTAATATTCACAGGCACGCATGATCAAGACTTGAATGTCCTGATGCTTAGAAAAGGCGAACGCGGTTACAATTCGGCCATTCGCGCCAAGCAGGTCTTGGGTGAGAATTGGGAAGAAGTCGCCGCGAAGGGTATCAACACCTGCACCTAACAGCCTTCTACGTCCTCTCGCGCGGCACGCGAAACAGCACCCAGCCATCCACACGCGCGACCTCGACCCCGCCGGTGTCGGTCGCGAACACGCCCAGCCCTTCGTAATCGACGGGGCAGGCGACAAGGTCGGCGGTGTGGTTAAGGTATTCGATGGCTGCCGCGCTTTCACCAACACGGCGACATTCGTAACCTTGCGCTCGATATCCGTCGCCAAACAGGGGCAGATTAGTCGCGGGCGCGGCAAAATTATTGCCGCGCTGTTTGCATCAGATTTACGCGTCTTGCAACGGCTTGACCTCAATCTCGCGCTCTGATCGGGCCTTCATCGCACGCGCGGCCGCATGACTGGCGGCGAGCGTTGTGAAATACGGGATCTTGTCCATCAGCGCGACGCTGCGCATTTCGCGACTATCATTCACCGACTGCGTGCCTTCGGTCGTGTTCATGACCAATTGAACTTCGCCATCCTTCATGCGGTCAACGATGTTGCGGCCCGGCTCGTACACCTTGGCGACGGTCTCGGTCTCGACACCATTCGCGGACAGGAACGAGGCGGTGCCGCGGGTGGCCAGGATGGTAAACCCTAGCTCTTTCAAAAGCTTGGCGGTCTCGACCAATTGATCCGTTTTGTCGTTTTCCTTGATCGACAAGAACACGTTGCCTTCGGTCGGCAATACGGTGCCTGCCCCAAGCTGGGCCTTCAGGAACGCCATTGCGAAGCTTTTGTCCGCGCCCATGACCTCGCCGGTTGACCTCATTTCCGGGCCAAGGATGGTATCCACGCCGGGGAAACGGGCAAACGGCAAGACCGCCTCTTTCACGGCGTAAGTGTCAATCTCGGGGTTCACCAGATCGAACACATCCAGCTTTTCGCCCGCCATGACGCGCGCCGCGATGGACGCGATGGGCGACAGAACCGCCTTGGCCACGAACGGCACTGTGCGCGAGGCGCGGGGGTTCACCTCGATCAGGTAAATCTCGTCATCCTTCACGGCAAATTGCACGTTCATCAGACCGACCACGTTCAGCGCCAGAGCGAGCGCCTTTGTCTGCTCGCGCAGCCCAAGAATAATCTCGGGGCTGAGGCTGTAGGGCGGCAATGAACAGGCGCTGTCACCGGAATGCACGCCGGCTTCTTCGATATGCTGCATGATGCCCGCGACGTGAACATTCTCGCCGTCACAAAGGGCATCAACGTCCACCTCGACCGCGCCGGACAGATAGCTGTCAAGCAGAACGGGGCTATCGCCCGACACCACCACGGCCTCGGCGATGTAACGTTCCAAATGAGCCATGTCGCGCACGATTTCCATCGCACGACCACCCAGCACATAGGAGGGGCGGATCACCAGCGGAAAGCCGATATCTTCGGCGATTGCCAGCGCTTCGGCGTCGGTCGACGCAATACCGTTCTTCGGTTGCTTCAGATCCAACTGGTTGACCAGCGCCTGGAACCGTTCACGATCTTCGGCCAAGTCGATAGCATCGGGCGTGGTGCCAAGGATCGGAACGCCCTCGGCTTCCAACGCGTTGGCCAGCTTCAGGGGCGTCTGACCGCCGAACTGAACGATCACGCCATGCAGCGTCCCGTTCTCCTGTTCTTTCGTCAGGATCTCCATCACATGTTCGAAGGTCAGCGGCTCGAAATACAGCCGGTCCGAGGTGTCATAGTCGGTCGATACAGTTTCGGGGTTGCAGTTGACCATGATCGTTTCATAACCCGCGTCGGTCAGCGCGAAACAGGCGTGGCAGCAGCAGTAATCAAACTCGATCCCCTGCCCGATCCGGTTCGGACCGCCACCCAGAATAACCACTTTCTTGCGGTCGGACGGGCGCGCCTCGCATTCGACATCGCCCATCATCGGGGCCTCATAGGTCGAATACATGTAAGGCGTCTGGGCCTCAAACTCGGCCGCGCAAGTGTCGATGCGTTTGAACACCGCGTTCACACCAACCTTGCGGCGGGCGTTGCGCACATCGCTTTCCTTGAAGCCAGTCAGTTTGGCCAAGCGCGCATCGGTGAAGCCCATCATCTTGAGTTTGCGCAGACCAGCCTCGTCCGACGGCAGGCCACTTTCCTTGATGGCGGCTTCGGCCTCGATGATTTCGCGGATACGGGCCAGGAACCACGGGTCAAAGGCGGTGCAGGCCTGAATATCCTCGTTCGACATGCCGAAACGCATGGCTTGTGCGATCTTCAGAATGCGGTCGGGGCGTTGTTCGGAAATCGCCTTGATGATCGCGGCCTGATCCGGCGCGCCGGGGATGTCGATTTCGTCGAACCCGGTCAGGCCGGTTTCCATCGAAGCCAGCGCCTTTTGCAAGCTTTCGTGGATGGTGCGACCGATCGACATGACCTCGCCCACCGATTTCATTGCTGTGGTCAGTTCCGGCTTGGCGCCTGGGAATTTCTCGAACGCAAACCGCGGGATCTTGGTGACGACATAGTCGATGGTTGGTTCAAACGATGCGGGCGTAACCTTGGTGATGTCATTGTCCAGCTCATCCAGCGTATAGCCCACGGCCAGTTTCGCGGCGATCTTGGCGATCGGGAAGCCGGTGGCTTTGGACGCCAGCGCGGACGACCGCGACACGCGCGGGTTCATCTCGATCACCACCATGCGGCCGTCTTCGGGGTTCACCGCCCATTGCACGTTCGACCCACCGGTTTCCACGCCAATCTCGCGCAGCACGTTGATCGAGTGCGTGCGCATCAACTGGTATTCCTTGTCGGTCAACGTCAGCGCCGGCGCCACGGTGATCGAGTCGCCAGTGTGCACGCCCATCGGGTCCACGTTTTCGATGGAACAGACGATGATCGCGTTGTCGGCGGTGTCGCGCACCACCTCCATCTCGAACTCTTTCCAGCCCAGCAGGCTTTCGTCGATCAGAATCTGGCTGACGGGCGAAGCGTCCAGACCCGTGCGGCAGTAATGCTCGTATTCTTCGCGGTTATACGCCACGCCACCACCGGTGCCGCCCAAGGTGAAGGCCGGGCGGATGATCGCGGGCAGGCCGACATAATCAATCGCATCCAGACATTCCTGCATCGTGTTGGCGATGGTGGCTTTCGGATTTTCGATACCTAACCGGTCCATCGCTTCACGAAACAGCTTGCGGTCCTCGGCCATTTCGATGGCGTCGCGCTTGGCGCCGATCAGTTCGACATTAAACTTGTCGAGAACGCCCAGATCGTCCAGTTCAAGCGCCGTGTTCAAGCCGGTCTGCCCACCCATTGTCGGCAGAAGCGCGTCGGGGCGTTCTTTCTCGATAATCTTGGTGACGACATCCGCAGTAATCGGCTCGATATAGGTCGCGTCCGCCATATCGGGATCAGTCATGATCGTCGCAGGGTTCGAGTTGACCAAAATCACCCGATACCCTTCTTCGCGCAAAGCCTTGCACGCTTGGGCACCGGAATAGTCGAATTCGCACGCCTGCCCAATAATGATGGGCCCCGCGCCGATGATCATGATTGAGTTGATATCGGTTCTTTTAGGCATAGTGACCCCCATCAGCAGACTGGATCGCGGCCGGGATTCTCGCCCGCGCGCAAATTGTCGTGGGTTATAGAGATGCTTCGCGAAGGTGCAATAGCCACGATGCCTTGAGGGCCAAGAAAGTGATGCTAACCTATGCTTCAAGGATGTTTCTTATTTGCCAAACAATCAGCGGGGCGGTAAACAAAAATGCTCCTGAAGGCCCTGTTATCACGTTAATGAACCAGTTTCTAAAATTCAGTTTGTGCTATTTTGCACTTGCAACCCTGATTGCATTCATTTTTCGCGACAACGCGCCAGAAGCGGTCGGCGAGGTTGTACGCCTGATGGGCGGGGCCGTAATGTTGCTGTTTTTTCTGACATTCACGTTCGTCTGTTTCGGACTGATCGGTAACGCGATCTTTCACACAAAAGCCCCGCGCGACACCATTCTAGATGCGTTCAAAGCGACAATCGCAACGGCATATTTCCAGGCCGCTTTCTTGATCTCGAAGACCGCGATGCCTTACATTGTTCCCTTCTATGCCGACCCGGCCTTTGCCAATGCTGATGTGTTTCTACATTTTGGAACCGCGCCTTGGATCCTGGCCCACGATTGGGGCGCGGTGTTGCCAACAGAGTGGCTGGCTGGCGTTTACCTTTACGGGTGGATGTGGCCGGCGATCATGTTACCGGTTGCGTTGGCGACTTTGGACAGCGACAAAATACGGGTTCATCGTATATTGATCCTATATGTCTCGGCGTGGATCATCGTCGGAAACTTTCTGGCTCTAACGGGCATGTCTGCTGGTCCAATTTTCTTTGACCGCCTGTATGGGGGCGATCAATTCGCGGCCCTGCCCACCGCGTTCCTGCCGATCGGACCGAATATGCAATCCATCCGGACAACTCAGGAAAGTCTGTGGTTTGTATATACGGAACTGGATCAGGCCCAAGGTTCGGGGATATCGGCATTCCCAAGCGTTCATGTGTCCGTCGCCACGCTGACGGCGATCTATATTTATGAACGGTGGCGTTATACCCTTCCCCTCGCGTTGGTCGGGGTGGCGGCGATCCTGTATATGTCCATCTATACCGGCTACCACTATGCGGTCGATGGCTATGTTTCGATCGTCGTCATAATGGGATTGTGGCTTTATTTACGCCGCCGCGACGCGATGGCCACCCAAACCGCGTGAATAGTGCCCACCGCACACTTGACTTTGCGCGCCAAGGCAGGTGTATCGGCGCGATACATATGAACCGCTCTTGGGGGCATCCAATGCACGCTTTTCGCAGCCATACTTGCGCTGAACTGAACAAATCGAATGTTGGCGACACGGTGCGCCTGTCTGGGTGGGTCCACCGGATTCGCGATCATGGAGGCATCTTGTTCATTGATCTGCGCGACCATTATGGCATCACGCAAGTTTTGTGCGACCCCGACAGCCCCGTCTTTACCGAGGTCGAGAAACTCCGCGCCGAATGGTGTATTCGCATCGATGGCACCGTAAAGGCCCGCGATGCAGATTTGGTGAACGACAAAATCCCAACCGGCGAGATTGAGGTTTTCGTGCGCGATCTTGAGGTTCTGGGCGCGTCGGACGAACTGCCGTTGATGGTATTTGGCGATCAGGAATACCCGGAAGAAACGCGGTTGAAATACCGTTTCCTTGATCTGCGCCGCGAGGTGATGCAGAACAACATGACGTTGCGCGCGGACGTTGTTGCATCCATGCGCAAGCGGATGTGGGAACAGGGTTTCCGTGAATATCAGACGCCGATCATCACCGCATCCAGCCCAGAAGGCGCGCGGGATTTCCTTGTGCCGTCGCGTTTGCATCCGGGAAAGTTCTACGCACTGCCGCAAGCCCCCCAGCAGTTCAAGCAGCTGATGATGGTCGCCGGGTTCGACAAGTATTTCCAGATCGCGCCGTGCTTCCGCGACGAAGACCCGCGCGCCGACCGCTCGCCGACTGATTTCTATCAACTTGATATGGAGATGTCGTTTGTCACCCAGCAGGACGTGTTTGACACGATCCAGCCGGTGTTGCGCGGTGTGTTTGAAGAGTTTAGCGGAGGCCGCAGAGTCGACCAGAACTGGCCGCAGATTTCCTATAAGGACGCAGCACTTTGGTATGGCACCGACAAGCCTGACCTGCGCAACCCGATCAAGATGCAGATCGTGTCAGACCATTTTCGCGGTTCGGGCTTTGCGATCTTTGCGAGCCTCTTGGAACAGGACGGCACCGAAATCCGCGCCATTCCCGCCCCAACCGGCGGGTCGCGCAAATTCTGTGATCGGATGAACAAATTTGCGCAACAGGAAGGTCTGCCCGGCATGGGGTATATCTTCTGGCGCGAGAAAACAGCAGACTCGGTCGCGCAGGAACTGGGCATCAAGGTCAAAGAAGCCCAGGCCAAGCTGAAATCGGGCGAAGTCGAAGGTGGCATGGAAGCCGCTGGGCCATTGGCCAAGAACATCGGCCCCGAACGGACCGAGGCGATCCGCCAGCAACTGGGCCTGGGTATTGGCGACGCCGCGTTCTTCCTGGGTGGCAAGCCCAAGGCGTTCGAGGCCGTCGCGGGACGTGCGCGCACCGTCATCGGCGACGAGTTGGGCCTGACCGACAAAGACCGTTTCGCCTTTGCCTGGATCGTGGATTTCCCGATCTTCCAGATGGATGATGAAACCGGCAAGCTGGACTTCGACCACAACCCCTTCTCGATGCCGCAAGGCGGGATGGCGGCGTTGGAAGGCGATCCGTTGGATGTGAAGGGCTTCCAGTATGATCTGGCCTGCAACGGCTATGAACTGGTTTCTGGGGCCATTCGGAACCACAAGCCCGAAATCATGTTCAAGGCCTTTGAACTGGCAGGCTACGGCGAAGACGAGGTGCGTAAGCGGTTCGGCGGTATGGTCAACGCCTTCCAATACGGCGCGCCCCCGCATGGTGGTTGCGCCGCCGGAGTGGACCGGATCGTGATGCTGCTGGCGGATGAGGACAACATCCGCGAGGTGATGATGTTCCCGATGAATCAACGCGCCGAAGATCTGATGATGAACGCGCCCAGCGAACCGCAGAACGAACAGTTGCGCGAATTACATTTGCGCGTGATCCCGCAGGAATAATTGCCCGCACGCGGTGGCGCCGCAGGTTCGGAATAACGAAAGGGTGCGTGTGAACCACACGCACCCTTGTTTCGACGGCAGCTCGTCGAAAAGCACTCTTGTCACGATACTTATTACCGGACGGGTATTAGGCGTATTAACTGCCAGATCGTTTAACCGGCCCTTTCGTCAGGCCACAGTCAAAACCAGTGCAACGACCAACATGGCCGCACCAGAGACTAAAACAGTCCAGTCAATCACAGCATTACCAAACTCATCATCAGCAAAACGTTTAATCAGGTTTTTCATAATACAACCCTCGTCTTAATACTCTTCTCACCCCGTCTGATGTTGTTTTCCCATTGGAATTGGGCGGAATTGAGGTGCCCTGCGGCCAATTTCGTGCAGGGCAGAGGCATTTTCGCGGCAGTGGGTAGGGCGACGCAACGTCAACCGTAAGAGGGCCGGATCGACTTGTCCGGGCGTGCGCCGCGCCTTTCGCCGATTACAAGACCTGTCGCTCGGCCAACCGATCCTGTAACAAGCCCTTGACCCGTTCCAGATCTGCGCTGGTCTTTCGCCCTTCGGCGCGGGATTGCGCCAATCGGGTGGCGGCGACCTCTAGCGGGTTATCGTGGGCGCTGCGCGCGACCCCGCCCAGAAATTGCGCAAGATAGTCCTGCGTCGGTCCATCGGCACCCTTTCGCACCAGTGCGACCGCATGGCTAAGATCATCTTGGAAGGCGATATCATCCGATTCTATCACCTCTTGCGATAACAAACGAAGGGTGCGCGACCCTTCGGGCGGTGGCAGGACAGCCAAGATGCTGCTTTGAAAGACCGCAAGGCTGTCGACAGGCTTTGCCAAGAACCCATCGGCACCCGCATCAATGGCGGCTGCGCGGTTGGCGTCATCCCCGCTCATCCCCAGAAGAACGGGAACGCGGACCGGATCGGCTGCCAGTTCTGCGATCAGATCCGCGCCGAACCCGTCCGGCAGCCCCATATCTACAATGACAATCGACGGGCGATAGACCTGCAAATGTCGGTACGCGGCGCGCAGGCTATCGGCCCGGCGGATGCGTGCGCCTGATCGCAGGCTCAAAAGCCGGATCGCCTCGGACGCAAAGCGGCTGTCTTCGACAACCAGAACCGTCAACCCCTGAAGGGGACGGTCAGGGGTCGGGATGGGCCTCATCATCAGTTGTTCAAGATCATCGCTCATCGGTTCTCTCCTTTCGGCGACCAACTTGAACGAAAACTGCCTAACAATCGGTTAAACCCACACGCGTAGCTGTCGGATTCGTGATTGCGGCGGCGCAGCACTTGCCCGAACGACGCAACCCCGGCATAACCTAGTCAAGATTGAACGGAGATAAATGAAATGATCGGACGCCTGAATCACGTAGCGATAGCCGTGCCGGATCTGGACGCCGCCGTCGTGCAATATCGCGACACATTGGGGGCCGAGGTCGGCGCACCCCAAGACGAACCCGATCACGGCGTCACGGTCGTCTTCATCACCTTGCCCAACACCAAGATCGAACTGCTGCATCCGCTTGGTGAAAGCTCGCCCATCGCCGGGTTTCTTGAAAAAAACCCAGCCGGCGGCATTCATCATATCTGTTACGAGGTCGACGACATCATCGCCGCCCGCGACAAGCTTCAAGACGCAGGCGCGCGCGTTCTGGGGACCGGAGAGCCCAAGATCGGCGCACACGGCAAACCTGTTCTGTTTCTGCATCCCAAGGACTTCAACGGCACGCTGGTCGAACTGGAGCAAGTCTGATGAACATCACCGCCGCCATCGTTCTTTATGTGGTGATCTGGTTCGTGACCATGTTCGTGGTGCTGCCAATCGGCCGACGCACCCAAGGGGACGAAGGCAAGGTGGTGCCCGGCACCCATGCAGGCGCACCGACAAATTTTCGGCTGAAACGCACATTGGTCATCGTCACGATCATCGGCACCGCCATCTGGGCGGTTGTTGCAGGCGTCATCGTGTCCGGCTGGGTCACGATCGAGGATATAGACTGGTTCAACCGACTGGACGCGCTGAAATAGCGTCAACCCCTCAGCCGTGCGCCTGATGTACCGCGACCCGCCCTTCACTGGTCAGCAACCAAGCCTCACGCCCCTCGATCACCACGGCAGACAATGCTTTTCCATGCCCCGCACCGGTGTCGATATTCAGTCGGTTGCCGTAATGCGTCACCTTATCCACCGGTGTATGACCATGAACGATTAGCGCGCCGTGGTCCGCTGTCGATACATGAAACGGCTTGCGAATCCAGCACAGGTCATCCTCGGACTGCGCGTCCAGCGGCACACCGGGGCGGATGCCAGCGTGGACAAAACACAAATCGCCCAACCGGTGCATGGCAGGCAGGTGTTCAAGAAACGCGTGATGGGCGGCTGGCACAGCGGCACGGGCAGTTGGGTGCAACTGATACATACGGATGTCTTCGGGCACCTCGACCCCGTAGCTTTCCATTGTACGGACCCCGCCAATGCGTGGGTGCAGCCAGTTGTGGCCGACCAGTAGATGGGGGTCCACCATTGACGGGTCGCGCAAGAACATCGCCATCATGCGGTCGTGATTGCCCTTCAGCGTCACCCAGTTTTCGCCCCGCGCGCGGCCATCAAGAAGATGGTCAATCACGCCGCGGCTGTCGGGGCCGCGATCCACTAGATCGCCAACATGGACAACGGGCGCCGACGCATCGCCGGTGCGCGCACGGTCCTGCGCGATCAGCCCGTGCGCGGCGCGCAGTCGGTCAAGCTGCCCGTGAATATCTCCAATCGCGTATGCTCGCATGAAAATTCCCCTCTTCGTCGCCAAGTTAGACGGACAGACAAAAAAGGAAAGCCCCGGCATAGGACCGGGGCTTTCGTATGATCTTCATCGCGATCAGATGTTGAATTCAAGCGGCTTTACGGCGTTGAACATCCCGGTATCACACAGCGCGTTCAACACCGTATCGGGCGTCCGGTCATCGACGTAAAGAAGTGCGATGGCATCGCCGCCAGTATCTTTGCGACCCAGCGTAAAGTTCGCGATGTTCACGCCATGCTTGCCCATCGTATTGCCCAATGCGCCAATGATGCCCGGCTCGTCGTTATTGGTGGTGTAAAGCATATGACGACCAATCTCGGCGTCGATATTGATGCCTTTGATCTGGATGAAACGCGGCTTTCCGTCAGAAAACACCGTTCCCGCAACAGATCGTTCGCGGCTTTCCGTCACAACCGTCAGTTTGATATAGCCGTCGAACGCTCCGCCCTTAGCCTGCGTGGTGGTCGAGGTTTTAATTCCCCGATCCGCCGCCACGACGGGCGCGGATACCATGTTCACATCAGGAAGAACCGGTTTCATCAGGCCCGCCAAAACGGCACAGTCCAGGGCCTTCAGGTTCATTTCCGACGCGACACCATCGTAAAGAATGTTCACAGCCGTGATCGGCTCGTCCGTCATCTGCCCGACGAACGCACCCAAATGCTCGGCCAGCTTGATCCACGGTCCCATCACCTTGGCTTCTTCGGCTGTGACCGATGGCATGTTCAGCGCGTTTTGCACAGCGCCCGTCAGCAGGTAATCCGACATCTGCTCGGCCACCTGCAATGCCACGTTTTCCTGCGCCTCGGTCGTCGCAGCGCCCAAATGCGGGGTGCAAACCACGTTGGGCAGACCGAACAGCGGGTTCTCGGTCGCCGGTTCTTCGGCAAACACGTCAAACGCCGCCCCAGCCACGTGACCCGATTTCAGCAAGTCCGCCAAGGCTTCTTCGTCCACCAAACCGCCACGGGCACAGTTGATGATGCGAACGCCCTTCTTGGTTTTCGCGAGGTTTTCACGGCTCAGGATGTTGCGTGTCTGCTCGATCAGCGGGACATGGAGAGTAATGAAGTCGGCGCGTTTCAGAAGGTCATCCAACTCGACCTTTTCAACGCCCATGCTGTTCGCCTTATCTTCGCTCAGGAAGGGGTCATAGGCGATGACCTTCATCTTCAAGCCCAACGCGCGGTCGCATACGATGCCGCCGATGTTGCCCGCGCCGATTACACCCAGCGTCTTGTTGGTCAGTTCGACCCCCATGAATTTTGACTTCTCCCATTTACCCGCGTGGGTCGAGACGGAAGCTTCGGGGATCTGACGCGCGACCGCGAACATCATCGCAATCGCGTGTTCGGCGGTGGTGATCATGTTGCCGAACGGCGTGTTCATCACGATCACGCCTTTCTTGGACGCGGCTGTTTTATCAACATTGTCGGTGCCGATCCCGGCACGACCGACCACTTTCAGGTTCTGCGCCGCTTCAAGGAGTTTGTCCGTCACTTTCGTCGCCGAGCGGATCGCAAGACCGTCATAGTCACCGATCTTGGCAAGCAAAGCGTCCTTGTCCTTGCCCAGCGCGGGTTCGAAGTCGACGTTAATCCCGCGATCACGGAATATCTGGACAGCGGTTTCGGACAGTTTGTCGGATACGAGTACTTTGGGGGCCATGTGTCTGGTCCTTTTCACAAAGATGAATTGGGGAAGCCCCGCGCAGATGGCGCAGGGCGGAAATTTATTGCGCCGAAATCTCGACGTTGAAAGCCCAGTCGAGCCACGGCATCAGGGCTTCAATATCCGACGTTTCGACCGTGCCGCCACACCAGATGCGCAAGCCTGCGGGTGCATCGCGATACGCGCCAATATCCAGCGCCACGCCTTCAGCCTCCAACCGCTTAGCGACAGCTTTGGCAAAGGCCGCGCCGTCCTTGATGCGGTCATCAGTGAACTTCAGACACACGGACGTGTTCGACAGCGTCGCCGGGTCATGGGCCAGAAAGTCGATCCAATCGCGCATCTCGACGAAATCAGCGATGGCTTTGGTGTTGGCATCGGCACGATGGATCAGGCCTTCCAATCCACCAACCGAACGTGCCCAATCCAGCGCGAACAGATAATCCTCGACCGCCAGCATGGAGGGCGTGTTAATGGTTGCGCCGGTAAAGATGCCGTCGATCAGCTTGCCACCCTTGGTCAGGCGGAAAATTTTCGGCAGGGGCCAGGCAGGGGTGTAACTTTCCAACCGCTCAACTGCGCGCGGCGACAGGATCAAGATGCCATGTGCCGCCTCGCCGCCCAGTACTTTCTGCCAGCTGAACGTGGTCACATCCAGCTTATCCCACGGCAGATCCATCGCAAACGCCGCCGAGGTCGCATCGCAAATGGTCAGTCCCTCGCGGTTCGCTGGAATCCAGTCACCATTCGGCACGCGCACGCCGGACGTGGTGCCGTTCCAAGTAAAGACAACGTCATTGGTGAAATCGACCGACGCCAAGTCGGGCAGTTCGCCGTAATCGGCGGTCTTGGTCACGGCATCCAGCTTCAACTGCTTGGTCACATCCGTCACCCAGCCCGCACCGAAGCTTTCCCAAGCCAGAACCTCGACCCCGCGCGCGCCCAAAAGCGACCACATCGCCATTTCGACCGCGCCGGTGTCTGACGCGGGAACGATGCCGATCTTGTAATCCGCCGGAATGCCAAGCACCTCGCGGGTGCCTTCAATCGCGGCTTTCAGCTTGTCTTTGCCAATGGCCGCGCGATGCGAACGGCCAAGAGCAGCGTCCGACAATACATCCAATGTCCATGTGGGGGGTTTGGCGCAGGGGCCAGAAGAAAAACGCGGATTTTCCGGCCGCGTGACCGGTTGAGAAATATCAGTCATGATACCCTTCCAGATATAAGCCCCTCGTTGGGGAGGGGTGTCCCACGGACCGAAGTAAGTGGCAAATGCGTCTGGCACAAGATCAAAAATGTCGCTATAGCCGCGCCTAGCGCCGGTATATGGCGCCAGCAGTTTACGATCGGAAACTTTCGACAGAAAAATATGATGATGGCGGCTTTGCAGCTTAGGGCCGAAAGAAATCATTGTGCGATGGCCAAATAGGAAGCTCCACATGCCAATAGCCAAGGCCCGCCTTTTTCTGGACTTGTTAAGGCGCAGGCGCAGCTACTTTCGACACGACGCGTTCGACCAAGATCTGGTAGACCGCATCATGGCCATGCCCACGCCCGATAATCTTTATACGATCTTCTTCACACCCCGCAGCGGCAGCACCCGAGTCACGCGATTGATCGGAGACGCCAAACTGTCAAACCATCCCGGCGAGTTCTTCAACGAGTATTTCATGGACCAGATCGCGCAACGGCACTCAGCACGCTCGCTGAAAGAATATGTCGATCTTATTCAGCGCCATCGGCAACGAGGCGGGCATTTCGGGTTCGAGAATACCTATAAACAGCTCGCCATTGCCTTTCGGACGGGGGATAGGTTTTTGTCGATCGTAAAACCGGATCACACGGCTTGGCTGATGCGCGAAGACATCATCGCGCAAGCAGTGTCCGGGTCGCGGCTGGTTCAAACACAGGTGCCCCACGCACCCACAGCCGATCAAGCAACGCTGGAACATGCCGAACAGGCGTTTGTGTACGACGCCTCCCAAATAGCATCAATAATCAAACGGGTTATGTGGATGGAGGCGCGCACCGAAGCCCTGATCAAACGTGCTGATTTAGATACGTTTCGTTTTTCATACGAGATGACGAACAAACTTGGTCCGGAACGCACGACGGGGCTTCTGGCGTCAAGAATAGGCCTGCCCGTACCCGGTGGTCAAATCGCAGAACTTCACACCAAACTTCCCGGCACCAAAGGCCGAGAATTTGCGGAACGGTTCCGCGCGGAGCATCCGACACTTATCTCCAAAGTCGGAAAACGGCGCGCGCCGCTTCTTGCGATGATCGAAAAGCAAAAAGAGAAGTATTTGTAACGGATCCAGATTATGTTCACCACAACCCTTCTAACGGCACCCAGCAGCCCACATCTCGACCCCGCACTGGTTGAAAACCTGCGCAACGCGTGGGGCGGCGGCGCGGCGCAGTGGCTGGCCCCGGACGAAGCCGCCGAGTTCACCTTGCCCCGGATGCCCGACAATCGCTGGAATGTCTGGGCCGATCTTCAAACGGTAGGCGTTGATTTGGTCATCCAACCAGACCGGGGTCGGCGCAAGAAGATGCTTTTGGCGGATATGGATTCGACCATGATCCAGCAGGAATGCATCGATGAACTGGCGGATCTGGCCGGAGTGGGCGAACGTGTGAAAGATATTACTGCCCGCGCAATGAATGGCGAACTGGACTTTGAAGGCGCACTGGGCGAACGGGTGGAGTTGCTGACAGACCTGCCCGAAACGGTGATCGCAAAAGTGCTGGACACACGCATCACCCTGATGCCCGGCGGGCAGGCCCTGTTGGCTACCATGAAGGCGAACGGGGCATATGCCGCGCTGGTGTCGGGCGGTTTCACTGCGTTCACGGCCCATGTCGCAGCTACCCTTGGCTTCGACGAAAATCGCGCAAATACACTGCTGGTTGACGGCGGCAAGCTGACCGGCAAGGTCGGCCTGCCCATTCTGGGACGCGAGGCGAAAGTCGGCGCTCTGAAAGACATCACAGCACGGCTGGGCCTGACCTATGATGACGTGATGGCGGTCGGCGACGGCGCCAACGACCTTGGAATGCTGAAACTAGCCGGAGCAGGCGTCGCGCTGCACGCCAAACCTTCGGTTGCTGCGCAATGTGACATTCGCATCAATCACGGGGATCTGACCGCGCTTCTGTACATTCAGGGCTATGCGAAAACCGAGTTCGCCGGTGTTTGAACCATCAACCGAAATCATCCTGTTTCTGCTGGCCGCCGCATTTATCGCAGGCTTCGTCGACAGCATCGCAGGCGGCGGCGGGCTGATCACCGTCCCCGCACTTTTACTGGCGGGTGTGCCCCCCGTAACGGCGCTGGCCACCAACAAGGTGCAAGGGCTGTTCGGTGCGGGGATGGCAGCGATCAACTATGCCCGCGCAGGACATGTAAACCTTCTCAGGCAATTGAAACCCGCCGTCCTGTCCTTCGCTGCGGCCCTCTTCGGTGCCCTGTCTGTCAATGCGCTGCCGACCGATCTGATCCGCTGGGTCCTGCCCGTCCTCTTGGTCGCCATAGCACTTTTTTTCGCACTCAAACCAGGGCTTGACGACACAGATCGCCAGCAACGGCTGCCCCCTGCCGTATTCGCACTGACCTTTGTCCCGCTGATCGGTTTCTATGACGGGTTATTGGGCCCCGGTACAGGCGCGTTCTTTATGCTCGCCTATGTCGCCATGGCGGGCCACGGTATCCTGAAAGCAACCGCCCACACAAAACTTCTGAACTTCGCATCAAATGTCGGAGCACTACTGGGCTTTCTGATCGTCTTGTCGCCCCTCTGGGTCATCGGCCTGGCCATGGGCGCGGCCCAGCTCGCAGGTGCCTATCTTGGCTCGAACCTCGCCTCGCGAATCGGCGCAAAACTCATCAAGCCGCTTCTGGTCTTTGCCTCGACCGCAATGGCCCTGAAATTGATCACAGACCTACTCTGACCGGTTTCTTCTGGCCCCAAATATCCTGGGGTGAATGCGCGCAGCGCAGAGGGGCAAAGCCCCTTACCCCTTCAACAAAACCTCACTCGGCCGAATTTCGCCCGTGTCCAACCCGGCAAAGTTTTTCACAACAGGGTTCATCCGCTTTTTTACCATCGGATCTCCTGCATCCAACACACCAAGCCGCACCAGGATCGTCGCAATCGCACATTCCGACGCTCGTGTTGCCCCATCCGTGACCTTCAGCGCAACGCCAAGCTCCTGTTCAGGCAAGATTGCGACGAAAAACGCCTCGGCCCCGGTTTTCACGGCGATTTTGCCGGGTGCAGCCCGCATCAACTCGGTACAGGCGCGCGTCTCGCCTGCCACCAGTTCAGGGTGCAGCATCATTGCCTCGCGCAAGCGGACGATGGCGGTCTGACGTCTGCTACCTTCTGATTTTGCCCCCGCAAACGTTCCCATGGCCCGCCCCATACCGGCCAGCGTCGAGGCGAAATTTGGCGCCGAACAGCCGTCAACGCCGTAACCGGGACTGTTTTCCCGCGTTATCTCCTCAAACGCGGCCTTGATCGCCTTCTGAACCGGATGATCCAGATCAACATAATTCGCGCCTGCACCCAAATGGCGGCTAAGTGTCAGGAACCCGGCGTGCTTACCAGAACAATTATTGTGTATACGACACGGGCTTTGATCGGTCTTTATCAACCCGTTCTTTGCGTCGCTGTCCGCCGGCATCTGCGGTCCACATAGCAGATCATCGTTGCCAAGATTCATATCCGCCAGCCAGCGGGTCACGCGTTCGGTATGGATCGCAGCGCCTTGGTGGCTGGCACAAGACAGCGCCAGTTGTTCGCTCGACAGCCCCGCCGCATCCGCAGCCCCACTTTCCACCAACGGCAACGCCTGCAACATCTTGGCTGATGACCGCGGCAAGATCACCTGATCGGGATCACCCCACCCTTCAACGATTTCGCCCTTGGCGTTGCAGACAACCGCATGGCCACAATGCTGGCTTTCAAGGATATCGCCCCTCCAAACCTCAACAAGACGTTCTGATTGGCCCATCGGTTGCTCCTTTCCCAACAAACGCGCGAAAATCCGCCGCAGGGGCTTTTAATACACGCGCTTTTCGCGCTAAACTTCGGAAACAGACTTGGAAACGACCCAAGCGCAACAGTCAAGGGCCGCGGCAGACGGTTGGGACACGCAAGGGCTTGAGGCAGAGGCAGCTGGAGGCTGTGTTAGACATGAAACGAATGATTTCAGGCGCAATTTGCGCACTGGGCCTGTCGCTAACGGCAACGGGCGTTTTCGCTCAGGAAAGCTCGAACCGGGTCGCTGCAAACACGGATTGGAGCGTGTTTGTAGAAGACAGCCCCAAAGAATGTTGGAGCGTTTCGAGCCCGAAAGAAACGGTAAACACCAAGAACGGCCGGTCGGTCGCGGTGAAACGGGGCGATATCCTGCTGTTTGTCAGCTACCGCCCAAGCGGAGATGTGAAGGGCGAAGTGTCGTTTACCGGCGGCTATCCCTTCGCCGACGGGTCCACTGTGGAACTGAAGATCGGTGAAACCATCTTCCAACTGTTCACTGATGGTGAATGGGCGTGGTCGGCGTCAAAGGACGATGACGCCAAGATCATCGCAGCCATGAAGCGCGGCGCCAGCGCGATTGCAACTGCACAAAGTGCACGCGGCACAAAAACGCAAGACACGTTCAGCCTTCTGGGCTTTACTGCGGCCGTCGACGAAGCTGGCAAACGCTGCAGCAACTGATCCATCCACGGATCACGACAATCTGACACGCCATGGCGCGATCCATGGCGTGACAAGTCCTGTTTGCTGGACTATAAGCTGTCGCCTTGCATAGATTGGAACGCGCCATGGACCCCACAACCCCGATCACTCAGGATGTTATGACCATCCCCCGCAAGACCGACGAAGGTGGCAAACGCAACCTCGTGGGCCTGACGCGTGACCAATTGCGTGATGCGTTGATTTCTGTGGGCACACCTGAAAAACAGGCGAAGATGCGCACCGGGCAAGTCTGGCAATGGATTTACCAATGGGGCGTGCGTGACTTCGATGTCATGACGAACCTTGCCAAAGCCTATCGCGCGTTGCTGGCCGAACACTTCGTGATCGAGATCCCCGAGGTCGTGACCCGAAAAGTGTCTGAGGACGGAACCCGCAAATACCTTGTCCGCATCGCCGGCGGGCACGAGGTCGAGGTCGTCTATATCCCCGAAGAAGGTCGGGGAACGCTGTGCATCAGCTCTCAGGTCGGATGCACGCTGACCTGTTCATTCTGCCACACGGGCACGCAAAAACTGGTGCGTAATCTGACCTCGGCCGAGATTGTCGGGCAGATCATGGTCGCGCGCGACGATTTGGACGAATGGCCCGAACCCGGCGCCCCCAAGGATGAAACCCGCCTTCTGTCGAACATCGTCCTGATGGGCATGGGCGAGCCGCTTTACAACTTTGAAAACGTGCGCGACGCCATGAACATCGCGATGGACGCCGAAGGTATCCAGTTGTCGCGCCGCCGTATTACCCTGTCCACATCGGGCGTCGTGCCCGAAATCGCCCGCACTGCCGAGGAAATTGGATGTCTTCTGGCGGTTAGCTTCCACGCGACCACGGACGAGGTGCGCGACAAACTGGTGCCGATCAACAAACGCTGGAATATCGAGACATTGCTGAACGCGCTGCGCGAATACCCGCGCCTGTCGAACTCGGAACGTATCACGTTTGAATATGTCATGCTGAACGGCGTGAACGACACGGACGACGACGCCCGCCGCTTGGTTGAACACCTGAAAGGCATTCCCGCGAAGGTCAACCTGATCCCCTTCAACGAATGGCCCGGATCGCCTTATACGCGCAGTTCAAACAACCGTATTCGCGCCTTTGCCGACATCATCTACAAAGCCGGTTATGCCAGCCCCATCCGCACCCCGCGCGGCGAGGATATCATGGCCGCCTGCGGGCAGTTGAAGTCCGAAACTGAACGTGCGCGGAAATCAAAACGCCAGATCGAGGCCGAGGCAGGCTTGGAAGGTTGACCGTCTCCAGCGATGAAAACCTGTCATTCTTCGGCCATTCAAACGGACGCTCGCTTTAAACACGGCGGCAAAAGGGTGCTTTGACATGCCAAACAAACCGCGTCCCATCGTGTCGATCATCATTCGACGGTTCCGACAAGAACTTGAGAACGACATCATGCAATCACTCAGAGACTTGCAGAAAGTCGCGGCCAAGCAGCCCGGATATCTGGGCGATCAAAATCACCTTTCACATGATCAGGGGTACTGCGAGCTGGTTAATGTCTTTGCCTTCGATTCCGACAAGAACCTTAAGCGGTGGGAAGCATCGGACGAGCGTAAGAAACATTTGGAGATTCTGGACGCCTATCCGCACGAAACAACGAACCACATTCAGTTTGACGAGCTTGCCCCCCTGCTTGGCCCCGCGCCAAAGACAAGCAAGTTCGAGATCGTGGTAATCCTGATTTTCTGGATCGTCCTCAACGGGGCTGTCTTGGGTTATCTAGCCGATTTTCTGCTGCCTGCGACGTTTCCCCCCTTCGGGCGCACTGTCTTACTTATTTCGATCAATGTGATGCTGATCAGCTATATTTTTCTACCGTGGTCAAGTACGATGCTCACACGCCTCAAAGTTCGATTTTCTTGAGGGGCGCCGACAAGGCGCGCCCCACATAATAGACCTCTGTAGTGTGCTGATTTAACGCCCCGGAATATCCGACCGCTTGCTTGGCTTGCCCCAACTGTCGATCACTTCGACCGCCTCTTGCGCGGTTTCGACGAAACGGAACAGGTCCAGGTCTTGTGGGCTGATCGTGCCTGCGTCGGCTAATGCCTCCCAATTTACGATGCGGGTCCAGAAATCGCGGCCGAACAGCAGGAACGGCACACGTTTCATGCGCCCGGTCTGGATCAGGGTAAGGCTTTCGAACATCTCGTCCATTGTTCCAAAGCCGCCCGGGAAGATCGCGATCACCTCGGCGCGCATCAGGAAATGCATCTTGCGAGTCGCGAAATAGTGGAAGTTGAAACACAAGTCCGGGGTCACGTATTCGTTTGGCGCCTGTTCGTGCGGTAATACAATATTCAGACCCACCGACACACCGCCTGCATCCGACGCGCCGCGGTTGCCCGCTTCCATCACACCCGGCCCACCGCCGGTGACGATCACATTTTCACGGTGCCCATTGGCGTTGGATCGCAGTGTCATCAGCCGCGCGAATTCGCGCGCTTCGTCGTAAAAGCGCGACAGGTCGGCCAGCGTTTCAGTCCGCGCCGTGTCTTTCTTCGCAGGTTCGGGAATACGCGCGCCGCCAAACAGAACCACGGTGCTTTCCACTCCATATTCCTGCATCAACAGCTCGGGCTTCATCAGCTCCAACTGCCACCGAACGGGGCGCAGTTCGTCGCGGCACAGAAACTCCTGATCGTCATAGGCCAGACGATAAGCCGACGATCGCGTTTGCGGGGTGTCGGGTATCTGGTGCGCGGCTTCACGGTCCTGATGGCTGCGGCGAAAAGGGTGAGAGCGTTCGTCGTTCATACGCAGTGATCCTGTTGTAATGGCGTTTGTGCCAGAGCTATCGTCTTTGACCGCGAAGAACCAGAGCAGCGTTTCATTGCACAAAAACGGGATGCAGCTTAAAGACCTTTTCAACAGATCATCGCCCAACCCCGTTGAAGGAGTGCCTTGCCATGTCGAACGCCCAACTCGAAGCCGCCATCGAAGCCGCCTGGGAGGCGCGCGATACGATCACCCCCGCGACCACCGGCGAGACCCGCGAGGCGATCGAAGATACGTTGAACGCATTGGACGGCGGCGGGCTGCGTGTGGCCCAACGTCAGGAAAACGGCGACTGGCATGTGAACCAGTGGGCCAAGAAGGCGGTTTTGTTAGGCTTTCGCCTGAAGGATATGGAACAGCAAGATGGCGGCCCGCAAGGTGGCGGCTGGTGGGACAAGGTCGATTCGAAATTCAAGGGTTGGGGTGACAATCAATGGAAAGCGGCCGGGTTCCGGGCCGTGCCAAACTGCGTCGTGCGCAAGTCGGCTTTCATCGCCCCGGGCGTCGTCCTGATGCCGAGCTTCGTGAACCTTGGCGCCTATGTGGACGAAGGCACGATGGTTGATACATGGGCCACCGTTGGGTCCTGCGCCCAGATCGGGAAGAACGTCCACCTGTCGGGCGGGGTGGGTATTGGTGGTGTGCTGGAACCGATGCAGGCCGGCCCCACCATCATCGAGGATAACTGCTTCATCGGTGCCCGCTCGGAAGTCGTCGAGGGCTGCATCGTGCGCGAAGGGTCTGTGCTGGGTATGGGCGTCTTCATCGGCCAGTCGACCAAGATCGTCGATCGTGAAACCGGCAAGGTCATGTATGGCGAAGTACCGCCCTATTCGGTTGTCGTCGCAGGGTCGATGCCGTCGAAGAACGGGATCAACCTTTATTGCGCTGTGATCGTGAAGCGGGTGGATGCCAAGACCCGCTCGAAGACCGGAATCAACGAACTGTTGCGCGACTGATACCCGACAGACGGCTGGGAAAAACAACAGGCGCGCCAAGGTACGGCGCGCCTTTTTTGCATTTGTCCGATGAAAAAGTGACGTAAAACCGGGCCTGCCGCGTATCACCTTCAATAACTGGGAGGATCACATGATACGCATAGTTCTGCTTAGCAGCCTGATCGCCATCGGTTTCGCCGCCGAGACCGCACAGAGCCGCACCGCGTCACATCCGACCGTCTGCACGTATTCTGCCTGAACCGGCAAGGCTTGATCCCGGCGCGGATGCGGCCTAAGCCCTTGCGGATGAGCAACGACAAGAAACCGAAAAAGCCGCATCAGGTTTATACCTTGCTAGTGCAGGTCGGGCGCAAAGATGGCGACGGGTTGCCAAACGGGGCCACTGGGGCTGCACTGGTATGTTATGCATCCGGCGTGGACGAGGCCGAAGCGGTGCGCGAGACCGTCGCGATCCTGAAACAGGCCGATCTGGCCCCGCTGGACGTGGACGGATACGGCAGTTTGGATGAACGGCTGGCCGAAGGTCACGATATCCCCGGTGACGAACGCACCCTTATGGGGCGCGCGCTGAAGGAAAACAGCGTGATTGTCGCACAGATGACGCCTTTCTTTGACGAGGATACCTAGATGGGTGCAGTCTTCTGGGATTTGGACGGCACCTTGACCGATCCCAAGCCCGGCATCACCGGAAGCGTGATCAAGACACTTGAACGAATGGGTCTTCCTGCGCCTGCGCCCGACGCTCTTGAATGGGTGATTGGCCCGGCGCTGTTGTGGAGCTTTGCGAAACTTGGTGTACCCGATCCCAAGGCCGCATTGGAACATTACCGGCATTTCTATACTGAAGGTGGCGGCATGTATGATTGCACCGTGTTCGACGGTATCCCCGACGCGTTGACGCGCATTGGCGCAACACATGCGATGCATATTGCCACTGCCAAGCCCCACATCTATGCCCGTCAGATCACGGCCCATTTTGGGCTGGCCAAGCACATGACCCACGAATTCGGTCCTGAACTGGACGGCACCAATAACGACAAGGGCACGCTTCTGGCCCATGCGTTGGATGTGACGGGCGATGACCCTGCAAACTCCGTGATGATCGGGGATCGGCATTATGATCTGGACGCCGCGCGCGCGGTGGGGATGCGGTTCATTGCGGTTGGCTGGGGCTATGGGCGCAATGATGATCTGTCAGATGCCAATGCCCATGTGACAACGCCCGACGAACTGCCGGGCGTTGTCGGGCGTTTTCTGAGCTGAAAGCCCGGTCATTCGGTCCGCACGATGGTCACGAACTCATCCGGCAAACTATCATCGGACTGAAGCATCGCAGTCAGAGGGATTGTGATCTCTGCGGTCTTGCCGTCATTTGAAAGCTGGCCGTTGGTCTCGACGATCTCTTCCCCGGTGATGGTCATGCGAATGCGGTGACCCTTCATCTCTTGTAGCATCATCGCCATCATTGAGGGCTCTATACCAGTGTCCGAGGCGGTCTCTTTCATCTCGACCAGATCGAAAGTCAGCTTGATGAACGGGCCTTCCAGCCGCTCAATCATCACGCCCTGATTGGGGTTGACGCCACTGCTTTCCTCAGCGTCTTGGCCTTCTTCTTCCATCTCGGCGATCAAGCTGTCGATGGTGTCCGTTTCCTCGACCAAGCAGTTGAAAGACCCGTCATCATTCTGTGTGCCGACTCCGTCTTCACAAGGGTCTTCGCCCGTCGCGGCGATCATACCATAAAAGTCCGCCCCCATTTTCATATTTGCGATCATGGTTGCGTTTTCATCGTCATGCACAACGAAATCCAGATCGGCGTCGAAACACGCCGACAAGGGCAAAATAAACAGTAGGAAAAGCAGCTTTCTCATAAGGGTCTCCGGGCTCGATTTTGTAACAGCAGCCGGAAGACTAGGGCGACCACACGTTTCCGTCCAGCCCCGGTAAGCCGTGCCACCAATTGCAGTGCCCCCGCCGACACATTACAGAGGTTGGAAAGGAGCCCTGATCATGTCCCAAAAGCGCACTGCGCCAATCGACCCCGTTGCCCTGACCCAAGATCTTGTCCGCTGCCGGTCCGTGACACCCGACGAAGGCGGCGCGCTGGTGCTTCTTGAGGGACTGTTGTCGGACGCGGGCTTCGCCTGCACCCGGATCGACCGGGGCGGCGTGTCAAACCTGTTTGCCCGGTGGGGGTCACGAAACGCGCGCACACTGGGGTTTAATGGCCATACGGATGTGGTGCCGGTGGGCGATGCGAACGCTTGGACGGTGGACCCGTTCGGGGCCGAGAAACGGGACGGATACCTTTACGGGCGCGGTGCCACAGACATGAAATCAGGCGTTGCGGCATGGGTCGCTGCGGCCATAGACTTCGTGGCAGATGCACCTGAAAACGCATCGCTGGTCATCACCATCACTGGCGATGAAGAAGGCGACGCCACTGATGGCACCACCGCGATTCTGGATTGGATGGCCCAAACAGGTGAAAAGATGGACGCCTGCATCGTCGGCGAACCCACCAGCCCCGAGGAAATGGGCGAGATGATGAAGATCGGGCGGCGCGGTTCAATGACAGCTTACTTCACCGCGCGTGGCGTGCAGGGTCACGCAGCTTATCCGCACCGCGCACTCAACCCCGTACCGGCCCTGGCGCAATTGATTGCAGACCTCGCCGGGCACGAGTTGGACAAAGGCACCGATCATTTCGACGCCTCGACGCTCGCTGTTACAACCTTTGACACTGGCAATCCTGCCACGAATGTCATTCCGGCGGAGTGCAAGGCGACGGTTAATATCCGGTTCAACGACGCCCACCACTCAGACGATCTTATCGACTGGCTTCGATCCAAGGCCACACGCATTGGTGAGGTCACTGGCGTCGATATCGAAATGACGACAACCGTTTCCGGTGAAAGCTTCGTGACGCCTCCCGGTCCGCTATCAGAACTTGTCGCAACATCGGTGGAAGCTGAAATCGGTAGACGACCAGAAGCGTCGACAACGGGCGGCACGTCAGATGCCCGGTTCGTGAAGGACCATTGCCCGGTGGTCGAATTCGGTCTTGTCGGTAAAACTATGCATCAGGTCGACGAACGTGTGGAAGTTGCGCAAATCGGCCAGTTAAAAACCATTTATTCACGCATCATCGGGGATTATTTCGCATGAGCCAGATTCCCAGCAAACAAGAGATTCTTGACTGGATTTCCGAGAACCCGACCCAGACAGGCAAGCGCGACATTGCGCGGGCTTTCGGGATCAAAGGGGCAGCCCGCATCGACCTGAAACGCCTGTTGAAAGAGCTTGAAGCCGACGGCCATCTGGCCAAGCGCGGCAAGACCTATCGCGACGCGGACAAGCTGCCGCCGGTTGCGGTGTTGCGCGTTGATGACCCCGACGCCGATGGCGATCTGTATGCCAGTCCGATGGAATGGGCGGGCGAAGGGGCCGCGCCCCGCGCGCTTTTGGTGATGAAAAGCGCGGACCCTGCGCTGGAACCGGGCGAGCGCATCCTTGCCCGCATGACCGAAGTGCAAGGCGAGCCCTATGGGTACGAGGCACGTCTGATCCGCCGCATCGGCACCAACCCGATCCGTATTCTGGGCATCTATCGCGTGGGGGCCGAAGGCGGGCGGATTGTTCCCATCGACAAGGGCGCGAACAAGGAATGGCGTGTTGATCCGGGCGCTGAAGAAGGCGCCAAGGATGGCGAGTTGGTTGAAGCCCAGCAATCTGGGCCGAAATCCCGCATGGGCCTGCCGCGCGCACGGATCGTCGCGCGCCTTGGCGACCCGACTGCGCCCAAGGCCGTCAGCCTGATCGCCATACATCAGCACGGCATCCCCGACGCCTTCCCCGATGACGTGATCGAAGATGCCGACAGCCAGAAACCTGCGGGGCTGAACGGGCGGGATGACCTGCGCCATCTGCCCCTGTTCACCATCGACCCGTCCGACGCGCGCGACCATGACGATGCCGTCTATGCCCATGCCGATGATAATCCCAAGAACCCCGGCGGGCACGTGATCTGGGTCGCGATTGCAGACGTCGCACATTATGTCACCCCCGGATCAGCACTGGATCACGAGGCGCGGCGGCGCGGCAATTCCACCTATTTCCCCGACCGCGTGGTGCCGATGCTGCCCGACCGCCTATCCGGCGATCTGTGCAGCCTTCACGAAGGCGTCCCGCGCGCCTGTATCGCGGTGCGGATAGTGTTGGACGCCCAAGGTAAGAAGATCAGCCACCGGTTTGTCCGGGGCTTGATGAAATCCCATGCGTCGCTGAATTACGCCGAGGTGCAGGCAGCACAGGACGGGCAGCCGAACGAAAAATGCGTGCCGTTGATGGATGACGTCATCGCGCCACTTTACGCGGCCTATGAGACAACGAAGCTTGCACGGGCGTCGCGGCAGCCGCTGGATCTGGACCTGCCCGAGCGCAAGATCATACTTGATGACGATGGCAAGGTCGCCTCGGTCGCCGTGGCCGAACGGTTCGACGCCCACCGGTTGATCGAAGAATTCATGATCTTGGCGAACGTCGCCGCGGCCGAGGAATTGACGCGCCTCAGACGCCCGCTTTTGTTCCGCGTGCATGAAGAACCCAGCCCGGAAAAGCTTGAGGCCCTGCGCGAGGTCGCACAGGCGTCTGGCTTCACACTGGCGAAAGGGCAGGTCTTGCAGACCCGCCACCTGAACCACCTTCTGGCACAGGCCGAGGACTCCGAGTTTGACGAGTTGATCAACATGTCCACCCTTCGCTCGATGTCGCAGGCCTATTACTTCCCCGAGAACTTCGGCCATTTCGGGCTGGCGCTGCAATCATATGCACATTTCACCTCGCCCATCCGGCGGTATTCGGACCTGATCGTGCATCGGGCGCTGATCTCGGGCCATGGTTGGGGCGACGACGGCCTGAGCCCCGAAGATATCGAACAGCTTGAGGCCACCGCCCAGCATATTTCCGAGACCGAGCGGCGATCCATGGAAGCCGAACGTGACACCACCGACCGTTATCTTGCCGCGTTTCTGGCCGAACGGGTGGGGCACGAGTTTACCGGGCGCGTATCCGGCGTTGCCCGGTTTGGGCTGTTTATCAGGCTGGATGAAACCGGTGCGGACGGGTTGGTGCCGATCAGTTCGCTTGGTGACGAGTATTTCCGCCACGACAAGGACGAACAGGTATTGGTCGGGGAACGGTCGGGGCTAGTAATCAGGCTGGGTCACCGCGTCACTGTCCGGCTGGCTGAGGCAGTGCCGACAACCGGCGGGCTGGCGTTGGAGCTGTTAGAGATTGAAGGGCGCAAAATGCCGAAGCCGCGCGGGCGCAAAACCGGCAGTTCATCGCCACGAAAGCCCACGGCTGCAAAGCGGAAATCCGCAAAGCTGAAAAAAAAGGTGAAACGTTCCCGAAAGTAAGTTGCTAATATCCTTGCGGGGGCATGATGGTGAGTTGGTTTTGAAAGAGTATCATGTTGGAACACAAATTTGATGACTGGCGCGACGCCTTCCTTTCGCGCGCACGTGAAGCAGGGCTGTCAGACGCGACGCTGGCCCTTTGCGCGGACTTTCTGCGCCCGGACCAGCGCATTCTGGAAAAGCAGTCGGCGCAATCCGAATTCACGCTGACAATATCGGACTATCTTGCGCGGGCCGTGACAGATGCGCGCGTGCGCAAGGGGCGCGCGGCACATCGTAAATATCGCGACCTGATGAATAAGATATCCGGGGCTTATCAGGTGGATGCGCAGATCATTCTGGCGATCTGGGGGATCGAGACTGACTATGGCACCGCGTGTGGTGATTGGCCGGTCTTGAGCGCGCTGACAACGCTGGCCTATGCTGGGCATCGGGCCGGCTTCTTCGAAGACGAACTGATCGCAGCACTACAGATCATTGAGGCGCAAGACATCACGCCCGAAGGCATGCTGGGTTCATGGGCGGGGGCAATGGGGCATGGGCAATTCATGCCGACAAGTTTTCAGGTCTTTGCCGTGGACAGCGATGGTGACGGACGGCGCAATATCTGGGGAGGCGACCCCACGGACGGGCTGGCATCTATTGCGAACTATCTGGCCCGGCACGGCTGGCAGATGAGCCGCCCGTGTCGCGCAGAAGTCACGTTACCGGTGGGGTTCGACTTTGCGCTTGCCGGACGCCAAACCAGAAAACCCGTGTCTGATTGGACGGCTCAAGGTGTGGTCGCTGCCGATGGCACTCCGGTGCCGGATTACGGTGAAAGTTCGGTCCTGCTGCCGTCGGGCGCCAGCGGCCCCGCGTTTCTGACCTTTGGGAACTTCGACGCTTTGCGCGCGTATAACCAAGCCGATTCCTATGTTATTGCGGTCGGCTGCTTGGCGGACCGGCTGCAAGGCGGCAAGCCAGTCGCCAAGATCTGCCCCAACGATTTAGAGGTCTTGACCCACGCCCAGATGCGCGAGTTGCAGGAACGATTGACAAAAGCGGGTTATGACACGCTGGGCGCAGACGGATTTTCAGGGCCGAACACAGCCAGCGCGCTGCGATCTTATCAACAAGATCACAGCCTGGTGCCCGATGGGTTCGGGTCCGGCGCCATGCTGAGGCATTTGCGCGCGCGCGCAGATTAGGCGCGCGCCCTATTCGAATTCCATTTCAGTATAGACCTGGCCCGCATTTTTCGTTGCCAGTTCTTCAAACGTGTCGTGGTGGGCGAAGGGCGACTGATCGACGTAATACGCCTCTTCCAGCGTGCCGCCTGCGTCCAGCAGCTTAGCAATCTCGCCGCGGAGGTGTTTCAGGTATCCGATCGTGTGCGCCTCGACCTGCGCCATGTTGGTGGGATAACCGTGACCGGGGATCACATAGGTCGCGCCAAGGGGCGCGAATGCGGTCTCCCAAGTCTCGATCCAGCAGCTTGTGCAGGTATCCTCGAAAATCGGAGGAATGCGGTTGTGGAACGCCATATCGCCCGCAATCATCAGGCCATCTTCTGGCAGCCAGACCTGAATATCGCCGGGGCTGTGGGCGGGCCCAGAATAAAGCACTTCGATATGCTTTCCACCCATGTCGATGATATGCTTGTCTTCAAAAGTTTGCGTAGGGCCCATCGGTTCGGTCCCCTCCGCATGTTCTTTCGCATAGGTTTGCATGCCTTCGAAAATCTGCGCCGAGTATTCTTCAAACTCGTGGGCGGCGTCGACATGGGCAAGGATATCAACGCCCTGTTCGATCCAATAGTTGTTGCCCAGCATCGCGTGCCCCTGCCCGTTTTCATTGATGACAAGCTTGACGGGTTGCTCGGTGATCGCCTTGATTTCGTCGTGCAACGCCTGGGCAAGCTTGTAGTTGGCACCGGCGTTCACGACCACGACCCCATCACCGGTGACGATGAAGCTGAGATTATTGTTATGGCCGGTGTTTTCGTAGGTCGGCGGGGCGGTTGCGCCGATGGCTGACCAGATGCCGGGGATGACTTCAACCGGTTTTTCATAAAGCACTGATCCGGGGTATTGGTCTGCGATATTCTCGTCCGCAAGGGCAGGCATGGCGATCAAGGTCAGGATGGCTGTGATAGTGCGAAACATGGTGTCCTCCGGCAATCTGTTCGGGTCAGATTGTCACATTCGAATGTGATTGGCCAGAGGCGCGGCAGGGGCTCTGCCCCTACGGTCCAATTTGTCAATTGGACCTACCCCGGGATATTTAGAGCCAGAAGAAACAGTCAGGTGCGCGCGGCTTCAGCGGCCGCGCGTATGGCGCGGATGTTGTCGCCATAGACCCGTGGGTTGTCGACCGAGCCACCCTTGAAGACTGCGGAACCCGCGACCAGAACATCGGCGCCAGCTTCTGCGACAAGGGGCGCCGTTTCCGTGGTGACACCACCGTCGATCTGGATGTGGATCGGTCGGTCGCCGATCATCTGGCGCAGGAGCCGGGTCTTAGCGACACCGGAATGGATGAATTTCTGCCCGCCGAAACCGGGGTTCACGGTCATGATCAGCACCATATCGACAAGGTCGAGCACATATTCGATGCTGTCCAATGGCGTGCCGGGGTTTAGGCTGACCCCCGCTTTTACACCTTGCGCTTTGATGGCTTGCAGGGTGCGGTGGATGTGGGGGCCGGCTTCGACATGGGCGGTGATCATATCGGCGCCCGCTTCCGCATAGGCTTCGATATAGGGATCCACAGGCGCGATCATCAGGTGCACGTCCATAAAGGTTTTGACGTGCGGGCGAAAGGCTTTCACCGCGGGGGGACCGAAGGTCAGGTTGGGCACGAAATGGCCGTCCATGACGTCTACATGCACCCAGTCGGCGCCTTGCGCCTCGATCGTCTGAATTTCCTGACCGAAATTGGCGAAATCGGCAGAAAGGATTGAGGGGGCGATCTTGATTGAGCGGTCAAAGGACATAAGCGGGCCTCCGGCTGGTGTTTCTGATGCGGTTATAGCGGGATTTCCGAAGTTGCGAAGGGCGAAAGCGCAGTTGCGCGCGTTAAAGGTGCGGGCGGAACCCGGCCAGCACCTTGGCATAGATGTCGCGCTTGAAGGGGACGATGCTCGCGACAACCTCGTCTGGGTCCATCCACGCCCATCTGCTGAATTCCGGGTGTTCTGTCTGGATGTTCACATCACTGTCCATCCCCAAAAACCGCAGAAGGAACCACCGCTGTTTCTGGCCGCGGAACTGTCCTTTCCAGATGCGCGGCACGATCTCGTGCGGCAGGTCATAGGGCAACCAATCGGGCAGTTCAGCTTCGATCTGCACCAGATCCTGGGTCACGCCGGTTTCTTCCCACAATTCGCGCAGCGCCGCATCGCGCGGGTCTTCGTCTTGGTCCACACCGCCCTGCGGCATTTGCCAAGCGGTTTTTATGCCGAGTTTTGGCGCGTCCAGCCGTTGGCCAACGAACAGTTTGCCATCGCGATTGGCCAACATGATCCCGACACAGGGGCGATAGGGCAGCTTGGCGATGTCGTCTTGTGTCATGTGGGCCTCGTTTCACACAGAGTATGCAGCAGGAATACGAAAGGGCCACCGATTTGGCGGCCCCTTGCCTGTTGTCGCGGGCGCCTATTGTGCCAGCGCAATGGTGGACAGGCCCTTGATCAAATCAACGGCGTAGGACAGCTGGAAGTCTTCGTCGCGCAGTTTGGCGGCTTCTTCGGCGGCCTCGCGTTCTTCTTCGATCTGGCGTTGTTCGTCTTCGCTCAGGCTGTCATTGTTCAACCGTCCGCGCAGGTCGGCTTCGGACCGTTGGCGGTGGTTCTCATCCTCTTCGTTTTCGGCGGTCGGTACGCGGGGGGGTTGTTCAACCACAATGTCCGGCGACACACCCAACGCCTGGATCGAACGACCTGACGGCGTATAATACCGGGCCGTCGTCAGGCGCATCGCCCCTTCCGAGGCAAGCGGCATGACGGTTTGCACCGACCCTTTGCCAAAGCTTTTGGTGCCGACAACGATGGCGCGGTGGTGGTCTTGCAAGGCGCCCGCCACGATTTCCGACGCTGAGGCCGAGCCACCGTTGATCAGAACGACCATCGGTTTGCCGTCCGCCAGATCACCGGCTTCAGCGTTCACTCGGTCGCTTTCGGCCGGGTTGCGACCTCGGGTCGATACGATCTCGCCTGATTCCAGAAACGCGTCGGATACTTCAATCGCTTGGTTCAGAAGGCCGCCGGGGTTGTTGCGCAGATCCAGCACGATGCCTTCGACGTTTTCCATGCCGCCCAACGCTTCGACCTCGCGGGCCAGGCCTTCTGACATGTTGGCAAACGTCTGATCGTTGAACGTCGTCACGCGCAGGACGATGGTTTCGCCCACTGTACGCGCGGTGGCGGCGGTCAGTTTGATCGTGTCCCGGATGATCGATACGTCGAACGGTTCGTCGACGCCTTCACGCACAACGGTGATGATGATCTCGGACCCGACCGGACCGCGTAGCATGTTGACCGCCGCATCCAGCGTCAGGCCCATCAGGGCTTCGCCGTCCACATGCGTGATGTAGTCACCCGCTTCCACTCCCGCCTCGTCTGCCGGAGTGCCGTCCATCGGCGATACGACACGCACGAAGCCTTCTTCCTGTGTCACCTCGATCCCCAGACCACCGAACGATCCACGCGTCTGCACGCGCATATCAGCAGCATCCTTGGGCGACAGATAGCTGGAATGTGGATCAAGCGAGGTCAGCATCCCGTCAATCGCCGCCTCGATCAGGTCTTCTGCACCAACCTCTTCAACATATTGCGCGCGGATACGTTCGAAGATGTCACCGAACAGGTCCAACTGTTCGTAAACGGTTGTATTCTTGGCGGCATCCTGCGCAAGAAGCGGACCTGCCACTTGGGTGGTCAACACCGCGCCTGCCAGAGTGCCACCAAGGGCAGCCATTACAAATTTCTTCATCAATCTCTATCCTTGCCTGCCGCAAACCAGTCGCTGGGGTCCACGGGCGTTCCGTTCTTTCTTAGCTCTATATAAAGCGTTTCTGACGCTTCTGCGCCAGTTCCTTGCTCCGCTGCGATCAAAAACGCTTGATCGTCACTGATTTCCACCCCGCCCATCAGGCCCAGTGGCGCGCCTTGTGGCAGCACTTCACCGACCTCACCGTACAGCTGGCCCAACCCCGCAAGCACCATAAGATAGCCGTCATCCGGTTCAATCACCGCAACATTGCCGTAATCCAGCAGCGGGCCAAGATAGCGGATCGTGGCGGGCCAAGGCGTCGTGACGATGGCCAAGGGTCGGGTTGCCACCACGAAACCCGGGCGGCGCACACCGGCGGCGTCTTCTTCTTCAAAGCGGCGGATGATTTGGCCCAGAACAGGCATTGCCAGCCGCCCCTTGACACTAGCAAACCGTTGAGAGGCCGCCGCCCCGGCTGAGGGCACGGGTTCGGACATCAGCGCATCGGCAAACCCGGCAAGCGTATCCGCACTGTCGATCAGTGTCTGCATCCGCGCCTTGTCCGCCACGAAACGGCGCGGCAATTCGGTGCGGCGTGCGATCGAAAGGCTAAGTTCGAAGCGGGCATCCTGCGCGCCTTCCAACCCGGCTTTCAGGGTCTGAACTGCGTCTTCCTGCACGGTGCGCAGGGCTTGCAGCTCTGCCAA
Organism: Aliiroseovarius sediminis; assembly: GCF_022678485.1. GTDB lineage: Bacteria > Pseudomonadota > Alphaproteobacteria > Rhodobacterales > Rhodobacteraceae > Aliiroseovarius > Aliiroseovarius sediminis. The sequence continues at coordinate 333,073 of NZ_JALBYP010000035.1, forward strand.
CCCGTTGCGCAGCGCAGTGGCCTTGGCTTGCAGGGCGGGCGCCACATCGGACAGGATCATGCCCGACCTAGCGGTGCCCACTGGGCCGGCAGGATGGATCAAAAGCGCAGGTTCGGGCGCACGCTCGATGCTTTGCAACACACCCAGAAGCTGAGATAAACGCCCACTTTCTGCGTCCAGCGCGCCTTGGATCGTTGCTTCGCGCTGGCTCGCGCGGCGCAAGCTGTCGCGCAGGGCTGCCAGGCCTTCTTCGTAGGCTTGAACGGTTTGCGTCAGAGCGGCGATGCGGTCGCGGGATTTCTGCGCCTCGGTCAGGGCTTGTGTGGCGTCGTCAAGAGCCGTAATCGCGGCGCGGGCCGCCTCGGCGGGGGCGTCGGACTGCGCGCGCACCGCTGCCCCCGGCGCCAGCCCCAGGCACAGCCCTGCCGCCAGCAGGGACAAAAGGCGTCCGCCGCGCATCACCGGCGGATCAGGCTTTCGCCGGTCATTTCTGCGGGCTGTTCCATTCCCATCAACTCCAGCAGGGTCGGGGCAAGATCGGCCAGACGACCATGGGCCAGTGTGGCCCCATCGGGGCCGCCGAACATGATCACCGGTACCGGGTTAGTCGTATGCGCGGTGTGGGGGCCGTTGGTGTCTTCGTCCCACATGGTTTCGCAGTTGCCGTGATCGGCGGTCACGATCATCGCGCCACCGACATCTTTCAGCGCGGCAATCACCTGCCCCAAACCTGCATCTACCGCCTCGCAAGCGGCGATTGCGGCGTCCAGATCGCCGGTATGTCCGACCATATCGGGGTTGGCATAATTGGTGACGATCAGATCGAACTGATCACGGATTGCCCCAACGAAATGCTCGGTAACTTCGGGGGCCGACATTTCAGGCTGCAAGTCATAGGTCGCGACCTTGGGGCTGGCGGCCATGTAACGAATTTCACCCTCGACCGGTTCCTCTTTCCCGCCATTCAGGAAGAACGTGACATGGGGGTATTTCTCGGTCTCGGCGGTGTGAAACTGGGTCTTGCCGTGTTTGGCGACCCATTCTGCCAGCGTATTCACGATGTCGCGCTTGGGAAAACAGGTCGTCATATAGGCGTTGTGGGCGTCGGAGTATTCCACCATACCCAGTAAGCCGGCCAAGGCAGGGCGGGGGCCGGTATCGAACGCATCAAACCCCGGCTCGCCGATGGCGCGCAGGATTTCACGGGCGCGGTCGGCGCGGAAGTTGACGAAAAACAAACCGTCACCGTCTTTCATTGCATTGTAGCCTTCGATCACCACCGGCTCTACAAACTCGTCCGTTATGCCTTTGTCATAAGATGTTGCAAGAGCCGCATCGGGCGAGCCTGCCGCAGCCCCCTTCCCCGCGACCATCGCGTCATAGGCACGGCTGACACGATCCCACCGGTTGTCGCGATCCATCGCAAAGTACCGCCCGGAAACCGTGACGATATTTGCCCCGTCCGGCAGGTCTGCCGCAAAGGTGGCAAGTTGTTCGCGACCGGATTGCGGCGGCACATCGCGCCCATCGGTGATGACATGAACCGCAACGTTCAGCCCGGCATCTGTCAGCGCCTTTGCCGCAGCGACCAAATGATCTTGATGACTGTGCACGCCGCCAGGGCTGACAAGCCCTGCGATATGGGCGGTGCCGCCAGTGGCTTTTACCTTGGCGGCAAAGTCCAGCAGCGCCGCGTTCTGAAAAAACGAACCATCCTCGATCGCCAGATCTATCTGGCCCAAACTCATCGCCACCACGCGACCTGCACCAATATTCGTGTGCCCCACTTCCGAATTGCCCATCTGCCCCGTCGGCAGCCCCACATCGGGGCCGTGGGTAATCAGGGTGTTGTGGGGGCAATTGGCCATGAGCCAGTCGAAATTCGGCGTATCTGCCAAGGCGGGCGCGTTATACTCGCGCGTCTCGCGAAGCCCCCAACCATCAAGAATGCACAGGACGACGGGCTTGGGCGTGGTCATTTTCAAGGCTCCTTGGTCTGCTCGATCCCTGTCTATTGCGCGAAATGACCGGACGCAAGACAAGCACCGTCGTGGTCGCGGTCACACGCGGTGATAGGGGCTTCCGGCAAGGATCGAGGCCGCGCGGTAAAGCTGTTCGGCCAGCATCACGCGCACCAACATATGCGGCCACACCATTTTGCCAAAGGACAGGCTGGTATCAGCCTGCGCGCGCAGGGCCGGATCAATCCCGTCCGCACCGCCGATAACAAAGGCCACATCACTACGCCCCTCGTCCCGCCAGCGCGCCATAAGGGTCGCAAAGTCAGGCGAAGACAACATCTTGCCGCGTTCATCCAACGTGCAGATCAGCGCGCCCTTGGGGATGGCGCGGGACAACAGGGGGGCTTCGGCGCTCATGCCGCCACCCTTCTTATCCTCAACCTCGTGAATTTGTGCAGGCCCAAGGGCCAGAGCACGGCCTGTGCGGTCAAACCGGGTCAGATAGTCGTCAATCAACGAACGCTCTGGGCCACCTCGCAAGCGGCCCACTGCGCAAATCTGCACCCTCATTGCGGCGCGACCCTGAAGATCAGCTTGGCACGCCGGCGGTGCCGGGCTCTGCCCACATCTTTTCAAGCTGATAGAACTCGCGCACTTCCGGGCGGAACACATGAACGATCACGTCGCCTGTGTCGATCAGAACCCAATCGCCCTGATCTTTGCCTTCGATCTTAGAAAAGACACCCATTTCCTGCTTGAGCTTCTCGGTCAGCTTTTCCGAGATGGCGGCGACCTGGCGCGTCGAGCGACCAGAACACACCACCATGTGATCGGCCATCTCAGACTTGCCACGCAAGTCAATGATCACCACATCCTCGGCTTTGTCATCTTCAAGTGAACTTAGGACCAGCGACAGAATATCGTCGCTGACGTTTCTCTGAGGGGCCGCTGTCATTGCGGAACTCCCTGCAGTCGCATCATCTGCGACCTCTGATTGCGGAGACAGGACATTGTCCTCCTATCGATACGCGCCAATCCGCCCCGGCGCTGGGCACACCTAAATGCTAGCATCACATGGGACTGATCTCAACATTCGTCAAGCAGTCGGGATGGATTGCGAACGCAAAAGCGTCACTCCGGCGGTTTCTGTCCGGACTCGGCCCCGACCTCGTCCTCCTCAAGCAGCCGCACTTCGCGTTGCGGGAAGGGGTGCGTAATGTTGTTTTCCTTGAACGCATCCCACAACGCCAGATAGACATTGCCTCGGATATTGGTCAGCCCGCCGGTTGGATCGTCGATCCAGAACCGAAGGATATAATCGACCGAGTTATCACCAAAGCCGACAACGTGACAAACCGGCGGGCGGAAGCTTAGAACCCGCGGCACTTGGCTGGCGGCGGCGATCGCGACTTTGCGCACCTTATGCGGGTCATCGCCGTAAGCCGTGCCAAAATAGATATCCAGCCGCACGAAGGCGTTGGTATGCGACCAGTTGACCACTTGCCCGGTGATCAGATCCTCGTTCGGGATCAGGTATTCCCGCCCGTCCCGCGTCACGACCGAGACATAGCGCGCACCCAGTTGTTGTATCCAGCCAAACGTCTCGCCAAGACTGATGACATCGCCGGGTTTGATGGATTTATCCAGCAGAATGATGATGCCCGACACAAGGTTCGACACCACCTTTTGCAGACCGAAACCAAGACCCAAACCAATAGCGCCGGACAAGAAGGCCAGACCAGTCAGATCAACCCCGATGACCTTCAAACCAAGGAAAAACGCCGCGCCATAGGCCAGAAGCTGAATGAACTTGACCGTCAGAACCTGCATCGACGGCGAGATATCGTCGTTGTTGCGCACCCTATCGGACGACGCCTGACTGAATATCCGCGCCACCGCAAACAGGGCCGCCGTGACCGCCACGGCGCTGATCACATCCAAAAGCGAGATACGGAAGTTACCCGCCGAAATGGCGATATTATCCAGAACCTCGGCAATTTCGTCAGTGACACCTAGGTAATAGATCGTGACATAGATCCACAGAGCCCACTTTGTCGCCCGCCGCAACACGCGGTTTTCCACGACAACTGACGCCAGCCCGACCAGCACCCAAGCGGTCGCCAGCGTGCCAATCGCGGCAATCAGATATGATCGCGACGGCCATGTGACCTCGCGCATGAAAGACACGACCAGCCAGGACAGCAGGACAAACAGGATCATCGGGATTCGGCGGCGGGTGTGTACACCGAGCCGCAACCGACGTTTGGACCAGCCTTCGCGGGTGCGCAGCCATTTTTCCATGCGGGCGGCCAGCATCTTACCAACAATCCACGAAACGACAGCCAACGCTGCAATGATCGCAACTTGATACAACCGCCACGTTTGGCCCAAGCTTACGACGAAGTCTGCTGCATCGTTCCAAAGGGGAATCAGTTGATCACGCAAACTACCAAGGGTGTCGCTTGCAATGTCAGGCAAGTTATCGGTCCCAGAACTGGTGTCACTGGGGGGCGAGGCGTCGGGATGCGGTGAAGGCGTTGGCTCCATCTGTTGACTTTTACACGCAGGCCACGCGCCGTCTAGAGGCCCACGCGTACCCTTGCCCCAACCCACGCAAACAGGTATCCACTGCGCATGACTCGGGTTTTCGATATGGATGATCGCGCGCGCCTGCCTTGGCGATTTTTCGGTGCGGCGCGTACTGTGCAGGCCCACCTGTAAGGTGGCGCCCCCAACCTATTGCAACCTGACACCCATCCACGCCCATCCACGGAGAGCGATATGACCGCCCCGAAGACACTTTATGATAAAATCTGGGACGCCCATGTGGCCCACGAAGCCGATGACGGCACCTGCCTTCTGTATATTGACCGCCACCTGGTACACGAAGTGACCAGCCCGCAGGCCTTTGAAGGGCTGCGCATGGCGGACCGTCCGGTTCACGCGCCTGACAAAACCATCGCGGTGCCGGACCACAACGTTCCCACAACGCTGGACCGCGCCAAGGGGATCGAGAACGAAGAAAGCCGCATTCAAGTCGAGGCGCTGGACAAGAACGCCAAGGATTTCGGCATCCACTATTACCCTGTGGATGATGTGCGCCAAGGCATCGTGCATATCGTCGGGCCCGAGCAAGGCTGGACCCTGCCCGGCATGACCGTTGTGTGCGGCGACAGCCACACCGCCACCCACGGCGCGTTCGGTGCATTGGCCCACGGCATCGGCACGTCCGAGGTCGAACACGTTCTGGCAACGCAAACGCTGATCCAGAAGAAATCCAAGAACATGAAGGTCGAGGTCACCGGCAAGTTGAAACCCGGCGTGACCGCGAAGGACATCACGCTGGCCGTGATCGGCAAGACCGGCACCGCAGGCGGCACCGGCTATGTCATCGAGTATTGTGGCGAAGCAATCCGCGATCTGTCGATGGAGGGCCGCATGACCGTTTGCAATATGGCCATCGAAGGCGGCGCCCGCGCCGGTCTGATCGCCCCCGACGAAACCACGTTCGAATATGTAAAAGGCCGCCCCCACGCGCCCAAGGCCGGGCAGTGGGAACAGGCGCTGGAATACTGGAAGACGCTCTACACCGATGAAGGCGCGCATTTCGACAAGGAGATCACCCTGAAGGGCGAAGAGATCGAACCCGTCGTGACCTGGGGCACCTCACCCGAGGATGTGCTGCCGATCTCCGCATCGGTCCCCAGCCCCGAAGATTTCACCGGCGGCAAGGTCGAAGCCGCCCAACGCGCGCTTGACTATATGGGCCTGACCCCCGGCCAGAAGCTGACGGATATCGAGATCGACACCGTCTTTATCGGGTCCTGCACCAACGGACGCATCGAAGACCTCAGGGCCGTGGCCGAAGTGGTTAAAGGCAAGAAGATCAAGGACGGGTTGCGGGCGATGATCGTTCCGGGATCGGGCCTTGTGCGCGCGCAAGCCGAAGAAGAAGGTCTGGCCGACATCTTCAAGGATGCAGGGTTTGACTGGCGCCTGGCAGGCTGCTCCATGTGCCTTGCCATGAACCCCGACCAACTGGCCGAGGAAGAACGCTGCGCATCTACTTCCAACCGGAACTTCGAGGGGCGGCAGGGTTATAAAGGCCGCACCCACCTTGTGTCGCCCGCAATGGCGGCGGCGGCTGCGCTGACTGGCAAGCTGACCGATGTGCGCGACCTGATGTGATTCGTGCGCCCTTCCGGGGCAGGCGAAAAAGCTTAAATCGAAGTAATTGTGCGCAACTAGGAAACAGTTGCGCACTTTTTACGTCATCGCGACGCGGCCACCACCACTTTGGATAGATTTCGTCACAATTTTGACGAATTCTCTTTGGGATGCCCGTTTCACGTTGTTAAATTTCATCTGGGGATTTAATCGTCAGGCGGGAGCTTGGCTTGTTATTTGATAAGAGGTTTTTTAAGGGGGTTATCTATGAAAATTGTATTTGCGGCTGCGATCACCGCAGCAGGTTTCGCAACCACGTCCGATGCGGCTGTTCTGAAATTGGACGGGTTCACGTCGTCGGTGCAATCGGTGTCAGTCACCGCGTCGCCCGACGCCAACACGCCGGGAAGGGTCGGGGCAACCGGGTTCAACCTGACCGACACAACCGGAGATATGGGCAGCTTTGTCGGTTGGTGCTTAGACACTGCACACTATGTAATGGAAAAAGGCGACAGTCAGAACTACACATTGACCGACGCCCCGTTTTCAAACAGCTTCAGCCTTACCAACACCGCCCGTGATCGGGTGCAATCGGTGTTTGACGCGAATTACGCGTTGATTGATGTGTCGAACGGCGATCAAGCAGCGGCCTTCCAAATGGCGCTTTGGGAAGCCGCCTATGAAGACGACAATGCGGCGATGAGCGTTTCATCGGGCCTGTTTCAAGCCAGCAGTACCGGCAGCACGGCCTTGGCCAATCAATACCTGTTTGCCGCAGCCAACTATGCCGATGGCGGACAATGGAACCTGTCGTTCCTAGAAGTTGACGGCGATGCAAACCGCGGGCGCTACAGCGGTCAAAACCTTGTCACGGTGTCGCCGGTTCCAGTGCCTGCCGCCGGCCTGTTGCTGGTCACCGGGCTTTTGGGCATGGGCGCCATCACACGCCGCCGTCGCAAAGCTTAAGACGGCTTGCACAACAAGAACCCGGCTCTTGATGACAAGGGCCGGGTTTTTCGTGCGCGAACGCTTGGATTCGCCCGTAAAACCTGCATAAAGCAGGGGAATGTTTGACGCAGCCACGCCCATTTCCGGTGTGGCCGATGCAGAAGGGTGCAGGCTATGGAAAAGTTTCAGAAACTTCATGGGATCGCGGCGCCGATGCCGCTGGTGAACATCGACACCGACATGATCATCCCCAAGGTCTTTCTGAAGACCATCAAACGGTCGGGTCTTGGTGTGAACCTGTTTGACGAAATGCGCTATGATCGCGACGGCAACGAAATTGCCGATTTCGTTCTGAACAAGCCGCAATATCGCGATGCCGAGATTCTGGTCGCGGGCGAAAATTTCGGCTGCGGATCGTCGCGCGAACACGCGCCTTGGGCAATTGCCGATTTTGGGATCAAATGTGTGATCTCGACCAGTTTTGCCGATATTTTCTTCAGCAACTGCTTCAAAAACGGCATCCTTCCAATCGTCTTGCCACAAGAGAAGGTCGACCTTTTGATGGGCGACGCCGAGAAGGGATCAAACGCGCGGATGACCATTGACCTCGAATCGCAAGAGATCACAACCTCGGACGGAGAGGTGATTCCCTTTGAAGTTGATGCTTTCAAGAAGCATTGTTTGCTGAACGGATTGGACGACATTGGCCTGACAATGGAGAAAAAAGCTTCAATTGAGTCATTTGAGGCCCAAGCCGCCACCCAACGACCTTGGGTTTAAACCTCTGAAAAGCCATGCGTTTCATGGGGTGGCTTGCAAGAGCGGCCCCATTTTCTCCTTAATTTGGTGCAAAGTCGCACCACTTTCCCCTTAAATCGACCACATTTGTCGTTGCATTTTAAGCTCAACTTGAAGTGGGGCGACTAAGCAGCACAGTATGTTGAAAATGAAACAGTGACCCGCTGAACGAGGAAACACTGTTTGGGACAAGGGTGCGGCAGGTATAAGCACCCATCCTGGTGGAAGGAAGAAGGTATTGGCTAACCGCATGATAGGCGCAATTGCGCGCGCGTTCCTGATGGTAATCCTGATTGCGACACCATCTATTCTGGTGCCTGGGGTCAGTCAGGAATCCGGTCAGATCGTGATGATTGTCGCGCTGTTCGCAGCGGCGTTGACACTTTTTGAATATGCCTCGACCTATCCAGGGCTGGTCGAATTTCGTGACGCCCCTCCCTTTAACCGCATCCGGTTCGCAGCCCTCTTTTTCTCCGTGTTCTGCCTCTCTGTCATCGTGCGCGGGCAAACCGACAATTCGACCGCGACGCAGTTCATGACCTCGGTTGGAATGCTGATCGGTCAGGCGATCGACTTCCCCTATAGCCCCGTGCGCTTCGTCGTGTCGATGCTGCCGGATACGGCCAGCTTCAACGATATGGTCCTTCTTCGCGCTGCGGCCGGGATGAGCTATCTGATCTCGCTTCTGTCAATGGCTGCGTTTCTGATGGCGCTACGCTTTATGGAATGGCCATCGAAGGCCTCGGGTGCATTCAATGTGTGGGTCAATCTGCCGACGTTCGACCCCACAGCGGGCGGGGATGTCGTCCGTCGGCTGGTACGCGATGCGCGTTTCAACATTGCGCTTGGCTTCCTGCTGCCCTTTGCCACGCCCATCGTTATCACCGCCGCCGTATCGCTGTTTGGGTCGATCTCGGTGGAAAATCACCAAACCATGATCTGGACAGTTGCCGCATGGGCCTTTCTTCCCGCAAGCCTTTTCATGCGTGGCATCGCAATGTTGCGTGTCGCTTTAATGATCAGCAGCGAACGCAAGCGAAACAAGCGCGCCGCAACTGCAGACGGTTTTGCGCACGCCTGACCCATGCTGCACTGGTGCTGGTCGCATTTTTTGCGCCGCTGACCGCCCTCGCGCTGGACCTTCGCATCGCCACATATAACGTCGAGCTGACGCGCAAAGGTCCTGGCCTTTTGTTGCGCGACATTCTGCAGGACAAGGATGAACAGATCGCCGCAGTGATCAAGGTCATCATCGCCACCACCCCCGACATTCTGGCATTGCAGAACTTCGACCACGATGTTGAAAACCACGCCCTGCGCGCGTTCCAGAACGCTTTGGCCGATCAAGGCCACCCCATGCCCCACGCCTTCGCCGCCCAGCCCAACGCGGGCCTTACCACCGGGTTGGACATGGACGGCAATGGCCGCCTGAACGAGGGGCGCGATGCCCAAGGCTATGGCCGCTTCACCGGGCAAGGCGGCATGGCAGTCCTGTCCCGCTATCCGCTGGGCGACGTGCGTAATTTCACAGATTTTTTGTGGAAAGATCTGCCGGGCGCGATCCCTCCGACGTTGAACGGGGCGCCATTCCCATCTGCGCAGGTGTTCAACATCCAACGGCTCAGCAGCGTAGCGCATTGGGATGTACCCGTGCATTTGCCCGACGATAGAGTATTGCATGTGCTGACCTTCCACGCCACCACCCCGGTTTTTGACGGTGACGAAGATCGCAATGGTCGCCGCAACCATGATGAAATCGCATTCTGGCAGAGGTATCTGCGCGGCGACTTGCCGGCCGCTCCGCCAAATGGGCCAGTGGTGATCGCGGGGGATGCCAATCTTGATCCGGCAGATGGCGATGGCCGCCGCGAAGCAATCCAAGGTCTGCTGCGTGACCCGCGCCTGCAAGATCCCAAGCCCCAGCGAACAGGGGCCGCGCACCCCAACGCACCGCCCCAGACCAGCGATCCAGCGTTGGACACAGTTGACTGGCCCGACCCCGAGCCGGGCGATTTGCGAGTCAGCTATGTGCTTCCCGACCGCGCCCTTAATGTGACCGGTACGGGCGTGTTCTGGCCTGACCCGGACGACCCGATGCACGGCCCCGTCACGACCGCATCGCGCCATCGCCTTGTCTGGGTCGATCTGGGCTTCTGACGCCTGATTTCTTGACGCAGCACCCCCGACAGGCTAGGCCAAACGGCGACGCATTTCACAGCAAGGACAGCCCCATGACCAACCCCTCTCTTCTTATCCTGCCCGGTGACGGCATTGGACCCGAAGTCATGGCCGAAGTGCGCAAGATCATCGACTGGATCGGCACCAACCACGGCGTGAATTTCGAGGTGAGCGAAGACCTTGTCGGCGGCGCGGCCTATGACAAGCACGGTGTCCCGCTGGCCGACGAAACGATGGCCAAAGCGCAAGATGTGGACGCGGTGTTGCTGGGTGCCGTGGGTGGGCCGAAATATGACGATCTGGATTTTTCGGTGAAACCCGAGCGTGGCCTGCTGCGTCTGCGCAAGGAAATGGACCTTTATTCTAACCTGCGCCCGGCACAATGTTTCGACGCGCTGGCCGACTTCTCGTCGTTGAAGAAAGACATCGTCTCCGGTCTTGATATCATGATCGTGCGCGAACTGACCTCGGGCGTTTATTTCGGCGAACCGCGCGGCATCTTTGAAGAGGGCGGCGAACGAGTTGGCATCAACACCCAACGCTATACCGAAACCGAGATCGAACGCGGCGCACGGTCGGCCTTTGAGTTGGCGATGAAACGCAACAAACGTCTGTGCTCGATGGAGAAGGCCAATGTGATGGAATCGGGCATCCTGTGGCGCGAGGTCGTGACCCGCGTTGCCAAGGACTATCCCGAGGTCGAACTATCCCACATGTATGCCGATAACGGCGCCATGCAGCTGGTACGAGCGCCCAAACAGTTTGACGTGATTTATACGGATAACCTGTTCGGCGACATCTTGTCCGACTGCGCCGCCATGTTGACGGGATCGCTGGGAATGCTGCCGTCAGCATCGCTGGGTGCCCCGATGGAAAACGGGCGTCCCAAGGCTCTTTACGAACCCGTCCACGGTTCCGCCCCCGACATCGCGGGTGAGGGCAAAGCCAACCCATGCGCCTGCATCCTGAGCTTCGCCATGGCGCTGCGCTATAGCTTCGACATGGGCGCCGAGGCCGACCGCGTAGAAGCCGCCGTTGAAAAAGTTCTGGCCGATGGCATACGCACGGGCGACTTACTGAATGAAGATGGCGTCAAACCCGCTTCGACCTCGGAAATGGGCGATGCGGTGATCGCCGCGCTGAACGCGAGCCTCTGAACCAAATATCAAATCAATAAACCGGTCGGCGCCCATGCGTCGGCTGGTTTTCTTTGTCGCGATCACACCTGTGATCGACTATGGGTTTTGATGCCGCCTTAATTGCATTCACGAACGACAAAACCGAAAACAGCCCAGCCGCTTTGCCCCTTGCCCGATTTGGGCACTAAAACGAAGATGGTTCTGACCTTATAAAGCACTATTTTGGGCTTGCCTCTTGCCGCACTTGGCGCTATCCCGCCCGACACGGTCGGGCTGTAGCGCAGCCTGGTAGCGCACCTGCTTCGGGAGCAGGGGGTCGGAGGTTCGAATCCTCTCAGCCCGACCAGTTTTCAAGACACGTCAAATGAAACGCCGCCCGACACGAATGTCGTTCATCTGAAAGCTTGTGACAATCACGCAAATGTTGGATAACTGACAGCCCATTCCAGCGTATTCGGTAGAATACGCAGATATTTGTTTGCTTTGTCGCAACAGTGCAGCGCGTCAATTCCGATACTTCACGCTCGTCTATCGGTCATCATTGACAAGCCACCGTGCCGGGCGCTTGATCTTATTGGAAGTCTTGTCGCAACAACGCGGGTTGAATTGATGAAAGGCGCGAAAAAACATCAGATAGCGTGGTCTATCGCGTTTATTTTGTCCGTCGCGGGCGGGCTGTTCGTGTCATTGGCTATTTATGCATCGCGGATGATCTGGCCCGATCCGGCCGAGGTTCTTGCCGCCTATTCAGATGGCGCTTTGCTGCCCACGCCTGATGAACCTTCGACCCTGGAACCTGACGCCCTGCCTTTTGCGCTGGTCGCCATCGTTGATCAGCCGGCCGTGCCAGAACTTGATGCGCCATCCCCCGTGGCCCCTGCCCTTGCGCCGGTTCCGTCTTGGGGTCAGCCGGGCCGCATGGCTGCAGCTTTCCGTGGCTCGCCCTTGCAACCCGGCAACGACCTGACGGGGGTGAAAGCGACACCACTGATTGACATGCCGATTGTCTTGGCATTTTCATCGGATGCATTGGCGGTCGATACACCCACCCAAGCCGAAGATGTGTTCCGCTTGGGTATCCCGACAGATATGGTGTCACAGGCCGTACATGGGGCGGGTAATACCGATTACGAGCTTGATATGAGGATCGCCGCACTGGCTGAACCGGTGCCAAGCGTCCCGCCTAACGATGTGTTCGTCGTAGCGAAAAGCACACCCGCGCCAGTAGCAGATCAGGTCTTCACTGTTGGTGAACCGGCCCATTGGCCGCAGCTTGTCGACCATCAGACCGTCGTGGCTGTCTCGCAGTCGCTGGCTATGGGTGATGGCGCGACGGGCAACGCGCCCACGATCAAGGCCGCTAACGCCGCGATACCCAGCCGTGCGGCGTTGCAGCGGATTGCCATGCCGCAAGTGCAGTTGGCCAGTGTGTCAAGCGACCTACTCTCCCCGCCGCCGCTGATAATAAAGCCGGCGAAAAGGCCCGAAGATGTCGAAGTGGATGAATTTGCGCGAACCGTGGCGAACGTACTGGCCGCAACGCCAATTCCCACGCGCACCCCGCAGGTCGCCACCCGGCCAACAACCCCAACGCGTCCGGTCCGCGCAGATTTGGTCCCTGTGTCTGCCCCGGTCGCCGCACCGCCGAAGCCTGTAGACGGTCGTCCGCATCTATCGGTCGTCGGCGTCTTTCAGACCGACGGCACCCCTTGGGCGCTGCTTGAACTCAGCGATGGGCGCATCATCAAAGCCACTAGGGGCACCCAATTTGATGCTATCAAGATCTCACGCATTCGGGGCGATAAGGTCTGGGTCCGCAACGGTGGGTCGGAAAAGGGGCTGACGACCGGACAGTTCATGGTGCTAAAATAGACCTCACCGTGATCGCCCGCGCGCCTATTCAGCGTTGCGAAGATAGAAGTCCATTTCTCGGGTTCGGTGTACTAAGCTGTAATTCTTCATTACTTCGACAAAGCGTGGATCGGCTTCCATAAAAGTCATCCAAGTAATTGACGCAGTTTCAAGACGCCCTACATCGCGCATCGCGACGATGAGGTCCGGTTTGTGTCGCACGATGTCTTCCAAGTTTCCGTCGCGGTTTCGATCCGCAAAGCCTGTCAGCTTCTCACAGAGCATAGGGTGCAGATTGCAATCGGTCTGCGCCAGTTTGCTGATGGCGCCCGGATAAAGCCAGTTGTGTGGATACCGGCTGACCCAGTCCACACCCAGCCGAAGCGCAACCGGCGCGCCCGGATCAAGAAGGGTCGATCCAGCCATCAAGCTTGTGATCGGCCCATGTTTCTTAGCAACGCTAACCACAACATCCGTCATTTCGTTTCGGTGTTTGCCAAATTGAATTAATCCGAAGATCAACAACCCACCGAAAACGTAAGACGGCAACGTCCGAACCAGATTTATTCTTGACGTCAACAGCGCCATTACCGCAGCCAGAAGTGCGTAACAAAGAAACGGGATAAGGTGATAATGAAAAGCGGTGCTTTGTGCAAAATAGCTTATCAAGCCGGCGAATGCGGCCAAAGCGAAAAGATTTGCGTTGGCGTTAGGTTGAAATAATAACACTGACATCGCAAGCAAGCCAAGCGTCATCGGTACCAACTGATCTAACAAAACCTCTGACATCGGTTTTTTGAACGCGCCATAAACATCTACCGCCATTGGCGCGATGTCACCCAGATACTCGGGGTGGCGCGTCATGACGAAGGCGACATAAAACACACCGACAAACAGCATAGCCAGATAGCGTGGGTATATGATCGGGGCAATCGACCGGTTGCGCCATATATCCCGGGCCAGAAACGTCAAAGGGAAAAGCAGAAAAAAAGGTTTGATGCAAATCCCGATTGCGGCAAACACGCTGCTTGCCAGCGACGGCGTGCGCTTGTCTGCCGACAGGTTTCCAATCAGCCACGGCGACAGGAACAATACCAGAAGATGTTCACGTTGTGCAATTTCGCTGCCCGCCCCAAGGATGTAGATAATCGCCATGAAGATGAAGAACGCGTAGTAACGGACTGGCGACAAGTCGGTAACACGACGCAAGACCGCGCCGCTCCAGACCATGCTGACAAGATACAGCAGCGCCACCGCCAGATATTGGCCGTTCGTGTCACTGATATGTAACGCATCTGCAAGCCAAAGCGCCGGGACCGTCAAATAAAAGTTCAGGGGCGGATTGACCTCGACAATATCGACGTAAAGCCGGGCGCCATCCAACATTTTGCGCGTCGCGACCAGATACCACGCCGTTTCGTGGTTGATGGGCCAGTTCCAGTAAAGCCCGATCAAAACAGTGCTGAGGACCAGCGCGATGGCGACGACCGGCCACGGGGGTAACGCGATCGCGGCGCGGTCGGAAAACACCCAGAATCGCAGCGCAAGAAATGTCGCGATAGGCACCAGAACAACCACCAACGCCATCGCCAGATAGAAGCTGCCCCCACCCCAGGTGCTGACCACCCCGACGATTGTGCTGCTGGCGACAAGACCCATCGACGCGACGAACACAAACCGCGGGAACTGGCCCTTTTGTGTTGGCTCTGCGGCGAAAGTGACGCGCGAATGGCCCGTGTATGACACCAGAACAGCCACGCAGAACCCTGCAAAATTGGCCCACATATCCGGCACGGAAGCATACCGATAAGCGAGAGAAGCAACCAGAACATGGGTCAGCGTGGCCAGGCCGCCCACACCTATGAAGCGAAGCAATTGTGCAGGCACGGATCAGGTTTCCTTCATCAAAACGGGCACTGGGCAGCACGTAACCAGTGGCTTGCAAGCGTGCATGCGATTGCGATGATCATCCACCCCCCCTGCCCGCGTCGTCGACGCCCTGCTGATGATAAGACCGTACAATGTAAAGCGGACGCTGGCGCACCTCGGTATAGATGCGGCCCACATATTCGCCGATGATGCCCAAGGCAAACATATTCATCCCGCCAAAAATCAGGATCAAGATCACGGTCGAGGCATAACCGGGCGTATCAACACCGAATAACAACGTCCGGAAAAACAGGAACGCGGAATACAGCAACGACCCAACCGCCATGGTCAGACCGATATAGGTCCAGATCCGCAATGGCGTGGTCGAGGCGGCAAAAATACCGTCCAACGCGAGCTTCCACAGCTTCCAATATGACCACTGGGTTTCGCCAGCCGCGCGGGCGGGGCGGTCATATTCGACCTCGATGGTTTCAAATCCAACCCAGCTGAACAGCGCCTTGTTGAACCGCGACCGCTCTCCAAGGGCGCAGATGGCGTCCACCACTTCGCGATCCAGCAGGCGGAAGTCGCCGACGCCGGTCGGGATCGGATAGTCGGCCAAAGCATTGAATAGGCGATAAAACAGACCGGCACTGATGCGCTTTGCCCAAGTATCGGCGTCACGGCGGGCGCGGCGGGCGTTCACCACCTTGGCCCCGTCGCGCCAGCGGGCGACCATATCCACGATCACTTCCGGGGGGTCCTGCAAATCCACGTCGATCGGGATGGCCGCATCGCCGCGCGCGTGGTTCAGGCCAGCGGACAATGCGGCCTCTTTCCCGAAATTGCGCGACAGGTTCACCAAGGCGATCTGGGGCCAGTCGTCACGGCAGGCCAGGATCACGCGCTCGGTCGCGTCGCGGCTGCCGTCATTGACGAATAGGTATTCCACATCCAGATCATCGCCAAGCGGATCCAACGCCTTCGACGTCTGCTCAAGAAACAGGCGAATGCTGTCTTCTTCGTTGAACACAGGAATGATCAGAGAGATCATCTGCCGCCGCTGCACCCCAGGTTCAGAGTGGTCCAGCACTGTTGTATCTTTCGCCCCTGCCATAGTCCTACGCCTTGTAATTGCTATTTGCCGCGTTGGCGCTGCAAACACTCGTCAATTCGCGCAGAATATGATGACGCGAAGTCGCGCTGCAAGCTGCGTTTGGAATATGATCCGCGATTGCGATGCAGCGCGACGCGTGCGCTACGGTTTAACGGTGTGGACGGGGCGTCCTGCGGTCAGGCCGTGAACTTTTGAGACGATGGCCTCGGCATCAATCCCATGGTGGCGATACAAGTCGCTGATTGTGCCAGTCTGGCCGAAATGTTCGACGCCCAAGGGGATGGTCCGGTGCCCCACGACGCTGCCCAGCCATGCAAGCGTTGCCGGGTGGCCGTCGATGACCGTCACCAGCCTGCAATGCGGTGGCAGGTCCCGCATCAGATGTTCAATATGCGACGTGGCGCTGGCAATGCCCCGCGCTCGCGCCCGTTGGGCGGCCGTCCACCCAGCGTTCAACCGATCCGACGATGTCACGGCAAGGACACCAATATCGCGCCGACCTTCGCCGATAATGCCAGCGGCCTTGATCGCCTCGGGTGCGACGGCCCCTTGGTAGGCAATCACCACCTCGCAATTCGGCCCCGGTTTGCGCAGCCAATAGGCCCCGTCGATGGCGCCTTGCCGAAACGCCTCGTCATGGCGTTTGCCGGGCTGCTCGATCGGGTTGGTCGTCAGGCGCAGATAGACGCTGCCGCCGGTCTCGTCACGCAACCATGTGCGTTCGTCCGGGTCTCCTTCGCCGTCGCGTTGCAGATAGTCGAAGGCCCATTCCATGATCACAGCCAATTCGTCCGCGAAGGCCGGCTCAAACGCCGCCAGCCCGTCCTGCGACATGCCGATCAAAGGCGTGCCGACCGATTGGTGCGCGCCGCCTTCGGGCGCCAGCGTCACACCCGACGGCGTGCCCACCAGTATGAACCGCGCATCCTGATAACAGGCATAGTTCAACGCATCGAGGCCGCGGCTCACGAACGGATCATAGACCGTGCCGATGGGGATCAGCCGTTTGCCAAACAGGCTGTGGCTCAGCCCCGCGGCGCCCAGAAGCAGCATCAGGTTCATTTCGGCGATGCCAAGTTCGATATGCTGGCCTTCGGGCGTGAACTCCCATTTCGCGGTCGAGGGGATGCGGTGTTCAATGAACGCGTCCGCCTGCGCGGTGCGCGCAAACAGCTTGCGCCGGTTCACCCAAGGGCCAAGGTTCGTCGTCCCCGTCACATCGGGTGAAGTCGTCAAGATCCGCGCCGCCAGATCACTGTCACCTTTGGACAGGTCGTCAAGGATTTTGCCAAACGCCATTTGGGTCGAGAATTCGCGATCCGAGGAGATTTCTATTGTTGGCACGTCCAGCTTGGCGTCGTTAAACCGCCGGGTGCCCTTGGCGAAGAACGGCACGTCCTTCAGGAACTTCTTCAGCGCGCCGGGGTCGTCCACGGTGGCGAACGGCTCCCATTCCTCACCTTCGGCCACGCCCATATGGGTCTGCCATTCGGCAAACTGGGTCTTGTTCATCAGCCCGCCGTGATTGTCCTTGTGGCCCGCAATCGGCGTGCCCCAGCCCTTGATTGTATAGGCCAGAAAACAGGTCGGGCGGTCGTGGTCGATGGCGGCGAAAATGTCGGCCATCGTCTGAACGCAGTTGCCGCCAAGGTTCTCCATCAACTCGGCCAGTTCTTCGTCCGAGCGTCGGTCGATCAGCGCGCTGACCTCGCCCTGATCGCCCAGATCATCCATCAGCCGCTTGCGCCATACCGCACCGCCCATAAAGGTCAGCGCCGAGTATTCAGCGTTGGGGCAGGCGTCGATCCAGTCGCGCAGCGCCTCGCCGCCCGGCTCTGCAAACGCCGCGCGTTGCAACGCGCCGTGTTTGATGCGGACCACGTCCCAGCCGAAGGCATCGAATATCTTTTCAACCCGTTCAAACAGCCCTTCGCGCACGATCCCGTCAAGCGATTGCCGATTATAGTCGATGATCCACCAAGTGTTGCGCAGATCGTTTTTCCAGCCCTCTTGCAAGCACTCATAGATGTTGCCCTCGTCCAGCTCTGCATCGCCGACCAGTGCCACCATCCGGCCCATGGGCGCGTCTTTGCCCCATGGTTTCGCGCCAACATAGTCCTGCACGATCGAGGCAAAGGACGTGATCGCCACACCCAGCCCGACGGACCCGGTCGAGAAGTCCACATCGTCGATGTCCTTGGTGCGCGAGGGATAACTTTGCACCCCGCCGAAGCCGCGGAAGTTCTCCATCTTCTCGCGGGTCTGATTGCCCATCAGGTATTGCATGGCGTGAAAGATCGGGCTGGCATGGGGCTTCACCGCAACCCGATCTTCAGGTTTCAGCGTCGTGAAATACAGCGCCGTCATGATCGACACCATTGACGCAGACGACGCCTGATGCCCGCCGATCTTGATCCCATCCACCTTGGGTCGGACGTGGTTCGCGTGGTGAATCATCCAGTGCGACAACCACAAAAGCCGCTGCTCAATCGTCTGAAGATGCTGAAAGTCCGCCCGCTTGGGTAGGGTCGTGCGCGCCGTCATCGCGATTTCCTTTAAGCAAAATACGTTGCGCGAAGTCTATCGACATTTCCGCGCGATGTCACAGGCGCAGCGATGATGGGCTGTTGATACAACTCGCACACGTGATGACACAGATGAGCGCAATACGGCCACCCAGTGTGTTGAACAGAGGTACAACGCTTTCCTGCCGCGTATATTTAGTCGGATTGGTCGCCCTGAACTGGGCGCATCGTGGCAATCAGCTCGGCCACTTTCAGGCCGAATTTCCGCATCTCGGACTTGTTCATGATAACGCCGTCCTGCGTCAGATACAGCCAGTCGGTCGCGTCCAGAGTATGACCTCCGGCCTCGGGCGGCAGGACGATCTTGTACCTGATCAAGACGGTCGAACCAGATACGACGCCGCGCGCTTCGCCCACGATATCATCGGCGGTGGCGGTAAAAGTGTTATCATCGCCCAGTTTCAGAAACCATTTGCGGTTCTGCTCGCGCCCGTTGGAATAAACGAACTTTTCCGTCAGAGTACCAGTGTCACCATCCCATTCGCCGACCATCTCGGCGACGAAGCTGTTGGACAACTTGCCCTTGGGGCCGAAAATCAGCCCCTCAGAAGCGAAGCTGCCCGACAGATGCTCTTTCAACGAAAATGCCGGGCCGGCTGTATCGGCGTAGTCATCCGGGCTTTGCGCGCGAAAGCTGAAAAGCATGGTCTTAGCGAAGGTCGCCGCCAAGACCAGCAATAAAAAAGCGGTCAGAAGTTTCATTGGATACGCTCCTTGGTGGGAAGCGCCAGCACAAGGGCGAAAGCGCAGAGTTTCAGGATACAGGGCACGATGGCATAGGCGATGTTTAGGGTGGTCAGGGCCGCGTCGCTGTTGATTTGGCCGGGCTGAAAGCCGCTTTGCTCAAGCAGCGGCAGAACGGCGAAAGCGGCCAAGGCCAGCCCGAGCTTGCCCGCAAAGGACCAGATGCCGAACGCCGCCGATGCGCTTAACCCCGCCCGTGTCAGAACGACCGAGAACATGGCAGGTAAGACGACCATATCAGCCCCAAGTGCCGCACCCGATGCCACGCAGATCAGGGCAAATCCGATCAGATTTCCGGGGGCCAGAAACGCTGCGCCGATAAAGCCCAGGATCGCCAGCGGCATAGAAATCACAAGCGTCATTTTCGTGCCCACGCGTCGGCTCAGTCCCGTCCAGAGCGGCACACTGACCCCCGCGCACAGGAAGAACAAGATCAGAAGCGGCCCGCCCTTTCCCGGCAGTTGCAACCGATCTTCGACAAAGAACAGAAACAGCGTAGACGTCACCGCGACCGGCAGACTGTTGACCAGCGCCAGAAGCAAAAGACGCAACGCCCCTGCCCCCGCCAAGCCGGACAATGACAGCCCCTCGCCCAGCACCGGTTTGCGCTGCCACACGGGAAAGCTGAGCAACGCGACCGTGGCTGCCACAAAACCAAGAAAGCAGCCAAAGACAGGATAACCCTGCCCACCTGCGCCAAACGCCACGAACGCCGCCGGTGCGATGGCCGCGATCACGACACCCGCCAGCATTCCGCCTTCGCGAAAGGCGGCAAGGGTCATAAGGTCTTGTTCTCGTGGCGAATACGCGAGCGTCGCGCTGCGCCCATAAAGCAGGATCATGCCAAGGCTATAGGCCGAGAATAGCAGGACCAGCACCACCACAAGCCGGGCAACGACTGCCCCGCCGGGCTCAAGCGAGAAGAGGACAGGAAAGCCAACCGCCAACCCGGCAGCCGCCAACATTGCAAAAAAGCTTTGCGCCTTGGGCCAACGGTCAATCGCCCAGCCCAAAAGCGGATCTTGCACTAGATCGACCAGCCGAATGACCAACAAGATCACGCCGATCACCCCCAGCCCAATGCCCAGATTAACCGAAGCGAACCGCGGCAGATGAATGTAAAGAGGGATGCCAGCAGCCGCCAGCATCAGTGCATAAAGGCTGACGCGCGGATAGACCATTCAAGACCCCAACAGCTTTCGCGTGAAGGATTTGGACCGCGTATTCTCGCCCACGAAAATGCCCATGAAGCGGCGCTTGATCTGTGGGTGCGACAGGGTGCAAGTGCGTTGGCCGTTGCGCCAGAATGCGACCTTATTGGCACCATCGGACACGGCCAGATAGCGGTCGCCATTGCCGACAGCCTTGAAACAGGTATTCAATTGCGCCTCAAGCGGAAGCGCGCCACCGGTACGTTTGAATTCACGCAGCGTTGCTTCGACAAGATCGTATTGGGTCAGGTCACGTAGGTATGTCAGCTCGATCCCGAAATTCTGGCTCCAATTCAACGCCGCCCCGCCCACGGTGAACAGCCGTGCCTGATACAGCGGAAAGCCCAGAAAGCGCAGAGTGGCGGCGCCGCGCACCTCGGCACCCGGAAGGACGGCGGCAGCGGTTTTGCTTTGTGCCAACGCCACCGGCACGCTGGCGCTGACCAACATTGCCGCAGCCAATATGGCTTTAAGGCCGGGCATGAGCCAACTCCACCTGAACGACATTCGTATGACCCACAGCGAACGAGGCCGCGCAAATCTCTAGATAATACTGCCAGTTGCGCTGGAACGCCTCGCCATACCCCATTTCGGCGATCTTGCGCTTCTGTTGGGTGAACCGTTCGGCCCAGATGCGACAGGTTTTGGCATAGTCCTGCCCGAAAGCAAAATTGTCTTGCACCTGAAGCCCGGCCTTTCGCGCCTGTTCGGCGATCACGCTGTCTGACAACAGCATGCCGCCTGGAAAGACATACTGTCGGATGTAGTCGGACGAGGTCTTGTAAGTCTCGAAAAAGCTGTCTTTGACGGTGATTGCCTGCAACAGCACACGCCCACCTTCGGCAAGGTTCTGTTTCAGAACCGCGAAATAGTCGGGCCAGTAGCGCGCACCGACCGCCTCGATCATCTCGATTGAGACGATGTTGTCGTATTTTCCATCAATGTCGCGATAGTCGCGCAATTGAATATCGGCCCGCCCATCCAGACGACATTCCGCATAGGAATGTTGGTTGCGCGAGATGGTCACGCCGGTCACATCACGCCCATGGTGGGTTGCATGTTCGGCAAACCCGCCCCATCCACAGCCGATTTCCAACACCCGTTCTCCCGTCCCAAGTCGGGACAGCGCGCGGGCATTCTTGCGCGTCTGGGCTTCGGTCAGATCATCGCTGCCATCCATGAACAAGCCGGATGAATAGGTCATGCCTTCGTCCAGCCACAGCTGATAAAATTCGTTCCCAACGTCGTAATGCGACCGAATGTTCTTGCGCGACCCCCGGCGGGAATTCGCGCGCAGCATGGTATCGACCAGTCGGAACTTGGCGCGGTTGAACGCGTTTGCGCGGTCATAGGATGCCAAGTGGTCGCGATTGCGCATGGCCACAGACATCAAGGTTTCAATCGAGGACGTGTCCCACATCCCCTGCACATAGGCCTCGCCCAGTCCAACCTGCCCATGCGCGGCCATTGCTGATACGGCTGCCCAATCGTGGATTACCATCTCGGCCTCGGCGCCTGATGTGCCGAAATGATGGCTGTCGCCTTCAGGCGTGTGCAGGGTCAACTGCCCCTCGCGCAAGCGTTCACAGGTGGACAGAAATTCCGACTTCAGGGCTTTGTTCGTCAAACGCAATGTCCGATCCTTTCAGTGAGTGGTCATTATTGATCATCCGCACGACCCGCATCGCACTTGCGATGCCGTCTTCGTGAAACCCGTGCCGATGATAGGCCCCGGCAAACCAAGTGCGGTTCATGCCTTGCATGGCACGCAACTCGTCCTGCGCCTGAAGCGCAGGTTTGTCGAAGACAGGGTGAGCGAATTCGACCTCGTCATAAATCTTGTCCGCTGGAATCGGGGTCGAGGGGTTCAGGGTCACGAAAAGCGGGTCGCTTTCGGGAATGTTCTGCAACTTGTTCATCCAGTAGGTGACGCCAATCGCTCCGTTTTGCGACCGGTACGCCCAGCTTGACCAGCACGCCTTGCGCTTTGGCATCTGACCGGGATCGCAATGCAAAACCGCCTTGTTGGGCTGATAGCGGATGCGGCCAAGCGCACTTGCCTCGGCCTTGGTTGCATCGTCACCCAGCATCGCCAAGGATTGATCCGAATGGCAGGCAAGGATGATGTCGTCATAGCCCTTATCATGGGCGCCGTCGGTCTGGACCGATACACCATAGGGCATCCGGGCAACCCGCGTCACCGGTGCTCCGACCCGGATATCAACGCCGCGTGTGCGCAGGGCAGCCTCAAGACGTTTGACGTATTCGATACTGCCGCCCTTAACAGTCCACCACTGGTGTTCGCCAATCCCGGCCAGCAACGCGTGATTGCGGAAAAACTGAACAAGGGACCGCGCGGGAAATTGGTCGACATCATCCACGGGTGTCGACCAGATCGCGCCGCACATCGGCATCAGGTAATTATTGCGAAACCAAGGACCAAGTCCGAGCTCATCCACCAGCTCGCCGATGGTCTTGTCATTGTCTTTCGCGGCCTGTTCCGCGTGCTTACCGAACCGCAGGATATCCGCAATCATCTTGTAATATTGTGGCCGCAGCAGGTTCCGCTTTTGCGCCGTTATGCATTTCAGATTGCGAAGACCATATTCCAACCGCCCGTCGTCGATACTTGCGCCGAAGCTCATTTCGCTTTTGGTCACGGGCACATCAAGGTCGCGAAACAGACGGGTCAAATAGGGGTAGGTAACATAATTGAAAACGATAAACCCGGTATCGACGGGCTGGTCACCATTCTTCCCTGCGATCACCGTGCGCGCATGGCCACCCAATCTTGGCGCGGCCTCGTAAATCGTGACATCGTGGTGGGGGGACAGATAATAGGCCGCCGACAGGCCCGAAATTCCGCCGCCGACGATTGCAATTTTTCGACGCGGCCTGCGCTGTTGGTCAAGCATTGGTGCCTCATTCTTGTAAATACATGAAAGGGTTACGACCGTAAGATCAGCTTGGATCAAAAAAACGAAGCAATACTTGATCCAATCTCTCATCCTGTCCGTAGAAAGAGTAATATGGTTGACCACGTCCAAGCCCAAACGCTGCACGCACGGCGCGGCAAGCTAAAGAACGCCTTTAAGTACGGCGTTGATTTTGTGTTGTGCGATTTATCCAGCGATGTTCAACCCGTGCTTCTGTCACGCAATCGCTTCAACCTGTGGTCCTTGTGGGACAAACATCACGGCGGGCCACGTGGTGACGGTCGAGGCGTGGATTGGTTTCGCGACGAGCTTGAGGCGCGCGGGCTGCCCACCGCAGATTGCAACCTTCTGCTGCTGACCCAGCCCAGCTTTCTGGGCATTCATTTCAACCCGGTCAGCTTCTGGATCGCCACCAGCAACGGCACACCGCGTGCTTTTATTGCCGAGGTGAACAACACGTTCGGTGACCGGCATTGCTACTTCTGTGCCCATGATGATTTTAGGGCTATTGAAAAACGCGACACGATCATTGCCGAAAAGCTGATGCATGTCTCCCCTTTCCAAAAGGTCGAAGGACAATACCGGTTCAACTTTGGTATGACAGACGACGCATTCGACATCCGCATTCTATACGAAAATGGCGACGAAGGGCTGTTGGCCACGCTGGTCGGGGATCGGCGCCCGGCCACCAGTGCCTCGCTTGCGTGGGCGGCGCTGCGCAGGCCATTTGGTGCGGCGCGCGTGGTCGCGTTGATCTATTGGCAGGCATTCATCCTTTACCGAAAACGCGCTCCGTTCAAACGCAAGCCTGCCCCGCCGGACCCGTTGGTATCTGACAGCAAGACCTTCCGAAGGAGCAAATGATGGTTGAGTTCAAAGGAAAGACTTATTGGCTGATCGGCGCAAGCGAAGGGCTGGGCCGCGCACTGGCGCGTGATCTGGACAACGAGGGCGCGCGGCTGGTTGTCTCGGCCCGCAGCGCGGATCGGTTGCAAAGCCTGACGGACGAACTGTCAAACGCGCGCGCTGTGCCCTTTGATGTGACCGACCTTGACCAAGTGCGTGATGCCGTGGCGCAGGCAGGCGATGTGGATGGGATCGTCTACATCGCAGGGGCATATGACCCGATGCGCGCAACCGAATGGGACAGCAAATCCGCGATGGTCATGTGCAATGTCAACTTCATCGGCGCCATGAACGTGATGGGCGAGGTGATGCCGGCGCTTACCAAGAAGGGGCGCGGCGATATCACCCTGATCGGGTCGCTGGCGGGGTATCGCGGCCTGCCCGCCTCGGTCGGTTACAGCGCCAGCAAGGCGGCCATCGTCAGTCTGGCTGAAACGCTGCGCTTTGACCTGAAAGACACTGATATCGTTGTCAGGATCGCCAATCCCGGCTTCATCAAGACCCGCCTGACCGAGAAAAACAGCTTCAAGATGCCGATGCTGATGTCGCCCGACGACGCGGCAAAACATGTCTTGAAAGCGATGCGCAAGACTCGTTTTCGCACCGACTTCCCCGCCCCATTCTCTTGGGGGATACGGCTGTTGGAATATCTGCCGGATCTTGTTGTTTACCGGGGAAAATAATCAAAACTTAGTCTGAAAGAGCAATGCCGCCCAACAAAGGGGCGGCATTTTCTTTGGCTACGTAACGCTGTCTTAGTGACACGCTGGACGCTTACCCGGCAACAGAACCTTGTCGATTACATGAATTACACCGTTGTCGGCCATGATGTCGGCGATGATTACATTCGCGGTCTCGCCGGTGCTGTCGGCGATGGTGACACCATCAGCGCCCGACGTGATGCACAGCCGCGCGCTGGTCAAGGCAGGTTTGAAATAGTTCGAACCCTTTGGAATCATTCCCGCAGTCAATTTCCGGTCATCAACATGATACAGAAGGATATCCGTCAGTTTTCCCTTGTTTTCAGGCTTCAGAAGCGTGTCAAGCGTGCCATCGGGCAACGCCGCAAAGGCGTCGTTGACAGGGGCATAAACTGTGAAAGGACCAGGGCCGGACAGCGTGTCGGCCAGATCAGCAGCGGTGACAGCTGCAACGAGGGTAGAGAAACGGTCATCAGCCGCCGCGATCTCAACGATGTTGTCAGCCTTTGCGGTGGCCGCAGTGATGGTCAGAGCCAGCGCCGCAACGGCGGTTTTAGTAAGGGTTTTCATCAGGTTATCTCCTTGTTGGCAGGCTAACAGCCCATGTTTAACTTATACTTACGCAGAATATACGGCGCCGGTTCGCGTGCGGTTCACCGTGTTTCAAGTCGTCACACGAACGTGAGTTTTCGCGATCTCAAGCCCTTGATAAAAAAGAAAAACCTGCGCCAGAGCGCAGGTTTCTTTCAGACTTTACAGGGTGTGTTGAGTGGTGGCCTAAATTCGAAAAATCGGCTGCAGAAGACGGGGCATAAACGCGTTGAACCGCAGGGGCGCATCGGTGGCCGCCAGACAGATGCACGGCTCGCCTTCATCCGCGATGGGTGTGTGATCCAGATCTTCGTTCGCAATCTCGATATCGCCGACGTCGAACTGGCCGGTTTCATCACTGAAACTGCCCTGAAGCACCAACGTCATCTCGATCCCGTTGTGCCCGTGATCCGGCACAGCCTGCCCCCCGGGAATGTAGAGCAGACGAACCGACCCCTGCTTGCTTTCCGACAGGATCGACTGGCGCACGCCCATACCAAGCGTTTTCCATTTCGGCTCTTGCCCCTTCAACGCTTCGACCACCGGGCGCGGATAGATGCCTTGGCGGGTATATTGCGCAATGTTGGGCGCTGGCGCGTCAAGTTGCGCAAGAAGGTCGGCCTTCATCCCGTCCGACACAGCGACGCCATCCGTTGCGTCCAGCAACGCACCGCCAACGCTCTGATGCGCCTCTAGCGTCACGCGGCAGGTCGGGCACAGCGACACGTGGCTGGCCACTGCAACGGCAAAGTGATGCGGCAAGCTGCCCGCGGAATAGGCGGCCAGCATTGCATCGGGTATATGATGGGTAATTGCGGTCATTCTCGCATTCCCTTTAGCTCATGTCTCAACCGTTCCAGCCCCAACCGGATACGGGATTTGATGGTTCCAAGTGGCAGGCCGGTCTGGGTGCTGATTTCCTGGTGGGTCAACTCGCCCAGATAGGCCTTTTCGATAATCTCGCGCTGCTCTGGTTTCAGCGACGACAGTGCTTGCTTTAACTTGCCCGCTTCTTGCTCGACCGCAAGAATTTGGCTTGCATCGGGTTCCGAACCGGGATCTTCGGCCAATTCATCCGGCACCGGGCGATTTTCCTTGCGCACGACGTCGATGTGACGATTGCGCGCGATCTGATAGATCCACGCCGACACTTGCGCGCGGTGCGGGTCAAACATCGCGGCCTTGCGCCACACCGTCAGCATGACGTCCTGCACGATCTCTTCCGCCTGATGGGCCGAACAGCCCGTACGCATTATAAAGCCTTTCAAACGCGGGGCGAAGTGATCAAACAGCGCGCAAAACGCGGCCCGGTCACGATTGTCCCGAATGGCGAGCATCCAGACGGTCTGCTCTGAAATCTCGGTTTTCTTCTGCGACACCGGCTTTCCTTCGCGACGACGCATTGCGGCCATGGGGGGCCTGATGCGCGGGGGATCAAGGTTCAGTGTCAACATAACCTCAATACGAGGCACTATGAAACTCGGATCACTCTGCCGCGCGTTTTTTTTCGCAGTCTGTTTATCGGGCCTTACTGGTGCGATATCCGGTGGAAAAGATGGGTAAATGTGGCCGCGCCCACGATCGGGATCAAAAGGTTGATCAGGGGGATCGACAAAGGGATAGCCATCAGCGTGCCAGCCAGCCAAATGCGCATGTTGTTACGCGCCCGCATCCGGTTCGCCTCGGCCCGGCCCACGCGACGCATAGCGGCCATCTGGAAATACTCACGCCCCAGAAGATAGCCGTTCACAACCCAGAACAGGATCGGCGCCAGCGGGCCGACGAAGAAAAACAGGATCAGAGCGATCAGGTTCACGCCGACAAGCACACCCAGAAATCCAAGGCTGTCGCGGATCGTTTCAATCATCGGCACATCCGGCGCGGGGGGCAGATCGGGATAGTGTCGCGCCTCGACCGCGTCGGCCACGTCGTCCAGAAAGATGCCGGTGAATGCGCCAGCAACAGGCACCATCAGAACGACCGACAGAACGATCATCACCAGAAGTGACGCCCACCATGCGATACCGTCGACCCATGAAACTTCGCCAATGAATGGCAAAGCCAGGGTGTCGGGCACCAAGAACCCGACCAGCCAAGTCATCGCCACAGTGACCGCGATCAGTAGACCAATGGTCAGCGCCAGCCCTTTCCACAGAACAGAGCGAAAGCGCGGGTCGGTCATTTGCGCGACCGAGCGGAAGAAATCGTCAAGGATCATGCGTCCACCCACGTCGTGATTGCATCCAGATCAGGGCGGGGCCGTTCGGGCGGTGGGTTGGTTTGCGTACCGATATGGATGACGCCCGCAACGGTTTCATCATCCCCCAACCCCAACCCATCGCGCAGGAAAGTGCGGTCATAAACAGGCCAGCCGGTCAGCCAGTTCGCCCCCCAGCCCGACGCCAGCGCGGCGTTCAATAGCGCAAGGCAAACGGCACCCGCCGAATACACTTGCTCGATCTTCGGTATCTTGTCGGATTGAACGGGGGCTGAGACGACGACCACCGCCAATGGACTGTCCTGATAGGCGGACTTCGCTTTGGCGATCTGCGCGGGTGCCTCGTTGCGCTCTGCGCCGCGGGTCTCGACCAGATCAGCAAGACGTGCCAATGCGCCCCGTTCCAAGACGATAAAGCGCCACGGCTCCAGCTTGCCATGGTCCGGGCTGCGCGCGGCGGCGGTCAGGATGGGTTGAAGCGCCGCACGATCAGGCGCAGGATCCGTCAGCGTTTTGGCCGGGCGCGACCGGCGGGTTAGCAGAAATTGCAGCGCAGCTTCGTTGCGGTCAGGCATGGTTTTGTCCTTGATCTGGAAAAATGCAGGCTTGGCCGCGTCTGCGGCTGGCTTATGCTTCATGTTGTGTGTCAGGCGAGCAGGATCAAGATGTTACGTCACTTAACATTGAAAAAATCCTGCATCTCGGTCAGAAGTTGCGAATAAACGCGCTGCATACGTTGGTTGGGTTGGCTGGCGGCGAGGTTTTCGGCCATCGGGTCGGGTGCGTGGATGTCAGTGCCTGACATCTCTTCAAGCACCGCGTGGCCGCAGAAAGGCACATAGACTTCGGAATACCCGCCTTCATGCGCCATCATCAGCCGCCCCTCGCACAAATCATCGGCCAGTTCCACAACCATGCGCGTCATCTGGCGAAACGTGTCGGCAGTGGCAAGCATACAGGACAAAGGATCAACCAACGCCGCGTCATAGCCGCAGGCGATCACGATCACCTCGGGCTCGTGGGCGCGTATGGCGGGCAGGACGATACGTTCCACCGCCTCCAGATACGTCGCGTGACCGGCACCCGGTTGCAGCGGGATATTCATGTTCGATCCCTGCCCCGCACCTTCGCCGCGCGTGTCGATATCGCCGGTGTCAGTCGGATAGTTCCGTTCCTGATGCAGTGATATGGTCAGAACATCGGGGTCGTCGATAAATATCGCCTCGGTTCCGTTGCCGTGATGCACGTCCCAATCCACGACGGCGAACCGCTTGGCCAACCCCTTCGCCTGCGCATTGCGGATGGCGATCGCCAGATTTGCGAGCAGGCAAAACCCGTTGGGAAATTCAGGAAGGCAGTGGTGGCCGGGCGGGCGTGACAAGGCATAGGCGTTGTCCAGATCGCCTTTCAACACAGCCTCAAGCGCCGCGACGGACAGGCCCGCCGACAGCGCTGCGATTTCGTACCCACCTTGTCCAAACGGGGTGCGCAAGCCAAGTTCGCCGCCGCCCGTGTCAGATGCGCGTTTGAACTCACCCAGAAAAGACGCAGGATGCACCCGCCCCAACACCTCGCGGCTTGCTTCAGGGGCGGTCTGGCGATGCAGCGCGCCGCTGAGGCCCGTCACATCCATCAGGTTTTTCAGGCGGCGCTTGGTTTCGGGGTTTTCGGGCAATCCCCCGGCTGCCAAGGGTTGCACCAGACCACCAACCGGCAACTTTCCCGCATAATTGCCGCCCGAATGCCAAAAACACTTCTCGTCCCAGAAAAAGCCGGTTTTACGCATCTAATCCTCCTTGCTTGCCCGCAGAGTGGCCCAGCGCGCTTGCATCGTCCAGCCCCGCCCGACAGGATGGCGCCATGAAGAAAGGCGAACTGTCTCATCTGGCGAAACCCGGCGCGCGGATTTCGGTGCGTGTGACACCCAAGGCGGCGCGCAATCAGGTCGAAGACCGCGATGGGCAGTTGCGCATATCCGTTACCACCGCGCCCGAGGACGGTAAGGCGACGAAGGCGGTGGTCAAGCTTTTGGCGCACGCGCTTGGCATTGCAAAATCGCGCCTTGTTCTGACACAAGGCGCGACATCGCGGGATAAAGTATTTCGGGTCAATTAACCTTGGTCGCCCGACCGCGGGATCGACGACGCTACATAATCGCCATCGTCCGACCCGCCATAGCCTGCGCCACCAAGCGGATCGTCACCAAAGCGATTGGGACCATGCGTGCCCTTGCTGGCAAACCAGACGATCAGGATGATGAAACCGATCAAGGGGATCAAGAACATCCAATACCACCAGCCAGACCGGTCGGTATCATGCAACCTGCGCACCACAACCGAGATTCCCGGCAGCAACGTAACCAACCCGAACAGACCCGACAGGATCGGTGTATTTGTCTGGGCCTCGAACCCGCCCTCATAGGTCGTCACCGTGCCAAACAGGACGCTGTCCACGACGCCAAGCAACAACTGTCCGACAAAGACGAAAAGGACGAAATACCAGAACTCAGACCGCTGAGCACGACCTTGAAAAGTGACGTATTTCGAAAAACATGTCCGAATAGATTCCATAAAGCTCATGATCTAGTCCCTGCTAAGTTTACTTATTATCGCCTATGCGGGGTTCGTCCCCGGTGATCAGTCGCTCGATGTTCGCGCGATGGCGCAGGAAAATCAACACGGCAAGCGCAACTGACAGCCCGGCATAGGGCGCAAAGCCCAGCAGCGCGGCCCAAAGCGGCGACAAAGCCGCCGCCGCCAAAGCCGCTAGCGACGAGATGCGGAACAGCACAGCGACCACAAGCCAAGTGACACAAGCGGCCAGTCCGACAGGCCAGGCCAGCGCCAGGATCGTGCCAAGCCATGTCGCAACGCCCTTGCCACCCTTAAAGCTCAGAAAGATCGGGAAGCAATGACCCAGAAAGGCCGCGAAGCCAGCAACTTGCGCAGCGTCTTCGGCAAACACAGCCCGCGCGATCAGAACAGCCGCGCCGCCTTTGCCTGCGTCGCCCAGCAAGGTCAGAAGGGCCGCGGGCTTGTTGCCGGTGCGCAAAACATTGGTCGCGCCGATATTGCCCGACCCAATCTGGCGCAGATCGCCCAGCCCGAAAAGCCGCGCCATTACGATTCCAAAGGGGATGGACCCCAACAGGTAGCCCGCCACGGCGACCAGCGCCAGCACGGGCAACGCGGTGACAAGCTCAGGCATCGTCACCCCCGAACACGCGTTCGCCGCCGACCCATGTACCCAGCACGCGCCCTTCCATCCGCGCGCCGTCAAAGGGCGTGTTTTTTGATTTCGAGTTCAGCTTGAACCGGTCCAACACAAAGGGCGCATTCGGGTCGAACAAAACCAGATCGGCAGGTGCACCTTGCACCAACTCGCCGCCCGGCAGGCCGAAACGGCGGGCGGGGTTCAGCGACAGCGCTCGCCACAACGTTGGCAAGTCGATCAACCCCGCATGGACCAGCCGCATCGCCGCAGGCAGCAGCGTTTCCAGCGCAACCGCGCCTGACGCCGCCTCTTCAAATGGCAAGCGTTTGCTTTCCTCGTCCTGCGGCGTGTGCATGGACGAGATAATGTCGATCAAGCCCGTTGCAACGGCGTTGGCCATGGCCAGTCGGTCGTCCTCGGATCGCAGCGGCGGCTTGAGTTTGAAGAAGGTGCGATAGTCGCCGACGTCCAATTCGTTCAGCGTCAGGTGGTGAATGTTCACGCCTGCGGTTACATTAAGCCCGGCGGCCTTGGCGCGTTCCAGCGCAGGCAAGGCATGGGCGGTGGACAGGTTGTCAACGTGATAGGCGACGCCTGTCATCTCAACCAGCGCCAGATCGCGTTCCAGCCCCATACGTTCGGCCATCGGGCTGACGGCGGGCAACCCACGCAACGACGCAAACTTGCCCGAGGTCACAGCCGCGCCGTCCGACATATTCGGATCTTGCGGGTGGCCGATGATCAACGCGCCAAGGCTGCGCGCATAAGTCATCGCGCGGGAATACACCTTGTTGTTGGTGACAACATGGTCGCAATCGGTGAACGCCACCGCGCCCGCGTCCAGCAGGAACCCCATCTCGACCATTTCGCGCCCTTCGCGACCTTTGGTCAGCGCGGCCATGGAATGCACGTTGACCGGCGCCACCTGACCTGCCCGACGCGCCACGAAGGCCAACGTTTCCGGCGTATCGACCGAAGGCGTCGTGTCAGGGCGAATAACCATTGTCGTGACGCCACCCGCCGCCGCCGCCAGCCCCGCGCTGCGAAAGCTTTCCTTGTGGCGTTCACCGGGTTCGCCGATCTTCACACCGATATCGACGATACCGGGCGCAAGGCACTTGCCACCACAGTCGATGATATCGCCATCCTCGCCCGCGTTCACGCCGGTGATCAGGCCATCCTCAATCGTCAGGCTGCCCAACGCATCGGTGCCGGTTTCCGGGTCAATCAGGCGGGCGTTTGTGAAAGTCGTTGTCATGCAATGTCCCCCGTCACCCCACGCACGCGGTTGATCGCGGCTTGGGTCGCCTTTGCGTCGGCCTGATATTTCAACATGTATTTCTCGCCCGTGCGCGTCACGACCTGAGCCGCCGAGAAAATCACGTTCACTTTGGCAATATTATTCAAAAGAATCGTCCGTTCACCCGGCCCGATCACACGCCGGTCGGTCAGATGCCACGTGAACCCCACCTGTTCGCGCGCGACATAGACGCCGCGCACGGCGATGGCAGCAACCGCGCCCACTACGCCAGTCCACGCATGGGGATTGCCCATATAGATCAAGATGCCTGACATCAGAACAGACCCAAGGGCTGCCAGCAACACATGTTCTTTCACATAGGTGAGCATGTTGCCCGAGAAGCTTTGGATCAGGATCTCGTCCGGCGCGAGCTTGGGGCCGGTCTGATCCTCAAGCCGCGGCTCAAGCTGCATCTCAGACATAGACGCCCTCCGACTGGGTAGAGCGTTCAGCGCGCAGATTTCGAGCCAGAAGATCCATCGCGGCCATGCGCACAGCAACGCCCATTTCCACCTGCTCCTGAATGACCGACCTGTTGATGTCGTCGGCGATGGTGCCGTCGATCTCGACCCCCCGGTTCATCGGGCCGGGGTGCATGACGATAGCGTCGGGCTTGGCATGGGCCAGCTTTTCAGCGTCCAGCCCATAACGGTGGTAATATTCACGTTCAGACGGGATAAATCCGCCATCCATCCGTTCGCGCTGAAGCCGCAACATCATGACAACATCGGCATCTTTCAGACCTTCCTCCATATCGTCATAAACCTCGACCCCAAACTGGTCGATTTGTGACGGCATCAAGGTGGGCGGGCCAACAAGGCGCACGCGGTTTTCCATCTTGCCCAGCAGGATCAGGTTGGACCGCGCAACGCGGCTGTGGGCAATGTCACCACAGATTGCGATGGTCAGACGATGCAGCCGCCCCTTCTCGCGCCGGATAGTCAACGCATCCAAAAGCGCCTGCGTCGGGTGTTCGTGCTTGCCGTCACCGGCGTTCAGAACCGCGCAATTCACCTTCTCGGCCAGCAGGTTCACCGCGCCCGAATGAGGATGACGCACCACCAACAAATCCGGGTGCATCGCGTTCAGGGTCAGCGCCGTATCAATCAGCGTCTCGCCTTTTTTGATCGAGGACGCCTGCATCGCCATATTCATCACATCCGCGCCCAGGCGCTTGCCCGCAATCTCAAACGACGCCTGTGTTCGCGTGGAATTTTCAAAAAACATGTTGATCTGCGTCAGCCCGGCCAGCACGTCAGACCGCTTCTGCGCAGACCGGTTGAGATCAACATAGCTGTCGGCAAGATCAAGAACAGTTTTGACCTCTTCAGGGTGTAGCTGTTCGATCCCCAGAAGATGGCGTTGGCGGAATGTCATACGGGCCTCCGTCCTGTGTTCACGTGCTTATAGGTTCGGGGCGTGCGGGCGTCCATCCCTTGCGCACGCGAAAGCGCAACCCGCCGTTTACCTTCCCCACGCCCGGACGTAGGCTATCATCCATGGAATCGGCACACGACTGGCATGGCGCGAAGGCGCTTCTGGAATGGCATATCGAACTCGGCGCGGTGGACGCGATCGGGGATGCGCCTGTTGACCGCTATACGCTTGAGCCGCGTCAGTCGAAACCGGAAGAAAAGCCATTATCGCAGCCCGTGGCCCGCCCAGCCAAACCAACCGCAGCGCCCCAGACAGACTATGTTGCACTGGCGAAGCAGTCAGCCGCCGCGGCGGGCGACTTGGCAGCACTACATGCAGCCATTGCGGCATTTGAGGGGTGCGAGCTGAAGCGCGGCGCGCGCAATACGGTTTTTTGCGACGGCAACCCCGCCGCCCGCGTGATGATCATCGGCGAAGCGCCGGGCCGGGACGAGGATATTGAGGGCAAGCCCTTCATTGGCCGCGCCGGACAATTGCTGGACCGCATGTTCGCCGCTATCGGGATGAGCCGCGGCGCGACACAGTCGAAAGATGCGATCTATATCACCAATGTCATGCCGTGGCGCCCGCCCAACAACCGCGACCCCAGCGCCGAAGAAATAGCGATGATGGTGCCGTTTCTGGAACGCCACGTGCAATTGGTCGCGCCCGATCTGCTGGTCTTGATGGGTAATACGCCCTGTCAGACCGTGCTGGGGCGAAAAGGCATCGTAAAGATACGCGGCAATTGGGACGACGCATGGGGTAAGCCAGTCATGCCCATGACCCACCCCGCTTACCTTCTGCGCAACCCTGCCGCCAAGCGCGAGGCTTGGGCGGACCTTCTTGCCATTCAGTCTAAACTTCGGGGTTTGTCATGAAAATACTCGCTTTTTCCGACCTGCACCTTAGCAAGCCAGCAGCAGGCGAATTGCTTGAGGCTGCGAAAGACGCCGATTTAATTCTTGGCGTGGGCGATTATGCCCACCAGCGCAAGGACCTTGCCCGCTATGTCGCGCCGTTCGCCGATTGGGGGGCACGGGCCGTGTTCGTGCCCGGCAATAACGAATCCGAGGCCGAGCTGCGCGCGGCGCTTGCGGGCAGCGACGTCACCATACTGCACGGCGAAGCTATCGTGATTGACGGCGTGACCATCGCTGGCATCGGCGCCGCGATCCCGCCACCGCCCGCCATTCCGTGGGCATCGTTTGACCTGACCGAAGACGCCGCCCGCGCGATGTTGTCCCCAATTGAACACGCCGATATTCTGGTCTCGCACTCGCCACCGAATGGCGTGGCCGACCGCCACGAAGAACTCGGACCACTGGGATCATACGCGGTGCTGGATGCGGCGAAACGCCTGTCGCCAAAGTGGCTGCTTTGCGGTCATATTCACGACGCATGGGGCGCACGCGGCCAGATTGGCACCACGCAGGTTCTGAACCTGGGCCCGACGCCCAACTGGATTACATTGGACTAGGATTTCACGATGTCCCACATTACTCCCGCCGCCGCCGCCACGCGAGATTTCATTCCCGTGCGCATCGCCGTGCTGACCGTATCAGATTCGCGCAAGATGGACGAAGACCGGTCCGGCGACACCCTTGTTGCACGGCTGGAAAAGGCGGGCCACATTCTGGCTGATCGTAAAATAAAACCGGATGAGCAGAGCGAGATTGCAGACCAACTGCGCGCTTGGTCTTTGGACCCCGAGATTGACGTGGTCATTTCCACTGGCGGCACCGGTCTGACGGGCCGCGATGTTTCGGTCGAGGCGCATCGCGATGTCTATGAAAAGGAAATTGAGGCGTTCGCGACCGTGTTCACCATAATCTCGATGAACAAGATCGGCACTTCGGCCGTGCAAAGCCGTGCAACGGGTGGTGTCGCCAACGGCACCTATCTGTTCGCCCTGCCCGGCAGTCCCGGCGCGTGCAAGGATGCGTGGGACGATATTCTAGTGCATCAGCTGGATTATCGGCACATGCCCTGCAACTTTGTCGAAATTTTTCCACGTTTGGACGAACACGAACGACGGAAATGATCCGGTCCAACGTTCAACACGTAACTGATATATGCGCCGCCTGCGTGCCAACCCTGTAACCACGCGCCGCTTGCCTGCGGTGGCGTAGCAGTTCAGGATGGCGCAGCGTTTCGTGGAGTGACAATATGCGTTTTCTGGGCCGAAGCCTGACCGGGCTATTCCTGCTGGCTGCAACCATTGGTTTGCTGGCGATGGCAGCCAATATGATCAGTTCGGCATTCAAAGCGCGGGCAGATCGCGACAGCGCAGAACCCACGGCAAGCGAACGAGTTTTTTCGGCCAACGTGACCACCATCACCGCTCAGACGCTCACGCCGGTCCTGACCGCCTATGGCGAACTATCGTCGCGACGCGCACTGGACGTGCGTTCGCTGACCGGTGGCACAGTGACCAAGATCGCGCAGAATTTTGAGAATGGCGGCGTTGTGCGCGAAGGCGATCAGCTTCTGCGCATCGATCCGACCGATTTTGAATTTGCCCTTGAACTGGCACAGACCGATGTTGCTCAGGCCCAAGCCGAATTGCGCGACGCCCGCGCAGCGTTGGAACTGGCCCGCGACGATCTTGACAACGCCACAAGGCAAGCCGACCTGCGTGAAGCCGCGCTGACCCGGCAGCGTGATCTGGTTGATCGAGGCGTGGGCACCGAGGCAGCGGTGGAAACGGCAGCATTGGCCGCGTCGGCGGCGCAACAGGCGGTATTAGGAAAACGGCAGGCGGTGATCACTGGGCAGGCCCGTGTCTCAACAGCCGACGCCGGGCTGCGACGCAGCAAAATCCAACTAGACGAAGCCCAGCGGCGGCTGGACGAGACCAGTATCTCGGCGGAAATCGGCGGCGTTCTGACTGATGTGGCCGTGCTGC
Source organism: Aliiroseovarius sediminis (assembly GCF_022678485.1). Taxonomy (GTDB): domain Bacteria; phylum Pseudomonadota; class Alphaproteobacteria; order Rhodobacterales; family Rhodobacteraceae; genus Aliiroseovarius; species Aliiroseovarius sediminis. The sequence goes on from NZ_JALBYP010000035.1 coordinate 369,830, forward strand.
GTGGGGGCGTGGTGACGGCGAATGAAAAGCTGGGGCGCATCATCGACCCCAGCGCGCTTGAGGTGCGGTTTCGCGTCTCGGCCGCGCAATATGCACGGCTTCTGGGCGCGGATGGCACACTTTCCAACACCGACGTCACCATTCGCCTGAACGCGGCGGGCGTTGACCTGACCACCACCGGGCGCATCGACCGCGAAAGCGCCGATGTGGGCGAAGGGCTGACCGGCCGCTTGATCTTTGCCACACTGGCCCCCGCCCCCGGTATGCGCCCCGGCGATTTCGTCACGGTCGAGGTCGCGGAACCGGCGCTGCCCGGCACCGTCCGGCTTCCCGCTTCTGCTTTGAATGCCGAAAACGAGGTGCTTGTGCTTGGCCCAGAAGATCGCCTGTCCAGCGCACCGGTTGAACTGTTGCGCAGACAAGGCAATGACGTCATCGTGCGCGCCGCCGCGCTTGAAGGGCGCGAGGTCGTGACCGAGCGCACCCCGACCCTTGGCACGGGTATCCGCATCCGCCCGGTACGCCCCGGCGAAGCAGCCGCGCCGGAACCCAAGGCGGAAATGATCGCGCTTGACCCCGACCGGGTCGCGCTTCTGCGCGACTTCGTGCAAAGCAACACACGAATGCCCGTCGAGGCGCGTGAACTAATCCTGGCCCAACTTGACGAAGGCACCCTGCCTGCCGACACATTGGCCAGGTTGGAACAACGGATGGGGAACTGAGCCATGGGGCGCGGCTTGAACCTTCTCTCCTATTTCACCCGCCATGCGACGGTCGCAAACCTGCTGTTGGTGGTGCTGATCGCGCTGGGAATCTTCGCTTATCCCCGGATGCGCGCACAATTCTTTCCCGATGTGATCGTCGAAAGCGTCACGGTGCAGACCTCGTGGCAAGGCGCCGGGGCCGAAGATGTGGACGAGGCAATCGTTCAGATCATGGAACCCGCTCTTCTGGCCGTCGAAGGCGTGGAAAACGTCAGCTCGCGGTCGTTCGAAGGAAGCGCCAGCATCACCTTAGAGTTCGAGCCGGGCTGGGATATTGCCCGCGCTGCTGACGACGTTCAGACCGCCGTGGACGAATTATCTGATCTGCCTGAAGACGCCGACGCGCCGCAAGTTCGGCGCGGGGCATGGCGCGACAGCGTGACCGACGTGGTGATTTCCGGCCCTGTTGGGATCGAACAGCTTGGACAATTTGCTGATGAAATGATCGTGCGCCTGTTCGAACGCGGCGTCACGCGCACCGGCGTTCGCGGGTTTGTCGCGCCGCAGACGGTCGTCGAAGTGACTTCGCTGTCACTCGTGAAACACGACGTGACAATGGCCCAGATCGCCGAGGCCATCGGCGGCGAGGCCACCGCCGCCCCCGCGGGCGATGTCGCTTCGGGCGCATCGCGGGTGCGCACGGGCGTCGCCAAACGCAGCGCCGATCAGATCGAGGCGATTGTTTTGCGATCAAATCCCGACGGATCAAACCTGACCGTCGGTGACGTGGCGCAGGTCAGGATCGAAGGCGTGGACCGCAACCGATCGTATTTTGTGGGTGATGATCCGGGGATCGCGTTGAACGTGTCGCGATCCGCGCAGGGTGATGCGATTGAGATGCAACAGATCGTCGAAGACATCCGCGCCGAGCTTCTGACCACTTTGCCCGAAGGGGTGAAAATCTCGCTTGTCCGCACGCGGTCCGAACTGATCAACGCGCGCATTTCGATGCTTATGAAGAACGGCCTTCAGGGGCTTTCCCTTGTGCTTCTGCTTCTGTTTCTGTTCCTGAACGCCCGAACGGCGTTCTGGGTCGCGGCAGGCATTCCGGTGGCCATGACCTCGGCCATATTTCTGATGTATATGTCGGGTCTGACACTGAACATGATCTCGCTTTTCGCACTGATCATTACGCTGGGGATTGTGGTTGATGACGCGATTGTCGTGGGTGAACACGCCGATTTCCGCGCGCGTCGATTGGGCGAAAACCCCGTCGATGCCGCCGAGAACGCGGCCAAGCGCATGTTTCCACCCGTCTTTTCTGCCACTCTGACGACAGTGATCGCCTTTTTCGGCCTGACAGCCATCGGCGGACGGTTTGGCGACATGATCGCCGATATTCCCTTTACCGTGATTGTCGTGCTGGCGGCATCCTTGGTCGAGTGTTTCCTGATCCTGCCCCACCATATGGCCCATGCGCTGACCCATACCGCGAAGGAACACTGGTATGACTGGCCGTCGCGGCAGGTCAACAAAGGGTTTCGCTGGGTACGTGACATTGCTTTCCGCCCGCTAATGGGGCTGGTGGTCAAGGCACGTTATCCGGTGATTGCCATGACGCTTCTGATCCTTGCCAGTCAGGCGGCAACTTTCATTCGCGGCGATCTGACTTTCCGCTTTTTCGACGCACCTGAACGGTCATCGATCACCGGCAACTTCGCCATGGTATCTGGGGCAACCCGGAACGACACACAAGACATGATGCGGCTGGTGCAACAGGCCGTGGAACAGACTGCCATTTCCTTCGAGCAAGACCACGGTCGCAGCCCCGTTAAACACGTTCTGGCCCAAATCGGAGGTAACGCCGGACGCGGGTTGTCGGGCGTGGACAGCAAGGATGCCGACCTGCTTGGCGCGATCTCGGTCGAACTGATCGACGCCGACCTTCGCCCCTACTCCGCCTTTGCCTTCGTCAGCGCGTTGCAGCAGGCCGTCGAAAGCCACCCGCTGCTTGAGGTGCTGTCCTTCCGTGGCAGCCGCTATGGCCCCGGCGGCGACAGCTTGGATGTAGAGCTTTACGGCGCAACATCCGAGCAGTTGAAAGCCGCCGCCGAGGCGTTCCGCACCCGCCTGTCGGCCTTCCCCGAAGTCTCGGCGCTGGAAGACAGCCTGTCTTATGACAAAGAGGAACTGATCCTTGATCTGACACCACAAGCTCAGGCACTTGGCTTCACCATCGACGGGCTGGGCCGCGTGTTGCGCAACCGCCTGAACGGGGTCGAGGCCGCGACCTATCCCGATGGCAAACGATCCGCCGAAATCCGGGTTCAACTGCCCGAGACTGAACTGACCTCGGACTTTTTGGAGCGCACGCAACTGCGCACACAGGCCGGCACCTATGTCAATCTGGCCGATCTTGTGTCTGTGAAGGCGCGCACCGGGTTTGCCAGCGTACAGCGTGAAAACGGCATCCGCCTGGTCAAGGTTACCGGCGACATCGACGAAACCAACCCCACCCGCGCCGAGGAAATTCAGCGCACGATCGAAACCGAAATCCTGCCACAACTGGCCGAAGACCACGGCATTGTCTTCCAGCTTGCCGGTCTGGCCGAGCAACAGAAAGAGTTTCTGTCGGACGCCCGATCCGGCCTGATCTTGGTGCTGTTGGGCATTTTCCTGACGCTTGCCTGGATATTTTCCAGCTGGACACGGCCCATTGTGGTCATGGCGATCATTCCGTTCGGGCTTGTCGGGGCCATCTTCGGGCATGCCCATTGGGGGGTGCCGTTGTCCATGTTTTCGGTTGTTGGGCTAATCGGGATGACAGGGATCATCATCAACGACTCCATCGTTTTGGTCACGACGATTGACGAATACGCAAAAGAAAGGGGCTTGGTGCCAGCAATCATAGACGGGGCGGCGGACAGGCTGCGCCCCGTGATGCTGACCACGATGACGACCGTGCTGGGCCTTGGCCCGCTTCTGTATGAAACGTCGCGGCAGGCGCAGTTTTTGAAACCCACCGTCATCACGCTGACGTATGGGCTGGGGTTTGGAATGGTGCTTGTGCTGCTGGTCGTGCCTGCGCTGATGGCGATGCAGGCGGACATGGGTCGCATGGTTCACGCGCTTAGTCGCATGTGGCGCGGGCGTCACCGCTTGGGACTGGCATCGGCAAGCTGGCTGGTTGGCAGCGTGGCGCTGGCGATGGTTGCAGCTTTTGCGTTGTCAATCAGCCTTTGGGGGCCGACCACCGAGGGGATCGCGCGGTTTATCATGATCAGCGCAGTGATTGCCGTTTTGGGATATCTGGTCGGTGCCATCGCGACGCGGCGGCACAGGGCTTAGTCGAACGTCCCCGTCACGCGGCCCAGCAGCATGAAGGCCCGCGCCGTGCGGGTGTCGGCCAGCGCTGCGATGTCAGCGTCCGACGCATTCTTCTCGAAACCAGCAAAGGTTTGATCAAAACGGCGCAGAAAATGGTGCGCGGCGTCGCGGAAAATGGGGTCTTGCTTCATACGTCCGGCTGTCAGAGCCAGTGACGACCTATCGCGCACGCCACCCAAAGCGGCCACACTCCGCCCGCGTTCACCCGCGGCAAACTTGCGCCAGATTTCAGGCCGTGAGCGATCAGGGCGCAGATCGTCCATGTAAATGCCGTCTTGTGATAGAAGGGTCAGCACATCTTGCGCGGCCTGCACCAGCCCCGCAACCTGCCGATCATCCAACGCCCTACGAAGGGCGCGGAAGCCGTCCGCATCTTCGGCGGTCTCAGGAAAATGCAGGGCGCGAATGAAGTCCTCAACCGACAAGGGGGGCGTCAGATCCTCGACCGGGGTGCCCAGTGCCAAGCTGGTCTGATCGGCGACCGCCTGCGGCCCGTCTACAGCGGTTGCAATGGCGGGGCTGGGGTTTGCGGGCGTGGGGTTGGCCAAGGTCGGCATCCCCGGCCGGATCGAGGTAAACGTCGCCAGCGCGCTTTCCGTCTTGCGGCTGACCTGAGCAATTTCCTCAAGCTTCTGCTCGACCTTAGACGCCTGCGCGGGCGTACCGGTGAACCCTTGCTGTTGCTGAATATAGGCCGTTCGCATCGCGTCGATCGCAGCGCTGAGCCGTCGGCTTTCGTCGCGCATGATGCGCGCCGACCGCAGGGCCGCCACCGCAACCCAAATCACGGCTACAGGCATGATGACAGCCACCAGCGTCATCAGAAATTGCAACGGTTGTGTCAGCCCCGCCCCATCGGATTCGCCAAACCCCAAGACAAGGAAAAACAGGATACATCCCGCAAGCCACAGGCCGGACAGCAGAAGCCCGATGACTTCGCCCGCGCTGAGCGACGGCACCTGAGCGTTCAGTGCGCTCAACCGCCCCGTGCCCAGACTTGCCGGCCCTTTATTCGCCTTATCGTTCATCCTGTTCCTCGTGTCTGCCGCGCGGCGTCAGATCCATTCAACCTTCAGGATCTCATAGGCCTTTTCACCGCCGGGGGTGCGCACTTCGACGCTGTCGCCTTCTTCCTTGCCGATCAGGGCGCGGGCGATGGGCGACTTGATGTTCAACTTGCCGTTTTCGATATCGGCTTCGGGCTCGCCCACGATCTGATAGGTCTTTTCCTCGTCTGTATCTTCATCAATGATCGTCACAGTAGCCGAGAACTTGATAGCGCCTTTCAACGTCGCCGGGTCGATCACCTCGGCCAGTGACAAGATGCCTTCAAGTTCTTTAATACGCCCTTCGATGAAGCTCTGCTTTTCACGGGCAGAATGGTATTCCGCGTTCTCAGACAAATCGCCATGTTCGCGCGCCTCGGATATCGCGCGGATGATGGCCGGGCGTTCATCGGTCTTAAGCAGTTTCAGTTCTTCATTTAGCGCAGTGTGACCCGCGCGCGTCAGTGGTATCTTATCCATGAGACCTATTCGTTCTTCCGTGGCCCATACGCAAGCGGCGCATCGGCGAAGTTATTGCCGTAACATTTCAATCATGTCTTGGGGCAAACGCCCCGGTCACAAGGAACGTCTAACAAAGCTGCACGATTTGCAACGCCATTGTTTGCGTGTCCTTGCCCATATTGGCAGGCCATCGCCGAAATCGAATGTCAGCGCAAACAGCATGAGAAACGCTCAAAAAGCCTTCGGATACCCATTGTAACGCCGTGTCTTGATTGACCCAAAGGATGCGCCAAGCTAACGATCTTTCGAAACGGACCATCCGGGGAACAGAGAATGAGCGATATTGAACGCGAAAGCATGGAATACGATGTGGTCATCGTGGGCGCCGGCCCCGCTGGCCTGTCCGCAGCAATCCGACTGAAGCAGCAGAACGCCGACTTGGATGTGGTCGTGCTGGAAAAAGGCTCGGAAGTGGGTGCGCATATCCTGTCGGGCGCCGTGCTGGACACCTGTGGTCTGGACAAGTTGATGCCCGACTGGAAAGATAAGGGCGCGCCGATCAATGTGCCGGTGAAAAAGGATAATTTCCTTATACTTGGCGAAGCGGGACACATGCGCGTGCCCAATTGGCCAATGCCGCCGCTTATGAACAACCACGGCAAATACATCGTCTCGATGGCGAATGTCTGCCGCTGGATGGCCGAACAGGCCGAAGAACTGGGCGTTGAAATCTTCCCGGGCATGGCCTGTTCCGACTTGGTCTTTGGTGACAATGGCGAGGTCAAAGGCGTCATTGCAGGTGTCTTCGGGCTGGAGCCTGATGGGTCTTACGGCCCCAACACCGAGCCGGGGATGGAACTGCATGGCAAATACGTCTTCATCTCGGAAGGGGTGCGCGGGTCGCTTGCCAAGGAAATTATCGCCAAATACGACCTGCAAGCCGGTCGCGACGCGCCGAAATTCGGCCTTGGCATGAAAGAGATTTGGGAGGTTGACCCCGAAAAGCACCGCGAAGGCACCGTGACCCACACGATGGGCTGGCCGTTGGGCAAGAACGCGGGCGGTGGGTCGTTCATCTATCATCTTGAGAACAATCAGGTCTATGTGGGATTCGTGGTTCACCTGAACTACAAAAACCCGCACCTGTACCCGTATATGGAATTCCAGCGTTTCAAGCACCACCCCGAGATCGCATCACTGCTAGAGGGCGGCAAACGCTTGGCTTACGGCGCGCGGGCGATTTCCGAAGGCGGGTATCAGTCAATGCCGAAAGCCTCGTTCCCCGGTGGGGCGCTTTTGGGCTGTTCGGTCGGGCTGGTGAACGTGCCGCGCATCAAGGGCAATCACAACGCCATGTTGTCGGGCATTGCAGCCGCAGATGCCGCCGTGAAAGCCATCGCCGCCGGGCGTGCGGGCGACGAGCTTGCCGATTACGAAGAAGAACTGCGCACCGGTGACATCGCCAAAGACCTGAAAAAAGTGCGCAACGTCAAGCCACTCTGGTCGAAGTTTGGCCTGACCGCATCGCTGATGCTGGGCGGGGTCGATATGTGGGTGCAATCGCTGTTCGGCTTCTCGCCCTTTGGCACGGTCAAGCACGGCAAGAATGATGCGCAAGCCACCGGCAAAGCGGCGGATTTTCCCATCATCGACTATCCGAAACCTGACGGAAAACTGTCGTTTGACCGCCTGACCAACGTATCGTTTTCAGCGACCAACCACGAAGAAAACCAGCCCTGCCACCTGAAGCTGATCGACCCTGACATCCCGATCACGGTCAACCTGCCCGAATACGCCGAACCCGCGCAGCGCTATTGCCCTGCCGGAGTCTATGAGGTGGTCGAGGAAGACGGCAAAGACCCGCGCTTCGTCATCAACTTTCAAAACTGCGTGCATTGCAAGACTTGCGACATCAAAGACCCGAGCCAAAACATCAAATGGACGGTTCCGCAGGGCGGTGATGGGCCGAATTACCCGAATATGTAAGCCATTGTTTGCAAAAAACGTAATTGTGAGGGGCGGCCATGTGCTGCCCCTCATTGTTTTCGGCTGACTTGCCGATTAGGTTTCCCACATCGCCTGGGTTGCCGGGCCTCCTAACGAAAGACTTGCCCGTGCTGTCACTGAGATTTCCAGCCCCTCGTCAGCTTTTGGCCGCCGTGATCGCAGCCACATGCTTTGTCGGTGTCGCACCGTTGACCGGGCAGGCAGAGACCGCGGCTGGCCCCTATCTGGCAGCGCGTCAGGCCGATCTGTCAGGTGACTTCGCCAAGGTCGTCGAATACGGCACCCGCGCATTGGCCGATGCGCCCGAACGACTGGATGTGCTGGAAAGCATGGTCGTGGCCCACACAGCACTGGGGCAGATCGACAAGGCGCTGCCCTTTGCCCAACGGCTGGCGTCACTGAACCCCGACAACCAACTGGCGGGCCTTATCGTGCTGGCTGATGCGCTGGCGCAGGAAAAATGGGACGATGCGATTGCCCAACTGGAAACGGGCACGTCGATTGCTGGAATGGTTGACCGCATGACCGTTGCGTGGATCAGTTTGGGTCAAGGTCAAATGTCGCAGGCGCTGGAGATATTCGACGAATTATCGCAAGACCCCGACACCCGCGCTTTCGCACAATTCCAGAAAGCTCTGGCCTTGGCCCATGTGGGCGATTTTGAAGGTGCAGCGCGCATTCTGGGGGGCGACGACGGTGATCTGCAACTGAACCGGATCGGGGTTCTGGCCTACGCGCAAGTGCTCAGCCAGCTTGACCGCCACGACGAGGCTTTGGCGCTCTTGAAAGAAAACTCCGGCGGGCAGGTCGATCCCGAGGTTGAAGACATGACCGCCCGGTTGGAAACGGGCGACGTCTTGCCGTTCACCGGCATTACCTCGCCCAATGACGGGATTGCCGAGTTGTTGTTTGCCGTCGCCGAAAGCCGCAGCGTGGACGCCAACCCGACCATCGCGCTGGTCTTCAGTCGGCTGGCAGAGCATTTGAACCCAGACAATGCAATCTCGATCCTGTTGTCGGCGCAACTTCTGGAACAGATGAACCGTTACGAGCTTGCAGTCCAAGCTTATGGGCGCGTGCCCAATGACAGTCTGCTATATCAACAGGCAGCGCTGGGACGCACCGATGTTTTACGGCGGTCAGACAGGTTGGACGAAGCCATCGAAGAACTCCGCGCATTGGCCGAGACCTATCCAGAAACGCTGCGCTTTCGGGTTGCACTGGGTGATACTCTGATGCAACAGGACCGGTTTGCCGAGGCACGCGGGGCCTATGATCAGGCCATCGCGGGCTTCACGGTTGATCTGCCCGGCCAATGGCGCACCTATTTCCAGCGCGCGATTGCGCTGTCCAAGATCGACGAATGGCCCGCCGCCGAAGCGGATTTCCGAAAGGCGCTTGAATTGAATCCCGAAGAGCCGACGGTGCTGAACTATCTTGGCTATACCTATGTTGAACGCCAGGAAAATTTGGACGAGGCGTTGGACATGATCGAACGTGCCGTCGCCGCCCGTCCCGACAGCGGCTATATCGTCGATAGCCTGGGCTGGTTGCAGTTCCGGCTGGGGCGTTATGACGAGGCTGTGGAAAACATGGAACGCGCGGTCGAACTGATGCCGGTGGACCCCATCCTGAACGACCATCTGGGTGACACCTATTGGGCCGTTGGTCGAAAACGCGAGGCCCGCTTCCAATGGCGCCGCGCGCTGAGCTTCATCACCGATGACACCGATCTGGAAGAGCTTGATCCGGACCGCATCCGTCGCAAGCTCGAGGTCGGGCTGGACGTCGTGTTGCAGGAAGAAGGGGCGCCGCCCCTGACCGCGACCCAATGACGATCAGCAAGATCTTTGCCCCCGCAAAGGTGAACCTGACCCTGCATGTGACGGGCCAGCGCAAGGATGGCTATCACCTGCTGGACAGTCTTGTGGTGTTCGCCGATATCGGCGACCGCGTGACGGTGCGCCCCGCCGACAACTTCCGGCTTGAGGTCACAGGCCCCTGCGCCGAAGGGGTGCCCACCGACGCCACCAACCTTGTCGCCCGCGCGGCCGCACTGTTCGACCAGCCCGTTCATATCGTTCTGTCCAAACACCTGCCCGCCGCCGCCGGGATCGGAGGCGGCAGTTCGGACGCCGCCGCAACCGTGCTTGCCATGGCCGAGATCACTGGCAACAGCCGTCTGCCCGAAGGCGTAACCGCGTTGGGTGCGGATGTGCGGGTCTGTCTGATGCGGCAGGCGGCACGAATGCGCGGAATTGGGGATGATGTCGCCCCCTGCCCCGGCCTGCCACCGCTGTTTGCCGTGCTGGCCAACCCCGGTGTCGATGTGCCCACCCCGACCGTTTTCAAGGCGCTGGAGGCCAAGACAAACCTGCCCATGCCCAAACGCCTGCCGCAAGGCTTGAAAACGCGTGCGTTCATCGAATGGCTGGCCGCTCAGCGGAACGATCTTGAAGCACCCGCCATCGCCCACGCGCCCATCATCGCGCAAACACTAGACACGCTGGCGGGGCTGCCCGACGCGCGGCTTGCGCGGATGTCCGGTTCTGGCGCGACGTGCTTTGGATTGTTTGACACGGAACAGGCCGCGCAGGACGCCGCGCGCCTGCTGTTGGATCAACAGCCTGATTGGTGGGTGACACCCGCCCGCCTTAGCTGATCCGCGCCACCACGTAATCGGCAAGATCGTGCAACATGTCGCGGATCGGATCGTCGGGAAGGGCGATCAACGCCGCTTTCGCCCGGTCAGCCCACACCATCGCATCGGCGCGGGTATCTTCCAACGCGCCGTGTTTGTGCAGAAGCGTCAGCGCATGTTCCAGATCGCCGTCCTGCTGGCGCCCCTTCTCGATGGTGCGTGACCAAAAGGCGCGTTCTTCGTGATCGGCCTTCGCCACCGCCTTGATCAGCGGCAGGGTCAGCTTGCGCTCGCGGAAATCGTCACCAACATTCTTGCCAATTGCATCCCCTCCGGTGAAATCCAGCAAGTCATCCACGATTTGGAACGACACGCCCAGCGCGTCCCCATAGTCGAACAATGCCTTGACCTGTCCCTCGTCCGCGCCGGCAATCACGCCGCCAACCTCGGTTGCGGCTGAAAACAGCGCCGCGGTCTTGCCGCGTACGACTTGCAGATACACACCCTCGTTCGTTGCCAAGTCCTGCGCGGCAGTCAGTTGCAAAACCTCGCCTTCCGCAATCGTGGCCGAGGCATTGGACAGGATGCTCAGAACCCGCAGATTGCCTGTTTCGACCATCATTTGAAAGCTGCGCGAAAACAGGTAATCGCCGACCAGAACGCTGGATTTGTTATCCCACAGAAGGTTCGCCGTGGGACGTCCCCGACGCTGGCCGCTTTCATCCACCACGTCGTCATGCAAAAGCGTGGCGGTGTGAATAAATTCGACCGTCGCGGCCAGATGAATGTGATAGGGGCCGGGATAGCCGCACAGTTTGGCCGCCGCCAAGGTCAGCATCGGACGCAGGCGCTTGCCGCCTGCTTCGACAAGATGGGCCGTCACTTCGGGAATGCGCGGTGCATTCTTTGACGCCATCCGTTCGCGAATCAAGGTGTTCACCGCGGTCATCTCGTCCGCCAAGTGGACGCCCAGTCGTTCATGCGGTTTATGTGCAGCTTCCATCAGCATGATCACCTTCCCGTCAATTGTCCCGCCATCCGGCTCGACAAGACCTTGGCCCTGCCATTAAGTCCATATCTATGAGAGAGCTTCTGCGAACCACAGACCCAACTTTGATCCCATTCGTCACAGCCCTGCTTGAAGGCGAGGATATAGACTGCTTTGCGATGGACGTCCATATGAGCACGCTGGAAGGTTCCATCGGAATTTTGCCGCGTCGCCTGATGGTTCTTGAGAAGGATCTGTTTCTTGCCCGTGCCGTTTTGCGCGACAATGGCGTCGACTATGAAGGCTAGATCATGACTCAAACGGTGCCAGAGCTGACACATGATGCGTTTCTGGGTGGACGACTGACTTTGTCACAGCCCGTGTCCGGCTATCGCGCCGGGGTTGATCCGGTGTTTCTGGCCGCTGCTGTCCCTGCTAAGCCGACCCAATCGGTGCTGGAGTTGGGGTGCGGCGCGGGCGCTGCGTCACTTTGTCTGGGTCTACGGGTGCCCGGTCTGCGGCTGGCGGGGTTGGAGCGTCAGGCGCTCTATGCCGATCTGGCCGAGCATAACGCGACGCAGAACCAGATCGCGCTGACCGTGCATCACGGCGACCTTGCCCAAATGCCCGACACGCTGCGCAGCGTCAGCTTCGATCACGTGATCATGAACCCGCCCTATTTCCGGCGCGACCGGGGCACAGCGTCGCCCGACACCACCCGCGAAGGCGCATTGGGCGAGGACACGCCCCTGTCAACATGGCTGGACCAAGCCACCCGACGCCTGTCGCCCGGCGGTCATATCACTCTGATTCAACACGCCGAACGCCTGCCCGAGGTGCTTGGCGCAATCGACAGCAGGCTGGGCGCCGTGGTGGTCAAACCGCTGTGCCCCCGCATCGGGCGCGCGGCGTCATTGGTGATCGTGCAAGCTCGCAAAGGTGCGCGCGGAGCCTTTCGGCTGGCCGCCCCGCTGATCTTGCATAAAGGGGCCGCGCATACGATGGATCGCGACCACTATACCCCCGATGTCGCCGCGATCCTGCGCCGCGGCGCAGCATTGACGCTGGACTAGATCTTTCATTGGATTTCAGCGCTGGGACACAACGACCTCGTGACAAACCCTGAAATATGTGCTGCAATCCACTTGTCCAATCACACCAAAGGAGGATCGCCCATGAGCATGAGTTCGCATGTTGAAGAGCTGCGGAGGAAACATCAGGTTCTCTCGGACAAGGTTGAGGCGATGCAAAAGTCGCCTGGCAGCAGCGATCATGAAATTTCCGAACTCAAAAAGCAGAAGCTTCTGCTGAAAGAGGAAATCGAGCGTCTGGCAACAGCCTAAGACCGACAAGATCGGGTCAGTTCCCAGTGCCTTGTGCCGAACTGGCCCGTGCGGCCATCACCGCCCCGGCGGTAATAAGAATACCCGCCAAAACCAACGATAGCCGTGGGTCTGCCACGCCTGCGAAAATCAAGATCAGCGTCGACAATAGCGGCGCACCATAACTGGCGACGCCCAAAAGCTGAATATCGCCCTGTTTGACCCCGATATCCCAAACATAGAATGCCAGCCCGACAGGCCCCAGTCCAAGGCCCAGAACCGCTGCCCAGCCAAGCCCGTTAACGGGCCAGACAGTTTCTTCCCAGACCACATGCGCACCGGTCGCCAGCACTGCGGTCATCAGGCAGAACACCACGACCGACGCGGTCGGCGTGTTGCCCAATCTGCGCGACAAGACCGAGTAGCCAGACCACGTCAAAGCGCACAGGAACGCCAAAGCGAAGCCAGGCAATGCCTCTGCGCCGAAGCCGCGCGATCCGCCTAGAACGATGAGCGCCGCCCCGATAAACGAGGTCAGCGCACCCACAACATGCAGCGGCTGCAACCTCTCGCCCGGCAGCAGACCGGAAAACAGCACGATCAACAGCGGCCAAAGATAGGCGATCAACCCTGCCTCGGCCGCTGGGGCCATGCGCAGGGCCGTGAAATAAAGCGCATGATAACCAAACAGCCCCAAGGTGCCGAACACATAGACCCGCCAGCCCACCTGACGCAGCGCGCCCAGCGCCCCAGTCAACCCGATCCAGATCAGGCCGACCACCCCGCCAATCAGGAATGTCATTGCCGCCAGTTGAAACGGTGGCACCGGGGCTGTGCCCACCGTAAACAGGGCAAGCAACGACCAAAGCAGCACAGCCACGAACCCCACAAACGTAGCCTGCCGGGTGGTCACACCAAATCTCCGATCGGCAGTATGGTCATATCATCAACGCAACCGGCGGTTTGGGCCATCTCGGCCATGATCCAGTGGCGAAAGGCGGCGATATCATGCCGGTCTTCCTGCCCCTGACGGCACAGGAATCGAAACTTCGCATCTGTCCCCAATGCAACCTTGAAGGGGGCCACCAATCGCCCGTCGCCCAAATACCTCACCACGAAAGACCGCCGGCCCAACACGACGCCCGCCCCGGACAAGGCCGCATCCAGCGCGTGGTCAGGTTGCGAAAAACTGGACGACAAGCGCGGTTTGGCGTCGATACCAACCGCCTTGAACCACACCGGCCAGTCGCAGGCGGGGTTCAAAAAGTCATCTGCACTGTTGTGGATCAGGGGTGCATCCAATAACGCATGCGGCGTGGTGTATCGGCAGGCAAGCTCGGGCCGCATGACAGGTGTCATCCATTCCCGCCCCAACGATTGCGAAAACAGCCCGTCATCGGGGCCATAACCAAAACGGATCGCGACATCGACCTCGTCCGCGGTCAGATCCATGATCCGCAACGATGCCGCGACCCTAAGCTCGATATCAGGGTGTGTATGTGCAAACGCGGAAAGACGCGGCGCAAGCCATTTTGCAATGAAAGCCGGCCCTGCCGTCACGGTCAACGCACTGCTTTCCACACTGCGCCGGGCCGCCCGCCAAGCGGCGGTCAGGGCGTTGAACCCCTGCGCCGCGCCGGGGGCCAGAATGCGACCTGCCTCGGTCAGTTCAACCGCGCGGTTCAGACGTTTGAACAGAGGCGCGCCAAAATGCTCCTCAAGCGATTTGATCTGAAATGACAGGGCGGCGGGGGTTACGTTAAGCTCGGCCGCCGCGCGCTGAAACGACATATGGCGGGCTGCTGCATCAAAAGCGCGCAGGGCGGTCAAAGGAGGGAGGCGTTCCGTCATCTCAATCAAGTATCATTGGCGTGGAAAAGCGGGAAGGCCCGATATTCACTTTCGGTCACGCCAAGAGCTGGCGCTCACATCCGAAATACTTGTTTCCGACAACTCATACCATCACAAAAAAGGACCGGCCAATACAGCCGGCCCCATTTGATTCTACGGACACTCAGACGAAGAACTGTGCGCCGTTAGCCGAAATAGTCGAGCCGTTGATGAATTCGGCATCATCAGACGCAAGGAACGTCACACAACGCGCGATTTCTTCCGGTTCGCCCAGACGTCCGGCAGGAATGCCCGCGATGATCGAGTCGCGCACCTTCTCGGGCACGGCCATCACCATTTCGGTCGCGATATAGCCGGGGCAGATCGCGTTGGCAGTGATGCCCGCGCGCGCGCCTTCTTGGGCCAGCGACTTTATGACCCCAAGGTCGCCCGCTTTCGTCGCGGCATAGTTCACTTGCGCGAACTGGCCTTTCTGCCCGTTGATCGAGCTGATGACGATGATGCGACCAAACTTACGTTCGCGCATGCCGGGCCAGATCGGATGGATCGTGTTGAACACGCCCGTCAGGTTGGTGTCGATCACCTCTTTCCACTGGTCGGGCGTCATCTTGTGAAATGGCGCATCGCGGGTGATACCGGCATTGGCCACAACCACTTCGATTGGCCCAAGATCGGCTTCGACCTTCGCCAGCCCCTCCTTCGATGCGTCGTAATCCGCGACGTTCCATTTGTAGGTCTGAATGCCGGTTTCATCGGTAAAGGCCGCGGCCTTTTCGTCATTCCCAGCATAGGTGGCGGCAACTGTATAACCTTCTGCCTTAAGGGCCTTGGAAATCGCTGCGCCAATGCCGCGTGTACCACCCGTGACCAATGCAACTCGAGCCATGTCATCCTCCGTTTTAACTATAGGTATTGAAACTCTGTTACCTTTTATATATCAGATGCGCAATATTATTGCGCAACAATTCAAGCAATAAGCTGAATTAATCTCTCATCTTAACAGGACCATAACAAAAAAGCGCCCGCGGGGGCGCCTTTTCATTTTCTGTGCTGCCTTTTTACGGGCGCTCAAGGCACATTGCCACGCCCATGCCGCCACCAATGCACAGGGTCGCCAGACCTTTCTTGGCGTCGCGGCGCTTCATTTCGAAGAGCAGCGTGTTCAGGATGCGGCAGCCCGACGCACCGATGGGATGGCCGATGGCAATTGCGCCACCGTTAACGTTCACGATGGACGTATCCCAATCCATGTCCTTGTTAACCGCACAAGCTTGAGCCGCGAACGCCTCGTTCGCTTCCACAAGATCAAGATCCTGAGCTTTCCAGCCAGCTTTTTCCAACGCCTTTTTCGAGGCGTGGATCGGCCCCGCACCCATGATCGCCGGGTCAAGGCCAGCAGTGGCATAGGAGGCGATACGAGCCAGCGGTTCCAGCCCACGCTTCTCGGCTTCGTCCGCGCTCATCAAAAGGACCGCCGCCGCGCCGTCATTGATGCCAGAGGCGTTGGCCGCCGTGACCGATCCATCCTTCGTAAAGGCCGGGCGCAGTTTCTGCATGGCTTCCATCGTCGCGCCATGGCGGATATATTCGTCTTGGTCGACAACGATTTCCCCTTTGCGCATTTTGACAGTGAAGGGAATAATCTCTTCCGCAAACTTACCGGCTTTCTGCGCCGCTTCGGCCTTGTTTTGCGAAGCGACCGCGAATTCGTCCTGCATATCGCGTGTAATCTGCCACTTCTCAGCGACGTTTTCGGCGGTCTGTCCCATGTGATAGCCGTTAAAAGCGTCCCACAGGCCGTCCTTGATCATCGAGTCGATGAACTTCATGTCACCCATTTTGTGACCCGCCCGCAGATGCGCGACATGGGGGCTGAGCGACATGTTTTCCTGACCACCTGCCGCAACAATTGCCGCATCGCCAAGCATCACCTGCTGCGCGCCAAGCGCCACAGTGCGCAGGCCAGAGCCACAGACCTGGTTGATGCCCCAAGCCGACGCTTCCTTCGGCAAACCAGCGTTTATATGGGCTTGCCGCGCGGGGTTTTGACCCTGACCGGCTTGCAGCACCTGACCAAGAATGGTCTCGCTCACCTCGTCTTTGTCGATACCGGCGCGGGCGACAATCGCCTCAAGAACGGCGGCCCCCAAATCGTGGGCGGGCGTGTTGGCAAATGCGCCCGAAAAGCTGCCTACGGCTGTTCGTGCGGCGGATACGATAACAACATTGGTCATGATGGGTCCTTTTTCCTCCAAACTGACGAATCCGGCCCCAACCATGGCGATTTCCTGTCGGGTTTCCACGCAGATCCGATGTGAAAAGCATCCTGTGCTGCATTGCAGAGAAAATCAAGTCACACGCGCAACTGCCCTTATGCGCTGCGCGTGCCCTGACGGATTAACCGGTCTTCTGCCAATAAGGGTTGATGGTCGGCACACCGAAATAATAGCCCTGCATGCAATCCACGCCGATCGAGGCCAGATAAGCCGCATCCATGTGGTTTTCGACATTCTTTGCCACCGTGAACATATCGAAATGCCGCGCCAGCGACAGCATCGCCTCGGTCAGAAGCTGGTTGTCCACATCCTGATGAATACCGCGGATAAACATGCCGTCGATCTTCATAATGTCGAAATAGAAGTCCTTGAGACATCGAAAAGAAGTATAGCCCGCGCCAAAATCGTCTAATGCAAAGCTGATCCCTTTTTGCTGCAGCTCGTTCATGAAAACCTGAACAACATCCGGCATGGTGATCGCTGTGCTTTCGGTAATTTCCAAAATCAAGCGCTCTCCGACGGTCGGATTGTCCCGCAAGCCGCGATCAAGCACCTGTTTCCAGCGCGGATAGGCGATTGAGCGGGCAGACATGTTGATCGCCAGCCGCAAACCCGGTTCGGCCGCCAGAACCTCAAGCCCCTTTTCCAGTGCAAGCGCATCCAGAATGCGCCCCATCTCGGTATCTTCGACCGCGCGAATGAAGCTTTCGGCGGGAATCACCCGGCCCGCACTGTCATGTACGCGCAACAAGCCTTCGTAGAACGCCATCCGGTCGGGATTTGCCGTTTGCACCACCGGTTGGTAAGCCAGCTTGACCTGTTTGTGGCGCAAAGCATGGCGCACAAGCGCCACAGCGTCTTTATCGCACAGGTCAAGAGCGACGGACAAGGGGTCGCTCATGGGGGCGCATTCAGGTGCCTCGTTCCATTTTAAACTATCTTTCATCACCATACTCCCTCGCAGCGATGGGACATTGATGCGTGATATGTGCTAACAAGCCGTGAAGACTTATTGTTGTTAAAAATCTTTAGCAAACAGATTGCCGGAGCCCCATGACCCAGCGTTGCACATGGTGCGGGGTTGACCCGCTTTACATCGCCTATCACGACACCGAATGGGGCGTGCCGGAATACGATGGGCGGGCGCTGTGGGAAAAGCTGATCCTTGACGGGTTTCAGGCCGGGCTAAGCTGGATCACCATCTTGCGCAAGCGCGATGCATTTCGCGCGGCCTTTGAAGGATTCGACCCCGAAGTTATCGCCAAATGGGGGGATGACGATGTCGCGCGTCTCTTGGCCAATTCCGGCATCGTCCGCCATCGCGGCAAAATCGAGGCAACAATCGGCAACGCGCGGGCCTATCTTGATCTGGGTGGGGCGCAGGCGTTTTCCGACCAGATGTGGGGATACGTCGATGGCACGCCGCGTATAGGCCATCATGCCAGCCTTGCGGATGTGCCGACCGCCAGCCCGCTGAGCGCACAAATATCCAAAGACCTGAAAAAAGCGGGATTCAAGTTCTGCGGCCCCACAATTGTTTACGCATGGATGGAGGCCTGCGGGCTGTTCAACAACCACATCACCAGCTGTTTTCGATTCGACCAGGTGGCTACCGAAGTACCGCCAGCAAGTCCCGGCTGGGAACGCCCGTGACCGGCACACCGCGCGCGGTCTGGTAAGATCGGATCGCCGCCCGTCCCTTTTCACCAATCACGCCATCCGGGCGACCGGCCTTGAAACCCAGCGCATTCAGGCGCTTTTGCAGCTCTTGCCGCTCGGCTGTGGTCATGTCCCAAGGTTTGCCGGGAAACTTGGCACGAATAGGGCCACGCCCGGCCAGACGGTCAGACAAATGGCCCACGCCGATCACATAGCTGTCGGCATAGTTGTAAGTCTTGAGAACATGGAAATTGTCGAAGATCATGAAGACCGGGCCGGTTGGGCCTGCTGGCAGAATCAGCGCACCGTTGGCCGCACCGGTCAGCTTTTCGCCCGATGCATAGGTCACACCCAGCCGCGCCCAGTCACGTTGACGCCGGGGATAAATGCGGCCCGTGTGCGCAAGGTCAAACCCTTTCGGCAGACGCACCTCATAAGCCCAAGGCTGCCCGGTTTGCCACCCTTTCGCGCGCAGGTACGCCGCGGTCGAGGCCAGCGCATCCGTCGGATCGTCGGCCCAGATATCGCGCCGTCCGTCGCGGTTGAAGTCAACCGCATGGCGCAGGAAGGAACTTGGCATGAACTGCGTGTGCCCCATGGCCCCGGCATAGGAACCTTTCAGTCGGCTTAGTGTCGTGTCGCCAGCGGCAATAATCTGCAGGGCGGCCAGAAGCTCGGCTTCGAACAGATTGCGGCGACGCCCCTCATACGCCAGCGACGCAAGAGTCGACATCACTGGCACCGACCCGCGCACTGCGCCAAAGCTGCTTTCCATGCCCCAGATCGCGACGATGAGCTCGCGCGGAACACCATATTGCTGTTCGATGCGGCCCAACAGCGTGGGATAGCGCGCCATCATCAACTGACCCGCCTTGATGCGTTGCGGGGACGCGGCCGACGCCAGATAATCGCCCAGCGACCTAGCGGTTTCCGGAGGCGCCTTATCCGACCGCACGACCTTGGGCAGAAACCGCACATTGTCCAGCGCGCGCAATGTACCGGCGGAAATGCCGCTGGCCGCCGCACGGGCACGGAAATCGGCGCGCCAAGCGTCGAATCCCACATCTGCAAGCGCGGCTTTCGGCATGGCGGTTACGGCCAATATCAGCCCCACCGCTTGCCGCCGTGAAAAATCTTTGGCTTTCATGCCCTATGACACCCCAGTTATCGCAGCGTGACCCACTAGGATCATCCTGTATCGGGGCTGGATATTACGCTTATTGGCACGAGGCTGAAAGGGTTGTGCCGGTCATCGGCAATCCGACGCTGACTCGCCGCAATTGCACCCATGGCCTGCGCCGCGTATAGCAGGCGAAACCAGATCGAAGTTCCGAAGGGCCGACCATGAGTGACAACAGCAAATCTGCCAATACCATGTGGGGGGGCCGCTTTTCCGCAGGCCCCGACGCGATCATGGAGGCGATCAACGCCTCGATCGGCTATGATCAGCGCATGGCGCGGCAGGATATTGATGGATCGCGCGCGCACGCTTCGATGCTGGCGGCAGTCGGTGTCATCACCGAGCAGGATGCAGAAGCGATCCACGAAGGCCTGTCGCAAGTTCTGACCGAAATCGAAAGCGGCACCTTCGCCTTCTCGACCGCGCTTGAGGACATTCACATGAATGTCGAAGCCCGGCTGAAAGAGATCGTGGGCGAACCAGCGGGTCGCCTGCACACGGCCCGGTCGCGCAACGATCAGGTCGCCACCGATTTCCGCCTTTGGGTCCGCGACCAGATGGACGCCGCGATTGACGGGCTGGACGCCCTGATCCGCGCCTTGATCGGTCAGGCTGAAGCCGGGGCCGACTGGGTCATGCCCGGCTTTACGCACCTGCAAACGGCCCAACCTGTAACGTGGGGCCACCACATGATGGCTTATGTCGAGATGTTTGCCCGCGATAAGTCCCGGTTCCGCGACGCGCGGGCCCGGATAAACGAATGCCCGCTTGGGTCCGCTGCACTTGCGGGCACATCCTTCCCGATTGACCGCCACATGACCGCGCAGGCTCTGGGCTTTGACCGCCCCACCGCCAATTCGCTGGACGCCGTGGCCGACCGTGATTTCGCGCTGGAGTTCCTCTCCTGCGCAACAATCTGCGCCATGCACCTGTCGCGTTTTGCTGAAGAGCTGGTGATCTGGTCCTCGGCCCAGTTCCAGTTTGTGCGCATGTCGGACAAATGGTCGACCGGGTCGTCGATCATGCCGCAAAAACGCAACCCCGATGCCGCCGAACTGATCCGTGCCAAGATTGGCCGGATCATGGGGGCGAATATCGGATTGATGACCGTGATGAAGGGACTTCCGCTGGCCTATTCCAAGGACATGCAGGAAGACAAGGAACAGGTGTTCGACGCCGCCGACAATCTGATGCTGGCGCTTGCTGCAATGACCGGGATGGTGTCGGACATGGCCGCAAACACCGATGGGCTTGAGGCCGCAGCTTCGTCCGGCTTCTCGACCGCCACCGACCTTGCCGACTGGCTGGTGCGCGCGCTGAACATGCCGTTCCGTGATGCTCACCATGTGACCGGTTCGCTGGTCGCCATGGCCGAGGCGCGCGGTTGCGACCTGCCCGATCTGTCACTGGCCGACATGCAATCGGTCCACGATGCGATCACCGACGAGGTGTTCGGCGTGCTGGGCGTGCACAATTCAGTGGCCAGCCGCACATCCTATGGCGGCACGGCCCCGTCCGAGGTCCGCAAACAGATTGCTCGCTGGAAAGAGGCCCTGTCATGATCCGCATCACCCTGATCGTCGCCCTTCTGGGCGTTGCAGCCTGCGGCGCCGATGGCGAACCCCTGCGCCCCGGCAGCCCCGAAGACATCGCAGAACAGCAAGCGCGGCAGTAAGCCCGCAGACAGAAAGGGCGCACCCCTTGGACCATTTCCTTTACCACGACGGAATCCTGCACGCAGAAGACGTGGCAATCCCGCAGATTGCGGCGCAGGTCGGCACGCCCTTCTATGTCTACTCCGCCGCCACGCTGAGGCGACACATGGGCTTGTTCACCGAGGCGCTCGACTGGGCCGATCACCTTGTCTGCTTCGCGGTCAAATCCAACTCGAACCTCGCGGTTCTGAAGCTGCTGGGTGACATGGGCGCAGGCATGGACGTGGTGTCCGAAGGCGAATACCGCCGCGCCTTGGCCGCAGGTGTGCCCGGCGACCGGATCGTCTTTTCCGGCGTCGGCAAAACGCGCGATGAAATGCGACTGGCGCTGACCCACGGCATCCGTCAGTTCAATCTGGAAAGCGAGCCCGAGATTTGCGCGCTGTCGCAGGTGGCAACCGAAATGGGCGTCGTGGCCCCTGTCACAGTGCGTGTGAACCCGGACGTCGACGCCAAGACCCATGCCAAGATCGCGACCGGGAAATCCGAAAACAAGTTCGGCATTCCCATCGCCCGCGCCCGTGATGTTTACGCCGAAATTGCCGCCCTGCCCGGCCTGAAGGTCGTGGGTATCGACGTGCATATCGGCAGCCAGCTGACCGATCTTGAACCATTCCGCCAAGCCTATCAGAAGGTCGCGGAACTGACCGAGGTGCTGCGCGCCGACGGACACCAGATCACCCGGCTGGACCTGGGTGGCGGGCTTGGCATTCCCTATGAACGCTCGAACACCGCCCCGCCCCTTCCCATCGAATATGGGGCAATGGTGCGCGAAACCGTTGGCCATCTGGGCTGCGAGATCCAGATCGAACCTGGGCGGCTGGTGTCGGGCAATGCGGGTCTTATGGTGACTTCGGTCATCTATGTGAAGAAAGGCGAAGGGCAGGACTTCCTGATCGTGGACGCGGCGATGAACGACCTTCTGCGCCCCGCCATGTATGACGCCTATCACGACATCGTGCCGGTGGTCGAAGCCGCGCCCGGTCAGGACAAGGCGCGCTATGACATCGTCGGGCCGATCTGCGAAACCGGCGACACCTTCGCCAAGGGCCGCGATCTGGACGGCCTTGCCCCCGACGACCTGATCGCCTTTCGCTCGGCTGGGGCCTACGGTGCGGTCATGGCGTCGGAATACAATTCCCGGCCCTTGGTCCCCGAGGTTCTGGTGATGGGCGATCAATTTGAAGTCATCCGCGCCCGTCCGACCTATGAAGATATGCTGGGGCGCGATACCATACCTTCATGGCTGTGAACCCGACGCGGGTCCAATGACCCGCCCCACCTTACCAGACGAGGTGCAGCCGCACCTCAGATGGCCCTTGCGACTGACAGGGGCCGGTATGGTTTTGGAACGGCTTTGGCATGCCTTCTGGCCACTTGTCACGATCCTTCTGGTCGCCTTCGCAGTCTGGAGCTTCTGGACCCTTGGCCCCTCGTCCATCGCAACGGGACTGATGCTTGCGGCTGGCCTGTTGGCGCTAACCGCGTTGATTCGGGGCGCGCGCCACTTCGACTGGCCCACCCAAGCCGAGCGTCTGGCGCGACTGGATGACGCCCTACCCGGCCATCCGATCGCTGCATTGATGGACGAACAGGCCACCGGGCGCAACGACCCTGCTTCGCGCGAGCTTTGGCAAACGCACTTGCGCCGCATGGCCCAGCGTTTGAAGGGAATACGGCCCGTCCCCCCTGACCTGCGCGTGGCCCGGCAAGACCCGCTTGGCCTGCGCCTGATGGCTGCCACCGCCGCGGCATTGGCACTTGGCTTCACCCCATGGATGGACCGCGCCGGCGCGCTGACCGGCACCGGGGGCGGCACCAGCGCGCAGCCGATTGCCAGCGCCAGTTGGGAAGGCTGGATCGAGCCGCCGGGCTATACCGGGCGCCCCAGTCTTTACCTGGCAGATCAACCGCCCGGCCCACTGGCCGTGCCCACCGGCAGCCGCCTGACCCTGCGCCTTTATGGCGATCTTGCGGCCCTGTCGATTACCGCCGACCTGTCGGACACGCCCATCACTGACCCGCCCCAGCAAAGCTATGTCCAGACGATCACCCAAAACGGCCCCCTGACGATCAACGGGCCGGGCGCCGCTGAATGGGATATCACCGCCATCGGCGACACACCGCCCAATGTGCGCGTGGACGGAGAGCTGAGCCGCCGCCTGTCCGGCGATTTCTCGCTTCCGTTCATCGCGACCGATGATTACGCGGTGACCACCGGGCAGGCCGGCGCCACGCTGGGGCTTGACCGCATCGACCGCCGCCACGGGCTTGCCATCGAACCGGAAACGCGCCCGCCTCTGGTCGTTGACCTGCCCTTGCCCTATCGCGGCGCGCGCACCCAGATCGAAGGCGTGTTGGAAGAAAACCTGATCGAGCACCCTTGGGCGGGCCTGCCGATCAACCTGACGCTGACGGTCGAAGATGGCGCGGGCCAGACCGGCAAGACGCAACCGCTAAACATCATCCTGCCCGCCCGCCGTTTTCTGCATCCTGTTGCCAAGGCGCTGGTCGAACAGCGGCGCGACCTGCTTTGGTCACGCGAAAACGGTCGTCGCGTGGCGCTGATCGTGCGAACGGTCCTGAACCGCCCGGATGAGCTTAATCTGCCCGATGGGGTCTATCTGCGGCTGCGCGGCGCAATCCGGCGGCTGGAGGGGGGGCTTGCGTTTTCCGACCTGCCCTCGGGCCTGTCCGAGGATCTGCGCGACGAGGTCGCTGGCCTGCTTTGGGATGTGGCAGTCGAACTGGACGATGGCCGACTGGCCGACGCATTGGCACGCATGCAGCAGGCCCAGGACCGGTTGGAACAGGCCTTGCGTGACGGGGCCAGCGAAGAGGAACTGGCCGAACTGATGGACGAGGTGCGCGAGGCGATGCGCGACTACCTTGATCAACTGGCGCAAAACCAGCAAGACGGCCCGCAATCCGACCAACCCCAGCCCGAAGACGGAATCGAGATGTCGCAGGCCGACATCGAAGACCTGATGGACCGCATCGAGGAACTGATGCGCGAAGGGCGCGAAGATGAGGCGATGCAACTGCTCGACCAGTTGCGCCAAATGATGGAAAGCATGCAGATGGCCCAGAATGGCCAGCCAAGCCAACCCGGCGAAGGCGCGCGCGAAGGGCTGCAACAGACGTTGCGCGACCAACAAGGTTTGTCCGATCAGGCCTTCCGCGACTTGCAGGAACAAGGCCAGGGATCGCAGGCAGGCGAGTCTGAAGGCAACGAAGGCCGCGATGGTGATCAGCGCCCTGGACAGAGCGATGATGGCCAAGGGGCCGGACAACAACCGGGGCAGGACACCGGGCAAGGTCAGGATCTGGCCGGGCGCCAAAGCGAATTGCAACAGCAATTGGACGCCCAACGCCGCAACTTGCCCGGCGCAAGTGACGAGGCCGGACAAGCCGCGCGCGATGCGCTGGACGAAGCCGGGCGCGCCATGGGGGACGCGGCTGACGCGCTGGAACAGGGCGATCTGCCCGAAGCCTTGGGCCGCCAAGCCGACGCGATGGAGGCCCTGCGCGAAGGGATGCGACGCTTCGACGAAGCAATGGCGAACCAGCAAGCCCAGCGCGAAGGCGAACAGGGCAACAGCCCCGGCGAGGGCCGCAGATCAAGCCAGCGCGACCCGCTTGGCCGCAACCCGGACGGCCAATCCGGCGCGCCCGGCACGGACAGCCCGCTTGAGGATGGCGACGACGTCTATCGCCGCGCGCAAGAGTTGATGAATGAATTGCGCCGCCGCTCGGGCGATGGCGACCGGCCCGAAGTGGAACGGGATTATCTGAAACGACTGTTGGATCAGTTCTGACTTTGTGCGCTTCACATGCGCTTGCGCGCTGCCAAGGCGGCTGAAATCGTGCCTTCGTCCAGATAATCCAGTTCGCCCCCGATCGGCACACCTTGGGCAAGCGATGACACCTCGCACCGCCCCTCAAGCTCTTCGGCGATGTAATGGGCGGTGGTCTGACCGTCGACGGTCGCGTTCAGCGCCAAAATGACCTCGGTCACATTTTCATCATTAACCCGCTGGATCAAACGCGGGATGCCCAAATCCTCGGGCCCCACCGCATCCAGCGCCGACAGCGTGCCACCCAATACGTGATAACGACCCTTGAAGCGCCCCGCGCGCTCCATCGCCCACAGATCAGCCACATCTTCGACCACGCAAATCTCTCCCACCGCGCGTTTTTCCGACATGCAGATATCGCACCGATCCGCGGTCGAGACATTGCCGCAGGTCACACATTCCCGCGCCGTTTCGGCAACCGCCGCCATCGCATCGGCCAAGGGCGTCAGGACCAAAGCGCGCTTGCGGATCAGATACAGAACCGCACGGCGGGCCGACCGCGGCCCCAGCCCCGGCAGCTTTGCCATCAACTCAATCAAGTTTTCAATATCGCGGGGGGCTTCTGACATGCGCGCGCCTGCCTCAGAACGGCAGGTTCATGTCCTTGGGCAGCCCAAGCTCTTCGGTCAGGCGCGACATCTCGCTTTCGCTACGCTCCTGCGCCTTGGCTTGCGCGTCCTTGATCGCGGCCAGGATCAAATCCTCGACCACTTCCTTTTCGTCCGGGTTGAAGATCGACGGGTCAATGTCCAGCCCCGTCAACACACCCTTCGCCGTGGCCGTGGCGCGCACCAGACCGGCACCGCTTTCACCTACGACAGTCATGGTGGACAGGCTTTCCTGCAAATCCGACATCTTGGTTTGCATTTCCTGTGCGGCTTTCATCATCTTGGTCATATCGCCAAGACCACCCAGTCCTTTCAGCATCGTATGCTCCTCGATCTACTGTGTTCAGTTCTAGATACGGTCCGGCAGCGTGGCTTACAAGGTGTGGCGCAGGGTTTGCATCACGCCTCTTCGAATGGGTCCCATTCATCTTCCACCTCGGGTAAAGCCGCGACGGCGGCTTCATCGACCATGTCTTCTGCCGTGCGAATATCGGTGATACGGGCTTTGGGAAAGTTCGCAATCACGGCTTGCACCAAGGGATGCGCCACCGCTTCTTCCTGCAAGGCAAGCTTTTCGCCATCCCGAACTTCGGTGATGGTCGGCGCGTCGCAGCCATTGACCAACGTCACGCCCCAACGCACACCGGTCCACATCTGCAAGCGTTGCGCCAGCCGCGCGGCAAGGTCGTTCGGCGCGCCATCCGCCAGCGTAAATTCGACCCGTCCGGGTGTGTAAGACGCCAACCGAACGCCACCTTCCACCTCAACCAACAGCTTCACATCGCGGTTGGATCGGATCAGTTCAATCACATCCTCGAACCGGGCGTAGCGCGCCAAGGCATCCTCGGGCTGCGCCGATACGGCCAGCGCGGTCACACCACCAACGGTTCCGCCACCCGCAACCGGCCCGCGCGACGCCGTGCTGCCCGCTCCGCCCCCGGTCGGGACAGACATCCCACCCGCGGGGCCTGGGGGCGGTGCTGGCTGATCTTTCAACTTGCGCACCAGCTCTTCGGGCGAGGGTAAATCGGCCACATGGGTCAGACGAATGATCGCCATCTCGGCAGCCATCATCGAGTTTGGCGCGGCCCCGACCTCTTCAATCGCTTTCAGCAACATCTGCCACATCCGCGACAACACGCGCATCGGCAGTGCCTCGGCCATGGTTTGCCCGCGACCGCGTTCCTCTGACGACACCGTTGGGTCTTCCACGGCTTCCGGCGTGATCTTGATCACACTCAGCCAATGCGACACCTCGGCCAGATCGCGCAATACGGCCATGGGGTCTGCGCCATCGGCATATTGGCCACCAAGCTCGACCAAAGCCCCCGCCGCATCCCCTTTCAGGATCAGATCCATCAGATCAAGCACCCTGCCACGATCGGCCAACCCCAACATCGCGCGCACCTGATCGGCGGTGGTTTCGCCCGCCCCATGGCTGATCGCCTGATCCAACAAAGACTGCGCATCCCGCGCCGACCCTTCCGCCGCCCGCGTGATCAACGCCAGTGCGTCGTCCGCAATCTCGGCCCCTTCGGCATCGGCAATCCGGCGCAACATCGCCAACATGTCTTCAGGTTCAATCCGACGCAGATCAAACCGCTGGCAACGGCTCAGAACCGTCACCGGAACCTTGCGAATCTCGGTCGTCGCAAAAATGAATTTCACATGCTCGGGCGGCTCTTCAAGTGTCTTGAGCAGCGCGTTGAACGCGCTGGTCGACAGCATGTGAACCTCGTCGATAATGTAAATCTTGTAGCGTGCTGAGGCCGCACGATAATGCACGCTATCGATAATCTCGCGAATGTCGCCCACACCGGTGCGCGAGGCCGCGTCCATCTCCATCACGTCGACATGCCGCCCCTCGGCAATCGCCACGCAATGCTCGCACTGACCACAGGGCTCGACCGTCGGGCCACCCTGTCCATCAGGGCCGATGCAATTCATCCCTTTGGCAATGATCCGTGCCGTGGTCGTCTTGCCGACCCCACGAATGCCCGTCATCACAAAGGCCTGCGCAATTCGGTCCGATGCAAAGGCATTGCGAAGCGTGCGCACCATCGCGTCTTGCCCGATCAGATCGGCAAAAGTCTCCGGGCGGTATTTGCGCGCCAACACCTGATAAGGCTGTGCAGTGGGCGAATCATTGGAAATTGCGTCTGACATGGGACCCTTTGATGCCGGATTCGTGTGCCCGCCAGATTAGGCCGGGCAGTGCGCTGCGTCCACCGAACTCTGACCCGCGCATCATATCATCCCGTCCGGTTTCTTTTGGCCCAAAATATCCTGGGGTGAATGCGCACCGCGCAGAGGGGCGAAGCCCCTTCCCTCATCGCCCTTTGCGCTTTCCCGCCCCTTTGGTCACACCCTTGACCATCTTCGAGAACTTGCGCTCGCGCGCCCGGCTCTCAGTCACAGTTTCCGTGTTCTTCGCCTCGCCCGCGCGCAGCTTGCGCCAGCGAGCCAACCGATCGGGATCAAGCTCCCCCGCCTCGATGGCCGCGCGAACGGCACAACCCGGCTCGGTTTCATGGGCACAATCGGAAAAGCGACAGTGGGTTTCCAATTCAGCCAGATCGTCGAACACGATGTCGATCCCCTCGCGCGTGTCCAGAAGCCGCATGGCGCGCATTCCCGGCATGTCGATGATCCAACCGCCGTGTCGCATCGGATACATGCTGCGCGCTGTGGTCACGTGCCGCCCCTTGGCGTCATCCTCGCGAACGCCTCCAGTCGCCGCGTCACCTCCGGTCAACGCATTGGTCAGCGTGGTCTTGCCCACGCCGGACGACCCGATGAACGCCGCCGTCTGCGGTGGTTTGCACCACGCGCCCACCGTCTTGGCGGCATCTGGGTCACGCGCGTTCACTGTCAGGATCGTCAGCATCGGGTCAAGCGCCTGAGCCTGGGTCTCGTACAATGTGGAATCGTCGCACAGGTCCGCCTTGGTCAGGACCAGCACGGGATAACACCCTGCCTCGTACGCCAAGGCCAAAAACCGTTCAATTCGCGCGATGTTGAAATCATCGTTGCACGAGGTCACGATGAACAGCGTATCCACATTCGCGGCGATCAACTGCGTGTGTGCATCCGTTCCCGCCGCACGGCGTTGCAGTAGGGATTTCCGTTCCAGCACCTGCTGGATACGCATTTCAGGATCGGCCAGAACCCAGTCGCCCACCGCCAATTCGCCTGCGGCATTCTTAGGCGACGTCAGAATCACATCGCCCGCTTCGCCCAGCGCATTCATGCGGCTTCGGTGAATTTCCGTGATGCGATATGGTGTCAAATCGCCGGCATCGTCGAACTGTGCCTCGAAGGAAGTGGACCATCCAAGGTCCGCAAGTGTGTAGGTCATCGCTCTGCCTGTTTCAGCATCGCTTGGCACCCCGATCGACAATGCGGTGTGGGGTGTGCGTGCTCAGGCAGAAAGGGGTACATCCCGTCTAGCAAATTCCTGCCCGAAGGGTGGTGACGACAATCATGTTAGCCCTCCGTTCAATGATACGCGCCCTGCGCGAGCCGGATCTAGTGATCCCTCTCGGCAAAACTGCGTTTCGACTCTAGGTGCTTCAACTGCTGTGCAACTAAAGCTGGGTGAGAGGCTGGACACGACCCAAGCGGGGCTCGTTGTGGCTGCTTCCTTCCGGACCTGACCAGATTGGCGAGGCGCCTGCCCGCGCCAACCTCTCAACCCTCATATATGAGGCGAAAACCCGCGATGCAAGCCTGTCAGTTCCAGCTCGTAATGGGCAAAACCGCCTTCATCGCATTCCATCACGCGGCGGAGCGGTAGCCAAGAGTGATCTGCGCAGGCGCGACCGGCTCGTGGTGAGGTGCGAAAACACACGCTGGCACCAGGAATTTCGGCAAACCGCCAGACCGGGTCATCACCGACCTCAATCACACGGCGCTGCTGCATGTAAGCTTTCAGCAAATCGCGAATCGCCAAGTGTGGCGCATCCACTACGCCCCCGATTGGCGCGATAGGGTAGCCGCCGCCGCCACTGGCGCGGAAATCACTGGTTGCAAGCAGGAACTGATGGTCATCGGCAACCGCTCGGCCCCGGTGGCACAGCCCGACAATTCGTCCACCGCCAAGACCCGAGGTCCCTCCCGCGGGGGTGAAACGGGCAGGTTGGCTCAGGTCGATCTGGTAGGTCAGGCCCAGAACTGATTCCAACAGATAGCCCGGCGTGCAGTCGCCCTTCAACGCAATGCCTCGTTCGCCCGGCAGCACCTGATTGAACACGCTAGCCGAACGTTCAAGCCATTCTTTCAGATAGGCCCCGGTGACGCGGATCATCGCAAGCTCGTTGGGGAACACGTAAAGGTCGGACAGACAACGCAATGTCATCAGACCCGCGCGCACATCGGTATAATAGTTCGGCCCCGCCAGTCCGCCCGACTTGAACGGCGCGCTGGACGCCAGCACTGGAAGATCAGTTCCCAGCACCTGCGCCTGATAGCGCGTGACGTGATCCATCATCGCCTCTTGCACCAGACGCGTGGCACGATCTGGCCCCACAAGGGCCAGATGGTTGTTCAAGTCCCGCCTGCAGTGGGCAATCGGGGTGCGCATATGTGACAGCGTGTTTTCGTGCAGTTGCTGAAACCAGTTCGGAAAGCCCCTTGTGGTCTGCCCCTGCCGAAGTTCGGCCGATGCAGCGTCTGCGACCTTTCGCAGCTCTGCCCTGCCGGACAGCACTTGCCAGCCCGCGCCATCGCGACCAAGCGTCAGGTCGATGACTCCCAAATGCGACCCCCAAAAACCGGGAACCACGGTCGGCACCTGCTCAAGACAAGGGCTCAGCCCGTCCGGCCCGACCGAGGGCGCGGTCTGTTCGGGAAACACCTGATGGGAATGGCCGCCGACGATGGCGTCGATCCCGGTAACGCGTGACAGGGGCAGCAGGGCGTTCTCCATCCCCGGCAGGTGTGTATCGTCGCCAAGCCCCGAATGGGCAAGGGCCACAATCACATCCGCCCCGCGCGCTTTCAGATACGGCACGAAGGCCTCGGCCGTTTCAATGATGTCGCGAATCTCGGGTGTGGAGTTGGCGTTATGACCCAGTTTCAGCGAACCGGGCGGAAGGAAGCCGATGACGCCGATGCGGATGTCATGCACCACGCCATGCGCGTCCACGATCTGCCGATTCAGCATCGCGAAGGGCGGCACAAGCGTGGTGTCCTGTGTCGTCATACCCGCCCGCTTCACGACCGTATTGGCCGAGACTATGGGAAACCCGGCCTGTTCGATCGCGTCGAACAGCACATCAATGCCCCGGTCGAAATCGTGGTTGCCCAAAGTTCCCGCATCATATCCAAGATGGTCCATAGCGGCGATCATGGGGTGCAGGCTGGGTCCGTCCGCCCCACCCGCCGCGCGGTATTGTTCGACCATCAGATCGCCCATCGCCGTGCCATGCAGGAAATCGCCGTTGTCCAACAGGATCGTATTGGGTTCTTCCGCGCGGGCCTCCGCGATCAGGTTAGCCGTATTGGTGAGCCCCCACCCCTCTACGGGCCGGTCTGATAGATAGTCATAAGGCAGGATGTGCATATGCAGGTCCGTCGTCGCCAGAATACGCAATCGCGCCTGCGTCGCACCATCTGGGGGGGCGCATTGCTGCACGGGCTTCAACACCTATCGAACTCCTGCCTTATACCGCGCTTTACATTATTTTGCATCGCATTCGACCATTGAAAAACATTCCAAGGTAATTGAAAAGACTTCATATGCAACCTTAAGGCGTTTTACCTGTCAAATGCAGGTGGAAATCGCGGGGCTACCTGATAGCGTGCGGCGACAAGTTCAGAAGTACATGAGGGCAACATGAAAATCGCCGAGCAGGTGACATTCGGCGCAGGGCTTCTGGACCGTGCGGCCGAGTTGCGATCCGACAACACGGGTCTGTTACGACTGGCAGAAACTGCGCGTGTTCTGCCCGTTTGGCGTGGCAAACCGATGGTCGAACGAATCTCCGACCGCCAAATCGACTTGGCCTATCTGACCTTATCTCACAACGAAGTGTGCGCCCGCCGCGACCGGCTGGTATTTCTGGGGCGCGACCGGGTTGGCCCGCTGTTCACCGTTGATATGTCAGACTGTCAGCCAAATGGCGATGCGCCGGACCCATCGGAATTCGTTGACCCCACCTGGCAACAGCTTCCCGGCACACCCGACACACAGGGCTTTGCCGAACTGCGCAACATCATGGCGCAATTGACCCCGATCGAGGCCGAAGCCGCCGCCACCGCGCGCGCCATTCTGGAATGGCACCGCATCCACGGGTTCTGCGCCAATTGCGGGGCGCACAGCCTGCCCACGCAAGCCGGCTGGCAACGGACCTGCCCGGATTGCGGCCGGTCCCATTTCCCGCGCACCGATCCGGTCGTGATCATGCTGATCACCCACGGCAACGCGGTTCTGGTCGGGCGCAATGCGCAATGGCCTGCTGGCATGTTCTCGCTTCTGGCCGGGTTTCTGGAACCCGGCGAAACGGTCGAGGCCGCAACCCGCCGCGAGGTGTTTGAAGAAACCGGGGTCCGGGTCGGGCAGGTTGATTATCTGTCGTCACAACCGTGGCCCTATCCCTCATCTTTGATGATCGGCACACGCGGTCTGGCCACGAGTACCGACATCACGATTGATCCCAACGAGTTGGAACAGGCAATCTGGCTGTCACGCGAAGACATGTTGCAGGTGTTTGCAGGCCAGAACCCCGATGTCTCACCCGCCCGGAAAGGTTCAATCGCGCATTTCTTATTGTCAAACTGGCTTGCAGACCGGCTGGATTAGACCGAAAAACAGAGATGGTCCGCATCGGGAAAGAGCCACCGCATGAAACTTAAGACACGCGAAGACATCGAAGCGACGCTGGAACAAGTTTTCGAAGCCCTGTCCGATTTCGACGGGATGGAACGGGCGGCCCTGCGGCGCGGGGCCGATGTGACGCGCACCGATACATTGCCCGCGCCGGGTCAGGGAATGACGTGGCATGCCACCTTCCCCTATCGCAACCGAATGCGCGCCGCTGACATGATGCTGAAAACCTATGAAGCGCCGCATCAGCTCGTGCTGTTCTCCAAAGTGTCGGGGGTTGAGGCCACGGTCGAAGTCGAGCTTTTGTCGCTGTCGCGCAATCGAACGCGAATGATACTAAGTATCGACATGCGCCCTAAAACGATCCCTGCGCGGCTGGTAATACAGTCCATGACACTGGCCCGGAATGCCATATTGCGAAGGTTTCGCAAACGAATTGCGAATTATGCGCTGTCGATCGAAGACCGCTATCGCAGGGCGCAGGACCCGATTCGCTGATAGCTTCTGTTCAATCGCGGGCCGGGTCGCGCGGGTAAACCCCGAGAATATCAATGGTTGAGGTGAAATAGGCTAGCTCCTCTAGCGCCAGTTGCACCGACCGGTCTTCGGGGTGGCCTTCGATGTCGGCATAAAACCGGGTGGCGGTGAACGATCCATCGACCATATAGCTTTCCAGCTTGGTCATGTTCACGCCATTGGTCGCAAAGCCGCCCATCGCCTTGTACAGCGCGGCGGGAATGTTGCGGACCTCGAACACGAAGGTGGTCATCATGCCGTGATTGCCGCGCCGCGTGTGATCGGGCTTGCGCCCCATGATGACGAAACGAGTGGTGTTGTGACCGTGGTCTTCCACGTCCTCGGCCAGCACATCCAGCCCATGAATTTGCCCTGCCAATACCGAGGCCAGCACGCCTTCGCCTGCCGTTTTGGTCTTTGCCAGCGTAGCCGCAGCGCCTGCACTGTCGGCGGCCGCGACGCCACGAATGCCGTGGCTTTTCAGGAAGCTGGCAGATTGTGGCAACAACACAAGATGGGCGCGGACGGTGTTGATATCCTCGACCTTGGCCCCCGGAAGACCCAACAGGTTGATGCGGACACGCACAAACGCCTCGTCCAGGATATGCAACCCGCTTTCGGGCAACAGACGGTGGATGTCAGCTACGCGGCCATAGGTCGTGTTTTCAATCGGCAACATGGCCTGTTCGGCATCCCCGCTGCGCACGGCGGCAATAACCTGCTCGAAGGATTCGCATGGCATCGGCTCAAGCGTCGGGCGCGCGGCAATACATGCCTCGTGCGAGTAAGCTCCAGCCTCGCCCTGAAAGGCTATACGGCCTGTCATTTCGCGCGTCCTTCCTGCCGATTTGCGTTAAAGTGCAACTTACTTCGCCTCATATCGCTTGAAATATGACAATGGAAGCGGCTAGAAGGCTTTTGATTTTGGATGAGACGGATCGCGACATGTTCGACACAATGACACTGACGAAAGCCGGGGCCGCTGTTATTGGGACCCTCCTGTTTTTCTTGCTGGGCTCTTGGGCAGCAGACAGCCTGTATTCGACCCACGCCGCCGCCCACGGCGACGAAGGCGAAGTGGCGACCGGCTACGTGATTGCCACCGCCGACGACGAAAGCGATGAGGCGGAAGAGGAAGAAGAGGAGGTGCCCTTCTCGGAAATGCTGGCCTCTGCTGATCCCTCCAAGGGTGAGAAAGTCTGGGGCAAATGCCGCGCCTGCCACAAGCTGGAAGATGGCGCCAACAGCACCGGCCCGCACCTGTTCGGTGTTGTCGACCGCCCGATCGGTGAAGTGGGCGACTTCAACTACTCGGACGCGCTGGCCAGTCTTGATGGCAACTGGACGGCGGACGAACTGAACGCATGGCTGGCTGACCCCAAGGGCTATGCACCCGGTAACAAGATGACCTATGCCGGTCTGAAAAAGGAAGAAGACCGCGCGAACCTGATCGCCTATCTTCAAACCATCGGCGGTTAAGCTCTGGCACACACCTGTCTTACGGCCGCCCCACTGCCGGGGCGGCCTTTTTCTTTTCGATATCCGCCGGTTTGCGCGCGTTAGACCCCCGTTCACCAAATCGCGCCTTGCAGTTTATCTGGCCGCAGCTTTAGCTTGGGCAAAAGACAATCGATGATCCGCTGAAGGAGAGCCAGATGAAGCCGGTACAGGCACGCGCCCTAATCCCAGATACCGACATCCGCATCCCGATGGCTTACGCCCTGCTTGCCGGTCTTGCCCTAATCTTCGTCCCGCTACTGGCACAGGCCGAAACGACAATAAAATCCCACGCCTATTCCTATTTCTCTGAGCCGAAATACAGCGCCGACTTTACTCATCTGGACTACGTAAATCCCGACGCACCCAAAGGGGGCGAGATCATCATCTCGTCCGAAAGCGGCACCTTTGACAGCTTCAACCCCTATGCCCGCAAAGGGGTGTCTGGCGCACTGGCTTCCATGAATGTCGAACGCCTGATGGTCGGCACCGCGGACGAGATTGGCACCGTCTATGGCCTGCTGGCCGAAAGCCTTGAATACCCCGAAGATCAAAGCTGGGCCATTTTCACCCTTCGCCCCGAAGCGCGCTTTGCCGATGGCAGCCTGGTGACGGCGGAAGATGTGGTCTTCACCCACGACCTGTTCATGGAGCAAGGGCTGATCAGCTATCGTGAAGGCGTCGCGCGTATAATCGCCAACGCCAAGGCGCTGGACACCAAGCGTGTCAAATTCACCTTTCAAGCCAACGCCCCCATTCGCGAACGTATCAGCCAGGCAGCAGCAACACCCGTCATGTCGAAAGCGTGGTTCGAGGAAACCGGCGCGCGGCTGGATGAAAGTCGGCTGGAACAGGCGATGGCCACCGGCCCCTATATGCTGGACAGCTTCAAGATCAACCAGCGCATCATCTACAAGCGCAACCCTGATTACTGGGGCAAGGATCTGCCAATCAACAAGGGCCGCTGGAATTTCGACACGATCCGCATTGAATACTTCGCCGACAGCAACGCCGCGATGGAAGGGTTTTCATCTGGAAGCTACACCTTCCGACTGGAAAACAGCTCGAAAGAATGGGCCACGTCTTATGACTTCCCGGCGGTTAAAAACGGCCACGTGATCAAAGCTGAATTGGATAGTGGCGACCAAGCTTCAGGCCAGGGTTTTGTGTTCAATATGCGCCGCGAAAAGTTTAAAGACATTCGCGTGCGCGAGGCCATTGGCCTGATGTTCAATTTCAACTGGTCGAACGAGGCCCTGTTCTATGGCCTCTATGAACGGGTCAACAGCTTCGCCGAAAACTCGTATCTGGAGGCCACCGGCACGCCATCGCCCGAAGAACTGGCGCTGCTGGAACCATTGGCCGATCAACTCCCCGAAGCGGCCTTGGGCGAGGCGGTGATGGCGCCGATCTCGGGAGAAAAGCAGTTTGACCGCCGCAACGCGCGCAAAGCGTCGAAGCTGCTAGAGGACGCAGGCTGGGTCGTCGGCGGCGACGGTATTCGGCGCAACGCAGATGGCAAAACGCTACAGGTCGAATTCCTGATCTTTTCGCCGACATTTGACCGCGTGATTACCCCTTATGTCGAAAACCTGCAAAAGATTGGTGTCGATGCAAAACTTAGCCGGGTGGACACATCGCAATTCGTCGATCGTCGATACGCGTTTGATTATGACATCATCACCGACCAACTGGCGCTGGGAAATGAACCGGGCGGAAACCTGGAACAAATGTTTGGCTCGAAAGAGGCCGCGGTGTCCGTCTTCAACTCGGCCGGGTTGGCAAATCCAGCGGTGGACAGTCTGATCGACACGATCCGCGCAACTGATACCAAGGAAGAACTGGTCGCCGCCGCCAAGGCGCTGGATCGGGTGCTGAGGGCGCTGAAATTCTCGGTCCCACAATGGTATAAAGACAAGCACACGGTCGCCTATTACGACCAGTTCGAACACCCCGACCCATTGCCCCCCTATGATCTGGGCTATCTGGACTTTTGGTGGTTTAACGCAGAAAAAGCAGCAAAACTGAAGGCAGACGGCGTACTGCGCTGACCCGCGACAGGCACCCAAGGCACGAGTAAGAGAGCGAGACCCAAATGGGCGCATATATTCTGCGCAGGCTTCTTTTGATCATCCCGACCTTGTTGGGGATCATGGTGATCAACTTTACCCTGACCCAATTCGTGCCCGGCGGCCCGATCGAACAGATCATCGCCCAGATGGAAGGGGAAGGTGACGTATTTGCCACCATCGCCGGCGGAGGCGCGGATGCAGGGGCTGGGGGTGGCGGGGATGAACGCTATCTTGGCGCGCGGGGCTTGCCACCTGAGTTTATCGCTGAGCTTGAGAAAGAGTTTGGCTTCGACAAACCGCCGGTCGAGCGGTTCTTTTCCATGCTATGGAACTATGTGCGTTTCGATTTCGGTGAAAGTTACTTCCGGTCCATAGGCGTGTTCGAACTTGTGGCCGAAAAGCTGCCGGTGTCGATCTCGTTGGGGCTGTGGTCCACGGTTATCGCCTATATGATCTCGATCCCGCTGGGTGTGCGAAAAGCCGTACGCGATGGGTCGCGTTTTGACACATGGACATCGGGCGTGATCATCGTGGCCTATGCGATCCCCGGCTTTTTGTTCGCCATCCTCTTGCTGGTCGTCTTTGCAGGCGGGTCTTACTTGCAATGGTTCCCGCTGCGCGGCCTGACCTCGGACAATTGGAGCGAGCTGAGCCTTTGGGGTAAGATCGTTGACTATTTCTGGCACATTACTTTGCCGGTTTTCGCGTCGACCATCGCCAGTTTCGCAACACTGACGCTGCTGACAAAAAACAGCTTTCTGGACGAGATCAAGAAGCAATATGTCGTGACGGCCCGCGCCAAAGGGCTGGCAGAACATCGCGTGCTATACGGTCACGTCTTCCGCAATGCGATGCTGATCGTGATAGCGGGCTTCCCGGCAGTGTTCCTTGGCGTATTTTTTGGCGGCTCGGTCATCATTGAAACGCTTTTCTCGCTGGACGGCCTGGGCCGGTTGGGGTTCGAGGCCGCGTTGCAGCGCGATTACCCCGTCATTTTCGGCACGCTGTTCGTTTTTGGGCTGATCGGCCTTCTGATCGGCATTCTGTCCGACCTTATGTATGTCTTTGTCGATCCGCGCATCGACTTTGAAGGGCGCGAGGTCTGACAATGACGCTGTCCCCCCTGAACCAACGCCGCTGGCGCAATTTCCGCCGAAACGGTCGCGCCTTCTGGTCGCTGATCCTGTTCTGCATTCTGTTCGGCCTGTCCCTGCTGGCCGAATTCATCGCCAACGACAAACCCATTGTGGTCAGTTATCAGGGCGAACTGTATGCTCCAATCTTCAAATTCTATCCCGAAACCGCCTTCGGGGGTGATTTCAGGACCGAGGCGAATTATGGCGATATCGAAGTCCGGTGCCTGATCAAATCCGGTGGCTCTGAAGCCTGCTGGGACGATCCCGAAAAGACAATCGCGCAGGCTGAAACCGGCATGGTAAACGGGGCCGACATCCAGAAGGGGTGGCTGCTGTGGCCACCGATTCCCTACAGCTACACCACCATTGTCGATACCGGCGGCGCGGTGCCGTCGCCGCCCACCAGCCAGAACATTCTGGGCACGGATGACACGTCGCGCGATGTGGCGGCGCGGGTGATCTATGGCTTCCGGCTGTCGGTCTTTTTCACCATCATCGTGACCGTTCTGACGTCCGTTGTCGGCATCGCCGCCGGGGCGATTCAAGGCTATTTCGGCGGCTGGGTCGATCTGATTTTCCAGCGCATCTTGGAAATCTGGAGCTCTACGCCGTCCCTTTACGTCATCATCATCCTATTTGCGATTCTGGGACGAAGTTTCTGGCTTTTGGTCTTTGTGACGGTGCTGTTCGGCTGGCCCGCTTTGGTCGGTGTGGTGCGGGCCGAATTCCTGCGCGCACGGAATTTCGAATATGTCCGCGCGGCCCGCGCGCTGGGTGTTGCTAACCGCGTCATCATGTTTCGCCATGTGCTGCCCAACGCGATGGTCGCCACGCTGACCATGCTGCCTTTCATCATCACCGGCACGATCTCAACCCTTGCAACGCTCGACTTTTTGGGATTCGGCCTGCCGTCCTCGGCTCCATCGTTGGGCGAGTTAACCCGGCAAGCCAAAGCCAACCTGCAAGCGCCGTGGCTGGGCTTCACCGCGTTTTTGACCTTCTCGATCCTGCTGTCACTACTTGTCTTCATCTTTGAAGGGGTGCGAGACGCGTTTGACCCGCGAAAGACCTTCCAATGAGTGTTTTGAACGTCAAAGACCTGCAAGTTGGCTTCCGTCAGGACGGAGAGCTTCACCCCGCTGTCCGCGGTGTCAGCTTCGAGGTGGCCAAAGGCGAAACCGTCGCCATCGTAGGTGAAAGCGGATCGGGTAAATCCGTCACCGCCCTGTCGACGGTGTCGCTTTTGCCCGACAGCGCGCAGGTCAGCGGATCGATCACCTATGAGGGGCGCGAAATGATTGGCGCGTCCGCCTCCACACTGCGCGATGTGCGCGGAAACGATATCAGCTTCATTTTTCAAGAGCCGATGACATCGCTGAACCCGCTGCACACGATCGAAAAACAACTGACCGAGTCGATTGAACTGCACCAAGGGCTCAGGGGTGACGCGGTGCGTGTGCGCATCTTGGAACTTTTGGGCAAGGTCGGCATTCGTGACGCCGAAACGCGGCTTGCCCATTATCCGCACCAGTTGTCGGGCGGGCAAAGACAACGTGTGATGATCGCTATGGCATTGGCCAACGGGCCAGAGCTTCTGATCGCGGACGAGCCGACCACGGCGCTGGACGTGACCATTCAAGCGCAAATCCTCGACCTGTTGGCCGAGTTGAAAGAAAGCGAAGGGATGAGCCTTCTGTTCATCACCCATGACCTTGGCATCGTGCGCAAGATCGCGGACCGTGTGTGCGTGATGAAGGATGGCGTTATTGTCGAAGAAGGGCCAACCGCCGAGTTGTTTGCCAACCCCCGCCATGACTATACCCGCACCCTGATCAATGCCGAAGCACACGGCCGCCCCGATCCCGTGCCCGACGGCGCACCCGAGATTGCGCACACAAAAGACCTGCGCATTTGGTTTCCCATCCAGCGCGGGTTATTGCGCCGCACGGTGGGGCATGTGAAGGCGGTGAATGCGGCCAGCTTCTCGGTCCGTGCGGGGGAAACTGTGGGGATCGTGGGTGAGAGCGGATCGGGCAAGACGACGCTGGCGCTGGCAGTGATGCGGTTGATCAGCTCGGACGGGCCAGTTGTGTTTCTGGGTGAAAATATCCAAGGACGCAAATCGCGGCAGTTGCAACCCCTGCGCCGCGACATGCAGATCGTGTTTCAAGACCCATACGGCTCACTTTCGCCACGTATGACGGCAGAGGAAATCATTGCCGAAGGTCTGTCGGTTCACGGGCTGGAACCCGGCCGCAACCGGCGCGAAATGGTGACCGAGATCATGTTGGAGGTCGGTCTGGACCCCGCCACAATGGACCGCTATCCGCATGAATTCTCTGGCGGTCAACGTCAACGCATCGCCATCGCGCGAGCGATGATCCTGCGGCCCAAACTGGTGGTTTTGGATGAACCAACCTCGGCCTTGGACATGACCGTTCAGGTGCAGATCGTCGAGCTTCTGCGCGGTCTGCAAAAGCGGCACGGGCTGGCCTACCTGTTCATCTCGCACGACCTGCGCGTGGTCCGCGCGCTGTCGCACAAAGTTTTAGTGATGCGGGCGGGCGACGTGGTGGAAAGCGGTCCAGCAGATCAGATCTTCGATGCGCCGCAGACCGACTATACCCGCGCGCTGATGGCGGCTGCATTTGATATTGTCGTTGCCAAGGGCGCGTCACAATAGGCGCAGCGCCGGGCGTTCAGGATGGACCGACCATCTTACAGCGCGTGCTGCGCGCGTTCAGGCGGCGACAAGCCAGATCGGCTTGGGCTTCAGTCATGCCGACGAAGTTTGCATGCCAGCCGTCGGGGCGGCGCACAACCTTGCGCAAGGCTTCGTCCAGTGTGTCGATCTCTTTCAACGCGGTTTTCAAAAGCTTGCGTTCTGCCTGATA
This sequence comes from Aliiroseovarius sediminis, assembly GCF_022678485.1. Lineage (GTDB taxonomy): Bacteria > Pseudomonadota > Alphaproteobacteria > Rhodobacterales > Rhodobacteraceae > Aliiroseovarius > Aliiroseovarius sediminis. Next base: position 410,474 of record NZ_JALBYP010000035.1, read on the forward strand.
GCGCGAGCCAAGCACACCTACGTTGATCGCCCAATGCCGCCCGCCCGACGTTGACATGCGCGTGACCACTTCGGGCTGTGCTTCGCTATTGGACCGCGGTTCAAGCGATGTCAGAACAATTGCGGCGGGCCGGGCACGGGGGGGCGCGACCCGCGCTGGGGCGATGGCACTTGCCGAAACCGCTTGAACGGGCTGCGTGGCGGTGTCGGGCACCTGCACTGCGGCGGCGACAACCTGTGTCACGGGCTGCGTCGTGACGGGCTGGATTTCTTCGGGCCGCGTCGGCGCGGGCGGCGGCGTGACCTCGGCCACGATATCTGCTTCGTTCGCGGCGGTCGCGACGGCATCTTTAATGCTCTCGGACAAGGCCGCAAGCTGCGCCTGCGCGGCGGGGTCTTGGCTGATCGGGCGCGGTGTCGGGCGCGGGCTGACCTTGACCGCAGTTACAAGGCGGATGGTCTTGCCTGCGGCACCGGGTGCCACGGCCTCGGGGCTGCCACCAGCATAAACCGGCAAGGAAGGTTTGCGCACCGGCGCACGATTGGGCGCGCGGCGGAAGCCCAGATCCATCAGTTCGGCAACCTTGGCATTGCGTGTCGCGGTTGAACGACCGCCGAAAACCGTCGTGATGATCCGCTTTGACCCACGCTCGGCCGACGCCACGAGGTTGAACCCCGCCGCGCGGGTGTACCCCGTCTTGATCCCGTCCGCACCCTTGTAGTTGCCCAGAAAACGGCGGTTCGTATTCGATACCGACCGCATCCCGGCATCAGTCGTGATCCGTGAAAACAGATTGTAGTATTGCGGGTGGTCGAAGAACAGGTGACGGCCCAGCCGCGTCATGTCCCGCGCCGTGGACAGGTGGCCGCTTTCGGTCAAGCCGTGAGCATTCTTGAAATGTGTGCGCGTCATACCCAACGCCTTGGCCGTGCGGTTCATCCGCCGCGCAAAGGCGGCTTCGGACCCTGAAATCGCGATACCAATCGCGGTGGCCGCGTCGTTGGCGGACTTCACGCCAGCGGCGCGAATCAGATATCGAAACTTGATTTTCTGACCCGAGCGCAGTCCCAGTTTCGACGGCGGTTCAGCGGAGGCCTTGCTGGTGATCGTGACGACCGTATCGGGCGAGATTTCACCGCGCTTGATCGCCTCGAACGCGATATACAGCGTCATCATCTTTGTCAGGGATGCCGGGTGCAGTTGCGTATCCGCGTTGCGCGAATGCAGCACCTCACCGGTGCGCGCGTCGATCACCATCGCCGCATAGGGCGCAGCCTGCGCACGCGTTGAAGAAAGCTGAATGACACAGCCAATAACTGCAAGGAACAGCCCAAAACGGGCCCACTGCCACGGACGTTTTTGCACGTCGTCCACCTTTTTCTGCCTCAATCGCCTGGATCTTATGTCCGGCTGATTTGTTTTTTTCAGGCTAACCGAAGATCGCGTCCGAGAAAACACCTTATTTTCCAAGGATTAGACCGTGGCCTGCAAGACACGTGACGCACATATAGTGGCACAGGTCGTGGTCATACCTAAATCTTGGGAAAAGCGGCGTGTCCACAGCAGCTCGCCTACCTCGTGCCAGAACAAATGTCGCAGCACTGCGTCAATTATCAGCACAAAAACTGGATATTGAGACTTCGGACCTCATTTTGTATGAGCCTATCTTAAGACGTGACGCCCTGCCCCCTTTTCATCAGGCGCCGCGACCCTATATCCTGTGGCCAGATCGTGCCCATAAAAAACCATCGGAGCGATGCACAAATGGTCAGACAGCCCCTCATCATGTCACAAGGCGACGGCCAAGATGATGGCGATGCTGGGCTTGCGGTTGTCACCAAGCCCAAGACCAAACGACCGCCGATGTACAAGGTGCTGATCCTAAACGACGACTTCACCCCGATGGAATTCGTCGTGATGGTTTTGGAAAGGTTCTTCGGCATGAACCACGCGCAAGCGTTCGAGCTGATGTTGACCGTGCACAAGAAAGGTCTGGCAGTGGTCGGCGTCTTTTCCTACGAGGTCGCCGAAACCAAAGTGACCCAAGTCATGCATCTGGCGCGTGAACATCAGCATCCGCTGCAATGTACCATGGAAAAGGAGTAGCCGCGCAAGCGGCGATCACCATGCTTCACACCCGATTGTCCATCGCGCTGCGCGACGGCGCGTTCTCTTTGCCGGAAAGCGGCCGCATTCTTGTCATCGGCCCCAGCGCCGATCACGATCTGTCGAGTTTGCCGAAAGACCGGCTGACGATTTACAGCCGCTTCTTTCCCGATCACGATCACTGGAAGTCGGCTGGTTTCGACACGGTTTCGGCCCTGCCGGAAAGTGGTTTTGCCGCCGGTTTGATCTGCGCGCCCCGTTCAAAGGCGCTGGCACAGGCATGGGTGCGCGCGGCAACTGAAGCCACGGGCGGCGGGGTGGTCTTGCTGGACGGGCAAAAGACCGACGGGATCGACAGCCTTTTGAAGGCCGTAAAGAAACGGGCCGACATGCTGGGCACCTTATCCAAGGCACACGGCAAGCTGGTCTGGTTTGAAAAAGCGGACGTTGCGGATTGGGCGGCAGTGGACACGCAGCTTGACGGCGGCTTCATCACCCGCCCCGGCGTGTTTTCTGCAGATGGGATCGACAAAGGCTCGGCCGTTCTGGCCGCGGCCATGCCGCCTTCGATCAAGGGTCGAGTGGCCGATCTGGGCGCCGGCTGGGGGTTTCTGTCACGCCATATTCTGGATCGCACCGGCGTCACCGCCCTTGATCTGATCGAGGCTGATCTGGTGGCGCTGGAATGTGCCAAGATGAACATCGCGGACGCAAGGGCGCGTTTCATCTGGCATGACGCCACGCGGTTTCGCCCCGACACACCCTATGACGTGGTGATTTCAAACCCACCCTTTCACACTGGGCGCAGCGGCGACCCGAACCTTGGGCGCGCCTTCATACGGTCCGCCGCCGACATGCTGACGCCCACCGGCCGGTTTGTCATGGTGGCCAACCGCCACCTGCCCTATGAAGACACAATGGCCGACCTGTTTCGCGAGGTCGAAGACCTTGGCGGAACGGCAGGTTTCAAATTGCTGAGCGGCGCAAAGTCCCGTCGCACACGGCGCTAGGATCAGCTAGGCTTACCGGGAATCAGGAGGCTCCTATGTCCTTTTCCATCGCTGGCAAAACCGCCATCGTCACTGGCGCGGCCAACGGCATTGGCCTGTCCATTGCCCGCCATTTTGCCGACAATGGCGCGAACGTCATGTGCGCTGATATGGACGAAGCCCGCCTTGTGGATGAGTGGGGCGCAAACCCGGACAGTGATGAAGACGGCCCATCGAACATTCGTGTATTCGGCGGCGATCTACGTGAAAAGCTGACCATCGCCAACCTGCTTTCCGCAACGCTGGACGCGTTCGAACGAATCGACATTCTGGTCAATGCCTCGCGTCAGGTGATGTTGGCCGATCCGCTTGATCCCGATGATAACGCTGTTCAGATGCTGCTGGACCAAAACCTGATGACCAGCCTGCGGCTGAGCCAACTGGTCGCCAAGCGGATGGTCCGTCAGGGCGAAGGGTTGGACGAGGATCACCAGGATGTGCCGCTGGGAACAATCGTGAACCTGTCTTCGATTGCGGCGAGCCGGACACAGCCGGGGCTGATGGCCTATTCCATCGCCAGCGCGGCTGTTGACCAGATGACCCGATCGCTTGCCGTGGCATTGGCGCCCAATCGTATCCGCGTGAACGCCGTCGCCTTCGGCTCTGTGATGAGCGCGAGCTTGCGCGACACGATCCGAGACGCCAGCGAAACCCGCGAGGATATTCTTGAGGGCACACCCCTTGGCCGCATCGCCTCGGCCAAGGAAGTCGCCGAAGCTGCGCAGTTCCTGTCATCCGAAGGCGCGGGCTTCATGACGGGGCATATCCTGACCGTCGATGGCGGGCGCAGCCTGTTGGACGCCGTGGGTAACCCGGCGCACTGAACACCCAACAAAACAATCCCAACGCAACCCACCGGACCGAAGGAGAGCCTTGTGACCGACCAGATGGAAGACCAGAAAGCCCGCGCCAGCACATGGTTCAGCGACCTGCGTGATCAAATTGTCGCCGCCTTCGAAGGGTTAGAGGATACGCAGTCCACCGGGCCATTCGCTGACCAGCCGGCCGGACGGTTTGAGGTAAGCAAAACCAAGCGCAGCTCGGACGACGGGAAAGATGCGGGTGGTGGGGTGATGAGCATCATGCGCAACGGTCGCGTGTTTGAGAAAGTGGGCGTCAACATCTCGACCGTTTACGGTACGTTGGGGAAATCAGCACAGAAGGCAATGGCCGCGCGCGGGGTGCCCGGGATGAAGGAAGACCCGCGGTTCTGGGCCTCGGGCATCAGCCTTGTGGCGCATATGCAGAACCCGCACACGCCAGCCGTTCACATGAACACGCGCATGTTCTGGACGCCCGGCGCCTGGTGGTTCGGGGGCGGCGCCGATCTGAATCCCTGCATCGAATATGACGAAGACACTGCGCATTTCCACAGCCAGTTGGAAGCCGCGTGCGAACGTCACGACATAAGCTATTATGACAAGTTCAAAGCCTGGGCAGACGAATACTTCTTTATTCCCCACCGCGGCCGCGCGCGCGGGGTTGGCGGCATCTTTTACGACGACCTGAACACCGGCGACTGGGATGCGGACTTTGCCTTTACCCAAGATGTGGGCCGCGCTTTCCTGCCTGCTTTCGTACCCGTCACCGAAGCGCGTTGTGACACGCGGTGGACAGATGCCGACAAGGACAAGCAACTGGTGCACCGGGGGCTTTATGCCGAATATAACCTTGTTTATGACCGCGGCACCAAGTTCGGCCTGACCACCGGCCACGACGCCAACGCGGTGTTGATGAGCCTGCCGCCGATGGCCAAGTGGGTCTAGGGTTCGGGAACTCCGACACGCTCCTCGGTCAGTGGCGCGGCGTCCGACCGCTCTGACGAAGCGTTACAGGGGACAGCATCCGCCCTGATGTGCGATCCTGCCCCCAAACCGAACCAACAGGGGGATTCTCATGTCCGACATCGTAATTCTTGGCGGCGCACGCACCGCAATCGGCACGTTTGGCGGCAGCCTTGCCGCGATCCCGCCCAGTGCACTGGGTGCCGCCGTTACGCGCGAGGCGATGGCACGTGCGGGCGTTAATCCTGCCCAGATCGGTCACGTTGCCTTTGGTCACGTCATCAACACCGAACCGCGCGACATGTATCTGTCCCGCGTGTCCGCAATCGAAGCGGGTATTCCCAACACGACGCCAGCGATGAACGTGAACCGCCTGTGCGGATCGGGCCTTCAAGCGGTGGTATCCGTCGCGCAATCACTGATGCTGGGGGACGCGGACTTTGGCGTGGCCGGCGGTGCCGAAAACATGAGCCGCGCGCCCTACATTCTGCCGCAGGCCCGTTGGGGTCAGAAAATGGGCGACGCGGGCGCGCAGGACATGATGCTGGGCGCGTTGAACTGTCCGTTCGGCACGGGCCATATGGGTATTACCGCCGAAAACGTCGCGGCCGAGCATGACGTCAGCCGCGCGGATCAGGACGCCTTCGCGCTGGAAAGCCAAAACCGCGCCGCTGCGGCCATCAAGGCTGGGCATTTCGACAGCCAGATCGTGCCGGTTGAGGTCAAGCAACGCCGCGAGGTGGTTCAGTTCGCCCGCGATGAACACCCCAAACCAACCACGGCCGAGGCCTTGGCCGGACTGCGCACGGCGTTCCAGAAAGATGGCACCGTCACAGCGGGCAACGCGTCGGGCATCAATGACGGGGCAGCGGCGCTGGTGCTGGCACGCGCCGATGCGGCGGAACGCGCGGGTCTGAAACCCATGGCCCGCATCATCGGCTACGGCCATGCCGGTGTGCGACCCGAGGTCATGGGGATCGGCCCCGTCCCAGCGGTTGAAAACCTTTTGGCAAAAACCGGGCTGAGTGTCTCGGATTTTGACGTAATCGAGTCAAACGAGGCATTCGCCGCACAGGCCATCGCCGTGAACAACGAACTCGGGCTGAACCCCGCGAAAGTGAACCCAAACGGGGGCGCCATCGCGCTGGGGCATCCGGTGGGTGCAACCGGCGCGATCATCACCATCAAAGCGCTGTATGAGTTGGAGCGGATTGGCGGCTCGAAGGCGCTGATCACCATGTGCATCGGGGGCGGTCAGGGCATCGCGCTGGCCATCGAACGGATCTGAACGGGACGCAGGGTTTGCCCGGCACCACGGCCGGTCAAACCGTTATTTCCAGTCGAAAAAATCGTCATCAACGCGCGACAGAAGGTCTTTTGCCAGGGCACGGCCCAATTCAGGGCCGTCGGCAATAGGGCCAGAGACCTGACCGGATTCCGATTGCGAGCCGTCCGTGCGCAGGATTTCCCCGCGCAGGGTTAGCGTGCCTTCGTCCAAGGTGGCAAGGGCCGCTATCGGCGTCTCACATGATCCATCCAACGCCCGAAGAAACGCACGCTCAGCCGCCAGTCTTTGTCCGGTCTCGACGTCATGAATGGCGTCCAGCATATCCTTAACGCGCTGGTCGTCCGCGCGCCGTTCGATCCCGATGGCTCCTTGCGCAACGGCGTTCAGCATATCGTCGGTCGGGATGGGGGTCGCGGGCACGTCCTCCATCGCCAGACGGTTCAGACCCGCCATGGCAAGGAATGTCGCCTCGGCCACGCCATCATGCAGTTTTTTCAGGCGCGTCTGGACGTTGCCGCGAAATTCGACGACCTCCAGGTCAGGACGACGATTGAGCAACTGAGACTTGCGGCGCAGCGACGAGGTGCCGACAACCGCGCCCTTGGGCAGTTCGGCGATGGAAGAATATTTGACCGACACGAAAGCATCCCGCGTGTCTTCGCGCGGCAGGTTGCAATCCAGAACCAAGCCGTCGGGTTGTTCGGTCGGCATGTCCTTCATCGAATGCACGGCAATGTCAATGCGGCCATCCAGCATCGCCTCTTCGATTTCTTTGGTGAACAGGCCCTTATTGCCGATCTCCTTCAACGCGCGGTCGGCGGCAATCATCGCGCGGTCGTCGCCTGTTGTGTGGATAACAACCACTTCGAAGGCCGCTTCAGGCAGGTCGAAGGCAGCCATCAGGCGGCGGCGGGTCTCACGGGCCTGTGCCAGCGCAAGCGGGCTGCCGCGAGTGCCGATTTTCAGCGGGGTATCGGGGGTCGGATATGCATGTTTCATGCACCCCATTTACGCCGGAAGATCGGGGCTGTCCATGCCTGCGGCATCCCTTGCGCTTGACATCCCGTCGCGGGTGGGGGACCACGGCTCGAACCCAGTCAGGAAAGGCCCGCACTCATGACACAGCAAAAGACAATTCTGCGCGCACTGGCGGGCGAAACGCTGCCCACACCGCCCATCTGGATGATGCGTCAGGCGGGGCGGTATCTGCCCGAATATCGCGCCACGCGCGCCGAAGCCGGGGATTTTCTGAAGCTGTGCTACAACCCCGAGCTGGCTGCCGAGGTCACGCTGCAACCCATCCGCCGCTATGGCTTTGATGCTGCGATCCTGTTTGCCGATATTCTATTGGTGCCGCAGGCGTTAGGGGCGGATTTATGGTTCGTCACCGGGGAAGGCCCACGCCTGTCCACGATCACAAGCCAATCCGACTTTAACAAGCTGTCGGACAAGGATAACATTCACGAAACCCTGAATCCGATCTATGAAACCGTGCGGATTTTGCGCGGCGCACTGCCGGACGAGACTACGTTGATTGGTTTTGCCGGGATGCCGTGGACGGTAGCGACATATATGATCGCCGGCCAAGGCACCAAGGATCAAGGTCCCGCCCATGCGTTGAAGGCCGAGCACCCCGCGGTGTTTGATGCGTTGATGGACCGGTTGACCGAGGCGACGATCGAATATTTGTCGAAGCAGATCGAAGCGGGCGCCGAAGTGGTCAAGCTGTTTGACAGCTGGGCGGGATCGCTGAATGCAGCGGATTTCCAGAAATACGCGGTCGAGCCTGCCCGCGTGATCACTCAAGCACTAAAAGAACGCCATCCCGGCATTCCCGTCATCGGCTTCCCGCGCGAAGCGGGCGATGGCTATATCGGTTTTGCCAAGGCGACTGGTGTGGACTGTGTCGCGCTGGACAACTCTGTCAGCCCGGAATGGGCGGCCAAGCATGTGCAAGTTGATGGTTGCGTTCAGGGCAACTTGAAATCAAGTCACATGGTCACGGGCGGTCAGGCGTTGGTGGATGAGACCCGCGCCATCGTCAAGGCCTTCAAGAACGGACCGCATATTTTCAACCTGGGTCACGGGATCACGCCTGATGCGGACCCGGAAAACGTGCAGCTGATGATCGATACTGTGCGAGGCGGCTGAGGTCGTTGGGGGCGTTGCCCCCGCGCGAAAGCCTGCCGGCTTTCACCCTCCCCCAGGATATTTTAAGCCAGAAGAAACGCGCGGGCTTGTCAAGTTGGGCAGGCCCGTGTCTTGTTCGCGGGTTGTCAAAAGGAAGCTGGAATGCGGCTAGGTATTGCCACCCTGATCATCGCTTACGTGCTTAGCCAATTCTATCGCGCATTTCTGGCGGTGATGACGCCTGCGTTGAAGGCCGATCTGGGGGCGACGCCAGAGGATCTGGCGCAGGCATCTGGCGCTTGGTTCCTGTTTTTTGCACTGATGCAGATCCCGGTTGGCTGGGGATTAGACAATATTGGGCCGCGCAAGGTAACGGCCGCGCTTTTGGCCCTTGGCGGGGGCGGAGGAGCAGCGGTTTTCGCGATGGCCTCGACCCCGGACCACATTCTTTATGCAATGATGTTGATCGGGATCGGGTGCTCTCCGGTTCTGATGGCAAGCTATTATATTTTTGCGCGGATCTATCCGCCCGCAGTGTTTGCCACTTTGGCGGGGATGGTCATCGGCATTGGATCGCTGGGTAATATCGCGGGGGCTTTGCCGATGGCGCTGGCGGTTGAGCAATTTGGCTGGCGTGCCTGTCTTTGGGCGATGGCAGTTGTGACGGTATTGGTGGCAGCGTCGATCATGTTGGCGGTGGACAATCCGCCGAAGCTGGTCGCCGAGGACGGCGCGCCGAAAGGGTCGGTTCTGGACCTTTTGAAAATGCCCGCGCTTTGGGCGATTTTTCCGATCATGCTGGTGAATTACACTGCTGCGGCGGGCTTGCGCGGCAGTTGGGCGGGGCCCTATTTGCGTGACGTTTACGGGTTGGACACCGCCGGAATTGGCTGGGCCACGATGGCGATTGCGGTGGCGATGGTCATTGGTAGCTTTGCTTATGGACCGCTGGATCGCGTGTTTCGGACGCGCAAATGGGTCATCTTTCCCGGCAACATGATCGCTGTGGCCTTGGTTTTTCTGCTGTGGGCCGCACCGAATGCGGGCGTTTGGCAGGCGGCGTCAATCATGGCGGCGATCGGTCTGTTTGGGGCGAGTTACCCCTTGATAATTGCCCATGCCCGCAGCTTTGTGCCGCCGCATCTGATCGGGCGAGGCGTCACGTTGATGAATATGTTCGGGATCGGTGGGGTTGGGATATCTCAATATGCCTCGGCTGGAGTGTTCCGAATGGCCCAAGGCCCCGACGTGGCGGTCACGGCCCCTTATCAGGCCGTGTTTCTGTTTTTCGCCGTACCCGCTCTGATCTGCTGTCTGCTATATCTTCTGAGCGAAGATCGCTTGGGCTAGGCGCTTTTGCGACGGCGGCGTCGCCGCTTGGCCGGGGCTGCATCGGCGCGCGGTTTCGGCGCAGCAGCGCCGCCCGAGCGCGGTTTGCGACCTCCGCCCCCAGCGCCACCACGACGACCGCCGCCGCCACCCTGATTGCGAGTCGGGCGCTTTTCTTCGACCGGACGGGTGCCGCCAAGGATCGGGATGTTGATCTTCATGACCTTTTCGATGTCGCGCAGCAGGCCAAGTTCGACGCCAGAAACGAAGGAAATCGCATCGCCATCAGCACCAGCGCGGGCGGTGCGGCCGATACGATGGACGTAATTGTCGGCAACTTCTGGCAGGTCGAAATTGTAAACATGGCTGACGCCCGGAATGTCGATACCGCGGGCGGCCACGTCTGTTGCGACCAGCACGCGGGCCTCGCCCGACCGGAACGCCGCAAGCGCACGGTCGCGCTGCCCTTGGCTTTTGTTGCCGTGAATCGAGACAGCTTTGAAGCCTTCCGCGACCAGTTGCTTCATCAGCTTTTCAGCGCCGTGTTTGGTGCGTGAAAACACCAGCGACAGCGCGTCTTTATCATGGCCCAGCAGGTCAATCAGCAGTGCGATTTTTTCGTTGCGACCGGGCGCGTAGTAAAGCCCCTGCGTCACCTTGTCAGCAGCCTTGCCCGGAGGTGACACCTGAACCTTGGCCGGATTGGTCAGATAGGCGCGCGACAGCTCTTCCATCTGCTTCGGCATGGTGGCCGAGAACAGCATGGTTTGGCGCGGTGTGCCCAGTTCGGGCGCGATCCGGCGCAGCGCATGGATGAACCCCATGTCGAGCATCTGATCGGCTTCGTCCAGCACAAGGAAGGTCGCGGTATCCAGGCGGATGGCCTTGCGGTCCAACAGGTCGATCAAACGGCCGGGCGTGGCGACAAGAATGTCGATGCCGGGCGCCAACATGCTGATCTGCTTGTTGATCGACATGCCACCCACGACAGTGCGGACTTTCAAATGCGTGCCCTGCACATAGTCGCGCAGATTCACTGCGATCTGGTTCACCAATTCGCGTGTGGGGGCAAGGATCAAAGCCTTGACCGACTTGGGCTGACGCTTGTCGTGGTTGCGCAAAAGCTGGTGGATCAAGGGCAGGCCAAAGGCCGCCGTTTTGCCAGTTCCGGTCTGGGCCAGGCCCATCACGTCACGGCCTTCAAGGACCAGCGGGATGGCTTTGATCTGGATGGGTGTCGGCGTTTCATAGCCGGCTTCGGTCACGGTTGTGACCAGCTTCGGGTCAAGCCCGAGCTCTGCAAATTTTGTCATTATCGTCTTTCTGGCACGCATGATCGCGCGCCGTATTCACACGGTTACGGGGCGGATGCCCCATCGCTTCGGTTTGCGGCCAATGCTCGCGCCGGGCCGAATGCCCAATGCGCCGAACTGGTCGTCAGCACCCCGCGTGATTTGGGAACTTTGTCAGGCGCCTGTCGCGCCGTGGGTCTCTGTCTGCCGCAAAATGGGCGGGCTGCTCACGCGTCAGCCGGACAGAGTTGTGCCCGTATCACAGCATCGCCCGGTTAAGTCAACGACAAAACGCCGCCGGACGGCGCTTGAACCTTTCGCAAGCGCGGCAAGTGCGCTATGGACGCCCTCGGTTCAGGCGAGTCTTACGCGAAGGCTGGCGAACCGTGAAATATATAGGAGGCCGTGATGGGCTATAAAATCGCTGTCGTTGGCGCCACGGGCAATGTGGGTCACGAGATGCTGAACATTCTGGCGGAACGCCAGTTTCCTGTGGACGAGATTGTCGCGCTTGCGTCGCGCCGCTCGCTTGGCACCGAGGTCAGCTTTGGCGATACAACCCTGACCACCAAGGATTTGGACACGTTCGATTTCACCGGATGGGATATGGCTCTGTTTGCCGTAGGGTCCGATGCGACCAAGCAATACGCGCCAAAAGCGGCGGCAGCCGGCTGTGTCGTGATCGACAACTCGTCGCTGTATCGGTACGACGCCGACATCCCCCTGATCGTGCCCGAGGTGAACCCGCACACGATCCACGATTATGCCAAGAAGAACATTATCGCGAACCCTAACTGCTCGACCGCGCAGATGGTGGTGGCACTAAAGCCCCTGCATGACCGCGCAAAGATCAAGCGTGTCGTCGTATCGACCTATCAGTCTGTTTCGGGCTCGGGCAAAGAGGCGATTGACGAGCTGTGGAACCAGACCAAAGGCATGTATGTGCCGGGGCAGGAAGTGGACCCGTCGGTTTACCCCAAGCAGATCGCCTTCAACGTGATCCCGCATATCGACGTGTTCATGGACAGCGGTGACACGAAAGAAGAATGGAAGATGGTCGCCGAGACGAAAAAGATCATCGACCCATCTATCAAGGTCACGGCAACTTGCGTGCGCGTGCCTGTGTTCGTTGGTCATTCGGAAAGCCTGAACATCGAGACCGAGGAGTTTCTGGACGAAGACGAAGCCCGCGACATCCTGCGCGAAGCCCCCGGCCTTCTGGTCGTGGATAAACGCGAAGACGGCGGCTATGTCACCCCGGTTGAATGCGTCGGCGATTTCGCCACCTTCATCAGCCGCATCCGTCAAGACGTCACGGTCGAAAACGGCCTGAACCTTTGGTGTGTCTCGGACAACTTGCGCAAGGGCGCTGCGTTGAACGCCGTGCAAATCGCCGAGCTTCTGGGCCGTGAGGTTCTGAAGAAGGGTTAATTCTTCTGACAATTCAATAGGAAAAGCCCCGCCACGAGTGGGGCTTTTTCGTTTGGGCCATTGGCAAGACGAAAGGGGTTTGCAACACTCTGCACAACAGCACCATTGCGCTGTTTGTTTGAACTTCAGAAAAGGCGTGTTTCATGCGTTTCACTTTGCCCCTTTTGTTGCTAACGACTGCCCCCGCCTTTGCGGACGCGTTTCAGACCACCGCCAGCCCTGTGGCTGCGACGCTGTATCCCAACTTTGCGCAGGTCACCCATCACATCACGCAAACGCTTCCCGCCGGGACACACAGCCTTGTTGTGCCCTTCGCTTTTGATGGCGCCAGCGCGGCACCACAGGTGCGAAGCTTGTCAGGCGGGGTCACAATCACGCAGATCAAAAGGCAGGAAGGGCAGTTGCGCGACAGCGCAGCCTTTCAAACTGCCGAACAGAAAGCCGCCGTGAAAGCGGTCGAAGACACCCAGAAAGCGCTTGAGGCCCATGACCGTCAGACCAATATGCTGGGCGGTCGGGTCCGAGCACTTGAGGCTCAGCTGGAATTTCTGGGGTCGCTATCTGCGGGCGCGGTTGAAGGCGACCCCGATGACCTTCTGAACGTGGCCACAATGGTTTTGGGGGAAAGCGAAAAGGCCCATGCAGAAATTGCCAAACAAAGCGCATTGATCGCGGACGCACTTGTCGCGCGGGAAGATCTGGCAACATCGCTTGAAACGGCGCAAGCCAAACTGGCACGGCTGCTGCCCCCGGAAAAAGGGGATGACCTTTGGGCGGTGCAGGTTGACGTCGCAAGCCCCACCGACGCGGTATTGGAACTGACCGGCTATGACGCCGGGGTCTTTTGGCAACCTGCCTATGATGTTCATTTGAACGCGGACACACCTGATCAAATTCAGGTCACGCGCAAAGCCACCATCGCGTCATCTGCTGACACAAGCTGGTCCGGAATTGATCTGACAATCTCGACCAACCAACCGACCGGTCAAATCGGCCCGCGCCCTGTGTATGGTCATAAGGCGACAGTCTTCGAAGATGCGCCCATTGTGATGAAACGCACGGCCTCACCCAGCTTTTCGGACGCTTTGGTCGAAGAAGAGGTGATCGTGGTCGAAGAAGCCGCCGGTGGGTTTGCCCCGGTCGATCACGGATTTGCTGTGACATATACATATGGCACGCCGGTCGACCTTGGCCCGGATGACACTTTGGTTCTGGATCTGGGCACGCTGGCGCTGTCATCAACATCCCAAATCCACGCGTCGCCGCGATATGACAACACCGCCTATCTTGTGGCCAACATCACCAACAACAGCGGCGAACCGATCTTGCCCGGCAAGGCCAGGCTGTATCGTGATGGCGTGCTTGTTGGCGAAGAATTCATGCCCGGACTTGTCGCATCAGATACCATTGAATTGCCCATGGGCCCGGTTGAACACATCCGCCTGACCTATGTCGAAAAGGACAACCAGGTGGGCGAACGGGGCTTTATCAAGTCCGCGACTTCACGCACGCACAAAGCTTTGATCCGGGTTGAAAACCTAAGTGACACCGCCGAAGATTTGCGTGTGTTCTATCCGACAACATACTCGGAACAGGAAGAGTTGACGGTCACGGTCAACACATCGCCTGCGCCAACAACAACCGACTTCGAAGATCGCAAAGGCGTTGCAACTTGGGACATGAAACTTGGGGGTGGCGACACGTCCGAGATTTCTGTCGAAACCACCTTGCGCTGGCCTGAAGGTAAAACGCTTTCCTGGCAGCCCTAAGACGCTTGCGTCACGATTGGTCGCGGGACGAGTTCAGATCCGCGACCATTTTTTGTCCGCGACGCAAGGCAGTGAAGGCCGCCCCCAATATGATAACCCACAAGACCAGCGCCAAGGTCGGCTGCCCCATCAGTATTGGGATAAAGATCCCCAGCACCGCCCCAAGGGTTGTCAACGCCATGCGGTGCTGCTTTGCCATCGGGCCCGAGAAATCAGGCTCCAACCCCTGTGCGGCGCCGGCTTCGCGGGTATAAGCCGCAAGGACAGCCATCGTGGCGGCTGCCCAGCCCAGCGCGGGCATTGCCGCCCCCAACCCCATCCCCACAAGGATCAGGATATCGGCATAACGGTCGGGCGCCTCATTCCAGAACGGCCCATCCGGTTCGGCGCGACCACCTTCGACGGCGACCATCCCGTCAAACAGATTGCACAACAGCCGCCCCTGCACGCCCAGCGCTGCAACGATCAACCAAGGGGCCGACGCACCACCGGACAACCAGAACGCCGCCCCGGCAACCGCCGCAAACAGGATCGAGGCTTGGCTGATCCGGTTCGGCGTCACCTCGTGTCGGGCAAGCCAAGCGGCGATGCGCTGTGCCCATTTTCGGTCACGGGTTGCAATGGGGCGACGTTGGGCCATGGGGCATCACTTTCAAATCAGGCGACGGACCAGAAATAGCGGATCAGGTGGAAAAAGATCGGGGCGGAGAATACAACGCTGTCCAGCCGGTCGATGAACCCGCCATGACCTGCAATCAGATGGCCCCAATCCTTTACGCCCTTGTCGCGTTTGATGGCGGACATCACAAGCCCCCCGAAAAAGCCCATCAGCGTGATGACCAGCGACAGGCCCGCCGCCTCAAGCGGTGTAAACGGTGTCATCCACCACAGCCCCGCCCCAATGGCCGAGGCGTTGAGGACACCGCCCACAAACCCCTCCCATGTCTTCGAAGGCGACAGGCGCGGCGCGATCTTGCGACGCCCGATCAGCTTGCCCCACACATATTGCAGCACGTCCGACAGCTGCACGACGACCACAAGGAAGGCGACCAGAAGCACGTTCTTGCCTTCATATCCCGGAATCTCCAGCGACAGAAGCGCGGGAACGTGGCTGGCGGCAAAGACGCAGATCATCAGACCCCACTGGGTTTCCGCCACGCGGGTCAGGTATCCGTCGGTATCGCCGTGAATGGCGATCACGATGGGCAACAGAAGGAAGGCATAGACTGGGATGAAGATCGAAAACATGCCGTACCAATCCGCCCAGATCAGCGCGTATTGCACGGGAAGTATCACGAAAAAGCTGACCACCAGCGCCCAATGATCGGCGCGGCGCTTGGCGGTCAGGGTCAGAAACTCGCGCAAGCCCGCAAAGCTGAGCAGCGCAAACAGAATGACAACCCCCGCCTGCCCACCCAGCATCGCCAGCGTCAGCAGGGCCACCATGCCCCACCACGCGTTGATCCGCGCCACAAGGTTGTCGATCACGTCATTGTCGCGCGCCATGCGGGCCTTCAAGACCTGCGCGATCACGGTCGCGACGACCAAGATCGCCAGCACGCCAAGGATCAAAGTTGTGAATTCTGCGGGGGTGTTCATCGGGCAACCTCCTCGGCCAAGGTGGCAAGGGCGGCTTCAGCGCGTTTAAGAAATGCAGCCTTGTCTTCACCGTCAATCACCGCAAGCGGCTCTCCGAATGTGACCGAGCACAAAAGCGGGACAGGGATCACCTTGCCCTTCGGCATGACCGAGGTCAAATTGTCGATCCATGTCGGCACCAACTCAACATCGGGGCGCGCTTGGGCGACATGGAACAGGCCCGGTTTGAACGGCAATAACAGCTCGTCGGACGTATTCCGCGTGCCTTCGGGAAACAGGATCAGGCTGGCGCCGTCATCCAGCGCCGCCACCATCTGCCACACCGGGTCATCGCGGCGTGTTTGCGGGTTGCGGTCGATCAGAACGGCATTGAACACTTCGCGCCCGATAAATGGTTTCAGCTTGCCGCCCAGCCAGTAATCCGCCGCCGCAACCGGGCGCGTCTGTGTCCGAAGTGCAGGCGGCAGCACGGTCCAGATCAGAACGAAATCCCCGTTCGATCCATGATTTGCGAAATAGATGCGCTGACGCGGCACAGGGTCGACACCCTGCCAAACACCACGAACAGCCGTCACCAGACGGGCAAACAGGACAATGGCAGCCCCCACGAGCGTCGGCAAAATGGTCTTAAACAATTCGCGTTTCCTGACCTAGACCGGCCGGAAGGAATTGGTCTTGGCATCATAGAACTCCAGGCCACCTTCGCCAATATCGTTCCACAGCCCGTGCAGGGTCAGCTTTTCAGCTTCGACCGCATCGCGCACAAAGGGGAAGGTCATCAGGTTGTCCATCGAGACCTTGACCGCCTCTTTTTCCAAGGTGGCGCTGTCAATTTCGGCATCATTGCCGCCCAAACGCTCGTAACCGGGGCGCAGAATGTCCATCCAACGTCCAATGAACGACGTCTTCTCGGTCAGTTCGGGCGCGCGGCCGTGGCACATGTCGTGGAACCCCTGCACGCCGCCACAGGTCGAATGGCCCAACACGATCAGATGCGCCACCTTCAACGCCTTGACCGCGTATTCCACCGCCGCTGACGTCCCGTGAAAATCCCCATCCGGCGCGTAAGGCGGGACAAGGTTCGCGATATTGCGGTGCAGGAAAAACTCGCCCTGATCAGCGCCGAAGATAGCGGTCACATGAATGCGGGAATCACAACACGAGATTACCATAGCGCGCGGATGTTGCCCGCCTTCGGCCAGGCGGCGATACCAGGATTTGTTCTCGGCATATCCCGTGGCCTTCCAGCCCTGATAGCGTTGCACAAGATAAGTCGGCAGCGGTTGCGCTCGTTCCATGGAATCCTCCGGTTGCGGTTCCTTGTATGTAGGCTGAAATCCCGCCAAATTCGAGGAAATTTTGCAGCACCGATATACGATTTCTTGAGATCGCTGCGTCACATTCAAGAACGAGAGGGAATTTAATCGAGGGTGTGCAGGTGACTGTCATAGTAAATTTGAATCATAGCGAATCCGTGCGGCTAGACCGTGCGCAATTGGAACGGCTTTATGTCCAGCTTGGACCGGCCCGCGCCGATAAAGAGGTCAATCAAACGCTTGAAGACCTCGCGATCGGGCTGGCCAATGTGCAAAAAGCGCAAAGGGGCGGACAGATGGACCAGGTGCGCGAGTGTGTGCGCAACCTTATCGCCATCGCCAACAAGATCGGCATGACCAGCCTTGGCCGGGTTGGGCGCGATGTCCTTGATCTGTCTCAGGGAACCGACTTGGCGGGGTATCACGCAACGCTGGCCCGCCTTGGTCGCATCGGGGAACGCAGCCTGATCGCAGTCTGGGACATTCAGGACGTTACGCTTTAAGCAAAAACTGGCCGGCACAGGTCTTGGCCTTGCGGCGGCGCGCAGCGGCGTTAAGTTGGCCCTATCACAACCGATACGAGGCCAAGATGACCCTGACTTTTGCCCCCGAAACACCCGACGCCGTGCCACTGATCGTCATTGGCAAGGGCGACAAAGACGTTTTGGACGCTTTGCCGGAACCGGCGCGCGCATGGGTTGCCGCCAATCATTTCGACGGAAAACTAGGCGATGTTCTAGTCGTCCCGGACGAAAAGGGCGTACCAGCCCTTGCCTTGGTGGGCTATGGCGATGCAGCCGCTCGCGCCCGCGGTCGGTTCGGTCTGGCCGCTGCGCGCGCTAAGTTGCCCAAGGGCACCTATCGCCTGCAACACGGATTGCAACCCGAGGCCTTGGAAGAAGCCGCGCTTGGCTGGTTGTTGGCTGGCTATCGCTTTGACAGATATGCGGACCAAAAGACCCCCAAGGCGATGATCGTCGCGCCGGATGGCATTGACGTTCCCCGACTTGAAGCCATCGCCGCAGGCGAGGCGCTAACCCGCGATTTGATCAACACCCCGACCGAAGATATGGGGCCGGACGAACTTCAAGCCGCCATCGAAAAGCTGGCGGGCGATCACGGCGCGTCGGTGCGCGTTACAAGCGGCGATGATCTTCTGGAGGAAAACCTACCGATGATCCACGCCGTCGGTCGCGCTGCAGCCCGTATCCCCCGGCTAATCGACATGCGCTGGGGCGATTCTGGTCCGACGCTGACGCTGGTCGGCAAAGGTGTTTGTTTCGACACAGGCGGGCTGAACCTGAAACCTGGTGCATCTATGGGGTTGATGAAAAAAGACATGGGTGGCGCGGCCACTGTGCTTGGCTTGGCGCAGATGATTATGGCAATGGGGCTGCAAGTGCAGCTTCGGGTGCTGATCCCGGCGGTGGAAAACGCCGTGGCGGGCAACGCGTTTCGACCGGGTGACATACTGACTTCTCGCAAAGGGCTAACGGTCGAGGTTAACAACACGGATGCCGAAGGCCGGCTGGTTCTGGCTGACGCGCTGACGCTGGCGGATGAAGATAAGCCCGAGCTTATCATCTCGATGGCGACTTTGACCGGGGCAGCGCGGGTTGCGGTGGGGCCTGACCTGTCGCCATTCTATGCCACCCAGCCGACGGACGCAGATGCGCTGCGCAAAGGTGCGCTGTCGGTGGCGGACCCGGTATGGGAAATGCCGTTCTGGACGCCTTACGAGGCCATGATCGAACCGGGTATCGCCGATCTGGACAACGCGCCGAAGGGTGGGTTTGCGGGGTCGATCACCGCGGCCCTATTCTTGAAACGCTTTGTCACCGATACGCCGCGGTACATGCATTTCGATATCTACGGCTGGAACCCCACCGCAGCCCCCGCCCGCCCAAAAGGCGGTGTGGGAATGGGTGCGCGCGCACTTCTGGCCGCCCTGCCTGAAATGTTAAACCTGTGATGGACGCCCGCCTGACCCCCGCCAACCCGCACGTCGCCCATGACAGCCTGAAGGGGCAGGTCGATGCTCCCACCTACACCAGTGGCGAATGGCGCCGCGTGGGGGTTGGTGTCACCGATTTGCTGCGAACACCTGATGGCCCGCGAACCCGGCAAACCCTGTTCGGCGACCGCCTCCTGCAGTTAGAGGAACGCGACGGCTTTGCCTTCGTGCAGTCGGAAAAGGACGGGTATGTGGGCTATGTGGCGGCGTCCGATCTGGTGGATGACAGGCAACCGACGCACTGGGTCAGCGCCCTAGGCTCGCACATTTACCCCGCGCCGGATTTCAAACGGCACGAGGTTCACAACCTGTCACTAGGCGCCCGGGTCACAGTGGTCGAGACTTCGGGCGCTTTTGCCCGCACCGACACCAACCTGTTTGTCCCGACGGCACATCTCAGCCCGTTGTCAGATACGCGCGCCGACATCATCGCCACCGCTGAACTATTTCTTGGCACGCCATATCTGTGGGGTGGAAATTCGCGAGCCGGCATTGATTGCTCGGGGCTTGCGCAGGCCGCTTTGCTGGCGGCGGGCCATGCCTGTCCGGGCGACAGCGACATGCAAGAAGGCCTTGGCAAAGCAATTCCAGCCAACCAGCCACTTCAACGCGGCGATCTTCTGTTCTGGAAAGGGCATGTGGCGCTGGTGGTCGATGATAAGATGATGATCCACGCCAACGCGCATCATATGGCGGTTGCTTACGAAGGGTTGGATGACGGTATCGCCCGCATAAAGGCGCAGGGGGATGGACCCGTAACAGCGCGGCGGCGGCTTTAAGATTTATTTGACCGCGCGGATCAGCTTGCGATCCAGCACCCGCAACACGATACGCAGATCGTTGCCGCGTTTCAGAATACGCCCGTCCATGCCGATCACCGCGAACTGACCCTGACGACTGCGCAGTTTCGGGCGTTTTTCAATCCGGTAAATCGGGGTTTCGGCTGTGCGTCGAAAAATCGAGAACACCGCCACGTCGCGTAGGAAGCTCAACCCATAGTCACGCCATTCCCCAGCCGCGACCATACGGCCATACAATCCCATGATGGCACCAAGTTCCATCCGGTTGAAAACGACTTGTTCGGCAGGCTGGCGTGGCCCCTGAATTGGGGGCGGCTTTTGCATGTTCATGCCTTCACAGTGCCGATCAATCATCAACAAATCAATCCCTGCCCGATTTTGGCCGCGATTTAAGGCAGAAGTTAACACATCACTTCCCTTTTGATGCCGCGTTAACCCGACATGGTAGACGAAGTAGAGCGAGCGCAAGCTCAACCCGGTGCTGCAGCAACAGCCCCCATCCTAAACGCGGCGCCGGGCCTACTTGCGGTGGTTATCAGTTTTTCTGGCCATCTGGCCGTACAAACTACGCCGATCACAATCCTGTCATTTTGCTTTTACGGCGCAGTGTATAGACTCGCCAGAATTTCAATCCTCTTGAAAGGAGCAAACATGACTTTTCTTGGACGAACCGTGCTGGCCCTCGTAATCAGCGCCCCGATGGCTGCGCCACTGCTGGCCGAGGATAAAAAGCCCGAACCGACTAACCCGGTCGTGATCGAACGCATGGAAACCATGAAAGCCATTGGCGGCGGGATGAAGGCCTTGGCCGATATGGCCAAAGGCGAAGCACCGTTCGATTCGGCAAAAGCCGATGCCTCGGTCGCAGTTATTGCCGAGAAAGCCGTTTTGGTTCCCGCCAAATTCGAAGTAAACGAGCCCGACCCAGCAACCGAAGCGCTGCCGAAAATCTGGGATAACTATGACGATTTCATCAAGAAATCCGAAGACATGGCCGCTGCCGCGACATCCGTCGGACCGATTGGCGATCAAGCCGCGCTTGGTGCGGCGGTCGGCAAGATCGGCGGCACCTGCAAAGCCTGCCACCGCGACTATCGCGAATAAAGCGAGCTACGCAGCCCAGCGTCGGAATTCCATCCAAGGCGGTGCGTGACAAGCGCACCGCCTTTTGTATTCGTCATGTTACGAACACCAAACGCGGTCGATCAATCCATCCTTCGTGATCGAGATGTTCAGCCGGTCGGGTCGGTAATCCTGTGTCACCGCCATGTCGGGCTTCACCACACGGGTCGCCGGCGGCAGATCAACCTCGCGCAGGACCGCCGCATCCTGTCCGACCAAGCCGCGCAGTCTGTCCTGTCCGCAACGGGGCACAAATGCGTCAGGTGCGGGGGCGGGCGGGCCACCAAACTGGCAGGCGGTTAAAACCGCGACCAATGGCAAGATCAGATAGATTTTCATACCTTCCATTTGCGCTGCAATGTCGCCCGATGGCAAGGGCTGGTCGGCAGAGCGCTTGAAACCCCGTTGGCTTTCCAGCAATCTGGCCCAGTCACACAACAGGAGAGAAACCATGCGCACCCGTGCCGCCGTTGCCGTCGAAGCTGGCAAGCCCCTTGAGATCATGGAGGTGAACCTTGAAGGCCCGAAAGAGGGCGAGGTTCTGATCGAAATCAAAGCCACCGGCATTTGTCATACTGACGAATTTACCCGCTCGGGCGACGACCCCGAAGGTCTGTTTCCCGCGATCCTTGGTCACGAAGGCGCGGGCGTGGTTGTCGAGGTCGGACCGGGCGTCACCTCGCTTGGGGTCGGTGATCACGTGATCCCGCTTTACACTCCGGAATGTCGCGAATGCGAATATTGTCTGAACCCGAAAACCAACCTGTGCCAGTCGATTCGCGAGACGCAGGGTCAGGGGCTGATGCCTGACGGGACCAGCCGGTTTTCGATGCTGGATGGGACGCCGATCCATCATTATATGGGCTGTTCGACCTTTGCCAATCACACGGTCATGCCCGAAATCGCGCTGGCGAAAGTGCGCAAGGACGCGCCGTTCGAGCAGATTTGCTATATTGGGTGCGGCGTCACCACGGGGATTGGGGCCGTGATCAACACGGCCAAAGTTGAAATCGGCTCGACCGCGATCGTGTTCGGGCTGGGGGGCATCGGCCTGAACGTTCTGCAGGGCTTGCGATTGGCGGGTGCAGATCAGATCGTTGGCGTGGACCTGAACGATTCAAAAATCGAGATGGCGACGCGGTTCGGCATGACCCATTTCGTGAACCCCTCGAAAGTGGACGGTGATCTGGTGGCCCATCTGGTTGAACTGACTGGCGGCGGTGCGGATTACACGTTTGATGCGACCGGCAATGTGGGTGTGATGCGCGATGCGTTGGAAAGCGCGCACAAGGGCTGGGGCGAAAGCGTTATCATCGGCGTCGCTCCTGCAGGTGCCGAAATCTCGACCCGCCCCTTCCAACTGGTGACCGGTCGCGTCTGGCGCGGCACGGCGTTTGGTGGCGCACGCGGGCGCACGGACGTGCCGAAAATTGTCGATTGGTACATGGACGGCAAGATCGAGATTGATCCGATGATCACTCACACGATGGGGCTTGAGGATATCAACAAGGCGTTCGATCTGATGCATTCGGGCGAAAGCATCCGCAGCGTCGTGCTTTACTAAACGCCTGAGCAAACAAGCAGATACCGGGGCGGGCCGCACTTTGCAGGCCCGCCCCGCTTCATATTATCCGCGTCACTTTGCAGGGTTGTGCCAGCGGAAAAATTCGTTAAATTAGAACCATTCTAATTCAGGAGCCTTTAATGTTGGCTGGCACCCTTAACCGTCGCCGTTTCTCGGACTTGTCCGAACAGGAAATCCTTGCTCTCGCTATCTCGAACGAGGAAGACGATGCGCGCATCTATCGCCAATATGCCGAACATTTGCGCGCCGACTTCCCATCCTCGGCCAAGGTATTTGACGGGATGGCCGAAGAAGAAGATGAGCATCGCCGCCTTTTGATCGACGCCCACAAGGCGCGGTTTGGCGTTGTGATCCCGCTGATCCGGCGTGAACATGTCGCGGGCTTCTATGCCCGCCGCCCCGTTTGGCTGGTCGAAAACCTTGGGCTGGAATCCATCCGCGGTGAAGCGCGCGAGATGGAGCGGCAGGCGGAACAATTCTATCGTAAGGCCGCCGACCGCACGACAGACGCAAACATTCGCAAACTGCTGGGCGATCTGGCGGCAGCCGAGGCCGACCACGGCAATGTCGCCGGCCAGCTTGAGGCAGACCACCTTGGGGATCAGGCCCGGTCAGAGGAAGACGCCGACGCCCAGCGCCAATTCATTCTGACTTGGGTGCAACCGGGACTGGCCGGGCTGATGGATGGCTCTGTCTCGACCCTTGCGCCGATCTTTGCGACCGCGTTCGCGACCCATGACACGCACACGACGTTCCTTGTGGGGCTGGCAGCCAGCGTCGGGGCCGGTATCTCGATGGGCTTTACCGAGGCCGCTTCGGACGACGGCGAACTGTCGGGGCGCGGTAGCCCGGTGAAGCGTGGTTTTGCCTCGGGCATCATGACGACATTGGGGGGGTTGGGACACGCCCTGCCCTATCTGATCACTGACTTCTGGACCGCCACCACCATCGCCCTGATCGTGGTGTTCATCGAGCTTTGGGCGATTGTTTGGATACAAAACCGTTTCATGCAAACCCCATTCTTGCGCGCAACCATTCAGGTTGTCGTAGGCGGGGCGCTTGTCTTCGCGGCGGGGGCCTTGATCGGCGCGGGCTAGGGCGCGCACGGCATCTCGCCAACCGTTGCGCCCCATGTTAGGGCTTGGCCCATGATCGACGTCCTGCTGCAGACCTTGCCTTTTTTTGCGCTTATCGGATTGGGGTTCGGGGCTGCTGCGCGCGGCTTCTTCCCGCCCGCAGCGACGGTCTATCTGACCCGCTTTGTCTTCTATTTTGCGCTATCGGCGATGTTGTTTCGCTTTTCCGCCAATCTCAGCTTGTCCGAGGTCGTATCGTGGCCCTTTATCTGGGCCTATGCGCTTGGTGGTGGGGCGGTTTACCTGCTGGCAACCGCAGTTGCGCTGGTGCGCAAACGCGGCTTGGAAGAAGCCGCGGTCGAAGCCCAATGCGCCGTCATCGGCAATACCGGCTTCTTGGGCGTGCCGATGTTGGCGCTTTTGATGGGCGAAGCGGCGGTCGGCCCCGTCATGCTGGTGCTGGCTGTTGACCTGTTCCTATTCGCCAGTCTGATCGTCATATTGATCACGGGATCACGCGATGGGCGGGTCAGCCCGGCGATTCTGGGCACAGTGGCCAAGGGGTTGATCACCAACCCGATGATCGTTTCGATGGCGCTTGGTTTTGCGTGGTCGGCCACCGGTTGGGCGCTGCCTGACCCGTTCAGCCGGTTTCTGGACATTCTGTCGGGCGCATCAACGCCGGGTGCGCTGTTTGCCATCGGCGCATCGCTTGCCGCAAAATCGGCCGAACGTATCAGCGTCGCCGCTTGGCTATCCTTTGCGAAACTGATCCTGCATCCGCTGGCGGTGGGGGTGCTGGCGTTCTTCGTTTTCGATGTCGACCCTTACGCGGCCAGCGTGATGGTGGCGGCAGCAGGCCTGCCAGTGGCGGGCAACGTCTATATCCTTGCCCAGCACTATGGCGTTGCGCCGCAGCGCGTGTCGGCGGCAATCCTGATATCGACGAGCGCGTCGATTCTAACACTCTCTGCAATTCTAGCTTGGTTGACCCAATGATCCTTCTGTCCGGAGCATATCGCCTGTTCTTCTCGTTCGCCGCATTGTTTGCGGGAACCGCCATTCCGATCTGGCTGATCTATTACGCCGGTGTGGTCGACCGCATGAACGACCCCTTGCTGTGGCACCAGCACGAGATGTTGTGGGGCTATACCCCTGCGGTCATCGCCGGTTTCCTGTTTACCGCGATCCCGAACTGGACGCGCCGCCCGCCACTTGGTCCCGTCACAGTTGCCGGGCTGTTCGGCTTATGGCTCACCGCCCGCATCGCGATGTTCGCCGCCCCCGAAGGCGCGCTGTCGCATACCGTCGCATTGGCATTCTTGCCTATCGTTGCCCTGCTGGTATTGCGTGAGCTGCTCGCCAGCCGCAATCGCCGCAACTATATCGTCGCGGTGGTCGTGCTTGGGCTGGGGCTGTCGCAGGCGGTATTCTTAATGGGGGATGCAGATCTTGGCCTGACCATGGGGTTTGCGCTGATATTCGTCCTGATGATGCATATTGGCGGACGGATCACACCCGCCTTCAGCCGCAACTGGTTGAAAAAGCGAAACGTGGAGGACCTGCCCGCCGCCTTCGGCACTGTTGACCGGGCTGCTATCACGCTGGGCGTTGCGGCTGCAGCCAGTTGGATCATCATTGGTGCGCACGCCATCACCGGGCTGATCGCAGCAGCAGCGGCGGTCGCCCTGGCACTTCGTCTGTCGCGGTGGCGGGGCTTTGCCGTCACGTCCGAGCCGCTTTTGTTCGCGCAACACGCGGGCTATGCGTGGCTGCCGGTATCAATGGCGCTTCTGGCGGCGGCGTCGCTGTCGGATTGGGTCAACATTGGTCAGGTCCACCACGCCATCGGCGCCGGTGCCATTGGAACGATTACCGTCATCGTTATGCTGCGCGCCCTGCTGGGGCATTCGGGCCGCCCAATCGAGGGCACTCGATTTGACCGCGTTTTCCTGAACTTCCTGCATATCGGCGCCGTTCTGCGCGTCACCGCCGATTGGACGGGCGACCCGACCCACTTTTACCACCTTGGCGGCACGTTCTGGGCTGTGGGTATGGTCTGCTTTTTCATCCGCGCTTTCCCCATTGCTTTGGCCCCGCGCGTCTAGTTAGCTGGCATAGGATTTCTGAAAAGGAGATACAAATGGAAACGCTATCGGAAAACATCTGTTTTGGGGGCACTCAGGGCGTCTATAAACACGCGTCCGACGCAACTGGCACCGACATGACCTTCGGCCTGTTCTTGCCGTTAGAGGCGCAAGATGGCCCCGTTCCCGTTCTGTGGTTTCTGTCGGGCCTGACCTGCACCCACGAAAACGCCATGACCAAAGCCGGCGCGCAAGCTTGGGCGGCGGATCAGGGTATCGCGTTGGTCTTTCCCGACACCAGTCCGCGCGGCGAGGGCGTCGCCGATGATGACGCGTTCGATCTGGGCCAAGGCGCGGGGTTCTATGTGAACGCCACGCAAGACCCGTGGGCACCACATTTCCAGATGTGGGACTATGTCACCGAGGATCTGCCGGGGCTGGTCTTTGATCATTTCGCGCTGGATCCGGAACGCCAAAGTATCACAGGGCATTCGATGGGGGGACACGGCGCCCTGACCATCGCGATGACGCTGCCCGAACGCTTCCGGTCCGTGTCCGCTTTTTCACCGATCTGCAATCCGATGTCGTCGGATTGGGGGCGCAAACAACTGACCGCGTATCTCGGGGACGAAGACAGTGCCGATTGGTCCGCCCATGACGCCAGCCACCTGATGACGCAGCGCGGGTTCGACGGCCCCATGCTGATCGACACTGGCACCAAGGACCAGTTCATCGACCTACTGCGTCCAGAAACATTGGCCCACGCCATCGCAAGCCGCCGCCAACAGGCCGCGTTTCGGATGCAACCGGGCTATGACCATAGCTATTTCTTTATCTCCACTTTCATGGAGGAACACATCGCATTCCACGCAGATGCGCTTTGGGCCTGACCGGTGGTTGTCTATGTCGACGCGGACGCCTGCCCGGTCAAAGCCGAGGCCGAGGCGGTCGCGACCCGGCACAAGACACCGGTGTTTTTCGTGTCAAACGGCGGTCTGCGTCCGTCGCAAAACCCGCTCGTGCAGATGATCTATGTCCCCGATGGGCCAGACGTGGCGGATATGTGGATCGCGGATCGTGCGGGACCAGCGGATGTGGTGGTGACTGGCGACATCCCCTTGGCCGCCAAATGCGTCGAGGCGGGTGCGCAAGTCCTGCGTCACACAGGTGAAGCCTTCACTCAAGCCAATGTGCGCGAGCAACTTGCGATGCGTGATCTGATGACTGATCTGCGCGCCGCCGACCCGTTTCGGCAAGGCGGCGGGCGGGCGTTTTCGAAATCTGATCGCGCGCGGTTTCGTGAGGCGCTGGAAATGGCGTTGCGCCGGATTGGCGCGAGTTGACGGCCCTGCGACATAGCAGCGCGAAGCCTGAAAATGGGAATAAATTCAGCGTTCTCCCCTTGGCCTCTGCCCCCTAAAATGACACGATAATGTTGCCTGCGGGAGCGGGTGGGCGTTCGGATAATATGGGGCTTTGCCCCCTGATCAGCCCGATCGTTGGTATTTCCAGGGGCAGAGTGGAGTGGGTCCACCTGCCGGGGCACACACTGGTGGCACCTATTGCAGTCGCCCGCGCGTGCCGCGATCTGACACGAGGAAGTGATTTTTTATGACGCTCGACAAGAGAGGGCTTCGGCCCTCTCTTTTTTGTCGCGCCTCGGGCATGTTTGCGCGCTCAGTCTTGCGTATCTGCGCCTTGCGCACTAGGCAGATATGACAAACTGACCGGAGGGCACGTCATGCCGCACAGCGACCCCAAAACACTGGTTTCCACCGAATGGCTTGCCAAGCATCTGAATGATCCAGACCTGCGCATCCTTGATGCCAGTTGGTATCTGCCCGACATGAACCGTGACCCGCGTGCCGAATACAGCACGGCCCACATCCCCGGCGCGCGATACTTCGATATAGACGAGATTGCCGACCTGCGCACCGACCTGCCGCACATGATGCCGCCTTCAGAAAAGTTCGTGTCCCGCGTGCGCGCGATGGGGGTTGGTGATGGGCACCAGATCGTCGTCTATGATGGGATGGGCCTGTTTTCCGCCGCCCGTGTGTGGTGGATGTTTCGCCTGATGGGTCACAAGGACATCGCCGTCCTGGATGGCGGCCTGCCCAAATGGCAAGCCGAAGGGCACCCGGTCGAAGACATGCCCCCCGTGGTGCGCGACCGCCACATGACCGTGATGCGGCAGGCGCATATGGTGAAGGATGTGACCCAAGTCGCCGCCGCGGCTAAGCTGGGCGACCAACAAATCATCGACGCCCGTCCCGCCGACCGATTCCGTGGCGAGGCCCCCGAACCGCGCGAGGGGTTGCGATCGGGCCATATCCCCAATTCAAAGAACCTGCCCTTCAGCGATGTGCTGAACGAAGACGGCACGATGAAATCCCCCGACGACCTTCGCGCTGCGTTCGAAGCCGCTGGCGTCGATCTTGGAAAAGCCGCCATCCTCAGCTGTGGGTCGGGCGTCACCGCTGCAATCCTTGCGCTGGCGCTGGAACGCATCGGCCATGACCGCCACGCCGTCTATGACGGAAGCTGGGCGGAATGGGGCATGTTTAACGACCTTCACGTCGAAACCGGAGAATAAGTGATGTTCACAAACCTGAACGCTCAGCCCACCGACAAGATTATCGCACTGATGCAACAGTTCCGCGAAGACCCTCGCGAGGGCAAGATCGACCTTGGCGTCGGTGTCTACAAGAACGCCCAAGGCGTCACCCCCGTGATGCGCGCCGTCAAGGCCGCCGAGAAGGTTCTGTGGGATCTTGAAAGCACCAAAGCCTATACCGCGCTTGCGGGCGATCCGGCCTATTGCCGCGCGCTGTCGGGGCTGGTTCTGGGCGACAGTGTCGCGGCGGACCGGCTGGCGATGGCCGCACAGCCGGGCGGCACAGGGGCCATTCACCAAGCGGTCGAGTTGATCAAGATGGCGTCACCGGATGCCACGATCTGGCTGTCGGCGCCGACATGGCCCAACCATCCCTCGATCATCAAGCATCTTGGGATGAAAATGGCCGAGTATCGCTATTTCGACAATGACAGCCGTGCGGTCGATTTTGATGGGATGATCGAGGATCTGAAATCGGTGCGCGCTGGCGATGCGGTTCTGCTGCACGGCTGCTGCCACAACCCTACCGGCGCAAACCTGACCCTGCCCCAGTGGAAAGAAGTCGCAGACCTGATCGTTGAAAAGGGCGCGCTGCCCTTCATCGACATTGCTTATCAGGGTTTCGGCGACGGGCTGGAAGAAGACGCAGCCGGTGTGCGCCTGATCGCGCAGACAGCACCCGAGGCGTTGATCGCGGCAAGCTGTTCAAAAAACTTCGGCATCTACCGCGAACGCACCGGGCTGTTGATGAGCATCTCGCAAACCGCCGAGCAGGCGGCGATCACCCAGCAGAACCTGACCCACCTGAACCGCCAGAACTTCAGCTTCCCACCCGATCACGGCGCGCGGCTGGTGACGATGATCCTTGAGGATGACGGCCTGCGCGCCGAATGGATGACCGAGCTTGAAGACGTGCGCCAAGGCATGTTGCGTCTGCGCGAAAATCTGGCCGGTGAATTGCGCGACCGCACCGGATCGGACCGTTTCGGGTTCATCGCCGATCACCGCGGCATGTTCTCGCGCCTTGGTGCCACGCCCGAACAGGTCGAGGCGATGCGCGTCGATCACGGCATCTATATGGTCGGCGACTCTCGGATCAACATTGCCGGGTTGAACGACGAAACCGTGCCACTTCTGGCGGACGCAATTGTGAAGGTTGGGGTTTAGGCCCCGACCTCTTTTTCGCACTCGCTACCGCGTTGCATTTCTTGATGGTCCGCTGTGCGGGCGAAGCTGCCGTTCGAAATGCAGGAATGAAAAGCGGCTTTCGTGTGAGTGTGGGATAAAATCTGCAGAAACCATCAGCAACCTCAGCGAAGTTCGAGAATTATTCTGTGGTCAGGACTCCGTCTTCACCAACTTGTTCCAACAGCTCCTCGAAAAGAAGATTGCCTATTGAAACGTTGTTCTCGACGATCCAAAGATCATCGGCTTTCGCTCGAAACATTGCCGTCGCATCTTCGACGTCAACACAAAGAATTTCCCGTTTTTCCAAGGCTATCTTGTCGACAATGAAGACAACAGAAGCATCAGGAAACGCTGCAACGACTTCTTTTGGGTTAGCGCCTGAGAAACGAGGTTCTGAGACGGGCGCGATGTACGCGCGGAAACCCATTTCGTTCTCTTTCGCGACTTCATCCAATAATGCTGTCCATTTGGATAAGTCAGAAAAATCAGTTTGCACGAATGGAGAAAGTTCGTCTTCCATCAGTTACCTCCTTGTTGTCGGACATTCGCCGCATCACCGCAAATATGCAAGATGGGCTCAAAGCCGACTTTAGCATTTCGACAGTTGACCAAAAGAAAAGGGAGCCTTCCAGCCCCCTTTTCCACCCTGTTGGCCTTGGCATTTGCGCAGCCAATCTGCGCCGGGGGTTGATTCCCCGGCGCTTTGTTTTCACCCGTTGGTGAATTCCGGATAGGCTTCCATGCCCAGTTCGGCCATGTCGAGGCCGTTGACCTCTTCCTCTTCGCTGACCCGCAGGCCCATTGTGGCCTTGATGATCGAGAAGACGATGAAGCTGACCACGAAGACGAAGATACCGATGGCCGCGAACCCCAAAATCTGGGTGCCGAAGCTGGCGTCTGCGTTGGTCCAAGCCACGATGAAGGTGCCCCAGAAACCAGCGACCAGGTGAACCGGGATTGCACCGACCACGTCGTCGATTTTCAGCTTGTCCAGCAGCGGAACCATGAAGACCACGATGACACCACCAATGCCGCCAATGATCAGCGACTGGAACAGGCTGGGTGCAAGCGGCTCGGCGGTGATCGACACCAGACCGGCCAGTGCGCCGTTCAAGGTCATCGTCAGGTCAACCTTCTTGAACAGTATTTGCGTCATGATCATCGTGACGATAGCGCCGGCAGCGGCCGCCATGTTGGTGTTGGCAAAGATGCGCGCCACGTCCGAGACATCTGAGATCGTGCCCAAAGCCAGTTGCGAGCCGCCATTGAAGCCGAACCAACCCAGCCACAGGATGAACGTGCCCAAGGTGGCAAGCGTCAGGTTGGACCCCGGCATCGGGATTGTGCGGCCATCTTTGTATTTTCCAAGACGCGGACCCAGGATCAGGGCGCCAGCCAAAGCAGCGAAACCACCGGCTGCGTGCACAAGGGTCGAGCCTGCGAAGTCCGAGAATCCGGCCTCCGACAACCAGCCGCCACCCCACTGCCAGCTTGCCTCAATCGGATAGATGAAGCCCGTTAGCACGACCACGAAGGCCAGGAAAGGCCACAGTTTGATACGCTCGGCCAACGTGCCCGAGACAATCGAAGCGGTGGTGGCACAGAACATCAGCTGGAAGAAGAAGTCCGACGCGCCCGAGGCATAACCTACGTCCACAGCATCGGCAGCAACACCAACGGGATCCAGCGATGTGACCGCGAAGAACGGACCCAACCAGCCTTCGATCAGCCAGTCAGCCGGATACATGATGCCGTAGCCCGACAGCCAATACATGATCGCTGCAATGGAAAACAACGCGATGTTCTTGGTCAGCTGCATCGTCACGTTCTTGGACCGGACCAAACCGGCCTCGAGCATGGCGAAACCAGCGGCCATCCAAAAGACCAGCACACCGCCCAGAAGAAACAGCACCGATGTCAGGATGAATTGCGTGTGGGCTGCGGTCTCACCGCTCGCCTCTTGCGCCATGGCCAAACCGGGCATCGTCGCCAGCAGAGCCGTTGTAAGTGCGAATTTACGTGTCATTTTTATTCCTCTCGCGCGCTCAAAGGGCGTCTGGTCCGGTTTCGCCAGTGCGCACGCGCAATGCGTCGCCAACATCCAAAGTGAAAATCTTGCCATCACCGATCTTGCCGGTATGTGCCGACTTCGCGATCGTCTCGACCACGTCGGGGGCCAGGTCATCGTCCACGACGACCTCCAGCTTCAGTTTTGGCAGGAAATTTACAGCATACTCTGCGCCGCGATAGATTTCAGTATGGCCCGACTGCGCGCCGAACCCTTTGACTTCTGTTACCATCATCCCAGTCACCCCGACCGAGGTGAGCGCTTCGCGCACCTCTTCCAGTTTGAAAGGCTTGATCGTTGCTATGATCAGTTTCACGTTCGTTTCCTTTCTTTCCCACAGCCCCATTCAATGATGCAGGACGGGACGAAGGACAGGGTTGGCATAGCTCCGCCGAGGCTCAAAACCGGCGTTGCACAAAAAATGCTGCGCGTGCACAATGGTGTGCTTAAATTTTAGCCGTCGCGAAAAGTCGCAGGCGCCCGCGGAACCGGCTACACTCAGGAAAAACGATTCGCTGCGGCGGACCGAACGAGCAGACGCGGAACCAGAATCATGAGCCCATCCGGCCCCAAACGCCCCAAGCTGGTGGCAGACAAACGCTATTCCAAGAAGAAGCCCGCGGCCAAGCCATCCGCGCGGCGCAAGACCCGCAAGCCTGCGCCCAAACGCACACGGCGAAACACGGGACGGCCCAAGGGAATTCTTGGGTGGCCCATCTTCCTGATCGGCTGGGTGTTGCGCTTGATCTGGCGGTTAACGTGGAAGGCGGCTGCGGTCGTCGCTTTGATTATCGGGATTGCAGTGTTCTATTTCGCGGCCACCATGCCGGAACTGAATGCCCTGCTGGACGGTCGGGCGAAAGGTTCGGTGACGATTCTTGACCGCTATGGCGCGGTCTATGCGTGGCGGGGCGATCAGCGCGGTCGCACCATCAACACCGAAACCGCCAGCCCCTATCTGACCGATGCGATCATCGCCAGCGAGGATAAACGCTTTTACAATCACTTTGGCCTCAGCCCGCGCGGCATCGCCAGCGCCATCCGCATCAACCTGAGCGAAGGGCGCGGCCCGCTGTCGGGTCACGGCGGATCAACCCTGACCCAGCAGGTGGCGAAACTTCTATGCCTAGGTGTGCCGTTCGACCCGAATGAGTGGAAGAACGAAGCGGCTTATGAAGCTGACTGCCGCCAAGGATCGCTTCGCCGCAAGATTAAGGAAGCCGTCTATGCGATGGCACTGGAAACCAAGTTCACAAAAGACGAGATTCTGACGATCTATCTTAATCGGGCCTATCTGGGTGCCGGGTCGCACGGCTTTGACGCCGCGGCCCAGCGTTACTTCGCCATTCCGGCGTCAGAGCTGAACCCGGCACAGGCCGCGATGCTGGCGGGGATGTTGCCCAAGCCGTCGGTCTATGCCCCGACTGCAAACCTGAAACGATCACAGGATCGCGCCGCGACCGTACTGCGTCTGATGAGCGAACAAGGATATCTGAGCAACGATCAGGCGACCAAGTTTCAAGCTAACCCAGCGACCCTGTCCACGGCTGCCAAGGCGCAGGCAGGCGGATATTTTGCAGACTGGATCATGGGCGATCTGCCCGCGTTCCTGACCCGCAAGACGACCGAGGATGTCATCATCAAGACAACGCTGGACCCCCGTATCCAGACCGCTGCCGAGAATGCTATGACCAAGATTTTCGAAACCAAGGTCTCGTCCGGGTCCGAAGCTGAAGCCGCCATCGTTGTGATGAGCTCGGACGGCGCAGTGCGCGGCATGGTCGGCGGGCGCGAAACCAAGGTGACGGGCGCGTTCAACCGGGCCACACAGGCCAAACGTCAAACCGGATCAGCCTTCAAACCCTTCGTTTATGCGGCGGCGCTGGACATGGGCTATCGCTGGGATGACTTCATTCTGGACGAACCTTACTGCGTGAACGTCCCCGGATCGGGCCAGTGGTGCCCAAAAAACTATACCCGCAAACATTACGGTAATGTCAGCCTGACCGAAGCGCTGGCGCGGTCCTTGAACATCCCTGCCGTTAAGGTTGCCCAAGATGTCGGGCTTGAAGCCGTGCGCAGTGTGGCATCAATGTTTGGCATTGAAAGTGATCTGGCCGCTGGCCCTGCGCTGGCGCTGGGTGCGTCAGAAAGTACCTTGCTGGAAACCACGGGGGCGTTTTCGGGCATCCTGAACGGCGGCTCGGCGGTCATTCCCTATGGCCTGACCGAACTCAGTCTAGTGGGCGAAAGCGATCCGCTGATGACACAGTCCGGCGGTATTGGTGAGCGTGTCATCTCGCAGCAGGCCGCGCAGCAACTGGTTTATATGATGAGCCGCGTGGTCGAAGCCGGCACCGGTGGCCGCGCCAAGATTGATGGGCTGGAAATCGCAGGCAAGACCGGCACCACGAACTCGTCCCGCGATGCGTGGTTCATCGGATTCACCGCCGAATACGTGATGGGCGTCTGGATGGGGTATGATGACAATACGCCACTGAAGGGTGTCACCGGCGGTGGCTTGCCCGCCGAGATCTGGCGTGAAGCGATGGTGGGCATCCAGTCCGAACTGGTGCCGACCCCTCTGCCCATGATCCGCCCCGGCGCGGCCCCCCAATTTAACGGACAGGTCTTTTCGTCCGAAGGTCAGCGCGGCGGCGGGCGTCCACAAGGCGGTCAATCGGTTGGCGAAGCGGTCGAGGATGCATTTATCGGCGTGCTACGCTCGATCTTTGGCAAGAACTAGCGCAACCGCAGATGGTCACGCCGTCGTCAACAGGACACGTTGCAGCAAGCTGATAAGCGTGTCGCGTTCATCTTTGGTCAGATCGCGCAGGAACGTATTGTTCAAAGCGTTGATGAGCGGTGGCAGCTTCTGCGCCATCTCGCGGCCTTTCTGGGTCAGAAAAACCTGCGTCGTTCGGCGGTTAGATGGGTGTGAGCGGCGTTCGATCAGGTCATCCTGCGCCATCGCATCCAGATTGCGGCTGATCTGATATTCAGGCAGCTTCAGCTTCTTGCCCAGCTCGCGCTGGCTTTGGCCGTCCTGCGCAAGAAGTTGCATCAGGGTCATGAAAAAACGAAAATTCAGCTCCAGATCGGCCAATCGTTCCTTCATCGCACCGTCAACGCAACGCGCCAGCGCCTGCGTCAGAAAGCCGAAACTTTCAATTTGGGTTCCCTTGGGCCAGCTTGCATCCGCCACGCCGATACTCCTTCAAATTGGGTAATCTTGATACTTACGGATGCAACCCTTTTCAAGACCACGACCTTCGTGAAACGAAAAACGCCCCCGCGTGTGCAGCGCAGGGGCGTTGTTCAAATTGAGTCGGCAGGGCGGTCAGCCTTATTTCAGATCCGCGATCAGCTTGTTCAAATCACCGCCACGACGGTCCAGCATCGCACCGATCTCTTTCCGTTCGGATTTCACGATGGAAATACCTTCCACCTGCATGTCGATAAATTTGCCGTTCTTGGCTGACACCACGAACACGACGTCAAAGGGTGATTTGCCCCTTAACTGAGTCTGGGTCATCACTTCGTACCGGCTTTTCACCTGCTTCGTGTTGACAACGTTAATGCTGCCGCCTTGGAATTCGCGGAAACGGCTGCCATACCGGCGTGCCACATAGGCGCGAAATGCCTTTACGAAAGCTGCTTTTTGCGACGCGCTTGCGGATCTTCCATCCGGGCCAAGGGCCGACAGCGCGATAAAGTTAACATCGGCATATTTCGCAAACACGTTCTCGAAACGTTTGATCATGGTGCCTTCCGACGCACCGGAGTTGATGATCCCATTGATATCACTGACAACCTGATCAATAAGGCTTTCCGCCCGGTCAGCCGAGATCGCCGCCAAAGCGCGACCCGGCAGCAGCGCCATTACGCCCAGCCCGGCCAATCCGCCCAGCATTGCGCGGCGTGTCAGTGAGGTTTGGTTACCCATCATACGCATCGTAAATATCCTCAAGTTCAGTATCCTCGACCTCGATCCCAAGTTCATACCGGCGCGAGTCGAGGTAATACAGCTGCATCAGCTCGTAACCATCTTCGCTATAATAGAACTCGTCAATCGTGTCGCCGAAAGTGTAACGGTCGCCGAACTTTGACAGAACCCAAGTCGCCTTGGGAAGGTGTTTCACGTCAGTCGGCAAAACCAAGCTCAGCGGATTCAAGAAGAAGTCCGCAACGATCCCGAAGCCATCGCGTTCGGTCGATGGCCCAAAGACAGGAAGAACCACGTAATCGCCCTCGGGCGCACCCCAGATATGAAGCGTTTCGCCAAAATCGGTGTCGCGTTCTTCCAGCCCAATATCCGTCGCCACATCAATCGTACCCAACAATCCGAACGTGGTGTTGAACAAAAAGCGGATCGCGTTGTGCGCCGCATCTTCAACATTACCTTGCAGGATGTTGTTTACGACCACGCCCGGCAGGCTTGCATTGTCCGAGAAGACCGACACAACATCGCGCACCTCGCGCGGGACCGCTTCGCCATAGACATCGGACGCGGGCGACACCAGCGCACGGTCAAGGTCAATATTCGCACCATGCGTGCGCCGGTTCTGAACCTCGTGCGGGTCAGCATAGCCCGATGGCGCAGGCGCTTTTGCACAAGCGCCCAACGCGACCAACAAAAGGCCAGCAATCGCCGGAGAATACTTCGTAATCAGTTTCGTCACTTTGATATCTTTGTCTGGCAGCACATCAATTGTTCACGCCTCACATAATGCACGAGCGTTCATTGCAAAGCCGTTAAGGGATCTTCAGCTTTTTATGTGTCTATTGGGTGACAGAATACAAGCAGATTCCCACCGAAACACGTACCGCCAACCGACGCATCTGCCACGCTGAAACCCAATGGAACAAGCCAAATGCGCCATGAAGAGTTAGAATTTGGTCATGAAGAACTGCGCAAGATACGGCGTAAACTTCACGGCTTGTTGATCAGCGCGGCGCTGTTTTCGGTGTTCGTCAACCTGCTGATGCTGACCGCCCCGATATACATGCTGCAAATCTATGATCGCGTGCTCAGCAGCCGATCAGTGGAAACACTGGTCGCACTTACATTATTGATGACCTTTCTGTTTATTGTGATGGGCTGCCTTGATTATGCGCGTGGGCGGATCCTTGCCCGCGCCGGGGCTCGGTTTCAGGCTGGTTTGGACGAACGCGTATTTCGTGCCGACCTTGATCCCGCGCAAGTCATGGCCGGCTCCGGGACACCGCCCAGCGCGGTGCGGGATGCCGACGCGATCCGACAGCTATTGGCCAGCCCTGTCGTGACCGCTTTATTTGATATGCCTTGGACGCCGGTGTTTTTACTGGCGATCACGTTATTTCACCCTTGGCTTGGCGCGCTCGCCTTGTCGGGCGGGGCGCTACTGGTTGCGGTGACGCTTACAAACCAAGCGCTGACAAGGGGGCCGGCATCGGTTGTAGCAGCACAAAATCGTGCGTCCGACCAACTAGCCGAGCGGCTGCAAACCGAAGCACCAATGGTCCGCGCCCTTGGTCTGACCGATCATGCTTTTCAGCGATGGCAGCAAGTTCGACGCACGACGTTACGTTCGGCCATTCACGTCTCGGACCGGCAAAGCCAGTTCGCAGTTTTCTCTAAAACCTTCCGACAGTTCTTACAATCAGCCATGTTGGGGCTCGGAGCGTATCTGGCGGTGCAAGGCGCAATCTCACCGGGGGCGATGATCGCCGGGTCGATCCTGCTGTCCCGCGCGCTGGCACCGGTCGATCTGGCCATCGGTCAATGGCCATTGGTGCAGCGCGCCCGATCCGCTTGGCTGTCGCTGGCGCAACGTCTCACGACTGCCACATGCAAAACAGACCGGACCGCGCTGCCAACCCCGGCTTCAGATGTGCATGTCAACAACCTGACCGTCATTCCCGAGGGCCACAGCTATGCTGTTCTGCGCGGCATTTCGTTTCACCTGAAACCGGGCACCGCGTTGGGTGTGATCGGGCCAACCGGAGCAGGCAAATCCACGCTGGCTCAGGTGCTGACAGGGACGCGTGCGCCAAGCGCCGGCACGGTCCGACTGGGCGGCGCGGCGCTGGATCACTATGCGTCTGACGCCTTGGGCCGCATTGTCGGATATCTGCCGCAACGGGTGCTGCTATTTGATGGGACCATTGCAGAAAATATCGCGGGCTTTTGCCCCAAGGCCGACGATGCCACGGTGATCGCTGCCGCACAGGCTGCCGACGCACATGATCTGATCCTGTCACTGCCCCAAGGTTATGACACAAAAGTCACTTCGGGCAACAATCCGCTTTCAGGTGGCCAAATGCAACGTATCTGCCTTGCACGCGCGCTTTTTGGCACGCCGCCTCTGGTCATTCTGGATGAACCAAATTCGAACCTGGATCATGACGGATCGGTCGCCCTGAATGCGGCCATCCAGACGGTGAAGCTGCGGGGTGGTGCGGTCGTAATCATGGCGCATCGTCCTGCCGCCATACAACATTGCGATATGCTGATGGTACTTGATGACGGATGCGCGACGGAAATCGGACCCCGCGACGAGATTCTAAGGAAACGCGTGCGTAACGCTGCACAAATACACTCAATACACGGCATCGGTGGAGGGTTTGATGACAGGGCATGACCTTTCCGCCCGACGTTTTCTGCTGCTTGGTTTTACCATGCTGTTCTTGCTGATCGGCGGCTTTGGCACGTGGTCCGCAACGGCCCGTATTGCCGGCGCGGTGGTGGCATACGGCACGTTGCACCCCGATCGGCTCCAACATATCGTGCAGCATCCCGATGGTGGGGTCGTCGTTGCGGTCATGGTCGAAAACAGCGATACCGTCCGCAAGGACGATATCCTGATGATGCTGGACGACGCGCGATATACTTCGCAATACAGGATCACAGAAAACCAGTATTTTGAAATCTTGACACGCATCGCCCGCCTGACGGCTGAACGCGATGATGCAGCCGAATTGTCCTATCCTGCGGTGTTGCACGACCACGCCCGCTTCCGCCCTGACGTGGCGGAAATGATCGCGGGTCAGACCCGGTTGTTCCGGTCACATCGCGCGGTTCTGCGAACGCAACTAGCGCAATTGGACAAACGCGCGTCACAAATCAGGGCACAGATTGATGGGTTGGACGCGCAGCACCGCGCCTTGGTGATGCAGCGAATTCTGCTGCTGGAGGATTTAACCCGGCAAGAAAAACTGCTGGCTGACGGGTTGTCACAATACCCACGCGTCCTGTCGCTGCGCCGGGAAAAGGCGGCCTTGACCGGACGACTGGCCGAAATTGCCGCCACCCGCGCCCAAGCCGCGCTGCAACTGACCGAAACCGATCTGCAAAAGCTGGCGTTGCAAGCTGAACGACAGGACGCCGCAATTGCCAAGCTGCGCGACCACCACGTCACTGCCAACGAACTGTCGGAAAAGATGCGCAGCCTGACCCAAGAAATTGAACGGCTGACCATTCGCGCACCCGCCGCCGGCGTCATACACGACCTTCAGGCCCTGACCCCGGGCTCTGTCGTGAGGGCCGGCCAATCGCTGCTGCATATCATTCCGCAGGATCACAGTATGCAGGTCGTCGCCCGGCTATCGCCAACAGATGTCGACCAGATTTTCATCGGCCAACTCGTGACGTTGACCTTTGCGGCATTGACTCAACGCGAAACCTCTGAGCTAAGAGCAAAAGTGCATAAGATCTCGGCTGCCGCTTTGGAAGATGCAAGAACCGGGCAACTTTACTATACCATCAAGATCGCGATCCCCGACACCGAACGCGCACGCCTACCCACTGATGCGCAGCTGCTGCCCGGAATGCCAGTTACGGCTTTCATCAAGACCGGGGACCATAGTCCGATGTCCTACCTGCTAAGCCCCATCACCGGTTTTTTTGACCGGGCGATGCGCGAACACTAGCAGCCGAAACCTGCGAACTGCGCATTGCCGCCGCTTTCGCCCTTTTCACCGCATGGATCGCAAGCTAGCGTCCGGAAACCCCTGCGCGATACGGGGAACCAATCGAAAAGGACACGACATGAGCAAAATTGAAGCCCGTCTGACGGAACTTGGCGTAACTCTGCCGGACGCACCAGCGCCAGCGGCCAACTACGTTCCCTATGTCCGGGTTGGCGATCTGGTTCACGTTTCAGGCCAGATATCGACCAGAGATGGTGAGTTCCTGACGGGAAAGCTGGGTGAAGACATGACCGCGCCAGATGGTGCGCTTGCAGCGCGCGGGTGCGCGATCAGCTTACTTGCCCAGGTCAAAGCCGCCTGTGGTGGTGATCTGGACCGGCTACAACGGGTCGTCAAGCTGACGGGCTTCGTGAACTCGACCAGCGATTTTAGCGAGCAGCCCACAGTGATCAACGGTGCGTCCGATTTCATGGTCGAGGTTTTGGGCGACGCTGGTCGCCATGCACGGTCGGCTGTTTCAGCCGCCAGCCTTCCGTTTGGTGTCGCCGTTGAAATCGAAGGCATCTTCCAGATCAAATGACCCAATCGCCGCCCCCTCTGCCGGACAGCTTCTTGGCGCGTCCGATCGCTCATCGTGCGTTGCATGATCTTGCCGCTGGCCGTCCGGAAAACTCGCGCGCAGCGATCCGGGCTGCCATCGACGCAGGCTATGGGATCGAGATAGACTTGCAACTGTCCAAGGATGCGCAGGCGATGGTCTTTCACGATTATGATCTGGCCCGGCTGACAGGGCAGTCAGGTGCGGTCCAACAACGCTCGGCCACTGAACTGGGCGGGATCAACCTGACCCATGGAAACGAGGGGATCCCAACCTTTGCCGAGGTCCTGAACATCGTCGCAGGACGCGTGCCTCTGCTAGTCGAACTGAAGGATCAGGACGGTGCGATGGGACCGCGCACTGGTCCGCTGGAACAGGCCACGGCGGACGCATTGAAAAACTATACCGGTGATGTGGCGCTGATGTCGTTCAATCCTCATTCCGTCGCCGCGTTCGGCGCCCTTGACACGGGCCACCCGGTGGGCCTGACGACCGCCGCGTTCCGCGACGATCCCGAAAGCCTGATCCCTGCTGCAACACGTCGGTATCTGCGTGACATTCCCGATTTCGACCGGGTCGGCGCAAGTTTTATCAGCCACGAGGCCAGCGATTTGCACAGCCTTGCCGTTGCTCGCCTGAAAGCGCGGGGAGTGCCCGTTCTTTGTTGGACGATCCGTTCAAAAAAGGACGAGATCGAAGCACGCAAAATAGCTGACAATATCACCTTTGAGGGCTATCCGGCTTGACCGCCCGACCGATCTTGGGTCCAATGGGCAAGTGACTGATACCAAAATCGAAATCCGCACCCACAACAGCCTGTCCAGCATCGCAGCCCGCGATTGGGATGCCTGCGCCGGTCCCGAAGCATCAGATGGCGTCCGCTCCATCGACCCGTTCACAACCCATCGGTTCCTGTTGGCGTTAGAGAAATCGGGCAGTGTGGGCGGACGAACGGGATGGCAGCCGCACTACCTCAGCGTTCACGCCGGGGGGCAGGTGATCGCCGTCGCCCCCTTGTATGCCAAGACGCACAGCCAAGGCGAATATGTGTTCGATCACAGTTGGGCCGATGCCTACGACCGCGCGGGCGGGCAGTACTATCCAAAGCTGCAATTGGCCGTTCCGTTCACACCCGTAACCGGGCGGCGTTTTCTCACCCGGCCCGGCCATGATGCCATCGGACGCGCC
Source organism: Aliiroseovarius sediminis (assembly GCF_022678485.1). Classification (GTDB taxonomy): domain Bacteria; phylum Pseudomonadota; class Alphaproteobacteria; order Rhodobacterales; family Rhodobacteraceae; genus Aliiroseovarius; species Aliiroseovarius sediminis. The sequence continues at coordinate 451,821 of NZ_JALBYP010000035.1, forward strand.
GGGTTGGTGCAAGGCATGATGCAGATCGCGACGGAAAACGGGCTGAGCTCGGCGCATATCACCTTCTGCACCGAAGACGAGGCCCAGGCAGGGGCGCAGATGGGCTTGCTTCATCGCATTGGGCAACAGTTTCACTGGGAAAACCACGGCTATGCCGATTTCGATGATTTTCTGAGTGGCCTAAGTTCGCGGAAGCGCAAACAGCTTCGAAAAGAGCGCCGGCAAGCCCAAGAATTCGGCGGCCGTATCGCAGCCTTCACCGGCGACGACATCCAGTCCCATCATTGGGACACTTTCTGGCATTTTTATCAGGACACGGGCGCGCGCAAATGGGGCCGCCCTTATTTGACGCGCGCGTTCTTTGATGAATTGCACGCCTCGATGCGCGATGACGTGTTACTAGTTTTTGCGCTGCGCGACGGTCGGCCGATTGCCGGGGCGCTGAACCTGATCGGACGAGATACTCTGTTTGGCCGCTATTGGGGCGCGTCAGAACACCATCCCTGCCTGCATTTCGAACTGTGTTATTATCAGGCCATCGACTTCGCCATCCAACACAATCTACAGCGGGTCGAGGCGGGCGCGCAGGGTGAACACAAACTTGCGCGCGGCTATTTGCCGGTCACCACCCATTCACTGCACTGGATCGCCGAACCCAGCTTTCGCGATGCGGTCAGTGAATTTTTAGGCGCCGAGAAAAGGGCCGTCGAGGGAGATATGGATATCCTGACCTCATACGGCCCTTTTCGGAAAACGGTGATCGACGAAGGCGACTAGGACTGCATGTCGGCCAACAGCGCCTCGCCCCCTGATGTTTCGCAAACACCCGGATTTTCTTCAGCGTTCAACACCTTGACCACGCCGTCTTCCGCATAAAGCGCATAGCGGCGCGAGCGGTTGATCAGGCCGGCGGGCGGTGCATCGAACACCATGCCCACGTCGCGCGTGAACGACCCGTCGGCATCGCCCAGCATGGTAATGCCGGCTTCGGTCGCGCCGGTGCTTTCGCCCCAAGCCTGCATGACAAATGGATCATTCACTGAGATACAGATGACCTCGTCCACGCCTTTCTTGTCAAAATCGGGCTTTGTGCGCATGAAACTGGGCACATGCGCGGTCGTGCAAGTGCCGGTATAAGCTCCCGGAAGGGCGAAGATCACGACCTTGCGCCCTTTGGTCAGGGACGACAGTTCAACCGGCTCTGGCCCGTCATCCCCCATTTGCAACAACGTCGCATTCGGTAGTTTGTCACCAACTGATAGAGTCATTTTTAACATCCCTGATTGTGTTTCCACTGCTCCTAGTCATAGTCTGCAAACCGCGTCAGGTCAGCAGAAAATGGAAGCCCCGCATGTCTCACATTATTGTCATCGGCGCCGGGCAAGCCGGTGCGTCGCTTGTTGCCAAGCTTCGAAACTCGGGTTTTGACGGCAAAATCACCCTGATCGGGGCCGAAACCGCGCCACCCTACCAACGCCCGCCACTGTCGAAAGCCTATCTGCTGGGTGAAATGGATGAGGAGCGTTTGTATCTGCGCCCCGAAAGCTTCTATGCCGAAAATGATATCACCTTGCGGTTGGGCACCCTTGTAGACGCGATCGACCCCGAACGGCGCGAAGTGGTGATTGGGGACGAGCGCATCGCCTATGATCAATTAGCGTTGACCACCGGATCTGTGCCGCGCCTCCTGCCCGACGCCATCGGCGGCAGATTGCAGGGCGTCCATGTGGTGCGCACCCTTGCGGATGTGAACCGGATGGCGCCGGAATTTACGCAAGGTCGCCGCGTGTTGATCATCGGCGGTGGGTATATCGGGCTTGAGGCCGCAGCGGTCGCGGCCAAGAAAGGTTTGCACGTCACACTGGTCGAGATGGCCGACCGTCTTCTTCAAAGGGTGGCTGCGCCTGAAACCTCGTCCTATTTCCGGGCGCTGCATACAGCACACGGTGTCGATATTCGCGAAGGTATCGGGCTGGAGCGGTTAACTGGTGACGGGCGCATCAGCGGTGCAGTCCTGTCTGATGGCACAAAGCTGGACCTCGACTTTGCCGTGGTCGGTGTGGGCATTGCACCCAACACCGATCTGGCCCAGGCTGCGGGGCTTCGGATTGACAACGGCATCTGGACAGACGCGCAGGGTCGAACATCTGACCCGGCCATCTGGGCTGCTGGCGACTGCACGTCCTTCCCGTATCGCGGGGGACGGATTCGGCTGGAAAGTGTGCCGAACGCCATTGATCAGGCGGAAGTGGTCGCTTGCAATATGATGGGTGAAGCAGTCGATTACGTGGCGAAACCTTGGTTCTGGTCAGATCAGTACGACGTAAAGCTGCAAATCGCCGGGTTGAACTTGGGCTATGATAATGTGGTCACACGACGGGGTGAACATGATGGCAGCACCAGCTTTTGGTATTATCGAGGCGATCAATTGCTGGCAGTCGATGCGATGAACGACCCACGCGCGTATATGGTTGGCAAGCGTCTGATCGAGGCTGGTAAAACCGCAGACAAGGCAACCGTCGCTGACCCATCCGCCGACTTGAAACCGCTGCTGAGATGAGGATCATCGCCGGTCGGTTTCGCGGCCTGACTCTGGCCAGCGTGGGTAAAGGAGACGCGGGCGCGCATTTGCGCCCGACGTCGGACCGGGTGCGGGAAAGCCTTTTTTCGATGCTGACCGGCGGGCGGTTCGGCGACCCCGTCGAGGGCGCGAAGGTGTTGGACCTGTTTGCCGGCACCGGCGCATTGGGGCTTGAGGCGCTGTCGCGCGGGGCGGCGCATGTGACGTTTGTCGATGATGGCCGCAAGGCACAGACGCTGATCCACGAAAACATCGCGAAATGCCGTTGCGCCGATCAGGTCACAGTGTTGAAACGCGACGCCACGCGCCTGCCGGGTGGGTCACCGTATGATCTGATCTTTCTGGACCCGCCTTATGGCAAAGGCTTGGGCGAAAAGGCACTGGACGCCGCAAGCAAGGGCGGCTGGATTGCACCAAACGCGCTGATCGTATGGGAGGAAAGTGCTACAATTGCCCCGCCGGATGGGGTGACCCTGCTGGATACGCGACAGTATGGAGATACCGTGATCTCGGTTCTAAGGCGGGTCTAGGCGCCGCCTATTGTGCCCTTGTCACGTCCACCGCTGCGCGCGCATCGTCAACCATCGCCGCACCGTCCAACCCTTTCTGGTTCATATCTTCGATCCATTCGGCAATGACCTCATCCCCCAAGGCGCGGATTTTAGCGGTTTGTTCCTCCGAGATTTCGGCAATGATATTTCCGTCCGCGGCCATCGCCTCGCGCCCTTCGATATCGCCAGTGTCATAGGCGCGTCCGGCCCATGCGGATGTATAAAAGCCCGAATTCGCGTCAATCACCACTTTCAGGTCATCGGGCAGTCCGTCATATACATCCTTGTTCATCGCCCAGATGAAAAACAGGTTATAAAGCGACTTGTCGCCTGCAACGTCTGTGTGACTATCCGCAAGTTCGTTCAGCTTAAGCGAAGGCGCCATTTCCCACGTGATCACACCGCCATCCAGCACCCCCTTGGCCAGAGCCTCGGGAAAGGCCGGGACGGGCATCCCGATGGGGATCGCGCCAAGCTTATCTAACAGCAGCGTCGCGGTGCGTGACGGGCCGCGCAGTTTCAGGTTCTGAAAGTCTGCAACGGAGGCAATCGGGTCGCCCTTCTTGTGAACGATCCCGCGCCCATGCATGTGTGCGGCGATGACCTTTACATCCGCAAAGTCGTCCATCAAGTATTTCTGGGTATAGACCCAAGCCGCTTTGGATGCCTCTTCACCGGATTTTGTTGTCATGAAAGGAAGCTCCATCGCTTCGCTTTCGGGGAAGCGACCGGGTTGATAGCCGGGAATGACCCAACCCCCATCAATCGCACCGTCGCGGATCAGGTCATATTGGCTGCTGGCTTTGCCGCCCAATTGCATGGCCGGATACAGTTCAACCTTGATACGCCCACCGGAGTCTTTTTCGACCTTCTCGGCCCAAGGGGTCATGAAATAAGTTGGGCTGGACGACAAGGGCGACACAAAATGCTGAAATCGCAACGTGACCTCTTGCGCGATACCGGCGCTGGCCGACATCGCAAGGGCGGTCGCCGCAGCAAGGGATGTGATGATGGATTTCGGGGCAAAGGGGCGGAAGTGGGTCATCTGACACCCTCCGATTTTTTCGTAAGGACAGCCGCGCACGTTGGTCGCGGAAGCCGCAGCACCTATTGCACCACGGCATAGCGAACCTATGCAGGGCAGCTTGCGAGTGCAATTGAAAAACGGCACCGCGCGTGACCTCTGAAAATCAATGCTCGAATGGTGCTGATCTTGAACGGATTTTTTCGTGTCGCGGGGAAAAGCAGCAAAAGCTTCCCCTAGGTCAATGTCAATCCCACGTCGGGTGGAATTTCCCTGCGGGGGACAGAGTGAAAATCTCGCACCCGCCTGCCGTCACCCCGATTGAGTGTTCAAACTGCGCCGAAAGTGATTTATCGCGGGTGATCGCCGTCCACTCATCGGGCAGGACCTTTGTCTCGGGCCGGCCCAGATTAACCATCGGTTCGATAGTGAAGAACATGCCTTCTTCCAGCACTGGCCCATGTCCGGGGCGGCCATAATGCAAAACGTTGGGCGGCGCATGGAACACCTGCCCCAGCCCGTGACCGCAGAAATCGCGCACGACGGACATGCGGTGGCTTTCCACATGCGTCTGGATGGCGTGACCGATATCGCCGAAGGTGTTGCCGGGGCGCACAGCCTCGATCCCTTTCATCAGGGCGTCATGGGTCACCTGGATCAGGCGATCCGCAAAGGGTTTGATTTTGCCAACCTTATACATGCGGCTTGTGTCGCCATACCAACCATCGACGATAACGGTCACATCCACGTTCAGTATGTCACCGTCTATCAACTCGTCATGCTTGCGCGCCGATTTTTCATTCTTGCCTTTGGGCGTTTTCGATCCCGGAATACCGTGACAGACCACGTGGTTCAGCGAAATGCAGGACGCGTGTTTGTAACCCTTGTAACCGATGGTCGCAGAGACCGCGCCGGCCTCGTCCACCATCGCTTCAATTGCAGCGTCAACTTCGGCAGTCGTCACACCCGGCGCCATCATGGGGGCGATGCGGTCCAGAATATCGGCGGCCAAATGCCCCGCCTTGTGCATCCCGGCGAAATCAGAGCTGTCATAAAGGCGGATGCCTTCTTTGGTCACGCGCATGGTGTCGTCCATGGAAAAATCCTTCTGCTTCGCCCCTAAATACGGTGTTCAAGCCAAAGACGCCAGAGGGGCGCCGACCGTAATTCCGTCCGGGCTGATCCGCGCGCCCAGCACCATCACTTCGACACCCGCCGCGCGGGCGGCATCAAAAGCGGCGCCATAGGTGGGGTCGATATCCCGCGCCAGATCGAACCGGTCACAATCTGTGCGCTGCACCAAGTAAAGCATCACAGCGCGATGACCCTGACCGACCATGGTGGCCAGTTCACCAAGATGTTTGGTCCCGCGCGCGGTGACGCTGTCGGGAAACTCCGCCAAGCCGGGCTGGCGGCTTAACGTCACGGACTTGACCTCGACATAGGTCAGCCCGTCACCTTCCAGCAGGAAATCAATGCGGCTGTTTTCACCGTATTTCACCTCGGCCCGGACGGTGTGATAGTCATTCAGCCCGCCAACCTCGTGCGCCTGCAGGGCCGCGCGCAGGGCACGGTTGGGGATCGACGTGTCAACGCCGGTGAAATGCCCGTTCTGATGATCGACCAGCCGCCAGCCAAACTTCAGCTTCTTCCTGGGATCGTCATTCGGCTCCAGCCAGATCTTCGTCCCTGGCACGGCCAGCCCCATCATCGATCCGGGATTGGCGCAATGCGCCGTCACTTCGCGCCCGTCATCCAGCACACAATCGGCAAGGAACCGTTTGTAGCGTCGGACAAGAATTGCGGGCACAAGAGGGCTGGGAAATTTCATAAAGCGGGCCTATACCGGAAGAAGAAAAGGAACAAGCCATGCCGAACCCGACCGCCGCCATGCTGGTCATCGGAGACGAGATTTTGTCAGGCCGGACAAGGGATGCCAACATGCATCATCTTGCGGGCAAGCTGACCGAATGCGGTATCGACCTGAAAGAGGTGCGTGTCGTGTCTGATGACCCGCGCGCAATTGAGGCTGCGGTGAAAGAACTTGCTGGCCGTTTCGATCACGTCTTTACCTCGGGCGGGATCGGGCCAACCCATGACGACATCACCGCCGACTGCATCGCACGCGCGTTCGGCGACCATATCGACATTCGCGACGATGCCCGCAACCTGCTGGCCGCGCATTATGCCGCCAAAGGTCAGGAATTCAACGAAGCGCGGCAGCGTATGGCCCGCATCCCTGATCGCGCGACGCTTATCGAAAACCCGGTGTCAGCCGCGCCCGGTTTCACACTCGAAAACGTTAATGTCATGGCGGGCGTTCCGTCTGTTTTCAAAGCGATGGTCGACAGCGTTTTGCCCGGCCTGACAGGCGGTGCGCCGTTGCAATCACGCTCCATCCGCATCGAACGCGGCGAGGGCGAGATCGCTGGACCCCTTGGCAAGCTGGCCGCAGATTATGCCGATCTGGGCTTTGGTTCATATCCATTCATCGAACATGGGCAATTCGGTGCCAATGTCGTAATCCGCGGCACCGATGCCGCCCGGCTTAACGCCGCCGCCCGCGCCTTGTTCCAACTTTTTCCGGAGGCCAAATGAAACGCGACCTTCCCAACGCCGACCAGATCATCGAAGCCAGCGAGGCAACATGGCCCCCCGCCTCCACCCAACGCGTGGGAGCATGGGTCATACGCGATGGCGCGGGCGGCGGTAAGCGGGCGTCGGCAGCGACCGAAAGCTGGCCGACCACCGAAGCAGACCTGCCGGTCGCCGAAAAAGCGATGCGCGCGCAGGGCATGGACCCGTTGTTCCAGATCCGGCATGGCGATGAGAATTTGGACGATATGCTGGAGAAACACGGCTATCACGTTGTCGATCCGGTTAATTTCTGGGTATCGCATGTTGACGATTTGGCCAATGACGCCCCGCCGCCCGTGTCTGCATTTTGCGCTTGGCCTGCTCTGTCGATCATGGACGAGCTTTGGGAACGAGGCGGCATCGGGGCGGACCGGCGCGCCGTGATGGCTCGTGCAGCTTGCCCCAAGACCGCGCTGCTTGCGCGGACAGACGACAAGCCGTCAGGCGTCGGCTTCGTGGGCATTCACGGTGACATCGCCATGGTGCACGCCCTGCATGTCGACGAAAAGATGCGGCGGCGGGGCACCGGTCAAAACCTGATGAAGCAGGCCGCCATCTGGGCAAAGGAACAGGGCGCGAAATACGTAGCCCTGATCGTGACCCAAGGCAACCACGCCGCCAATCCGCTTTATGCCAATATGGGAATGAACCTTGTCGGACATTACCATTACCGCACCAAACCATAGCCAGGGTATGCAATGATGAAACATGACAATGACGGTGTGACTGCGCTGGACCTGCCAATGGTCGACCCGCTGCCCGAGGATATTCAGAAATACTTTGACATCTGCGATGAAAAGCTGGGTCTGGTGCCGAATGTGTTGAAAGCCTATGCGTTCGACATGGAGAAGCTACGGGCCTTCTCGGCCATGTATAACGAACTTATGCTGGGCGAAAGCGGGCTGTCCAAATTGGAACGCGAGATGATTGCAGTTGTGGTCAGCTCGATCAACCGCTGCTGGTATTGCCAAGTCGCCCACGGGGCTGCCGTGCGTGCGCTGTCGGGCGATCCCAAGTTGGGCGAAGCAATGGTGATGAATTGGCGCGCCGCCGAACTGGACACGCGCCAACAGGCCATGCTCAGCTTTTCCGAGAAGATCACAAAAGCCTCGTCTGAAACAACCGAGGCTGACCGCGACGCGCTGCGGCAAGTCGGTTTTTCAGACCGTGACATCTGGGATATCGCAGCGACGGTCGGGTTCTTCTCAATGTCCAACCGCATGGCGTCGGCTGTCGGAATGCAGCCCAACGACGCCTATCACGCCCAAAACAGATAGCTGTGATGGGTCGGCTTTCCCGATGCGCAGCTGGCTTGGCATGCCTTGCCGGACTGTCTTTTCCGGTCCACGCGCTCGATCTGCCCACAGGCGCGAAACTACGTGCGGAACAGGCCCAGAACATGGCCCGCGTTGGTCTTGCGGTGGCCCGGTTCGACGGTGAAACCGTCCCCACAATCGCCACCGAAGGGCAGGTCATCCGGCAGGTCTGGAAGGTGGATGGCACCAGTCAGACCAGCTTTCAGATTCTGATCGCGCTGCGGGAACAGTTGCTTGAACAGGGTTTTGACATCCTTCTGCAATGCCAATCTGTATCCTGTGGCGGTTTTGATTTTCGGTTTGAAGTGGGCCATTTCAAGGCCCCCGACATATTTGTCGATCTGGGCGACTACCACTACCTCAGCGCGCGCAAGGACGACCACTTCATCAGTCTTCTGGTCAGTCGGTCGTACGAGGATGCGTTCATCGAACTGTTACAGGTTGACCCAGCAGGCAGCACCGGGGAAAGCGCATCCGCCAAGCCGGCCCCGGCCGCCCCGACAGAAGCGCGCGCACAGCCCGTCGGCCCGATAGGCATCACGCTGGAAACCACCGGACGGGCGGTTCTGAAAGGTCTGACCTTCACCACCGGGTCATCCGACCTAGCGGATGATGACGTGCCTGTTCTGGCCGAATTGGCGAAATATCTGGCCCAGAACCCCAACCGCCAGATTGGCCTTGTCGGTCACACCGACGCGGTGGGCGGGTTGGATGGCAACGTGAACCTGTCACGCAAGCGCGCCACATCAGTCAAGAACAGTTTGGTCGAGCTTTACGGCGCAGACCCCGCGCAGCTTTCAGCTCACGGCGTCGGTTTTCTTTTGCCGCGCGCATCCAACTTGACCGACGAAGGTCGCAAACTGAATCGGCGTGTCGAGGCCGTTTTGATCAGCACGGAATAGCGCCGGCTGGCTTACCAGTTATCAGGGCCTTTTTCCGCGAAAGCGTGAACCAGAAAGTCGATGAACGCACGCACTTTGGGTTGCGTGAACCGACCCGGCGGATAGACCGCATAAATACCCTGCACATCCTGCGGCAAATCCGGGATTGCATCGACGACAAGCCCCTGTTCCAGCGCATCGGCATAAAGGAAGCTGGGCAAATAGGCGATGCCAAGGCCCGAGATCGCGGCGTTCAGAAGCGATTGCCCGTCATTGACGCTAAGCCAACCTGCGGACCGCACCTGCCGCACCTCGCCCGACGGGGCGGGCACTTTCCATACATTACCAGAGCTTTGGTTTGAGTAGTGCAATAGTTTATGTTCGTTCAGGTCGTCGATCCGGGTTGGACGTCCGTACTGGTCAAAATAGGCAGGGCTGCCAACCATGCGGCGCGTGGTTGTCGCAATCTTGCGCGCCCGCAGAGAGCTGTCTTCAAGCTCGCCCACGCGGATCGCCATATCGAAACCTTCCGATATCAGCTCCACATAGCGATTGGTCAGGTCCATGTTCACATGAACTTCGGGAAAATCGTGCACGAACTCGCCCAGCACCGGGCTCAGATGATTGACGCCGAAATCGGTGGCGACGGAAAGGCGTAAAATACCCGAAGGCGCAGATTGCATCGAAGTGACAAGCGCGTCCGCTTCGCCCGCGTCATTCAGGACCCGGCGTGCGCGGTCGTAATAAGCAAGGCCGATCTCGGTCGGGCTGACGCGCCGCGTTGTGCGGTTCAGAAGCCGGGCGCCAAGACGGGCTTCAAGGCTGGACACATGCTTGGACACGGCAGATTTCGAAATCCCCATCTTCTTCGCCGCATCGGTGAAACCACCCTGATCCACGACGGTGGCGAACGCTTCCATTTCGGTCAATCGATCCATGTCAATCTTTCCACAATTACACCCGTGAAAACCTGTATCGGTTTCAATTGGGGCAAGACTGTGAAGAACACCCGACAATACAGGGGTAATTGCAGGGATCGTTTTGGCTCTGGAAACGGCGTCGCGGTGTTATCTGCTTGCGAAGGCAAGCTCGGCAAGGCTGATCCAGATCGGCAGGCTGATGGCAGACAACAAGGTGGTTTGCGCGATCAGCGTGGCAACCAAGCTTCGGTCGGCCCCAAAGGCTGACGCCAGCACATGCGCCGCAGATGCCGTGGGCAGGGCAGCGAACACCACAAGGACCGACGCGATGCTCGGATCAAGCCGAAACCCCATCCCAACCCCCAGGGCAAAGGCTGGTAGGGCCACCAGCTTGATGGCGCAGATCGCACCGTTGAAACGGTCCAGTCGCGCCAACGCCCCCCAGTTCATCGTAGCCCCGATCGACAGCAGGGCGATGGGGATGGCGGCGCGCGCCAACATCTCGATTGGCATCATGATCGGGTTGGGCAGGCGCCAGCCCATCAGGCCAAACACCACCCCGCCAAGGCTGGCCAGCAAAAACGGGTTCAGGGCGACCTTCACGACCGTTGCGCCAAAGCTCAGCGCGCCACCGCGCGACAGCGCCGAAACAGCAAACAGATTGGCCACGGGGACGCCCATGCCGACCGCCACCGCCATTTCACCGGCACCGCCATGGGTCAGCAGCCCCACCGCGACCAGTCCCAGCGCCGTGTTGAACCGCCAAGCAACTTGCCATGTGCCCGCGAAATCAAGGAATCGTTCTGGCCCAGCGCGACGGACCAGCCAGCCAAGCGCCAGACCGACCGACAGGATGGCCCACACCACAGGGGCCATGATCACCAGCTTTTCAATCTCAATGGGGCGGCTGGCGGCTGCGACGAACAGAAGGGCGGGGAACAGGATCTCGAAATTCAGGCGGTCCAACCCCTGCCACGCGTTCAGTGACAATCGGTTGCGCAACACCCCACCCAGCCCGACCAGAAGAAAGACGGGCATAAGTCCGGTAAAGACGGCGATAAAAACCATACGACCTCCGCGGCGCTGCCCCGGATCACATGATCAGATCAGAGCGAGGCCGCCAAGCGCGATCCTTGGTCGATGGCGCGTTTGGCGTCAAGCTCGGCCGCGACATCTGCGCCGCCGATCACATGCGGTGTCTTTCCGCGCGCCTCAAGCGCATCTGCCAAGCTGCGATCGCTGACTTGCCCCGCGCAAAGGATGACGTTGTCGACTTCGATCACGCGCGGGTCTTCGCGCGCTTCACCGGTCGAGACCATCAGCCCTTGGTCCGTGATACGCTCGTAATTCACGCCGCCCACCATCTCGACCCCCTTCATGCGAAGGGTTGCGCGGTGAATCCAGCCGGTTGTCTTGCCCAGCCCTTTCCCTAGCGCCTTGGCCTTGCGCTGCATCAGCGTCACTTGGCGTGCAGGAGGCTCGGGTTGCGGACCGTCGGGTGACAGGCCACCGCGTACCTTTGTGGGATCGGTCACGCCCCATTCAGCCAGCCATTCCTCCAAATCCTCGGTTGGGCTGTCACCGGCTTGGGCCAGATACTCGGCCACATCAAAACCGATGCCGCCTGCGCCGATGATCGCCACGCGATCGCCCACGGGCACCTCGTGGCGCAGCACGTCGACATAGGACAGGACGTTCTTCGCCCCCTGCCCTTCAATCCCCGGATCACGGGGCAGGACACCGGTGGCAATGATCACCTCGTCAAAGCCGTCCAGATCGTCCGCGATCGCTTCTTTGCCCAGTTGCAGGCAAATGTCTGACGCCGCGATCTGCCGTTCGTACCATTCGACCAACCCGATGAATTCCTCTTTGCCCGGGATTTTCTTGGCCATATTCAACTGCCCGCCCACGTGATCCGCGCGATCAAACAGCGTGACCTTGTGGCCTCGCTCGTCCGCCACAAGGGCCGTGGACAGCCCCGCAGGACCGGCCCCAACGACGGCAATGGTCTTGGGTGTGTCGGTCTTATCATAGCGCAGTTCAGTTTCGTAACAGGCGCGAGGGTTGACCAAACACGTCGAGATCTTGCCGTTGAACGTGTGGTCCAGACAGGCCTGATTGCAGGCGATGCAGGGCGCGATGTCACCCGCGCGACCCGCCGCCGCTTTCACAACGAAATCAGGGTCGGCAAGGAAAGGACGCGCCATCGACACCATGTCAGCCGCGCCATCTGCCAGAACTTCTTCTGCTACGTCCGGGTGGTTGATCCGGTTTGACGTGATGATCGGCACCGATACCTGCCCCATCAGCTTTTTCGTGACCCATGTGAACGCCGCACGCGGGACCGAGGTCGCTATGGTCGGAATGCGCGCTTCGTGCCAGCCGATGCCGGTGTTGATGATGGTGGCGCCCGCCTTCTCGACCTCTTTCGCCAATTGCACGACCTCGTCGAAGGTCGAGCCGTTGGGCACAAGGTCGATCATCGACAGGCGATAGATGATGATGAACTCGGGTCCGACGGCGGCGCGCACGGCTTTCACGACCTCGATGGGCAGGCGCATCCGGTTTTCATATGACCCACCCCAGCGATCTTCGCGTTTGTTGGTGTGTGTCACAAGGAACTGGTTCAGGAAATAGCCCTCGGAGCCCATGACCTCGACCCCGTCATAGCCAGCCTCTTTTGCGCGCGCGGCGGCGGTGGCGAAATCTGCGATCTGTTTCTGGATGCCATCCTCGTCCAGCTCTTTCGGCGGGAACGGCGAAATCGGCGATTTAATCGGGCTGGCCGACACGCAGTCCGGCCCATAGGCATAGCGCCCGGCGTGCAATATCTGCATTGCGATCTTGCCGCCTTCTGCATGAACGCGGTCGGTGACTGTGCGATGATTGGCGATATCCTTGTCCGAAAAAAGCCCCGCAGCACCGGGAAAAACGCCGCCTTCGTGGTTTGGGGACATACCGCCGGTAACAATCAACGCCGCCCCACCACGGGCGCGTTCGGCATAGAATTCAGCCACGCGCTGCCAGTCGCCACGTTCTTCAAGCCCGGTGTGCATGGATCCCATAAGCACACGGTTTTTCAAGGTGGTGAAGCCCAAATCAAGCGGGGCAAGAAGATTGGGATAGCTGGTCATTATGGCGGCCTCCTGTCATCTGGGGCAATCTGGACGAGGGGTTGCAGACTGTCATGCAAAACGCTGCGTAACCCCGACGGTTCACCCTGCGAACTGGCTGGTCAGCGCGTCGATCTGGGCGGGATTATATACGGTGATGCCTGCACCACGCAGGGCGGCGGTGGTTACACCAAACCCGTCCCGTCGCCCCCCGTCGTGATGCCCGCTGTAAAGAACGGCTGATCCGCAAGACGGGCTGGCCTCGGTCAGCAGAGCATAGTTGCACCCGCGCGACCGCGCCAGATCAACCGCCATCCTTGCACCGGTAACGAAGGCAGCGGTCACATCGCCACCTTCGTAATCGACCACCTTAGCGCGTCCGGCCAGAACATCGTCACCGTCATAACCCGGCTCGATCTCGGCTGGCAGTCGAGGCACGGGAAGGCCCCCGGCCAATTCGGGGCAGAACGCGACCACGCGACCGGCGTTCTGCCACCCGGTCAAACAGTCGTGCAGCAACGTCTTGGCTCGCCCGTCATAGCGCACCTTTTGGCCCAGCAAACACGCGCTGACCAAAAGCCGGGTCATACTTGGCCCGTATCCACACAATGTCGGCGAAACGCGCGTTTGAGCATATCTAATTCCTCGCGCAACAAGTCGACCTCGGCCCGAATATCACCGTCAAGCGGTTGACCCGTCACAACCGTGAAACTGTCCAGCACCGTGCCACTGGCCTTGTCTGAAATGATGAACGTCTGGATGCCATCCGACAGCGCGTCAGTCGGGATAGGCACATGAACGCGATACATGCCGGGCTGATCGGGGTCGGGTGACACGGTCACGCCGTCGATGGGCTGCGCCAGATGCGTCACCTCAAGCAAAGGATCATCTTGGTCGCCCGGCAGGGTTAAAACACCTTCCCAGATCCCGGTCTGAATGCACGTTTTCTCAAGTTGAAGTTTCGTCACCTTGGGCTCCTTCTCGGGTCGGTTCGCAATCAGACCTCGGCGCGGGGGCGTCGGCTGAAGGTTATGTCACGCAGGGTCACTTGGCTCATCCCCGGATTTTCGAACATCAAATCGACCCACATGCGGTCAACCCGCTTTTCGTTCAGGTTGGTGTAGGCCAAGTCAAATTCGACAACCGCTTCGCCACCCTCAGCAGGCAGGCCCCGGGTGATTTGTTCGGTGTTAGGGCCATGCTGGACGTTCAGACGTGCGAACATATTTACTGGCCGCTCGGCCTCGACCAAAGCGCACAGGCGCACAAGGTGGTTGCGCTTCAACCCCTCGACCGCCGCATCAGGCAGGTTCAGCACCAGCGACAGAAACGACCCTTCGAACCCCAGCACGTCCAGCCGCAGCCCGAACGGGGCCAGATCGCCTTCCCGCGTGTTACGAACCTGCCGGATCGTCACCTCGGACCAAGGGCAGTCGTGAAAGATCGCGGCCTCGGCCCCGAAGGTCGTTTTATTGTCAACCGAGGTTTTGCCGGGCGGCGACAGCGGCCCACGCCAGATTTCAGGCCGACACACCCAGTCACTATGAAGGGGCCGCTGGATTGCGTCCGAACCAACCATCGGCAGGGTCAATCTGCCATCGGCCACATGCAACACCCGGTCCAGCGCGAGGCGCAACTGACGCGCTTGGCTGCGCATGGCACGCAGGGTGGTCAGATCAAGCGTCTGGGCTTGCTGCAAAGCCGATTGCCATCGCTGCAAGGCGCTGCGCTGCCGCCATTTGTCAAGGATGCCGTTCACAGGATGCTCCGCTTGGTTGGCGTGGGGCAGACGGGGCTGGGCCCCGTTATGCCACCGCCTTGATACAGAAAAGTGTTAGTCGAGCAAGTCACCCAATAGCCCCTTCAGTCCACCGCCACCCGACGCATCGCCATTTGCCTTGCGAATGGTCGCCACGAACTGCGCCAATAATGATTGTGTCTTGCGCGTGTCTAGCGGGTGATCCGTGAAAGCGGTGGCGCTGGCGGTGACCAGCATTCCGTTCAATTCGAAAAACGCCCGCCAAGTGGTGTCCGAGAGGGCTGCGGGCAGACCCTCAGACTGGTCCGCTGCGCGTATGTAAAGCACGTTTTTTGAGGATTTCATGTCCAGCACCGTGACCGTTTCCGCACGGCCCACCCGGCTTAGCGCCGCACGGCCCTTTTGACTTTCCATAAAACCGCGCGCTGCGCGCATTCGGGCGTCTGGGTCGCGGGGCAGCGCGGTGGCCTCGACCGGCATGGGCAGGACGGTTGCGGTCAGAAAGGCGGGCTTGGCTGGCTTGGGGTCGCGGGGATCCTTGGTCAGCGCGGCACAGGCGCCAATTGGCACGAATGCGCCCGATTCTGTATCGCGGTGGGCCGTGGTGTCGATACAAAACCCTTTGGGCGCGGCGATCGTCACCTTGCCACCCATCACGGATTTCTGGCGCACCAGTTCCGCCCGAGGCATCTTCGCATCATCCGAAAACACCGCACTGTCAGACAGCCCGCGACCCGACGCACCATCGCCGCCACCAAAGCAACCCGCCAGGGCGATCATCGCTAAGGACCCCAACGCCCAAGACGCCGCTGACAACCGTCGCTTCTTCATCTGTCGACCCATACACGCCCTCTACGACCATACCCGGAACCCTATTACATTCTTCCATGTTTTGCCGGTTGTCCATCCGCCAGTTCGCGCCCATCTTAGAGCGCACGTGTTTCTTTTTGTCAGGTTTTCAATGTCCCAGCCCACACCCCCCAAAGATACCGCCCTGACGCCTGCTTTCTGGTCGCCCGCATATCCCCGCATTCAGATCTGGCGCACGCTGTTAGGGATTATCACCATCCATGTCATTTTCTTTGCTGTGACGATCGGCGTTTTCTTCGCAGGCGCGGCGTTTTTGCAAACGGATGTCACGCAAATGCTTGACGTCTCGCCAACGCGAACTGCGATGATTTTCGTCACGTTCATTGGCTATCATATTGGGCTTTGGATTGTGCTCAGGGTCCTGCATAAACGCGGTTTTCGTAGCCTGTTCGGCCCGGCCCGTCGGGTGAATTGGCGGCATTTCCGGCGTGGGGTCTTGATCGCCCTAGGCGTCAATCTAGCCGCCATTCTTGTTCAAATGCTGCAACCATTCTTCCTGCCAACCTTACCCGAGGCAAGTGCCGCGCAATCCCTGCCGCTTATCACCTGGGCCATACTGGTGATCCCCGCACTGATCCTTGTCTTCATCCAGATCTTCGCCGAAGAACTGGTGTTTCGCAGCTATCTTCTGCAACAATTGCGTGCGCGGTTTCGGTCGATCTGGATCTGGGCGATCCTCCCGTCTCTGATCTTCGGACTGCTGCATTTCGACCCGCAGACCTATGGCATAAACGCAGTGTTCTATGTTCTGCATACGACGGTGATCGGGATCGTGTTGGCGGTCGTCACGCTTCGCACCGGCAATATCGGCGCCGCCGCTGGCCTGCATTTTGCCAACAACGCGATGCTGATCTTTTCCGGCACCAAAGGCACCTTGGACGGGTTTTCGCTTTTCCTGTCGGAAATGGACCTGACCAGCGCGCATATGGGAGTGTCGATCCTGTCGCAGACTGCCGTGGTTCTGGTCGCGTTTTTACTGTGGTCGCGACGCGCCGGGCATGTGCAGCCAATTGCAAATACTGCGCAGGCGGACTAGGTAAAGCGAAACCGATCAAGGAAGGCTGGCGATGAACTGGATCTCGAACTATGTGCGCCCGCGCATCAACTCGCTTTTTTCGCGCCGCGAGGTGCCCGAGAATCTGTGGACCAAGTGCCCGGAATGCGGAACGATGCTGTTTCACCGCGAATCGGCCGAGAACCTGAACGTCTGCACAAACTGCGATCACCACATGGCGATCACGCCGCGCGAACGGTTCCGCGCCTTGTTCGACAACGGCACCTACACCGAGATTGACGTCCCCGCCCCAGTGGACGACCCCCTTAATTTCAAGGACCAGAAAAGATATCCCGAACGCATGAAAGCCGCGCGTAAAGCCACGGGCGAACGCGAAGCGATGCTGGTCGCCGAAGGTGACATCGGGCGCACCCCCATCGTCGCAGCCGCGCAGGATTTCAGCTTCATGGGCGGGTCGATGGGCATGTATGTTGGCAATGCCATCATTGCAGCCGCCGAACGCGCGGTGGTCGCCAAACGTCCGCTTGTGCTGTTTTCGGCTGCGGGCGGTGCGCGGATGCAGGAAGGCATCCTGAGCCTGATGCAAATGCCGCGCACCACGGTTGCGGTGCAAATGCTGAAAGAGGCCGGGCTACCCTATATCGTCGTCTTGACCCACCCGACGACGGGCGGGGTCACGGCCTCGTACGCTATGCTGGGGGACGTGCATATTGCTGAACCCAATGCACTGATCTGTTTTGCCGGGCCACGCGTCATCGAACAAACCATCCGCGAAAAACTGCCCGAAGGGTTCCAGCGTGCCGAATACCTGCTGGACCACGGGATGCTGGATCGCGTCACTCATCGCAAGGACATGAAGAATGAGCTGGTCTCGATCCTGCGTATGTTGACCGGGCAAAGCCCTGCGGTGATGGGCGATCTGCCAAAACCCGAAGCCCTTGCAAAGCCCAAGGATGACCCGAAAGACGCGCCCAAGAATACGGCGGCAGGCGCGGGGAAAGACAAGGTGCGCGACAAGGTCAAGAACACCGAGAAAGACACCAAGAAGAAAAAGGCGGGAAAGGGTGCCGAACCCCCCCCCGTCAAACCCGACACCCAGGCCGCGAAAGAGTGAGTCCCCAAGGTTCTGACATTATTCTTAAGCGGATGATGTCGCTTCACCCGAAAATCATCGACCTGACGCTGGATCGTGTCTGGCGGCTGCTTCATGCGGTGGGCGACCCTCAAGATCGTCTGCCGCCGGTGATCCATCTGGCTGGCACCAATGGCAAGGGATCAACCCAGGCGATGCTGCGCGCGGGGCTGGAAGGGGCGGGCAAACGTGTGCACGCTTACACCTCACCTCATCTTGCACGGTTTCATGAACGCATCCGGCTGGCGGGTGATCTGATCGACGAAGACGCGCTGACCCAGGTGCTTGACCGTTGCTACGCCGCCAATAACGGCGACGTCATCACATATTTCGAGATCACGACCGTCGCCGCCATGCTGGCCTTTACCGAAACCCCCGCAGACTTCACATTGCTGGAAACCGGGTTGGGCGGGCGGCTGGATGCAACGAACGTGGTCGCGCAGCCAGAGCTGACCATCATCACCCCTATCTCGATCGACCACACGCAATTTCTGGGCGACACGCTGGCCGCGATTGCAGGCGAGAAAGCGGGCATCCTGAAACGTCGTGTGCCCTGCGTCGTCGGCCCCCAACCCGACGAGGCACTAGAGGTAATCGAAGCGCGCGCCACCAAGCTGGGTTGCCCCCTGATCGCCCACGGTCAGCACTGGCATATGTGGGAAGAACGCGGGCGGTTCATTTTTCAGGATGAGACCGGGCTGCTGGACCTGCCCATGCCCGCCCTGATCGGCACGCACCAGATGCAGAACGCAGGCATCGCCATCGCCGCCCTGCGCCATCTGGGCTTCGACGAGGACGCCTGCGCCGCCGCCATGCGCGATGTCAGTTGGCCCGCGCGGATGCAACGCCTGCGCCACGGCCCTCTTGTCACTGCCGCAGGCAATGCAGAGCTTTGGCTGGACGGTGGGCACAATCCTGCGGCGGGCGAAACACTGGCTCAGGTTTTGGCCGATCTGCCCAAACGACCGACGCATCTGATTTGCGGGATGTTGAACACCAAGGATATCGCCGGATATCTGCGCCCCTTGTCAAAGAGTGCCGACAGCCTGACCGCCGTGTCGATCCCAGACGAGCCCAACACCCTGCCCGCCGACGCGACCGCACGCGAAGCCCAAGCCGTTGGACTTTCCGCATCAGAGGCAGAGACTGTCCGCAAGGCAATTACGCAGATCACGCGTGACAACCCCGATTGCCGCATTCTGATTTGCGGTTCGCTGTATCTGGCGGGGAAGATCCTGCAAGACAACAGCTAGGCGCATAATCACCAAAGTCACCACGTGATCACATATTATTTTTCATGCCAGTGGCGATTTTGGATTCACTGCACCCACCAACCCCCCGAAAAGAATCACTTTTTTGCGATCATGCGAATCGGTAAATGATTCGGGGCAAAATGTTGACAAATTAAGCGCTTAGCCGCTATGAATAGGATATTCTTCAGGTAAAGTTCACACCAAGTGAACGGCTTGTCGAGCAGTACATATGACCGGGGGGTCTCATGTTTTGGTTGGTGCAAAATTTGGGTGAAAGATTTGTGATCACAAATTTTTTCATCTATGCGCCAACAAATTGGGACCGCCCCTGCCATAATTTCCTTCGTCACGGAGCCGCAATTTCAGGTGCTTGAGGTGCCCTTTGCTTTCCGTGGTCTGTGCGCTGACGTCAGGGTTGTCGGGGCATGATGCGCTAAGTTAGGCGGGCGGGTTAAGACCTTGGGGTCGCCAATGGCGGCCCCGTTTCAATTTCGGCCCCAATCCTTATCCTGCATTTCGCGCAAACGGCTGGCGGTGCGTTCAAATTCGAACGACCCTTCGCCTTCGACATACAACATCTCTGGTTCGGCAGCAGCGGATGCGATCAGCCTGACCTCAGCCTCGTAAAGCGCGTCGATCAGCGTCACGAACCGCTTTGCCTCGTTGAAGTTGGACCGGCTGAGGCGGGGGATATCCTCCAGCACCAACAGCTTCACTGCACTGGCAATTGTAAGGTAATCGCCCGGCCCCAGCATCGCGCCGCACAGATCGTGGAATCCCGCCCGCGCGGCACCGTTGCGATAGGCGGGCAGAACCACGTCGCGCCCTTTCACGGTCAGGGTCAGCGGCGTCGCCTCGCCCCCCGTCAGATCGCGCCAGATCGCGTCGATGGCCTTGCGCGCTTCGGCCCCCGCGGGGGTGAAATAGACCCGCTCGCCCGCCAGCCGATCCTGCCGGTAGTCGTTTGGGCTGACCAGTTCGTGCACGACCATCTGTTCCTTGATCAGCTCTATAAACGGTAGGAACAGCTGACGATTCAGCCCGTCCTTGTAAAGATCATCCGGTTGCCGGTTCGAGGTCGTCACCACCACCACGCCAGCATCAAACAGTTTTTCAAACAAGCGGCCGACCAGCATCGCATCGGTAATGTCGGTGATCTGCATTTCGTCAAACGCAAACAGCTTCACGTCAGCCACGATCTTGTCGGCCACCGGGGTAAGCGGGTCATCAACGCCGGTCTTGCGCGCTTGCGCCATGCCCTCGTGGACCTCTTGCATGAAGCCATGGAAATGGACGCGGCGCTTGGCAGGTGTCTCGAGGCTGTCGACGAACAAATCCATCAGCATGGACTTGCCACGCCCCACACCACCCCACAGATACAGCCCTTGCGGCACATCCTCGGGTTTGGAATGAAACAACCCACCCAAGATGCCGCGCTTGCGGGTGGGGGTAGCGTCCAAATGGGTGCGGATGTCTTCCAGAACGGGCAAGCAGGCCTCTTGCGCCGGGTCGCGTGTGATCTGCCCTTCTCGGACCAGATCGTCATAAATCTCGATCAAACTCGTCATCAATTACACCTTAAACCGGTAGTGCGGTCGTCTTGAACACGGTGCGCAGCGCAAAACTGCTTTGCATCCCCTGCACGCCGGGCAATCGGGACAGGTATTGGCGGTGGATACGTGCAAAATCCTCGGTATCGCGCGCGACGACTTTCAGAATATAGTCCGCCGTCCCGGCCATCAGGTGACATTCCAGCACATCGGGGATCAGGGCTACCTCACGCTCAAACTTGTCCAACAAATCGTCGGCCTGACCTGACAACGTTATTTCGACGAAAATGGTGGATGGGCGCCCCATCTTACGGGCGTCCAGCAGGGCAACATAGTCGCGGATATAGCCTTCTGCCTCCAGCCTTTGCACACGGCGATGGCAGGCGGAAGGGGATAGGTTGATCCGCTCGGACAGGTCCGAGTTTGACATCCGGCCCCTGCGTTGAAGCACACCAAGGATGCGGCGATCTATGCTGTCTAACTGCATATCCTGTGAACTTTCTTGCGCGCCTATCATAAATGTTGGTTCATTCTTCGAACACGTTTATCGCTTGCAACGAATCTTTTCAAAGCAATTGCGAAAAAATCCAACAGACTCGCCGCCTGACATATCGTAAAACCGACAACAGGGAAGAGGAGGAAACCCCATGCTGATCGGATGTCCGAAAGAAATCAAACCACAGGAATTTCGCGTTGGTCTGACACCTGCCGCAGCAGGCGAAGCGATTGCACGCGGTCACAGCGTTGTCATTCAGACCAACGCGGGCCTTGGCGCTGGCTTCACGGATGGCGATTACATCGCAGTGGGTGCCCAAGTTCTGGACACAGCCGAAGACGTGTTTACCAAAGCTGAAATGATCGTAAAAGTGAAAGAACCGCAAGCGGCAGAGCGCAAGATGTTGCGCGAGGGGCAGCTTCTATTTACCTATCTGCACCTTGCCCCAGATCGCGCACAGACCGAAGATCTGCTGGAAAGTGGCTGTACCGCCATCGCCTATGAGACCGTGACAGACCGCAAGGGTGGCTTGCCCCTGCTGGCCCCAATGTCCGAGGTCGCCGGTCGCCTGGCCCCGCAAAGCGGTTCATGGGCGTTGCAGAAGGCCAACGGCGGAAGCGGCGTGTTGATGGGCGGCGTGCCGGGCGTCCGTCCGGCCAACGTGGCCATTATCGGCGGCGGCGTCGTCGGAGCGGCTGCGGCGCGTGTGGCGGTTGGTATGGGGGCGAATGTCACCGTGCTTGACCGCTCCGTGCCGCGACTGTCGTATCTGGACGACGTGTTCATGGGGCGACTGACAACCCAGTATTCTGACGCGTCCGGGGTGGCGGAACTGTTGCCGCGCATGGATATGGTCATCGGTGCGGTTTTAATCCCCGGCGCGGCAGCCCCGAAGCTGATCAGCCGCGAACAATTATCATTGATGAAGCCCGGATCGGCGCTTGTTGACGTAGCCATTGACCAAGGCGGCTGTTTCGAGACATCGCGCGCCACGACCCATGCCGAGCCGATCTACGACGTCGACAGCATCGTTCATTACTGCGTCGCCAACATGCCCGGCGCGGTTGCCCGGACCTCGACCATCGCACTTGGCAACGCCACAATGCCTTTCGTATTGGCGCTGGCTGACAAGGGCTGGAAACAAGCCTGTGCGGATGACGAACATCTAATGTCTGGCTTGAACGTCCATGCTGGAAAGCTGACCTATACCGCCGTGGGCGAGGCGCTTGGCATTAACACAATCACGCCGCAAGAGGCGCTGAGCATCTGAAGCGACCCACCGGGAAAACCCTGCCAACCAGGGGTCCTTTGACATGACCATCCTGTGCTTGCACCGTCTTCATATGGTCACTCCTCCTCGACCCTTTGCAAGCACTGCTGTCGCCGAAAGGTTCGATGGTTTTCCGCCCGACACCCGGGCAGGGCTGCTGGAGCTGCGCGATCTGATCTTCGAAACTGCGGACGATTTACCAGCGGCAGGCCGCATCGAGGAAACGCTGAAATGGGGACAACCTGCTTATTTAACGCCCGACAGCCGTTCCGGCACGACAATCCGTCTGGGCATACCCAAGACAGGCGGCTTTGCTCTGTATGTGCATTGCCAAACCACTCTGTTGTCCGAGTTCCAAAGCTTATTTCCGGACAAATTCAAATACGAGGGCAACCGCGCCATTCACTTCACACCCGGCCAGCCTCTGCCGTTTGAAAAATTGCGACTGCTAATCAAGAACGCGCTGACCTATCATTTGAAATGACACTAAGACGAAAGAAGCCTTGCGCGCGGCGTGGCCTTTTTTGTCGTCCTGTTCGAATGGCCGGATGTGGTAGCGTGGGGCGGACTTGAACCGCCGACCCCAGCATTATGAGTGCTGTGCTCTAACCAGCTGAGCTACCACGCCATCTCACATCGAAGGCCCAGATATTCCGGCCCGCCCCCCGTGTCAAACGAAAAACACCGTTTTCTTCACGGCCGCAGGAAAAAGACAAAGGAAAAAGGGCGCCGTATTTACACGGCACCCAACGAACGCAAGCTGCAGCGATGTTACTTCTGCAACGCGTCGCGTATTTCAGCCAAAAGCTCAACCTCGGTCGGGCCTTTGGGTGCAACTTCGGGGGCCTCTTGTTCCCTTGCCACCGACTCTTTGGCCTTGTTGACAAAGCGCACCAGCATGAACACCACAAAGGCGATGATCAGGAAGTTAATGATGGCCATGACAAAGGAACCATAGGCAAAGACAGCGGCACCACCGTCACGCGCGGCTTCCAGCGATGCGCCTTGCGGTACGGATCCTGACAAAACGGCGTACATATTGGTGAAATCAATCCCACCCGTAAACAGCCCGATAATCGGGTTAATCAAGTCGTCTACCATCGAACTGACGATCGCCGTGAAAGCGGCACCAATAATGATACCAACGGCCATGTCCATGACATTGCCCTTGGCGATAAAATCTTTGAATTCTTGAAGCATACTGTCCTCGCTAGGCCTTAATCACCGATGTAATTTCATCGGCTTGGTTAAAGCGTAGCGGAAAAGTCGGGTGCGCGCCTACTGTTTCGCGGGGAAAAACAATAAGCGCGTCCCCATCAATGGCTGAAACAAGTTCAACGCCCCAAGCTGCCGGTCAAAACATAGCGCAAGATCTCGACCACCTGATGTGGTTCGCGCGCGACGGCAAGGGCGGCGGCATCAACCTCTTTCAGCGGATGGTCATGTTCGGGCTGCTGCAAAACGATCAGGGATTTGCCTTTCGCGGCAGCATATCCGGCATCGAACGCGGCGTTCCACTGGCGGTATTTCTCGCCAAAACGCACGACGACCACATCAGAATCTTCAATGGCCTTGCGGGTGCGAATTGCATTGATCATCGCGCCCTTGTGGTCATGCCAATACTTGTTGTCCTCGGCCCCAAGAATGGCGACACCACAATCATCGGACGCATCGTGATCGGTTACAGGGGCCGAAAACGTCACATCCAGCCCCTTGGCACCGTCAATGATCTGTTCACGCCAATCGGTGTGGATTTCGCCGGACAGGTATACGTTCAGGGTCATATCATTCCTCCAGTTATGGCGCGCGGCACTGCTGCGCCGTGCGTATCAGTTCAGCCACGCAGCGCACCGCCGGTGGCTTTCGCGACCTTTTCGACGATCTTGGCACTGACCGCGTCGATCTCTTTGTCGGTCAAGGTCGCGTCACGCGGTTGCAGGCGCACGGTGATGGCGAGGGATTTCTTGCCCTCGCCCAGCGAGCCGCCGATGAATTCGTCAAAGACGTTTACGTTAACGATCAGCGCCTTGTCAGCACCCGCGGCGGCATTGACCAGATTGATCGCTTCCACATCGGCATCCACCACGAAGGCAAAGTCA
This sequence comes from Aliiroseovarius sediminis, assembly GCF_022678485.1. Taxonomy (GTDB): domain Bacteria; phylum Pseudomonadota; class Alphaproteobacteria; order Rhodobacterales; family Rhodobacteraceae; genus Aliiroseovarius; species Aliiroseovarius sediminis. Next base: position 476,288 of record NZ_JALBYP010000035.1, read on the forward strand.
CGTTCTACGGGTTGCAAGTCGCTCGCACCCAATGCCGCACGACCGGTGCCTTTGGCTTTCGGGAATGGCACTTTGGCCAGATGCACGGCAAAGGCCACGACCGGGCCTTTCACGTCCATCTCGGCAATCGCTTTGGGGTGCAGTTCACCAAACGCGCCGAGGATGTTCTTCGGCCCCAGACCCAGCTTGGCGGACCGGCCCGGATGCCACCACGCGTTCATATCGCGCACGAAGGTCAGCTTGGCGGGCGCGCCGATGGCGTTCAACACCGCCTCGACATCCGCTTTCGCGTCATAGGTATCGACCGGGCGGCGCGCGCCGAAACGGTCGCGCGGGCCGGTGTGGCCAACCAGAATGCCGGTGACCATCTGTTCGTATTCCTCTGGCTCGCCGCCGTGGAACACAGGGCCAACCTCGAACAGCGCCAGATCCATGAAACCACGCGCCTGATTGCGGGCGGCGGCTTGCAGCAGACCGGGCAGAAGGGATGGGCGCATATGGCTCATTTCCGACGAGATCGGGTTTTGCAGTTGCGTCACATCCGCCCCGCCGCCGAACCGCTTGGCGCTATCGGCGTCAATGAAGCTGTAGGTCACACATTCGTTGTAGCCCAGCGCTGCCACGGTGCGGCGCGCCATGCCTTCGCGTTTCTGCAGCGGCGTCAGGATCGCCTTGGGCACACCCAGATGAGTGCGCGGCAGCGGCTTGCCGACCAGCTTGGTCAGGCTTGCCACCCGTGCGACCTCTTCCACCAGATCGGCCGAGCCCTGCACGTCGGGGCGCCAGCTTGGCACGTGGGCCATGCCGTCCTTGATGGTGAAGCCCAGCGCGGTCAGCGTCTTGCGCTGTTCATCCGCCGGAATGTCCATGCCGACAAGAGATTGAATACGGTCCGTGTCCAGTTTGAAGGCGCGGTCCTTGTCTGGCACCGCACCGGCTGTCACAACGTCCGACGGCTCGCCCCCGCACAGATCAAGGATCATCTGCGTCGCGGCTTCAATCGCGGGCGCGTTATACGCCGGGTCAATGCCGCGTTCATTGCGATAGCGCGCGTCGGAGTTGATTTTCAGCGCGCGACCGGTGCGGGCAATCTGTTTCGTGTCCCAGAACGCGGCCTCAAGAAATACGTTGGTGGTGTCAATGGTCGCACCGGTGGGCAAGCCACCCATGATGCCGCCGATGGACTCCACGCCTTCATCGTCCGAGATCACGACCATGCCGGACGCGAAGGTATATTCCTTCTCGTCCAGCCCCGTCAATGTCTCGCCCCCCGTGGCGCGGTGCACGCGCAGGTCGCCTTTGACCTTGTCGGCGTCAAACACGTGCAGCGGACGGTTCATGTCATAGGTGAAGAAGTTGGTGATATCGACAAGGGCCGAAATCGGGCGCAGCCCAATCGCGCGCAGCCGCGCTTGCAACCACGCAGGGCTGGGGCCGTTCTTCACACCCTTGATCAGACGGCCCATGAACAGCGGGTTCGCGTCCTTGGTGTCATCATCAATCGTCACGTTGATCGGGCTGGGACCATTGCCGGGAACCTTGTTTTCCTTCAGCGGCTTCAGCGTGCCCAGACCCCGGGCCGCCAAGTCACGCGCAACGCCGCGTACGCCCAGCGCGTCGGGGCGGTTGGGCGTGATGGCGATCTCGATCACCGGATCGACGCGTGAGGGGTCGTTGGCGGCGAGCCAGTCGACGAAACGCTCGCCCACTTCGCCCGAGGGCAGCTCGATGATGCCGTCATGTTCGTTCGACAATTCCAACTCGCGTTCCGACGCCATCATGCCGTGGCTTTCGACACCGCGGATTTTGCCGACGGACAGGGTCACGTCGATGCCGGGTACATAATCGCCGGGTTTGGCGAGGACCACGGTGATGCCTTCGCGCGCATTGGGCGCGCCGCACACGATCTGCACGTCACCTTCGTTGGTTTCCACCATGCAGACCTTCAGACGGTCCGCGTCGGGGTGTTTTTCAGCCGATTTGACCTTGGCGAGCGTGAACGCGCCCAGACGGTCCAAGGGGTTGTAGATGCCTTCAACCTCCAGCCCCAGATCGGTGCAGGCGTCCGCTATGTCATCGACCGAGGCTGTGGTGTCGAGGTGATCTTTCAGCCAGGAGAGTGTGAATTTCATGTCTTGTCCTCTGTCTGCATCGCCGGACGGCTTGCCAAATCTTCAACCACTTCGAATTTTTCAAAAAGCAACATCATCTCGGGATCAAACCCGCCGTTGCGTTCGAAAAAGGCCTTGTGGCCGCGCTGCCAGCCTTCCAGCGTTTCGCCCTCGGCATGGGCCAATTCCTCGGTAACATCGCAAAACCGGACCTGTTCGACCGACTTGGTGCGGATCACCAGCGCTGGCGTGCCGTCCCAATTGGCCGCGATATCGCAGCGCCCAACCTGAGGCATGGATTCCGGGTCATCCGCAAAGTCAAGCAACGCGCCAGAGGTCGCATGCTTCTGCCCCGCCCGCACCCGCTTGATCAACTTGGCCGACAGCTTAGCGCTGTCGCCAAACTTGAAGGTTCCGGCGCCGGGATAGGTAACTTGCAGGTCTTCGATGTCGTCGTCGCTCATTGGGAAAGCTCCAGATCGGTGCGGGCCTTGGCGATGTCGTCCACTGAGACCGTGGTGTCGAGGTGATCTTTCAGCCAGGAGATGGTGAATTTCATTTTACTACATCCTTGAGGCTGGAATTTTTCAGTCCGCGAAAAGAAAACACGATTGCTAGCTCCATCAGTAGCCAAACCAAAACAAGTGACAACACACTTGCAGATATAGGTGACAGCTTTAACAAGACGTCGTTTCTCTGACTTCCATGACTATCGACCGTTCGCACCGGGCGCCCCCCTTCATGGACACGAACCAAGTCGATACCGATTTTACTTGCTATAGAGAAGCCTATGCTCTGCTTGGGAAGTAAGGGGGCGATTAAATAGCCCGGCCAATCATCCCCTCCTCGTTCTTTGTAGTAAACTGGCGTATCGGGGTAAACAAGTGCGACGTCATCATCCACGAGAATCGCGTAATCGATAACCACGTCTGCCGGATCCAGACTATGGTTGAATAGCAGCTCGATCTCTTCAGTTGGTCGTCTGCCTTCGTTTGAAATCGATAGTTCGATCTTACCTACGCGCGAATAACCGAAGCTTTGGTCATTCATCTCTCTCTCCACATGGACTTTCAAGTCTGACCCAAATGGATGATTGATCGGTAGAAACGGTTCAGCCAGATATCCAATGAAGGCCGCAACAATGCTACACAGTATCGCAACCGAGATACGTGACATTTCTCTTTTCATTACCTACTCAACCCCCCACGCATCGTCGGCACGTCCAGCGAGCTGAATCCATAGTGGCGCAGCCAGCGCAGGTCCGAGTCAAAGAACGCGCGCAGGTCGGGGATGCCGTATTTCAGCATGGCCAGACGGTCGATGCCGAGGCCGAAGGCGAAGCCTTGCCAGTCGTCGGGGTTCACGCCTGCGGATTGCAGCACGTGCGGGTGCACCATGCCGCTGCCCAAGATTTCCATCCAGTCGTCGCCCTCGCCCAGTTTCAGCGTGCCGCCTTCCCATGAGCAGCGGATGTCGACCTCGGCGGAGGGTTCGGTGAAGGGGAAGTGCGAGGCGCGGAAGCGCAGCTCGATCTCGTCAATTTCAAAGAACGCGCGGCAGAATTCCTCCAGCGTCCATTTCAGGTTCGCCATCGAGATGTCTTTGTCGATCGCCAGCCCCTCGACCTGATGGAACATCGGCGTGTGGGTCTGGTCGTAATCGGCGCGGTAAACGCGGCCCGGCGCGATCACGCGGATCGGCGCGCCCTGCGCCATCATCGCGCGGATTTGCACGGGGCTGGTATGGGTGCGCAGCACGTGCGGCGGGCGGTCATCGCCTTCGGGCATGGACATATAGAAGGTGTCCATCTCGGTCCGGGTCGGGTGGTCCGCCGGGATGTTCAGGGCGTCGAAGTTGTAGAAATCGCTTTCGATCTGCGGGCCTTCGGCAACGGCAAAGCCCATGTCACCGAAGATCGCAGAAATCTCTTCCGTGACCTGTGAAATGGGGTGGATGGTGCCTTGGCGCTGCGGGCGGCCCGGCAGGGTCACGTCCAGCCATTCGGTGCGCAGACGCTCGTCCAGCGCGGCGTCTGCCAACCCGGATTTCTTGGCGGCGATGGCCGAGTTGATCTCGTCCTTCAGCGCGTTCAACTTGGGGCCTGCGACTTGGCGTTCTTCCGGCGTCATCTTGCCCAGTTCGCGCATTTTCAGGGCCACTTCGCCCTTCTTGCCGACCGCCTGAACGCGGATGTCTTCCAATGCGGCCTCGTCAGACGCGGCGGCCACGGCGTCGATGTATTTTTGCCTCAGATCGTCCATCCCGGACCCCTTTATCTTGATCATGCCCCTGCTACGAAACGGGGCGCAATAAAGCAAGAAGCCGCGAGACCTGAAAAGGTCCGCGGCTTCCAAAACTGTCTCTCCGGTAGGGAGTTACGCGAGCGCGGCCTTCGCCTTTTCGACGATGGCACCAAATGCGTCGGGCTCGTGCACGGCCAGATCGGCCAGAACCTTGCGGTCCACTTCAACGCCGGCCAAGGTCAGGCCGTTGATGAAGCGCGAGTATGTCAGAGCCTCGTCATGCGAACGCACGGCAGCGTTGATACGCTGGATCCACAGCGCGCGGAAGCTGCGCTTGCGGTTCTTGCGGTCGCGTGTTGCGTATTGGTTCGCCTTGTCGACGGCCTGACGCGCCACCTTGAAGGTATTCTTGCGGCGACCGTAATAGCCTTTGGCGGCTTTGACGACTTTCTTGTGACGGGCGTGGGTTGTGGTTCCACCTTTAACGCGGGACATATCTGTATCTCCTCTTAGCGGTCGTAGGGCATGAAGCCCTTGACGATCTTGGCGTCGGGGGCGGACAGGGTCGTGGTGCCACGGGCGTCACGAATGAACTTGGTGCTGCGTTTGATCATGCCGTGGCGTTTGCCGGCCTGACCTGCCAGGACTTTGCCTGTCGCAGTTACCTTAAAGCGCTTCTTGGCGCTTGATTTGGTCTTCATCTTGGGCATTTCCGTCTCCTTCATAGATTCGGTTTCCGCACGACTCGGCATGCCACTTGGCCGGTCGCGCATGAAGTGCGGCATATAGGCGGAAACGTTCAGGCTGGCAAGTGGAATCTGGCGGGGTTGGCCTATCGAACGCTCAGGCCGACAACATCAGCTTCAGACGGGTGAAAACGTTCTGGAACGCAGCGAAGATATCTTCGATCTGATAACCGCCGGGGCGATTCATGATCGCAAGCGCCACCAGCGTGCCCCCGATCATAACCAGGATGGCCGGCACCCGTGGCGCGCGCCCTTCCCGGATCGCAGACAAGAAAGAAGGGACCGCCAGCACAAGCACCATGATCCCCACAACCAGAAACGTATCTTCCCTCATAACTCACTCCTTCACACCACCCCGGACGGGGATAAGGAAGTGAGTTTATTCCTGATCTGTGGCAAAAATTAGTCGTTCATCGCAGGGGGCCACCCGAAGGATATTCGTCGTGCCCGGTACATTGAAAGGCACACCTGCGGTGACGACGATCTGGTCGGTCTCGGTCGCAAAGCCGGCACTGCGCGCGGCACGGGCAGCAGAGACAACGGCGGCCTTGAACCGGAACACCTCGTCCGGGGTCACAAAACAGTTGGTGCCCCATGTCAGACACAACCGTCGTGCAGTGCCACGCAAGGGCGTCAGAGCAAGGATTGGCACGCTGGGACGTTCGCGCGCCGTCAACAGCGCGGTTGTGCCTGACTGGGTAAAACAGCAGATTGCCTTGATATCCGTGGTTTCCGCAATCTCACGTGCCGCGGCGACAATGCCATCGGCAACACCGCTGCGGGTGGCAACGCGGTGGGCATCAACCTGATCCAAGTAGGTCTGATCATGCTCGACCTCGATCGCGACGGCGTTCATGGTCGATACGGCCTCGACCGGATAATGACCAGCCGCACTTTCCGCCGACAGCATCACCGCGTCGGTGCCGTCATAGATGGCATTGGCCACGTCCGAGACCTCGGCCCGGGTGGGCATCGGGCTTTCGATCATGCTTTCCAGCATTTGCGTGGCCACAATCACCGGCTTACCTGCCCGGCGGCAATAATGGATCAGACGCTTCTGAATCGGAGGAACCGCGTGGACGGGCAGTTCAACCCCCAAATCGCCGCGCGCCACCATGATCCCGTCCGATGCAGCAAGGATCGAGTCAAACGCATCCACCGCGGCCGGTTTTTCGATTTTGGACAGGATGGCGGCGCGACCCTTTGCCAGTCCGCGCGCCTCTTCCACGTCGGCAGCGCGTTGTACGAAACTCAGCGCCAGCCAATCGACGCCAAGCTGGCAAACGAACTCAAGATCAGCGCGGTCTTTGTCCGACAGCGCCGCCAAGGGCAGCACCACGTCAGGCACGTTCACCCCCTTGCGGTCCGAGATCGTGCCGCCCACCTCGACTACGCAATCAGCAAAGTCAGAGCCGCAATCCTTGACCTGCAACCGCAGCTTTCCGTCGTTGACCAGCAGGCTGGACCCTGGCTTCAGCGCGGCGAAAATTTCGGGATGCGGCAGGCAGACGCGCTTGGCATCGCCCGGCGTCTTGTCCAGATCAAAGCGAAACGGCTGATCTTCCTCGATCTCAACGGCGCCATCGGCAAACACGCCACAGCGCAGCTTGGGCCCCTGAAGGTCGGCCAGAATGGCGATCGGGCGCTCCATGTCTTTTTCGACCTGCCGCACAATGGCGTGGTTCTTGCGCTGTTCGTCATGGGTGCCGTGGGACATGTTCATGCGGAACACGTCGGCGCCAGCTTCGAACAGGGCGCGAATCGTATCGTAGTCGTTGGAGGCCGGGCCGAGTGTTGCGACAATCTTGACGTTGCGATGGCGTCTCACGGGGCGCATCTCCTTCTTATTGGTCTTTATTATGGGTCATATGATCTATGCCCGATAATGTTAGCGCCGACAACTGGCGCTTGCAGGAACTGTCGCATAAACGGGTCTGGTAATGAAAAACGACATGACCATGACTTATCGACCCTTTCACATCCTTGGCGAAGATCGGCCCTCGCGGTGGCTGATCACCTGTGACCACGCCGCAAACACCGTGCCACCCGGCGTCAACGGCGGCAGTTTGGGCGTCGCACCGGACGATATGGCCCGCCACATCGCTTATGACATCGGCGCGGCGGGCGTCAGCCGCCATCTGTCTCACCTGCTGGATGCGCCTGCGATCCTGTCCAACTTCTCGCGCCTCGTCATCGATCCGAACAGGAGCGAGGATGATCCGACCCTGATCATGCGGCTTTACGACGGCACGGTAATTCCCGGCAATCGCCAACTTGACTTAGCCGAGCGAGAGCGGCGGCTGGATGCCCTCTATCGTCCCTATCACGACACTATCGCACGGTTAGCCGCCCGGCAGGACGATACGGTGATTGTCGCGATGCATTCTTATACCCCGCAGTTACAGGGGCGCGAGAAACGGCCGTGGCATATCGCAATCCTGCATGACCGCGACAGTCGACTTGCCACCCCCCTGATCGATCGGCTGCGCGAAGAACCCGATCTGTGCGTCGGGGAAAACGAGCCCTATGGCGGGCATCTTGATGGCGACAGCATCGACCGCCATGCGGTGGCGATGGGCCGCGTCAACGTGTTGATCGAAATTCGCAACGACCTGATCGAAACTGATGCGCAACAACGCGACTGGGCCGAACGGCTGGCACCAATTCTGACCCAGACCTTGGCAAAGATCGGGCTTTGACGGGCGCCGTCGCACAGGCGGTTGACCTTCGACCGTTCCCGCCCCACCCTCTGCAAAGGCCCAATCAGCCAAAGGACACGCCATGGATGACCAAACCCGCACCGAACTTGAAGCCGCCGCCTATCGCCGGCTGCAAAAGCACCTGATGGAGGACCGGCCCGAGGTGCAGAATATCGACATGATGAACCTGGCCGGTTTTTGCCGCAACTGCCTGTCGCGCTGGTATCAAGAGGCCGCGAACGAGCGCGGAATCGAGATGTCGAAAGCCGAAGGGCGCGAGGCATTCTATGGAATGCCTTATGACGACTGGAAAAAGAAGTTCCAGACCGACGCCAGCGCCGAAAAACAGGCTGCATTTGACGTGGCGTTCAAGGAAAACGTATTGGGCGAAAAGGGCTGATGCGCCCATCCGATCAATTGGCCGCGTTCACCCGCGACGCGCTGTCGGGGGGTCAAAGCCGTGGCGACATCCGCGCGGCTTTGGCCCGGTCCGGCTGGGCGCCCAACGAAATCGACGAGGCGCTGGACGCGTGGGCCGATATCGACTTTCCCACCCCGGTGCCGCGCCCCCGCCCCTATGTCTCGGCGCGCGAGGCGTTCTTTTACGGGCTGATGTTCGCCGCCCTTGCGATGACCGCATGGCATCTGGTCGCACTTTTGCACAACCTGATCGACCATTGGGTTGCGGACCCTCTGAACGACGACGCGGGGCGGTATGCAATCAATTCGACCCGCTGGTCGATTGCCGCGCTCGTGGTGTTCGCGCCCACCTTCCTTGTGATGAACCACCGCGCGGTGCAGGCGACCAACTCCGACCCCGGCAAACGTCGGTCAGGCGTGCGCAAATGGTTCGGCTATGTGACGCTGTTCCTCGCCTCGATCTCGCTTCTGGGGGATCTGATGGCGATGATCTATGCGCTGCTCAGCGGTGATCTGACGGTGCGTTTCATGCTCAAGGCATTGGTGGTGGCCGGTGTAGCGGGCACGGTCTTTGCCTATTTCCGGCAGGACACGGAAGAGGCGCAGGATGGGACGTGATACAATCATCCCGGCGCTGATTGCAGCATTGGTTTTAGTCGCCATCGCGGCGGGGCTGACCATTACCGGCGGCCCGATCTCGGCACGTGCGGAACGGCGCGATTTGGCGCGGCTGGACGATTTGCGTACTCTGAAAACTCTGATCACTTGTCAGCATCAAGTGAACGGTGCGTTGCCTGATACGCTGTTCGTTGATACAAATTGCGCCTACAGCCCGTTGGGCACGGACCCGTTGACCAATGCGCCTTATGGCTATGAAAAACTGTCAGACACGTCCTATCGCCTGTGTGCCAGTTTCGAACGGCCCGATCTGATCCGCGATCACGATCTGGGGCCGGGCACGTGGCAGCCCGACAGCGGGTGTTTCATCCTGACCCAGCCCTAGCAGCCCGCCGGACTATACCGCCGATTTCAGGCTTTCGTCGATATAGATCTCGCGAAGCCGTGTCGCCACCCGGCCAGGTTCGCCCTCGCCCAGCACAACGCCATCGATCTGCACCACGGGCATCACAAAACCGGACGCTGACGTATAGAAAGCCTCGTCCGCGTTCTGTGCTTCTTCGATGGTGAAGCTGCGTTCTTCAACCTCCATCTGCGCTTCCTCGGCATAACGCAGAACGGCGGCGCGGGTAATCCCGTGCAGGATGTCGTTGGACAACCCGCGCGTGATGATCTTGCCATCCTTCACGATATAGACGTTGTTTGACGTGCCCTCGGTCACATAGCCGTCTTCGATCATCCAAGCGTCATCAGCGCCCGCCGCCTGCGCCATCATTTTCCCCATCGAGGGATAAAGAAGCTGCACCGTCTTGATGTCCCGTCGCCCCCACCGAATATCGTCGATCGAGATCACTGTCATAGGCTTCACCGACTTTGCCAGCCCCGGCTTTGCTTGCGTGAACAAGACCACGGTCGGCTTGACCTCGTCGGGGTTCGGAAACACGAAATCACGATCCCCCGGCGCCCCGCGCGAGATTTGCAGATAGATCAACCCCTCGTCGATATCGTTCAGACGCACCAGCTCGCGATGGACCTCAAGCAGATCGTCGGTCGTAATCGGGTTTTCGATACCCAACTCGTTCAACGACCGTTTCAGCCGCTGGGCGTGGCCGTCAAACGCAATCAGTTTGCCACCCAGAACGCTTGTCACCTCGTACACGGCATCTGCGAACAGAAAGCCACGGTCGAAGATCGAGATCTTTGCGTCGGTTTCAGGCAGGTACTCTCCGTTCACGTAGACGGTGCGGGTCATGTCAGGTCTCCTTGGTGTGACGTTGCGGGCGCGTTGACCCGCACAGCGTTTCCTGTTTTGGCTGTTGATACTCGGCCCTGCGACAGATGCAAAAGGGAAATACCATGCCAAGCGCAACACATTCCGCCGTCATCATGCTGACCGCAGGGATCGGCATCCCGGTGCTGGCTGCCCTGAACGCAGCACTGGGGCAGCGCATGGGATCGCCAATCGCGGCAGGGGTAATCCTGTTTCTGGTGGCGCTTGCGACAACCGGGGGTGTGTTCCTGGCCTCTGGCGGGTCGCTGAGGGGGGCCATCGGCGCGCCGCTGCACCTGTTTTTCGCAGGCTGCCTTGTGGCATTTTATGTGCTGACGATCACTTGGGTCGCGCCTAGTTTCGGGGTTGGAAACGCGGTGTTTTTCGTGCTGTTGGGGCAGTTGATTTCTGCCGCGGCCATCGACCATTTCGGTCTGTTTGGCGCGCAACCCAGCCCGCTGACATTCTGGCGGATGGCAGGCATCGCGGTCATGGGGGTCGGCGTGTTCCTGACCCAGATCGCGGGGCGCAGCTAGATACCTTACCCCCACAGCTTGGCCGATGGCGGGTGAACGCCTTTGTCGTCGAACAACAGCGGCGTGTCGCGATCTTCGGCCAGCAAAAGCGGTCCGTCCAGATCCGTCACCATCGCGCCCTGCGCGACCAACGTGGCAGGCGCCATCGCCAGCGACGACCCCACCATGCAGCCAACCATGACCTTGTAACCATCGGCCAAAGCGGCATCACGCAACGCCAGCGCCTCGGTCAGGCCGCCGGTCTTGTCCAGCTTGATGTTTACGACGTCATACTTGCCCTTCAGTCCCGGCAGGCTGTCGCGGTCATGGCAGCTTTCATCGGCGCAGACCGGTACCGGGCGCTCCATCCCGATCAGCGCATCATCTTCACCCGCTGGCAGAGGTTGTTCGACCAGATCGACGCCCAGTCGCACAAGATGCGGGGCAAGGTCGGCATAGACATCGGCCGACCACCCTTCGTTCGCGTCCACGATGATGCGGGCCTTGGGTGCCCCTTTGCGCACGGCCTCAAGCCGCGCCATGTCGTCGGGGGTGCCCAGCTTGATCTTCAGAAGCGGGCGATGGGCGTGTTTTGCAGCCTGCGCCTGCATCTCGGCTGGTTCGGCCAGTGACAGGGTATAGGCGGTGATCTCGGGCTTCGGCGCAGGCAAGCCTGCCAGTTCCCAGACACGTTTACCCGCGCGCTTGGCCTCAAGATCCCACAAGGCACAATCCACCGCGTTGCGCGCGGCGCCTGCTGGCAGACGGTCCAGCAGTGTCTGACGCGTCACATCAGCGGGCAGACCCATGATCTGATCCGTAACGCTTTCAAGTGTCTCGCCATAGCGCGCATAGGGCACACATTCGCCCCAGCCTTGATGATCGCCATCCGTGACCCGAACAGTCAGCACCTTCGCCTCGGTCCGTGACCCGCGCGAAATGGTGAACACCTGCGCCAGCTTGAAGACATCTGCCGTGATTGAAATTTCCATGTCTGCCCCCTGTTTAGCCTGAACTGGCAGTTTATACAGCCGCCAGCGCATCCACCAGCTTGTCGGCCCCGAACCGGAACGGATCGGTGGCGGGCAGGCCCATCTTGGCTTCAAGCTCTGCCAGATAGGCGGTAGCGGCATCCTCGGCCATATGTTGGGTGTTGACCGAAATACCGATGACCTGACAGGCCGGGTTGACCACCTTTGCCAAGGTCAAGGCAACATCGCGCAGGTCTTCCAGCGATGGAAGCTGATAATCGGGCAGTCCGCGCATATGCTCGCGCGTGGGTTCGTGGCACAGGATCAGCGCATCGGGCTGGCCGCCATGGATCAGTGCCATCGTCACCCCGGAATACGAGGCATGGAACAGCGATCCCTGCCCCTCGATCAAATCCCAGTGGTCGGGGTCGTTGTCGGGCGAGATATATTCAACCGATCCCGCCATGAAATCCGCCACCACCGCGTCCAATGGCGCACCGTCCCCGGTGATCAGAATACCGGTTTGCCCAGTGGCGCGAAAAGTCGATTTCATCCCGCGTTCGCGCATCAGTTTATCCATCGCCAGCGCGGTATACATTTTGCCGATCGAGCAATCCGTACCCACGGCCAGACAGCGCTTGCCGGTGCGTTTCTTGCCGTTGGCAATAGGGTATTTGACTTCAGGCAGGCGCACATCATGCAGCTCTTGCCCGGTCGCTTCGGCCACCGCCACCAGATCGCGTTCGTCGCGCAACAGGTTGTGCAGGCCCGAGGCAAGGTCGAACCCTTCCTCAAGCGCCATCACCAGCATCTTTTTCCACTCCGGAGAGATTACACCACCCCGATTGGCCACGCCAATGACCAGCGTCTTTGCCCCCGCTTCTTTCGCTTCGGCCAAGGTCATGTCGGCCAAGCCAAGGTCCGCACCGCAGCCGTCCAGGCGCAATTGGCCTACGGCGTTCTCGGGTCGCCAATCTTTGATGCCCTGCGCGACTTTCGCCGACAATTGGTCGGGCACATCGCCCAGAAACAGAAGGTAAGGTGTCTTGATCATATTCGCGCCCCGTAAACATGTTTGAGGAATATTCCGTCGAAAATCACGACAATTCCTTGCAAAATCAGCGCTTCTAAAAGCTATTTCAAAATATTCTTCGGATTTTGTCGTATATAATCGAATATTTCCCCAATTCCGTTATGAAGCCCACCAGAATCTTCCACCTGCTGCGCCGCCGCACGACTCCTTTCTGCAGGTGCAAAATAACCTTGCCAGCCAGTCAGTAATTTAATAACGATTGCAGTCGAGAAGTCGTAATATCCTTACTGAAAGGTGCTGCATGTCCTTCCGCATCCAACCCGCCGCCCCGGCCCGCCCCAACCGCTGCCAGTTGTTTGGCCCGGCCTCGAATACAAAATTGTTCGCGAAGATGGCGACATCGGCAGCGGACGTCATCAACATAGACCTTGAGGATAGCGTCGCACCCTCAGACAAGGATATGGCGCGCGCCAACGCGATCGAGGCGATCAACACCGTCGACTGGGGCAACAAATACCTTTCGGTTCGCATTAACGGGCTGGACACGCCCTATTGGTATCGCGACGTGGTCGATCTGCTGGAACAGGCTGGCGGCCGTCTGGATCAGATCATGATCCCCAAAGTGGGCTGCGCCGAAGACATCTATGCCGTCGATGCACTGGTCACGGCGATTGAGCGCGCGAAAGGTCGAACCAAACCCATCAGCTTCGAGGTAATCATCGAAAGCGCCGCCGGCATCGCGCATGTCGAAGCAATCGCGGCAGCTTCACCACGCCTTCAAGCCATGTCGCTGGGCGCGGCTGACTTTGCCGCATCGATGGGAATGCAGACCACCGGGATCGGTGGGACGCAGGAAAACTACTACATGCTGCGCGATGGAGAAAAGCACTGGTCCGATCCGTGGCATTGGGCACAAGCCGCCATTGTCGCGGCCTGTCGCACACACGGGGTTTTGCCGGTGGATGGACCTTTCGGCGACTTCTCGGATGACGAGGGTTTCATCGCGCAGGCCAAACGTTCGGCCACTCTGGGGATGGTGGGCAAATGGGCCATTCACCCCAAGCAAATTGCACTTGCCAACGAGGTATTCACCCCGTCAGACGAAGCCGTCGCCGAGGCCCGCGAAATTCTGGCAGCGATGGAAGAGGCCAAGAGCAAGGGCGAAGGCGCTACGGTTTACAAGGGTCGCCTAGTCGACATCGCGTCGATCAAGCAGGCCGAGGTGATCGTGGCGCAGGCCGAGTTGATCGCCAACAGCTGATTTTTTGCGTCATTCCAGAAAGTCCCCCCTCATGTGGGGCCTGTGTCTTTGGTGCGGACTGTCGCAGCGCAGGCAAACCAGTCGCATCGGAAACCGGCGCGGGTTGAGGGGGGTGGAAAATGCCCACATCCCGCACCAATTTGCGCCGCGGAAATCAGAGCAACAGTTGTATTGCCGCGCCGCAAGCGGCATATAGCGGGGGACAGACACGCAATCAGGCTGACCTATGACCAACTATCTTGAGTTCGAAAAACCGCTGGCAGAAATCGAAGGCAAAGCTGAAGAGCTGCGCGCCCTTGCCCGCGCCAATAAAGAGATGGACGTGGAAGGCGAAGCCGCCGCGCTGGACACCAAGGCCGGCACGCTGTTGAAAGAGCTTTACAAGGATATGTCGCCCTGGCGCAAATGCCAGGTTGCGCGCCATCCCGATCGCCCGAACTGCAAAGACTATATTGAGGCACTGTTTACCGAATACACCCCACTGGCCGGCGACCGGAACTTCGCTGACGACCATGCGGTGATGGGCGGTTTGGCCCGGCTTGACGACATTCCCGTTGTCGTGATCGGGCAGGAAAAGGGCAACGACACCAAATCACGCATTGAACGCAATTTCGGCATGGCGCGGCCCGAAGGCTATCGCAAGGCCATCCGCCTGATGGATCTGGCCGACCGTTTTGGCCTGCCCATCGTGATGTTGGTGGACACGCCCGGAGCGTATCCTGGCAAAGGCGCGGAAGAACGCGGCCAGGCCGAGGCGATCGCCCGGTCGACCGAACGCAGCCTGAATGTGAAATCGCCGGTAATCTCGGTCATCATTGGCGAGGGTGGTTCAGGTGGGGCGGTCGCCTTGGCCACCGCCAACACCGTGATGATGCTAGAGCATTCGATTTATTCGGTAATCAGCCCGGAAGGGTGCGCGTCAATCCTGTGGAAAGATGCCGAAAAGATGCGCGAAGCCGCCGAAGCCCTGCGCCTGACCGCGCAAGACCTGAAACAACTGGGTGTCATTGACCAGATCATCCCCGAACCGCTGGGTGGCGCACAACGCGGGCGGGTTGATGCCATTCAAGCGGTTGGCAAGGCGATCGGAGCCGAGCTGAAATCGCTGAAAAAGCGCCATAAAGGCGACGCGCTGATGAAAGAGCGCCGCGAGAAGTTCCTGAAAATGGGTGAAAAAGGGCTGGCAGCCTAAGCACGCCCACCGGACAGGAGGCCACCATGGACTGGAAAGCATTTCTTGCCGATATTGAAGTCGGCACCAATCATCTTGCCAATGGTATCCCCGCAACGATGAAGGGTTTCGCGCAGATGGGCGCTGCTGCCAAAACCGACGGTGCGCTAAGTGAAAAGACCAAGGAATTCATTGCGCTTGGCATCGCCATCTCGACCCGCTGCGACAGTTGCATCGGTTTTCATGTGCGATCACTCGTGCGACTGGGCGCGACCCGCGACGAAATGAACGAGGCGCTGGCGATGGCGTCCTATATGGGCGGTGGCCCGTCGATTGCCTACAGCGCCAAGGCACGCGAAGCGTTCGACCAATTCAGCGCGGGTTAAGGGCGCGGACTTTCACCACATGCTGGATTTTGCGCGGTCCGGCCATTCCTTATCATAGGTGGCCCCGTCAAAATCGTCCGCGGTCATTTCTTTGAGCATATCCCCCACCGTCGGCAGCCCGGCACTTTCATCGCCCGACGTCCACAAACCTGCGCGCAGTATTGCACGGCCGCATTGAGAGTAGATTTCGTGGACGCGGATCACGACAACCGTTCGAGGTTGCTTGCCGGCCTTCTGGAACCGGGCGCGCAAGGTGGCATCGGCAGTCAGGCGCGCTTCGCCATTCACGCGCACCACATTGTTTGACCCCGGCACCATGAACATCAGCGACACGCGTGGATCATTGACTATGTTGCGCAGACTGTCGATCCGTTCATTGCCACGCCAATCGGGCAGAGCAAGGGTTTGCGCGTCAAGCTCCGCCACCACGGGTCCATCATCGCCGCGTGGACTGCCATCGGCGCCTTCCGGCCCCACGGTCGACAGAACACAGAAGCGCGAGGCCATGATCCAATCGCGGTAGGTCGGTGTCAGGTGATGCGACACCTTGATTTTGGAAGCTTCGCCGGGCGTGCCGTAAAGGGCTTCCAGATCTTTAATTGTGGTCAGATATTCCATCGTGCTTCACCTCAAGCCCCGCCTCTTTCATCAGGGCGTTTGATCCAGTTTCGATCACATCTTCCAACTGTTTCATGAACAAGGCCAGTTTCAACCCTGGCTCGATCTGCGGGTGAAATTCAACCACGGCAAGGCCAGGATGGCGCATGATCCCATGACGCTTCCAAAACACGCCTACATTGGTCGAGGCTGGTACACAGGGTTGCCCTGTCTCACGATAGAGGACTCCTGTCCCGATCTTATATGGCTTGGCCTCTCCCGCCGCGACGCGCGTGCCTTGGGGAAAGATGATCAGCTGACCGGGCAGCGCCGCGCCCGTTTTCACATCCGCCATCATCTGCTTGATCGCCGTGCCACGTTTACCACGATCAACGGCCACGCACCCGATGCGTTGCGCGTAATATCCCAGGATCGGGGCCCATTTCAGTTGCTTCTTCATGATGAATTTCGGGCGTGGCACGGCCGAGGTAATCATAATAATGTCCAGAAAGCTCTGGTGTTTTGACGCGATAATCACCTCGTCAGTTGGCGGAGCGCCCCGGATTTCAGTACGCAACCCAATCATCCAACCCGCCGTCCAACGCACCCAGCGGCAATAGGTATGAATGGCCGAAAACGCGTAATCGCGATTTACCATGGCAAGCGGCGTGAAGAACACCGCCAGCACCGCCATCATCAGATACATCTGCATGATGAAAAACAGTGATCGAAGCCATTGGATCGCGTCACGCATCAACGTTTCTCCTGCAAGACGTTTTTGGCTGTTTGGCGAGTCGCAAGAAAGGCGACAAGTGCTGCAAACAACGGGATCAACGCCGGCCACAGCCATTCCCACCGTTGGAATCCGATCCCGGTCAAGAAATTTCCTTGGTCCCCAACCGATGGCATCAGAAAAATGGCCAGAGCACCCAACGTTGTGCCCACGACAGCCCCGCCCAGCGCGCGCAGGGTATAGCGGCGGACGAAGGCACGGGTGATATAGTTGTCTTGAGCGCCAACAAGACGCAAGACGCGGATGACCTGTTCATTGGCGGACAGCGCAGCAGATGCTGCCAGCGTGATCACCACCCCTGCCAGCGCCGTGATCAACACGATGGCAACCAGACCCAATGCGCGCAGGCGGGTCGCCGCCCGCACCAGCGGTTCACGCCATCGAGCGTGATCGTCAAGAATGGCGCCGGGCGCTTCGCCCGCCAGTCGCGCGCGCAGCCCTTCGGGGTCGAAACCTTCGGCATCCTCGATCACCTCGACCAGTTTCGGGATAGGCAATTGATCCAACGGCAGGTCAGGCCCGAACCACGGCGCGAGCAAGGCGCGTTGTTCGTCATCGCTTAGGGGCCGCGCGTCTTTCACGCCGGGGGTCGTGGCCAGCACCTCCATCACGGCAAGCACCTGTGCATCCATTTGATCCAAGGGCGCAGTGATGCGGATGGTCGAGCTTTTCGCAAGCGCGTCGCCCCAGCTGTCCGCCAAACGGCCCGTTGCCAAAGACAACGCCAAGGCAAACACCGCCAGAAACGCCATCGACGCGGCCGCAAACACGGTCAGCCGGGCGGTATAACCTGTCGGCGGAACGACCCGGTCGGCCTGCGCATCACCGGCCAGAAAATGCATCAACGTGCTGAGCCGCGCTTTCATAGGTCCGCTCCTGCCTGGTGAACATTTTTGTTCGAAATCCGCAAGACCCGCGCCTGCACCTGCGCTTTGGCAGACCGGATCAGGTTCATGTCGTGGGTGGCGATCAGGACGGTCTTGCCCATGCGGTTCAGCTCGACCAGAAGCGTCAGCAGCCTGAGCGACATTTCCCAATCCACGTTGCCAGTGGGCTCGTCCGCCAGAATGACGTCGGGCGACATCACCACGGCGCGGGCCAGGGCCGCACGCTGTCGTTCGCCGCCGGAAAGCTGGGGCGGCTTGGCGTCGCGCTGCGTGGACAGACCGACCCAAGCCAGCAGATCGTCCAATTCGGACGGGTCGGCAAGACTGCGGCCCGACACGGTCAGGGGCAGCGATACATTCTCGGCCACACTGAGGTGATCGAGGAACTGGCAATCCTGATGCACCACACCAATCCGGCGACGGGCCTTGGCCACATCGTCACGCGACATTTGCTGCGCATCACGATCGAACAGCGACACCCTTCCTTTCGTGGCGATCAGCGCGCCGTAGCACAGCTTGATCAATGTGGTTTTGCCAGCCCCCGATGGCCCGGTCAGGAAGTGAAAAGACCCCGGCGCCAGTTGCAGTGAGATGTCCGATAAAAGGGTCGTATCCCCGTATCCATAGGACACTTGTTCCAGCTCGATCACGCGCGGTCCTCGCTTCTTGTTTGGCGACCGTTTTGCCTCAGCCTTGCATTTGTTTCAATGCAGAGCTTGCAATGGTTTGATTTTCGAGGTGAAACTGACATATTGATCCGGTAACGGCAGGAAAACCCCGCGAAGCGTCGGGGATCGAGGGAATAGTATGCGTCTGGTTTGCCCGAATTGCGGCGCTCAGTACGAGGTGGATGATCGTGTGATGCCCGAAACTGGGCGTGACGTACAATGTTCGAACTGCGGACATGCGTGGTTCCAGGTGCCTCCTAGTGTCGAATCGAAAGAAGTTGAGCCTCAGGAAGAAGATGTCGCAACCCCATCGCCATTCGACGATATAGAAGATATCGACGAAGACGACGCAGGTGAAAAGGATACCGAAACATCCGTCAGTCCCGATGCGCTGGATGAAGAAGCCTCTGTCGATGAGTCGGTCGATGATGATGATGACGACAATGACGGGGCCGATGCGCCTGCCGCCATGCCTGCACGGCAGTTGGACGACAATGTGCGCAGCATTCTTCACGAAGAAGCCGAACGCGAACGCTCCGCCCGTGAAGAAGACCGCGAGGCGCTTGAGACCCAGACTGACCTTGGTCTTGACGAAGCGCCCGGCCCAACAGAGGACGAGGCCGCGCGCGATACTGCGACAGGCCAATCCGGCGATGGGTCGGACAATGGGGATGATCAACCGCTGGCCCCGGACGAGATGAAAGGTCGCAACGTTCTGCCGGATATCGAGGAGATTAACTCGACCCTCGATGCGCCGGACGGGCAAGCCGCCGTTGCAACGCCTGAACCTGATACAGACGCGACGCCCGGCACGACGGGATTTCGTCGCGGGTTCATACTTGTGATTGTTATCGCCTGCCTGTTGGCAATTCTTTACATTTTCGCACCTGTGATCGCGGAACGCGTCCCGGCCCTTGAGCCGTTCTTGGAGCAATTCGTAGATCTAGCCGACCGGGTCCGCATCGGGGTTGAGGAAACCATGAGCGCGGCTGTCGAGAAGATGCAAGGACTGCTTGACCAACCCGATAACGGTTAATGAAAACACACCGACTGGCCGCTGTCGCGTAGGCGCGGGATCTGTTGCTTCGGAAAGTTCCCGATGCGGCCAATACGCGATCACCCATAAAGCGCTGGTCAACTGGGTAAGAAATCCAAGGGCCAGGCCGCATATCGCAGGCATCAAAAGACATCCGGATACTACTTTTTCAAGAGGCTCTCGGATCAACCGCTCACCCCCCAGATACAACCGGGGGATGGGGGTATATTAGAACACTTGGGCGGCGCGGTGATCAATCACGCGTTCGCTGAACATGCACCGCGCAGCGGCAATGGCGCACCACCCGCGCAGCGGTCGAACCAAGGAAAAAATCGCTCAAACCGGGTTTGTGCGAACCGATCACGACGCAATCAAAGTCATGCTCGTGCGCATAGTCGATGATCGTGCGTGCTGTATGCCCCGACAGAAGAACCGGCTTCACGCCATCCATTCCTGCGGTTTTCTGCTTCAAGATATCGCGGGCGTTGTCCAGCCCGGCTTGTATGACATCGTCATTCAGATAGGCGCTGACGGACGCATGCGGGGCTTCGTGCACATGCAGCGCGGTGATTGCGCCGCCATCGGCCATCAAGCTGCGTGCAATTTCCAGCGTTTCGGGCGAGATGCCGTGGTCCAACGCCATCGGGACCAGAATCTTCTTATACATGGGTTCCTCTTTCCATCATGTTGTACCGTTGGGTAACGAAACGGATTAACCGCTCCGTGCCTTGATGCCCGCCCTATGGCACAGATCAGGCGATTGTGCACCATGATGCGCATCATACGGACAGCTTTTTCGGGGTTAGTCACGCAAAAGGCCCGGCAGATGATCGGTCATGCGGGACAATGTGGGAATCAAGGGAAAAAGGCTGGCTTGGACCGAATGATAGATGTCTGGCTTTCCCATGAATTGGGTTGCTGTGGGCTGGCCTTGGCTGTCGATTTCAGGATACCAACCGCCCCTGTCGTGATCCATGAAATGTTCGTCTGCAAACTGCCACAGGCGGGCATACCAATCACGTTGCGCACTCGATCCGCCCAGTTTCAGAAAACTGGCAAGAACGCCAATTGCCTCGGTCACAGGCCACCAGTAACGATCACAGATGGCGGGTGATCCATCAAAATCCAGCGTATAAAACAGCCCGCCCTTCTGTTGATCCCATGCATCTGTCAATGCCTGCTCGGTCAAAGTCCAGGCGGCATCCCGCGAGGCATCATCGGGTCGCCCGCTAAGGTCCCAGTATTGCAACAATAGTCGGGCCAGCTCGAACGAGTGACCGGGCGTGGTGCCCGCAGGGCGAAACATGGGGTTGCCCGCGTAATCACGGTCGACCTGCCAATCGCCGGTGTAATGTTCAGGCAACCGCCAGTTTTCAAGCGGGGCAATTTTGCCAACAAAAAAATCCAAAATGCGCCCGGCCTGCTGTCGATACCGTTCCCGACCGGTCGCTTCATAGGCGGTCAATAGGGCCTCGACCCCATGCATGTTTGCATTCATCCCGCGATAGGTCGAAAACGGCGACCAGTCGCGCGCCCATTCGTCGGCAAACAGCCCGGCGTCATCCTTCCAATAATGCCGTTCAAGAATAGCGGTCACATCGTCCAACAATCTGTCCGCATCTGAGTGTCCGGCCAGTTTTGCACTGGCACCGGCCAGCAGAACAAAGACATGCCCATAGGCCAGCTTGCGCCCGTTCGTGACCTTGGGGCCATTCAGCGCCCACAGATATCCGCCATGATCACAGTCGCGATGATGCCCCCACAGATAAGCCATACCGTGATCGATTATCGCCTCACAACCCGGCACCCCGGCAAGTTTGCCCAAAGCATAGGAATGAACCAGCCGCGTTGTGGTATGCAGCTCTTGCACATCGGTCTTCAGCGGCTGGCCGTCATGGTCAAGCAAATGATACCCGTCGCGCGATCGCGAACTGGCCTTGAAAAACGCAAACTGTCGCCGGGCGTCGGCACGAAGCCAGTCGCGGTGCTCTGCCGTATTGAACTGGTGGCGCGGGGCGGGTGGTCGCGCGGGATCATATGCTGTCATCAAAGAACCTTGTGGGGATTTCAGGCTAGAAGCATTTCCGGTTTGATTTGCGTTATAGCCTTAGCCTACTTGCCCCATCCATCCAATCCGGATCGAACCGGCGGTGCGCGGCGTTGACACACAGCCGAATTTCAGCGTTAAAACAACCCATCCCAACCGGAAGGTTTGACAGATGATCTTGTGCTGCGGCGAAGCGTTGATCGACATGATCCCCACCCCGACCAAAGCGGGGCCAGACGGGTTCGTGCCACATTCGGGTGGGGCAGTATTCAACACCGCCATCGCACTGGGGCGGCTGGGGGTCGAGGTCGGGCTGCTGACCGGGTTATCGTCCGACATTTTTGGCAACCAGTTACAAACAGCCCTTCACGACAGCCATGTGGACACATCGCTGGTGATCAAATCCGACCGGCACACTACGCTGGCCTTCGTGAAGCTGACTGATGGCCATGCGGCCTATTCCTTCTTCGACGAGAACTCGGCCGGGCGTATGATTTCACCGGACGATCTCCCGACCCTGCCCGACCACATCAGTGCACTATATTTCGGCGGCATCAGTCTTTCATGTGAACCGGGCGCCGACACTTATGCGCAGCTTGCCCAGACGGGCGCTGCCGGCAGACTTGTGATGCTGGATCCAAACATCCGCCCCGGCTTTATCGAGGATACCGCCCGCTATACCGCCCGCCTGCGCCGCCTGTTCGCGCTGGCCGATATCATCAAAGTTTCAGACGAGGATCTTGATTGGCTTCACCCCGGCCCCGATGATCTGCGTCGTAAGGCCGGTTTTTTGCTGAAGGAAGGCCCCGCCATTGTCATCGTGACCAAGGGGGCCGATGGCGCAGCTGCATTCACCGCCGAAGGGGTTGAGGCTGAGGCCAAAAGCGATCCGATAACGGTCGTCGATACGGTCGGAGCGGGCGATACATTCAACGCTGGCCTATTGGCGAAGCTGTCAGATCTGGACCTGCTGAACAAGACGGCGATCCGCGACATCACCGCAAATCAACTTCACGCCGCCCTGGCCTTTGGGGCTCGCATTGCGGCGATCACCGTAGGGCGCGCCGGTGCCAACCCGCCGTGGGCGGACGAGCTTTCGCAGACATAGAGGCTGAGCTGAGCCCTAGGTCGTTGTACGCGTGGCTGGTCAAATTTTGGAAGCCACAACGCGTCATAGACCAAGGGGCTGCGTTGAGGCGGCTGAATAAGGACCCGGCCCGCGTCACGAAGAGGCGTGACATCCTAAAAAGCGGCGGCGTACTTCGCGATGGAAGCAAAGTGAAGTACGCCTTCATTGCCGCCCATCAAAAGCATTTAATCAAGAGCATTTCAAGATCACGTACCTGGAGCCGGATGCCTTTGGGTTGATACGCCGCTTGGCGCAGCTTGGCATCTTGGATGGATCAGCTTTCGTCGTTTTATACGGTTTGTCTGCCGGGACTACCGTTATTTTAGGGGCTGTTTGTTTTGATTATTTTATCATCGTATTGAGAGATTCTTGGCTTTTTATTAGGTTTGGCGGCGACCTACTCTCCCACGTCTTGAGACGCAGTACCATCGGCGCGACAGTGCTTAACTTCCGAGTTCGGGATGGGATCGGGTGTTTCACTTGTGCTGTGACCACCAAACCGAATAAAGAGCCAAGTTGATCGATTTTTGCGTTGCAAAATATCGATCAACGGCGGCAGGCGTTTGCACAGCAAATGCCGATAGCCACCCCGATTGAGGTCGCTTACCGCCGGTTCCAAGTCAGTACACTGGTGTGTATGCTTTTGATTTATCAGTATCGTTTTGTACCGCTCTCTTTACGTGATCGCGGTGATCTATCTTCTACTGGATCAAATCAAGCCTATCGGACCATTAGTACCGGTCAACTGAACGCATTGCTGCGCTTACATCTCCGGCCTATCGACGTGGTAGTCTTCCACGGTCCTCAGGGATACCTTGTTTTGAGGGGGGCTTCCCGCTTAGATGCCTTCAGCGGTTATCCTGTCCGTTCATAGCTACCCAGCACTGCCGTTGGCACGACAACTGGTCCACCAGTGGAACGTTCACCCCGGTCCTCTCGTACTAGGGGCAACTCCTCTCAAGTATCCTACACCCACGGCAGATAGGGACCGAACTGTCTCACGACGTTCTAAACCCAGCTCACGTACCTCTTTAAACGGCGAACAGCCGTACCCTTGGGACCTGCTCCAGCCCCAGGATGAGATGAGCCGACATCGAGGTGCCAAACACTGCCGTCGATATGGACTCTTGGGCAGTATCAGCCTGTTATCCCCGGCGTACCTTTTATCCGTTGAGCGATGGCCCTTCCACTCGGGACCACCGGATCACTATGGCCGTCTTTCGACTCTGCTCGACTTGTCAGTCTCGCAGTCAGGCTGGCTTCTGCCATTGCACTCAACGAGCGATTTCCGACCGCTCTGAGCCAACCTTCGCGCGCCTCCGTTACTCTTTAGGAGGCGACCGCCCCAGTCAAACTACCCGCCACACAGGGTCCCGGATCCGGATAACGGACCGCGGTTAGACATCAAACAGAATTAGGGTGGTATCTCAAGGGAGGCTCCACAGAAACTGGCGTTCCTGCTTCAAAGCCCACCACCTATCCTGCACAAATTGTGCCTGATGCCAGTGTGAAGCTGTAGTAAAGGTGCACGGGGTCTTTCCGTCTAACCGCGGGAAGCCTGCATCTTGACAGGCAATTCAATTTCGCTGAGTCGATGTTGGAGACAGCGGGGAAGTCGTTACGCCATTCGTGCAGGTCGGAACTTACCCGACAAGGAATTTCGCTACCTTAGGACCGTTATAGTTACGGCCGCCGTTTACCTGGGCTTCAATTCAAGGCTTGCACCTCTCCTTTTAACCTTCAGGCACCGGGCAGGCGTCAGACCCTATACGTCGTCTTACGACTTCGCAGAGCCCTGTGTTTTTAGTAAACAGTCGCCACCCCCTGGTTTGTGCCCCCAGTCAATACTTGCGTAGAAACTGGGCCTCCTTCTCGCGAACTTACGGAGGTATTTTGCCGAGTTCCTTCAACATCGTTCTCTCAAGCGCCTTGGTATGCTCTACCTATCCACCTGTGTCGGTTTAGGGTACGATCTAATAGAGGGGCTATTTCCAGGAACCTCTCAGCAGCCCATTCAATCCAATAAGGATGAACTACCTCCGAGATTCGTCACCACCTCATGGCCCAGGAATATTAACCTGGTTCCCATCGACTACGCCTTTCGGCCTCGCCTTAGGGGTCGGCTTACCCTGCTCAGATTAGCTTTAAGCAGGAACCCTTGGATTTTCGGCGACAGGGTCTCTCACCCTGTTTGTCGCTACTCATGTCATCATTCTCACTAGTGATCTCTCCACGGGATCGCTCACGCGCCCGCTTCACAGAAAGCTCCGTGTCTCCGACACTCATTTTTGATGTCCTACCGCTTCGCTACTTGAGGACCAGCCTCAAACAGACAAAACAATACAACAAATGAGTTAAGAGACATGGAACTATGTCACACTACGCTCTGCTACCGCATGCACAAAGTGCACACCCTAAGCTTCGGCTCATGGCTTGAGCCCCGGTACATCTTCGCCGCAAGACAACTTAATTTAGACCAGTGAGCTGTTACGCTATCTTTAAAGGATGGCTGCTTCTAAGCCAACCTCCTGGTTGTTTTGGTCGTCTCACCTGCTTTCCCACTTAGCCATGAATTAGGGGCCTTAGCTGTAGGTCAGGGTTGTTTCCCTCTCCACAACGGACGTTAGCATCCGCTGTGTGTCTGCCATATAGTACTTCTCGGTATTCGGAGTTTGATTAGGATCAGTAAGGCTGTAGGCCCCCATTACCCATTCAGTGCTCTACCCCCGAGAGTATTCGTATGACGCTCTACCTAAATAGATTTCGCAGAGAACCAGCTATCTCCGAGTTTGATTGGCCTTTCACCCCTAGGCACAGCTCATCCCGTTCTTTTTCAACAGAAGTGGGTTCGGTCCTCCAGTGCATGTTACTGCACCTTCAACCTGGCCATGCCTAGATCACTCGGTTTCGGGTCTGATCCATCTAACTCGACGCCCTATTAAGACTCGCTTTCGCTGCGCCTACACCTAACGGCTTAAGCTTGCTAGATAGACCAAGTCGATGACCCATTATACAAAAGGTACGCCGTCAGCCCGCAAGGGGCCTCCGACTGATTGTAGGCGTTCGGTTTCAGGTACTGTTTCACTCCCCTCGTCGGGGTGCTTTTCACCTTTCCCTCACGGTACTGGTTCACTATCGGTCAGTAAGGAGTACTTAGCCTTCGAAGGTGGTCCTCCGATCTTCAGACAGAATTTCACGTGTTCCGCCCTACTTAATACGTCCTATCATGCTTCATATACGGGACTGTCACCCACTCTGGTTGTGCTTTCCAACACATTCTATCCACACTCAAGGCTCGGCTGGTCCCCGTTCGCTCGCCGCTACTAGGGGAGTATCAATTGATGTCCTTTCCTCCGGGTACTTAGATGTTTCAGTTCCCCGGGTTTGCTTTTATAAACCTATGTATTCAGTCTATAAATACCTGTCTCAGAAAGATATAAGCTGCCACGATGGGCAATTATATCAAACTGTCAGGTGGGTTGCCCCATTCGGAAATCTCTGGGTATAACGGCTATTCTCACCTTCCCAAAGCTTATCGCAGAGTATCACGTCCTTCATCGCCTCTTACTGCCAAGGCATTCACCAAACGCCCTTCTCGCGCTTGATTTGATC